>JAHRYW010000003.1 GCA_020621865.1 Betaproteobacteria bacterium | reverse complement strand
CAGAATTTAACCCCCGCACACCGCAAGGTCTGCGGGGGTTTTCACTTTGGAGCTGGCGACAGATGATCGATTCCGTTTTTTCCGGCCTACAACCGGCCTCCGTCTGGGCGCATTTCGCGACGCTGTGCGCCGAGCCCAGGGCTTCCAAGCATGAGGCCGGCCTGCGCGACCGCCTGCTGCAGTGGGCTACGGGGCGTGGCTTGAACGCTTCGGTCGATGCCGCCGGGAATCTGATTATCCGCAAGCCGGCGACGGCCGGCCGCGAGCAGGCGCCGGGCGTCGTCCTGCAGGCGCACCTGGACATGGTTTGCCAGAAGAATGGCGACAGCACCCACGATTTTTCGCGCGACCCTATCGTCCCCGAATGGCGCGACGGTTGGCTGGTCTGCGACCAGACGACGCTGGGCGCCGACAACGGGATCGGCGTGGCGCTGATTCTCGCAGTGCTGGAGGACGAAACGCTTGAGCATGGTCCGCTGGAGGCGCTGCTGACAGTCGACGAGGAGGCCGGCATGGGCGGGGCGCGCGGCGTGGCCCCGGGCATCCTGCAGGGGCGCCTGATGCTGAATCTGGATACCGAGGAGTGGGGCGAGTTCTATCTGGGCTGCGCTGGCGGGCTGGATGTCAATGTTGAACGGAGCGGCGTTGCCGAGCCTGTCCCGGCCGGCCATGAAGTCTGGCGTATCACCTTGCGCGGCTTGCGCGGCGGGCATTCGGGGGTCGATATCCATGAGGAGCGGGGCAATGCGATCAAGTTGCTGGTTCGCGTGCTGTGCGAACTGGCCGGAAAATTCCCGTTCCGCCTGGCCGAATTGACTGGTGGAACGGCACGCAATGCCCTGCCGCGCGAGGCGGCGGCGGTGATTGCCCTGCCGCCCGGGGCAGCAGAGCAGCTGGCCGTGACGCTGGCTGATATTGAAATCTGCTTGCTGGCTGAATTGCGCGGCATCGATGAGGGGTTGAGCCTGAGCGTCGCGGCCGGCGAGGCCGAGGCGCTGTTGTCGCCGGCCGAACAGCGCATCTGGCTGGATTCGCTGCATGCGGCACCGCATGGCGTGCGGCGGATGAGCCGGCAACTGCCCGGGGTGGTCGAGACTTCGAACAATCTGGGCATGGTCGATCTGCACCCGAATGGGGGAACGTGCAACTTCATGGTGCGTTCGCTGCTCGACAGCGGCGGCCTGGCGCTGGCCGACGAAATTTGTAGTCTGTGGGCGCTGAGTGCCAGCATCGTGGAAAAATCCGGGCACTACCCGGGCTGGGCGCCGAATCCGGGTTCGCCCCTGCTCGCCGTGTGCCAGGCGGTCTATAGACGGGATTTCGGCAGCGAGTCGACGGTCAAGGTCGTGCATGCCGGGCTCGAATGCGGCATCATCGGGGCCAAGTATCCGGGCATGGATACGGTGTCGTTCGGGCCGACCATCCGCGGCGCTCATGCGCCGGGCGAGCGGGTCGAGGTGGCGTCGGTGGAGAAATGCTGGCGACTGCTGACGGCGATTCTGGCAGCTTTGAGTTGAAGGGAAAATCGATGAGATCAGTCTTGATCGTACTTGCCGTGGCCGGTTTGGCCGCTTGCGGCATCGAAACCGCGGGTACGGCAGCGACCGCGGCGGCCGCCAAGAAGCAGGAAGTCGAACAGGCGCAGGCGACCAAGGGGCGGGTACAGCGTGAGCTTGATGTCGCCAATCAGCAGATGGCGCAGCGCGCGGCGCAGGCCGAGGAAGCGACGAAGTAGTCGCCCACCGGCAAATGCTACGGTCGGCCGGGAAAAAAAGCCAAAATCAAAAAATGTTCAGCGCCGGCGGATCGCTTCGCGGCGGGCCAACCCGAGTTTGGTCGAGCGTTCCATCTTCTGCACAAAGGCCGGGAAATCGAGGCCGAACTTGGCGCGCAACTCCTTGGCGTAGTTGTGCAGCCAGCGCCAGCGCGGCTCGAAATAGCGCTCCTTGAAGGCGTAGAGCACGTGGTTGCCGTCGTCTGGCACCGAAATGACGATGACCTGGTCGTCGAAGACGTGCATCGCCTCGCCGATCAGACCCTCGTAGCTTTCCTTTTCGCCGGCCAGATTGATGACCAGCACGCCATTGCCGGCCAGTTTGGCGTAGGCATTGTCGAAGAATTCGCGGTTGGCCAGGCTGGGCGCGAAGCCGGTCTTGTCGAAGGCGTCGACCAGCAGCACGTCGATGCCCTTGTCGGCGTTGGCGATGTATTCGGCACCGTCGGCTTGCAGGATCTCCAGGCGCTCGTCGTCGGGCGGTACCAGGAAGGCGTCGCGGAAGGCGATGACTTCGGGGTCGAGTTCGATCGCGGTCAAATGGGTGCCGGGCATCCGGCGATGGCAGAACTTGATCAGCGAGCCGCCGCCGAGGCCGATCAGCACGATGCGCTTCGGGCGCGGCTGGAAGAGCAGGAAGGCCATCATCTTCTGGGTGTAGCGGATGGCCAGGTCGTGCGGCGCCTTCAGCGACATCTCGCTCTGCATCAGGCGGACGTTGAAATACAGGAAGCGCGATTTGCCGTCGTCGATGACGAAGGGCTTGGGATAGCTTTCGTCGAGCAACTGGGCGCGCAGTTCGCCCTCGCTGGCCCAGGCCGGTTCATGCATCAGGACCGTGCCCGTTTCGACTTCGAACGGGCTGGGCAGTTCGTAGAGCTTGCTCAATCCGGGCTTAGTCGGGCAGATCGGCGGCGTGCAGCAGGAACACGTATTCGTCGCCGGCTGCCGTGTCGAGCCAGGTGAAGGGCAGGGTCGGGTAGGCGGCTTCCAGGGCATCGCGGTTGTGGCCGATCTCGACGACCAGGATGCCGTTGTCAGTCAGGTGCTTTTTGGCTTCGCGCAGGATGATGCGGGTGAAGTCGAGGCCATCATCGCCGGAGCCGAGCGCCAGTTCCGGTTCGTGCAGATATTCCGGCGGCAGCGCGGCGACCGATTCGGCATTGACGTAGGGCGGGTTGGAGATGATCAGGTCGAATTTGCGGCCTTCCAGCTTCTTAAAGGCATTGGACTCGATCAACTCGACCCGGTCGTAGAGGCCGTAGTCGGCCACGTTGCGCTCGGCGACGGCGATCGCATCCTTGGACAGGTCGACGGCCGCTACCTCGGCATTCGGGAAGGCCAGCGCGGTCAGGATGGCCAGGCAGCCGGAGCCGGTGCACAGGTCGAGCGCTGATTCGATGGCCCAGGGATCGTCGATCCACGGCGCCAACTGGTCGTCGAGCAGTTCGGCGATGAAGGAGCGCGGCACGATGACGCGGTCGTCAACGTAGAAGCGGTGTTCGCCGAGCCAGGCTTCGTGGGTCAGGTAGGCGGCCGGCAGGCGGTCCTCGCAGCGTCGGCGGTAGATATCGAGCAGCGCTTCGCGTTCGTGCGGCAGCAGGCGGGCGTCGAGGAAGGGTTCCAGGCGGTCGAGCGGCAGGCTGAGGGTGTGCAGCGTCAGGTAGACGGCTTCGTCCCAGGCGTTGTCGCTACCGTGGCCGAAGAACAGCTGGGCGGCGGTGAAGCGGCTGACCGCGTAGCGGATGTAGTCGCGAACGGTGATCAGTTCGGCTTTGGCGGTCGAGTCGCTCATGCGGTCATCAATTGGTCGAGGATGCGGCGGTAAATGGCTGAAAGCTTCGGGAAGGCATCGACGGCGATGCATTCGTCGATCTTGTGGCTGGTCGCGTTGGACGGGCCGATTTCCAGCATCTGCTTGCAGATTTCGGCAATGAAACGGCCGTCGGAAGTTCCGCCGGTGGTCGACAGTTCGGTTTCGATGCCGCAGACCTCGCGGATTGCCGTCGTCGCCGCATCGGCCAGAGGGCCGCGGCCGGTCAGGAAGGGGCGGGCGCCGAGCGTCCATTTGATCTCGTAATCCAGCTTGTGCTGGTCGAGAATGGCGCACAGGCGCTGCTGCAGACCTTCCGGCGTGCTCGCTGTCGAAAAGCGGAAATTGAACTTGATTTCGACGCTGCCCGGCACGACGTTGGTGGCGCCGGTGCCGCCGTGGATGTTGGAAATCTGCCAGGTGGTCGGCGGGAAGTATTCATTGCCTTTGTCCCACTCGGTGGCGGCCAGTTCGGCCAGCGCCGGGGCAGCTTCGTGGATCGGGTTGCGGCCCTTTTCCGGGTAGGCGATGTGGCACTGGACGCCCTTGACTGTCAGCACGCCGGACAGCGAGCCGCGGCGGCCGTTCTTGATCATGTCGCCGAGCGTGTCTACGGAGGTCGGTTCGCCGATGATGCAGAAATCGAGGGTTTCGCCGCGCGCCTTCAGGGCTTCGACGACGGCCACGGTGCCGTCGGTGGCATCGCCTTCCTCGTCGGAGGTGAGCAGGAAGGCCAGCGAGCCTGGATGCTTGGGGTGGGCCGCGATGAAGGATTCGACGGCGGTTACCGAGGCGGCGAGCGAGGATTTCATGTCGGCGGTGCCGCGCCCGTAGAGCATGCCGTCGCGGACTTCCGGCGCGAACGGCGGCGAGGTCCATTTTTCCAATGGGCCGGTCGGCACGACGTCGGTATGGCCGGCGAAGACGAACAGCGGTGCACTGCTGCCGCGCCGTGCCCAGAGGTTGGTGACGCCGTTGCGGTTGATGTATTCGATGCTGAAGCCGAGCGGCTTCAGGCGTTCGGCGATGATTTCCATGCAGCCGCCGTCTTCGGGCGTCACGGAATGGCAGGAAATGATCTGCCGGGCCAGTTCAAACGTGGGGTCGGACATCGGTGGTTTTCTTATTCGGGGTCGGCCAGGCTGAGGGTGAATTCCTTGAACGAGGCACCGCCTTCGCTGGTGCTGTCGAAATCGAGCGCGACGTCGGTCTTGCGATCTTCCTTGCCGTTGCCGTTGCCGAATTCGGAATTGTTGATCAGCCAGGACAGGTTGGTCGGCGAATCGGCGTTGGCCAGCGCTTCGTCGATGGTGATGGTGCCGGCACTGTAGAGGTTGAACAGGTCCTGCTCGAAGGTCTGCGATCCCGGGGCCAGCGTTTGTTCCATCGCGTCCTTGATGCCCTGGACTTCGCCGCGCTCGATCAGCTCGCTGATGTGGCGGGTGTTGAGCATGATTTCGCAGGTCGGGATGCGTTTGCCGTCCGGCTTCTTGACCAGGCGCTGCGAGATGATGGCGCGCAGGGCGACCGACAGGTCAAGGAAGAGCGCCGGGCGATTCTCGGCCGGGAAGAAGCTGATGATACGGTTCAGCGCATGGTAGGAGTTGTTGGCGTGCAGCGTGGCCAGACAGAGGTGGCCGGTCTGCGAGTAGGCGATGGCCGCCTGCATGGTCTCCTTGTCGCGGATTTCGCCGATCAGGATGCAGTCCGGCGCCTGGCGCATGGCGTTTTTCAGCGCCGCCTGCCAGTCCATCGTGTCCATGCCGATTTCGCGCTGGTTGACGATGGACTTCTTGTGCTTGAACAGGAATTCGATCGGGTCCTCGACGGTCAGGATATGGCCGGCGCGGTTGGCATTGCGGTGGTCGAGCATCGAGGCCAGGGTTGTCGACTTGCCCGAGCCGGTGGCGCCGACGATCAGGATCAGGCCGCGCTTTTCCATGATCAGCTCGCCGAGGATGTTCGGCAGGCCGAGCGCGTCGAGGGCCGGAATGTTGCCCAGGATGAAGCGGATGACGATGCTGATCGAGCCGCGCTGGCGGAAGATGTTGACCCGGAAATTGCCGACGTTGGGCACGCCGAACGACAGGTTCATCTCCCAGCTTGCCTCGAAGGTCTTGATCTGGTCCGGCGACATCAGTTCGTAGGCGATCTTCTCGATCATGTCCGGCAGCATGACCTGCTGGTTGACCGGGATGGTATTGCCCTGGATCTTGATGTGGATAGGCGCACCCGCGGATATGAAGATATCCGAGGCCTGCTTTTCGGCCATCAACTGGAACAGTTTGTCGAGGATCATGTCGAGACCTTCGTGGAGTGGTGAGGCTTAGGCGCGCAGCAATTCGTTGATGCTGGTCTTGGAGCGGGTTTGTGCGTCGACCTTCTTGACGATGATAGCAGCATAGAGGCTGTACTTGCCGTCGGCCTTGGGCAGGTTGCCGCTGATCACCACCGAGCCGGCCGGAATCCTGCCGTAGGTCACTTCGCCGGTTTCGCGGTCGTAGATCGGGGTGCTCTGGCCGATGTAGACGCCCATCGAGATCACCGAGTTTTCACCGACGACGACGCCTTCGACGACTTCCGAACGGGCGCCGATGAAGCAGTTGTCTTCGATGATGGTCGGGTTGGCCTGCAGCGGCTCGAGCACGCCGCCGATGCCGACGCCGCCGGAGAGGTGCACGTTCTTGCCGATCTGCGCGCAGGAACCGACGGTGACCCAGGTGTCGACCATGGTGCCTTCATCGACGTAGGCGCCGATGTTGACGAAGGAGGGCATCAGCACGGCGTTCTTGGCGACGAAGGAACCCTTGCGGGCGATGGTGCCCGGCACGACGCGGAAGCCGCCCTGGCGGAACTGCTCTTCGGTCCAGCCTTCGAACTTGGTATCGACCTTGTCGAAGAAGCGGACATCGCCCGAGTGCTGCACGCGGTTGTCGCGAACGCGGAAGGAGAGCAGCACGGCCTTCTTGATCCACTGGTGGGTAAACCATTCGCCGCCGATCTTCTCGGCAACGCGCAGCTTGCCAGCGTCGAGGTCGCCGATCACCGATTCGATGGCGGCGATGGTCGTCGGGGCGGATTGCGGGGACAGCTCGGTGCGGCGTTCCCAGAGGTCTTCGATGGTGGCTTGCAGCGGATGGGTCATGGTTGTTCTCTCTGTTTACAGTTGTTGTGCGAATTGACGGATGCGTTGGGTGGCTTCGAGACATTCGTCCAGCGAGGCGACCAGCGCAATACGTATGAAATTGGCGCCCGGATTGACGCCCCTGACCTCGCGGGCCAGGAAGCTGCCGGGCAGAACGACGACATTATAGTGTTCGAGCAGGCCACGGGCGAACTCGGTGTCGGCGACCGGCGTCTTGGCCCACAGGTAGAAGCTGGCGTCCGGCATGCCGGTGCCGAGCACTTCGGAAATCAGCGGCGTGCAGGCGGCGAATTTCTCGCGGTACTGGTTGCGGTTGTCCAGCACATGCGCCTCGTCGTTCCAGGCAGCGACCGAAGCGGTCTGCACCGGGGGCGCCATCGCGCAGCCGTGGTAGGTGCGGTAGAGCAGGAATTTTTTCAGGATTGTCGCGTCGCCGGCGACGAAACCGGAGCGCATGCCCGGCACGTTGGAGCGCTTGGACAGGCTGGAGAACATGACCAGCCGATCAAACGAGCGGCCGAGCAGCCTGGCCGCCTGGAGGCCACCGATCGGCGGATTGGCCTCGTCGAAGTAGATTTCCGAATAGCACTCGTCGGAAGCGATGATGAAACCGTACTTGTCGGACAGCTCGAACAGCGTCTTCCAGTCGGCCAGCGAAAGCACCTTCCCGGTCGGGTTGCCCGGCGAGCAGACGTAGAACAGCTGGACGCGCGCCCATTCCTCCTCGCTCAAGCTGGCGTAGTCGAAGGCGAAATCGTTGTCCGGCAGGTTGTTCAGGAAGCGCGGCTCGGCGCCGGACAGGTAGGCGGCGCCTTCATAAATTTGGTAGAACGGGTTGGGGCTGACGACCAGGGGAACGTGGCCACGGCTCGGGTCAATGACGGTCTGGGCAAAGGAGAACAGCGCCTCGCGCGAACCGTTGACCGGCAGGATCTCGGTTTCCGGGTTCAGCGCCAGGTCGTAGCGGCGCTGGCACCAGTTGGCGATGGCTTGGCGCAACGCTGGAATGCCCTGCGTCGTCGGGTAATTGGCCAGGCCCTTCAATCCGTTGGCCAGCGCTTCCATGATGAAGGCAGGCGTCGGGTGCTGCGGCTCGCCGATGGAGAGCTTGATTTCCTTGAACTGCGGGTTTGGCGTCACGCCGGCAAACAGGGCGCGCAGCTTTTCGAAGGGGTAGGGCTGGAGTTGGGCGAGGTGCGGATTCACGTCGGACGTCGAAAGGGTGTAAAAAGTGGATTATCCCTGAAAACGCATTCGCTGCCTTGTGAACAAACGCGTCGTCCTGCTGGCTGTCTTTGCCCCGATCTGGCTGACCGCCTGTGCCATCGGCTACCAGGCGCGTGGCAGCCTGAGCGACGTGGCGGGGGAATTGCGTGGCAAGGGCTATCCGGGGAATGCCGGCGAAGGTGGCCGTTTCGCGTTGGCCAATGGCGACGGGACCGTGCAGTGCGACGGCCAGATGTGGCCGGCAGATAATTCGCCGACGCCCGGCAGTTGTGAAGGCGAAACCGGGAGGGGCATCGTTCGCTGCACCGACCGGCGTGAAATGGCGGTACGCTGGACGGCGATCACTTGCCTGTCGTTTACCGGCAGCGGCGAGGACGGTGCGGGAAACCGGCTGATGTTTCTGATGCAGCGCGCCCGCTAGCAAGTGCTCTTGGGGCGGCGGTTTTTTCGGGCCGGCGTTGCGCTCTATCCTGTCAGAAAAATTTACAGCGCTGAGTTGTATAAATTGCAATCTATTGAATAATCGATAATTTTTTCTGGGCATGTCGATTGCTTCCTATTTAAGCCCAAGGTTGTTCACGCAACCTTTTCAAGGAGGAGATCAATATGCACAAGAATCTTTTTGCCCTTGTTACCGCCCTTGTGGCAACCCAGGCGGCACACGCCGCACTGATTACCGATCCAAACGATGCACGTAACTGGCAGGGCGCGACGGTCGGCACGTTTGCCCAGTTGTATTTCGGATCGGATACCGCAGCGAACAGGCAACAGGTCGTCGACAAGCAAATGCTCGACGACAGCTACTTCAACGCCAGCGGGTATTCGGCCGCTTCCATGGTCAAGTTCAACGGTCTTAACCCAAATACCAACGGAAGTTACGGAACCTCGTTTTTTACGCCGAATTCGTACGGTTATACGTGCTGTGCCGGCAATGCTGCGACGGGCGGCAATTCCATCGACAACTTGTGGATACAAGTCGATAACGTAATTGGCAATTCGGTCTGGGATCTTGGTTTTCAGGCCACCAAAGCAGCCATTTTCAACACGATCGATCACGGCCCCATGCCCCAGGAGGCCATCGAGTCGACGATTTATCTGTCCAATGACATGATCAACTGGACCCAGGCTGTTACCGAAAGGGTTTGGTTGGAGGGCTTCTACAGCGATACGTCCCTGATTTGGGATGGCTTCACCTATGCGGTTGGTACTGGAACAAGCGATACTTTCCGTTATGCATCGATCATTTGGGGTGGGCCGGGGTCGTTGATTCAGGACGGCGACAATGAGATCAATGGGGTGATGGGTTTGCGAGCCAATTTTGAACCCGGTCCCGGCAACGGCGTTCCCGAGCCGGGAACCTTGGCCTTGCTCGGATTGGGTGTTGCCGGTCTCGGCTATATCCGCCGCCGCCGACCAGGTTGATCGGACGTTAGACAGACTGGCTTCGGGATTAGCCAAAATGCCGTTCAAGATAATCTGAACGGCATTTTTTTCGAAGCATGCGGAACAAAACAGCGGTTTCAGAATATTGAAATTTGGCCTGTTTTTCGGGGTGACCGTAGCATTTTTAGTATGCGGCAAGCTTTGCTGCCCGGGTGGAGTAGCACGATGTCGGGAATATTCATCAGTTATCGTCGCGACGACCAGGCCGGCTTTGCCGGGCGGCTGGCCGATGCGCTGGTGTCGGTGTTTGGCGCCGACAACGTGTTTCGCGATATCGAGGACATTCATCCCGGCGAGGATTTTGTCCTGGCCCTGGAGCGGCAATTGGCCTCGGTTGACGTGATGCTGGTGATGATCGGCCCGGCGTGGCTGAGCGCCAGCCGGAACGGGGGGCGGCGACTGGACGAGGCGGGTGACTTCGTGCGCCGGGAAATCGAGGCAGGTCTTAAATCCGGCAAGGCGGTGTTGCCGGTGCTGGTCGGCGGCGCGACGATGCCGGCCGAGAAGGACCTGCCGCCGGCTATCACCGGATTGGCCAGGCGCCAGGCCCTGATTCTTTCCGATGCCGGGTGGACGTCCGATGTGGCGCGGCTGGTCGAGACGATCCGGCCCTGCATGCTGGCAGCACGGCGCCGGGCGCCGACTTTTCGATGGTCGCGCGCGGTAGCGGCCGGGCTGGTGCTGATCGCCTTGCTGGCCATCGGCTTCAAGGCCTACTGGCCGGATCGGTCAGAACGCGGGCCGGCGCCGGCTTCCGCCGAGGTCGCGGCCAGCCTCGCCGGGCGCTGGGAGGCGAGCGTCAAATACGACTGGGGTGCCGAGCACGCGGAGCGCTTCGAACTGCGTACGGACAACGGCGAGGTGCGCGGTACGGCAAGCTTTCTGGGCGTGCCGCGGATGATCGAGCAGGGGCGCCTGTCAGGCGAGCGCGTGGATTTCGTCACCCATAGCCAAGAGGTGATGGGCGATGGTCCCGGCCGTGAGGTGACACACCGTTACCGTGGCATTCTCAAGGGCGGCGAATTGCAGTTCGTGCTGGAAAGCAGTGGCGGCCATAGTGCCCATGTGCCGGTCGAATTCGTTGCCCGGCGGGTACCGGCTGGCGCTTAGCCGAACAGCGTGACCTTCAGCTTCTGCAGGAAATTGAGGCTGGCCCACCAGCGCAGGCCCTTTTCGCGGAGTTCGCTGCCGGTGGCGGTCAGGGTCAGTTTTCGGGCGCCGAATTCGGTCTTGCCGATCTCGGCGACGAAGCCGGATTCCATCAGGTAGCGGGCGATGGCCGGTTGTACCTGCTGGCCGGACAGCGTCCATCGCGAACCATAGCCTTCCTCGTCGCCGCTCAGCATCAGCATCGGCTCGTAGTCGCTGATCAGGCGCAGGATCTGCAAGGTTTCGGCACGCTGGGGAATGGATGCGAGGGGCATGGTGGCAGATCCGGCCGGTCAATAGGGGATTCGACCGGGATTGGCGACCCACAGTTCCAGCGGCTCCAGTGCGCCGGGCAGCGGATGGTGTTCCATGACGATGCTGCGCGCCGAAAAGTGGCGGTTCAGCTCGCTGTACAACTCGTCGTCACAAAAGCCGATGGCCGCCGCTTCGGCCCGGCTGTTGGCGAAGACGATGCGTTCGATGCGCGCCCAGTAGGCGGCGGACAGGCACATCGGACAGGGTTCGCTGGAGGCGTAGAGGGTGCAGCCGTGCAGGTGGAAGTGGCCTAGTCCCGTGCAGGCGGCGCGGATGGCGCCGATTTCGGCATGGGCGGTCGGGTCCTGGCTGGCGACGACGCGGTTCCAGCCCTCGGCGATGATCTTCCCATCACGCACGATGACAGCGCCGAACGGGCCGCCTTCGCCGCTTTCGCTGCCAAGGCGCGCCAGTTCGATGGCGCGGGCGAGAAACCGATCATCCGGGTGCATCGGGGCTATCCTTCCTGAAGGCAGGGCGATCAAATAGTCGATGTTATTATACGGCCCCCATCATGGCAGGGGCATGTGTCCCGCCGCAATCAGGCATGCGTCTTACCAAGCTCAAACTCGCCGGCTTCAAGTCCTTCGTCGATCCCACCGCGGTGGCCGTTCCCGGCCAGCTGGTCGGCGTCGTCGGCCCCAATGGCTGCGGCAAATCCAACATCATGGATGCCGTGCGCTGGGTGCTGGGCGAATCGAAGGCATCGGAACTGCGCGGCGAGTCGATGATGGACGTCATCTTCAACGGCTCGTCGAACCGCAAGCCGGTGTCGCGCGCTTCGGTCGAGCTGATTTTCGAGAACACCTTGGGCCGGGCGCTCGGCCAGTGGTCGCAATACACCGAACTGTCGGTCAAGCGGATGCTGACCCGGCAGGGCCAGTCGGACTACTTCATCAACAACCTGAAGGTCCGCCGCAAGGACATCACCGATCTCTTCCTCGGCACCGGTCTCGGGCCGCGCGCCTACGCCATCATCGGCCAGGGCATGATCTCGCGGATCATCGAGGCACGCCCGGACGACCTGCGCGTCTTCCTCGAAGAAGCGGCGGGCGTCACCCGCTACAAGGAGCGGCGCAAGGAAACCAACGGTCGTCTGGAGGACACCCGCGAGAACCTGCTGCGTGTCGAGGACATCCGCCTCGAACTGGCCAACCAGATGGAGCGCCTGGAAGTCCAGGCCGAAGTGGCGCGCCGTTACCACGCGCTGAACGAACAACTGGTCCAGCGCCAGCAGGTGCTGTGGCTGGTCAAAAAGCGCGAGGCCGAGGCCGAGCGCCAGCGCCTGTCGCTGGAAGTCGAGCGCGCTGTCACCGAACTGGAAGCGCAGAGCGCCGCGCTGCGCGAAACCGAAGCCCAGGCCGAGGCAACCCGCGAGGCCCACTTTGCTGCCGGCGACGCGCTGCACAACGCGCAGAGCGAGATGTACGCGGCCAATGCCGAAGTCGCCCGGCTGGAGGCGGAAATCCGCCATCGCCGCGAATCGCGCAGCCAGCTCGAAGCACGCCTGACGCAACTGGAAGATGAGCTGAAGCACTGGAGCGAAACGGCAGAAACGCTGGCCGAGGATCGCCAGAAGTGGGAAGAGCAGCAGGAAATCACCCGGCTGCGCGTCGAGGAAGCCGAAGAGCGCCTGCACCAGCAGATGAACATCGCACCGCAGGTCGAGGAAGACCACGCCCAGGCGCAGGAAGAGCTGCAGCGCCTGCGCACGCGGACGACCAACAGCGAGCAGAAGCTGGAAGTCGAACTGACCCACAAGGCCCACGCCCAGCGCGCGTTGCAGGCCATCGTCCAGCGCCGCGAGCGGCTGCGCGAGGAAACCTTCGGCGACGCGCCGGACGAACTCGAACTGGCCGAGAAGGAAGAAGAACTGGCCATGCTGCGCGAGGAACTCGCTGGCGACCAGGATCATTTGCAGCAGTTGCAGCAGGAAATGCCGCAGCTGGAAACCCGTCGCCGCGAAGCGCAGGCCGAAGTCCAGCGCATCGAGCGCGAACTGGCCGCTGGCCAGGCCCGTCGCGCTGCATTGGAGCAGATGCAGGCGCGCACCCAGCAGACCGGCAAGCTGCCGGAATGGCTGCGCCGCCACAACCTGGAAAACGCGCCGCCGCTGTGGCAGAAGATCCACGTCGAAGCCGGCTGGGAAGATGCCGTCGAGGCGGTATTGCGTGAACGGCTCAGCGCCATCGCCTGCGACGATCCGGCCAAGCTCGACGCCTGGCTGCACGACCGGCCGGAAGCGCGCCTGGCCGTGGTCCTGGGGGCAAATGCTACGGTCAATGGCATTTTTTGCCCAAAATCCTTATTTGATCGCGTGCGCAGCGACGACCCGGCGACCCGCGCCGTGCTGGCTGACTGGCTGGGCGCCGTGCGCACCGCCGAAACGCTGGCCGACGGCCTGGCGCAGCGCGGCGAACTGCCCGATGGCAGCCTGCTGGTTACCCGCGGCGGCGACCTGCTGACCCGCAGCAGCGTCACTTTCTTTGCCCCGGACCAGGGCGAGCACGGCCTGCTCGAACGCCAGCGCGAAATCGAAACGCTGGCCGAAGGCATCGCCCAGGCCGAAGAGCAGGCGGAAGGCCTGCGCGAGCAGCTGGCGATGTTCGACGAGCAACTCGACGACAAGCAGGAAGAAATGAGCGAGATCCGTCAATACGTGACGGACCGCCAGCAGCGCGTGCATGCGGCACAGCTGGAAGTGCTCAAGCTGACCCAGGCGATCGAGCGCTACAAGGAACAGAAGGAACGCGTCGCCGAGCAACTGGCCGAACTGGCCGAGGAAGAAGAGGGCGAGCGCGAGCGCGAAATGTCGGCCGACGAGCGGATCGAGGAAATCCGCGACGGTCTGGGCCGCATCCGCGTGCTGGTCGTCGGCGCCCAGTCGCGACTCGACGAATGCGAGCGCGCCGTGCGTGCCGAGCGCGAGCGCAATGCCGATCTCGACCGCGCCCTGCGCGAGGCGCAGTTCTCGCTGCGCGAGGCCGACGGCAAGTTGCAGGACGTCTTCGCCCGGCAGGCCACCGCCCAGCGCGAACTGACCCGCATCGAGAAGGATAGGGCGCAATGCGCCGAGCAGGTCGAGGCGGCACCGCCGGACATCATGGAAGGCGCCCTGCAGGCGGCGCTCGAAGCGCGGCAGACGGCGGAAAAAATACTGGCCGAGAAGCGCGATGCGCTGGAGGCGGCGACCGGCGCCTTGCGCGGCTTCGAGGAGCAGCGCCTGCGCATCGAGCAGGGTCTGGAGCCGCTGCGCGTGCGGATCGGTGACCTCAAGCTGAAGGAGCAGGCGGCGGCGCTCAATACCGAGCAGTTCGCCCTGCAACTGCTGGAGGCCGGCGCCGACGAAGTGGCCTTGCAATCCGAGTTGGGCAATGCACGACCACCGGCTCTGCAGGGCGAAATCACCCGCCTGGCCAACGCCATCGCCGAACTCGGCGCCGTCAACATGGCGGCATTGCAGGAGCTGGAAACGGCGACCGAACGCAAGGGCTACCTCGACATGCAGGCAGCCGACTTGAACGAGGCGATGGAAACGCTGGAAAACGCCATCCGCCGTATCGACCGCGAAACGCGCGAGCTGCTGCAAAGCACCTTCGATACGGTCAACGGCCATTTTGGCACGCTGTTCCCGGAACTGTTCGGCGGCGGCCGCGCCGAGCTGGTGATGACCGGCGACGAAATCCTCGATGCCGGCGTTCAGGTCATCGCCCAGCCGCCGGGCAAGAAGAATTCGACCATCCATCTGCTGTCCGGCGGCGAAAAGGCGCTGACGGCGATTGCGCTGGTCTTCGCCATGTTCCAGCTCAACCCGGCGCCGTTCTGTCTGCTCGACGAGGTTGACGCGCCGCTCGACGACAGCAATACCGAGCGTTTCTGCAGCATGGTCAAGAAAATGTCAGGTGCAACGCAGTTCCTGTTCATTTCCCATAATAAAATCGCGATGGAAATGGCCGAACAGCTGGTCGGCGTCACCATGCAGGAATCCGGCGTTTCGCGCGTGGTGGAAGTGGATATCGAAGAAGCCTTGAAGATGAGGGATGCGGCTTAAATGACCGAGCTTCAATTAGGATTGATCGGCCTGGGCGCGACGGCAGTCGTCGGCGTCTTCGGCTACAACAAGTGGCAGGAATTCCGTCAGCGTAAGCTTGCCCAGGCGGTACTGAAACCCCATCACGAAGACGTCCTGCTCGGCGAATCGCCGGTCCGGGACATGCCAGCGGCAGCCCCGGTGGAGCGCAGCGAACCGGAAATCCGGATCGAGGCTGCGCCGGTTGTCGAAGAGCGCATTGAACCGGTCTTCGTCGATCCGCATCCGGCCATGCCGGCCGACGACATACTGCCCGCCAGTGCCGAGCTCGAGATGTACGAGGCGCCGGAGATCGAAACCCCTGCGCCCGAACCGGCGCCCGTCGAGTTGCCGCCGCAAGCCGTCGCGGCCAGCGCCGACGAAATCTCGCCGGAAGCCCCGGTGGACGAGGTGCCGGCCGAACTGCTCGACCCGCGCCTTGAATTCATCGTCGCCATGGAACTGGTCGAGCCGATATCGGCGCACCAGATCCTGCATTCGCAGCGTGCCACCCTGGTTCGCCTCAACAAGCCGGTGCATTGGGTCGGCTACAACGAACGCAGCCGCGAGTGGCAGCGCCTGAAGCACGACAGCGACATCGACGTGCGCCGGTTGCGCGTCGGCCTGCAACTGGTCAACCGCCTCGGGCCGGTTTCCGAAGGCGATCTGAGCATCTTTACTAGCGCCATGCAGGCGCTGGCCGATGAGTTGATGGCGGTGGCCGACATGCCGCCGTCGCGCGTCCTCGATCAGGCGGCCGAAATCGACCGCTTCTGCGCCGCAGTCGACCTCGAAATCGGCCTCAACCTGGTCAGCCGGGCCAGCGCCTTCTCCGGCACCAAGATTCGCGCCCTGGCCGAAGCGGCCGGCATGGTGCTTGGTGTCGACGGCTTGTTCACCCGCTACGACGACAACGGCCGTGCCCAGTTCAGCCTGCAGAATTACGAAAGCACACCGTTCTCGGCCGATGCCCTGCGCACGCTGACGACGCATGGCCTGACTTTCCTGCTCGACGTGCCGCGCGTCGATCACGGCGAACGTGTCTTCATGCAGATGAGCGAGATTGCCAAGCGCTTCGGCGACACGCTGCAAGGCGCGCTGGTCGATGACAACCGCCAGCCCTTGAGCGAGTCGCAGCTCGACCACATCCGCCGCGAATTCATCGGCAAGCCGCAGGCGACGATGGCCAGCTTCGGTCTCGCCGCTGGATCGCCCCAGGCGCTGCGGCTGTTCTCCTGATGGCGGCACCGGCCGGGGCGGTCGAGCGCGCAGCCTGGCTGCGCGCCGAACTGGAACGCCACAACCACGCCTACTACGTCCTCGACGCGCCGACCATTCCGGACGCCGAGTACGATCAGCTGTTTCGCGAACTGCAGGGGCTTGAGTCCGAGTATCCGGAACTGCTGACCGCCGATTCGCCGACCCAGCGGGTTGGTGGCAAGCCGCTTTCAGCTTTTTCGCCTGTGCGGCATGCGCTCCCGATGTTGTCGATCCGTACCGAAACGGATACCGGTCCTACAGGTGCTGAGGCCTTCGATGCGCGCATCCGGAAACTGCTGGCCTTGCCCGACGATGCACCACCGGTTGAGTATGCCGCCGAACTCAAGTTCGATGGCCTCGCGATCAGCCTGCGCTACGTAGACGGTGTGCTCGCGCAGGCGGCGACAAGGGGGGATGGTGAGACAGGCGAGGACGTGACGCAAAACATTCGGACCATCCGGCAGATTCCCCTTCGTCTTGCTGGTGCTGTACCGCCCCTGCTTGAAGTCCGAGGCGAGGTGTATATGAGCCGGCCGGATTTCGAGCGCTATAACGACCGCCAGCGCCAGCTCGGCAAACCGACGCTGGTTAACCCTCGAAATGGCGCCGCCGGCAGCGTCCGCCAACTCGATCCTAAACTCGCTGCGGAGCGGCCCTTGTCCTTTTACGCCTATGGGGTGGGTGAGTCTATGGGCTGGATCCGGCCGGAGACGCATGGAGCATTGCTCGATGTGCTAGCCGCCTTTGGCCTGCCGGTTTGCGGGCATCGCGTGGTCGTTCACGGTGTAGGCGGATTGATCGCTTTTCACCAGAACATTCTTGCGCAGCGCGAGGGCTTGCCGTTCGATATCGATGGCGTGGTCTACAAGGTCAATGCTGTCGCGTTGCAAGAGGAGTTAGGATTTGTCAGCCGCGAGCCGCGCTGGGCAGTAGCGCACAAATATCCGGCCGAAGAGGTGCTGACCAAAGTGCTCGATATCGACATTCAGGTCGGCCGTACTGGTGCGCTGACGCCGGTGGCGCGCCTCGAACCAAAATTTGTTGGCGGCGTTACGGTGACCAATGCGACGTTGCACAACGAAGATGAAGTGCGGCGCAAGGATGTCCGGGTTGGTGACACGGTGATTGTCCGCCGTGCTGGCGATGTAATTCCTGAGGTGGTTGGTGTCGTCAAGGAAAATCGGCCTGTTGGTACCGAGCCGTTCAAAATGCGAGATACTTGCCCCGTCTGCGGCGCCCACGTCGTGCGCGAGCCGGGCGAGGCGGTGACCCGCTGTTCCGGCGGTTTTTCCTGTCGCGCCCAGCGCATCCAGGCCATCCTGCATTTCGCCGGGCGGCGGATGATGGACATCGAGGGCCTGGGCGAGCGCTACGTCGAACGCCTGGTCGAGTTCGACTACGTGCACGGCGTTGCCGACCTCTACCGGCTGAAACTCGACGACCTGCTCGAAATGAAGCGGCGCGCCGACGAGCGCGACGGGACCGTGCCGGAGACGGTCAAGGCTGGCCAGGTGCCGACGCGCTGGGCCGAGAACCTGATCGACGGCATCGCTGCCAGCCGGCGGCCGAGCCTGGCCCGGCTGCTTTTTGCGCTGGGCATCCGCCACGTCGGCGAGTCGACGGCAAAAACGCTGGCCGACTGGTTGGGTAGTGTCGACAGGGTGCGCCGGGCACCGGCGCCGCTGCTTGCGGTGCTGCCCGATATTGGCGCGACGGTGGCGGCGGCGATCGCCGATTTCTTTGCCGAGGAGCGTAATGTGCAAGCGGTCGACGACTTGCTGTGTCCAGAAATCGGCGTTGCGCCGGCCGACGAGCATGCACCGCGGCCCGGTCTCGCCGAGCGGCTGGCCTGGAGCGAACTGTACGGCGTGCTCGGCGTCCCCAGACTGACGCCGGTGCGCGCCCGGCAACTAGCTGCTGTGCTTGACGGGGCGACACTGGCCTCGCATGGGGTCAACGCTGCCGCCTTGTCGTGCGCCGGCATTCCCGGCGAGGTGATCACGGCGCTTGGCGACTGGCTGCAGGTTCGCGGTAATCGTGGGCTGCTGGCAGCGGTGGCGACCCGGCGGGACGAACTGCTGGCGGCGCTGCCGGTAGTGACCGCGCAGGAGGTTCCGGCAGCACCGCTGGCCGGCAAGACGCTGGTGCTGACCGGCACCCTGCCGACGCTGAAGCGCGACGAAGCCAAGGCGATGATCGAAGCCGCAGGCGGCAAGGTCGTCGGCTCGGTGTCGAAGAAAACGAATTACGTGGTTGCCGGCGAGGAAGCCGGTTCCAAGCTGGAAAAAGCGCTGGAACTGGGCGTGTCGGTGATCGATGAGGCAGAATTGCTGAAGTTGCTCGAAAAGGGAGTCGAAGGATGAAAAAAGTACGTAAAGCTGTGTTCCCGGTGGCCGGCATGGGAACGAGGTTTCTCCCCGCCACCAAGGCCAGCCCGAAGGAAATGCTGCCCATCGTCGACAAGCCGCTGATCCAGTACGCGGTCGAAGAGGCAGTGGCTGCCGGCATTACCGACATGATCTTCGTGACCGGCCGCTCGAAGCGGGCCATCGAGGATCATTTTGACAAGGCCTACGAGCTGGAGAGCGAACTGGAGGCACGCGGCAAGAACGAATTGCTCGATTTTGTCCGCAACATGATCCCGAAGAATATCAACTGCATCTACATCCGCCAGGCCGAGGCGCTCGGTCTCGGCCACGCTGTGTTGTGCGCCAAGCCAGTGATCGGCGACGAGCCCTTCGCCGTGATCCTCGCTGACGACCTGCTCGACGGTGAGACCGCCGTCATGAAGCAGATGACCGATACCTACGATTACTACCGCTGCTCGGTGCTTGGCGTGCAGGATGTGCCACGTGTCGATACCAAGAGCTACGGCATCGTCGATGCGCGCAAGGTGGCTGAGCGGGTCGAGCAGATCAACGCCATTGTCGAGAAGCCGAAGCCCGAGGACGCGCCGTCGACGCTGGCCGTGGTCGGCCGCTACATCCTGACGCCGCGCATCTTCCACCACCTGGAAAACATCAAGCCGGGGGCCGGCGGCGAAATTCAGCTGACCGACGGCATCGCCGCGTTGCTTAGCGAAGAACAGGTGCTGGCCTATCGTTATGACGGCACCCGCTACGACTGCGGTTCCAAACTCGGCTACTTGCAGGCGACGGTCGTTTTCGGCCAGCGTCACCCGGAAGTCGGGCCGGCTTTCGATGCCTATCTGAAATCGCTGGGAGGCTGAATGGATCTGCAAAAAGCTCAGGCCATGCTGGCCGGCGCCGACATGATTCACGATGCGGGCGCCGTTCAGGCTGCCGTCGACAAGGTGGCGGCGGAGATTTCGGCGCGGCTGGCCGGCAAGTATCCGCTGGTGCTCTGCGTGATGACCGGCGGCGTGGTTTTCTGCGGCCAGTTGCTGACCCGGCTCGGGTTTCCGCTTGATTTCGATTACCTGCACGCGACGCGCTACGGTCCGGAAACGCAGGGCGGCAAGATTTCGTGGCGGACGGCGCCGTGGACCTCGGTCAAGGGCCGGTCGGTGCTGGTCGTCGACGACATCCTCGACGAGGGCGTGACGCTGGCCGCGGTCGAGGAAAGCCTGCGCCGGATGGGGGCGGCCGAGGTGTTGACGGCGGTTTTCGCCGACAAGCTGAACGGCAAGCAGAAACCGATCGCCGCCGATTTCATTGGCCTGACCGTGCCGGACCGCTTCGTTTTCGGCTTCGGCATGGATGCCGGCGGCGTCTGGCGCAATCTGCCGGCCGTCTATGCGATGAAGGATGAAGCGTGAGCGGTGCCACGGTTGCCGACTTCATCGGCTACTGGGAGGCTGAAGGGCTGGCCTATGTCCGGCGTGGCGACTACGAGTGGATGGCGTCGCTGGTGCCGGGCAGGCGGGTGCTGGAAATCGGCTGCGGCGTCGGTTTCGCCACCCAGGCGCTGGTCAGGCGTGGCCTGGCGGTGCTCTCCATCGACTCCTTGCCCGAGTGCCTGGAAATTACGCGGCAGCGCCTGGCCGGGGTCGAGCTTAGCCTGTTGCAGGCCGAGGTCACGGCCTTGACGGCCGAGCAGCGCGCCGAGATCGAAGCCTTCGCGCCGGATACGGTCGTGTGCTGGCTGATGGGCGCGCCGGCCGAAGTGACCGGGGCAGTGCAGGCCGATGGCGGGCAGGCGGTCGTCGCCTATCGCGAAAAGATCCACCGCGCCGTGGCCGAGTTGGCGGCCGGTTTGCCGAGCGTGAGCCATCTGCATTTGGTCGATCGCACGGTCATTCCCTGGCAGGCCAAGGATATCGGCCGCGATACGCTGGTCGGCTACCATAATGGCAAGACGCTGGCCGGGCTGGCATTTGCCGGCGAACGGCGCCACGCGCTGTACCGCAAACTGGAAGATAACGGGGCCGAGATGGCCCGGATGAGAATGCACCCGTCGCTCAAGGGCGCGGTGCCGACGCTGGCCTCGCTACTGGCCGAAAGGAAAAAATAACATGCTGGCAATCATCGGCGGTAGCGGTCTGACGACCCTGTCCAATCTCGACGTCTCGCATCGCGAGGTCGTCCGCACACCTTATGGCGAAGCCTCGGGCGCCCTGGTTTTCGGCCAGATCAGCGGCCAGCCGGCAGTTTTCCTGCCGCGCCACGGCTACGGCCACACCATTCCGCCGCACATGGTCAACTATCGGGCCAACATGTGGGCGCTGCATCACCACCAGGTCAGCGGCGTCATCTCGGTGGCTTCGGTCGGCAGCATCCGCGGCGACCTGCACCCGGGCGACATCGTTTTGCCACACCAGATCATCGATTACACCTGGGGTCGTAAATCGACTTACTTTGACGGCAACGGCACGCCGGTCAATCACATCGATTTTACCGAGCCCTACGATGCCGAATTACGCCGCCGCATTCTTGAAGCCGGCGAACAATTGAGCATCGAGGTCAAGGTAGGTGCAGTTTATGCCGCCACCCAGGGACCGCGCCTCGAAACGGCCGCCGAGATCAACCGCCTGGAGCGCGATGGCGCCGACGTGGTCGGCATGACCGGCATGCCGGAAGCCGTTCTGGCCCGCGAGCTGGGTTTGCCCTATGCAGCGATCAACGTTGTTGCCAACCATGGCGCGGGCCGCGGCAGCAGCGCCAACGGCATTCACTTCGAAAGCCTTGAACACGTGCTGCAGGATGCGATGGGCCGGGTCCGGACGATCATCGAAAAGCTGGTCGGTTCGCAGGACGCCTGCCAGCCGCTCGGCATGTCGGTCTGACGCCGGAAATTTCGATTTTGGCCAAAATATCGGCCTGACCGTAGCATTTACGGTCAGGCCTCGGCCTATCAGATCTTCAGGCGCTCCATCAGCTCGGTTTCGAGCCGGATGCGGTTGTGGCTGTCGCGGAGGTCGCCGCCGCTGATCAGGAAAACGTCTTCCGCCCGCTCGCCGAGCGTGGTGATCTTGGCGGTGTGCAGGTTGGCGCCGTGCTCGGTCAGCGTGTTGGCCACGGTGTAGAGCAGGCCGGGCCGGTCGGCGGCGAGCAGCGAGAGGATGAAGTGCGTACCTTTCTCGTCGCCGCGGATACTGACTTCCGGCTTGATCGGGAAGTGCCTGACCTGCCGCGACAGGCGGCCGGAGGAGGGGACATCCGGCGGCATCTGGTGCAGCAGGCGCTGTTCCAGTTCATGCTCGATGTAGGCGACCATTTCGCGGTCGTTGTCGCGCTCCTCGACATCGAGCACGACGAAGCTGTCCAGCGCGTAACCGTGGGCGGTGGTGTGGATCTTGGCGTCGACGATGCTGTAGCCGGAACGGGCGAAAAAGCCGACGATGCGGGCGAAGAGGTCCGGCTGGTCCTGCGTGTAGACCATCACCTGCAGGCCGTCGCCTTCCTGGTTGGGGCGGGCGCGGACGACCGGCTGGTTGTTGAAGATGCGGTAGTGCAGCGAACGCGTGTGCCAGGCAATTTCATCGGCCGAGTGGCGCAGGAAATAGACGGTGTCGAGCTGCTTCCACAGGCGTTCGTGGACGGTTGCCGACAGCGCGAAGAAGCGCAGCAGGCGCATCGCTTCGGCTTGGCGTTCGGCGATGATGCCATGCGGGGCCGGTGCTTCGCCCTGGTTGAGCTGGTCCAGCGTGGCGTAAAAGAGATCGGCCAGCAGCTTGCCCTTCCAGTGGTTCCACACCTTCGGGCTGGTGCCGCGGATGTCGGCGTGGGTCAGCAGGTAGAGCGCCTGCAGGTGGCGCGTATCGCCGACCAGACGGACGAAATTGGCGATCACGTCGGGGTCGGTCAGGTCTTCTTTCTGGGCGACCTGCGACATGATCAGGTGATTCTTGACCAGCCAGACGACGAGTTCGGTGTCTTCGTCCGAGAGGCCGTGATTGACGCAGAATTCACGGGCGTCCGCGGTGCCCAGTTCGGAGTGGTCGCCGCCACGTCCCTTGGCAATGTCGTGGAAGAGGGCGGCGACGTAGAGCAGCCAGGGCCGATCCAGTTCGGCCAGGATGCGCGAGCACAGCGGATATTCGTGGGCAAATTCGCTCATCGAGAAGCGGCGCAGGTTGCGCAGCACTTGCAGGATGTGCTGGTCGACGGTGTAGACGTGGAACAGGTCGTGCTGCATCTGGCCGACGATGCGCCCGAAATTCGGCAGGTAGC
This sequence comes from Betaproteobacteria bacterium, assembly GCA_020621865.1. Taxonomy (GTDB): domain Bacteria; phylum Pseudomonadota; class Gammaproteobacteria; order Burkholderiales; family Rhodocyclaceae; genus Azonexus. The sequence goes on along the minus strand of JAHRYW010000003.1, from coordinate 259,240 downwards.
TGCCCAGGATGTCGAGCTGGTTCATCCGCCGGAATTCGTGGACGATGCCGCGGTCGCTCTGCAGCAGCTTCATGAAGGCCGCCCGGTTGATTGGATCGGCCCGGAAATCATCGTCGATCAGATCGCGGGCCAGCCACAGCGCACGTAGCGTGCGGGCCGTCATGCCGACCAGTTCGTGGTTTTCCTGCATGACCAGGAAGGCATCGAAGATCAGGTGCGGGTTGCAGTTGAATACCCAGTCCTCGTGGATGTCCAGCAGGTTGCCGACGACCTGGAAGTGATCGTCGATCGGTTGCGGGATCTGTTCGTTTTCCGGCGCCAGCGCGGCGCCCATGTTCTGCAACAGGATGGTGTTGAGCAGGGTGACCGTCTTGGCGGTGCGGTAATACACCTGCATCAGCTGTTCGGAGGCGCGCTTGGCCTCGTTGGAAACGAAGCCGTATTTGGCGGCGAGGTTGCTCTGGTAGTCGAACAGCAGGCGATCCTCGCGCCGGCCGAGCATGAAGTGCAAACGGATACGCAGATGGCGCAGGTATTCCTCGCAACCCTCGGCCTGGGCTTTGCCTTCCGGCGTGATGATGCCGCTCGCTTCAAGTTCATCCCAAGTGGCCCCATATCCGGCCGCCTTGGCAATCCAGAAGATGACCTGCAGGTCGCGCAGGCCGCCGGGGGCGTCCTTGCAGTTCGGTTCCAGGCTGAATGGCGTCTCGTTGTGGCGCAGGTAGCGTTCCTGCTGCTCAAGGCGCTTGGCCTCGCAGAAGACTTGCGGGTCGAGGTTGCCGCGCAGGCGTTTTTCGAAGCTGGCAAAAAGCTTGGCGCTGCCGGTCAGCAGCCGTGCTTCGAGCAGTGCCGTCTGCACGGTGATGTCGCTGGCCGCTTCGTCGAGGCAATCCTGGATGGTCCGGACGCTGTGGCCGATTTCGAGACCGATGTCCCAGAAATGGCCAATCAGACGCTCCAGCTTTTCCTGCAGCGCGCTGTTGGCTTCTTGGGGCAGCAGAATCAGCAGATCGATGTCGGAGGCCGGATAGAGCTCGCCGCGGCCATAACCGCCGACCGCAGCCAGTGCCAGCGAGGCGGGGAAATTCTGCGATTGCCACAGCTTTTCGAGAACTGCATCGACCTGCTGGCAGCGATTGCGGAGCAGGGCGCGAGCGTCGTTGTTCCGTTCGTAATCCTGCTGCAGCTGGCTTTGATTGGCCTTGACCTCGGCCCGCAGGGCAGCGACGTCGCAGGCCATCAGGCGATCCAGTCGGGCTTCGGGCGGCAACCGGCGGAAAGCGTCATCACCTCGTAACCGGATTCGGTGACCAGAATCGTATGTTCCCACTGGGCCGACAGGCTGCGGTCCTTGGTGACGATGGTCCAGCCATCGGCCATTTCGCGGATCGCCGCCTTGCCGGCGTTGATCATCGGCTCGATGGTGAACATCATCCCGGCTTCCAGCTTCGGTCCCGTGCCCGGTTTGCCGTAATGCAGCACCTGCGGGTCTTCGTGGAACTTCTTGCCGATGCCGTGGCCGCAGAATTCGCGAACGACCGAATAGCCATTCTTTTCCGCATGCTTCTGGATGACGGCGCCGATGTCACCGAGAAAGGCGCCCGGTTTGACCACGGAAATGCCCAGCCACATGCACTCAAAAGTGATTTCGCACAGCCGTTTGGCCTGGATCGAACCCTCGCCGACGATGAACATCCGGCTGGTGTCGCCGTGATAGCCGTCCTTGATCGTCGTGATGTCGAGATTGATGATGTCGCCGTTCTTCAGCACGCGTTCGCCCGGCACGCCATGGCAGACCTGCTGGTTGACCGAGGTGCAGATCGATTTTGGGTAGGGGTCGTAACCCGACGGGGCGTAGTTGAGCGGGGCGGGAATGCAGCCCTGCACGTCGACCATGTAGTCGTGGCAAAGCTTGTCGAGTTCTTCGGTGGTGATGCCCGCCTTGACGAAGGGCTCGATGTAATCGAGAACCTCTCCGGCCAGACGCCCGGCAACACGCATTTTCTCGATTTCGTCCGGGGTCTTGATGGTGATGCTCATGGCTGTTCTTTGAAGCATGGGTAAAGAGAAAGGATAAATGAAGGGGCCTGTTTCGCAAAGCGGAAGCCCTCGGAAATGGCATACTGCGCGGGTTTTCAACAGGCGCGTGTGGCGATGAAGATACTTCTGCTCGGCAAGGATGGACAGGTTGGCTGGCAACTGCAGCGCTCGCTGGCGCCCCATGGCGACGTCGTCGCTTGCGGTCGCGATCGTTGCAATTTGTCCGATTTGGCGCAGCTTCGTTCCGTCGTTCGCGAGATTCGTCCGGCCATCATCGTCAATGCTGCAGCCTACACCGCAGTCGATCGCGCCGAATCGGAAGCGGACCTGGCCTGGCGCATCAACGCCGAGGCACCAGGTGTGCTGGCGGCAGAAGCCGCGGCCCTGGATGCGCTGCTGGTTCATTACTCGACCGATTATGTGTTTGACGGAACCAAGTCCTCGCCCTACCTGGAAACCGATCCGACGGCGCCGCTCGGGGCCTATGGCCGCAGCAAGCTGGCCGGCGAGGAGGCGATTCGTGCTGCCGGTGGTAAGTCGCTGATTTTCCGGACCAGTTGGGTGTTCGGTGCGCGGGGGCATAATTTCATCAAGACCATTCTGCGTCTGGCGCGTGAAAAGGAATCGCTGAACGTCGTCGCCGATCAGATCGGATCGCCGACGCCGGCCGCCTTGATCGCAACCGTGACCGGCGTCGTTCTGGCCATGCTGGCCCACGGTCGGGGGCTAAAAAAAGGCGGAAACCGTTTGTATCATTTGGCGGCTTCCCGGCCGCTCAGTTGGTGCGAATTCGCCCGGACCGTTGTCGATCTGGCCGGGCGTTCCCCTGGCTTCGATTTGCGCCTCAAACCCGAGGCGATCAATCCCATTGCCACCTGCGAGTATCCGACACCGGCGCGGCGCCCGGCCAATTCCCGCCTCGATTGCACCAGGCTGGAGAACGACTTCGGCCTGCAGATGCCTGATTGGCAGCCCTATCTGGAGCGCATGCTGCAACTGCTGGCGCTCAAACAGAACGGTTATTGATCTTCCGAAGAGCGGGTTCTGCTGCTATAATCCGCAGGTTTTTCTCGGCCGTCATGGCTGAAAAAACGGTTGTGCACGTGGTGTGCGCGACCAAAATCCACACATCCGCCGATTAAGGGTGTTCGCCATAATTCAAGACTGGCGGGCGTTTCAGGCGGGTGGAGGTTCAACCCTTAAAGGAGTTTTGCAATGTCCGTTACCATGCGTGAAATGCTGGAAGCCGGTGTCCACTTCGGTCACCAAACCCGTTTCTGGTCCCCCAAGATGGCTCCGTACATCTTCGGCGCCCGCAACAAGATTCACATCGTCAACCTCGAAAAGACCCTGGCCAAGTACAACGAAGCCATGGCTTTCGTGAAGAAGCTGTCGGCCAACCGCGGCAATATCCTGTTCGTCGGCACCAAGCGTCAGGCCCGCGAAATCATCGGTGAAGAAGCGCTGCGCGCCGGCGCACCGTTCGTCGACCAGCGCTGGCTGGGCGGCATGCTGACCAACTTCAAGACGGTCAAGACCTCGATCAAGCGTCTGAAGGACATGGAACTGGCCGTCGAAGCCGGCGAACTGGAAAAGATGCCGAAGAAGGAAGCGCTGACCTTCCGTCGCGAACTCGAAAAGCTGCAGAAGTCCATCGGCGGCATCAAGGATATGGTTGGCCTGCCGGACGCCATCTTCGTCATCGACGTCGGCTACCACAAGATCGCCATCACCGAAGCCGAAAAGCTCGGCATCCCGGTCATCGGCGTGGTCGATACCAACCACTCTCCGGAAGGCGTTGCCTACGTGATCCCGGGTAACGACGACTCTTCCCGCGCCATCCAGCTGTACGCCCGCGGCGTCGCCGATGCCATCCTCGAAGGCCGTAGCCAGGTGGTTGCCGACATCGTTGCCGCCGGCGGCGACGACGAGTTCGTCGAAGTTCAGGAAGCTGCTGAATAAGGTTGTAACGGCGGAGCGCTAAGCTCCGCCTGTTTTAAAAGCTCAGGAGAAATAATATGGCGGCAATTACCGCAGGCATGGTGGCAGAACTGCGCGGCAAGACCGACGCGCCCATGATGGAATGCAAGAAGGCCCTGACCGAAGCTGATGGCGACATGGCAAAGGCCGAAGAAATCCTCCGCGTCAAGCTGGGCAACAAGGCCTCCAAGGCCGCTGCCCGCATCGCGGCTGAAGGCATCGTCGCTGTTAGCATCGCTGCTGACGGCAAGCTGGGTGCGATCATCGAAGTCAATAGCGAAACCGACTTCGTTGCCAAGAACGACGAATTCATTGCGCTGGCCAACGGCTGCGCCGAACTGGTCGCCGGCAAGAACCCGGCTGACGTCGCTGCGCTATCCGCGTTGCCGATGGGTGAAGGCACGGTCGAATCGACCCGCGCCGCCTTGGTCGGCAAGATCGGCGAGAACATGACCATCCGCCGTTTCGTCCGCTTCGAAGCCAAGGGCAAGCTGGTTTCCTACATCCACGGTGGCGCCAAGGTCGGCGTCGTGGTTGATGTGGTTGGCGGCGACGAGCAGCTGGGCAAGGATTTGGCCATGCACATCGCCGCTTCCAAGCCGAAGTCGCTGGATGCCTCCGGCGTGTCCGCCGAACTGCTCGACACCGAGCGTCGCGTTGCCATCGAAAAGGCCCGCGAAGCCGGTAAGCCGGAAGCAATGCTGGAAAAGATTGCCGAAGGTACCGTCCAGAAGTACCTGAAGGACGTCACCCTGCTCGGCCAGGTTTTTGTCAAGGCCGCCGACGGCAAGCAGACCATTGAACAACTGCTGAAGGAAAAGGGCGCTTCCGTTGCTTCCTTCACGCTGTACATGGTCGGTGAAGGCATCGAGAAGAAGGTCGACGACTTCGCTGCCGAAGTCGCTGCCCAAGCCGCCGCCGCTGCTGCCAAGAAGTAATTGAAAGGAACGCCGATGACCGCACCCAAGTACAAGCGCATCCTCCTGAAACTCTCCGGCGAGGCCCTGATGGGCAGCGACGCCTACGGCATCAATCCGCAGACCATTGCGGCGATATGCGGAGAGATCAAGGCGGTCGCCGACATGGGTGTGGAAATCGGCGTTGTGATCGGTGGTGGCAACATCTTCCGCGGCATGGCCGGTACGGCCACCGGGATGGATCGTGCCACCGCAGATTACATGGGCATGCTGGCCACAGTGATGAATGCCATGGCGCTGTCCGACGCGATGCGTCAATCCGGCCTGAATGCCCGTGTGCAGTCGGCCCTGAATATCGAGCAGGTAGTCGAGCCCTACATCCGCGGCAAGGCCATCCGCTACCTCGAAGAAGGCAAGATCGTGATCTTCGGTGCCGGCACCGGCAATCCCTTCTTCACTACCGATACCGCTGCAGCGTTGCGCGGTTCGGAAATCGGCGCGGAAATCGTGCTCAAGGCGACCAAGGTCGACGGTATCTACTCGGCTGACCCCAAGAAGGATCCTTTGGCGACGCGCTACGACAGGATCAGCTTTAACGAAGCAATCTCGAAAAATCTTGCGGTGATGGATGCAACCGCCTTCGCGCTGTGCCGCGACCAGAAATTGCCGATCAATGTGTTCTCTATCTTCAAGACCGGCGCGCTGAAGCGCGTGGTCTGCGGCGAAGACGAGGGCACGCTGGTCTACTGCTGAGGGAGAACGATAAATGATTACCGAACTCAAGAAAACCGCCGAAGGCAAGATGAACAAGACCCTGGAGGCGCTAAAGACCGACCTCTTGAAGGTTCGCACTGGTCGTGCCCACACTGGCCTGCTTGACCATGTCCAGGTCGATTACTACGGCTCCATGGTGCCGGTAAACCAGGTTGCCAACATCACCCTGGTTGATGCCCGCACCATCGGCGTTCAGCCGTGGGAAAAGAACATGCTGCAAAAGGTCGAGAAGGCCATCCGTGATTCCGACCTCGGCCTCAACCCGGCCTCCCAGGGGGAACTGATCCGCGTGCCGATGCCGGCCCTGACCGAAGAACGCCGCAAGGAAATGATCAAGGTCGTCAAGAACGAAGGCGAGGGCGCCAAGGTGGCGATCCGCAACCTGCGCCGCGATGCCAATACCCATCTGAAGGATGCGCTGAAGAAGGGCGAAATCCCGGAAGACGACGAGCGTAAGGCCCAGGACGATATCCAGAAGCTCACCGACAAGTTCATCGTCGAAGTCGACAAGATGCTCGCCGCCAAAGAGGCCGAGCTGATGCAGGTTTAAGCCGGTTCCGCTCGGATTTCCGGCTGCATGGCCCTCTTTTCCAGTTCGACCCGACAGCTTCCCGAAACGGTAGTCGTGCCAAGGCATGTTGCCGTCATCATGGATGGTAACGGACGCTGGGCAAAAAAACGCTTTTTGCCGCGTGTAGCCGGCCACGTCAAGGGCGTCGAACTGGTCCGCGAAATGGTTCGGGCATGCCTGGAACGTGGGATCCAGTACCTGACCTTGTTCGCATTTTCATCCGAAAACTGGCGGCGACCGCAGGAAGAGGTGTCGCTGTTGATGCAACTCTTCGTCAAGGCGCTGGAACAGGAAGTCGAGAAGCTTGATCGCAATGGCGTGCGGCTACGCGTGATCGGTGATCTTTGCCGCTTCGAACCGCGCCTGCAGGATTTGATCCGGCAGGCTGAAGCCAAAACTGCTGGTAACACTCGCCTTGATCTGACCATAGCCGCCAACTACGGCGGGCGCTGGGACATCATGCAGGCGACCAATCGCATGCTCATCACCCGCCCGGAAAAACGCGAGGGCTGGGAGGAGGCCGATCTGGAGCCGCACCTGTCGATGAGTTTCGCACCGGAGCCTGATTTGTTCATCCGCACTGGCGGCGAGCAGCGAATCAGCAATTTCCTGCTCTGGCAACTGGCCTATACCGAGCTGTATTTTACCACGACGCTGTGGCCGGATTTTGATACGGCTGAATTTGAGAAGGCGATTGCCTCTTTTCAGCAACGCGAGCGGCGTTTTGGCCGGACCAGTGAGCAACTGGTGGGAAAGACCGATGCTTAAGAAGCGCGTCATCACGGCGCTTGTCCTGATAGCGTTGCTGTTGCCCAGCCTGTTTTATTCGTCGCAGGCGATGTGGGCTTTGCTGGTCGCCGGTTTCATCGGCATTGCAGCCTGGGAGTGGGGGGCTTTGCTCGGATGGAAGGCGGTAGCCCGGATCCTTCTTGGCGCGATTACGGCGCTGCTCTGTGCCAGTCTTTCTCTGGTCGCTCCGAACGCGATTGGCGCCGGTGAGGCTTTTGTTCCGGCAGCGCCATGGGTGTTGTTGGCCTACGGCCTGTCGACCGCATTCTGGTGCCTGGTCATGCCTTTCTGGCTGAAGCACAAATGGTCTCTGCAGGGCTTTGGCGGCCTGGTGGTCGGTGCCATAGTGCTGTTGCCGACCTGGCTGTCCATGGTCCAATTGCGCGGCCTTGGTGCCGGTGCATTGCTCGGTATTTTTGCAGTGGTCTGGATGGCCGATATCGCTGCCTATTTTTCCGGCAAGGCCTTCGGCAAGCATAAGCTGGCACCGTCTATCAGTCCGGGAAAAACCCGCGAGGGGGCAGTCGGGGCCTGCATTGGCGTGGTGGTATATGGTATTGCCATCCGCCAGACTTTTGGTCTGGAGCTGATGCCTTTGGGACTGTGGATTCTTGCCTTGGTCGGCGTCACTGCCATCAGTATCGTTGGTGATCTTTACGAATCCCTGCTCAAGCGCAAGGCCGGCATTAAGGATAGCAGCAACATCCTGCCCGGCCATGGTGGCGTTCTCGATCGCATCGACAGTCTGACTTCGACCCTGCCTGTCGTGGCGCTGGTCTGGCTGGTATTCACTTATCAGTGAGCATCGTGTTGCAGAACATTACTGTTTTGGGTTCTACCGGATCGATTGGCGTCAGTACGCTGGATGTGATTCGCCGCCATCCGGATCGCTATCGGGCCTTCGCGCTGTGTGCGCATGCTCAAGGCGAGAAGCTGTTCGAGCAATGCCTTGAATTCCGGCCGCGCTATGCGGTGTTGCGTGATGCACATCTGGCCGAGCAACTGCAAGAGCGTTGCCGGGGCGCCGGGCTGGAAACCGAGATTCGGCATGGTGTCGAGGCGCTGATCGATTTGGCGTCCCATGCCGAGGTCGATGCCGTGATGGCCGCCATTGTCGGTGCCGCCGGCCTGGAGCCGACGCTGGCCGCGGCGCGGGCCGGCAAGCGAGTGATGCTGGCCAACAAGGAGGTCTTGGTCATGGCCGGCGAGTTGTTCATGCATGCGGTGCGTGAGCGCGGGGCGACCCTGTTACCGGTCGACAGCGAACACAACGCTATTTTCCAGTCATTGCCGGCCGATTTTGCCCAGGGGCTGGATCGGTGCGGCGTACAGAAAATTCTGCTGACGGCTTCCGGCGGGCCATTCCGCAATGCGGCGCTGGCCGACCTGGCGACTGTGACGCCGGAGCAGGCCTGCGCCCATCCAAATTGGGTCATGGGGCGCAAGATTTCGGTCGATTCGGCAACCATGATGAACAAGGGGCTGGAGGTTATCGAGGCGCACTGGCTGTTTGCGGCCCCGCCGGAGATGATTCAGGTTGTTGTTCATCCCCAGAGCGTCATCCACTCCGCCGTCCAGTATGCCGATGGTTCGGTGCTGGCCCAGATGGGCAATCCCGACATGCGTACGCCGATCGCCTACGCGATGGCTTGGCCGGAGCGCATCGCGGCCGGCGTTGAAGCGCTCGACTTGTTCAAGATTGCCAGGTTGGATTTCTTTGCGCCGGACTTCGAGCGTTTCCGCTGTTTGCAACTGGCCTACGATGTGTTGCGCGAGGGCGGTACGGCGCCGGCCATTCTCAATGCAGCCAACGAAGTCGCAGTGGCCGCCTTTCTTGACGGCCATTTGCCCTTCCTGGGGATCGCCAGGCTTAACGAAGCCGTGCTGGAGGCACTGCAGGTCGGTCCAGAGGGTAGTCTTGCCGATGTCCTGGCCGCTGACGCCGAGGCGCGGCGTCTGGCCGGCCAGCTGATTCAGGATTTACGCTTCGCGTGAACGAACTGCCGTTATATCTTGCCGCCTTTGCGGTGCTCATCGGCGTCCTGGTTGTTGTCCACGAGCTTGGACACTACCTGGCGGCGCGCTGGTGTGGCGTAAAGGTCTTGCGCTTTTCCGTGGGTTTTGGCCGTATCCTCTGGAAAAGGGAATTTGGCCGGGATCGTACGGAATGGGCGTTGAGTGCTTTTCCGCTCGGTGGTTACGTCAAGATGCTCGACGAGCGAGAAGGTGAGGTTACCGCTACCGAGGCTGATCGCGCCTTCAATCGCCAAGGAGTCGGGAAGCGCAGCCTCATCGTTGCCGCCGGACCGCTGGCCAACTTTGCGATGGCAATTCTGCTTTATTGGGTGGTTTTTATGTCCGGCAGCGAGGAATTGCTGCCAGTGCTTGGTACGCCGCCGGATGGTACGCCGGCGGCGATGGCTGCTATCCGCAATGGCAAACAGGTCCGCCTGGTTGATGGTCAGCCGGTGGCGACCTGGAATGATCTGCGGTGGGCCTTGTTGCATAAGGCGGTTGACCAGGAGAGCGTTGAACTGGAAGTAATCAACCAGCATAGCGAAATCGCCATCCACCGACTTCACCTTGCTGCAGTGGGCGAGCAGGGCTGGGAGGGTGATGCGCTGGAGCGCTTGGGGATCAGATTTTATCGCCCCGATACGCCGCCGGTGATCGGCAAGGTTGTGACCAGTGGGCCGGGAGCGAAAGCCGGATTGCAGACCGGTGATCTGATCTTGGCCATCGACGGTCAGCCAATTGCGCTGTGGATGGATTTTGTCGCCAAGCTGCGTGAGTCTGCCGGGCGCTCGCTCAGGCTCGACCTCCAGCGTGCCGACGGGCATGCTACGGTCGAGGTGGTGCCGGAGGCGGTTTTCGAACGGGGTCGCAGCATCGGGAAAATCGGCGTGGCGGTGGCCGAAAATCCGGATACGCGCCGCGAACTGCGGACTTTTGTCCGTTACAGCTTTCTTGAGGCTGGCCAGCGGGCGTTGACTGAAACATGGGACAAGTCGGTGTTCAGCCTGGTTATGATGGGCAAGATGCTGACCGGTGAAGTGTCATGGAAAAACCTGTCCGGCCCGGTGACGATTGCCGATTATGCAGGGCAGTCAGCACGACTCGGTTTTGATTACTACCTCAAGTTCATGGCGCTGGTCAGCATCAGTCTTGGCGTCCTGAATCTGCTGCCCATCCCGGTGCTGGATGGCGGGCATTTGTTGTATCATATGATAGAAGTCGTCAGGCGCAGGCCGCTTTCCGAGCGGTTTATGGAGATGGGGCAGCAAATCGGCATGTCCATTCTGTTCGCTTTGATGGCTTTCGCCTTTTTTAATGACCTGACGCGCCTGTTTAACGGCTGAACGATGAAAAAATCCCTGCTGTCCATTTTGATTGCCGGCATGTTTGCCACCCCGGTGTTGGCATTCGAACCTTTCGCAGTCAAGGATATTCGCGTCGAGGGAATTCAGCGCACCGAGGCCGGTACAGTCTTTGGTTATCTTCCGGTCAAGGTTGGCGATACGCTGAATGACGAGAAGGCAGCTCAGTCGATCAAGGCCTTGTTTGCCACGGGGTTTTTCAAAGATGTCCGGATCGAAATTGAGAAGGATGTCATGGTTGTTGTCGTTCAGGAGCGAGCAGCCATTGCCACGATCAACTTCGTTGGCATGAAGGAATTCGAAAAGGACGTCATCGTCAAGGCCCTAAAGGAAACCGGGATTGCCGAAGGGCGCATCTTCGATCGCGCGCTACTTGAAAAGGCTGAGCAGGAACTCAAGCGCCAGTATCTGACACGTGGCAAGTACGCGGCGAATATCACGACGACAGTAACGCCGCTGGAGCGTAATCGCGTCGGTATCAATTTCAATATCGAAGAAGGTGTTGCTGCCAGGATCAAGCAGATCAACATCGTTGGTACGAAGGCTTTTTCGGACAAGGAGTTGCGTAGCCTTTTCGAGTTGACGACCCCGACCTGGCTAAGCTGGTACACCAAGAATGACCAGTATTCGCGCCAAAAACTTTCTGCTGATCTTGAGAAGCTTAAATCCTTCTACATGAATCAGGGTTATCTTGAATTTGCCGTCGAGTCGACTCAGGTTTCGATATCCCCTGACAAAGAGGATGTCTATATCACGATCAACGTGGTCGAGGGCGAGCGTTTTCAGGTAACTTCGGTCAAGCTGGCAGGTGATTTTTCCATACCGGAAGATGAGTTGAAGAAACTCGTCACAGTAAAGGCCGGCGATGTTTTTTCGCGTGACAAGCTAAACGAGTCGACCAAGGCGATCAGTGATCGCCTGGGCAAGGAGGGCTACGCTTTTGCCAATGTCAATGCCGCTCCGGAAATCGACAAAGAAAAGCACCAGGTTGCGTTTACTGTTTTTGTCGATCCGGGCAAACGGGTATATGTGCGTCGTATCAATGTCACCGGCAATACCAAGACTCGTGACGAGGTCGTTCGCCGCGAAATCAGGCAGATGGAAGGTGGCTGGTTTGACGGCGACAAACTGGCTGCTTCCAAGCAACGGATAGACAAACTCGGGTTCTTTACCGAAACTGCGGTAGAAACCCCCGCAGTGCCAGGTACCTCTGATCAGTTGGACATCAATATCAATGTTGCCGAGAAGCCTACTGGCAATCTGATGCTCGGCGTCGGTACTTCCAGTGTCGACAAGATCATTCTTTCCGGATCGATTGCCCAGAACAATTTCATGGGGAGTGGCAACAACGTAGCCATTCAGGTGAATTCCGCAAAGTCTTATCGGACTTACGTGTTTTCTTATACCAATCCTTATTTCACCCCTGATGGAGTCAGTCAGGGTTTTGATATCTATCACCGCACAACAAACACCAGAAATACGGCGCTTGCCTATTACAGTTCCGCAGCTACGGGAGGTGCCATTCGTTTCGGTTTTCCCATCGGGGAAAAGGAATCGTTTGGCTTTGGCATTGGCATAGATTCGACGACGATTACGGCTTACTCTAACAGCCCTCCCATGTACCAAAATTATGTTGGCTATCCCGGAAACGATTCGGTCACCAAGCTTTCAATTCCGCTGACGCTGAACTGGACAAGCGATGGCAAGGATAGCTATTTCTTCCCGACACGCGGGCTTTATCAGAAGGCAGGCCTTGAGCTTGCTGCACCGGGGGGGGATCTGACCTATTACCGGGCCAGCTATCAGGCGCAATATTACATCCCGGTCAGCAAGCAATTTACGCTAATGCTGAATGGCGATATCGGTTACGCCAACGGATATGCCGGCAAAGATCTTCCCTTCTTCAAGAATTTTTACGCTGGCGGTGTTGGTTCGGTTCGTGGCTACAAAACGTCCAGTCTCGGACCTCTAGAAGACAGTACCGGAACGATTTACCGTATCGGTGGCAATCGTCGCGCAGTGGGCAATGCAGAGTTGCTGTGGGGCATTCCGGGGATGGAGAAGACTTTCCGCATGGGGTGGTTCGTCGATGCTGGTCAGGTGTGGGGAAGTGGCGATAAACTTTCATTGAGCGATCTGCGTTATTCGACGGGGATTTCCATAGCCTGGATTTCACCGATGGGTCCGTTAAAATTCAGTCTGGGCAAGCCGCTTAACAAACAGAGTACCGACGAAGCTGAAACATTCCAGTTCCAGTTGGGTAGCATATTTTGATTCAGGAGTTTCAAGTTGAAAATTAAGACTGTTGTACTGGCATCGTTGATGTCTGTCCTGTGCGTCACGGGTGCCATTGCCTCCGAATTGAAGGTTGGCTATGTCAATACGCAGCGTATTTTCCGTGATGCGCCGGCTGCCCAGAAGGCAGCCAAGAAGCTGGAAGGGGAATTTGCCAAGCGTGATCAGGACCTGCAACGCATGGCCAAGCAGTTGCAAGGCATGCAGGAAAACCTGGAAAAGAATTCGGTGACGATGGCCGAAAGCGACCGGCGGACCAAGGAGAAGGAGTTCGGCGAGCTTTCCCGGGAATTCCAGCGTCGCCAGCGCGAGTTTCGTGAGGATCTGAATCTCCGGCAGAACGAAGAGAATGCAGCAGTCATCGAGAAGGCCAACAAGGCCATCAAACAGATTGCTGAAGCCGAAAAATTTGACCTGATCCTTCAGGATGTTGTGTGGGTCAGCCCGCGTCTGGATATTACAGAGCGCGTGATCAAAGCATTGTCGGAAGCCAAGTAATGGCCGTTCAGGGTGGGATAGCGCTCACCCTCGCAGAAATCGCCGCCCGATTGGGCGGCGATGTGCTTGGTGATCCAACGACACGTATTGTCCAGGTAGCCACGCTGGCTTCGGCTGGCGAGGGTAATATTGCTTTTCTGGCCAATCGCAGATATCGCAGTCAGTTGCAGACAACCAGGGCGGCTGCAATCATCTTGGCGCCCGACGCAGTGGATGGCTTTGCCGGGCCGCGCATTGTCACGGCCAATCCTTATGCCTATTACGCCCGGGTAGCGACTTTGTTGAATCCCGAGGCGGCTGTCAGCGGTGGAGTCCACGCCTCGGCGGTTAGCGAGTCGGCAATACCGGACTCCGTGACGGTCGGTTCGCAGGTGAGCATAGGCAAGAATGTCACGCTCGGAGAGAACGTCCGGGTTCATGCAGGCTGCGTGATTGGCGACGGCGTCACGATTGGTGCCGATAGCGTGCTTTATCCGCGCGTTACCATCTATCACGGCTGCCGGATCGGGCAGCGGGCCATCGTGCACTCCGGGGCGGTGATCGGTGCTGACGGCTTTGGTTTTGCGCCAGACGGCAAGGAATGGATCAAGATTCCGCAGATCGGCGTAGTCGTCATCGGTGACGATGTCGAAATCGGGGCCAATACGACCATCGATCGCGGTGCCTTGGATGATACGGTGATTGGTGAAGGCTGTAAGATCGACAATCTGGTGATGATCGGTCACAACTGCAACATCGGCCCCTATTCGGTGATTGCCGGATGTACTGGGATGGCCGGAAGTACGACATTGGGTGAGCATTGCATCCTCGGTGGGGCGACGATGATCAGCGGTCACCTGACGCTGGCGCCAAACACCACCATTTCCGGTGCCTCGACCGTGATGCGGAGCATCGTCGAACCTGGTGGCGTGCATTGCAGCGTTTTCCCGCTCGACAGTTACGAGCACTGGATGCGTAATGCGTCGCACATCCGTCGCCTTTCCAAGTTGGCAGAGCGCGTTTCCGAACTTGAGAAAAAACTTAAAGAAGAAGATACAGAGGCCTGATTAAATGGATATTAAAGAAATTCTTGAGTACTTGCCCCATCGTTACCCCTTCCTGCTGGTTGATCGGGTACTTGAGGTCGTTCCCGGGCAATCCATTCATGCCTACAAGAACATCACCATCAACGAGCCGTTTTTTGTCGGACATTTTCCGCATCACCCGGTGATGCCGGGGGTGTTGATCATGGAGGCACTGGCGCAAGCGGCAGGCATCCTCTCCTTCAAGTCCGAGGATAAAAAGCCGACCGAAACCGACGTTTTTTATTTTGCCGGGATTGATGAAGCTCGTTTCAAGCGGCCGGTAATGCCGGGTGATCAATTGCACCTGCATGTCCAACTGGAACGCCAGATGCGCGGCGTCTGGAAGTTTTATGGCGAAGCCAAGGTCGACGGCCAGCTGGCCGCCTCGGCCAAGCTGATGTGCGCCAAGCGGGACCTGTAAGATGATTCATCCGACTGCCATTGTCGATCCGGGTGCCCGGATCGGTGCCAACGTCGAGATCGGTGCTTATTCGATCATCGGACCGCACGTCGAAATCGGCGACAACACGGTGATCGGACCGCATACGGTCATTCACGGACATACCCGCATAGGGCGCGACAACCGCATATTCCAGTTCTGTTCGCTGGGCGAAGTACCGCAGGACAAGAAATACGCCGGGGAACCGACCCGCCTGGAAATCGGCGATCGCAACGTCATTCGTGAGTTCTGCACCTTCAACCTGGGCACCGTTCAGGATAAGGGCGTGACCCGCCTGGGTGATGACAACTGGATCATGGCCTACGTGCATATCGCGCATGACTGCCAGGTTGGCAACAAGGTCACCTTTGCCAACAATGCCTCGCTGGCCGGGCATGTGGTAGTCGACGACTGGGCCATTCTTGGTGGCTTTACCGGCGTGCACCAGTTCTGCCGCGTCGGCGCGCATGTGATGACGGCGGTCAGCACGGTGATCCTGCAGGATGTGCCGCCTTACCTGATGGCGGCCGGCAATACGGCGCAGCCCTATGGCTTGAATGTCGAGGGGCTGAAGCGCCGCGGCTTTACGGCCGACGCCATCACTGCGCTGAAGCGTGCCTATCGCACGCTGTACAAATCCGGTTTGCTGCTTGAAGAAGCCAAGGCCAAGCTCGTCGAGGAGGCCAAGACCCAGCCGGATGTTCAGCGTTTTGTCGATTTCCTCGAGGTCTCCAAGCGAGGCATCATCCGCTGATATGGGGAATGCCGTCCGGATTGCCATGGTGGCGGGGGAGGCCTCCGGGGACCTCTTGGGCAGCCACCTGATTGCCGCGCTGAAAACTCGCCTGCCGGATGCCGTTTTTTACGGCATTGGGGGGCCGAAAATGCAGGGGCAGGGTTTCGATAGCTGGTGGCCGATGGAGAAACTGTCGGTCATGGGCTACTGGGATGCCCTCAAGCATTTCCGCGAGATCGCCGGTATTCGTCGCCAGTTGAAGCGGCGCCTGCTTGATCTGAAACCGGACATCTTCATCGGCATCGATGCCCCCGATTTCAACCTCGGCCTCGAAACCGACCTCAAGTCGGCCGGCATCCGCACCATTCATTACGTCAGTCCGTCGATCTGGGCCTGGCGCGGGGGGCGCATCAAGAAGATCGGCCGGGCGGTCAACCGTGTACTCGCCTTGTTCCCGATGGAACCGCAGATCTACGAGAAAGAGCGTATCCCGGTCACCTACGTCGGGCACCCGTTGGCCGACATCATCCCGCTGCAGACCAGCAAGCAGGCGGTGCGCGAGAAGCTGTCGTTGCCCCGCGATTACCCGATCTTCGCCATGCTGCCCGGCAGTCGCCGGGGTGAACTGGAAATGATGGCCGAGACCTTCGTCGAAACGGCCAAGATCATCCGCGAGCGCTTCCTGCCGACGGCAATTTTCGTCGTTCCGCTGACCACGCGCGAAACGCGGTTGCAGTTCGAGATGGCCATTTACCAGAAGCAGGGTGGCGATGTACCGTTCCGCCTGCTTTTCGGTCATGCCCAGGATGCGCTGGGTGCTGCCGACGTCTCGCTGGTGGCGAGCGGCACGGCGACGCTGGAAGCGGCCATGCTCAAGCGGCCGATGGTGATCACCTACAAGATCGCCAAATTCTCGTACTGGCTGATGAAGCGCATGGCCTATCTGCCTTTCGTCGGCCTGCCCAACATCCTGGCCGGTCGCTTCGTCGTGCCGGAAATACTGCAGGACCAGGCGACGCCGGATAACCTGGCCGAAGCCCTGGTCAAGCTGTACCAGGACAAGGACAACGCGGTGGCCGTCGAGGAAGCCTTCACCGACCTGCACCTGCAACTGCGGCAGAACACCGCCGAAAAAGCGGCACAGGCGGTCATTGAATGCCTGAACTGATTGTTCCGCCCGGGCTCGTCTGCGGCATCGATGAAGCCGGACGGGGCCCGCTGGCCGGACCGGTGGTCGCGGCGGCGGTCATTCTCGATCCGGCGCGCCCTATCCTTGGCCTGAACGACTCCAAGAAGCTTAGCGAAAAAAAGCGCGACGCCTTGGCCGAACTGATCCGCGAACGGGCCGTGGCCTGGTGCGTGGCCGAGGCGACGGTCGAGGAAATCGACCGCCTGAACATCTTGCACGCGACAATGCTGGCCATGCAGCGCGCCGTCGCTGGCCTGTCGGTCCGGCCGGAAGGCGCCATGGTTGATGGCAATCGCTGCCCGAAGCTCGACATCCCCTGCGAAGCAGTGGTTAAGGGCGATGGCAAGATCGCCTCGATTGCCGCGGCGTCGATCCTGGCCAAGATCGTGCGTGATGCCGGGATGCTTGCATTGCATGCGCAATATCCGCATTACGGCTTCGATCGCCACATGGGCTATCCGACCGAAGCGCATCGTGCGGCGCTGGCCGAACACGGCGCTTCGCCGGTGCATAGACGCAGTTTCGGTCCGGTCGCCCGGCAACTCTCGCTGCTATGAAACTGATCCAGTCGCGGGACAACGCTTTCTTCAAGCAGCTCAAGCGGCTGGCGGAGTCGGGGCGGGAGCGGCGGAAAGCCGGGCAGACCCTGCTCGACGGCGTGCATCTGGTTGAGGCTTATGAAAAGGCCCTCGGTCCTTTGGAAACACTGGTTGTTGCAGAATCGGCCCTGGCAGGGGGTGAGGTCGCTACCTACGTCGCGGGGCGCGAAGTCGTCGTCTTGGCGGATACACTGATGCGCGACTTGGGCTTGGTAGACACGCCGAGCGGATTGCTGGCAGTTGTGGCTATTCCTAAGGCAAATGCGACGGTCAGCCTCGAACAAGACGCCATTTTGCTCGATGGCGTGCAAGACCCCGGCAATGTCGGGACCTTGCTGCGTACGGCTGCAGCGGCCGGGGTACGGCAGGCGCTATTGTCGCCAGGCTGCGCTGCGGCTTGGTCACCCAAGGTTGTACGCGCTGGGCAGGGGGCACATTTTGTTTTGAGTATTCACGAAGGGGCTGACCTGGCGGCTTTCATGACTGATTACCGAGGTACGAGCGCGGTGACATGCTTGGTTGGCGCCGAATCGCTATATGCCGCTCGGTTAGATGGACCAATTGCGTGGGTGTTCGGGGCCGAGGGAAAGGGGGTCAGTCCAGAGTTGACTGCAGCTGCAGACATGCGACTTTGTATTCCGATGCCAGGCGTCATGGAGTCGCTGAATGTGGCTGCTGCAGCGGCGATTTGTTTATTTGAGCTAGTGCGGCGCCGACTTCATTGATTGTTAATTGCCTCACGAATCCACGAATACTCCACTCGAGTTCAATCAATGGCAATTGAAAAATTTTCTTCCGCACAAGCTTTAGCGTTCAGGAAAAAGAATGCCCAATCTATCTGGCCTAGACCAGAAAGAGGCGCCGAGCGTTTGCTGCCAATTCCCCTTCCGCATGTTAGTCAGAAATTAAAGATTAGGGAAGACGACAAGATATTTTGTATTGGATCTTGCTTTGCGCGCGAAATCGAAAAGACGCTGAAGCAACTCGGACTTTGTGTTTCTTCATCAGAAATAGAAAACCCGAAGGATAAGGAGTTACCTTTTTCGCTTAATGCTTTTCTAAATAAATATACAGTCCACTCCATACTTTCGGAATTGACGCTTGCGTTGGAACCAGAGGTAATTGAGCCAAGGCGATGCTTGATTGAGGTGTCTGATGGCCTTTTTCAGGATTATCAATTGGCTGGTAATCGCCTCAGTGCTTCATTCGACGAGATGCTTTCCTATCGGGCTAATTTTTCACGTGGGTTTTCCTGCATTCGCGACGCGAACGTGGTCATTATTACTCTCGGTCTGAGCGAGGTTTGGTATGACAAAACATGCGATCTGTATCTAAATAAAGCACCTGATCCGAAAGTGCTTAGACGACATCCGAATCGTTTTGAACTTCGTGTTCTCGATTATCAGGAAACACTTGATGGGCTCGAAGATATCTATACGTTGTTATCGAAACACATGAATTCTGGGTTTAAGGTTTTTATTACTGTCTCGCCT
This sequence comes from Betaproteobacteria bacterium, assembly GCA_020621865.1. GTDB lineage: Bacteria > Pseudomonadota > Gammaproteobacteria > Burkholderiales > Rhodocyclaceae > Azonexus. The sequence goes on along the minus strand of JAHRYW010000003.1, from coordinate 240,479 downwards.
GTACCATTGCTTTCGACTTTTCGTGAAATAGATATATTTGAGGCAAACGCTTATTCAAAAGCTGTTCTTCGGGCAGCCACAGAAGCCTTCGCGAACAGATACGATAATGTAGGCTATTTCCCCTCGTACGAAATGGTGACGATGGGGCCGCAAGATGTAGTTTGGGGAGGTCGCGGCGACTTTCGACATGTGAATAGAGATTATGTCGAAGTAATTATGATGCATGCGCTTGAGGCTTTTTTGGAATGCACGCGCGAAGATTTGGCCATCCGAAAAGTGGAATCAATGGCACGAGTTCTTCTCGATGCTGGCAAGCCGCACGATGCTTTGACAGTTCTAAATCGCCTTGACGGAACTGCTAGGGCGGATTTGAATCACTTGTGGAAACGTGCGGAGCGCTTGCTCGAAGGAAAAGAAGAATGGAGGCGCTCGCCTACTTCAATCCATCGCTACGTTGAAAAATGGCTAGCTTCTAAGCTGTTAAAAGGTCGCTATTTGCAAAAGTATACCGTTGCGCGATCCGCATTTCTTGCAGATAGCAGATTCTCGTTGTTGCGCTGGTGGGGGCGAGTAACACGCTAATTTGTATGCTGTAAGAATTGTGCAAGTACGATCCTGCAGAACCAAACGCGTGATGTCGCGTCAAGGTTTCACTCTTTGAACGGAAGCAGCCGTGGTTTCGCAAACATTCCCCTTGTAAACCTCTAGCGCAGCTTCAGTTCCTGCAGGATGGTCGTCGAGATTTCCTCGATCGACTTGGTCGATGAATCCAGCCAGCGGATGCCTTCGCGGCGCATCATCTTCTCGGCTTCGGCGATTTCGAAGCGGCAATTGGCCAGCGAGGCGTACTTGCTGGCAGCGCGGCGCTCCTCGCGGATCTGGTGCAGGCGCTCGGGCTGGATGGTCAGGCCGAACAGCTTGGAGCGATGCTTTTCCAGCGTGCCGGGCAGGCGACCGCGGTCGAAGTCTTCGGGAATCAACGGGAAATTGGCCGCCTTCAGGCCGAACTGCATGGCCAGGTAGAGCGAGGTAGGCGTCTTGCCGCAACGCGAAACGGCGACCAGGATGACGTCGGCCTCTTCAAGATCGCGGTCGGTGATGCCGTCGTCGTGGGCCAGCGTGTAGTTGATCGCCTCGATGCGCTTCTTGTACTCCGAACTCTCGGCCGAACCGTGCGAACGGCCGACCGTGTGGTTCGACTTCTGCCCCAGCTCGGCTTCGAGCGGCGCCAGGAAGGTGTCGAAGTAGGACAGACAGAAGGCATCGGCCTGATGGACGAGGCGGGAGAGTTCGGCATTGACCAGCGTGGTGAACACGATAGGCCGCATGCCGTCGGATTCGCCCTGGGCATTGATCTGGGCGATCGCGTCCTGGGCTTTCTCGACAGTGTTCAGGAAGGGGATGCGAATCTGCTTGAATTCGACATCCTCGAACTGGCTCATCAGGCTGTGGCCGAGGGCTTCGACAGTCAGGCCGGTGCCGTCGGAGACGAAAAATACGGTGCGTTTGATGGGATTTGGCATCCGTCGATTTTAACCGCTGTTACGCAATCCGGAGGCGATGCCGTTGATCGTCAGGTGGATGCCGCGGGCCACCCGTTCGTCGGTGTCGCCGGCGCGGTGGCGCTTGAGCAACTCGACCTGCAGATGGTTGAGCGGGTCCATGTAGGGCGAGCGCAATTGCAGCGAACGCTTGAGCAGCGGGTTGTCGGCCAGGAAGTCGTCCTGTTCGAGGATGGCCAGCAGGTGCTGGCGGGTCAGCGACCATTCGGCCTTGAGGCGGCTGAAGATGTGATCGCGCAGTTCGGCGTCGGCAACCAGTTCGGCGTAGCGCGAGGCGATGGCGAGGTCGGTCTTGGCCAGCACCATGTCCATGTTCGACAAGAGGCTCTGGAAGAAGGGCCAGGATTTGACCATCCGGCGCAGTGTGCCGAGGCCGTCCGGGTGGTTGGCCAGATAGCCCTCGACGGCGGTACCGAAGCCATACCAGCCGGGCAGCATCAGGCGGCATTGCGCCCAGCTGAAAACCCAGGGAATGGCCCGCAGGTCTTCGATACGCTCGGAGGCCTTGCGCGAGGCGGGGCGGCTGCCGATGTTCAGCGAGGCAATTTCTGAAACCACTGTCGACTGGCGGAAATAGGTGGTGAATCCCGGCGTCTCATAGACCAGGCCGCGATAGGCGTTGAAGGCGCGTTGCGACAACTCGTCCATCACAGCGTGGAACTGCTCGGCCGGCTCGACCTTGTTCTCGTGGTCGGTCAGGCTGGCCTCAAGCGTCGCGGCGAGCAGCACTTCGAGGTTGCGGCGGCCGGTAACGGCGTTGCCGTACTTAGTTGAAATGACTTCGCCCTGTTCGGTCAGGCGGATCTGGCCGGACACCGCGCCGGCCGGCTGGGCCAGGATGGCGTGATAGGAAGGGCCGCCGCCGCGGCCGACCGAGCCGCCGCGGCCGTGGAACAGGCGAAGGCGAACGCCGTGGGCGGCGAAGACGCGGGCCAGTTCGATCTCGGCCTTGTACAGTTCCCAGCCCGAGGTCAGGAAGCCGCCATCCTTGTTGCTGTCGGAATAGCCGAGCATCACTTCATGCTCGTCGCCGCGGCCGGCGATCAGTTCGCGGTAGGCCGGCAGCTTGAACATGCCTTCCATCGTCGCGGCGCTCTTCTGCAAGTCCTCGATGGTTTCGAACAGCGGGATGATGTTGACGTCGAGCCTGGGCTGGTTTTGCGTGCTTCCGCCCGGCAGCAGCAGGCCGGATTCCTTCAACAGCAAAGCCAGTTCGAGCAGATCCGAAACACCGTCGGTCTTCGAGATGATGCAGTTGGGCAGCGCGGCGGCGCCGTAGCGCTGGCGCAGTTCGCGGGCGGCGAAGAAAATCGCCAGCTCGCCCCGGGTTTCCTCGGAATAGCTCAGATAGGGCGAGTAGAGCGGACGCGGCGTGCTGATCTCCTCGACCAGCAGCTTGATCCGTTGGTCTTCGGCAAGGGCCTCGTAATCCGGGCAGCGGCCGGCGCCGGCGAGCAGTTCGGCGACCGTGCGGGCGTGGACTTCCGAGTTCTGGCGCAGGTCGATCGGGGCCAGGTGAAAGCCGAAGACCTGCACGCCGCGCAGCAGCCGGCGCAGGCGGCCGCCGGCCAGGCTGGCGCTGCCGTTCAGCTTCAGCGAATTGTTCAGGACCTTGAGGTCGGCACGCAGGGCTTCCGGCGTTTCGTACGGGGCGGCGCTGCCGATTTCGTGGCGGACCGGCTCGAATTGATCAAGCGTCCGGGCCGTCGCCGCGAGGCGGGCGTAGATGCCGGACAGGGCGCGGCGGTAGGACTCGTCGGCGCGCTGCGGCGAGTGGTCGGTGGAGTGTTCGGCCAGCGCCTGCAGCTCGGGGGTGACCTTGATCAGCATGTCGGAGAGCGGTAGTTCGCCGCCCAGTTCATGGACTTCCTCGAGGTAGTGGTTGAGCGCCGCCGCCGATTGCAGGCGCAGCGCTTCGCGCAGGATCTCGGCGGTGACGAAGGGGTTGCCGTCGCGGTCGCCGCCGATCCAGCTGCCGACGCGGAAGAAGGGGGGCAGGGCCCAGGTCTTTTCCGGGTAGCGCTTCTGCAGTTGCTGGGTGGCCTGGATGTAGAGGCGCGGCAACTCGGTGAAAAAGGTTTCGCGGAAATAGGTGATGCCGTTCTTGACCTCGTCGAGCACCTTCAGGCGCACCGGGCGCAGCATGCGCGACTGCCACAGGGTCAGGATGGCATTGGCCAGGGCCAGGTCGTTGTCGGCTTCTTCTTCCGGCGTCATCTGCAGACGTTCGCGCTGGTCGAGCAGGCGGGAAACGTCACGGTGGTTGCGGATCAGGCTCTGGCGCTGGACTTCGGTCGGGTGGGCGGTGAGCACCGGGGCGACCAGGGCATGGGCGAAGAAGTCGGCGATGGCTTCCGGCGAGACGGCGGCGCTGGCCAGGGCATCGAGGGCAAAGACCAGGCTGCCTTCGCGCGGTGGCGAACCGGCCAGGTCGTGGGCGCGGCGCCGGCGGATGTGGTGCTCGTCTTCGGCGATGTTGGCCAGTTGCAGGAAGTAGCTGAAGGCGCGGACGACAGCTTGGGTCGAGTCGCGCGGCAGCGGGTCGAGCAGGGCGGCCAGCTCGTTGCGGGCCGCCGGGTCGCCGTCGCGGGCAAAGCGCACGGCGGTTTGCCGGACGCGCTCGATGATGTCGAAAATCGCTTCGCCTTCCTGTTCGCGGACCGTATCGCCGAGGATGCGGCCAAGCAGGCGGATATCGTTGCGGAGCGGTTCGTCCTTGTTGGTATCGAGCGCGTGCTGGTGCATTTAGTGGTTCCTGACGAGAAGTACGGAGGCGTCGGCGATTTTAGCCAGTTGTTCGGCGACCGAACCGAGAATCAGCGTGGCCAGGCCGCGCTGGCCGTGGCGGCCGATGACGATCAGGTCGACGCCGAGTTCCTTGGCCTTGTCGGCCAGGGTTTCGGAAATGCGGCGCTGACGGGCTTCGAGGAGCAGGGCTTCGGCATTGACGCCGGTGGCGGACTGCATGGCCTGGTCGAGCAGCTTGCGACCGGAGTCGGCGATGGCTTCGATGGCGTGGTCGAGGTTCAGCGTGGTCGTGAAGGTGCGGCCGTGCATCTTGAGCAGGGTTTCGTCGGCGACGTGCGTGACGTAGAGCTTGGCGTCGCTGGTTCTGGCGATGTGCAGGGCTTCGGCCAGGGCGCAACGGGAGGTTTCGCTGTCGTCGATGGCGACCATAATGTTCTTGTACACGGGAGTTCTCCTGATGATTTCCGAAATAGGGGCTACCTTACCAACTCGTGACAAGCCTGGCAGTTAGGGAAATCCTCACCCCCGCGCTGGCGGGTGCCCGGCCGGTTTATTCCGGTGTCTGGTCGGTGGCAGGGAGAATCGGCTTGGCGCGGCCCAGCGGGCGGATTTCGCGCGGCCTTGCCTGGTAGGCCTTGTAGGCGATCACCATCGGGATGTAGAGCTTGTCGACGCGCACGATGTGGTTGTAGAACCAGCCATTGATCAGGGCTTCGACCCGGTCGGCGACCTGGTCGAGGGTCAGCGAACGGGCATCCTGCAGCAGATGGCGCAGCATGCGGCGGAAGTCGCTATGCGCCTGGCGGTGGGCCTCGATGTCCGGATAGCCGATGCGGGCCATCAGTTCTTCCTCGTCGCGCAGATGGACCTTGGCGTAGTCGCAGAGGATGGCCAGCGCCTTCATGACCCTGATCTCGTCGCCGTGGCCGCGGAAAGTCGCGGCCAGCTGGAAGAGCTCCCGATGTTGGTCGTCGATCTCCGGGATGCCGAATTCGATGCTGGGTGACCATGAGTTGACGCGACTGTCCATTGGTGGAGGCGACCTGTTTTCGTTGAGCCGCGATTATGACCAGCCCGTCTGCCTTTCGTTGCCATCCAAATCAAAAGATCAGGAATTTAGAAGGAGCAATGGGGGCTCCCGGCAGGCGATAGCGTGCCGGGAGCGGTGGGTTTCAGCAGCCGGTTTCCGGCGGCCGGCTGCATTGTTCGAGCAGATAGGCGACCGATTGGTAGGTGATGCCGGTCTCGGCGGTCAGGCCGATTTCGCAGGTGCGGTTGGTCGACACGCCGCAGGCGCAGTTGGCCGGCAGCTCGTCGTGGATCTTGCGCAGGGCGTGCTGGTTCAGCTCCGGGACGACGAAGCCGCGGTCGCCGGCAAAGCCGCAACAGGTGACGCCGGCCGGTTCGATGACCTGTTCGGTACAGGCGGCGAGCAGCTTCTTCAGCTTGCCGTCGGCGCCAGTTTTGCGCACGCTGCAATTGACATGCAGGGCGACCGGGCCGGGCTGTTTGGTGATGACCAGGCGCGGCAGCAGGGCGTCGTGGGCGAATTCGTGGAAGTCGTAGAGCTTCAGGCGGCCGGCTAAGTGTTTCTGCATGCGGGCCGTGCAGGTGCTGGCGTCCATGATCACCGGGTACTGGCCGTTGTTCGAGGCCTTGAGCAGCGCCGCTTCCAGGGTGTTGGACATGGCTTCGGCTTCTTCGGCCATGCCCTTGCTGGCCAGCATCTGGCCGCAGCACAGCTGTTCGAAGCCGTCGGGAAGGATCGGGTCGTAGCCAGCGCGGACCAGCAGTTCGCTGACCACGTCGCCGAGTTGTTTTTCGCCGCTGTTCGACGGGCCGAAGATGCGGCCGCCGCAGGTCGGGAAATAGACCACCGGGTCGCCCTGGCTGCGGCGAGCGACGGGGGGCTTGCCAGCGTGCGGCATGTTCTTCTTCCAGGCGCCGCCGGAAACGCGGCTGAGGAAGTTGTCGCCGAGCACGCCGGAGACGGCATGGCCGAGCTTGAGGCCGAGGCGCGAGGCGTTGGCCAGGGTGGCGAAATGATTGCCGGTCCAGGCATTGACGGCGCGACTCGTGTCGCCGAGCCGGCGGCCGCGCAGGCGGCGGGTCAGGTCGCCGGTGTCGATGCCGACCGGGCAGGCGGTCGAACAGAGGCCGCAGCCGGCACAGGTGTCGAGGCCCATGTAGGCGTAGTCCTCGCCGATGGCGCCGGCCGGTTCGCCGGCGGCGGCGCGGCGGGACAGTTCGCGGACGCTGACGATACGCTGGCGCGGGCTGAGCGTCAGGCGGTGCGAGGGGCAGAGCGGTTCGCAGAAGCCGCATTCGATGCAGCGGTCGACGATATCCTCGGCGGCCGGCATCGGCTTCAGGTTTTCGAGGTGGGCGGCCGGGTTGTCGTTGAGGATGACGCCGGGGTTGAGGCGGCCGGCCGGGTCGAACAGGTGCTTGATTCGGCGCATCAGGTCGGCCGCTTCCTTGCCCCATTCGAGTTCGACGAAGGGTGCCATGTTGCGCCCGGTGCCGTGCTCGGCCTTCAGCGAGCCGTCGTACTTGTCGACGACGAGGTGGCAGACGTCGTCCATGAAACGGGCGTAGCGCTCGATTTCGGCCGGGTCGCCGAAATCCTGGGTGAACACGAAGTGCAGGTTGCCTTCCAGCGCGTGGCCGAAAATGATCGCCTCGTGGTAGCCGTGGTGGCGGAGCAGGGCCTGCAAGTCGAGCGTGGCATCGGCCAGCGAGGCGATCGGGAAGGCGACGTCCTCGATGATCACCGTCGTGCCGGTGCGGCGCATGGCGCCGACGGACGGGAAGGTGCCCTTGCGGACCTTCCAGTACATCTCGCAGGTCGCCGGGTCGGTCGAGAAGGCCATTGGTTCAATGGTGGCGATGCCTTCCAGCGCGGTGTGGACTTTGGAAATTCGCTCATTTATGCCATCGACCGTAGCATTGCGCACCTCGATCAGCAGCGCCGCGGCTTCCTCGCCGAGTTCGCGGATCACCGGCGGCAGGCCGGGCTTGTTCTCGACCGAATGCAGGGCCGGGCGGTCGAGCAGTTCGACCGCCGAGACGGGTTGCTGCTTCAGGCGGATGACCGCCTCGCAGGCGGTGCGGATGTCGGGGAAGAAAACCAGCGCCGAGGCCTTGAACGGGTCTTCGACGACGGTGTTGTAGGTAATCCGCGAAATGAAGCCGAGCGTGCCTTCGGAGCCGATCATCAGGTGGCTGAGGATGTCGATCGGATCCTCGAAATCGACCAGCGCGTTGAGGCTGTAGCCGGTGGTGTTCTTGATCTTGAACTTGTGGCGGATGCGCTCGGCCAGCTTGCTGTTGGCGCGGGTGTCGCGGCCCAGGCGCTCCAGTTCGCCGAGCAGCACGGCGTGCGATTTCGAGAAGGCATCGACGCTCAGGTGATCCTCGGTGTCGAGCACGGTGCCGTCGGCCAGCATCACGCGCAGGCCGGCCAGCGTCCGGTAGCTGTTCTGGGCCGTACCGCAGCACATGCCGGAAGCGTTGTTGGCAGCGATGCCGCCGATCTTGCAGGCGTTGATCGAGGCCGGATCGGGGCCGATCTTGCGGCCGAACGGAGCGAGCCGGCGATTGACATCGCCGCCGACAATACCGGGGCCGGCCTTGACCTGGCTGGCGTCGGCGTTGATGTCGCAGGTGGCGAAGCCTTCGCCGATCAGGGCCAGCACGCCGTCGGTGATCGCCTGGCCCGACAGGCTGGTGCCGGCGGCGCGGAAGGTGACGGGGGTGGTGTGCTGTCTGGCGGCTTGCAGCACGGTGCGGACATCGGCTTCGGATTCGACGACGGCGATGACTTGCGGCGTCAGGCGGTAGAAGCTGGCGTCGGTGCCGTAGGCGAGGCGGCGCAGGTCATCGGTGATGACCTGGGTTTCGGGCAGGTGCTGGCGAAGGTGCTGGATCAGTTCGGTCATTGCTTGGTTGTCTCGGTTTGGTTTTTTATGGTGGCTTTTCTGAAGCTGTGTTTTCCGCGCTTGAGGCGCGGCTTACTTTCTTTTGCTTCGCCAAAAGAAAGGTAAGCAAAGAAAAGGCGACCCTGGGTCGGCGCCGGCTACGCCGGTTCCCTGCGCTACTCGGTGTTGGCGGGGGCTGCGGAACTCGGGCCTTCGGCCCTCAAACAGTCCTCGCCCTTTTTCCGCCAACCCCTGCGTTGCTCGGCGCCTCTCAAGGGGCCCGGTGAATCACCCGGGCTCGACGGTTGTTTCGGTTTTTCAAATTTGGGCATTTTTTCGGGCTTACCGTAGCATTCGACTGGCCGTACCTTTCCGCACGGACGCCTTTCGGGCCCACCTGAGAGGCGCTGAGCAACGCAGGCGGGCCGGGGGAAGTCGGCGAGGACTGTCTGAGGGGCGCAGCCCCGAGTTCCGCAGCCGCCCGGCCTGCCGAGTAGCGCAAGGGACCGGGCGCAGCCCGGCGCCGACCCGGGGGTCGCCTTTTCTTTGCTTACTTTCTTTTGGCGAAGCAAAAGAAAGTGAGACGCCCTCAAGGCGGAACCCCAGGTTCGAGAAGGCAACCCTGCCATTCAGCCCCGTTCCTTCAACATATCCCGCAGCCTCTTCGGCGCCGGCTTCAAAGGCACCCGCACCGACGTCCACGCGCCTTGCCGCGACGGCATCAACCACCGGAACCGGCTCCCCAGCCAGCTAGTCAGCCGATACAAGGCAGGCGACCGATAGACAAAAGCCCACCCCCGCCAGACCGCAGAAATCAGCCCACTATATCCAGCCCCCTGTCCAACCATGGCCGGATGGTCATGCGGCTTCGAAAACGCCTCTTCCCGCAAGCGCATCAGCAGTTCGGGAATCGGTATCTTGACCGGGCAGACTTCCCCGCATGCCCCGCACAGCGACGAGGCGGTGACCAGCCCGGATGTCGCCTCCAGCCCCAGCATGTGCGGCGAGATGATCTTGCCGATCGGGCCGGGGTAGGTGGTGCCGTAGGCGTGGCCGCCAATCCGCGTATAGACCGGGCAGTGGTTCATGCAGGCGCCGCAGCGGATGCATTGCAGGGTCTTGCGCAACTGTTCGTCGGCGTAGGCCTGGCTGCGGCCGTTGTCGAGCAGCACCAGGTGCACTTCGCTGGGGCCGTCCTTCTCGCCAGGCTTGCGCGGCGACGAGATCATGTTGAAGTAGGTCGAGATGTTTTGGCCAGTCGCCGAACGGGTCAGCAAGGAAAGCAGCGGCGGCACGTGTTCCAGCTTCTCGACGATCTTCTCGATGCCGGTGATGGCGATATGGACCGGTGGCGCGGTGGTGCACATCCGGCCGTTGCCTTCGTTCTCGACCAGACACAGGGTGCCGGTTTCGGCGACGGCGAAATTGACGCCGGAGAGGCCGATGTCGGCCTCCAGGAACTTCTGGCGCAAGACATTGCGGCCGATCTGGATCAGCGCATCGACGTTGTCGGTGTAATCGACGCCTTCGACCTTGTCGGCGAACAGTTGGGCGATTTCCTGCTTGGTCTTGTGGATGGCCGGCATGATGATGTGCGACGGCTTTTCGCCGGCCAGCTGGACGATGTATTCGCCCATGTCGGACTCCAGCGCGCCGATGCCGGCCGCTTCGGCGGCGTGGTTGAGCTCGATTTCCTCGCTGACCATCGACTTGCCCTTGACCATCAGCTTCGCCTCGTGGTGCTTGCAGATGCCGAGGATGATTTCGTTGGCTTCGTCCGGCGTTTCGGCCCAATGGACCTGGATGCCGTTGCGCACCAGATTGGCTTCGAGCTGTTCGAGCAGGTCCGGCAGCTTGGCCAGGTTGTATTGGCGGATGCTTTCGCCCAGCGTGCGCAGGCTTTCCAGCTCCTCGGCGTCGGGGAACTGGGCGGCGCGCTTGGTCATCAGGAAATCCATCGCGCCGCGGAAGCTCTGGCGCAGGAAGGGATTGTCGACGACGTCCTTGGCCCGGGCGCGGAAGCCGGCCGAGGGCATGAAGTGCAGGGTGTGCGGAGTCTGCGGCGCGTTCATTGCAGGTTCTCCTCGATCATCAGCACGACCAGTTCCTTCGGGCCATGCGCGCCGTAGGCCAGCGTCTGCTGGATGTCGGCGGTCTTCGACGGGCCGGAGATCAGTAGCGCGTTGGTCGGCAGGCCGTTGCTCCAACCCTCGGCCTGCATCGCCTCGTAGAAGGTGTTGTAGATATTGGCGGCGTCGAGCAGCACGATATGCACCGGCGGCACCAGCGACATCAGGCGCGGCTCGTCGGCATCGGGCCACAGGATCAGCGTGCCGGTCTCGGCGATGGCGCCGCGGGCGCGGGTGAAGCCGGCCGGGGTGTCGTGGAACATCGCTTCCTTCCAGCTTTCGATCGGCGCGTCGTAGGCCGGGCAGGCGATGCCCAGTGCCGGCAGTTCGCTCGCGGCGCGCTGGCCGTGCGGCGTGCCGGGGGAGACCAGCAGCTTGCCGATCTGCTTGGCGGCCAGCACTTCATAGAGCTTCTGCAGCCAGCCGCCGCGCGATACGGCATAAACCTCGGCGTGGGCCAGCTCGATGAAATGACGGAAGCGCTGCGCCTTGTCGGCGCCGCTTTCGGCAATGCGGTGCGTGGCGTACCAGCTGGCGACATCGGGCGCCAATGCTACGGTCGATGGCATTTTTTGCTTCAATTTGCCAAGAATTCGGTCGCGGGCGCTCATTTGCTGGTCCTCCGGAGCAGGAAGCTGGCGATGTGTTCGCCGGGCAGGGTGGGTTGGGCGCGGCCTTCCTGCTGGTCCTTCCAGGCGGCGTGACCGAGGATGTTCATCAGGCAGCCGCAGTCGGCGCTGACCACGCGTTCGGCGCCGGTTGCCTTGAGCGCCTTGACCTTGTCCTCGACCATGGCGCCGGAGATTTCCGGCTGCTTGACCGAGAAAGTGCCGCCGAAGCCGCAGCATTCCGATTCGTGATCCTGCTGGGCGACGGTGACGTGGCCGAGGTCGCCGAGCAGCTTGCGGCCGGTCAGGTGCACGCCCATTTCACGGCGGGCCGAGCAGGAGGTGTGCAACACTACGGTGCAGTCGCCGCCCAGGTCTTGCGGCTGGTAGCCGAGCACGTTGACCAGGAAATCGGTGAATTCGTAGATGCGGCCCGACAGTGCCTCGGCCTGGGCCTTGCGCACCGGATCGTTGGCGAACAGCGTCGGGTAGTGGTGCTTCATCATGCCGGCACAGGAGCCGGACGGCACGACGACCGGCCAGTCGTTGGGGAACAGCGTTAATTGATGCGCGGCAACCTTGCGCGCTTCATCGGGGAAGCCGCTGGTATAGGCCGGCTGGCCGCAGCAGGTTTGTTCCTCAGGGAAATGGACGCGGATGCCCTGGCGTTCGAGCAGGGTGATGGCATCCATGCCGGCGCCGGGGAAGAACTGGTCGACGACGCAGGTGGCGAAGAAATAAACGTCGCTCGGGCGGGGCGGCGGGGTTTGCGCTGAAATCATCTTGTCTCCGTCGTGAATTATTTAACGGTCAAATGGTAAGACCACTTATTCATGAAATCAAAATTTACGTGAATACCGATACTTAGTCAATCATCCGAGGGAAATCCCCATGCTTGCGCTTTGCCAAAACGCTCGCTAGAATGTGCTGGTCTTACCAATCCATGTGGTCTTACCAATGCCGAACAAGGTGCAGGTCCCGCGTATTTCGGATGCCGTCGCTTCGACGCTGGAGCGGCGTATCCTCGAAGGCTCGCTGAAGTCCGGCGACCGCCTGCCGCCCGAGCGCGAGCTGGCGGCCGAGCTGGGCGTCTCCCGGCCGAGCCTGCGCGAGGCGATCCAGAAGCTGGCCTCGAAGGGCATGGTAACAAGCCGCCAGGGCGGCGGCACCTATGTGACCGATGCGCTGGAGTCGACCTTCTTCGACCCCTGGCAGGACATGATGGGTTCCTACCCCAATCTGCGCGAGGACATGCTGGAGTTCCGCCGCATGCTCGAAGGTCAGGCCGCCGAATGGGCCGCAGAGCGCGCCACCGACGCCGACCTGCTGCGCCTCGACCAGTCTTTCCAGGCCTTGCAGGCTTCCTTCGAAAGCGACAACACCGATCAGCGTTCCGACGCCGACATCGCCTTTCACCAGGCCGTTGGCGACGCTTCGCACAATGTCCTGCTCGGTCACCTGTCGGCCGCCTTGCTGCGCCTGATGCACGACAACATCCGCCTCAACCTCGGCGAACTGAAGCTGGTGCCGGCCGCCAGCCGTCTGCTGATGAGCCAGCACGCCGCAATTCATTCCGCCGTCCGTGAGCGCAAGCCGCAGGCGGCGCGCTCGGCGGCCGAGACGCATATCGATTTCGTCCGCGAAACGCTGGCCCAGACGCTGCGTTCCGTGGCCCGCCGCGAAACGGCCGAGCGCCGGCTGAGCACCGATTTTTCAACATCCTGATTTTTTAAATTCGACCCCCTGAAAGGACTCCTGATGGAAGCGCTTGTCATCCCCTTCGAAAAACTGCGTATGACCGACGTCGAACAAGTCGGCGGCAAGAACTCCTCGCTTGGCGAAATGATCAGCCAGCTGGCTGACACCGGTGTTCGCGTGCCGGGCGGCTTCGCCACCACGGCGCACGCCTACCGCGTCTTCCTGGCTCAGTCCGGTCTCGATGCCAAGATCAACGCCGCCCTCGATGCGCTCGATGTCGATGACGTCAATGCCCTGGTCAAGACCGGCGCCGAAATCCGCCAGTGGGTTCTCGATACCCCGTTCCCGATGGACCTGACCATCGCGATCACCGAGCAGTACCAGCGCCTGGTTGCCGATTCCACCGCCGACATGTCCTTCGCCGTGCGTTCCTCGGCCACCGCCGAAGACCTGCCGGACGCTTCCTTCGCCGGCCAGCAGGAAACCTTCCTGAACATCGTCGGCCTGGAAAACATCATGCACGCGATCAAGGAAGTCTTTGCTTCCCTGTACAACGACCGCGCCATTTCCTACCGCGTCCACAAGGGCTTCCTGCACGCCGATGTCGCCCTGTCCGCCGGTATCCAGCGCATGGTCCGCTCCGACAAGGGCGCTGCCGGCGTGATGTTCACGCTCGACACCGAATCCGGTTTCCGCGATGCCGTTTTCGTGACGTCTTCCTACGGGCTGGGTGAAACGGTGGTCCAGGGCGCCGTCAATCCGGACGAGTTCTACGTGCACAAGCCGATGCTGGCCGCCGGCAAGAAGGCCGTCGTCCGCCGCAACCTCGGCTCCAAGATGATTAAGATGACCTTCGCCGCCGAGAAGGTCGCCGGCAAGTCCACGATCACCGAGGATGTCGAAGAAGCCCTGCGTCACCAGTTCTCGATCAACGACGAAGAAGTCATGGAACTGGCCCGCTACGCGATGATCATCGAAAAGCACTACGGTCGTCCGATGGACATCGAGTGGGGCAAGGATGGCGTCGACGGCAAGCTGTACATCCTCCAGGCCCGTCCGGAAACCGTGCAGTCGCAAGCTGCCGCCGGCAAGCAGGAAAAGTTCAAGCTGAAGTCCTTCTCCAAGGTGCTCGCCTCCGGCCGCGCCATCGGCCAGAAGATCGGTGTCGGCCCGGTCCGCATCGTCAAGGATCCGAAGGAGATGGACCAGGTCAAGCCGGGTGACGTGCTCGTCGCCGACATGACCGACCCGAACTGGGAACCGGTCATGAAGCGCGCTTCCGCCATCGTAACCAACCGTGGCGGCCGTACCTGCCACGCCGCGATCATCGCCCGCGAACTGGGCATCCCGGCCATCGTCGGCTGCGGCGACGCGACCGAAACGCTGACCGAAGGCGAAGTCGTCACCGTGTCCTGTACCGAAGGCGACACCGGCCACGTCTATCGCGGCAGCCTGGACTTCGAAGTGACCACCCGCGACATCTCGGCCATGCCGGACGTCCCGGTCAAGGTCATGATGAACGTCGGCAACCCGGAACTGGCCTTCGAATTCGCCCAGTTGCCGAACGCCGGCGTTGGTCTGGCCCGCGTCGAGTTCATCATCAACAACGTGATCGGTATCCACCCGAAGGCGATCCTCGACGTCGAGCGCCTGCCGGCCTCGAAGCGTGAGGAAATCAAGCGCCGCGCCCGCGGCTACGCCTCGCCGAAGGACTTCTTCATCGAGAAGCTGGTCGAAGGCGTCGCCACCATCGCCGCCGCCTTCTGGCCGAACCCGGCCATCGTCCGCCTCTCCGACTTCAAGTCCAACGAATACCGCAAGCTGCTCGGCGGCGAACTGTACGAGCCGGAAGAAGAAAACCCGATGCTCGGCTTCCGCGGCGCCTCGCGCTACATCGCCCACACCTTCGAAGACTGCTTCGAAATGGAATGCATCGCGATGAAGCGTGTCCGTGAAGAGATGGGGCTGACCAACGTCCAACTGATGGTCCCGTTCGTCCGCACCGTCGGCGAAGGCAAGGCCGTCGTCGAACTGCTGGCCGAACACGGCCTGAAGCAGGGCGAAAACGACCTGAAGCTGATCATGATGTGCGAAATCCCGTCCAACGCGCTGCTGGCCGACGATTTCCTGAAGATCTTCGACGGCTTCTCGATCGGCTCCAACGACCTGACCCAGCTGACCCTCGGCCTCGACCGTGACTCCGGCCTGGTCGCCAACCTGTTCGACGAACGCGATCCGGCCGTCAAGATGCTGCTGGCCATGGCCATCTCCGCCGCCAACAAGGCCGGCAAGTACATCGGCATCTGCGGCCAGGGCCCGTCCGACCACCCCGATCTGGCCGAATGGCTGATGGATCAGGGCATCAGCAGCATCTCGCTGAACCCGGATACGGTGGTCGACACCTGGACCCGTCTGGCGACGCACAAGAAGGCGTAAATGCTGCGGTCGGCCGGAAATTTCGGCCAAAATTGAAAAAAGGCCGGGAGCGATCCCGGTCTTTTTCAATTGCAACAATTGATTGCTGGCTTCTTCCTTTTCGCAGCAAACGGCGATAATCAACAAATCCGATACAGAGCAGGAACGGCATGAAAGCCAAGGTAATTACTTTCGTCTTCACGGCCTTGATGGCCTGGTCGACGCTCTCCGTTGCCGCCTTTCTCGACAAGGAAGTCTCCTTTTCCGAAGCCCAGATCCAGGCGGTGATCGACAAGTCGAAGCCGCAGCAGCTGAATTACGGCGGCCTGGTGGAGGTTTCGCTGGCGTCGCCGCCGAAGCTGACGCTGGGCAATCCGGAAGGGCGGGCCGGGATCGTGGCGCGGGTGGATATCGCGCTGCTTGGTAATCCGCCGATTCCGGTCGATGTCGTCGGTTCGGCCGGCATCCGCTACGACGACAATGCCAAGGCTTTCTTTCTGGAGAAACCGGTGGCGGAGTCGGTCCAGTCGCCGGCCTTGCGCAAGGATGCCGAACCCAATGCCCGGCGGGCGATTACCGCGCTGCTGGCCAATTATTTCCGGACCAAGCCGGTTTATGTGCTGCGCGAGGATGGCAATGCTCAGGAGTTGGCGGCGCGCTGGCTGCTGCGCTCGATTCGGATCGAACCGGGCCGGGTGATCGCGGTGCTCTCGCCGTTCTGAGACAACGCGCCTGCGCGGGGGCGGCCGCCTGAGGCGAGCGAAGTCGTAAAATACGGCCTTTCCCGCATGCCCCAACTACCACTTCTTTCTCAGCCATCATGATCCAAGGTCAATTTCGTTCTTCCATCCTGCAGGTGCCGGCCGAGATCACGCCGCTCAAGTTTCGCGGTTATCTGCGCAAGGAAATCGAAGCCGTGCAGGCGACGGCGCAGCACGAGGAGGACATCATCATCGTCCGCGTCTTCGTGCTGGAAAAGGTGCTGTTCGGTCTGGGTCCGAAGAAAGTGGACACCATTCTGCAGGGCGCTGTCGGCAAGTGCCCGAATATTCAGCGCATCGAGCTGGAGGCGCTGACCCGGCCATTGACGGCCGAGGAGATGCAGGAAGCTGCCGCCGAAGCCCAGGAAATGCTGCAGGCGCTGGGCGAGCGGGTGATGGCGTCGGGCGGCAAGCTGGTGGCTGGCTAACTCAAGCGTCCGTTCAGTTCGTCGATCACCGCTGCCCAGTCGGCATCCTCGATGATTTCTTCCTTCAGGAAGGCGCGTTGTGAGGCGTTCCAGAAGGGGGCGCGGTAGAGGGCGGTGCCGTGGGCCAGCGGGCGGTGGCTGGCGATGAAGCTTTCGATGGCGGCTTCGTCGGCCGGCAGACCGAGTTGGGCGAACAGGTGGCTCATCGAGTGCAATTGGGTATGCATGGCGAACTCCTTGGGCGGGATGGACTGTTGGTTCGATAGGCGGGGAGGCGAACAAGTTCAGTCGGCTGCCGAATGCTACGGTCGGGCCGAAAAAAGGGCAAAAATCAAAATTTCCATGCCCGGCATTCATTGAATCGCCGGCGAAGCGGCGGCTGCCGCTATCGACCGGCGTCCCGGGCGGGTATCCTTGTCGCCCATGACCACTGAGCTTTCTCCCCGGGCCGAACGTTTCTTCCTGCTGACTCTGGCCGGCATCCAGTTCAGCCATGTGCTGGATTTTGTGATCATGATGCCGCTCGGGCCGATCCTGATGTCGGCCCTGGGTATCGGCACGCATGAGTTCGGCCTGCTGGTCGCTTCCTACAGCTTCAGCGCGGCGGCGTCGGGCATTCTGGCGGCGACTTTCGTCGATCTGTTCGAGCGCAAGCGACTGCTGCTGATCGGCTTCGCGCTGTTTGCCCTGGCCACGCTGGCCTGCGGCCTGGCGCCGGGGTATTCGATGCTGCTGCTGGCACGGGGCATGGCTGGGGTGTTCGGCGGCATCATGGGGGCCTTGATCCACACGATGATCGCCGACGCCATTCCGTTTTCGCGGCGGGCGCGGGCCAGCGGCATCGTGTCCAGTGCCTTCTCGATCTCGACCATCGCCGGCGTGCCGTTGTCGCTGTGGCTGGCCAACCATTTTGGCTGGCGGGCGCCGTTCATGTTCATCGCCGCGCTGAGCGCGGTTTTCATCGTCATCGGCCTGCGCTTCCTGCCCGAGCTGCGCCACCATCTTGGCGAGGAAAAGCGCGCCCATCTGCTGTCGGCCACCTTCAGCGTGCTGGGCGATGCCAATCACCGGCACGCGCTGCTGTTTTCGGCGCTGGTCATCTTTTCCGGCTTCACGGTCATTCCCTACATCACCGTCTATGCCGTCAATAACGTTGGCATTGCGCTGGTGCAGGTTCCCATCATCTACCTGGTCGGCGGCTCGGCCACCTTCATCAGCGCCCGGCTGATCGGGCATTGGGCCGACAAGCACGGCAAGGTCGAGGTTTACCGCCGGGTGGCCTGGCTGGCGCTGCTGCCGTTGCTGCTCGTCACCCACGTCGGGGCGCTGCCGCTGTGGGGCTGGCTGATCTGCTCGACCAGCTTTTTCGTGCTGATCTCCGGGCGGATGATCCCGGCCATGGCGGTCATCGCCTCGGCGGCCCAGCCCAAGCTGCGCGGCACCTTCATGTCGCTGAACGGCACCGTGCAGTCGCTGGCCATGGGCCTGGCGACGACGCTGGCCGGTTTCCTGATCACGCTCGACGCCAGCGGCCGCATCGTCGGTTATCCGCTGGTCGGCTACGTCGCGGTGGCGGCCAACCTGATCGCCATCTGGTTTGTCGCCCGCATCGTCATGCACGGGCGCCATAGCTGAGTTTCCTCAGAGCAGGGCGTCGATCGCCTCGACCAGTTCTTCCGGGCGGGTGGCCGGGGCATAGCGATGGACCACCTTGCCGTCGCGGTCGATCAGGAACTTGGTGAAATTCCACTTGATCGCCTCGGTGCCCAGCACGCCGGCCGCCTCATGCTTCAGCCAGTTGTAGAGCGGATGGGCGTCGTCGCCATTGACGTCGATCTTGGCGAAGAGCGGGAAGCTGACGTCGAAAGTCTTCTGGCAGAACTGCCCGATCGCTTCGGCATCGCCCGGTTCCTGGGCGCCGAACTGGTTGCAGGGAAAACCGAGAACGACGAACCCGCGCTCCCGGAAGCGCTGGTATAGCGTCTGCAGCCCGGCGTACTGCGGTGTGAAGCCGCATTCGCTGGCGGTGTTCACGATCAGCAACACCTTGCCGCGATAGTTGGCGAGGCTGTCCTGGTCGCCGTTCAGGCGCTCGGCGGAGAAGTCGTAAAGGGTCTGGCTCATCGGGTTTCCTTGCATTGCGGATTTGACAAGGCCGGGGCAGGGCGCCCGGCCGAATGTGCTTTGGATGGCCAAGTCGCCACTTTGGTTCGATCAATCGGTGCTTGGCGAATCAATTAAATGTCCATGGCGTATGACTTTTGCAAAACATGGATATTCGTATTTCATGGCGACTCCTTTTCCAACCACAGGAGTCTGCAATGTTCAGGAATTTCTACGATGCTTTGTCCGGCGTGCCCGGTATCACGCTGCTCAACCGCCCGCAGGAGATCGAGCCGTATTGCCCCGATACCGGCGGCGCCATGCGCTACCCGGCCGGCGTGCTGCAGGTCAGTGAGGCTGCGGCCGTCCCCCGCATCCTGGCTGCCGCCAATGCCCATCGCGTGCCGCTGTGGCCGATCAGCGGCGGGCGCAATTTCGGCTACGGCACGGCGCAGCCGGTGACGGCCGGCAGCGTCGTCGTCGACCTGTCGCCGCTCAAACGCATTGAGATCGACACCGAGGCGGCGGTAGCGCGGATCGAACCTGGCGTCACCCAACACGACCTGGAACGCGCCATCCGCCGCGCCGGCGCCCGCCTGCTGGTGCCGACCACCGGCGTCGGCCCGAACGGCAACATCCTCGGCAACGCCCTCGACGGCGGCTACGGCCTGACCCCGATCACCGACCATTTCGACGCCGTATCGGCTGTTTCCGGCCATTGGGGCAGCGGTCTGGCGTTTCATCACAGCTACCAGGACCTGCACTGCACCGACCTGGCCGAACGCTGGCGGGTCGGCACCGGCCCCTACTGGGGCGGCCTGCTGCGCCAGGGCAATTTCGGTATCGTCACCCAGGCCACCGTGCAACTGGCCCGGGTGCCGGAGGACTGCCGCATCCTGATCTTCGAATGGCCGTCCGACGAACGCTTCGAAGCCAGCCAGACGGCGCTCGCCGGTATCGCCGAGGAGATTCCGGGGATTGGCGGCATCATCATGATGAACGACTGCCGCATCCTGGCCACCCAGTCCGACGCCCCGCTGGCCACCTCGCGGCGCGGCGAAGAACGGGCCGCCTATCTGGCCGAGCAGGCAGCCGGGCGAAAAATCTCGCGGTGGACCGCGCTGGGCACCCTTTACGGCTCGCGCCATTCGGTCAAAGGCGCCGTGCGCGACATCCGCCGGCGGGTCCGGGGCTGCCGCATCTGGAGCTTCAGCACCCGTGAAGTGCGCCTGCTGCAAGGCCTGTTCGGGCTGCTGCCGGGCAGTTGCTTCCCCAGCCTGCGCCGCCATCTCGGCTCGCTTGTCAATGCGCTGGGCACGGTCGAAGGCGTGCCGATCACCGCTTTCCTGAAGATCGCCTACGCGCTCGACCGTAATCCGCGCATGCTCGACGTCACCGCCAACCCCGCACGCGACGGGCAGGGCATCCTGTGGTACGCCCCGCTGTTGCCCTTCACGCCGCAGAGCGTGCGCCGCTACCGCGAGATCATGGGCGAGACGCTTGCCCGCCACGGTTTCGATCCGCTGCTTGCCGTCACCTCGCGCTCGCCGCGCGTGCTGTCGGCCACCATCCCGCTGCTGTTCGACCCCGCCGACCCGTGCGAAGTGGCGCGCGCCAAGCGCTGCTACCGCGACCTGGTCGAATCCGGCCTGCGCCAGGGCTGGCCCCCGTACCGGCTGGGCATCGACTACATGGACCTGATCGGCACCGCCGCCGGCAGCGCGCTGGGCGAACTGCACCAGCGCCTGAAGACGGCGCTGGACCCGAACAACATCATTTCGCCGGGGCGCTACGTCGGCGCGGTGGCTTAGTTCGGGGAGGCGACCGCAGCGACGGTCGCCTCGTCCTGCAAAAAAGTACAAATGCTACGACCATAGAAACAAAGGCTGGCCCCACGGTCGCCGGCAAAAAATGGCCGAAATCAGCATGCCGTTCGCGTTGCCATGGCGACCTGATCGGCTATCCTCGCGCTTGTGACCATCAAAATCCGCATTTCAAGGTACCTCGATGTCTATCCCCGCGATTGGCCAGCCTGAAGCCGTGCTCGACAGTGATTTCATCGCCCTGGCGATCTTCAGGGACAGGCATGTCGTCTGGGCCAACGCGGCCGCGCACCGGCTGTTCGGCTACGCGCCGGATACCCTGGTTGGCAAGCCGGTCAGCCTGTTTTTTCCGGATCAGGCGAGCTACGAAGCGTTTCGCCGGGAGCTTGTGGCGGCCCTGGCGGAAAACCGGGCCTATCGCGGCACCGTGCCGCAGATGCGGAAGGACGGCTTGACGGGGTGGTTCGAGTTCAATATTTCACGTCACGCGGCTGACGAGGCATTGGAGATCGGGGCGATCGTCGATCGAACAGCGAGCCATCATCTGGCCGATCAATTGCAAGCCAGCGAGCTGCGCTACCGCTCGGTCGTCGAGGATCAGACCGAGGTGATCTGCAGGCTTCTCCCGGACAACACCTTTGTCTTCGTCAACGAAGTCTATTGTCGGTTTTTTGGCAAAACCTTGGACGAACTGATCGGTAACCGCTGGCACCCCTTGGCGCATCCCGACGATCTGCCGATGATCGAGCGCAAGCTGCAGGAAATGCGGCCGGACAATCCGGTGGTGACCATCGAGAACCGGGTTTATCGAGCCGATGGCGAACTGCGCTGGATGCAATTCGTCAATCGCGGATTTTTCAACGCCGAAGGCCGTCTTGAGGAAATCCAGTGCGTCGGCCGTGACATCTCGACCATCAAGCAATTCGAGGACGATTTGCGGCAAAGCGAGGAGCGCTACCGGGCACTGGTTGAAACGACCAGCGCGGTGACCTGGCACTGCCCGCCGTCCGGCATGAATGTGGCCCCACAGCGGTCGTGGATGGCGTTCACCGGCCAGAGTGCCGAGGAAATGCTCGGTGCCGGCTGGAGCAAGGCGGTGCATCCCGAAGACCAGGCAACTGTGGTAACGCTTTGGAACACCGCCGTGGAGCGCAATGAGCCGTTCTACAACGAATACCGGATTCGCCGTCTCGATGGCGAATGGCGCTGGATGCGGGTGCGGGCGGTTCCGGTCCGCAATCAGCAGGGTGAAACCATTGAATGGATGGGGATGGGGCAGGACATCACCGAGCAGAAGCAGGCCGAGCTGGCACTGAAGGAACACCAGGACCGGCTTGAACTGGCCCTGGCCGGATCAGCGATGGCCTGCTGGGATTGGGACATCCAGAAGCACGAAGTGACGGGCGACGAGCGCTGGCCGGCGATGCTCGGCTATTTGCCCGACGAATTGGTGCTGGATGAGGCGCAATGGCTGGCCCTGATCGATCCGCGGGACCGGAGTGAATTCGACCGCACCATGGCCGCCTACCTAGCAGGAGATACGTCGCACTACCAGAGCGAACATCGCCTGCGCCACAAGGATGGCCACTGGGTGGCGGTGGAGGCGCGAGGCAAGGTCACCCGCCGGGATGAACGCGGCGCGCCGCTACGCATGGTCGGTACCGTGCTCGACATCACCCAGCGCAAGCGCCTGAACGAGGAAGGCCTTGCGCTGCTCAAGCAGATCGAAACCTTGATCCGCAAAAACGAGGTGAGTCCACCCGCTGTTCCGGCTGATCGCAGCCCGTTGACGAGCCTGACCAAGCGGGAGCAGCAGATCCTCGTGATGATTGCCGAGGGTATGACATCCGCGCAGATCGGCCTGCAACTCCAGCTGTCCATCAACACGATTGTTTCCCATCGCAAGAACCTGATGGCCAAACTCAAACTGCATACCACGGCCCAGGTGACTCGCTTCGCCATGGATCATGGACTGCTGACGCCCAGGCACTAACTTGCGGCTTAATCCAGAATTCCGCAGATAATTAACCCATACATGGTATCGATATACCGTGTATGGGTTATTCACATGACGCCCCGGCTTTAGGAAGATGGCGTGCTGAAATAAGTCGAGTTTAAGGTTGTATGTCGTTCAAATCGGTGGGTTGCCTGGACTGTGCGTTGACGCGCTATCTGCAAGAAGCGTCGAAGATGGCGTCGGATCATGAGAGGGCAGTGTTTTCGGCAGTTACGTTGTCATATTTGGGCTACTTCCAGTCCGATCAACAAACCCTGGATGGCCGCAACCTGCAACAGTTGACGGAAATGCTGGCGGAACGGGGCGAAGAGAGTTTTCCTCCGGAATTCCAGCAGCACTGCATGCAGTGCCCCAGCAAAGCCGGTTGCCCGGTCGGCAAGATTATCCTGAAGGACTGAATCCGGCGCCAATCCTATCCCCCAAGGGGACTTCTTTCAGGGCGCGGTCGCCGGCAAAAAACACCCAAAATCAGCGAATTTTTCGTGTCGCCAGCGCAACCCCGCTGCCGGCGATGGCGATGCCCAGCCATTGGGTGGCCGCGATTTCCTGGCCGAACAGCGCGTAGGCGCTCAGGGCGGCGGAGACCGGAACCAGGTAGAACAGTCCGGCGACGCGGCTGACTTCGCCGTGGCGGATCAGCCGGTAGAGCAGGCTGACAGCGCCGACCGAGACGAGGATCGCCATCCAGCCCAGGGCGACGATGAATTCGCCGGTCCAGCGTACTGTGCCGGTTTCACAGGCTACCGCACCCAGCGCGCAGGCAACGGCGCAGCTGGCGCACTGGAGGGCACCGCCGCTAAACAGCGGCATCTCGGCGCAGCGGGCCTTTTGGTAGAGGTTGCCGGCGGAAAGCCCGAGCAGGCCGATGAAGGAATAGAGCACCGGCCGACCGAGTCCCGGCTGGATGGCCAGGCCGTGGCGCAGGACCAGAAAAACACCCAGCAAACCAAGCAGCAAGCCGGCCCATTGGCGGCCGGCGACGCGCTCGCCGAGCAACGTGGGGGCGAGCACGGCGATCAGGATCGGGTGCAGGGCGATGATCAGCGCCGACAGTGCGGGCGGCAATCCGCCGGCGATGCTGTAGAAAACGCCGGCCGAGAAGACGCCGACGGTCAGCAGTCCGGCGCCGATGGTCGGCAGCACCTGACCCCGGCCTTGCGGCCAGGGCTGGCCGATGGCCAGTGCAATGGCGGCGAGAATGCCGGCCGCCAAGGCAAAGCGCAGGGCAAGGAAGGCGAAGGGCTCGGCATGCGGCAGGCCGAGCCGGGCGCCGACGAAGCCGGCACCGTAGAGTGTGACGAAGCCCAGCGCCAACAGGCGGTCGTGGGAAAGCGGCGCGGTGGCGGCCGGCAGGGCCAGGGTTTTCATGCGGGCTGGGCTTGTTGGCGGGCGACCTGGCGGGCAGCCTGGGTGCGGCCCTCGTAGCCCCAGTTGCCGGCCGGTATTTCGTGGATGACCAGGTAGCTGGCTTCGGGCAGCGGGCCGCAGGTGTCGGCCAGCAGGCGGTGCAGGGCGACGATGATCTCCGCCTTCTCGGCCGGCGTGTTGGTGCCGGCGGTGATGTAGAGCGTGCCGTGGGCCGGGGTCAGGCCGGCGGCGACGGGTTCGCCGGCGATGTGCCAGCCGTCGTCGGCGGTGCAGTCGATGCGCACGGCGGTGACTTCGGCCCGCTTGTGCAGGATGGCGGCGATCAGGTCGGTGCTGTGCCGGGCGAGATTGCGTTTCCGGGCAGCGCTGAGGGTCTGGCCGAGCTGGAGGTGAAGGTAGGGCATGGCGATTTCCTTGAATGAACTTGGGCTTGCTTCAAGCTCACTGTAAGGGCTAGGATTAAATTAAAAAAATTGATTAATTCAAATTCAAAATATGGATTGAATATGATGCCGCGCCGCCACCTCGATCTCGACGCTCTCCGCGCCCTGGTCTGTATCGTCGATACCGCCAGCTTTTCGGCCGCCGCCCGGCAGTTGGGGCGGACCCAGTCGGCGGTCAGCCTGCAGATCAAGCGGCTTGAGGAAATGCTCGGCCAGACATTGCTGCGCCGGGTGCAGGGCAGGGTGGATGGGGTGACGGCGGAAGGCACCGCCTTGCTCGCCTACGCCCGCCAGATGCTGCGCCTGAACGACGAGGCCTACGCCACGGTGGCCCAGGACGCGGCGCCCGGCACGCTGCGCGTCGGCCTGCCCGAAGAGTTGATGGAAAGCGTCTTCCCGGCGGTGATGGCGCAGTTCCAGGCGCTTTACCCGCGTCTGCGGCTGGTCCTCCATGTCGATACCTCGGCCGCGCTGCGCCAGGCACTGGCAGGCGGGACGCTCGATCTGGCGCTGTACAAGCATTGCGGCGAGGCAGCGCCGGACGACGGCGAGGTGCTGTGGCAGGAGCCGCTGCTATGGATGGCTGGTGCCGCCTATCGCGACAGCGCGCCGGCGCCGGGCGACGGTGGCCTGCCGCTGGCGTTGTTTGGCGAAAACTGCGTGTTCCGGCTGGCCGTGACGGCAGCCTTGGCCGCTACCGACTGGTCGTGGTCGCTGCACTACACCGGCAGCAGCACGACCGGCCTGTGCCACGCCGTGCGCTGCGGCCTCGGCCTGACCGCCTTGCCGCGCAGCCTGCTCGGGCCGGGCATGGCGGTGTTGTCGGCGGTGGGCGGGCGGCCGCTGCCCAGTTTACCGCCGGCCCGCCTGCTGGCCTCGTATGCGCCGGGGGCGGTCAGCGCCGCGGCGCGTCGTTTCGCTGCGTTGACCGGCGAGGCGGTGGCGGCGCGGGCGCTGCTCCTGGCGCCTTAAGCCAGGTAACGGCCAAGCGTTGCGAAGCACAGCGTCAGCAAGCCGAGCAGCAGATTGGTGCCGACCAGCTGGCGGATGCGATTGAGCGCGGCGCCGCCGGATTTCCAGTCTTCCGCCTCGACAGCCTGGACCAGCGCGGCGTAGGGAATGGTCGCGACATAGATGTAGATGCCGATCATCAACAGGCCGCTGGTCATCATCAGATGCCAGCCCGGCGGGGCGGCGCCGAAGCCATGCTGGCCGATCATGACCAGGCCGCTGGCGGCGATCAGCAGGACCGCCCACCAGACCCAGGTAAAAAAGCGGGCAAAAACGCCGCGCCACAGCCGCAAACGCTGCGGCGGTTCGAACAGTTCGACGGCAGTCGGCCGCAGGCAGACATAGGCGAAGAACATGCCGCCCACCCAGACGACGACGCCGGCAAGATGCAGGAAAAGCAGCAGCGGGTGCAGTTGCATGGTGGGTCTCCGTCAGTTGTGCAATGGGTGCCGGGCCGGTGGTCGAATGAAAATGGCATGGGCGGCTACAGGGGGTTTGATAGGCGGGGGCTGCTTTGGTTCTTCGGATCGCCACAAATGCTACGGTCGTCGCCAAAAAACGGCCAAAAATGGAAAAGGCCGGTAGCCCGGCCTTTGATCGCTGGCGGCCGCCGCGGTGTCAAACCCGCAGCAGTGCCTTGATCAGTCGTTCCGACAACTGGTCTTCGGTGAATTGCGGCTCGTTCGGCGGGTAGAGCGAGTTTTCCTCGATCTCGAAGCCATGGGCGGCCGACAGGGCGCGCAGTTCCTTGATCTTCTGGCAGGCTTTCAGTTGCTCGCCGAGGGCCGGGTTGAGCCGGGCCTGGTCGGAAAATGCCTTGATGGGGGCGACGGACATGGATTTTCTCCTGTTGCGGTGGGGGTGAAAACGGTCATCCAATTCTCGTTGGGGCAGGTTCCCCGAAAAACGGGTGGCGGCCTTGTCGGGTTCGCAACAAAACCCCCTGCGTTTTCCGGGTGTGGAGGGCTGTACGCAATAACGGGGCCACCGGCTTGGCGGGTCGCTTGAACGAAATCGGCCGCTGCCAATCAATGCGGGTATGCTGTATCCGTCATAACCCAGCCAGGAGCCGGACCATGATCTACAAGGGAAGCTGTCACTGCGGTGCCGTCACCTTCGAAGTGGAGGGCGAGCTTCAGCAGGTTGCCGACTGCAACTGCTCCATCTGCTCCCGCAAGGGCGCGCTGCTCTGGTTCGTGCCGCGCGACAAGCTGCGCCTGCTGACTCCGGAAGAGGCGCTGAGCACCTACAAGTTCGGCAAGGAACGGATCAGCCATCGCTTCTGCTCGCGTTGTGGGATTCATCCGTTCGGCGAGGGGAGCGATCCATCCGGCAAGCCGATGGCAGCGATCAATGTTCGTTGCCTTGAAGGGGTTGATTTGGCGGGGTTGCCGGTCAGGTATTTTGATGGGAAGGCGTTGTGAGAAGGGGGGCTTTTCTGAAGCTGTGTTTTCCGCGCTTGAGGCGCGGGCGTACTTTCTTTTGCTTCGCCAAAAGAAAGTAGCCAAAGAAAAGGCGACCCTGGGTCGGCGCCGGCTACGCCGGTTCCCTGCGCTACTCGAAAGGCCGGGCGGCTGCGGAACTCGGGGCTGCGCCCCTCAAACAGTCCTCGCCGAAAGCCCCCGGCCTTCCTGCGTTGCTCGGCGCCTCTCAAGGGGCCCGGAAAAACATCCGTGGCCGAGCTGGGGAATTTCAAATTTGGGCATTTTTTCGGCCTGACCGTAGCATTTCGGCCGGATAGACCCTTCCGCCCGGACGCCTTTCGGGTCCCCCTGAGAGGCGCTGAGCAACGCAGCCGCTGGCGGAAAAAGGGCGAGGACTGTTTGAGGGCCGAAGGCCCGAGTTCCGCAGCCCCCGCCAGTGGCGAGTAGCGCAAGGGACCGGCGAAGCCGGCGCCGACCCGGGGGTCGCCTTTTCTTTGGCTACTTTCTTTTGGCGAAGCAAAAGAAAGTACGCCCGCCCTCAAGGCGGAAAGCACGGCTTCATAAAATGCCCGCCACGCCCAGGCACCGAAATCCGTACCTCAACCCGATCCCCATCGTCTCCCACCCCCCCATCTGCTACCATTCGCCCCTGATTTTTCAGGCCTTCCCCCTTGTCTTCCCTCACCGAAATCTTCTCTCCCGACGGACCATTGGCCCGGGCTATCGGCGGCTATCGCGTCCGCGGTCAGCAGCTGGAAATGGCCGAGCGCATCGCCGCCGCCATCAATAGCCAGGCGGTGTTCATCGCCGAGGCCGGCACCGGCACGGGCAAGACCTTCGCCTACCTGGTTCCGGCGCTGCAGTCGGGCGGCAAGGTGATCGTGTCGACGGGAACCAAGACCCTGCAGGACCAGCTGTTCAACAAGGACCTGCCGATGGTCCGCGACGCGCTGAAGGCGCCGGTCAAGATCGCGCTGTTAAAGGGCCGGGCCAATTACGTTTGTCCCTACCACCTGCAGCACGCCATCGCCGACGGCCGTTTCCTGACCCGCGAGGATGCCGCCGACGCCCGCCGCATCTCGGTCTTCGCCAAGACCACGCAGAGCGGCGACAAGGCCGAATGCATCGAGGTCAATGAAAACTCGCCGGTCTGGGGTCACGCCACCTCGACGCGCGATAACTGCCTGGGCCAGGACTGCCCGGACTACAAGGAATGCTTCGTCATGCAGGCGCGGCGCGAGGCGATGGCGGCCGATCTGGTCGTCGTCAATCACCACCTGTTCTTCGCCGACGTGATGTTGCGCGACGAAGGCATGGCCGAGCTGCTCCCCGCCTGCAACACGGTGATCTTCGACGAGGCGCACCAGTTGCCCGAAGTGGCGACGCTGTTCTTCGGCGACACGGTGTCCACCGCCCAGGTCATCGACCTGGCCCGCGACGCCCGCACCGAAGGCATGACCTCGGCGCGCGACTGTCTGGCCCTGCCGGAAGGCAGCAAGAAGCTGGAAAAGGCGGCCAAGGATTTGCGTCTGGCAGTCGGAGTCGACACCGGGCGTTTTTCCTACGGTCAGTTGCTGGCAAAGCCCGATTTCGCCCCGGCCCTGCAGGCGCTGGAAGCCGAGGTCGCCGCCTTTGCCGCCTTGCTGCAGACCCAGGCCGAACGCGCCGAGGGGCTGGAAAAGTGCTGGCAGCGGGCGGTCGAACTGGCGCAGCGGCTGGCCCAGTGGCAGAACGAGAACGATCCCGGCTACGTGCGCTGGGCCGAGGCCTTCACCCATTCGCTGCAATTGACCTCGACGCCGCTCAAGGTCGCCGAAATCTTCCGCAAGCAGATGGGCGGCCATCCGCGGGCCTGGATCTTCACCTCGGCGACGCTCGCTGTGCAGGGCAAATTCCACCACTATTGCGCCGAACTCGGCCTCGGCGAGCCGGATTCGGCCTGCTGGCACAGCCCCTTCGAGTACGAGCAGCAGGCCATCCTCTACGCGCCGCTCGGCATGCCCGACCCGAACGCCTGGAACTACACCGATACCGTCGTCGAAGCCGCCTGGCCGGCCGTCAAGGCGGCCGGCGGCGGCGCCTTCTTCCTGTGCACCAGCCTGCGCGCCATGCGCCGGACACACGAACTGCTGAAGGCCAAGCTGGAGGATGAAGGCGTCGACATGCCGTTGCTGGTCCAGGGCGAGGGCAGCAAGAACGACCTGCTGCAACGCTTCCGCCACCACGGCGCAGCCATCCTGGTCGGCAGCCAGAGCTTCTGGGAAGGCGTCGACGTGCGCGGCGAGGCGCTGTCGCTGGTCGTCATCGACAAAATCCCCTTCGCGCCGCCCGACGACCCGGTGCTCTCGGCGCGCATCGAGCAGATGAAGCGCGAGGGTCGCAACGCCTTCATGGAATACCAGTTGCCGCGCGCCGTGATCAACGTCAAGCAGGGCGCCGGCCGGCTGATCCGCGACGAAAGTGACAAAGGCGTGCTGATGATCTGCGATCCCCGACTCATATCAAAGCCATACGGCCGCCGCATCTGGCAAAGTCTGCCCCCGATGAAGCGGACCCGCGAACTGCAGGTCGTGCTCGATTTTTTTGCCAACCGTTGATGAATTATTTCAAGGCGCTGCGAAACTGATATGTCTGGAGATCGCCTGCTTACCGGCTTCCGTTCCGACATCAACGGCCTGCGCGCCTGGGCCGTCATGGCGGTCATCTTCTATCACTTCAACGTTCCGGGGTTTTCCGGAGGCTTCGTTGGTGTCGATGTGTTTTTTGTCATTTCCGGTTACTTGATGACCTCTATCGTCGTCAAGGGGCTGGAAGTCGGCCACTTTTCCCTGCTTGATTTTTACGCAGCGCGCATCCGTCGAATCTTGCCGGCTTTGCTCGTTCTGTGCATGGTTCTTCTTGGTATCGGGTTTTTCTCGCTGCCGTCGAAGGACTATGAACAACTTGCAAGGCACGCCATAGGCGCGCTGGGGTTCTTTTCCAATGTTCGGTTCGCGAGTGAGGCGGGCTATTTCGATGTGGCCTCGCATCAAAAATGGCTGCTGCACACCTGGTCGCTATCTGTCGAATGGCAGTTCTATATGTTGCTGCCGATTGTTCTGGCGACCGTATGGCGTTTTTGGCCGGGGCGCCGCGCGCAGTTGATCGTATTTTTGCTGGGCAGCGTTCTTTCATTTTCTGCCTCGGTCGTGATGACCTCACATTCGTCCAGTGGCGCCTTTTATCTGCTGCAGTCTCGTGCCTGGGAAATGTTGGCTGGCGGCCTTGTTTTTCTGCTGGCGCGACGCCTCGATTTTGAACAACGGACGAAAGCCGCCGCCGAACTGCTCGGTTTCGCCATGATTGGGCTCGCCGTTCTGACGTTCGATGGGCGCACGGCATGGCCCGGGTGGCGTGCCGTGCTGCCGGTGTTTGGTGCGATGATGATCCTCGCGGCACATCGCGACCGTTCGCTCTGGACAGGGGGACATATCGCTCAGTGGCTAGGTGATCGCTCGTACTCGCTTTACCTTTGGCATTGGCCGCTGGTTGTCGCACTGATCTATGTCGAGCAGCAGCGAAATCCCTTGGCAATTACAGCGGGAATCGCCTTCACATTGCTCCTCGGGCATGCCTCATGCCGGTGGGTTGAACTCCCGGTACGTCGGTACCTGGCCAATTTGCCACCGTTGCGATTCTGGGTCGGTGTTGGCGCGCTATTCGGGTGTGCGTTGTTGCCGGCATTTGCGGTTCGTCTGGGTAGCGGTCTAGAAGGGCGCTTGTCGCCCGAGGTGGAGCGTGCGGCTGCCGCTTCGGCCAATGTCAATCCCCGCCGGGCGGTATGCAATGTCAACGGCGGTGTCGACTCGCCTTCCTGTGTCTGGGGTGGGGATGTCTGGCGGGTTGTCGCGCTTGGCGATAGCCATACTTCTGCGATAGTCACCGCAATTGCCGAGGCGGGTGGAGCGAATGCTGGGGTGGTACAGTGGTCCTACAGCGGTTGTCCGTATGTGGTGGACCTGAAGTTCACGCCGAAACTTCTGGCGCGGAAGAAGCGCAATTTCGCATGCCAGACGTTCGTCAAATGGGCAACTGAGCGTCTGGACAGCCTGCCGGGCGAGATACCCGTGGTGATCGCCAGTCGCTACGCGGTGCGCATCTTCGGCCACAACGAGGATAGCCAAACCCCGTCCAAACCCGACGCCTACTTCTCGCAGCCGTACGAGACGCGTGATGAGCGACTTTTCGCCGAGTTCAAGGAGGCCATCGTAAAAACCGCTTGTCAGGCGGCCAGCCACCGCAAGGTGTATCTGGTCCGTCCGATTCCGGAGATGGGTGTTGATGTGCCAAGGGTTCTTTACCATCGGCTCCTGCTCGGGGCGCGCGAGGACGTCTCGATCACTCGCGCCGAGTATCTTTCCCGCAACCAGTGGGTTTGGGACGCCCAGGATGAAGCAGCGCGTCAATGCGGTGTGGGCATCCTCGATCCCACGGCGTTTCTTTGCGATGCAGATCGTTGCTACGGCAGCAGGAATATGCAGCCATATTTCAGCGACGACGATCACCTCAGCGAGGTCGGGAATAAACTGCTGGTTCCGATGTTTCGACGCGTCTACTCCGAACTGGAGCGTCATCAAATCGGCCCTACGAATCTGAGTAAATGATCTCCACTTTCAATTCCATTCGCCAGCACCAGCCGCAATTTTTCTCCGCGGCGACGATCACCATCGGCAGCCCGACGATGCAGGCGATGGCTGACCTGATCGCAGCCATCGAAGCGGTCATCGCGCTGCCGGCCTACCAGGCGCACGCGCTGGCCCAGGCGCCGGCCATCGCCCGGTTGCCGGTCAGGGCGCACGGCGCCTTCATGGGTTACGACTTTCACCTGACCGAGGCCGGCCCCAGGCTGATCGAGATCAACACCAATGCCGGCGGCGGCCTGCTCAATGCCTACCTGCTCTCGGCCCGTGGTCGGGCCGAAGAAGGTGCCCGGATTCGCGACCAGTTTGTCGCCATGTTCCGCGAGGAATGGCGGCTGGAGCGCGGCGATGTGCCGCTGCGGCGGATCGCCATCGTCGATGACAACCCGGCCGGGCAGTTTCTCGGTCCCGAGTTCGCACTGTTCAAGGAACTGTTCGAGGAGCACGGCATCGCCGCCGTCATCTGCGACCCGGCCGAGCTGGCGAGCGATGGCCAGCGTCTGTTGCACGACGGCGAGCCGGTCGACCTGATCTACAACCGGCTGACCGATTTTTCGCTCGATGCTACGGTCAATGGCAAAATCCGGGCAGTTTTCGAAAACGGCGGCGTGGTTCTGACCCCGCACCCGCGCGCCCACGCGCTGTACGCCGACAAGCGCAACCTGAT
The DNA here is from genome assembly GCA_020621865.1 of Betaproteobacteria bacterium. Classification (GTDB taxonomy): domain Bacteria; phylum Pseudomonadota; class Gammaproteobacteria; order Burkholderiales; family Rhodocyclaceae; genus Azonexus. Next base: position 208,675 of record JAHRYW010000003.1, on the reverse strand, counting down.
GCTGCTTTCCGACGATGCTGCGCTGCAGGCGCTCGGTGTTGGCGAAGCGGCGCGCAAAATTCTGCTTGCCGGCATCCCGAAAACCGTCGCCGTCACGCCGGAGCAGGCCGAAAATTTCTGGGCCGAGCGCAAGCGCTGGTTCTTCAAGCCGCCGGCCGGTTTCGGCAGCCGCGCCGCCTATCGCGGCGACAAGCTGACCAAGCGAGTGTTTGAGGACATCCTGCACGGCGGCTACATCGCTCAGGAAATCGCACCGCCCTCCGAGCACGTCGTGCCGGTGCCCGACGGCGAGACGACGATGAAGGCCGACATCCGCTGCTATGTCTACGACGGCCGCATCCAGCTGGTTGCCGCCCGTCTGTACCAGGGCCAAACCACCAATTTCCGGACGCCCGGCGGCGGTTTCGCCCCGGTGTTCGTCGAGTGACAAGGTAAAATCCGCCCATGAAAGTTTTTGGCATTGCCGGCTGGTCCGGCTCCGGCAAGACGACGCTGCTGGAGAAAATTCTCCCGCACCTGACCGCCCGCGGCCTGAAGGTCTCGGTCATCAAGCACGCCCATCACGGCTTCGACATCGACCGCCCGGGCAAGGATTCCTACCGTCACCGCGAGGCCGGCGCCAGCGAGGTGCTGCTCTCCTGCGGCGACCGCTGGGCGCTGATGCACGAGCGGCGCAACGAGGCCGAGCCGACGCTGAACGAGCTCCTCGCCCACCTGTCGCCCTGCGACCTGGTGCTGATCGAAGGCTTCAAGCAGGAACCGCTGCCCAAGATCGAGGTCTATCGCGCTGCCAACGGCAAGCCACCACTCTTTCCTGAGCGCCCCGACATCGTGGCCGTCGCCTCCAACGATGCGCCGGACACGACGCTGCCCGTCCTGCCGATCAACGACGCCGAGGCCATTGCCCAATTCGTGATCACGACCCTGAACCTGGAAACCCGATGCTGAGTTACGAAGAAGCCATCGACAAACTGCTCTCGGCCGCCAAACCGGTCGAGGAAATCCGCCATGTGCCGCTCAACGCCGCCTCCGGCCGCGTGCTGGCTGCTGCCGTGCAATCGACCATCTCGGTGCCGCCCAGCGCAATGTCGGCGATGGACGGCTACGCCGTGCACGCCGCCGACATCCCGGCCGCTGGCACCAGCCTGCCGGTCAGCCAGCGCATCCCGGCCGGCGCTTCGCCGAACCCGCTGCAACCCGGCACCGCCGCCCGCATCTTCACTGGTGCGCCGATTCCCGAAGGCGCCGACACCGTGGTCATGCAGGAAGTCACCACCGCCGGCGAAGGCAGCGTCGTCTTCAATGAAGTGCCGGTCGCCGGCACCTTCGTCCGTCCGCTCGGCGAGGATTTTCTGGCCGGCGCCGACTTGCTGAGCGCCGGCATCCGCCTTCGCCCGCAGGACGTCGCCCTGGCCGCTGCCGCCGGCCTGCCGCAACTGCCGGTCTTCCGCCGCGTGCGCGTCGGCGTCTTCTTCACCGGCGACGAACTCGTCCAGCCCGGCGAACCGCTGCCGCCCGGCGGCATCTACAACTCCAACCGCTACGCGCTGTGCGCGCTGCTCGAAGGCCTGGGCTGCGAGGTCCGCGACCTCGGCGCCGTGCCCGACAACTTCGAGGCGACCCGCGACGCCCTGCGCCGCGCTGCTGCCGACAACGACCTGGTGGTGACCAGCGGCGGCGTCTCGGTCGGCGAGGAAGACCACGTCAAGCCAGCCGTCGAAGCGGAAGGCCAGTTGCAGATGTGGAAGCTGGCCGCCAAGCCGGGCAAGCCGCTTGCCTTCGGCACGGTGCGCCGCGCTGAAGGCGGCGACAGCTGGTTTATCGGCCTGCCCGGGCATCCGGTCTCGTCGATCGTCACCTTCCTGATCTTCGTTCGCCCCTTCGTGCTGCGTCTGCAGGGGATCGCCGACGTGCTGCCCCGCGCCCTGAACCTGACCGCCGACTACGACTGGCCGAAGCCCGACGCCCGCCGCGAATTCCTGCGCGCCCGCCTGAGCGAGCGCGGCACCGTTGAGCTCTTCCCCAACCAGGGGCCGGGCGTGCTGTCGTCGCTGGCCTGGGGTACGGGCCTGGTCGACAACCCGCCGAAGCAGGCCGTCCGCCGTGGCGATTTGGTGCGTTTCATCCCCTTTTCGGAATTGCTGTCATGACCATCCACGTCTTGTATTTCGCCAGCCTCAAGGAGGCGCTCGGCATCGCCGCCGAGCATCTGGAGCTCCCCGGCGACGTGAGCACCGTTGGTCAGTTGCGCGACTGGCTGGTCGGGCAGGGCCGTGCCGTGCTGGCCACCGCCAAGAACCTGCGCTGCGCCGTCAATCAGGACATGGTCAAGCTCGATGCGGCCATCAAGGACGGCGACGAGATCGCCTTCTTCCCGCCGGTAACCGGCGGATAAAGGGAAAACCGATGTCCATCCAATGGTTCCCGGGGCACATGACCTCGGCTCGCAAGAAGGCCGGCGAGACGCTGGCCGTGGCCGATGTCGTGGTCGAAGTGCTCGACGCCCGCCTGCCGCATGCTTCCAGCAACCCGATGATCCACGAGCTGCGTGTCTTCCGCCAGCGCCCCTGCCTCAAGCTGCTGAACAAGGCCGATCTCGCCGATCCCGAGGCGACCAAGGCCTGGTTGGCCTATTTCGACGCCCAGCCGGGCGTCAAGGCGGTCGCCATTTCATGCAAGAAAGCCGGCGACGTCGCGAAGATCCCCGGCCTGGCGCAGAAACTGGCACCGCACCGCAATGACGCGGTCAAGCCGCTGCGCCTGATGATCATGGGCATTCCCAACGTCGGTAAATCGACGCTGATGAACGCCCTGGTCAAGAAGAAAGTCGCCGCGGTCGGCGACCAGCCGGCGGTGACCAAGAGCCAGCAGCGCATCGACATCAGCAACCGGCTGACCCTCTACGATACCCCGGGCATGCTCTGGCCGAAGATCGACCACCCGATCGACGGCCTGATGCTGGCCGCCAGCCATGCGGTCGGCGTCAATGCCTACATCGACGAGGAAGTCGGCACCTGGCTGGCCGCTTTCCTGCTCGACCACTATCCGGCCCTGCTCAAGGCCCGCTACGGCTTCGCCACCGAGGGACTGGATGCGGTCGGCGTGATCGAGGCGGTGGCCAGGAAGCGCGGCTGCCTGATCAAGGGGCGGGGCGGTGAACTGGATATGGAAAAGGCGTCGGCCATCCTGCTTGTCGATTACCGTTCCGGCGCGCTCGGGCGGATCAGCCTGGAAACGCCGGAACTGCGCGCAGCCCGCCAGGCCAGTCTGAATGCCCAGAAAAATTAATTTTTAACTATTTGCCAAATTTGTTGTTTGAGCCCGGGCTTTCTGGGTAAGATATGCGTCATGATGACCGATCAACAATCGACGGCAAATATTCGGCGGCGCTATCTGCCGCTGCCGGAGGTAACAGCGGGCATGGTGCTCGGGGCAGCGCTGATCCTCACGGAAAAGGGAGTGATCAACTTCAATCTGCCCGCCGGCCATGAGCTGACCGAGTCCAATCTTCAGCAGATGCGGGTTCGTCATGCCGAATTCGTCTGCGTTCAGGAAGTCGATCAGCGCAGCGATGCCGAGCGTGCCGAAGCCTGGGCGCAGGCGGAAGCCCGGCTGCAGCGCATATTCCGGGCCGCCGATCTGCGGCAGCCGACCATGGCCGGACTCTACGAAGCGGTTCGCGCCTTTCGGAGGACATGATGGCGCTGCTGCTGACCGATTCGGAAATTATCGAACGCGCGAAAAGCATGCCCGCCTTCCCTAGGGTGGTGACCGATATCCTGGCGACGCTCGACGACGATGGGGCCAACCTCGGTTCCCTGGTCAATCACGTCGAGCACGATCCGGTGATCACCGCCCGCATCCTGTCGATTGCCAATTCGGCCGCCATGGCGGGCCACGGCGGCAGCAGTGTCAACGATGTCCGCAAGGCCGTTTCATTGATCGGCCTGGCCAAGATTCGCGAAATCACGCTGGCCGTCAGCCTGGCCGACTTTGCCCACGGCTGCCGGATGGCGTCCTATTTCTGGGAACACAGCGTGGCGGTTGGCATCTGCGCCATGGAACTCGGCCGGTTCACCCATCACTCCTCGGATTACGCGCTGGTCGCCGGCTTGCTGCACGACATCGGCCAGCTCTGGATGGCGCATTTCTATCCGCTGGAATTCCAGATGGTTCGTACGGCAATCAGCAACGGCAGCGAGGGGATCAATCAGATAGAGCGGCGTTATTTCGGCGTCGATCACTGTCACGTCGGTCGTCAGCTGGCAATGCATTGGGGCTTGCCTCAAGCCGTGGTCGATGCCATTTATTACCATCACGAACCCGATCCGGGCCTGGCGGAAAACCTTGTCGCGATCACGCATGTCGCGGAGGTTTTGGCCAATGCGCTCGACCTGACCGGGCGCGACGGCAACCTGGTCGCCAATATGTCCAGCGCTGCCTGCGAGAAGCTGGGTATCGACTGGTCGCAGGACTGCGGAAGCTTGTTCGGCCGCATTGAGGCACGGACCGAGTACGCCTGCCGGGTGTTTCGCTAGGTTTTATCGGCAGCCTGGCCAACCACCAGCGCGGACCAGCATTGCCAGTGCCCACAGGCCGAGCGGGCACGTCGTTCGGAACCGTCCCACGGCCCACCCTGGCAGATTCCTTCGTCGGTTTCGGCGGCGATCAGCACGGTACCCGCCTGTTCTCCGGGCTGTCGCGCTCCGGACCAGCGTTCGCAGCTGGCGCATCGTCTACGGTCTACGGCCTGGGTCAGCAAGTCTTCGCGGCCTTGCAGGAAGCGATGCTCTGGTTGGCCGGTACGACCGGGCCGCCACCGGCGATCCAGCCCTTGATGCCCTGTTTGACGTTATAGACCGTGGCGTAGCCGGCCTGTTGCGACAGGAACTGGCTGACCGCCTTGGTCCGGTTGCCGCTGCGGCAGATGACAACGACCGGCTGGTTCGGCGGGGCGATCGGTTTGAGCTTTTCCAGCCAGGCCGGGGCGTCGGCCTTGCCCTTTTCGTCAAAGAAGGTCAGCAGCTTGCTGCCGGCAACGATGCCGGTTTCTTCCCATTCCGACTGCAGGCGGATGTCGATGACCGGCACGCCGCTCCTGCTCAGTTTGTCGAGCTGGGCGTTGTCGATGTCGATGATTTCGGCCCGGGCGAAACCGCTGGCGGCAAGCAGGCAGGCAAGGAGTAGTCGGCGCATGGCAATCTCGTTTATCAGTAAATGCTAATTATAAAGCGCCTTGCTACTTGGGCTGGCGTTTCATCATCTCGCGCATTTGCGGATCGTTCATCATTTCCTGCATGTTGAACTTCTGCATGCCGGGGGTGCTGACGTCGCCCGGCTTCTGCCCCGACTTGCACGGACCCAGCCAGCGCGCCTCCTGGACCATTTTCATTTCCTTCATGCCGTGCTGGGGCGGATCGTAGCGGACGACCATGTCGTTGCGATAGGCCGAGTCGAAATCGCCGGTGATCACCGAGTCGCTGGTGCTGGTCATCCCGTCGTGCTTGCAGACGGCGTGAATGGTGATCTTGCCGGCGCCGCGCGTGGTCTCCATGACCGGACAATTGACCTTTTCCTGCGCTCGCTGTTGCATCAGGTTATCGCTGGCCTGGTCGACGCACATCTGCATCGGACCTTGGCCCGGCATGCCGGCCATCTGCGTCTTGACTTCCCATAGGCCGGATTTTCGGCGCGGCGCATCGGCCGCAAGGGCCTGAACTGCGAACAGGGTGGCGAACAGCAGGGGCACGATGCGCAGGGCGGGCATGCTCAAATCTCCTTTGGTTTCCATATTGTTCATCGTAGTCCGGTTTCGGCGATGCGTCATGGGATAATCCGGCCTTTTTCCGGGGCTGCCATGGCGCTCAAATCCACCATTTTCAAGGCTGAACTGCAGTTGGCCGACCTCGACCGCTCGCATTTCGGCGACTATTCGCTGACCATCGCCCGCCACCCCTCGGAAACTGATGAGCGGATGATGGTCCGCCTGCTGGCTTTCGCGCTGAATGCTTCGGAGACGCTGAACTTCGGGCGCGGCCTGTCGGCAACCGACGATGAGGGCGACCTGCAGGAACTCGACGCCACCGGCAGCATCGAGCGCTGGATCGACGTTGGCCTGCCCGATGAAAAGTTGATCCGCCGGGCCTGCAATCGTTCCCGCCACGTGATGGTGCTGGCTTATGGCGGCCGGACGGCCGAAATCTGGTGGCAGCAAACGGCCGGCAAGGTGGCCGGCCAGAAAAACCTGCGCGTGCTGGCCCTGAGCGTCGAGGACAGCAAGGCGCTGGCCGGGCTGGCCGAGCGCGGCATGCGCCTGCAATGCACGATCCAGGACGGCGTGGTCTGGCTGGGCGGCGAGGCCGGCAACGTCGAAATCACCCCCAAGGTCTTGCAGGATACCGCGGCGGCTTAGGTATCCGGGCCGATTGCCTTATCGCCGGATCAGGTGCCAGACGAATTCGGCGCCGGCCGAGATCAGGTCGATGGCGTCGATGATGCCGGCGTTGTCCGGCTCCTGCCTTTGCCGCTTGAGGCGCGATTTTTCGCGTTCGCGCATCACGATGGCGTCGCCGAGCAATTCGACGTCGCGCGTCGTGCGGCGGATTTCGGCGTCCTGAAAACGGCTGAGCGCCTGCTCGACGGCGCCCGGGTCGAGGATGGTGATCGGTGCCCGGCAGTGGCCGCAGGCGTGGTCCCGGCGGATATCGACCGGGGCGCCGCAGCCCATGCAGCGGATGATGCCGACCTTGGCCGACAGCGCATCGATTTCGGCCGGGTTGAGCTGGCGGACGAAGCCCTTTTCGATCATGAACTGGGCGAAAGTCGTGAAACGGCCGTGTTTCTGCAGGCAGCGGTGGTAGTTGAAGCGGCCGCCGTGCTTGGCGACGTCCAGGCCGTGCAGCAGGCGCTCTTTGCAGCGCGGGCAGTGCAACGGATCGCGCAGCGGCTGGCGCGGGTCGTCGTGATGCTGGTGCAGCAGTTCGAACAGCTGGACGATGCCGCCGGGCGTGATCTGCACGCTCTCGAATTCGTCGAACCAGATGCCCTGGCAGGCAAAACATAAATCGAGGATGACTTCGCCGTGATGCAGCCGCTCGAAGCGCTGCTTGGCCATCGTTTGCCGGCAGGAAGGGCAGGGCGTCGGCTGCATCCTGGTGTCAGGCCGGGCGGATGGTGCCGAGGTTGAGCTTGACGCCTTTCTTCATCTTGCCGACGACGTGCATTTCGCAGGCCTTGCAGTCGAACTTGAGGATCAGCTTTTCGTTGCCATTGATCAGCGTCATCGGGTCCGGCTTCAGGTGCTTGACCTCCTTGGGGCAGAGGTTGAAGCTGTAGCGCAGGCAATGGCGGGTGATCATCAGCGAGACCATGCCCTTTTCGTTGCCGGCCTCGTAGGCATCGGCGATCAGCTTGACGCCGTGTTTCTCGTAGAAGGCGCGGGCCTTGGCGTTGAAGACGTTGCCGAGGTAGGTCAGTTCATCCTGCGGGTAAGGCACCGGGTTGGCGGCCGGCACAGCGCGCGGCGGGCGCGGGTGGCTGGCGACGCGGGCCGCTTCCAGTTGCTCGGTGGCTTCGCGACGCAGCGCGTTGATCGCGCTGACCGGCAGGAACCAGGGCTGGCTCAGCTTCAGCTCGACCGGTTCGGCGACGAACATCGTGTTGCCGAACTTGCCGAGGTTTTCCTTGAGCTTGGCCATCGCCTGTTCCGGGTTCTGGGCCAACTGCCATTCCGATTTGGGCCCAAATTTCCGGCTGACCGTAGCATTCACGCCATCTTCGTCGGTCAGCGTCAGGACGAGGCCGTCGTCCGTCTCGTCGAGCACCGGCTTGACGGCAATCCGGCGGTCGGCCGATTCCTTTTCCAGGGCGCGTTCGAAGGCCTGGTCGCGGTTGCGGAAGAGCGTGGCGCCCTCGGTCAGGTCGTCCGGCATTTCGGCCGGAAACAGTTTGTTGCCTTCGGCACGGTTGATGCGCATCCCGGCCACTTCGCCGTGCCCGTCATAGAAGCAGACGCCGTCGCCGTTGTGGAAGGTCTGGTCGGTATTGACGACCAGCCAGCCGTCGCCGATCTCGGCCACCTCGCCGATCAACTCGCCGACGAAGGCTGGAGAATCGAAAGCCCCGATGTCGTCCTGGCGGCCGCCGGCAAAATAGTCGGTGTAGCCGCGATTGAAGGTCTTGTCCGGCTGCGGCGTGAAGGTGTAAGTACTCTTGCCGCTGGAGGCGCGGCTGAATTCCGGGTGTTCGGCGATGATTTCGTCGAGCAACCGGCGGTAATGGGCGGTGATGTTCTTGACGTAGCTGAGGTCCTTCAGCCGGCCCTCGATCTTGAACGAGCAGACGCCGGCGCGAGCCAGTTCGAGGATGTTCTCGGTCTGGTTGTTGTCTTTCATCGACAGCAGGTGCTGGTTCTCGGTGATCGTCTTGCCCTTGTCGTCGACCAGCGTGTAGGGCAGGCGGCAGGCCTGCGAACACTCGCCGCGATTGGCGCTGCGCCCGGTGTGGGCCTCACTGATGTAGCACTGTCCAGAGTAGGCGACACAGAGTGCGCCGTGAACAAAATATTCCAATGAAACAGTTGATTGCGAAGCAATCTTAATAATTTCATTTAAGCTGCATTCGCGCGCCAGAACGACCTGCGAGAAGCCGGCATCCTCCAGGAATTTCACCTTTTCCGGGTTGCGATTGTCAGTCTGCGTGCTGGCATGAAGCTGGATCGGCGGCAGGTCCATTTCCAGCAGGCCCATGTCCTGGATGATCAGCGCGTCGGCGCCGGCTTCGTAAAGCTGCCAGGCCAGTTGCCGGCTTTCTTCCAGTTCGTCGTCGCGCAGGATGGTGTTCAGCGCGACAAAGACCTTGGCCCGGTAGCGGTGGGCGAAATCGCACAGGCGTTTGATTTCGGCGACATCGTTGCCGGCGCCGTAGCGGGCACCGAAGGCCGGGCCGCCGATATAGACGGCGTCGGCGCCATGCTTGATGGCTTCGATACCGAAATCGGCGTTCTTGGCCGGGGCGAGGAGTTCGAGCGGGTGTTGAATGCGGGTCATGGCGCCTTAGTACGTGAAACGGGCGGCAAGTTCTTCGATATTGAACTCGCGCAGGATGGCTTCGGCGCGTTCGCGGGCATTCTTGCGCGGGTTGCCGCGCTTCGAAGCGATGATCAGCTCGTTCTTCATTGAATGTTCCCATCCGACCAGTTCAGTGACGGTGACGTCGTAGCCGTGCGACTCGAGCAGCAGGCAGCGCAGGACGTTGGTCAGGTGGCTGCCGAGTTCGCGGGTGTGGATCGGGTGTCGCCAAAGTTCGGACAGCGCCGTTTTGCCCAGCGACTCATTCTTTTTGGCGCGCATCGTGGCAGCGACTTCGGCCTGGCAGCAAGGGACGAGGACGATATGGCGGGCGTTCTTGGTCAGTGCGAAACGGATCGCGTCGTCGGTCGCCGTGTTGCAGGCGTGTAGCGCGGTAACGACATCGACCTGCGCCGGCAGTTCGGGCGAGGTCAGCGAATCCTCGACCGTGCAGGCGAGGAAGCGCATCCGCTCGAAACCCAGCCGGGCGGCCAGTTGGCGCGATTTGTCGACGAGTTCGGCCCGCGTTTCGATGCCAACGATTTCGCCGCTGGCACGCTCCTTGATACAGAGATCGTAGAGGATGAAGCCGAGATAGGACTTGCCGGCCCCATGGTCGACCAGCGTCTCGGCGTCATCGAGCAGCGGTTCGATGAACTGGTAGAGGTGATAGACCTGCTTGAGCTTGCGCCGGGTGTCCTGGTTCAGCTTGCCGTCGCGGGTCAGGATGTGCAGTTCCTTGAGCAGTTCGATCGACTGACCGGGACGAATTTCGGGAATTTCAGCGGTGGTGTTTGGCTTCTTCATGGGGCGCCATTATCGCATTCAAACTTCTGTCGAATTCGTGTCAACCGAATCAAAGCCGTGTCGTTATTCGGCACATGGTGATCAAACACCGACAACCTACGGAGATAGTCAAATGGGCAGTCTGAGCAACGAATCCTTCGAACAATTCCTGGATTCCCTGAAGAAAGCCGGTATCACGATTTCCAACGAAGCCGAACTGCGCGAGCGCCTGGCCGAAGCCCAACGCTGGCGTTTCGCCTTCCAGACCCTGGCCGCTAACGGCAAGATCATCGGCATCAGCTTCGAGGATCATTCCGAAGGCCGCAACGAAGCCGAAATCGATCGCGCTTTCAACGAATTCCATTTTTCCGAAAAGACCAAGGCGGTGTTCTCCGCCAGCCTCAAGCACTGATCAACACACCGGTTTTGAGCCTCGTTTCGACGGGGCACGAAAGAAGAACGGGCGCCGCAAGGGCGCCCGTTTTGCATCAATGCTACGGTAAGGCCGAAAAAACGGCCAAAATCAAAAAATCAACCAGCAGCGCTGCCGGGAGCGAATCGGAAGGCGAACGCTCAATCTCGAATACGGCGTCAAAGGCGAGGAACGGGGCGCACCACCAGGACGTTCTTTCCCTGGACGGCGGTCCCCATGTATTCCAGGCCAACTTCTTCGGCCGAGACTAGCGCCAGTTCCACGCGTCCTTGATACCGTTTCAAGAAGCGCTCAATGGTTTCGCCTTCCTCGCATCCCCTCTGAAACCGCCAGAATCCGGCGGCATCGCTCTCCGAAGTTGGGCCGAACATGCTCAGTACGGCCCAGCCCCGGTGAGGGTTCCTGACCTTGTAATCGCTCATGGTCTCCAGTTCGGCGAGACCGGCGAGTTCAGTAAGTAAGGACATGGCAGATTGTATGAATCAGCGGGTAACCGGCTTGTAGCGAATCCGCTTCGGCTTGGCGCCTTCCTCGCCGAGGCGACGCTTCTTGTCTTCCTCGTATTCCTGGAAATTGCCGGTGAAGAAATTCCACTGCGAATCGCCTTCGGCGGCCAGGATGTGCGTACAGATGCGGTCGAGGAACCAGCGGTCGTGCGAGATGACCATCGCGCAACCGGCGAATTCGAGCAGAGCATCTTCCAGCGCACGCAGCGTTTCGACGTCGAGGTCGTTGGACGGTTCGTCGAGCAGCAGCACGTTGCCGCCGGCCATCAGCGTCTTGGCCAGGTGCAGGCGACCGCGCTCGCCGCCGGACAAATTGCCGACCTGCTTGCCCTGGTCGGCGCCCTTGAAGTTGAAGCGGCCGATGTAGGCGCGGCTGGGCATCTCGAACTTGCCGATCTGCAGGATGTCGCTGCCCTGGGCCAGTTCCTCGAACACGGTCTTGCTGCCATCCAGGCAGTCGCGTGACTGGTCGACATAGGCTAGCTTGACTGTCGGGCCGATGACGACTTCGCCGGCATCCGGTTGCTGCTGGCCGGTGATCATCTTGAACAGCGTCGATTTACCGGCGCCGTTCGGGCCGATGATGCCGACGATGGCGCCGGGCGGGATGGCGAAGCTGACATTGTCCATCAGCAGCTTGTCGCCGAAGGACTTGGTCACGCCATTGAATTCGATGACCTTGTCGCCCAAGCGCTCGCCGACCGGGATGAAGATTTCCTGCGTCTCGTTGCGCTTCTGGTATTCCTGGCTCGACATTTCCTCGAAGCGCGACAGACGGGCCTTGGACTTGGCCTGGCGTGCCTTGGGATTGCTGCGCACCCACTCCAGTTCCTGCTTCATCGCCTTCATGTGGGCGTCGATCTGCTTGTTTTCGGTTTCCAGGCGGGCTTCTTTCTGCTCCAGCCAGCTGGAATAGTTGCCCTTCCAGGGAATACCGTGGCCGCGGTCGAGTTCGAGAATCCACTCGGCGGCGTTGTCGAGGAAGTAGCGGTCGTGGGTGACGGCGACGACAGTGCCCGGGAAGCGGACCAGGAACTGTTCCAGCCATTCGACCGATTCGGCATCGAGGTGGTTGGTCGGCTCGTCGAGCAGCAGCATGTCGGGCTTGGCGAGCAGCAGCTTGCACAGTGCGACGCGGCGCTTTTCGCCGCCGGACAGGTTGCCGATGGTCGCGTCCCAGGGCGGCAGGCGCAGTGCGTCGGCGGCCAGTTCCATCTGCGCTTCGGTATCCGAGCCGGCGGTGGCGATGATTGCCTCCAGGCGGGCCTGTTCTTCGGCCAGCTTGTCGAAATCGGCGTCCGGGTCGGCATAGGCGGCATAGACCTCGTCCAACTTGGCTTGGGCCTGCATCACTTCGCCGAGTGCGGATTCAACTTCCTCGCGCACGGTCTTGGCGGCATCGAGTTGCGGTTCCTGCGGCAGGTAGCCGATGGAAACGCCGGCCAGGTGCTGGACCTCGCCGTCGTATTCCTTGTCCACGCCGGCCATGATCTTGAGTACGGTCGACTTGCCGGCACCGTTCAGGCCGAGCAGGCCGATCTTGGCGCCGGGGAAGAAGGAGAGGGAAATATCCTTGATGATCTGACGCTTGGGCGGGACGATCTTGCTGACCCGCAGCATGGACATGACGTATTGAGCCATTGAGCTTGCCTGTCGATAGGAAATGTTGTCGAAGCGCGAAGTCTACGAGGCTTCAACGTAAATGACCAGCGTCCCGGTGCCGGGAGGCTGGTCATCAAGGGGGAGGCAGGAGGGTTAGAAGCGCAGGCAGCCCAGCGTCCGGTGCAGCAGCACGGCCGGAGCTTCCACCCGCGGACAGGTGCGCAGGGGGCCGACCTGGGTAAAGTTCAGCTCCCGACGGTAGTAGCCGGCATGGCGGGGGTTAACTTCGATCACCACGTCGGTCAAGCCAAAAATGGCCCGGGCATACTGGTAAGTGGCCCGGAACAGTGAATTCAGCAGTTCCGGGCTACGAAAGTCGGCGTCCACCGCCAGCCGCGTGACTTCGCCAATGACTCGCGAAGGTTTGCGCAAGGCCGAGATTTCATGACCATAGAGGCCGTCGGCCAGGAGACCGGCGCGTGAATCCCGGGATCCGGTCAGGGTTGCCACCAACTCACCGTCGAGCCAGGCGCCGAGCGTGAAATGATTGGGGTCGTCGATGCTCTGGCGTTGTGGCAGAACCCGATAACCGCGCGACACATACATCCGGCGTACCAAGGCATTGCAGGCCCGGTGCTGATTGTAGGTGACAGCCGGCACGATGATCAGGTCAGCACTGTCGACGGAAGTGCCCGGATCGACCGCGTGGACATGCTCCCCGGGCGGATAAGGGGAGGACATCAGGCCGGGGATGGGCGGGAGTTTTGACGCTATATGCTGCATGAATTCCATTCTATGATCTGCCCAAAATTTAATCAACCGGCCACGGCGCTAAGCGCCAGGTTTGGGGTTTCTTCGCGCGGATGAAAACGGGGCGCCTTCTCGGCGGAGAGCGCATTGATGTCACCGCAAAGTTCACCGCCTTCGTCGATGACCAGTTTGCCGTAGCGGATCTTGCCCTGGACCTTGCCGGTGGCGTGGATGATCAGTTGTGAGCGTGCGGTCAGTTCGCCTTCGAAGATGCCATGGATTTCGGCGATGTCGATGCTGACCTTGCCGGAAAACGCGCCATTCTCGGCAATGCGGATGACGCGGCTGTCCATCGTGGCCTCGACCCGGCCTTCGACGACAAGCGTATCGCAATCGAGTATCTCGGCGCCTTTCAGTTTGACATCCGGGCCGACGATCAGGCGGGCGCCGCTGATGTTTTCCGTATCGCTGGCGGCTGATGCCGGCTTTTCGCTTTGCACAGGCGCTGGCGGGTCGGTGACCACCTTGGGTTCGGGAACTGCGCCGGCCAGGCTTCCGGAGCCGAGAACGCTCTTTACATCCTTGCGGGTAATGGTGTCATTGCGGTTGGGGATGATGGGTTTGCTGAACATGGTGACTCCCGTCTTGAGGTTATCGACAATTGGCTGTCCGGGGCGTTATTGCGATAACCGTGCCATGTATTATTTTGTTAATAAAAACAAATATATAAGTGTAAAAGTTAACTTTAGTTATAACTATCTTCATGGTATCTGTCGCCAAATGGCGACATGATTTTTTGGCTTTTGGATAAAACAACGCTAATCTGGATAGGTTGCCTGTCGCTAAATTGCGACATGAATTCAAGGCGTTGATTTATAACCGTAAATTTTTGCGTCGTATGCGCTGTTTGGCGATCTTGCGCACACTCGCCAAGTCTCGGCAAACGAGGCTGGCGGTTTAAACTGGGGCTTTCAAAATCAGCACACGGATGAACCGGATTTCCTTTCGCCAGGGCATGCTGCTGGGCTTCATGCTGATCGTCTTGTTGCTTGGCGGTGTCGCGGTGCAAAGCTGGCTGGTCGTCGAGCGTCTGGTCGAACAGAGCCGCCGCAACAGCGAGCAGGCCATTCAACTGACCGCGGCCATTCAGGAGCTGGGCGAACGTACGATCGATATCGAGCGCAGCGCCCGTCAATATCTGGTGCTCGACAATCCGGTGTTCCGCCAGCGCTTTGACGAGCATCTGGCGCAATCGCTGGTGGTTGTCGACCGCCTGGACGCGATGGCCGCCGAGCCTCTTGTGCCCTTGCTCGGCGGCTGGCGGATGGTCGCCGAAGCGCTGCGCGGTGGGCTCGAACAGAATATTCCCCAGGCCGAGATCATTCCCTTGCTCGGGCGGATGGCTGAATTGAACAGCCTTCTAAAGCAGGCCGGGCAACGCTGGATCGAGGCGCAGAATCGCCACTCCCTGGCTCAACTGGAAGCCAATCGCCTGAAACTCGGCGCCAGAATCGGCCTCGCCTTGATCGGCGTCCTACTGGTCGCCCTGGCCATGGGCTGGTGGTTAGTCCGGCCGGTGCGCCATCTGGAGCAGGCGATCGTCCGCCTTGGCGCCAGCCGCTTCGACGAAGCGGTTACGGTTGGCGGGCCGGCCGATTTGCGCCAGTTGGGCAAGCGGCTCGACTGGCTGCGCCAGCGCCTGGCCGAACTGGAATCAGACCGCGAACGGGCGCTGCGTCATGTGTCGCATGAGCTGAAGACGCCGCTGACCGCGTTGAAGGAGGGGGTTTCGCTGCTCCGCGAGGAAGTGCCCGGTCCGCTTGCCGCCGGTCAGCGCGAGGTGGTCGACATCCTGCAGCACAATGTCCGCAGTCTGCAGGAGCAAATCGAAAGCCTGCTGACTCTCAATGCGGCGGCATTCGAGGCACGCCGGCTGCGGATTGAGCCGGTAAAGCCGCGCAAACTGCTGGCTGCCGTAGCCCAGCGGCGCGAATTGCACAGCCAGTCGCGGCAACTGAAGGTCGTCGTCGAGGCGGCGGACGAGATGGCGATGCTCGATGCCGACAAAATGACGGTCGTACTCGATAATCTGTTGTCGAATGCAATCGATTTCAGTCCGGATAGCGGCGAAATCCGCCTGAGTGCAAAGCATGGCGACGGGCTTTGGCGCTTCGAATGCGTCGACCAGGGGCCGGGGGTCGCCGAGGAGGACCGTCAGCGGATCTTCGATCCCTTTGTTCAGGGGCAGCGCATGGCGCCAGCACCGCGGCAGGGGAGTGGCGTTGGCTTGTCTATCGTTCGCGAACTGGTTCGCGCCATGGGCGGTGCGGTTTATCTGGTCCCGCAGGTGGCGGGAGCCCATTTTTGTGTGGAAATACCTGATGAGCAGTAAAAAAGAATTCTTGCCCGTTCGATCGGCCCTGTTGCCGTGGCTGGTCGCATTCACGCTGGCACTAAGCGCTTGCACGCCCCCCCTCATGAAGAAGGTGGCGCGTCAGGACGAAACGACGCCCGAAGCAGCATTGGTTTATTACCACGGCTTGTCGCGAATGACGCCGGCCGAACTCGGGCGGGAGCGCATGGTGCTGACGGCGGTTCCGCAAACGCCTTATACCCAGGTCAGGATGGCGATGCTGCTCGGGCACCCCCGCGTTCAGCAGGATCTCGGCAAGGCCTTGGCATTGCTCGACAGCGTGCTGAAGTCCAGTGATCCGGCGGCGATGCCCTTTCACCCGCTGGCCCGGGTTGTCGCCGACAACTACCTGGAGAGGAGCAAGCTCGATGGCCAACTGGAAAAACAGGGGCAGCAGTTGAAGGACAGCCAGCGCAAAGCGACCGAACTGCAGGAAAAACTCGACAGCCTGGCTGATATCGAGCGAACCCTGACGCCGCGGCCATCTGCCGTCCGGCCAGGAGGTATCAAGCGATGATGGCGCACGCCGCAGCTTCTGCCGGGGCTCATGTACTGGTCGTCGATGACGACGAGGATATCCTGCGCCTGCTGACCATGCGCCTGCGGGCGAGGGGGTTCCGGATTACGGCCGTTGGTTCGGCCGAGCAGGCGCTGGCCCAGATAGCCGTCGACCCGCCACGGGTGGTCGTTAGCGATGTGCGTTTGCCCGGCCAGGACGGTCTGGCGCTGTTCGAGGAAATTCGCCGGACGCGGCCGACGCTGCCGGTCATTCTCCTGACAGCGCACGGCAACATTCCCGATGCCGTAGACGCCACCTCGCGCGGCGTCTTCGGCTACCTGACCAAGCCTTTCGACAGCCAGATACTGCTCGAAAAAATCGATCGCGCACTGGTGGTTTCGGCCCCGACCTCAACGGCAGGCGATCAAGCGCCGGCAACCGTGCAAGGAGACGAAACGTGGATGGCTGGCGTGGTGTTTCGCAGCAGCCGGATGGCCGAACTGATGGCCGAGGCGCGCATGGTCGCCGCCTCCGACGCCAGCGTGCTGATCCGTGGCGAAAGCGGGACCGGCAAGGAGGTCCTGGCCCGGGCCATCCATCGCGCCAGTCCGCGGGCCAAGGGGCCGTTTGTCGCGATTAACTGCGGTGCCATTCCCGAACAACTGCTCGAGTCGGAGCTGTTCGGTCATGCCAAAGGGGCGTTCACCGGCGCCGGCGCCAGCCGGGTCGGGCTGTTCCAGGCGGCCAACGGCGGCACGCTGTTCCTCGACGAAATCGGCGACATGCCGCTGGCCCTGCAGGTCAAGCTGCTGCGGGTGCTGCAGGAGCGTGTCGTGCGGCCGGTCGGCACGACACGGGCCGAGCCGGTCGATGTCCGCCTGCTTTCGGCGACCCACCGCGATCTCGATGCCGCCATGGCGCAAGGGCAGTTCCGCGAGGATTTGTACTATCGCCTCGATGTCGTGTCGCTTAATCTGCCGCGCCTCGATGAGCGGCGCGAGGATATTCCGCTGCTCGCCGCCCATTTTGTCCAGTTGCTGGCTGGCAAATATGGCAAGCCGGTCAACGGCTTCGCGCCGGAGGCGCTCGAAGCGTTGGCTACGGCCTCATGGCCGGGCAATGTCCGGCAACTGTTCAATGTCGTCGAGCAAAGCTGCGCCCTGACCTCGACGCCGCTGATTCCGCTGGCGCTCGTTCAGCGGGCATTGCGCGTACCGGCCATGGACGCGCTGACCTACGCCGATGCCAAGCAGCGCTTCGAGCGCAATTACCTCGTTCAGTTGTTGAAACTGACCGATGGCAATGTTGCCGATGCGGCGCGGATTGCCGAGCGCAATCGCACGGAGTTCTACCGGCTACTGCAAAAGCACGACCTGACACCGGCCATGTTCCGCAGCGACGGAGAAGCGGCTGCAGAGCGCTGATCCGGGTGCGTTCGGCCTCGGCTGGCTTCAGGGATGGCAGGGATCTGTCGCCGCAGGGCGACGGATGATCACACCTGTTTTGGTGGTTTGTTTCCCAGTTTATTGATTATTATGATAAAAACAGACATGGCATGGAGTTCGCATTAGGTGATGGCATTCACTACAAGAAGGGATCTGCCATGCTGAAACGTAATCTCCTCGTCGCCAGTCTTTTTGCCGTTGCGACCTTTGTTGGTTTGGGCCTGTCGGCCTTTGCGACCGACGACCCGAAAGCTGTTGCTGCGGCCGTGGCCAGTACCGAAGCCCTGGATGCCGCACTGACCGACAAGGTCGAGACGCTGCTGCGGACTGATGTCGGCTTGACCGGGTCGCAGTTTCGCGTGAATTCAAAAGCCGCGGTCGTTACAGTTGCCGGTTCGGTGCCTGATGAGCACGCCTTGCGCCGGGCGCTGGATCTGGCCAGCGGCGTGCGTGGCGTGCGCGAGGTACGCAACGCCATGGAGGTCGATCTCCCAAAGTAAGGGCAGGGAGCGATGCCGGAAGATTCGAGGGGCTGGTCAAGCTGATTCCAGCGTTACCAGTAGCGCATCTTCGTCGACTGTATCGCCCTCTGTGACATGTATCTCAATGACCCGACCGGCGTAGGGACTGGGGATGTCCAAGGCTACCTTGCCGGTTTCAAGGGTCAGAATATTGTCGTCGCGCTCCACCATGTCGCCAATCTTGACCAGCAGTTCGAGAATGAACACGTTGCCGTTGGCGCACGAACCGCAACTTGACCAGCACTCGGGGTATTTCGGCATTCGGACATTGATCGTGGACATCGGCTTTTTTCCTGAAAACCCTTGCATTCTACCGATCTGTCCGTATAATGCGCGGCTCTGACAGCGCGCCCGTAGCTCAGTTGGATAGAGTATCTGGCTACGAACCAGAGGGTCGGGCGTTCGAATCGCTCCGGGCGCGCCATCAGACCAATCCGGACCAATCCAATGGTTGGTCCTTTGTTTTTTTGGCAGCGCGCCCGTAGCTCAGTTGGATAGAGTATCTGGCTACGAACCAGAGGGTCGGGCGTTCGAATCGCTCCGGGCGCGCCATCAAAAAAACTGTGAAAAGCCGCCTTGATGGTGGCTTTTTTCATATTCAGGCGGTATAAAGTCGCGGGTCTCACGGCGAGACCGCCTCCCCTGATCGGCTTTTGCGCACCTTGGACCGCTATGAACCTTATTTCCCGGATTCTGATCTCTTTCGTGGCGCCTGTGCTGCTTGTTCTTGGCACCATACTTCCGTTGCCGGCGCTGGCGAATGATCATGGCGGTGGCGGAGCACCTGAGCCGATGGTGTTCACGGTCAATCTGGGCAAGGACAACTATTTGCAGTTCGGTTTGGTCTTCGAGGGGGCGACTCCTGAGGCCCTGCATCTTCTTGCCGGTTACAAGCCGAAGTTGCAGCACGAGATCATCCTGCTGCTCTCGGGCAAGGATGCGGCCAAGTTGCGTACGCTGGCGGGCAAGAAGGAATTGATTGAGGAAATCATCGAGCTGAGCAATCACGTGATCCACGAGGACGAGAAGACCGGCATCAAGGAAGTTTTGTTCACCAAGTTCCTGATCCAGTAAATCGGGCCATGCCTGCCAATCTTCCGTCGATCGAGGCCACGCTGGATGCGGTTGCCGGGCATCTGGGGCAGGCGCGGCGGGCCTTGTTCATCACCGGGGCGGGTATTTCGGCCGATTCCGGCTTGCCGACCTATCGTGGTGTTGGCGGCCTGTATGCCAGCGAGGCGACCGCCGATGGGCTGCGGATCGAGGATGCCCTGTCCGGCGAGGTATTTGCGCTACGTCCGGATATCACCTGGAAATACCTGATCCAGATCGAGGAAAGCTGCCGTGGCGCCCAGCCGAATGCGGCGCATCGGGCGATAGCCTGGCTGGAAAGCTATCTCGACCGGGTCATGGTGTTTACCCAGAACGTCGATGGCCTGCATCGTGCCGCCGGGAGCGGTGAAATCGTCGAGATTCACGGCAATCTGCAGGAGCTGGCTTGTACCGCCTGCAGCCATCAGGAAGCGGTGGCGGACATGAGCGGCCGCGAGATTCCGCCGCGCTGCCCGGTTTGCGGTGCCGTGTTGCGGCCCAAGGTGGTGCTGTTTGGCGAGGCGCTGCCGGAAGATGAACTGGACCGCTTCATCGAAGCCTTCCAGGAAGGCTTCGATATTGTGTTCAGCATTGGCACCTCCAGCGTTTTTCCCTACATCACGCAGCCTGTCGTTCTGGCGGCGGCGAGTGGCATTCCGACGGTGGAAATCAATCCCTTGCGGACCCAGTTGAGCGATATCGTCGACTTCCATGTCCCGCTGGGGGCTGCCGAGGCGATGACCGCTATCGTCCGCCGGCTGGGGGTCGGCGAGTTTTCCGGCTAAGCGTCTTTGGCTTTTTGCAACAGCTTGGCAATTGAAAATGGTGCAGTGCACAAAACGCTTGACAACTGATACTCCATGGTTAGAATGAAGTCATGCTGCAGTGCAACATGGATTGTGCGGCAAGATTATCACCCAACCTCAGGAGAATCACCATGTTTACCAAGCCCGAAGATTTCGCCAAGTCCGGCATCAACTTCACCCTGTTCTTCACCAACACTGCTTTCGACGGCATCGAGCGTCTGGCCCTGTTGAACCTGGCTGCTGCCCGTTCGGTTTTCGAAACCGCGATGTCGAACTTCACCACCCTGCTGGGCGCCAAGGATGTCCAGTCCTTCGTCAATCTGCAGAAGGAACTGGCTGCCCCGTCCATCGAGAAGGGTCTGGAGTACTCGCGTAATGTGATCTCCATCGCTGCCGAAACCAAGGACAAGATCGCCAAGGAAGTCGAAACCAAGGTTGCTGAAACCAACGCCACCGTTTCTGGCCTGGTCGAAAAGGCCCTGGCTTCCGCTCCGGCTGGTTCCGAAGTTGCCGTTGCCGCCGTCAAGACCGCCATCAAGTCGGCCAACGAAGCTTACGAAGGCCTGAACAAGGCTGCCAAGCAAGCTGCCGAAGTTGCTGAAGCCAGCGTTGCCGCTGCCACCTCCGCCACCCTGAAGGCTGCCAACGTCGCCGCTCCGAAGGGCAAGAAGGCTGCCTGATCTTCGTTGATCAGTGCTGATAAAGCCGGGGCTTTGCCCCGGCTTTTTTATTGATGTCGCCGCGAAAATCTGGCGTTCAGAAGGCGATGCGGCAGAGCAAGGCCGAGAGTTCGGGGTAGAAACCCAGGCGGCTGATGCGGATATGACGGCCTATTTCGGTCGATTCGACGGTTTCGCGGGCTGCTGCCGACTGCTGGATCAGCATCGGGAATGCCCGTCGGGCGTCGACGACGGAAAAAATCCGCGCCAGCAGTTCGCCACAGGTTCGGTAATGAATCGGGTCGAGGCGGATATGGCGGCTGCCGCTGTCGCAGATGTCGAGATAAGCCGCGGCAGTTGTCGCGGTCGCTTCGAGCGAGGCTAGTTGTCCGGGAGTGAAGTTCGGCATGGGGTGACTCCTGCTGCAACCCAGAACGTGTCTGGTTGAGAAAAAGTCTAGGACGAAGCGGTTTTTCCCGGCGTGAGCTATTTGACGGTCGATGAAAAATTGCTGGCCGATGGGCAAGAAAAAAGGGGCATTTTTGCCCCTTTTTTGTCATTGACCGTAGGATTTACTTACGTGGCGCCTTGACCGGCTTGCCCTTGCCGCCGCGGTTGCCGCGGCAGGTTTCCAGGCGTTCGCCCTTCAATTTGCCGGCCACGCCGTCGATGACCGGCACGATGTCTTCCAGCGCGGTCTTGCCCGGGGCGGCGTCGATCAGCTTGAGGCCGCGGCCCTTGGCGAGCAGGCGGATTTCTTCGACATTGAAGACCAGTGCGCGGCCATCCCTGGTCAGGCAGGCGACTTCGCCGGCAGCCGGGGCGGCCATGAAGATGGCCGGGGATTCGTTGTCGCCGAGCGTCAGGAAGGCCTTGCCGGCCTTGCCGCGCGACAGGAAGTCGCTGCCCTGGCAGCGGAAGCCGTAGCCGCCGTCGCCGGCGACCAGATACTGTTTGTCGTTGGCGACGGCCTGCGCCAGGCACAGCTTGCCGCCGTCCTGGAAGTCGGCCAGCGAGGTGGCCGGGACGCCGTCGCCCTTGCCGCCGGGGATATCGGCGGCGGCGATGGAGTAGGCACGGCCCTGGGTGTCGATCAGGATCAGGTGGTCGACGGTGCGGCAGGGCAGGCAGGCGAGCAGGCTGTCGCCGGAACGGAAGCTTAGCTGCGTCGGATCGATGTTGTGGCCGCTACGCGAGCGCAGCCAGCCGTGCTTCGAGACGATCAGCGTGGTCGGTTCGTCGGGGATCGAGACGTTCTTGGCGTCGGCCATCGTGACCTTGGTGTCGGCTTCGATGAAGGTCCGTCGGTCGTCGCCGTATTTCTTCGCATCTGCCTCGATTTCGGCGGCAACGCAGGCGCGCAGGGCGTCTTCGGAGTCGAGCAGTTTGTTCAGGCCGGCCGCTTCTTCGCGCAGGCGGGCCAGCTCTTCGCCGATCTTGATGCCTTCCAGACGGGCCAACTGGCGCAGGCGGATTTCCAGGATGTCTTCGGCCTGGATCTCAGAGAGCTTGAAGTGGGCGATCAGATCGGCCTTGGGATCATCCGATTCGCGGATGACCTTGATGACCTTGTCGATGTCGAGCAGGATGGCCTGCCGGCCTTCGAGGATGTGGATGCGTTTTTCGGCAGCCGTTAAACGGTGACGCGTGCGCCGCTCGACGGTGCTCAGCCGGAAGCGGCACCACTCGGCGATGATGCTGTACAACGAGGCCTGGCGTGGGGCGCCGCCGACGCCGAGGACGGTCAGGTTGATCGAGGCGTTGGTTTCCAGGCTGGTGTGGGCGAGCAGCAGGCGGACCAGGTCGTCCTGGCCCTGGCGCGAGCTGGCCGGTTCGATGACCAGGCGCACGGCGTGTTCCTTGCCCGATTCGTCACGCACGCCGGATTCCGAAATGGCTGACAGGAAGGCGGCTTTCAGGTTGAGTTGTTCCGGGGTGAATACCTTTTTGCCGGCTTTTTCCTTGGCCTGCGGGTTGGAGCAGGATTCGATTTCCGACATCACGGTGGCGGTGGACACGCCCGGTGGCAACTCGGTGATGACCAGCTTCCATTGGCCGCGCGCCAGGTTTTCGATTTTCCACTTGGCGCGCACGCGCAGGCTGCCACGGCCGCTGCGGTAGGTGGCGGCGATTTCTTCGGGCGACGAGATGATCTGGGCGCCACCTGGGTAGTCCGGGCCGGGGATCATGGCCAGCACATTGTCTTCGCTGAAATTCGGGTCTTTGATCAGGGCGACCGCCGCACTGGCCACTTCGCGCAGATTGTGGGCCGGAATTTCGGTCGCCATGCCGACCGCGATGCCGGAGGCGCCGTTGAGCAGGCAGAAGGGCAGGCGGGCCGGCAAGAGGGTCGGTTCGTCGTTGGCGCCGTCGTAGTTGGGCTTCCAGTCGACCGTACCTTCGTCGATTTCGGCCAGCAGCAGTTCGGCGATCGGCGTCAGGCGGGCTTCGGTGTAGCGCATGGCGGCGGCGTTGTCGCCGTCGCGCGAGCCGAAATTGCCCTGGCCGTCGACGATCGGGTAGCGCAGGCTCCAGTCCTGGGCCATGCGAACCATCGCGTCATAGACCGAGGAATCGCCGTGCGGGTGGTATTTACCGATCACGTCGCCGACGACGCGGGCCGATTTGACGTGGCGCGGGCTCTTGTACAGGCCCATCCGGTGCATTGCGTAGAGGATGCGGCGTTGCACCGGCTTCTGGCCGTCGGCGGCCGAGGGCAGGGCGCGGCCGGTGACGACGCTCATCGCGTATTCGAGGTAGCGGCGGGCGGCGTATTCGGCCGGCGGCGGGATGTCTTCGGCCGGACCGCTGGCGGCGGGCGGTAGTACGGGCGGTTCGTCGGCTGCGGTGGCTGCGTTGCCGGGCAGGGGAGCTTGCTGCTGCGGCGTATCGTCAACAGCCGGGTCCGTAGCCTCCGGGCTAACTACGGTGGCGGAATCGTTGCTGGGTTCGAAGAGGTCGGGCTGGTCGTTCATGGTCGGTGGGGGTAAGGCGGGCAGGCGCGATGTTACTTGAAGTCGCTCGGGCTCGTCCGGTTCGCTGGCGATATTTCGTTGTTCGCCGGCCGGATGCCGAATTTAGCCTTGTTACAGCGAGACGGCTGGCGATGCGGCGAGAACGATACGGTTTCGACCTTCGGCCTTGGCCCGGTAGAGGGCCTGGTCGGCGCGGCTGAGCAGGTGCTCGAAACCGCTGTCGGCGGCGCTGATGGCGGCGACGCCGATCGATACGGTGAGCGCGAGCGGCCCGGTATCGTCATCGTAGGGCGAGGCTTCGACCATGCGTCGGAGGCGTTCGGCGGCGATCTGGGCTTGCTCGGCATCGGCACCGTCGAGCAGGAGGACGAATTCCTCGCCGCCTTGCCGCGCCGCCATTTCGCCGTCGCGGCAGGCACCGGCGAGGAGGTGGCCGATGTGGCGCAAGGCCTGGTCGCCGACATCGTGGCCGAAACGATCGTTGATCGACTTGAAGTGATCGATATCGATCAGGGCGACGGCAAATTCCGCGTCGCCGGCCATCGCTCTTTCAAAGGCGACGGCACCGCGGTAATGCAGGGTTCGCCGGTTGGGCAGCCCGGTCAGGTAGTCGATCGAGGCGGCAACTTTCCAGCGGCGCTTCAGACGTT
The DNA here is from genome assembly GCA_020621865.1 of Betaproteobacteria bacterium. GTDB lineage: Bacteria > Pseudomonadota > Gammaproteobacteria > Burkholderiales > Rhodocyclaceae > Azonexus. The sequence continues at coordinate 184,470 of JAHRYW010000003.1, read as the reverse complement.
CGGCGCACATCAGCAGGAAGGCGGTGGTGCCGACGACCGGTATTACGGAGACGAGGATGGGGGCGAGTTCGTGCACCGGGTTGGCTGGCGGGAAGATCTGGTCGGCCGGCAGGTGGGCGTCGAGGGTTGCGACCAGTGCGACACGCAGCAGGATGTAGGCGGCGCTGCCGGCAAAGAGATAGGCGAGCACCAGCCGGCTGAGCGACCGGCTGCGCCGCGGTGCGGTCAGCAGGGTGTGGGCGCAACCGACGAGGTTGGCGAAAAGGCCGAGGTCGATACTGATCAGGCGCAGCTTGAAGGAAGGGGCGACGGTCAGGAAGATGATGACGCCGAGCATCGCCAGAATGCCGGGGGCGAACAGGGCCGGTTGCTCCGGACGATGATGAAACTGGCGCAGGGACTGCCAGTAGGCCATGGTGCCGAGGATCAGCAGCGGGTTGGTGAGCAGGATCACGCTCTTTGGCGTCAGCCAGGGGGCGACGGCGAAGATGACGCAGGCGCAGGCGTTGAGCAGCGTGCCGCGCCGCCAGGTGACGGCGCTGGCCTGCAGTTGGGGCAGGATTTCGCGGTGAACGAGACCGAGAACGCCGCCGTTGGCGATCATCAGAATGGCGCCGATGATGAACGCGGTTTGGTGGTCCATGGATGCACTACTGCGGAGATCGGCCGGGGAAAGCCGATGGGGGGTGAAAGAAGATTCGAGGGGGCGATTTTACCCGAATTGCATGCATCGGAAGGGGGCGTCGGGCCTGCCGGTCCAGTTGTTCTTCGGAGGATAATGCCAGCTGAAATGGTGGGGTTTTTTAATTTTGGCCAATATTTCGGGCTGACCGTAGCATTTGTCATTGTTAATTTAGATAGATTTATTGAGTGAAGGCCGGGTCGGTTATATAGTTGGTCATAGTTAATTTGGCATAGGCAATTGATAAATTCCATGTTTGAGCTTCGGAAATTTGTCGTTCCCGAATTTATCTTCGGGGTCGGGGCTAGGCACAAGGTGGGCTTGTATGCGCGCAACCTGAACGCCAAGCGGGTATTGGTCGTCACCGACCCGGGGGTCATGGCCGCCGGCTGGCTGGCTGAATTGACCGGCGATCTGGACGAGGCCGGCATCAGCTACGTGCTGTTCAGCCAGGTCACACCCAATCCGCGTGACCACGAGGTGATGGCGGGCGCCGAGTTTTACCGGGCCGCCGGCTGCGATGTCATCGTCGCTTTGGGCGGCGGCAGCGTCATCGATTGCGCCAAGGGCATTTCGGTGGTCATCGCCAACGGCGGGGATATTCTCGATTACGAAGGCGTGGACGCCATTCCCTTGCCCGGGCCGCCGTTGATCTGCATCCCAACCACGGCCGGTACGGCGGCGGACATTTCACAGTTCGCCATCATCAATGCCGTGTCGCGGCGAACCAAGGTGGCGATCATCAGCAAGATTGTCGTGCCCGACGTTGCGTTGGTCGACCCGCAGACCACGGTCACGATGTCGCCCAGCCTGACGGCATTTTCCGGGCTGGATGCCTTGACCCATGCGATCGAGGCCTATGTTTCCTCGGCCAGTTCGCCGTTGTCCGATGTTCATGCCCTGGCCGCCGTACGCGGCGTCAGGGCCAGTCTCGGGCAGGCGGTGGCGCAGCCCGACGACCTGCAGGCGCGGGAGCAGATGATGCTGGCCAGCCTGCAGGCTGGCATGGCTTTTTCCAATGCCAGCCTGGGGGCAACCCATGCCATGGCCCATAGCCTGGGCGGCTACCTGGATCTGGCGCACGGCGAATGCAATGCCTTGTTGCTGCCGGCCGTGGTCGATTTCAATTTCCATGCCTCCGAGGATCGCTTCATCCAGATCGGCGAAGCCTTGGGCCTGGAGATGAAGCAGGGAACGCCGCAGGAGAAGCTGCGCCGGATCATGGATGACATTCATGGCTTGCGCGCCGCGGTGGGCGTCGAAGGTGGCTTGGCCGAGCGCGGGGTTTCCCGCGCGGTGGTGGCCGATCTGGCCGACCATGCGCTGAATGACTCGTGCATTTACACCAATCCGCGCCGGGTCACCGCCTCGGATCTTCGGGTGATCTATGCCGAAGCCCTTTGACGACGTGTTACCCGCCGATGATTGGGAGGCGCACCGCCGGCAGATCATCGGGCTGGGGGAAAACTCCTTCCGCAAGACCTATTACCCGGAACTGCGGCGCAATGTCGCCAACGTCAAGAATCTCGTGCTGGCCGTCGAGCAGTCGCCAGGGGGTATATTCATCGCCGTTCGCGACGGGCATATCGAGTACGCCAATGGAACGCTGCTCAAACTGGCCGGTATGCGCAGCGAGGAAGTGGTCGGAAAGACGCCGCAGGTTTTGTGGGCGCTGGTCAGCAAGGGCGATTCCTGGGCGCTGGTTGCGGCACAGATGGCCGCCGGCTTGCCTTGGTCGGGCGACCTGTTCCTGACCTCGGGGTCGGGCGAGCGGCGCTGGGCGTCGCTCTCGATTGTTCCCGTTCATGACGACACCGGCGATATCACCCATTTCCTCGGGAGCATGGAGGACATTTCGGCGCGCAAGCAGGCCGAGGAGGAGTTGCTGGCAATCGCCCAGGCCCGTGCCCGGGCGCTGGAGGCAGCAGAGCATCTTTCGGCCTTGAAGTCCGAATTCATTGCCAACATGAGCCACGAGCTGCGCACGCCGATTTTTCAGATTCTCGAACTGGCAAAGCAGGGCAATCAAGCCTCGGATATTGAAAAGGCTCGCTCCTATGCCGGGAAAGTGGCCAAAACCGGCGAGCGACTGCTGGAGATCGTCGATGCAGTCCTCGATTTCTCGGCGGTTCAGCGGGGCCGGCTGGAACTGAATCCGGCGCCCTATTCGGTGGCGGCCCTGAAGGATGCGCTGCTGAGCAAGTGGCAAGCGCGGATTGCCGACAAGGGGCTGTATTTCGAAGTGGAGAACAGCGCCGACCCGCAGTTGGAGATTGTCGTGGATAGCCGGCGCTTGCATCAGGTGCTTGATGAATTGCTGTCCAATGCCCTGAAATTTACCGAGCATGGGCTGATCCACCTGTCGATCAGCACGACCGCCAGCACGATCGAGTTCGCGGTGACCGATTCCGGCGTCGGTATGACCGAAGCCCAACTGGAGAATGGTCTGCTGGCATTCCATCAGATCGATGGCAGCGCTACCCGGCGAATTGGCGGCATGGGACTGGGCCTGGCGCTGGTCAGGCAACTGCTCGAACTGATGGGTGGGCGCCTGGTTGCCGAGAGCACGCCGGAAGTCGGCAGCTGCTTCCGGGTTTCCGTGCCGCTGGCCTGAGCCCCGAACTTTGACCGATTATTGCGGTCGATCTCTCAAGATGGCCGCCGGGCCGGCACGGCGGCGGTCGAATTCCTTGATTTACAGAAATGTTGCCGGGATAATCATGCGGATCGGGAATCGCCCCGAACCATCGGTGGCGAACCACGAATAATCGTTTCGATCATCAATTTTTGGGTCCCGCCATGAATAGACTGCCCGCAGTTCTCTATTTTGTTTGCGCCACTGCGTTGGCCCAACAAGTGGCAGAGCCGACCATCCGCATTTGCGACGATACCGGCTGCTCCGATCGGCCCCGCAGTTCATCGACCTTCAACCCGAGTGCCGGCAGCGATACGCAGGCCGAACGCCGGGCCGCCCAGCTGATTGCTTTGGCCGAGAAGGAGCCGCGCGCCGCCTATGACCTCGGCCTGCGTTATTTCCGCGGCGATGGCGTCCGCCAGGACAGCTATCAGGCGCTGACCTGGATGCGCGATGCCGCCGAACGTGGCTACCTCAAGGCCCAGGTTGCCGTCGGCAAGTTCTACCTGATGGGCCTGGAGGAAATGGGCTCCGATCCGGCCGAGGCGGAAAAATGGCTGTCCATGGCAGCCGGGCGCGGCGACAGGGAGGCCAAGAAACTGTTGGGCGAGGCAACCCGCGCCAAGAAGGACGAAATTGCCTATCGGCGTTGGGTCGATTCGCAAAAAGCCAACTGGAACAGCTACTGGCAAAGCCGGTACGAATACCAGTGGCACTGGTACAACAACGGTTGGTATGACCGCGGAAGCCGTTACTAAATTTATTACAGGAGCGTAAAGAGATGACCCTCAAGAAAAATATGTTCGGGATGGTGGGGCTGCTTGCGGCAACTTACTTGCTTGGCGGCTGCGTCACGCCGGGCAGCGGCGGTTCGGTGACGACCGGTTCGCCGGATGCAACGGCGGTCAGCGGCGCCGCTGGTGGTGCGACCAGCGCCGGGGCCAACACCTCGCTCGAACGCTGCGACGAGACGCTGGGTACGCTGGCCGTGGACGACGGTCGCGGCAAGGAGTGGTATGCCAGCTTCGGTGCGGCGACCAAGATCACCACCATCGAGCCCTTGATCCGCCTGGCCGTCCAGCAGTCCAACTGTTTCGTGATCACCTCCATCGGCAACAACCGCACGGAAAGCAAGCTTTCGTCGATTACCGACAAGCAGCGCAACTCCGGTGAATTCCGTGCCGGTTCCAAGCAGCAGAAGGGCCAGCGCGTTGCTGCCGACTATTACCTTGAGCCGTCGATCATCATCGACAACTCGTCGACCGGCAAGATGGCCGGGGCGCTGGGCGGGCTGATCGGCCGGGGCGGCGCGGCCGTGGCGGCAGGTATGGAAAGCAAGGTGTCGGTGGTCACGCTGACCATGTACGACATCCGTTCCAGCGTCCAGATCGCCATCTCCGAAGGCAATGCCACGGCGACCAACTTTGGCGCCGCGATGGGGGCCTTTGGTCCGGCCGCAGCCGGTGGCCTGGGCGGTTTCTCGCAGACGCCGGAAGGCAAGGCGACTGTGGCTGCCTTTACCGATGCCTACAACAAGATGGTCATCGCGCTGCGCAACTACAAGGCCCAGGAGGTCAAGGGCGGCTTGGGACGTGGCGGTCGACTGAAGGTCAAGTGATTGTCGGGGAAACCCATCCGGGGGCGCCGCTGGCGCCCTTTTTATTTTTGGCCGTTTTTTGGGGCTGACCGTAGCATTTAACCGGTCGCGCCTTCATCGAGCAGTTTTTCACACTCGGCGAGCATGGTCTGGGCGAGTTCGGAGTGGTAATTCGGGTCGAGCGCTTCGGTCATTTCATGCGCCGTGTAGAGGCCGGCTTCGCGCGAGAGCTGGCCGGCGATCTGCCGGGCGAACTGGTTGCTGAGCGCCGATAGCTGGCGGCGTTCGCCCAGCGGTAGGCTGTTTTTCGAACGGGCCAGCCAGTCGGCGGCCAGCGTTGCGCCCTGGGCCTCGGTCAGCCACTGGCCGTGTTCGTAATAGGCGCTCAGGCGTTCGGCGGCCAGCGCGAAGATCAGCGCGACGCGGATGCCGCGCGGGGTAGGAGGGGTGTCGTCGCGGACGCGCATCAGTCGTAACGGGCGCCGAGCGCCTTGGCGATGAAGTGGCGGCCGACGCGCGGTTTCGGCACGCGGTCGTCGAACCAGGCGCGGACGTCCTCGTCCAGCCCGATGCCGTGCATGTAGTTGTAGAGCGCCTTGTTCAGCGCCTGGCCGAGGCGGTCGTGGTCGACGCCGGTCGGGTCGATGAAATGCACGTCGTTTTTGGCGAACTTGCCGGGCGGCAAGGGCTGCAGCTTGATGCCGTACTCGGCCGGATTCTGGCCGACCGGCGAATGCACGGTGCACGAGAAGCGGTGGAAGTAGCCGGACTGGATGCATCCTTCAGCGAACAGCTGGCGCACGTATTCCAGCGCATCGACGGTGTCCTGCACGGTTTGCGTTGGGAAGCCGTACATCAGGTAGGCATGGACCAGAATGCCGGCATCGGTGAAGGCGCGGGTGACGCGGGCCACCTGGTCGACCGAGACGCCTTTCTTCATCAGGCCGAGCAGGCGGTCGGAGGCGACTTCCAGGCCGCCGGAAACGGCGATGCAGCCGCTGTCGGCCAGTTGCAGGCAAAGCTCGGGGGTGAAGGATTTCTCAAAGCGGATGTTGCCCCACCAGGAAATCGCCCGGTTGCGCCGCTGCAGTTCCTCGGCCAGCGCGCGCAGGGCTTTTGGCGGCGCCGCTTCGTCGACGAAATGAAAGCCGCTGTGGCCGGTCTCTTTGACGATGCGCTCGATGCGGTCGACGGTCGTGCTGGCGCTGGCCGCGTCGTAGCGGCCGATGTAGTCGAGGCTGACGTCGCAGAAGCTGCATTTCTTCCAGTAGCAGCCGTGGGCGACGGTCAGCTTGTTCCAGTGGCCGTCCGACCACAGTCGGTGCATCGGATTGAGCATGTCGAGCAGCGATAGGTAGCTGTCGAGCGGCAGGCCGTCCCAGGTCGGCGTGCCGACTTCCTCGAAGGGGATGTCGGGCTCCTGGCTGTTGAAGTAGCGAACGGCCCCGTCGACGCGGGCAAAGGTGCGGACCAGGTTGAGGCGTGGGCGCTTGCCGGCCAGGTATTCGAACAGCGCGAGCAGGGGTTTCTCGCCATCGTCGAGCGTGACGTAGTCGAAATAGTCGAAGACGCGCGGCTCGGCCAGTTCGCGCAGTTCGGTATTGACGTAGCCGCCGCCGAGCACGGTGACGATCTTCGGGTATTTGGCCTTGATCGTCTGGGCGATCCGGAAGGCGGCATAGACCGAGCCGGGGAAGGGCACGGAAATCAGCACGATGTCCGGAAGGCTATCCCCCAAGGGGACTTCCTTCGGGGCGCGCTCAATGGCATTTTTTACCAGATTTTGCAAAACCTCATCGACCAGCGTCGGCGGCGCGGCCAGCGCCGTGGCCAGCGGGTTGAAGCTGGCCTGGCTCTGGGCCAGCGATTCGGCGTAGCGGACGAATTCGAAGCGGGTGTCGACCGCCTCGCGCAGCACGTCGGCCAGATCGTTCAGGTAGAGCGTGGCCAGGTGGCGCGCCTTGTCCTGCACGCCGAGCGAGCCGAAAGCCCAGGCCAGCGGGTCGCCGCCTTCTTCGTCGATGTAGTTGTCGAGCGCGGCGAAGCGCGGCCCCTCGGGCAGGAAGGCACGGCTACAGATGCGGTGGGCGATCGAACCGTCGCGGCCCTGGAGCAGCGCGATGGCCGGACCGATGCTGGCGAGGTAGCGCTCGTACTGGTTGAGGAAGGTCTTCAGCGTCGCCGAGCGCTTCTTGCCGGGAATCGCCTCGGCCGCCGCCTTGAGTTTGGGCAGGCCGGCCGGCGACAGCAGTTCGAGGACCAGGGCCAGCGCCAGGTCGCACTGTTCGGCGTGAAATCCGCGCGAACGCAGGAAACCGGTCAGGTAGGCAGTGGCCGGGTAGGGGGTGTTCAGCTGCGTCATCGGCGGGATGACGGACAGGATGCGGGGGGAAACGTCGGGCATGGTGGGGCGAATGATAGGTCAAGCGGCGCTCTTGTAAAGGGCGTGCAATCTTGGCGTGGTCCAATGCCGGCCCCGATCACCCGAAATACCATTTCAAGATGCCCCGATTTTGTGTTGCGCGCCGCCTGGCTGTGGCGATTTCCCTGGCTGTTTTCGCCGCCCTTTCTCCTGCCCAGGCCGCATCGGCCGCCGATACCGGCCAGACGGCCCAGGATATCGTCAGTGCCGGCCGCCTGCGCATGCAGTCGCAGCGCTTGGCCAAGCTCTACCAGCAGGCCGGCATGGGCTTGCAGGCCGGCCAGGCCTTGAAGCAGATCGATGCGTCGGTGGGCGAGGTCGATGCCGAATTCGGCCGTCTCGCCCGTAATGCCCGGAAGCCAGGCGTCCAGCGGATACTCGCTCGCAGTCAGGTGCTGTGGCAGGAAATGCGCGCCGCCTTGCGTGAGAGGCCGGCACCAACGAGCACCGAACGCGTCAATCAGCTGGCCGACGAATTAATGCTCCACGCCGGCAAGCTGAGCATGCAGATCGAGGCCGAGGGCGACACCCCGGTCGGCCGCCTGCTCGATCTTTCCTCACGGCTCAACATGCTCTCCCAGCGGCTGGCCCGGCTCTATCTGCTGGCCCAGGCCGGCAACCGCTCGCAAGGGGTGGTCATCGACATCGAGCAGGCGCGCAAGGAATTCGCGACCGGCCTGCAGGAACTCGATACCGCCCGCGAAAACTCGCCGGCCAGCCGCGACGCCATCGGCCTGGCCAAGAACCAGTGGATATTTTTCGACAGCGCGATCAGCCGCCTGGGCGTCGCCGACCGCGGTGACGGCCTGGCCGTACAGAATGTGGTGACGAGCAGTGAACGCATTGCCCAGGTACTCGACCAGGCCGGCGCGCAGTACGCGACGATTATGCGCTGACCGGGTCAGTACGCCGGCTTACGGCCTGAGCTTGGAGCGGATGGCCGGCAGCGCGGCGAGGGCGGCGCGTTCGCCTTCGAGCATGGCGTCGTGGCGGGCGGCGAAATCCCAGGATTTGACGTAGGGCAGCTTGGGACGGATCACGATATCGGCGCTTTTCAACTCATTGGCGCCGATGACGCCGCCCATGATGGTCGTCGTCTGCCAGATGATTGCCGTCAGGCTGTCGGTCGGCTGGCCTTCGGGGCGGGCCGAGATGTCGACGGCGATGACGATGTCGGCACCCATTTCGCGTGCCGCCTGGACCGGAATCGGGCTGCTCAGGCCGCCATCGACGTAACTGTGGCCATGAAACTGCGTCGGCTGGAAAACGCCGGGCACCGCCGCCGAGGCGCGCACGGCCATGCCGGTGTCGCCGGTCCGGAAGATCACGCGCTCGCCGCTGTTGAGGTCGGTGGCGACAGTGGCGAAGGGTTTGTTCAGCTTTTCCAGCGGCCGCCTGTTCAGGTGCTGGTTGATGAAATCCTGCAGAGCCTCCCCCTTGAGCAGGCCGCGTCCGCCCAGCGTCCAGTCGGCGAAGATCTTCTCGTCGAGCTGCTGGGCGATCTTCTGCATCGCGAAGGCATCGTGGCCACCGGCATACAGCGAGCCGACCACGGCGCCGGCACTGGTACCGACCACGTAGTCGGGCACGATATCGTGCGCTTCAAGCATCTTGATGACGCCGATGTGGGCGAAGCCACGCGCCGCGCCACCGCCCAGGGCCAGGCCGATCTTTGGCTTGGCGGTCGGCGTCTCGGGTGCCCGGGCGGGGAGCAAGGAGCAGCCGCCGAGCACCGCGGCCAAACCGGCGAGCAGCAGCCGGCGGCGCTGTTCGGCGGGCTCAGACATCGGCTTCGACCAAGCCGCCGTCCTTTTCCATCCAGGCACGGCGGCCGGCCGCTTCGCCCTTGCCCATCAGCAGCGTGAAGGTGGCGGTCATCTGGCGGATCGTTTCGCGCTCGGCCTGGAACGGCACCAGGCGGCGGGTGTCCGGGCAGAGCGTGGTTTCCCAGAGCTGGTCCGGGTTCATCTCGCCGAGGCCCTTGAAGCGGGAGACGGTGATCTTGTTTTCCGAGACGCCTTCGTCGGCCAGTTTTTGCAGCGTCTGCTGCTTTTCGGCCTCGTCCAGGCAATAGATCTTGCGGGTATGGCCGCGCGCCTCGACATCGACGCGGAACAAGGGCGGCTGGGCGACATGGATGTGGCCACGTTCGACCAGGGCCGGGAAGTGCCTGAGGAACAGCGTGAACAGCAGGACCTGGATGTGCGAACCGTCCACATCGGCGTCGGACATCACGATGATCCGGCCGTAGCGCAGGCCGGAGACGTCGACGCTGTCGATCTGGTCGAGGCCATGCGGGTCGACGCCGATGGCTACCGAAATGTCATGGACTTCGTTGTTCTTGAACAACTGGTCGCGGTCGACTTCCCATGTGTTCAGCACCTTGCCGCGCAGCGGCAGCACGGCCTGGGTTTCCTTGTCGCGGCCCTGCTTGGCCGAGCCGCCGGCCGAGTCGCCCTCGACCAGGAAGACTTCGTTGCGGGTGATGTCGTCCGATTCGCAGTCGGTCAGCTTGCCGGGCAGGGTGGCGATGCCCGACGATTTCTTCTTCTCGACCTTCTGGGTCGATTTCATCCGGTTCTGCGCCGCCTTGACGGCCAGTTCGGCGATCTTCTTGCCGAAGTCGGCGTGGCTGTTCAGCCATAGCTCGAACGGGTCGCGCACCATCTGCGAGACCAGCTTGTAGGCGTCGCGGCTGGTCAGCTTTTCCTTGGTCTGGCCCTGGAACTGCGGGTCGAGGACCTTGGCCGAGAGCAGGTAGGTCATCCGGCCGCAGACGTCTTCCTGCGCCAGCTTGACCTTGGCTGGCAGGATGGCGTGGTGTTCGGCGAAGGTCTTGACCGCCTCGAAGACGCCGGCCTTCAGCCCGGCCTCGTGGGTGCCGCCGTCCAGCGTCGGGATCAGATTGACGTAGGACTCCGGCTTGCCACCGCCTTCCTCGAACCAGGCCAGCGCCCAGGTGGCGCCTTCGCCGACGGCGAAGCCGTTGGCGGTTTCAACGTATTTCTCGCCGACGAAAATCGGGGCCACCGGCGTGCCGACCATCATTTCATTCAGGTAGTCGGCCATGCCGTTCTGGTAGCACCAGGTCTTTTTTTCCTGGCCTTCGATCTCCAGTTCGACCGTGACATTGGGCATCAGCACGGCCTTGGAGCGCAGCAGGTGCTCCAGTTGCGCCAGATTGACCTTGGGCGAATCGAAATATTTGGCGTCGGGCGAGATGCGCACCGTGGTGCCGGTGGTGCGCGGGCCGACCTCGCCAATTTGGGCGAGCGGCTCGACGACGAAGCCGTCGGCAAAAACGATCTTGTGGATGCCGCCACCGCGCTTGATCTCAACCTCCAGACGCGTCGACAACGCATTGGTCACCGAGACGCCGACGCCGTGCAGGCCGCCCGAGAAGCGGTAGGCGTTGCCGGACTCCTTTTTGTTGAACTTGCCGCCGGCGTGTAGCTTGCAGAAGACCAGCTCGACTGCCGGCTTGCCTTCTTCCGGGTGGATTTCGACCGGGATGCCGCGGCCGTTGTCGGCCACCTCGATCACCCCGTCAGCGCGGATGGCCACCGAAATCTTCTTGGCAAAGCCGGCCAGCGCCTCGTCGGCCGCGTTGTCGATGACCTCCTGGACGATATGGGTTGGGCAGGTCGTCCGGGTGTACATGCCCGGGCGTTCCTTGACGGGTTCGAGGTCCTTGAGGACGCGGATGGAGGCGGCGGAATAGTCGGACATGCGCGGCAGTCTGAAACGGGGACGGCCGCGATTCTACAGGTCGTAGGTCGCTTGTAGCCAGAATGTCCTTGGGGCGCCCGGCAGGTCGTACTGGATGCGCACCGGGTAGGCGCTCGGTTCGCGGACATCGGCGTTGAACAGATTGCGTACCGAGGCGGCGAAGCTCCAGCCGTAGGCGCTGGCCAGGCTCGTGCGTAGCGTCAGGTCGACGGTCGTGTAGTCGGGCACGGGCGGGCGGGTGTCGCCGGCCGGCCGGCGGCGGTCGGCGACATGATTGATCTGGCCGCTCAGCATCCAATAGGCGGCGGGTAGCCAGTCGCCGCGCAGGTAGAGGTGCCGGTTCGGGGCGTAGCCGGCATCCTGGCCGGTGCTTTCATCGGTCGATTTCTGCGCCGAGTAGTGGCCAGTCAGGCGCAGCGTGGATGAGATCTCCCAACTGCCTTCCAGTTCGAAACCCGTGCCGTGCTGCCGGCCGGTGTTGGTGTACATCGTGCCGCCGGCAACGGGGGTGGTGCGGATGATGTCCTGCATTTCGTAGCGGAAGAGGCTCAGGTTGAGCTGCAGATCGTGCCGGGCCTGCCAGGCAAAGGCGAGTTCCAGCGTCTGGTTCCGCTCCGGGGTGATCGCCGGGTTACCCTGGCCGATCGGGTTATTGGTCGAATACTGCTCGGTAAACGACGGGGCCCGGAAAGCAGTGCCGAACATCAGCTTGGTAGTCAGGTCGGCGGCTGTATCCCAGACCAGCGCCAGGCGCGGATTGGTGGTGTCGCCGAAATCGGAGTAGTGGTCGTGGCGCAGGCCGGCGGTCAGCGTCCAGTTGCGGGCGAAGTTCCACTCGTCCTGAACGTAAACGTATTTCACCTGGCGCTGCTGGGGCAGGATGAACGGTGTCGCGCTGTACCCGGCGGGAGCGGGAATCGGAACGCCGGCTCCGTTGTAATCGAAGTTGCGGTACTCCCGCGTCATGTACATGTCGATGTCGTCGTAGCCGATGCCGAGGCGAATCTGATGATCATTGAAGCCGGTGTAGGTGGCGAAGGCGGAGAGCCGCCACTGGCGGTCGGCGAATTCCGGGGCGCCGAGCAGGTCGCTGGTGAAGGCGCCGAACGGCGGCAGCAAATGGGCTGCGCTCGGAAAGGTCTGCTTGTAGTGCATGAAGGCGATCGTCGTGCCGGCGCTCCAGTTGGGCGCGAAGTCGTTAGCGGTCCACGACAGGTCGCTGGTGAAGCGCTCGCTGCGGCCCTTGCCGTAGGGGTCGAGCGCCTGGGCGATGCCGGCGTAGGTGCCCATGTCGTCGCGCAGCTTGTAGCCGGTACGCCAGCGCCATTGGCCGAGGGACAGGTCAAGGCTGCCGTCGATTGCTGTCTGGCCGATATTCACCGGGCCGCTGCGGCCGCGGGCATCCGATTCGACCTGACGGTCGAAGCCGTCGGTCGAGCCGGCCCGCAGAAAAGCGGCGACTGCGACGTCGCCCATCCGGCCGCCATGCTGGAACCAGGCGTCCCGGCGCTGATCCTGGCCGGTGCGGACGCCAACTTGCGTACCCCGGATGTCGTCGGCGGTTTTGGTGATGATGTTGATGACACCAGCGAAGGCGTCGGCGCCGTAAAGTGCCGAGCCGGGACCGCGCAAGACCTCGATGCGGGCGATGTTCTCGACTGGCAGGCCGCCCCACAGGTTACCCTTGTTGTTGGTGATGCCGACGGTGACCGGGATGCCGTTCTGCAACATCAATACTTGCGGATTGTTGGTGCCGTAGACCCCGCGCATGATGTACATCGCCTGACCCATGCTGGAAACGCGGCCGACGTGCAGGCCGGGCACTGTTTCCAGAACCTCGTCGATGTCGGTGGCCCCGATTGCGGCGATGTCTTCGGCGGTGATCACCGTGGCGACGGCAGGGGCGCGCCGCAGGCTCTGCTTGGAGCCGGTGGCCAGGCTGATCGTCGTCTTGTCGCCGTAGGCCAGTGCGAGTTCTTCCTCGTCGACGTTGTCGGCCAGCGCGGGCGCCGAGGCGTATAGCGCCGCCAGACCGGCGGCAAGCATGGTTTTTCTGAACATTTCTATGCCCCGGCCCCGGTATTTCCGGTTTGGCGAGAGCCCCCTCGTATGACTTTGGTTATATTTAGCAAAATTTTCGCCACTATAGTCATTTCGGCGTAGTACGTCGATGGTCATTGCCAGCCGGAGCTTGGCGATGCGTTGCCGCTGTCATGCTGTTCTGGTGTGCGGTGCATTTTGCGCGGAGCCGGGGCCAGGGGGCGTGCTGTCGATTACCGTGGCATAATCGGCAAATTGACCCTCAACCGAGGTGCCGACATGAACGACATGCCGCAGGAACAGGCCGGAGAGGCCGCCCACCGCCCGCGCGAGATGGATCGCCGGGTCAGCAAGCTGATTGCGCCGCCGCCCTATGAAACCAGGGAAGGCCTGGTGGCCATTGACCGCCGCTCGCAAATCGACCGCCGGGCCAACTGGATACGTGAATTTTCGCTGAACGGGGAGCAATAGATGGCCGGAGCCAGTCTGCTTGCCCTGATCGACGACATTGCGACGATTCTCGACGACGTCGCGATCCTGACCAAGGTGGCGGCCAAGAAAACCGCCGGCGTGCTCGGCGACGATCTGGCGCTGAACGCCCAGCAGGTGGCAGGGATTGCCGCCGAACGCGAATTGCCGGTGGTTTGGGCGGTGGCTGTCGGTTCGTTGAAGAACAAGGTGATCCTGGTGCCGGCGGCGCTGGCGATCAGCGCTTTTGCGCCGTGGCTGGTCATGCCGCTGCTGATGATCGGCGGCATCTATCTGTGCCTGGAGGGTGTCGAGAAGCTGGCCCACAAGTGGCTGCACAGCGCCGAGGAGGATGCCGCCCAGCATGCCGGCGAACTGGCGGCAGTGGCTGATGAGACGATCGATCTGGCAGCTTTCGAGGCGGACAAGATCAAGGGGGCAATCCGTACCGATTTCGTGCTGTCGGCCGAAATCATCGTCATCGCGCTGGGCACCGTGGCCAGCCAGCCGCTCGGCACGCAGTTCTCGGTGCTGGCCGGCATCGGCCTGATCATGACCGTCGGCGTCTATGGCATCGTCGCCGGCATCGTCAAGATGGACGACGTCGGTGCCTGGTTGCTGCAAAAAGGCAGCAGTGCGGCCAAGTTGGTCGGCAAGGGCCTGCTGCTGGCGGCGCCGAAGCTGATGAAACTGCTGACCGTGGTCGGTACGGCGGCGATGTTCCTGGTCGGTGGCGGTATCCTGTCGCACGGCATAGGGCCGGTGCATCATGGTATTGAGCAGCTTGCCGCGCAGGCTGGCGGACTGGGTAGCGCGCTTGCACTGTTGCTCGACGCCGCCCTCGGCATCGTGGCCGGGGCGGTTGCGCTGCTTGGCATGCTGACCTTCGGCGCGTTGCGCAAACGATTGGGCAAAGGGGAGATGGCATGAGCAAGGCGCTGCGTTTGTCGGAAAAATGGTTCCGTTTCGGGCTGTGGATCGTCGCCTTCGTCTTTGCCAGCTTCCTGATCGGGCTGGGCGGGACCATCGTCCACAACCTGCCCAAGGTCGAGCATTACTACACGCTCGACGATTTCATCGACAAGCCGGCCGCCACGGCCTTGCGCAACGAGTTGAAGGGGCTGCAGGAAAGCAGCCGGGTCGCCCAGGAGGCGCATGACCAGACGCAGTTGAAGCTGAACGGCGCGCGGGCCAATTCGGCGGCGGCGCGCGACACCTTCAACAACTGGCTGGCGACCCGCCGGGCCACCCAGCGTCCGGAGCAGGACAGCGAACTGATCGAGCGCACGCAGGCGCTGGACGAACTGAAGATTCTCGAACGCAAGGCGCTGGCCGATGTCGAGCGCCAGCAGCAGAGCCTGCTTGATGCGCGCCAGGCCGAGGGGCGGGCCCAGCGCGAACTGCAGGTGCTGCAGGACGCCGCCTCGGAAAAGCTGAATGTCGAACTGCGCCATCAGGAACTGCGCGTCTTCGGCTACCGCCTGGCGTTGACGCTGCCGCTGCTCGCCGTCGCCGGCTGGCTGTTTGCCAGAAAGCGCCAGAGTACTTGGTGGCCCTTCGTCTGGGGCTTCATCTACTTTGCGCTATTCGCCTTCTTTGTAGAACTGGTGCCTTACCTGCCGAGCTATGGTGGCTATGTGCGCTACGTCGTCGGCATCGTCATCACCGTGCTGGTCGGCCGCTACGCCATCATTGCGCTCAACCGCTACCTGGAAAAGCAGAAACAGGCCGAGGCGTTGCCCGATGTCGAGCGGCGCAAGGAACTCAGCTACGACACGGCACTGGCCCGCCTGGCCAAGAAGGTCTGCCCCGGCTGCGAACGGCCGGTGGACCTGGGCAACACGGCGATCGACTACTGCCCGCATTGCGGCATCTGCCTGTTCGACCATTGCGGCATGTGCAACCAGCGCAAGAGCGCCTTTTCGCGTTTCTGCCACGCCTGCGGCGCGGTGGCCGGGCAGGGAACGGCCGACTGAGGCTGGTTTTGCGCTGGCGCCGGGCGGAGCGATCGAATGCTACGGTCGGCGGCAAAAAAAGGCCAAAATCGAAATTACCGTTCCCCGGCAGGCGAGTTTGCAGTTCAATCCGGTTAAGGGCGGGTAATCCATTGGTCGTTGGGATTGGATCAAGCCTGAAGGCGGGTGAATATTTGGTTTGCATCCGCCGGGTCGCATGCCAATATGATATGGGCCACCGATTTTTGGATCGCGCTGATCATCTCGCTGTCTGAAAGGAGCGCTTGGCAGCAACGGAGTCGGCGGGTGCCTTTCCCCGCATACGCCAAGTTGGCCTTTGATTGGAAAAGTGTTTTTGCCTGATCGGGTTTAAGTGGCAAAAACATTTTCATTTGTTGATAAAATAATAAAAATGGCAATCAATGAGGAGATGTCGATGACCGATGCTCAAGCAGACGGCGAAGCGGCGGGATCGTCCGCGCAGGACTGCGCCTCGTCCGGTGCGGGTCGGGTCCTCGACAATTCGCTGCTAGAAGCGATCCCGGCCTCGGTTGCGCAAATTGATGCGAATGGCTGCATCGTCGCGGCCAACCGTCAGTGGCTGACACTGGCCAACGAGGAGGGCGGCCTGCTGGCCGGGGCTGTGCCGGGGGCGGATTACCTTGCCATCTTCAGCAAGGCCGGCGTTATCGACAGCGTCGCCAAGGCTTCGGCGGCCGACGGCCTGGCGGCGATCCTGTCTGGCCACAAGCGTACTGTGTCGTTTGTCTATTCGTGCCTGGTCGGGGGGGCGCAACGCTGGTCTCGCGTCCACCTGTCCGCCGTCGATCTTGCCGGCCGGCCGGGCGTGCTGGCCATGCATTTCGACGTTACCCACGATGTTCTCGTCGAGCGCGAACTGTTCGAACTGGCCTATTTCGACCGTTTGACCGGCTTGCCGAATCGCCAGCTGTTTCTCGACCGTCTGGGCAGCAGCCTAGCCTTGGCCAAGCGTCACAATACCCGCTGCGCGGTTATCTACTTCGATGTCGATAACTTCAAGGCAACCAACGACCTGCTTGGCCGCGAGGCCGGCGACGAGCTCCTGCGTCTGGTTTCCGGCCGCATTACCAGCATCCTGCGGCAAGCCGACAGCGCCGGTCACCTGGGCAGCGACGAGTTCGCGATCATCGTCTCCGACCTGACCACCGACAGCGATGCAGCCGTGGTCGCCAGAAAGCTGATGGCCGAACTGGAAAAGCCGCTCAGCGTCGCCGGCCAGGAAGTGATTGTCACCATCAGCATGGGGATTTCGACCTGCCCGGATGACACCGACACTGCCGAAACGCTGTTGCACCAAGCCGAAACGGCAACCCTGCGGGCCAAGGAGGCGGGGCGCAACTGTTACCAGTATTACGCCGCGACGATGAACCAGGGCGTCATGGAACGCCTGCGGCTCGAGGCCGATCTGCGCCTGGCCCTGGCACGTGACGAATTCGAACTGTTCTACCAGCCCAAAGTGAGTTGTAGCAACGGCGAGATCGTCGGTGCCGAAGCCCTGTTGCGCTGGCGCCATCCCGGGCGCGGGCTGGTGGCCCCGGGCGAATTCGTGCCGATGCTCGAAGAGTCCGGTTTGATCAAGAGCGTCGGGCGTTGGGTCCTGCGCGATGCCTGCAAGCAGGCAAAGCGCTGGATCGATCGGGGCCTCGGGCGGCCGACCGTCGCGGTCAATATTTCGGCCAACCAGTTTGAGGACAACGAGTTGGCCGATTCCGTCCGTGCTGCGCTGGCCGACAGCGAACTGCCCGCCGATCGCCTGGAACTGGAGCTGACCGAAAGCGTGCTGATGCGCAACGTCGAGCGGGTGATCGCCACGCTATCCGAACTGCGCCAGTTGGGAGTGCGCTTTTCCGTCGACGATTTCGGGACTGGCTACTCAAGTCTTTCCTATCTCAAGCGTTTCCCCATCGATGCCATCAAGGTCGATCGTTCCTTCGTGCAGGACATCACCGCCAATCCCGACGATGCCTCGATCACCCGCGCGGTGATCACTATGGCCCACAACCTGAAGCTCAAGGTGATCGCCGAAGGGGTCGAAACCGAAGGCCAGCTCTCTTTGCTGATATCCAATCATTGCGACCAGATCCAGGGCTATTTCTTCAGCCGGCCGGTCGAGGCCGGGGAGATGGAGAACATCCTGGCCGATCGCTGTCGCATTCCCAGCCTGCCGCTGCAACCGGAAAAACGCGTGCGGACCATCCTGCTGGTCGACGACGAAGAAAATATCATCTCCTCGCTGCGCCGCCTGCTGCGTCGCGACGGCTACCAGATACTGACCGCCAATGGCGGTGCCGAGGCGCTCGAATTGCTGGCCCGGCACGAGGTCGACGTCATTGTTTCCGACCAGCGCATGCCCAACATGACCGGCGTCGAGTTTCTGCGCCGCGTCAAGACCATCCACCCCCAGACGGTGCGCATGGTGCTGTCCGGTTACACCGAGTTGCAATCGATTACCGACGCCATCAACGAAGGGGCCATCTACAAGTTCCTGACCAAGCCCTGGGAGGACGATCTGCTCCGGGCCAATATCGAGGAAGCCTTCCGTTACAAGGAACTGGCCGACGAAAACCGCCGGCTGAATTCCGAAATCCAGGTCGCCAACAAGGAACTCGCCCAGTCCAATGCAAAACTGCTGGGAACGCTGGCCGAGAAGGACAAGCGGATCGAGCGGGACGAAACGACCCTCTACGTTGCCCAGGAAATTCTCCAGTGCGTGCCGTTTCCGGTCCTTGGTTTCGACGACGACGGGGTGGTGGTCTTCGCCAACCTGGCCGCCGACCAGGTTCTTGGCGGCGGCGGGCCGCTGCTCGGCGCCGAATTGGGCGATACCCTGCCGGCCGAGTTGCTGAACCTGGTGCAGGGGGGCGACGGCGGGACGCTGACCTGGCATTCTGGCGCCACCGTCTGGCAAGTCCAGTACCGACTGCTCGGGGGGCTGAGTGGGGCGAGCGGTCGCCTGCTGATTTTATTTCCGCTGGCCAGGGAGGCAAGCTGATGAACCTTCAACCCGAAGATGACGCTCCTGCGCTACCTGCCGGCGAGAGCGACCAGACGGCCAGCCGCGAGCAGATTGCCGAGCGGCTGCATTTTCTTTTCCGGCAGACTGGTAACAATCCTCCGGCCATTGAGCTCGAACAGCAGATCATGACCTATCGCCTGACCGAGAGGCCGCAATGAACTCGCTGCCGCTCGAAGCGATCACCGCTGATCTGGTGATCAAGCACATCAACCATCTGCCCCGGCCCTCCGGCATCGTCAGCGAACTGCTGCGCTGCCTCGACGATCAGAACGCCACGGCGGGCGAACTGGCCAAGGTCATCGTGCGCGATCAGGCCATGGTGGCGCGCCTGCTGCGCATCGCCAACTCGCCCTTTTACGGGCTGCGCGGGCGCGTCGAGAGCATTCCCAATGCGATTGCCGTACTCGGGCAGCGCGCGGTGCTTGGCCTGGCCACCGCGTCGGCCTTCTGCGGCGCTTTCGAAACGGTTGCCGCTGGGGATTTCAACATCCAGATCTACAGCCGGCACAGCCTGGCCAGCGCCTTGTGCTCGCGGGGCTTGGCGCGGCGCATGGGGATCAGCGAGGGAAGTGCCTTTGTGGCCGGATTGCTGCACGATATAGGACTGTTGATGTTCGCCTCCGCCTTCCCCGGACATATGGCCGCTGTCGCCAGCTATCGCCAGGAGCACGGCTGTGCCAGGCATGAGGCCGAACTGGCCGTCGCCGGCATGGATCACGGCCAAATCGGGGGTATTCTCGGCAAGCGCTGGTATTTTCCCGCGGCCATCTGCGATGCCATTGCCAATCATCATCGGCCTGACGAGGTAGACTGCAGCGAACTTGCCTGTGCCGTGCATCTGGGGGATGCGCTGGCGCATGCCATGGATCTGGCGAACGATCCGCAGGAAGCCGTACCCAAGATTTCCGAGCGCTGCTGGCGGAAAGCCGATCTGGCCTGGCGGGACAGCCAGGAAATTTTCGCCGAGGTCGAACAGGAGTTCGCGGTGCTGAGCCAGGCCCTATTGAACTGAACGATGCCCTTGGGGGAGAGCATGGAAACATTTGCCTGGAGCGACCGCTTCCTGACCGGCGAGGGGATCGTCGATAGCGAACACCGGGAACTGGTGCGCATCATCAACTGGGTTGGCAGCCTGCATGCCAGGGATGCCCAGTCGGAGGACATCGAGAAAGTGCTCGAGGAACTGGTCCAATATGCCGTCGTCCATTTTTCCCACGAGGAAGCGTTGATGGCGCAAGCCGGATGCGACCAGCGGCATGTTGAGTTGCACCAGCGGATTCATCGAGATTTCGCCAAGCAGATTACCAACATGCGCCAGGTCAAGGCGGGTAGTTCGGATACCGAATTCCTGCTGCGTTTCCTGACCAACTGGCTCGCCTACCATATCCTGGGAACCGACCAGGCCATGGCTCGACAGGTGCAGAATATCCGCAAAGGCATGACACCAGCCCAGGCCTATGAGGCGGAACTGGCCCTGGTAACCGATCCGGCGACGGCCAGCCTGCTTGATGCCCTGAATTCCCTGTATCGGGTCATTGCCGGGCGTAACCAGGCGCTGGTCGATCTCAATCTCAAACTGGAAGACCGGGTCAGCGAGCGCACACGGGAACTCTCGGAAGCCAATCGGGAACTGCTCTCCGAGCAAAGCAAACTCAAGGAGGCCTTGGCCAACCTGGAGCGGACGCAACAGCAATTGGTCGAGTCCGAACGCAAGAGCGCCAGCTTGAACGCTCAGCGCGTGATGCAGCAGTTGCTGTCGCAGATCGTCGACGGCGACCCGGTACCGACCCTGGTCATCAATGCCGAGCACAAGGTGACGCACTGGAACAAGGCCTGCGCCGCGGTGACCGGGGTACCGGCCAGCGAAATGCTGCGCACCAACCGTCAGTGGGCGCCGTTTTATGCTTCCGAGCGGCCCATCCTGGCCGACCTGATCGTCAGCGGTGCACTGACAGAAGGACTGGAAAGCCATTACAGGGGTAAATACCGGCCGTCCTCGCTGATCGAGGGTGCTTTTGAAGCCGAGGATTTCTATCCCCACTTCGGCGACAGCGGCCGCTGGCTGTACTTCACGGCGGCGCCGCTGAAGGATACGACTGGCAAGATCATCGGTGCCATCGAAACCCTGCAGGATGTCACCGAGCGCCACAAGGCCGAGGATGAACTGCGGAACTACCAGGCGCAGCTCGAGGACCTGGTCGAACAACGGACCAGCCAGTTGCAGGAGGCGAACCGTCGCCTGGCCCAGGACAATGCCGAGCGGGAAAGGGCGGAAACGGAATTGCGCCGACGCTATGTCGAGCTGACCGAGTTGAACATCCAGCTTTCCGACACCCGCGAGCAACTGGTGCAGTCCGAGAAACTGGCGTCGATCGGCCAGTTGGCTGCCGGTGTGGCGCATGAAATCAACAATCCGATAGGTTACGTCTATTCCAACATCGGCTCCCTGGAGAAATACATCGACGACCTGTTCCGCCTGATGAAAGCCTACGAGGCGGCAGAGGCGGTCATTCCGCAACCGCAGGCCGGGGAGCTGGCCTGCTTGCGAAAGAAGGTCGATTTCGCTTTTCTGCAGGAAGACATCCCGGTCTTGATGGGGGAGTCGAAAGAGGGGATTTCCCGGGTCAAGAAAATCGTCCAGGACCTGAAGGATTTTTCGCGGGTGGACAGCTCGCAGGAATGGCACTGGGCCAATCTCCACCAGGGGCTGGATTCGACGATCAACATCGCCGCCAACGAAATCAAGTACAAGGCCGACGTGATCAAGGAATACGGCGATCTGCCCGAGGTGGAGTGCATGCCTTCGCAGCTGAACCAGGTTTTCATGAACCTGCTGGTCAATGCGGCGCACGCCATTGGGCCGGAGCGCGGGCGCATCACGGTGAAGACCGGCGTCAGCGGCGACAAGGTCTGGATCGAGGTTGCCGATAGCGGCTGCGGCATTCCGGAAGATATTCGCCAGAAAATCTTCGATCCCTTCTTTACGACCAAGCCTGTGGGCAAGGGCACTGGCCTCGGCTTGTCGCTTTCCTACGGCATCATCCAGAATCACAATGGCAAAATAGAAGTGGACAGCGTGGTCGGTCAGGGCAGTACCTTCCGGATTACCCTGCCGATCCAGCATACGCCCAACACACCTGATACCGCGGGAGGCGGTCAATGAACGATCCACGCCTGGAGCAGCCTGAAACCAGCAGTGCCGAGGAGGCTCCCTGGAATCTTCTCTGCGTAGACGACGAACCGAATATTCTTTCGGCCCTGCGCCGGCTGCTACGGCCGCACGGCTACCAGGTCACCATTGCCGGCAGCGGAGCCGAGGCCTTGGCCATCATGGAGGAGCAGGCTTTCGACTTGGTCATTTCCGACATGCGGATGCCGGAAATGGATGGCGCCCGTTTTCTGGAACAGGTCAAAAGACGCTGGCCCGATACCGTTCGCCTGTTGTTGACCGGATATGCCGATGTCACCTCGACGGTCGATGCCATCAACAAGGGTGAAATCTATCGCTACATCTCCAAGCCCTGGGACGACAACGAGCTTTTGCTGATCGTCCGCCAGGCGCTGGAACGCAAGGCGCTGGAACGCG
Organism: Betaproteobacteria bacterium; assembly: GCA_020621865.1. GTDB lineage: Bacteria > Pseudomonadota > Gammaproteobacteria > Burkholderiales > Rhodocyclaceae > Azonexus. The sequence goes on along the minus strand of JAHRYW010000003.1, from coordinate 162,298 downwards.
AGAAAATCCGTCTCGAACTGCTGACGGCAAGGCAGAACGAAGAATTGCGCGACCTGAACGCCAATCTCGAACTGAAGGTCATGGAGCGCACGGTCGAACTGCGCAAGGCGCACGACAAGGTCAAGACCAGCTTCCTGACGTCGATCAAGGTGTTCGCCAACCTGATCGAATTGCGCGGCTCGAACCTGGCCGGGCATTCGCGGCGGGTCGCCGATCTCGGCCGCAAGATCGCCAATCGCATGGAGCTGAGTCCGGCCGACAGCCAGGACGTTTTCCTGGCTGGCTTGCTGCACGATATCGGCAAGATCGGGCTGCCCGATCTTCTGCTGGTCAAGCCGGTGCCGCAAATGACCGGCGAGGAACTCGGTCAGTACCGCAAGCACCCGGTCAAGGGCGAGCAGTCGGTGATGGCGCTCGAGGAACTGCGCGGCGCCGCGCGGATCGTGCGCTCTCACCACGAACGTTTCGACGGGCAGGGCTATCCCGATGGCTTGATGGGGGACTCGATTCCCCTCGGCGCCAGGATTCTCTGCGTGGCCAACGACTACGACGGCCTGCAGATCGGCAGCCTGTCGGTGCGCCGCTATACCGAGGAAGACGCGAAAAAGCTGATTGCCGAAGGGAAGGGCAAGCGCTACGACCCGCAGGTCATCGAAGCCTTTCTCGATATTCTCGGCAAGGTCGAGGTTCGCGATACCGGCGAGGTTGAACTAGGGGTCGCCGATCTCAAACCCGGCATGATATTGTCACGCGATATGCTGAGCCGCGACGGCGTGCTGCTGCTGGCGGCCGATTACATACTCGATGCCAATCTGATCCGACAGATCCGCGACTATGCGGCATCGGAAAATATCGTGATGCGCATCCACGTGCGCACTTCTGGAGGAAGTCATGAAAAGACTGCTGCTCGTTGATGACGAAATCAACCTGCTGCATGCGTTGAAACGCCTGCTGAACCGGAGCCTGGCCGGCAAGGACTACGTGGTCGAGGTTTTCGACGATCCAGAAGCCGCCTTGCAACGCGCTGGGGAGGTCAATTTCGATGTGGTCGTTTCCGACTTCCGCATGCCGGTGATGGATGGCGTGACCTTCCTGCGCTGCTTCCGTGGCATTCAACCGGATGCGACCCGCCTGCTGTTGTCGGCGGCGACCGATTTCGAGGCCTTGGTCACGGCGGTCAATGAGGTCGGGATTTATCGCTACCTGGCCAAGCCATGGACCGACGATGATTTTGTCGCCACCATCGAGGCAGCCTGCCGGGAGCATCAGCGCGCCACCGACGAGCGGTTGCTGGCCGATGAAGCCCGCCGGTCGCGGATTGACGAGTCGGCAGAGGCCATGGAAAAACTGCGGATCGAGGCCGACGAGCCGGGCATTACCCACGTCAATTGGGCACCCGACGGCTCGGTACGGCTCGACGATACCGAGCGGTAATCGTCCTGCTTCAGGCGGCTGCGTTTTCGGTGGCAGCCTGGTGGACCGGCAACTCAATCCGGAAGGTCGTGCCCTGGCCGATGGCGCTGGTCACCGCGATGTGGCCGCCATGGCGCTGGATGATGCCGTAGGAGATCGACAGGCCCAGACCGGTGCCGAGGCCGACCGGTTTGGTGGTGTAGAAGGGTTCGAAAATCCGTTTGATCTGTGCCGCGTCCATGCCGCAGCCGGTGTCGGAAATTTCGATCCAGGCATGTTCGTCGTCGGCACAGCCCGAGCGGACGGTGATGGTGCCGCGCCCGTGGTCGCTGGGCATGGCCTGGGCGGCATTGACCAGGATGTTCAGGAAAACCTGGCCCATTTGCGCCGGCAGGCATTCGACCTCGGGTAGCGGACTGTATTCCCTGATCACATCGGCCTTGTACTTGATTTCGTTGGCGGCGATGTTGAGGGCGGCATCCAGGCAGGCATGCAGGTCGGCCTTGATCCAGGCATTGTTGCTGTCGCTGCGGGCAAAATCCTTCAGGTCCTGGATGATCTTGGCGACCCGGGCAATGCCGTCCTGGGATTGCGCGATCAGATGCTGGATGTCGTCGCGGATGAAGGCAAGGTCGACCGAGGTCTTGAGTTCCCGGAGTTTGCGGACGTTGTCGGCATTGGCCGGCAGCATGGCTTCAAGTGCTTCGTAATGGTCCAGGACTTCCAGGAAGTCGTCGATGTAGGCCTTCAGGCTGCCCATGTTGGATTTGACGAAGCCGATCGGATTGTTGATCTCATGGGCGACACCGGCGGCCAATTGGCCGATCGAGGCGAGTTTTTCCGATTGCACCAGTTTTTCCTGAGCCTCGCTCAAGCGTAGATTGCCCTCGGCAACCTGTTCCTCCAGTTGATTGCTCTGGCTGGCCAGAAGATCCTGGTATTTCTTCAGTTTCAGCAGGTTGCGCACGCGCAGCAGCAGTTCGACGGTCAGCACCGGCTTGGTCAGAAACTCCTCGGCGCCGCATTCCAGCCCCTTGAGCATCGACTCATGGTCGTCGAGGGCAGTGATCATGATGATCGGGATGTTTTTCGTTGCGTCGTTGTTCTTAAGCTGGCTGGCGACTTCGAAGCCGTCCATCTGCGGCATCATGACGTCGAGCAGGATCAGGTCCGGATGCCTTTCACGGGCAAGTTGCAAGGCTTCCTGGCCGGAACTGGCACTCAGCGTGGCGTAGTGGGCGCTGTTCAACTGCGCAGAAAAAAGCGTTACGTTGATTTTCTCGTCATCAACGATGAGGATGGAGCAATTGGAGTCAGCCAAGGCGGGTTTCCTTTAGTTGCGCCGCGGGTACTGAAAGATTGTATCAATCACTGTTGATGAGTGAATGAGGTATTTCGCGGATCGCCGCCGGTGCCAAGCTAGCCGTGCAGGGTAACGACAATTTCCCGGCGATGCCCCTGGGTACGGTGTTCAAACAGGTAGATGCCCTGCCAGGTGCCGAGCAGCAGTCGGCCGTCGGCAAAGGGCACGCTCAGCGATACGCCGGTCAGCAGCGAACGGGCGTGGGCAGCCATGTCGTCGTCGCCTTCGAGGTCATGGCGATAGGCCGGGTCGCCGTCCGGCGCCCAGCGGCGCATCAGGGTTTCGAGGTCACGGCGGACGCTGGCGTCGGCGTTCTCGGTGATGGCCAGTCCACAACTGGTGTGGCGGACGAAAATATGGGCAATTCCGGCGCTGACCGTAGCATTGCGGACGATGGCGGCAATCTCGGCGGTAATGTCGAGCGAACCGCGGCCGTGGGTGTTGATGGCGAGATGGTGCTGCTCGGCCACGCCGCTCAATCCTTCTTGAGCAACGATTGCAGCGCGGCGAACGGGTTGTGCGTGGCGCCGCCGCCGCGCTTGCTGCTGTCGGTGTAGCCGCGGTCGGCCTCGATCTGCTTCTGGTGCTCGTTGTCATGGCAGTAGAGGCAGAGTAGCTCCCAGTTGCTGCCGTCGGCCGGGTTGTTGTCGTGGTTGTGGTCGCGGTGGTGCACGGTCAGTTCGCGCAGGTTGGCGACGGTGAATTCGCGGGCGCAGCGGCCGCAGATCCACGGGTAAATTTTCAGGGCGCGCTCGCGGTAGCCCTCGGCGCGTTGGTCGGCCGCTTTGCGGGCATCGGCGACGATCTTGTCGAGGCGTTTGTGGTCGATTGAACTCATGGGCGGAATCCGTTGATGTTGGATGAATTCTAAGCTGCGTTTGGCGGACTGCGATGGCGCAAGTCAGATTCCCAGGCGCTTGAAGAAATCTCTGACCATGCCCGGCAGTGTTTGGATATCGAGTTCCTTGACGCCGCTGTCGTTGTTGAACTCGTCGTAGAGCCAGTCACCGTCGACAAAGGAGACTCCCTCCGGGGGCGAACGTTCGGCGACCGGTTTGCCGGCCAGCGCCTGGCGCATGTAGTCGATCCAGATCGGCAGGGCCAGCGTCGCGCCGAACTCGCGGGCACCCAGCGATTTCGGCTGGTCGAAGCCCATCCAGGCGACGCTGACGACATCGCTGGCGTAGCCGGCAAACCAGCCGTCGAAGGCATCGCTGGTCGTCCCCGTCTTGCCGGCGACGTCTGGGCGCCCAAGGCGCTGCCCGGCCAGGGCGCCGGTGCCAGTGTGGGCGACTTCGCGCAGCATGCTGTCGATGATGAAGGCGTTGCGGCCGTCGATGACCCGCTGTTCGTCCTGGCGGACCGGCGGCTGCGGCGCTTCCTGCAGCACATTGCCGCGACTGTCGGTGATTTTCTGGATCAGGTGCGGTGCAACTTTGTAGCCGCCATTGGCGAACACGGCGTAGGCAGCGGCCATCTGCAGCGGCGTGACCGAACCGCTGCCCAGGGTCATGGTCAGGTCGGCAGGGTGCTTGGTGATATCGAAACCGAAGCGCTCCAGATAATCGCGCCCGTACTGCGGCGTGATCGCCCGCAGCAGCCGCACGGCAACGACGTTTTTCGAGCGGGCGAGGGCGCGGCGCAAGCTGATCGGACCGTCGTAGCCGTCGTCGTTCTGCGGCTCCCAGGCTTTGCCGTCGCCGGAGGGCAGCGAGAGCGGCGCGTCGTCGACCTGGGTGGCCGGTGAATAGCCCTTTTCCAATGCCGCCGAATAGATGAAGGGCTTGATGCTCGATCCCGGCTGGCGCCAGGCGCTGGTGACATGGTTGAACTGCCTGCGCGAAAACTCGAAGCCGCCGACCATGGCGCGATAAGAGCCATCCTCGGCATTGAGGGCGACGAAAGCCGCTTCGACCTCGGGCATCTGGCTGATCGACCAGCGCCCCTTGGCATCGCGGACGGCCCGGATGACCGAGCCGACGCGAATCCGGTCGCCGTCCTTGAGCTTGCCCTGCAGGGCGCGAGCAGCGAAGCGCAGACCGTCGCCGCCGATCTCGATGGTGTCGCCGGAGGCCGGTTCGGCCCGGACTTTCTTGCTTGAAACCTCGGTGACGACTGCCGCGATCAGGTTGTCGCTGTTCGGGTGCTTGGCCAGGATGCGGTCGATGGCCTCGTCGCGTTCGTCTTCGTCGGCCGGCAGATCGACATAATCCTCCGGCCCGCGGTAGCCGTGGCGCTGGTCGTATGCCAGCACGTTGCTACGCAACGAGTTGTAGGCGGCGTTCTGCTCGGGGCCGTTGAGCGTCGTGTAAACGTTCAGGCCACGCGTATAGGTCTCGCCCTGGAATTGCGCATAGACCTCCTGGCGCACCATTTCAGCGACGTGGTCGGCGTGCACCGCGAACAACTGGCGGTCGCTGACCGCCAGAGGCTGGGCGGCCGCCTCGTTAAATTGCACTTCGCTGATCTTGCCAAGTTGGCGCAGGCGTTTGAGAACCATCATCTGACGCGCCTTGGCCCGGACCGGATTGACCGCCGGATTGTGTCGGGCCGGATTTTGCGGGATGCCGGCCAGCATGGCCGCCTCGGCCAGCGTCAGCTCGGGCAGGCGTTTGTTGAAGTAGGTGCGGGCGGCGCTGGCAAAGCCGTGGGCGCGCTGGCCGAGGTAAATCTGGTTCATGTACAGCTCGAGGATCTGGTCCTTGCTCAGCGCCGATTCGATGCGATAGGCGAGCAGGGTTTCGGCCAGCTTGCGCTTGACGGTCTTCTCCCGCGACAGGAAGAAATTGCGCGCCACCTGCATGGTGATCGTCGAGGCGCCCTGGCGGACGCCTCCTGTCAGGTCGGCGACCAGCGCCCGCGCGACGCCCCTGTAATCGACGCCGCCGTGCTCGTAGAAGCGCGCATCCTCGATAGCCAGCAGGGCATCCTTCATCACTTGGGGGATCTCCTGGATGGGCACGAAATCGCGGCGCTCCTCGCCAAATTCGCCGAGCAGCGCACCATCGGCCGTGTAGATCCGCAGCGGAATTTTCGGGCGGTAGTCGGTCACGATATCGAGCGGCGGCAGGCCGGGCAGTACCGTCAGCAACTGGTAGACGAGCAGTGCGCCGGTCAGCAAAGCGCCATCAACGCCGAGGGCGACGAGGGTGCGTGGCAACTGCTGGCGATAATTGGCCGTGGCCAGAGGGAGCGTCAGGAATTTGACGACGGTCGAAAAGAAACTCAATTGCGGTCCTGCCATGCTGGCCCGGGCAAGCGGTGTCTTGCGGGCGGTGGGTGGCGCTGGCTGGCCAGTCGCCGGGGCTGCTAGTTTAGCCCCAATGTGCCGCGCGGACCGCTGGCCGCGCCACTATCCTGTCCGTAAAATCCGGACTCATCCATTCGACGGCCGCCGCCATGCCCCGCATCAAGATCGACCTGCCCGCATCCTTCCTGTTTTCGACCGAATTGCCGATCTACATCGGCCACATCAATTACGGCAACCATCTCGATAACGCCCAGTTGATCGCCCTGGTCGGCGAGGCGCGGGTGCGCTTCTTCAAGTCGCTCGGCTACAGCGAGCTGGATGTCGAGGGGGTCGGAATCGTCGTCGCCGACGTTGCGGCGCAGTACCGCGCCGAGGCTTTCCACGGCGAAACCATGGTTGTCGAGATGGCCGCCGACGACTTCAGCAAATACGGCTGCGACCTCGTCTGGCGGCTGAGCGACAAGGCCAGCGGTCGGGAAGTGGCGCGCGGCAAGCACGGCATCGTCTTCTTCGACTACGCCGCCCGCAAGCCGGCCGGCGTGCCGTCGGGTTTTCTGGCCAAGGTCGGCGCGGCGTGATCCCGATCCGCTACGTCGAGCCGGTCTACCGCCCGCCCAGCGAGGCGGAATCGCTGATCCTGCCGGTCACCGATGGCTGCTCGTGGAACCACTGCACTTTTTGCGAGATGTACACGGCGCCGCAGAAGGCTTTTCGAGCACGCGGCGAAGAGGAGGTGCTGGAAAGCATCCGCCTGACCGGCCAGCGCTATGGCGACGAGATTCGCCGCGTTTTCCTGGCCGACGGCGACGCGCTGGTTTTACCGACGCGGCGCCTGCTGACCATCCTGGAAGCGATCCGCACCCACCTGCCGGCCGTGCGGCGCATCTCCAGCTACTGCCTGCCGCGCAACCTGCGCAAAAAGAGCCAGGCGGAAATAAACGAACTGGCGGCAGCCGGCCTGAAAATGGTCTACGTCGGTGCCGAATCCGGCGACGATCAGGTACTGGCGGCGGTGAACAAGGGCGAAACCTTCGCCAGCACCTGCGAAGCGCTGGACAAGCTGGGCGCCGCCGGCATCACCCGCTCGGTGATGATCCTCAACGGCCTCGGCGGCAAGGCGCTGTCGGCGCAGCACGCCGAAAACTCGGCCAGGTTGGCCAATGCCACGCAACCGGAATACCTGGCGACGCTGGTCGTCAGCTTTCCGCTCGGCGAAGAGCGCTTCCGCGCCGGCTTCCCCGGCTGGGAACCGCTTGATCAGCACGAATTATTTGTCGAGATGGAGCGCTTCCTGGCCGGGCTGGACCTGAAGCGCACGGTCTTTCGCAGCGATCACGCCTCGAACTGGCTGGTCTTGAAGGGAACGCTCGGTGCCGACCGGGAACGCCTGCTGCAACAGGTTCGTCAGGCCATTGCCGCGCCGGAAGCGGCCCATCTGCGCCCGGCCTGGGCGCGCGGACTGTAGAAGCGCTGACAAGCTGCCCCTGGCGTTGTTGGACCGCCTCGTCGTACTGATCCGTATTGCCTTCAGCGGTTCGCCTGGCTCAGCGCGGCTTGGTCGAAATTTCAATTTCGGCCGTTTTTTGCTGCCGACCGTAGCATTCGGCGTCAGGCCGTCTTGCCGACCCGCAGCGCGCTGAAGATGGCCAGCGACTGCAGGATCGCGACGCCGATCAGCACCTCGCCGAAGCGGCGCGCGTCCATCAGGCCGCCGAAGATCAGCGGCGCCGTCGCCAGCCCGAGATCGAGGCCGGAATAGACGAAGCCATAGACGCGCCCGTAGGCCGCCTTGCCGAAGCGGGCGGTGGCGGCGCGGCGGACCAGCAGGTCGCGCGACGGCCCGGCCACGCCGGTGCAGAAACCGATGCCAGCCATCAGCGGCAGGATGCTCCAGGCCGGCGGCCAGCCGCTGGCGAGCAGGATCGCGAGCAGCGCGGCAAAGCCCAGGGCCAGCGCGATCAGCAGATCCTGCGCCTGCTTCTGCGCCAGGAAGCCGCCGAGCACGATGCCGGCGGCACCCGCCGTCAGGTAAGTGGACAGCGCCAGCGCGCCGGTCGTCAGCGACAGGTCGTAGACCGCCTGCAGGATCGGGCAGGCGAAGTTCTGGATGGCGCCGAAGGCGGCCGTGATCAGGAAAAAGAACAAAAAGCACAGCCAGACGGCTTTGACACCGAGGAAAGCGAAGGTCGGCCCGGCATCACCGGCCGCCTTGTCGGCATGCGGTTCCGCGTCGGCCAGCGCCTGGCGCCGCCAGAGCAGCAGCCCGAGTGCGAGCAGGGCGACGATGCTGGCGCCGAGCGCCGCCGTCCGCCAGCCGTCAGCTGCGGCAATGCCGGTCATGAACACCGGCGCCGCTGCCCAGCCGAGGTTGCCGGACAGCCCATGCACCGAAAAGGCATGCCCCAGCCGTGGCTGCGAGACGCGGTGATTGAGCACGGTGAAATCGGCCGGATGGAAGACGCTGTTGCCCAGCCCGGCCAGCGCGGCAACGACGATCAGCGACGCGTAGCCGGTGGCGAAATGCAGCGCGACGCCGGCCAGCGCAAAGCAGACGATACCGGCGGCCAGCACCCGCACGGGACCGAAGCGGTCGACCAGAAAGCCCGCCGCCGCCTGGCCGAGGCCGGAGACGATGAAGAAAACGGTCATCGTCGCGCCGATGCCGGTGAAGGACAGGCCGAATTCCTGCATCAGCCACGGAAACAGCGGCGGCAGCAGCAGGTGGAAAAAGTGCGAAACGCCATGCACGAAGCCGATCAGCGAGATGGTTTCGATATCGCGGGGGGCGGTAGAGGGCAGGATTTCGGCAGTCATCGGGCGGTGGGGGAGTTGTCCGGTGGATCAGTTTATGTCGCCGGCTATTGACGTATATTCGATAATCAGACAAAAATTATCGCAATGCTGACACACTTGCCTTTCGACCCCTGTCCCCGCCGGGCGCCGACGCCGGACGAGCCGCTGACCGTCAATCAGCGCCGTCTGCCACCCGACGTGCGCGTGCCACTGCACAGCCACGCCTGGGCGCAGCTCGCCTTTCCGCTGCGTGGCGCGCTGCGCATTTCGGCCGCCGGCATGGCCTGGCTGGCGCCGGCATTTCGGGCAGTGTGGATTCCGCCGCACATCGAGCACGAGGTCATTGCCCTCGGCGAGGTCGAGTTGCGCACCGTTTATGTTGCTGCCGAAGCAGCGCCGCTGCCGCTCGACGCCTGTTCGGTGATCGAGGTGTCGGACCTGATGCGCACGCTGGTCGAGGCGATCAGCCGGGTCGAAGAGGGCGACGAGGCGCGCCGCGACCTGATGATCCGCCTGCTGCTGACCGAGATCGGTCGGGCACCGCCGCTGTCGCTGGGCCTGCCGCTGCCCACGGATCGCCGGCTGCAGGCGCTGTGCGGCGCGCTGATCGACGATCCCGCCTCGCCGCTGTCGCTGGCCGAGTGGGCGGCCCGGGTCGGCGCCAGCGAGCGGACGCTGGCCCGGCTGTTCGCCAGCGAACTGAAAATGAGCTTCGGCGCCTGGCGCCAGCAACTGCGGCTGGCGCGGGCGCTCGACCTGATCGGCCGCGGCCGGCCGTGCGGCGAAGTCGCGGCCGAACTCGGCTATGCCAGCCAGGCGGCCTTTTCGGCCATGTTCAAGCGCGCCTTCGGCGTACCGCCCGGTCGCTTCATGCAAGAACGCAGCTCGCCGCTCGCCGGCGAGCCGACAAACAACCAGGAGTAAAAAATGGATGCAAGTTTCTGGCACGCCAAATGGGAGAAGAGCGAGATCGCTTTTCACCAGGAAGACGTCAATCCCTTGCTGCTCGACCACTTCGGCGCGCTCTCGCTGCCGGCCGGGAGCCGCGTCTTCGTACCGCTCTGCGGCAAGACACGCGATATCCTCTGGCTGCTGCAATCCGGCTATCGGGTGGTCGGCGCCGAGTTGAGCCGGCTGGCTGTCGAGCAGTTGTTCGCCGAGATGGATCTGGCGCCGAGCATTACCCAGGCCGGCCCGCTGACCCATTTTGCCGCTGAAGACATCGATATCTACGTCGGTGATATTTTTGAACTGAGCGCCGCGCAGCTTGGCCAGGTCGACGCCGTCTACGACCGGGCCGCCCTGGTCGCGCTACCCGCCACCATGCGTCAGCGCTACGCCGACCATCTCGCCGCCATCACCGGCCGCGCCCGGCAACTGCTGATCGCCTACGACTACGATCAGAGCCTGCAAAACGGCCCGCCGTTCGCCGTCGGCGCCGACGAAGTGCGCAGCCTTTACGAGCCGTATTTTCAGGTGACGCTGCTGGCCAGCGTCGAGATCGTTGGCGGCCTGCGCGGCAAATGTCCGGCCACCGAACACGTCTGGCTGCTGCGGTGACCTTGCGGCGGTCGGTCGCTGGCGGAAATATTGGGCTTGGCCTTGCCGCGGCTGACCGGAACTCAATATCATCGCCAGCCGTTCACGAATTCAGGTAGCCATGACTGAGCAAGTCCAAAGCAAGCCGGCAGTTGCCGCCGCCGTTCCCGAGGGGTTGGTGGGCCGCGTCGCCGAACACATCAAGGCCAAATTTCAGGCCGAGAGCTCGGGGCACGACTGGCATCACATCAACCGGGTGTGGCGCCTGGCTCGCCAGATTGCCGAGGCCGAAAGCGCGAACCGGGAAATTGCCGAACTGGGCGCATTGGTCCACGACATCGCCGACTGGAAATTTCATGGCGGCGATGACAGCGTCGGGCCGCGTGAGGCGGAGCGGTTGCTGCGTGAAGAGGGGGCCGCGCCCGAGGTCATCGACCAGGTCGTCGACATCGTGGCCACCATTTCCTTCAAGGGCGCGGGCGTGCATACCGCAATGCGGACCCTGGAGGGAAAGTGCGTCCAGGATGCCGACCGCCTGGATGCCATCGGCGCCATTGGCATCGCTCGCTGTTTTGCCTACGGAGGCCATGCCGGCCGACTGATCTACGACCCCGACGTACCGCCGGTGATGCACGCCAGTGCCGAGGAATACAAGGCCTCGAAAGGCCACAGCCTGAATCATTTCTACGAAAAGCTCTTCCTGCTGAAAAACCGGATGAACACGGCGACCGGTCTGGCCCTGGCCGAAGAGCGGCACCAGTACATGGAAGGCTTCGTCGCCCGCTTCCTGGATGAATGGGGGGTTCAATGAACGACCGTGCGCCCTTGACGATTGAAATCGTCTCCGACGTCGTTTGCCCCTGGTGCTTCATCGGCCTGCGCCGGCTTGAGCGGGCGATAGCCCTTGTGCGGGAAGAGCAACCGGACTTTCGGTATGTGCTGCGCTGGTGGCCGTTCTTCCTCAATCCTGATACGCCTTCGGAGGGTGAGCCCTACCTGCCTTTCCTGATCGAGAAGTTCGGCGGTCGCGAGCGGGTGGAGGAAATCTGGCAGCGCATCCGGGAAGCCGGTGCAGCACTTGGCATCGACTACCAGTTCGAGAAAATTCAGGTCCGCGCCAATACGCTATCCGCCCATCGCCTGATTCATTGGGCGCAGCAAAAGGGAGACGCCACGGCACTGGTCGAGCAACTCTTCAAAGGCCAGTTCCAGTCGGGTCAAAATGTCGGCGACAGGGCGGTCCTGGCTGAACTTGCGGCGGCCTGCGGCTACGCGCGCAGTGAAGTCATCGAATACCTCGCTTCAGAGCAGGATGTCTCTCTTGTCCGGAGCATGGAACAGGAAGCGAGAACCTGGGGCGTCACCGCCGTCCCGACCTTTATCTTTGCACGCCAGTCCGGTATCCAGGGGGCAGAGGACCCAAGGGTATTGGCCCAGGCCATCAAACAGGCATCAGCCTCAACAGGAGCTTAAAGAAATGCGCATTGCATCCATCGTTCTATCCGCCGCCACCCTGGCTTTCGCTGCGGCCGCCCATGCCGCGCCAAACGTCGAGACTTTGCCCTCAGGCGTCAAAATCGAGCACATCAAGGTCGGGGACGGCGCCACTCCGTCGGCGACCAGCCAGGTGACCGTTCATTACCGCGGCACCTTCATGGACGGCACGGAGTTCGATAGCTCCTTCAAGCGCAATCAGCCGACCTCGTTCGGTCTGAATCACGTGATTCCCTGCTGGACTCAGGGGGTGCAGAAAATGAAGGTTGGCGGTGCGGTGAAGCTCACCTGTCCGCCGGACACGGCTTATGGCTCTCGTGGCGTCGGGCCGATTCCGCCGAATAGCACCCTCAATTTCGACATCCAGTTGCTGGATGTGAAATAAGCTGAATCGACGAGAAATCCGGCTCAAGCGTATCGCGAAGAGTCAATCTTCGCGCCGCTGCCGGTCCTCGGCTTGAACCGCCGCCACCAATCGGCGAACGGCTTCCGCAAGCATTCCTTCCTCAAGATTTCCGTAGCCGATGACCAGCCCGTTGCAGGTCATCGGTGCTCGCGTATAGCTGCTTAGCGCCCGCACGCCCAGCCCCAGTGCCGCGGCACGCTTGACCACGTCGCTATCGCGTATCGAGTCCGGCAGCCAGAGAACCAGATGCAGACCGGCTTCACCGCCCGACAGTTCCAGGGACGATCCGAAGGCTTCCCTCAACGCCGTGCGCAGTGCGGCCTGGCGCGCCGCATAGCGCGCCCGCATGCTGCGCAGATGGCTGGTGTAGTAGCCGCGCTGGATGAAGTCGGCGAGTGTGCGCTGTTCGATGCCCTGTCCGGCACGCGTGGCCTGGGTGGTGGCACGGGCGAAATCGGTGGCGATGGCGTGGGGCAGTACCAGGTAGCCAAGGCGCAGGCCGGGATAGAGCGTCTTGCTGAAGGTGCCGACGTAGACGACCGGCGCGTCGGCCTGCAAACCGAATAGCGCCGGCGGGGCAGGGCCGGCGCGGCGGAATTCGCTGTCGTAATCGTCCTCGATGATCCAGGCGCCGGATCGGCGTGCTTGCTCGATCAACGCCAGGCGGCGCGGCAGGGACATGACACGGCCGGTGGGGTACTGGTGCGACGGCGTAATCATGATCAGGCGCGGCGGATGCTTGCTCCAGTCGTCTTCGTTCGGGGCCAGCCCTTCGCTGTCGACCGGGACATCGTGCACCCGCAGTCCGGCCAGATTAAAGGCGACGCGGGCGGCGAGGTAGCCGGGGTTCTCGGCCCAGACGGTGTCGCCGTGGTCGGCCAGCAGCCGGGCGCAGAGATCGAGGGCGGCCTGTGTCCCGCTGGTGATGACGATTTGCGCCGCGTCTACCGCCAGGCCGCGAACGGTAGTCAGATGGCCGGCGATGGCCTCGCGCAAGGCCGGGTCGCCGCCGTGGGCGGCATAGCCGAGCTGGCGCCAACCGGCATCGCGCCAGGCCCGTTCCAGGCTGGCGCGCCAACTGCGGAAGGGAAAGGCCCCGTAGTCCGGCGTACCCGGGGCGAACGGCAGCGCGGCTGCCTCGCGCGCCGGTTCGGGCTGCAAGGCGGCCGCGGCGCGGGCGGAGAGTTGCAGCGATACAGCCGATGCCTCACCGCCGGACGGTGCAACAGAACGCTCGGGAAGCGGTGCCACGCGCGTGCCCTGGCGATCCGCCAGCAGGCAGCCTTCGGCGACCAGTTGCTCATAGGCAAACAGCACCGTGTTGCGGGCGATCTTCAGCGAAGCCGCTAGGCTGCGGCTGGCCGGAAGCGGCGTGCCGGGCGCCAGGCGGCCGGACAGGATGGCGTCACGCAAGCGGAGGTAAAGTACGCGCTGGCGCGGCATGGCTTCAGGCAGAGGCGGGGCGAGCAGCCAGTCCAGCTCCATCGTGGCTCCATTGAATGATCGTTTCGTGGTGCTACGAAAGGTACCATGAGCGCCATAAAGTGCGGCTATCGACACCCTCTGGAGTTCTGCCGTCATGACCCTTGCTACCGCCCCTTCTTTACGCACCCGCGTCCGCCGCAAGCCGGAACGCGCCGACTACGACGCCGAGGCCATCAAGGCCATCGTCGATGCTGCGGTGATCTGCAGCATTGCCTTCCAGATCGACGGCGCGGTGCATGCCATCCCCACCATCCATTGGCGCGACGGCGACTATCTGTACATACATGGCGCCAAGGCCTCGCGCATGCTCAGGGCGCTGACCGAGGGCGAGGCCTGCATCACGATCGCGCTGGCTGATGGGCTGGTACTGGCGCGCTCGGCCATGCACCACTCGATGAACTACCGTTCGGCGGTGATCTACGGACAGTTCGGGCTGGTGACCGAGCCGGCAGAGAAGGCGCGCAGCCTGCGGGCCCTGATCGAAGGCCTGTATCCCGGGCGCTGGGACAGCCTGCGCCCGATCAACGACAAGGAACTGAACGCGACCAGCGTGCTGCGCATTCCGCTGGCCGAGGCTTCGGCCAAGGTGCGCGACAGCGGCGTCAAGGACGACGAGGAGGATCTGGACTGGCCGGTCTGGGCCGGCGTGATCCCGCTCAATACCGTGCTCGGCGTGCCGCGCCGGGAAGACGATAGCGTTGGGGAGGAGGTGCCGGCCACACGCTACAGTCGCCGGCAGGACGGCGATTTTGGCCCGGCCTGAAGCGCTGGCGCCGAGCGGGCGCAGCCTCTACTCTTCGTCCTTCTCCAGCTTCAGCGACGCCGAGTTGATGCAGTAGCGCAGCCCGGTTGGCGCCGGGCCGTCGGGGAAGACGTGACCGAGGTGGGCGCCGCAGTCGTGGCAGGTGACTTCGGTGCGGATCATGCCGAAGCTCTTGTCGACGTGTTCGTCGATCAGGTTTTCATCGTTCGGCGTGTGGAAGCTTGGCCAGCCGCAGCCCGAGTCGAACTTTGTCTCGGAGCGGAAGAGCGGGGCGCCGCAGCAGATGCAGCGATAGGTACCGTCCTCGGCGCAATCCCAGTATTGGCCGGTGAAGGCGCGCTCGGTGCCTTTCTGGCGGGTGACGCGGTATTGCTCGTCGTCCAGCTCGGCACGCCATTCGGCGTCGGTTTTCTCGATTTTCGGCATTTTGATTTTCCCTGTTTTTTCGGTCAGACCGTAGCATTTGCCGCGTGTTCCGGCGCCCCGGTCGGTTCGCCGTCGACCAGCCGCAGTTGCGCCACGTCGCGGGCCGGCGGGGTGCCGAACATGCGGCGGTATTCGCGGCTGAACTGCGACGGGCTTTCGTAGCCGACGCGGTGGGCGGCCGAGGCGGCATCGTGGTCGGCGAGCAGCATCAGTCGGCGCGCCTCGTGCAGGCGCAGCTGCTTCTGGTACTGCAGCGGCGTCATCGCGGTCAGCGCCTTGAAGTGGTAGTGCAGCGACGACTTGCTCATATTGGCCAGGTCGGCCAGTTGTTCGATGCTGACCGGCTGGTCGAGATTGGCTTTCAGCCAGTCGATGGCGCGCACGATCTGGTGGCTGTGGCTGCCGCTGGCCACAGCCTGGCGCAGGCGGCCGCCAAGCGGGCCGGCGAGCACGCGGTAGAGCAGTTCGCGTTCGATGATCGGCGCCAGTACCGGGATGTCGGCCGGGTTGTCGAGCAGGCGGGCGAGGCGTAGCGCGGCGTTCTGGATGTCGGCACTGAGCAGGCCGACAGCGATGCCGCGGTCGACCGCTTCCAGCGTGCGGTTTGTCGGCATCGCGGCGGCCAGTTCGCCGATTTTCAGCGGATCGATGTTCAGCGCCAAGCCGAGGTAGGGCTGGGTGGCGCAGGCGTGAGTGATGCGCGACAGCATCGGCAGGTCGACCGAGGTGATCAGGTAATGCCGGGCGTCGTAGTCGTAGGCTTCGTCGCCGACCAGGATGCGTTTGGCGCCCTGGGCC
This sequence comes from Betaproteobacteria bacterium, assembly GCA_020621865.1. Classification (GTDB taxonomy): domain Bacteria; phylum Pseudomonadota; class Gammaproteobacteria; order Burkholderiales; family Rhodocyclaceae; genus Azonexus. Next base: position 146,568 of record JAHRYW010000003.1, on the reverse strand, counting down.
ATCATCGCGAAGACCGAGTTCATCACGGCGCAGGTCTGCGCGGCGCAGGCCGAGCCGCGGAACAGCGTCAGGCCGGGGACGGCGGTCGGCTGCGCGCCGTCGCTGCGGCAATGGCGCCGGATGATGTCGGCGAGTTCCTCGCGCTGGCTGGCCAGTTGGCTGTTTTCCATGGCAATGGAATCAATCGCGAGCGGGATGGTCTGAGCGGCTATGTCCATGCCGGTCAGAGTAGCGTTTTTGCTGCCGGCTGACGAGCGCCGGTGGTGCGATTCTGGAGGATCAGGCAATAAATACGGATTTTCCGGTTAACGCTTCGGTCGCCGCTGCACCCACACTGATTGGCACAAACCGGTGACCCTGATCGCCGGAGCCCCAACCCCAACGAGGAGTCTGCAGATGATCCAACTGAATGTGAATGGCAAGGCGCTCAAGGCCGATGTCGAGCCGGATACCCCGCTGCTCTGGGTGCTGCGCGACACGCTGCAGCTGACCGGCACCAAATACGGCTGCGGCCAGGCGCTGTGCGGCGCCTGCACCGTGCATCTCGACGGCGCCCCGGTTCGCGCCTGCATGACGCCGGTGTCGTCGGTGATCGGGCGCAAGATCACCACCATCGAGGCGGTCGATGCCGGCAAGGTCGGCAAGGCGGTGCAGGAGGCCTGGCGCAAGCTCGACGTCGTGCAGTGCGGCTACTGCCAGTCCGGCCAGATCATGAGTGCCGTTGCACTGCTCAGCCACAACCGCAAGCCGAGCGATGCCGACATCGACGATGCGATGTCCGGCAACCTTTGTCGCTGCGCCACCTACGTCCGCATCCGCGCGGCCATCCACGAAGCCGCCAAGGCGCTGGCCTGAGGAGAGCGACATGTCAGAAATCACCATTGAAAACCTCAGCCGCCGCCGTTTCCTGCAGGGCGGTGCCGGCCTGACGCTGGGCTTCTGTCTGCCGGCGATTGCCGCCACGCTGCCAGCCGCCGGCCCCGGCAAGGCCGGCGAAGGCCTGGCCGCGAAGGTCTCATTCGAGCCGAACGCCTTTTTGCGCATCGGTGCCGACAACAGCGTGACCGTCATTTCCAAGCACCTGGAGATGGGACAGGGTACCTACACCGGCCTGGCAACCATGCTGACCGAGGAACTCGATGCCGACTGGAAGCAGGTCCGCGTCGAAGGCGCGCCGGCCGACGCCAAGCGCTACAACAACCTGTTCTGGGGCCCGGCGCAGGGCACCGGCGGCAGCACGGCGATGGCCAACTCCTGGGAGCAGATGCGCAAGGCCGGCGCCGCCGGGCGGGCCATGCTGGTCTCGGCCGCTGCCAAGCACTGGCAGGTCGACGCGGCCGGCATCGTCGTCCGCGACGGCGTGGTCAGCCACCCGGCGAGCGGTCGCAAGGCGAGCTTTGGGCAACTGGCGGAAGCTGCCGCCCAGGAAGCCGTGCCGGCCGACGTCAAGTTGAAGGACCCCAAGGATTTCCGGCTGATCGGAAAGCAGGCCAAACGCAAGGACAGTTCGGCCAAGACCAACGGCACGGCCAAGTTCACCCAGGACGTTTTCCTGCCCGGCATGCTGGTCGCCGTGGTCGCTCATCCCCCGCAATTCGGCGCCAAGGTCAAATCCTTCGATGCCAGCAGGGCAAAAGCGGTCAAGGGCGTTGTCGAGGTCGTGCAGATCCCGACCGGCGTCGCCGTGCTGGCCAAGGACACCTGGAGCGCCAAGAAGGGCCGTGATGCCTTGTCAGTGGTCTGGGACGACAGCGCTGCCTTCAAACTGGGCAGCGCCGAGATCCTCGCCCGCTACAAGGAAATGGCCAAGAAGCCGGGGCTGGTCGCCAAGCAGAGCGGCGATGCCAATCAGGCCTTTGCCGGCGCTGCCAAGGTGGTCAGCGCTGCCTACGATTTCCCGTACCTTGCCCATGCCGCGATGGAGCCGATGAACTGCGTCGTCAAGCTCGACGCTGACGGCTGCGAGGTGTGGAACGGCGAGCAACTGCACACCGGCGACCAGTACGGCCTGGCCCACGCGCTCGGCCTGAAGCCGGAACAGGTCAAGATCAACATGCTGTTCGCCGGCGGCAGCTTTGGCCGGCGCGCCTGCAAGGATTCGGACTATGTGATCGAAGCGGCGCAGATCGCCAAGGCGATCAACGGTCGCGCGCCGGTAAAACTGGTCTGGCTGCGCGAGGACGACATGCGCGGCGGCTACTACCGGCCGCTGTTCCATCATGCTCTGGAGGCGGCGGTAGACGGCAGCGGCAAGCTGACCGGCTGGCGGCATCGGCTGGTCGGGCAGTCGATCATTATCGGCTCGCCGTTTGAAAAAATGCTGGTCAAGGACGGCATCGACGCCGTTTCGGTCGAAGGCGCGGCCAACCTGCCGTACGCCATCCCGAACCTGACCGTCGACCTGCATACGCCGACCGATATCGGCGTGCCGGTGCTGTGGTGGCGCTCGGTCGGCTCGTCGCATACGGCGTTTTCGACCGAAACCTTCTTCGACGAGGTGGCGGCGGCCACCGGCAAGGACCCGGTCGCCATGCGCCTTGAACTGCTGGCCGAACACCCTCGCCACGCCGGCGTGCTCAAGCTGGCTGCCGACAAGGCCGGCTGGGGCCAGCCGCTGAAGGCCAAGGCCGGCGAGCGTCGCGGCCGCGGCGTCGCGGTGCATGAGTCATTCAATTCCTACGTTGCCCATGTCGCCGAAGTGACGGTCAGGAAGGATGGCTCGGTCAAGGTCGACCGTATCGTCAGCGCCGTCGATTGCGGCACCGCGATCAACCCGGACAACATCCGCTCGCAGGTCGAGGGCGGCGTCGGCTTTGCGCTGAGCTCGCTGTACGAGGAGATCACGCTGAAGGACGGCCGCGTCGAGCAGGGCAATTTCGACGGCTTCCCGCTGCTGCGCATCGCCGACATGCCCAAGGTCGAGGTCCATATCGTACCTTCGGCCGCGCCGCCGACCGGCATTGGCGAACCCGGCGTGCCACCGCTCGCCCCGGCCGTCGCCAACGCCATCGCCGCCGCCACCGGCAAGCGCCTGCGCAACCTGCCGTTCAACACCAGCGAGCTGGTGGCCTGAGATGGACAGCCTGGATACCCAGGTCCTCGCCGCCGCCCGTAGCTGGGCCGCGGCGGGGCATCGCTTCGCTTTGGTCACTGTCGCCCGGACCTGGGGTTCCGCACCCCGGCCGCCGGGCGCCTGGATGATCCTGCGCGACGACGGTCAGGTGCAGGGTTCGGTGTCCGGCGGCTGCATCGAGGACGATCTGATCAGCCGGGCAGCGAGCGGCGAGTTCACCGTTGAATTGGGCAACGCGGCACCGCGCCTGCTGCGCTACGGCGTCACTGCTGACGAGGCGCACCGTTTCGGCCTGCCCTGCGGCGGCACGTTGGAACTGGTGCTCGAACCGGCGCCCGATGCCGGGCTGCTCGACCAACTGGCGCAGCGCATCGCTACCGGCCAGCTGGTCCATCGGCGGGTGGCACTGGCTACAGGCAAGGTCAGTCTCGAAAGCGGCAGCGCCGGCGACAGCCAGCAGTGGGATGGCGAAACGCTGGTCACGCTGCACGGCCCGGCCTGGCGCTTGCTGATCATCGGCGCCGGGCAGATTTCGCACTACCTGGCGACGATGGCCCAGGCGCTCGGCTATCGCGTCTACATCTGCGATCCGCGCAGCGAATACGCCGACGGCTGGGACGTGCCGGGCACCGAACGGATCGCCGAGATGCCCGACGATGCGGTCAGCGCACTGAATCTCGATCCACGCAGCGCGGTTGTCGCGCTGACCCACGATCCCAAGCTCGATGACATGGCGCTGCTCGAAGCCTTGAAGTCGCCGGCCTTCTACGTCGGTGCGTTGGGTTCGAAGGCCAACAACGGCAAGCGCCGCGAACGGCTGCTGCAGTATTTCGACCTCTCGCAGGCCGAAGTCGACCGCCTGCATGGTCCGGTCGGCCTGCCCATCGGCAGCCGGACGCCGCCGGAAATCGCCGTCGCCATCCTGGCCGAGATGACCGCTGTGAAAAATGGCCGAAATTTGCCATCGACCGTAGCATTCGCCGACCCCTACGCCTGCAAGATCGAATGACGGAAATTGTCGGGCTCCTGCTCGCCGCCGGGCGCAGCCAGCGTTTCGGCAGCGACAAGCGGCTTCAGCCGCTTGTCGACGGTACGCCAATGGCACTCGCGGCGGCCCGCAAGCTGGCCGCTGCCTGCCCGCGAACCATCGTCGTCGTTCGCCCGGACGATACAGAACTGGCCCGGCTGCTGGCCGACGCGGGGCTGGAAACGGTCGTTTCCCCGTCAGCGGAGCAGGGCATGGGCCACAGCCTGGCGGCCGGCGTCGCCGCCAGTGCCGACGCCGCCGGCTGGCTGGTTGGGCTGGCCGACATGCCTTACATCCAGCCGGCCAGTTATCGTGCGGTGATCGATGCGATGCAGGGTGGGGCGGGGCTGGCCAGGGCTTTTTATGCCGGATGCCCGGGGCATCCGGTCGGCTTCGCCGCCGAACATCGGCCGGCGCTGCAGGCACTGACCGGCGACCAGGGCGGCAAGGCGATTCTCGAAGCCCATCCGGGCCTGCTGCTTCCTTGCCCGGTCGACGACCCCGGCGTGCTGCACGACGTCGACCGGCCCGAGCAAATCGGGCCGCCGTAAGGTCCGGGCCGGGCAGCCGAGGCTGCGGGCAGGGCCGTTCTGGGCTATGATTCATCTATTGCCCAGGAACACAAAAATGAACCCAAACCCCTTGACCGACGCCGATCTCGACCGGCTTGAAGAACTCCTCGAAGCCGAGATTTTCCAGGGCGAGGCGATGCGCCTCGACGAAATCCAGGCCATGCTCTGCGCCGTGGTCAGCGGCCCGCAGCCGGTGGCCCCGGCCGTCTGGCTCAGCGAGGCGCTGGGCAAGGGCCTGGAAGCCGGCGGCAACCCCGATGTCGAAGCCGCGCTGGAACTGCTGATGCGCATGAACAACGACATCGCCGCCTCGTTGCTGAACGACGAAACCATCGCCCCGGTGCTCTATCCGGTCGACGAAAGCTGCGAAACCTACGACTACGAAGCCTGGGCCGATTCCTACGTGTTCGGCGCCGGCCTGGCCGGCGACTGGTACGAACTGGCCGGCAAGCACGCCGACGATCTCTCGGAACTGCTCGAACCGATGTTCATGCTCAACGGCATGCTCAAGGAAGATGCCGAAAAGAGCGGCGAACGCTGGTTCCCGCCGGCCGAGGAAGCCCGGCTGGTGGCCGATATCCAGGAAAACCTGCCGGTCATCGTGCAGACGCTGTACAACTTCTGGCGCAACAAGCGCAGCGGAGGCACCGTGCAGCGCAGCGACGATAAAATCGGCCGCAACGATCCTTGCCCCTGCGGCAGCGGCAAGAAGTTCAAGCAGTGCTGCGGCAGTCCGGAAAAGTTGAATTGATCGCTGGCTTGTGAGTAGCGCTTGCCTCACCAAGAGCCCCTTGTCGGGGCTTTTGTTTTTGGCACTTTCCAGTCGCAGAGCACTCTGAGTACATGTCGAGTCAGCTGAAATGATGCCAATTGGGATTTGATAAAAATCACATAGGTGACACAATGGCGCCGCTGGTGCCCTGGTTGCCCCGCCCGGCGCACAAGGCATTCCGTCGCTTTGCATCTCCGGTTGCCAAAGGGCATGTTGCTGTTCGAGATTGGTATCGGCTTTTTGCTCAGCCGATACTGAAAAATACTGTGATTTTTCGCAAGGAATACTGTGGCGCTTGATATTCGCTCAATGATCTTTATGTCAGTGTTACTGAGCATATTGCTATCAGGCGTGCTTTATCTGGTGGGCGTTCACGCCAAGCATATCCGCGGCGTCAAGTACTGGGCGCTGGCCAATCTGCTGTACAGCATTGGATTGGCTTTGGTTTTTACGCCGATCGGAGACTCGACAAAGATATTTCTGTTCAGCGGTCCGCTGCTCGCCGTGGCCGCTGGCTTGCAACTGGTGGGAATCCAGGTTTTCGAGGAAGAAACCCGCCCCGATTGGCGCATTCCGCTGGTGGCGGCAATCCTCTCGCTGCTGGTTAACTTCGTGTTTACGACCGTGGCGCCCAGCATCACGCTGAGAATTGTCTGCAATTCCTTGCTGATGGGGCTTTTGTATGGGCTATGTGCCCGCAACTTGCTGATCAATGTCTCCAGGCATCTGCGCACTGCCTACTGGCTCACCGGGGGGGCGTTCGCCATTATGGCGCTGGTCACGGTGGCTCGCATCCCGGCGGTCATGCTTGCCAATCCGATGGCCAACTACATCATCACGCCGGAGCCGATCAATCTGATGGTTTTCCTGGTCTTTGCGGCCATGCTGATCGTCATCAACTTCGGTTTTGTATTGCTGGTCAATTTCCGCCTGGCCAATGAGCTGCAGTTGCTGGCAAACCGCGACAGCCTGACCAATGCCTTGAATCGGCGCGGGCTCGAAGAAATTGGCGAGCATCTCTATGCGCATTTCTCCCGCTCGGGCGGGCAGTTGGCCGTGTTGATGCTGGATATCGACCACTTCAAGTCGGTCAATGACAGACATGGTCATCCGGTCGGGGATGCGGTCCTTCGCGAGTTGTCGCGCATCGTCACCGCCACGATCCGGGCCGGGGATTATTTTGCCCGCTATGGCGGCGAAGAGTTTTGTGTCTTGCTGCCGGGGAGCTCGGAGGAGCAGGCCTGTAAGCTTGCAGATCGCCTGCGGCGCCGTTTTGCCGAGACCCAATTGAGCTGCGGCCATGACGGGGTGTTCCAATGCACGCTTAGCGTTGGCGTGGCTGATTTGTCAAAGGCTGCGCTCGGTTTTGGCGATTTGCTGGCGGAAGCCGACAAGGCGTTGTATCGGGCCAAGGAGATCGGACGCAACAGGGTCTTCGCCGCTTCCGAGATGGAGCGTTTGCCGGAAAGCCAGCTGGATGCCTGCTACTAGCGTCGCTCCGGTTTCCGCTGCGAGACACACGACATAGGCCGTTCATCCGAACGGCCTTTTTTGCGTCGGCCGCACTTTTTTGCTGATCCTGCGGTCTTACTGGCAAGAGCCTGCTTCCCGGGAGTTGCCATGATTGCCAGTAGCGAAGAGCTTGCCGCGATGATTCGCGAAATCGAGGTCGAAGACCCCATCGACTACGCCGACTTGCCCTACGACGAGGACGCCCTGCGCCTGCTGGTCTGCAATCAGGTTCGTTCAATCGTCGAGCAGGCTGGCGACATGGACGAGGACAACCGCCAGATGCTGCTGATGACGGTGGCCGCCAAACTGGTGCTGGAGAACATGGTGCTCAACATTCGGCTGCTGCAGTTGCAGGGCGGGGCGTTCGACGACAGCAGCGAGGCACTGTTCCGGCGCCTGCGGGGACGTTCCTGATCAGTTGAGTCGGAAAAAGGCCGTTCATCCGAACGGCCTTTTTCGCGTTTAGCCGAGATCGACCGGCACGAAGATGCGCGAATCGCCGCGTTCGATCAGGATCGCCGCCTTCTTGCCGGACTTGGCGATGATGCCGCGCAGTTGCTCGATGTCCCGGATCGGCTGGCCGTTGACCGAGAGAATGATGTCGCCCGGCTGGATGCCGGCCCGGCCGGCCGCGCCGCCAACTTGTTCGACGAGGACGCCGCCCTTGACTTCGGCCTGGCGTTGTTCATCCGGCGTCAGCGGGCGCACCGCGACGCCGAGCCGGCCCTTGTCGGCGGGCTGGTTGTCGGCCGAGGCAACTTTCTCCTCGGCAAAGGTGCCGACCTTAACCTCGATGTTGCGCGTCTCACCCTTGCGCCAGACCTGCAGGCTGGCCGCTTCGCCGGGGCGCTTGGTGGCGACGGCGGCCGGCAGTTCGCCCGAGTTGTCGATGGCCTTGCCGTCGATGCCGAGGATCACGTCGCCCGGCTCCAGGCCGGCCTTGGCTGCCGGGCTGCCTTTTTCGACCGCGGCGACCAGCGCACCGGCCGGTTTGGCCAGGCCGAAGCTGTCGGCCAGCGACTGATTGACCTCCTGGATGGTGACGCCAAGCTTGCCGCGCTGGACCTTGCCGTGGGCGACGATCTGCTTTTCGACGTTCATCGCCACTTCGATCGGGATGGCGAAGGACAGCCCCTGGTAGCCGCCGCTGCGCGAGTAGATCTGCGAGTTGATGCCGACCACCTCGCCGTTCATGTTGAACAGCGGGCCGCCGGAATTGCCGGGGTTGACCGCGACGTCGGTCTGGATGAATGGCACATAGCTGCCGTCCGGCAGGCTGCGCGACTTGGCCGAGACGATGCCGGCACTGGCGCTGCTCTCGAAGCCGTAGGGCGAGCCGATGGCGAGCACCCATTCGCCGACCTGGGTTTGCGCCGAGGAGCCGATCTTGACGGTCGGCAGGTTCTTGGCGTCGATCTTCAGCACGGCGACATCGCTGGCCTTGTCCAGCCCGAGCACCTTGGCCTTGAATTCGCGCTTGTCGCTGAGCTTGACGGTGACTTCCTCGGCCCCGTCGACGACATGGGCATTGGTCAGCAGCGTGCCGTCCGGGGTGACGATGAAGCCCGAGCCGAGGCCGTGCAGCGGCTGGTTGCTCTCCGGCATCTGACCGCGGAAATGGCGGAAGAAGCGGTAGAACGGGTCGTTCGGGTCCATTTGCTGGAGATCGGGCAGGTTGGCGGCAGTCTTTCGCGTGCCGGTGACGCTGATGTTGACGACGGCCGGGGCGTTGCTGGCGACGATGCTGCGCATGTCCGGCAGACCGTTCGGGGCGAGGACCGGCGGCGTGGCCGGCGCAAGTGCAACGACCGGCTGCGGCGCCGCGTGGGCGCTGGCGAAGGGGACGTTCTGGCCGAGCGAATAGGCGCCGCCCAGTGCGGCGGCAAGGGCGACGGCGGCGACGGTCATCTTCAGGGGGATACGTTTCATGTTCACCTCTTGTGGCGTGGGTTTGTTGAAAAGCGATCAGCGATGCTTGCCGGGAACGGCCAGGCGATGGCTGTAGGCCGGCTGGTCGTCGGCCTTGCTCCGGGCGCTGTGCGTGTTCTGGTGACGCTTGCCGGGTTCGGCCGGGCGACTGGTTTCACTGGCGAAGGCGGGGCTGCCGAACAGGGCACCGAGCGAGCCGGCAACGACCAGCGAACGCAGCATCTGGCGGGTCGAACCGGCGACGCGGCGCGGCGGCCTGACGGTGGCGGGGGCCTGGATCAGGCCGAGATGGAGGCGGGACAGTTGCAAGAACCGGCTGAGCGTCCGTTCTTGCCGATGGGGTTCGGGCTGCATCGGAGACTCCTGTCAAAGTGGCTAGAAGCGCAGTTTGGTACCGGAATGGAATTTTTCAAGTAGCGTTTCTGCGACGATTTGTATCAGGATTTGTCTACCGGCCAAATGCTACGGTCGGCCGGAAAAAACGGCCAAAATCGAAATTTTCTAAGGCCGGATGGGCTCCTGGCGCCGGGCGATGAACTTGCGGATTTCCTCGCTGGCAGCCAGGCCGAGCGCCAGCAATCCGCCGAGCAGCCAGAGGTCGGCAGGGAGCGGCGCCGTACCGAACAGTGCGTTGCCCGGTGGCGTATAGACGATGGCCAGCAGCAACAGCAATTCGGTCACCACGCCGGCCAGCAGCAGGCGATTGCCGAACAGCGGGAAGTGCCAGGCCGGCAGCCGTGGGTGGCGGCAAACGAAGACATTGGCGACCTGGGCGAGCACGATGCCGAGCAGGCAGGCGGTCGTCGCCTGCAGATAGATCGGGTCGCCGGCGCCCGGCATCTGGCCGAAATGCCAGCCGTGCCCGGTCAGGACGACGAAGAACAGCGCCATGGCGATGGCCGCTTCGAGCGGGCCGAGGAAAAGATAGGCGCGGGCGAGCAGCGGCCAGGAGAGCAGGCGCTCGGTGCGCGGACGCGGCGGGCGGTTCATCACCTCGGGGTTGGGCGGCTCGGCGCCCAGCGCCAGCGCCGGCAGCATGTCGGTGCCAAGATCGACGGCGAGGATCTGGATGACGGTCAGCGGCAGCGGGATGCCGAACAATACCGACGCCAGGTAGGGGACCAGTTCCGGGATGTTCGAGGTCAGGATGTAAGTCAGGAATTTGCGGATGTTGTCGAAGACGGCGCGGCCTTCCTCGATGGCATTGACGATGGTGGCGAAGTGATCGTCGAGCAGTACGATGTCGGCCGCCTCGCGGGCCACGTCGGTACCGGACAGGCCCATGGCGATGCCGATGTCGGCCGTTTTCAGGGCTGGCGCGTCGTTGACCCCGTCGCCGGTCACCGCGACGATCTCGCCCTTGTGTTGCAGCGCCTGGACGACCAGCATTTTCTGGTCGGCGCTCATCCGGGCGAAGACGATTTCCGGGCTGTCGAGCGCCAGTTGCAGGCCGGCCGGGCTAAGGTCGCGCAGGGCGTCGCCGGTCACGACATGGGGCGTCGGCGCACGCACGAGATCGATTTCGCGGGCGATGGCGACGGCGGTGTGCGGGTGGTCGCCGGTGACCATGATCACCTTGATGCCGGCCGAGCGGCAGCGCGTGATCGCCTCATGCACATCGGGCCGGGGCGGGTCTTCGAGGCCGACCAGGCCGCACAGTTGCAACTCGCTTTCGCCGGCCTCGCCGTCGGCGGCCAGCGGCTTCCAGGCCAGCGCCAGCACGCGCAGGCCGCGCGCCGCAAGGTCATCCTGGGCGCTGCGGAAGCTGGCCAGCGCCGCAGCATCGAAGGGACGCAGCGCATCGCCGTCCAGCCAGCCGGTGCATAGCGCAAACATCACCTCCGGCGCGCCCTTGCAAAACAGGCTGCCGCTGCCGTCGGCCTCGCGCCAGATCACCGACATCCGGCGTCGCTCGGTATCGAAAGGCAGTTCGCCGGCCCGGCGGCCGAATTCCGGGATGTCGCCGGCGAACTGCCAGAGGGCGATTTCCATCGGATCGCCGGCTGGCTCGCCGGCGTGGAATTTCAGGCTGTGGCAAAAACGGGCCGCCGCCCGCAGGCGCAGGTCCTCGGCCCGCGGCCAGCGCTCGGCAGCGAGATGATGGCGGCCGGCGACGAACAACTCGCGCACCGTCATCCGGTTCTGGGTCAGCGTGCCGGTCTTGTCGGTCAGGATCACCGTCGCGCTGCCCAGCGTCTCGACGGCGGGTAGATGCCGGACCAGCGCCTGGCGCCGGGCCATGCGCTGGGCGGCCAGGGCGAGCGACAGCGTGACCGTGGGCAGCAGGCCTTCCGGCACATTGGCGACGATGATGCCGATGGCGAAGACGAAATTGGCCCAGAAGGGCAGGCCGATCCACTGGCCGATGGCGAAGAAGACCAGGCCGAGCGCCAGGGCGAGCAGGGCGACGAGATGCGAGACGCGCCGTATCTCGCGCTGCAGCGGCGACTCGGTCTCGCCGGCCGTCTGCGTCAGGTGGGCGATGCGCCCGAATTCGGTCCGCATCCCGGTGGCGAAGACGATGGCCGTGCATTCGCCGGCGATGATCAGCGTGCCGGCAAACAGCAGGTTCGGCGCCTGCAGGGCGTTGGTAGTGGCGGCGGCTTCGGCGGTGATGGTGCGCGCATACGATTCGCCGGTCAGCGTCGCCAGGTTGGCGCGCAGGCTCCAGCTCTCGATGACCCGGCAGTCGGCCGGCACCCGTGTGCCCTCGGCCAGCAGCACGATATCGCCGGGAACCAGTTCGGTCGCCGCGACCGACTGGGTGGCGCCGTCGCGCCGCACCTCGACCTGCTGCGGCAACAACTGCTGCAGCGCGGCCAGCGCCTTTTCGGTGCGATAGGCCTGCCAGAACGAGAAGCAGCCATTGACGACGATGACGCCGACGATGGCCATCCCAAGCTGCAGCATCCCCTGGCCGGGATCGGCATAGGCGGCAAAAAAGGCCAGGCCGGCCGCCAGCCAAAGGATCAGCGCGAAGAAATGGCCGAACTCGCGGACAAACAACAGCCATAAAGGCTCGCCGGCAACGGCTTCGACACGGTTGGCGCCGAATTCGCCCAGACGCCGCCTTGCCTCGCCGGCGGACAGGCCACTGGCGCTGCTACCCAGGCTCTTCAGCGTTGTTTCAACGCTCTGGCTGACCAGGCTGGAGGCGGTCCGATCCATGATGGAAGAATGTCTCGCGCGGGAATGACATTATTCTTAACCATAGCAGTTTTTACCGGCTGTCGTGCGCCCGGATTGTCGGTAAGACAGCCCCCGAATCGTCCGGGGAGCAGGTAGAATCAAGCTGCTGTCTGGCCATGCCGGGCAGAAAGGTACCGCCCATAAAAACAGGGCGCCGGGTTGGCACTGCCTGCTCGTCGCGCTTGCACAACATTCAGCCCCGACTCATGGCCAGCAACGATTTCCAAGACAGCCCCAAACCCCGGCCGACGCGCTGGAAACTCTATTTCGCTCTCGGTTTGGTGGCCCTGCTGGCCGCGGCCGGCGGCGCCGCCATCTACGAAGTGCAGACCTCGCACTTTCAGGCCGAGTACTTTGCCGGGCAGGCCAAGACCTCGACCTGGACCGTCGAACCGGGTGCAGACAAGGACATCTGGCTGCCTGGCGTCGGCCCCTACGACCAGCGCCTCGGCTATACTCAGTTGCACGTTTTCCTGCCGCGCCTGACCGGCGCCGGTTATGTGATTGATGCCCAGGCCAGGCAGTCGCCGGGCTTTCGCAGCCTGGTCGGCGAGGGGCATTTCCCGATCTACCGCGAGAAGTCGCGGGCCGGCCTGCGCATTCTCGACCGCCATGGGCAGCCGCTCTACGACAGCCAGTATCCGCGCCAGCAATACCCGGATTTCGAGGCCATTCCCCCGGTGCTGGTCGAGGCTCTGCTGTTCATCGAAAACCGCGACCTGCTCGATCCCGACGCGCCCAAGCACAACCCGGCCGTCGACTGGGGCCGCCTGACCCGCGTCGCGGCCGGCGAGACCATGCGCCAGGCCGGGCTTGGCGGTGGCCGGGCCGGCGGCAGCACGCTGGCGACGCAGATCGAGAAGTTCCGCCATTCGCCGGGCGGCCGCACCAAGAACGCCCATGACAAATACCACCAGATGATGTCGGCCGCGTTGCGCGCCTATCAGGACGGCGAGGAGAACATGCCGGCGCGGCGGCGCATCGTGCTCGATTTTGTCAATTCCGTGCCGCTCGGCGGCATCCCCGGCTACGGCGAGGTCAATGGCCTGGGCGACGGACTGTGGGCCTGGTACGGCCAGGAGTTCGTCCGGGTCAATCAACTGCTGGCCGACCCCAAGGCCGATCTCGGCCTGCGGGCGCAGGCCTTCAAACAGGCGCTGTCGCTGTTCGTCGCCCAGCGCCGCCCATCGGGCTTGCTCGGCGACACGACCGGCCGGCTGAATACGCTGACCGACAGCTATATCCGCCTGCTCGCCGAAGACCACCTGATCCCGGCGGACCTGCGCGAGGCGGCGCTCAAGGTGCAGATCACCCCGGCCCGCCAGGCGCGGCCCGGCGAGGAGGTGTCTTTCGTCGAGCGCAAGGCGGTCAATGAAATCCGCGGCACCTTGGGCGACCTGCTCGACGTCGAGAACCTGTATGCCCTCGACCGCTACGACCTTAGCGCCCACAGCACGCTCGACGGCCCCAGCCAGCAGGCGGTGACGCGCATTCTCAATCGCATGGCCGATCCGGCCTTCCTGGCCTGCGGCGGCTTCAAGGAAACCCGGCTGCTGGCCAAGGGCGACCCCAAGCTGGTCAATTACAGCCTGACCCTCTACGAGCGCACGCCGAACGCCAATGTGCTGCGCATCCAGGCCGACAACCTCGACCAGCCGCTCGACATCAATGCCGGCACCAAGCTCGATCTCGGTTCCAGCGCCAAGTTCCGCACGCTGGTTTCCTACCTGCTGGTCGTCGCCGACCTGCACAAGCGCTATGGCACGACGCCGGCCGAGGAACTGGCCAAGCTGCCGCGCCATCCAGCCGACCGCCTGAGCAGCTGGGCCATCGACATCCTGCGCGCCAAGCCGGCGACGACCCTGGAAGAGCTGCTCGAAGCCGCCATGGAGCGCCGCTACTCGGCCAACCCCGGCGAGACCTTCTTTACCGGCGGCGGTATTCACCGCTTCAGCAATTTCAAGCACGAGGACGACGGCCAGAATCCGAGCGTCGCCGAGGCGCTGGAGCAGTCGGTCAATCTGTCCTTCGTGCGCATCATGCACGACGTCGCTCACTACCACGCCTACGAGGCCGTAGACGCGCCGGCCCGTGGCCTGCGCGACAAGGACGACGAGGCGACCCGGCAGGCTTTCCTGAAGCGCTTTGCCGAGCGCGAAGGCCTCGGCTTCCTGCGCACCTACTGGCACAAGTACCGCGACGTGGCGCCGGAAGACCGGCTCGAAGTGCTCAGCGACTCGGTACCCAGCCGGCCCGTGCCGCAGGCCGCCGCCTACCTGAGCGTGCTGCCGAAGAGCGATTTCGCCAGCTTCGTTGTCTTCATGCGCAAGCAGCTGGGCGACAAGGCGGGCACCGATGCCGGCCTGCGCAAGCTGTTCGACGCCCACGCCACGCGCCAGTACAGCCTGGCCGACCAGGGCTACCTGGCCCGGGTGCATCCGCTGGAGCTGTGGCTGGTCCGTCACCTGCAGAGCGAGCCGAAGGCGACGCTCAAGGACATCGTGCCGGCCAGCGTCGACGCCCGCCGCGATGCCTCGAAATGGCTGTTCGCCCCGCGCTTCAAGCACGCCCAGCAGGTGCGCATCGACATCGTCGTCGAAGTGGCCGCCTTCGAGCGCATCGCCGAAGAATGGCGGCGCCTGGGCTATCCGTTCGAACATCTGGTCCCCTCGCTGGCCACGTCGATCGGTAGTTCGGCCGACCGACCGGCCGCGCTGGCCGAGCTGATGGGTATCGTCGTCAACGACGGCATCCGCCGGCCGACGGTGCGTGTCGACGAGCTGCTGTTTGCCGCCAATACGCCGTACGAGACGCGCCTGAAGCGCCAGCCGGAAGCCGGGCAGCGGGTGATGCCGGTCGAAGTCGCCCTGGTCACCCGCCGCGCCTTGCTGCGCGTGGTCAATAGCGGCACCGCCCGGCGCCTCAAGGATACCTACAAGGACCACGAGGAAAAGCCGCTGCTGGTCGGCGGCAAGACCGGCACCGGCGACCACCGCTCCAAGGTGATCGGCGCCGACGGCGGCGTGCGCAGCGCCAAGGTCATGAACAGAGCCGCCACCTTCGCCTTCTACCTCGGCGACCGTTTCTACGGCGTGGTCACGGCTTTCGTACCGGGTTCGAAGGCGGCCGGCTACGACTTCACGTCGGCGTTACCGGTGCAGATCATGAAGCAGATGGAACCGGTGCTGCGGCCACTGGTGTCGGACCGGCCGGCCGACGGGGGCAAGTGCAAGGGGTGACCGGGCAGGGGTGAATCGGCGCCGGGCGCGCCGCCCGGCAAACATTTGCAACAATCCCTTACCATGCCGTTGCGATTTTTTCGCCGGCAAGCGGCGAAAATCGGGGCATTCCATCGCTTGGCCGCCACCCGGCGGTCAACGTCTTGCGGAGTGTCTATCATGGCGAAATCGTTCTCCCTTCGGATTCTTCTGTTGGCCGTCGTCGTCGCCGGCATCGTGACCGACCTGCAGGCCGGCCCCTTACGCGACCGACTCCGCGAACGCTTGCAGGAACGGGCAGCGGAGAGTGCAAACCAGGAGAACGAGGGCGGCAACGCGCTCTCCTGCGCCGACTGGGCGCGGCGGGTGGACCGCCTTCAGTCCAGGACTGCTGCCGCCAAGCCCGGCCCGCAGCCCGACCTCAAGGATGTCGCCTACGGCAACAGCCAACGCGAAAAGCTGGATGTTTACCTGCCGGCCAAGGGCGCTGAAAATCTGGCGCCGGTCATCGTCATGGTCCATGGCGGCGGCTGGTGCGTCGGCGACAAGGCGATGGGTGGCGTGACCGAAAACAAGGTGGCGCGGTGGGCCGACCGCGGCTCTGTCTTCGTCTCCATCAATTACCCGATGGTCAATGAGGGCAGCGATGCGCTGGCCCAGGCCAATCACGTCGCCCGGGCCGTCGCCTACGTGCAGGCCCATGCCCGGGCTTGGCGGGGTGATCCCGGCAAGCTGATCCTGATGGGCCACTCGGCCGGCGCGCACCTCGTGTCGCTGGTCAACGCCGATGCCGGGATTCGCCGGGCCAATGGCGTGGCACCGGTGCTCGGCACGGTGTCACTGGATGCCGGCGCCATCGATGTCGTGCGCCAGATGCCCAAGGTCTATCCCTTCCTCAAGGCGCGCTACCGCGAGGCTTTCGGCGACAGCGAGGCGGGCTGGATCGCCGCTTCTCCCTATCACCAACTCGACCGTAGTGCTGGGTCCTGGCTGGGCGTCTGTTCCACTACCCGCCAGGACGACCCTTGCGGCCAGGCGCAGGCCTATGCCGAGAAAAGCACGCATCTCGGCGTGAAGGCCAGTGTCTTGCCCCAGGCAATGAGCCATGGCGCGCTGAACAAGGAACTTGGACTGGCGACTGACTACACCCGGCAGGTTGAGGCCTTCATGGCCGGCCTGGACCCGGTGGTTGCGCAGCTATTGCGCTAGCGGCGCTGTGTCCGCCAAATGCTACGGTCAGCCGGAAAAAATGGCCAAAATCGAAATTTTTTTGGCTGGCCTAGGCGAGCAACTCGGTATCGGCGTGCGAATACGCCGGAGCGCAGCAGCACAGGATGTGCATTGCCTCGTCGCCGGTATTCTCGACCCGATGCGGCGTGCCCGGCGCGATGACGATGCTGTCGCCGGGTGCGATGGCGAAGATTTCGTCGCCCAGCGTCATTCGCCCATGGCCGCGGGTGACGTGATAAATTTCCTCGCTGCGGGCGTGGCGGTGGAGCAGCGTTGCCGTGCCGGGCGGCACGACGGCTTCGGCCAGGCTCTGGTGGCGTACCGGGTGCTGGTCCGGGTGCAGCAGTTCGCGGATTTCCGAGCCGTCGCGGGTGATGTACGGCGCGATCGCGGCGAGCGCCGTCTTGTGGGTCACTGGCCACCCCAGGGCTGGATCGGCACCGTCGAGATGGC
This sequence comes from Betaproteobacteria bacterium, assembly GCA_020621865.1. Lineage (GTDB taxonomy): Bacteria > Pseudomonadota > Gammaproteobacteria > Burkholderiales > Rhodocyclaceae > Azonexus. The sequence goes on along the minus strand of JAHRYW010000003.1, from coordinate 129,593 downwards.
ATTGGCCGGGGCGCCTTCGATGATCTTGCGGCTGATCGCCATGTAGGCAAGCACGTTGCGCCTGGTATCGTAGAAGCGGAGCACCTTGGTTTCCTTGAAGAAAATCGAGGTGCCTTCGCTGAACACTTCCTCGCTGGCCGGCAGCTTGGCCGGCAGCGTGATCGGGCCGACCTGGCGGCAGGCGATGGAGAATTGCGACGGATCTTCGGCCAGACCGAAGCTGCCCTTGATGCCGCCGGTGCGTGCCTGGCTGATGTGGCAGGTGACGCCGGCCACCTTGGGGTCGTCGTAGGCATAGACGCAGACCCGGTGATTGGCGCCGATCAGCTTCCAGGTCGTCGTCGCGCAGCCGATTTCCTCGGCGGCGACGGGGTTGGTAACGGCGGTGCCGAAAGCGGCGAGGAGGGCAAACGTACGGAGATGCATGGTCGGGTTTCCGGTGATCAAACGCTTACAGGCTGCGGAGGAAGTCCGCACCGGCGCGCCGGCCTTCGGCCAGCAGGTTGTTGATGAAGGCGGGGCTGCGGTCGAGCTTGGACGGGTAGTCGAGTTCGCGGCGCAAGGGAATCTTGCGCACGGCAATCTGCTTGAAATGCGGCGCATTGAGCCAGCCGTTGCGCAACCACTCGTTGGTCTGCTCGACGAAGAACAGTTCCTGATTGAGCGACAGGTTGCCGGAAAGTTCGTTGCGGCGGTCGGTGATGTCGCTGTGCGAGGTCGGCTCGGCGGAGCGGGTGTCCGGATTGATCTGGACGACCCAGATTTCGTCGGGCTTGGCCGCCAGTTGCTTGGCCGACAGAAAGCCGCGCACCGGCGGATTCTCGGAAAACAGGCCGTCCCAATAGACACCGCTGCCGATCTTCACGGCGCGGAACAGTTCCGGAATCGCCGCCGAGGCGAGCAGGGCAGGCAGGCTGATCCGCTTTTCCGGCTGGCTGTGGTGCGAGCGGAAGACGGCGAACTTGCCCGACAGCACCTCGACCGCTCCCACCATCAGGCGCGGCGAATCGGGCGCGATCAGCGCCGGCAGCTTCGCGAAGTCGATATGCTGGCTGATGATCCCGGCCAGATAATCCTGGCCGGTATTCGGCAACCGGTAGGGGCTGACTTCCGGCAAGGCCAGATAGCTCGCGCTGCGCTGCAGCCAGACCATGAACTGGTTGGCGATGGCATCGGGAATCTGCGTCGTCGCCATCTTTTGCCAGAACGACTCCAACTGCTCGGCCGCCAGTGTCGGCTTGCCCTGCAGCAGCCAATACCAGGCCACCGCCGCACACAGCGCGCCGCCGGAAGTGCCGGAGAGGCCGACAATGCGATGCTTAGCCGGGTCTAGTTCGCGCAACAGCGTTTGCAACACCCCGCCGGTAAACGCCGTATGACTGCCGCCGCCCTGGCAGGCGATGGCGATGGTTTTGGGTGGCGTAGCGGGGGAGAGTTTGGCGGGGCGTGGGGTCATGAAGGGATTAATGCGATCGGAATCCGTGGAGTTTGCCATGATTTCGGACGAAGACGTTGAACACGGGCGTTGCGACGGGTTATGGCAGGGCGGTAAGATGCCATGTGAATTCAAGTTCCGTAATTTACGATTACATATACATGAAAATAATTGGACGCAGGCCAGTGATGCTTGCTGCGAGAGGATTTGATGGTGACGTGTTTTGCGGCTTAGCTGGCGCGCGGCCTTCTTGTGCGTCAATTATGATGTCTACTTTTGGTTAGGTCGAAAATGGATGAAGAGCGCACTACCAGCGAAGTGATACAAGTGCTTGGCGACGATTGTGATCGCTGTCATGCAGAATTGCTCGCTGCAATCGACAAAGGTGACATTCGCAACGATGGGAGCATCGAGGCAGACTACGAATACCATGCGCGGCAACTTATTCGTGCAATCTTTGCCTATATTGAGGCGGTTACGTTCTCGATGAAGGCTTGGTCCGCTGGACGGTGCATGGAAGCAGATATTGATATCACTCCGCAAGAGCGCTATTTCGCGACAGATACCGAGTACGAACTCAATGACCGAGGTGAGGTAGTTGAAACTACCGCCAAGATCTCGTTGGCTCGAAACATTCGCTTTGCACTGGCTATTAATCGTAAAGCTCATCGGATTAACGAGCCCTTCGACGCATCAGTCGAGTGGTGGAGTTGCTTGAAGCAAGCCATCAGGGTTCGTGATCGGCTAACTCATCCCAAAATGCCTGGTGACTTGGACGTCTCTGGCGATGATATTGTCAATGCGCTTAAGGCCAAAGCAGGCTTTGAGGCCGAGGCGTTGCGCTTTGGCGAGCAAAAATAATAGGGGTCAGACCCCTATTCTTGTTCCATCGAGATGTTCTACAACCCGAAACGTCGCCACGGCTATGCAAACGACGTTTCTCCGGTAGAGTTTGAAAACCAGTATTTCAACCGGCTTCTGAGTGTCTAGAAAAACCGGGGCGATTCAATCATCGTCGACCAACAAGCCGCAGAAAAATCCCCACACAGCCTTGGGCTGGTGGGGATCGGTTGTATCTTCAAGCCCGCACGATGGTGGAGCCTGAGCGCGATGGCGATTTATTTGCTGACAGTTTCCTTCGCTTTCTGGGCGCCGGTTTCAGCGGCCGCCTTGACTTCGGCACCAGCTTTTTCGACCGCAGCCTTGGTGTCCGCTGCAGCCTCCTTGGCGCCTTCCTTGGCTTTTTCAGCCGTTTCGGCTACGGCGGCTTTGGTTTCAGTGGCCGCTTTTTCACCTTCTGCCTTGGCAGCTTCGCCTACGGCCTTGGCCGCTTCGCCCGTCTTCTCGACGGCGCTCTTGGTTGCTTCGCCCGCCGATTTGACGGCTTCTTCAGCAGCCTTGGCAGCGGCTGCTGCGGGGTCTTCCTTCTTGCCGCAGGCAACGACTGCAGTGGAGATGGCGACGATTGCGATAAGAGAGCGGATCAACGATTGTGTCTGGGTCATGGTATTGGTCCTGTGGATGAAAGATGGGCTGATGCGCTGCCGGCCAGATTGGATCCTCGCATGACTATGAGGTCGTTGTCATAGCTCGACAGTGGACTAACGCGACAAATGCTTTTTGGAGGACATGACCTTGCATAAAGGTCGGACAGTCGGTCGTCCATAGATTGGCCGTTTCGTAGCCGAGCCTTGAAAATTACTTAGGATGCACGGATCAGCGGCACCATCTTCCCCACATATTTAGCCAGCAACTTGTAGGCATCCCGATCGAAAGCCGGGCGGGGGGTATCGAGCAGGGCGTACAGCTCGTCGTCGCTTCGCGCAGTCCCGAGGTAGCGCCAGCCTTCAATCAAGTGGGCTTCGTCGCCTTCGCGGATCAGCGCCGGGCCGGGGAAGGGCCAGGAGACGAGCTTGATGCCGGTCAGCGCGGTCATCAGGCGCATGGTGTGTTTGGCCAGCGGTTCCTTGCCGACGCAGGCGCCTTTGCAGCGTTTTAGCTGGTGGCCGAAGCAGGGTTTGCCGGGCTTGGTTTTTTCCAGACCGAGCAGGATGTCGCACAGGTTGTGCGATTCGGCCAGCGTGCGCAGTACGTTGTTGGCTTCCTTGGTGGTCTTGAACAGGCCGTAGCAGGCGGTGCGGATGTCGAATGCGAGGTCGGCGGCGAGCACGAGTTGTGGGCGCAGCCAGCCTTCGCCTTCGTCGATCAGCATCCAGGTGCAGGTTTCGTCGTTCTTGCGTAGCAGGCGGTTGTGCGTCGGTAGCAGTTCCTTGACCAGCGCGGATTCCCTGAGCAGGGCACCGATTTCGCCGGCGGTTTCGATCCAGTCGATGCGCCGGACTTGCTGGGCGATGGCCATTTCCTTGGCCGAGCTGTGGTCGCCGGCGAAGTGCGAGAGGACGCGCTGGCGGATGTCCTTGGCCTTGCCGATGTAGAGCGGCAGGTTGTTTTCGCCGTAGAAGAGGTAAACGCCGGGGCCTTCGGGCAGGTCTTCGAGGATGCTGGCGTCGAGATGCGGCGGCAGGCTGGGGTGGGCATTCTGGGCCTGCAGCGCGGCTTCGATGTCGGCAATGCTACGGTCGGCATGAATTTTTTGCCAAAATTGAAATATCAGCTGGGCGTCGGCCAGCGCCCGGTGGCGGGCATCGGCGCGCAATTCGTGGCGCTCGATCAGGCTGTCCAGGTTGTGCCGCCGGTGTTCGGGAAACAGCGTGCGCGACAGCTTGACGGTGCACAGCACCGAGGCGCGGAAGGTGATGCCCAGGCGCTTGAATTCATTCTTCAAAAAACTGTAGTCGAAGCGGGCGTTGTGCGCGATGAACAGCCGGCCTTCGAGGCGCTGCATGGTTTCCCGGGCGATGGCTTCAAACGGCGGGGCGTCGGCGACCATCTCGTTGCTGATGCCGGTCAGCTGCTCGATGAAGGGCGGTATCCGCGTGCCGGGATTGACCAGTTGCTGCCATTCGCGCACCGATCCGTCGGCATCGACTTCGACGATGCCGATTTCGGTGATGCGGTCGCTGGTGGCGGTGGCGCCGGTGGTTTCGAGGTCTACAAAGGCTAGGGGACGCATGTGGCGATTTTCTCACGAGCCGACCAGGCATGGCCGCCGCTCGGGGGATTTTGATTATTGCAAAAGTAATAAAATCTATATATGTTCAATATTACGAACGTAATAGATCAATTTTGGTCGGAGCAGCACGAACGGGTGGGCTGATTGCGGCCGCCGGGTTGTAGCTAGGGATGCATTCATGAGAATTCAGCAGACAATATTTCGGGCAGGCGAGTTGCCGTTGTTCGAGTCTCCAATGGTTGAGGCTCAGTTGCTGCTGGCCTTTGGCGACACTTCGCGGCTGGCCGGCGATGAAGTCTTTGCGGCACTGCGCCAGGCCTATCCGCGGGCGGCAATCGTCGGTTGTTCGGGGGCCGGGGAAATTTACGGCAGCTCGGTCAGCGATGAATCCCTGGTCGTCAGCGCACTGCATTTCGAGCACACGGCCGTGCGCCTGGCGACGGCGACGATCGTCGAGATGGCCGAGAGCTTTTCGGTCGGCCAGTCCATGGCCCAGGCACTGCTCGGCGATGGCCTGAGCCATGTGCTGGTTTTTTCCGACGGGTTGTCGGTCAACGGCAGCGAGCTGGTGCGCGGTTTTCGCAGCCAGTTGCCGGCGGGCGTCGAGCTGACCGGCGGTCTGGCGGGCGATGGCGAACGTTTTCAGCGCACGCTGGTTTTTGCCGATGTGCCGGCCCGCGAAAGGACGCTGGTTGCGGTCGGTTTTTACGGGTCGCGGCTGGCCGTTGGTTACGGCTCGGTCGGCGGCTGGGATACTTTCGGCCCGGAACGCCTGATCACGCGTTCGGCCGGCAACGTGTTGTTCGATCTCGACGGCAAGCCGGCGCTGGAACTCTACAAGCGCTACCTGGGCGAGCACGCGGCGGGATTGCCGGCTACTGGGCTGCTTTTCCCCTTGCTGCTGCGTTCGGAAAACGGCGGCGTGGTGCGCACCATCCTCGGCGTCAATGAGGCCGAGCAGAGCCTGACCTTCGCCGGCGACATGCCGGAAGGGCGGCATGCCCGGCTGATGAAGGCCAATTTCGATCGCCTGGTTGACGGCGCGGTCGCTGCCGCCGAGGTTTCCTTGCAGGGGCAGGGCGGCCGGGCGGCGCAATTCGCGCTGCTGATCAGTTGCGTCGGGCGCAAACTGGTCCTCAAGCAGCGCATCGACGAGGAGGTGCTGGGCATCCGCCAGATATTGGGGAACCAGTTGCCGTTTGCAGGTTTCTATTCCTATGGCGAGATATCTCCGCATCACAGCGGCACGCCCTGTCAGCTGCACAACCAGACGATGAGCATCACGACGCTAGGTGAGTATTAATCCATGCACCGCCTTCTGAAACGCCAAATCGACCGGCTTTACGGCGAAGGCAATAACTTGCCGGAGTCGTTGCGGCCGTTGTTCGAGGCGATCAACCAGACCTACGAGCAGGGCGACGTGGACCGGGGCATGCTGGAGCGTTCACTGGAGATCGTCTCGGACGAAATGGGCGAGCAAAATCGTCTGCTGCGGGCCGAACTGGCCGAGCGCAAGGAAGCCGAGAAGCGGCTGGAGAAATCCTTGTCCACCTTCGTGGCGACGCTCAACTCGACCACCGACGGCATCCTGGTGGTCGGCGAAGACCGCAAGATCGAGAGCTACAACGACCGTTACATCGAGATGTGGAAGGTTTCGCCGGAGGTGCTGGCGGCCGGCGACGACCGTCTGCTGGTCGAGGCCGCCGCCCGGCAGTTGGCCAACCCCTTGCGCTTTCTTTCCGAGGGCGAGCGGATCAGCAAGTCGGAAGAGCAGAGCTTCGACTTGCTGGAGTTCGCGGACGGCCGGGTGTTCGAGCGCTATTCGCAGCCGCGCTGGCTGGACGGCCAGATTGCCGGGCGGGTCTGGTGCTTCCGGGACATTACCGAGCGCCACCGCGTCGAAACCGAATTGCGCATTGCCGCCGCCGCTTTTCAGTCGCATGAGTCGATGGTCATCACCGACGCCAACGGGATCATCCTGCGGGTCAATTCGGCGTTTACCCAATGCACCGGCTACACCGCCGAGGAATGCATCGGCAACACGCCGCGAATGTTCAAGTCGGGACGGCACGATGACGAGTTTTACCGCGAGATGTGGCGCCGCCTGCTGGCCGAAGGCAGTTGGCAGGGCGAGGTCTGGGACCGGCGCAAGAACGGCGAGATTTATCCGAAGTGGATGATTGTTTCGGCGGTCACCGGTGAAGACGGAACGACCACGCATTTCATCGCCACCCACGTCGATATCACCGAGCGCAAGAAATCCGAGCACCGCATCGAACGGCTAGCGTTTTTCGATCACCTGACCGGCCTGCTCAACCGCAGCCTGCTGACCGACCGCATCCAGCAGGCCCTGGTCAACAGCGCCCGCAATCGTAAGTCGGGGGCCGTGATGCTGCTCGATCTCGATAATTTCAAGGCGCTCAACGATACGCTGGGCCACGACATCGGCGACCGCTTCCTGGTCGAGGTCAGCCGGCGCCTGCGGGATTGCGTGCGGGCCAGTGACAGTGTCGCCCGGCTGGGTGGCGACGAGTTCGTGATTCTGCTGGAAGGTTTGGGCGATTTCCCGCCGGCGGCACGCCAGGTCGAACATGTGGCCGCCAAAATACTGGCCGCCGTCGAACGGCCGTTCAACCTGAAACTGCTGTCCAACGGTCTGGAGCAGAATCAAAGCTACCACGGCGCCGTCAGTATCGGCATCAGCTTGTTCCAGGGTAACGCCATCGGCGTGGACGAACTGCTGAAACAGGCCGATCTGGCCATGTATCGGGCCAAGGGATCGGGGCGCAATACCCTGTGTTTCTTCAGCCCGGAAATGCAGGCCGAAGTCACCCGCAAGGCCCAGATCGAAGCGCGGTTGCGCCGTGCGATCGAGGCCGGGCAGTTCTGCCTGCATTACCAGCCGCAGGTCGGCAGCGACGGGGCTATCTTCGGCGTCGAGGCGCTGATCCGCTGGCAGGACCCGGAGCGTGGCATGATCCGACCGGACGAATTCATCCCTGTGGCGGAGGAGTGCGGGCTGATCGACCAGCTCGGCAATTGGGTGCTCGAAACGGCTTGCCGCCAATTGGCGCAATGGTCGGGCAACTGGAAAACGGCGCAATTGACGATGGCGGTCAATGTCAGCGCCAGCCAGTTCCGCTGCATCGATTTTGTCGACCAGGTCAAGACGGCCATCCGGAAGCATGGCGCTGACCCGGCCCGCCTCAAGCTGGAATTGACCGAGAGCATGCTGCTCGAGGATATCGAAGACATCATCGCCAAGATGAATGCGCTGAAGAATGCCGGCGTCGGCTTCTCGCTCGACGATTTCGGGACTGGCTACTCGTCGCTGGCCTATCTGAAGCGCCTGCCGCTCGATCAGCTAAAGATCGACCGCTCCTTCGTGCGCGATGTGCTGATCGATCCCAACGACGCCTCGATTGCCCGGACTATCGTCGCGCTGGCCAAGGCGCTGGGGCTGGATGTCATTGCCGAAGGCGTCGAGACCGAGGGGCAGCGCGATTTCCTCACCGCCCAGGGGTGCCGGGCGCATCAGGGCTACCTCTATTCGCCGCCATTGCCGATCGAGCAGTTCGAGAGTTATCTGGAAAAATCGCACTGCCATTCAGCCCGCCTGATACCGCTGAGCGCCGCAAAAAAATAGGCGTCGGCGCCTCCGGTTGCTCATGCGCGCAGAACTTGCGGCGTGGTGATGTGTCCACTGCTCGTGTGCTTCAATTGGGGAGGGAAGCATGAACCTTGATCATCTGAGAGAGCAGACCTGCGCCAACCTGGCGCTGCTGGTGCCGCAACTGGGCGAGGATGTCGTCCGGCTGGTCGATGAATGCCTGGACAACGCGCAGCGCAGCTTCCGCAACGAGTTCATCGAGCAGATCAGCCCGGCGGCCTGGGCGCGGATCACGCTGATTTATTTCAAGCACTTCGTCGATACCGGCTGCGATGTGACGGTGGCCGAAATCGTCGCCGCCGTGATCCGCGATTCGATCCACACCAGCCGGATGGACATGGTGACCCTGCAACTCGCCCAGGCAAAACTGGACGAGCAGGCGACGGCACCACACCCGCCGACGCTGCACGTGGTTCGCAACTGAATCCCTTATTTAGTTCTGGTTTTTGCAAGAGCTACTATATCTAGTGGTTTATTGTCTTGACATGCCCTGAGCGGCTTGGCTAGACTCCACCCCGTTGATGGTTCCCCTCTGGGGATTAAAACGGGAATCCGGTGCCGGACCGCAAGGTTCGAAATCCGGGGCTGCCCCCGCAACTGTAATCGGCGAGCGCTTCGCCAACACATGTCACTGGATGCGTCCGGGAAGGCAGGTGAAGCGCGTTGAACCGAGAGCCAGGAGACCTGCCGCGACGAACTTTCTTTCATGGTTTTGGGGCGGGGTGTCCCTGACGAGAGGTTTCGCGTGTCTTGCTTATCGTTCGTTCGTCTGGCCGATTCGACCACGGGTTGCGACCCGCGGCGGCGGTTTGGCGCGTCGATTTCCGGCTGGCCGCAGCGTCGATTCTCCGCCCCCCGATACGGAGAATCGCCTTGCAATCCAATGTCCTGAGCCTGTCCGCCGGCAGCGAAATCGCCGCTGCCGCCCCGCAAGTCATCCGCCGCAACGGCGCGGTCGTCGCCTTCGATGCCGACAAGATCGCCGTCGCGCTGACCAAGGCCTTTCTGGCCGTCGAAGGCAGCCAGAGCGCGGTGTCGTCGCGGGTGCGCGATGTCGTCGCGCATCTGACGCAGATGGTCGTCCGCTCGCTGACCCGGCGCCTGCCCGATGGTGGCACGGTACATATCGAGGACATCCAGGATCAGGTCGAACTGGCCCTGATGCGCTCCGGCGAGCACGACGTGGCGCGCGCCTACGTGCTCTACCGCGAGCGCCGGGCCAGCGAGCGTCTGGTTGCTGAGCCGGTCGCCGGTGTTCCGCTGATCCATGTGCTCGACGGCGATCAGCGCCGGCCGCTCGACCGCGCCGAACTGGCCGGTCTGTGCGCCGATGCCTGCGCCGGACTGGGCGAGGCGGTGGATGCCGAACGGGTGCTCGACAGCGCACTGCGCAATCTCTACGACGGCGTGCCGCTAGCCGATGTGCATCAGGCGCTGATCCTGGCTGCGCGCACGCTGATCGAGCGCGAGCCGGCCTACAATCAGGTGACGGCCAGGCTGCTGCTGGCCAGCCTGGGGCGCGAGGTGCTGGGCGAAGCACGCTCGCTAGAGGCAATTGCTATCCCCCAAGGGGACTTCCTGCGGGGCGCGGCTTACCCCGAATATTTGCCAAAATTCATAAAACAGGGCATCGAGGCCGAGCTGCTCGACCCGCGCCTGGCCAGCTTCGATCTGCCGCGCCTGGCCGCCGCGCTGAAGCCTGAGCGCGACCTGCAGTTCGGCTACCTCGGCCTGCAGACCTTGTACGACCGCTACTTCCTGCACATCGCCGGGCGCCGGATCGAGCTGCCGCAGATTTTCTTCATGCGCGTCGCGATGGGTCTGGCCTTGAATGAAATCGACCGCGAAGCCCGCGCCATCGAATTCTACGACCTGATTTCGAGCTTCGATTTCATGTGCTCGACCCCGACGCTGTTCAACAGCGGCACGCTGCATTCGCAGCTGTCGTCGTGCTACCTGACCACGGTGGCCGACGATCTCGAAGGCATCTACCAGAGCATCAAGGAAAACGCGCTGCTGCAGAAATACGCTGGCGGTTTGGGCAACGACTGGACGCCGGTGCGTTCGCTGGGCAGCCGGATCAAGGGCACCAATGGCCAGAGCCAGGGGGTGATTCCCTTCCTGAAGGTGGTCAACGACACGGCGGTGGCGGTCAACCAGGGCGGCAAGCGCAAGGGTGCGGTGTGTGCCTACCTCGAAACCTGGCACCTCGACATCGAGGAATTCCTCGACCTGCGCAAGAACACCGGCGACGAGCGCCGCCGCACGCACGACATGAACACCGCCAACTGGATTCCCGACCTGTTCATGAAGCGGGTCATCGATCAGGCCGAATGGACGCTGTTCTCGCCGGTCGACGTGCCCGACCTGCACGACAAGTTCGGCGCCGAATTCGAAGCGGCCTATGTCGGCTACGAGGCGCAGGCCGCCGCCGGCCAGCTCAAGCTGCACAAGAAGATTCCCGCCGTACAGCTGTGGCGCAAGATGCTGACCATGCTGTTCGAGACCGGCCATCCGTGGATCACCTTCAAGGATGCCTGCAACCTGCGCTCGCCGCAGCAGCACGTTGGCGTCGTGCATTCGAGCAACCTGTGCACCGAGATCACGCTGAACACCTCGGACGATGAAACGGCTGTCTGCAACCTCGGCTCGGTCAATCTGCCAGCGCACCTGAAGGACGGCCAGCTCGACCGGGAAAAGCTGGCGCGTACCGTGCAGACCGCCATGCGCATGCTCGACAACGTCGTCGATATCAACTTCTACGCCACGCCCAAGGCGCGTAACGCCAACCTGCGGCATCGCCCGGTCGGCATGGGCATCATGGGTTTTGCCGACTGCCTGTACGCCATCGGCCTGCCTTACGCCTCGCCCGAGGCCGTCGAATTCGCCGACCGGACCATGGAAGCCGTCTGCTACCAGGCCTATTGGGCATCGAGCGAACTGGCCCGCGAGCGCGGCCGTTACTCCAGCTTCACCGGCAGCCTGTGGGACCGGGGCATCCTGCCGCTCGATTCGATCGATTTGCTGGAAGCCGGGCGGGGCGGCCATGTCGACCTCAACCGCGAGGCGACGCTCGACTGGCCGGCGCTGAAGGAACGCATCGCCCGTTACGGCATGCGTAACTCCAATTGCGTCGCCATCGCGCCGACGGCAACCATTTCCAATATCGTCGGCGTTTCGGCCAGCATCGAGCCGACCTACCAGAACATCTACGTCAAATCCAACCTCTCCGGCGAGTTCACCGTCGTCAACGAAGCGCTGGTCCGCGACCTGAAAGCACTGGATCTGTGGGACGAAGTGATGGTTGCCGACCTCAAGTACTTCGACGGCTCGCTGGCCCGCATCGAACGCGTGCCGGACGACCTGAAGGCGCGCTACGCCACCGCCTTCGAAATCGACCCGGTGTGGCTGATCGAAGCCGCCGCCCGCCGCCAGAAATGGATCGACCAGGCCCAGTCGTTGAACCTCTACCTGGCGCTGCCCTCCGGCAAGAAACTCGACGAAATCTACAAGCTGGCCTGGACGCGCGGCCTGAAGACGACCTACTACCTGCGCACGCTGGGCGCCAGCCAGGCCGAGAAGGCGGGGGGCAGGGACGACTCGGTGGTGCAGGACGAACCGAAGTTCTGTTCGATCGACAACCCCGAGTGCGAGGCCTGCCAATGAGTGCGCCGCATTTTGACGACCCGATCCAGCCATCCGTCGTGCCGACGCCAAATGCTATCCCCCAAGGGGACTTCCTGCGGGGCGCGGTAAGCCGGAAATTTGAGCCAAATTCGCAATCCGCCGCTACCGCCTCACCGGCCTTGCCCGGCCGCATCGTCCGTCGCGACGGCGTCGATGTGCCGTTCGAGGCCGAGCGCATCGCCTCGGCGCTGGCCCGCGCCGGTGCCGCCAGCGGTGAATTCGATGCCGAGGAGGCGCAGTTGCTGACCGCTCGCGTGCTGAAATTCATTCGCCATCGCTACGGAAATTCGGCGCCCAGCGTCGAGCAGGTCCAGGACATCGTCGAAAAGACCCTGGTCGACGCCAACCACCTGGCCACTTTCCGCGCCTACGTCGCCTACCGCGACCAGCACCGCCGCCTGCGCGAGGACCGCAAGACCCTGGTCGATGTCGCCGCCGCCATCGACGAGTACGTCGACCGCGCCGACTGGCGCGTGCGCGCCAACGCCAACCAGGGCTATTCGCTGGGCGGGCTGATCCTCAACGTTTCCGGCAAGGTCATCGCCAACTACTGGCTGTCGCACGTCTACCCGCCGGAAATCGGCCAGGCGCACCGCGATGCCGACCTCCACATCCACGATCTCGACATGCTGTCTGGCTACTGCGCCGGCTGGTCGCTGCGCCAGGTGCTGTTCGAAGGCTTCAACGGCGTGCCCGGCAAGCCGGAAGCTGATCCGCCCAAACACTTCTCCAGCGCGCTGGGCCAGATGGTCAATTTCCTCGGCACCCTGCAGAACGAATGGGCCGGCGCCCAGGCCTTCAGCTCCTTCGACACCTACCTGGCGCCTTTCGTCAGGCAGGACGGCCTGAGCTACGAGCAGGTGCGCCAGGGCATGCAGGAATTCATCCACAACCTCAACGTGCCGTCGCGCTGGGGGACGCAGACGCCGTTCACCAACCTGACCTTCGACTGGGTCTGCCCGGCCGACCTGCGCGACCAGGTGCCGGTCATCGGCGGCGTCGAGATGCCTTTCGCCTACGGCGACCTGCAGGCCGAGATGGACCTGATCAACCGCGCCTACATCGAGGTGATGAGCGCCGGCGACCGACGGGGCAGGGCCTTCACCTTCCCGATCCCGACCTACAACATCACCGGGGATTTCCCGTGGGAGTCGGCCAACGCCGAACGGCTGTTCGCGATGACCGCCAAGTACGGCCTGCCGTATCTCCAGAATTTCCTGAACTCCGACATGCAGCCGAACCACGTGCGTTCGATGTGCTGCCGCCTGCAGCTCGATCTGCGCGAACTGCTGAAGCGGGGCAACGGCCTGTTCGGCTCGGCCGAGCAGACCGGCTCGATCGGCGTCGTGACCATTAACTGCGCGCGGCTGGGCTACCTGCATGCCGGCGACGAGGCCGCCCTGCTGGCCCGCGTCGACCGGCTGGCCGACATCGCCCGCGACAGCCTGGAACTCAAGCGCAAGGTCGTCCAGCGGCTGATGGACGACGGCCTCTTTCCCTACACCCGGCGCTACCTCGGCACGCTGCGCAATCATTTCTCGACCATCGGTGTGAACGGCATCAACGAAATGATCCGCAACTTCACCGCCGGCGCCGCCGACATCGCCAGCCCCGAGGGCCACGCGCTGGCGCTGCGCCTGCTCGACCGCCTGCGCGACAAGATGCGCGACTACCAGGAAGAAACCGGCAACCTCTACAACCTGGAGGCAACGCCGGCCGAAGGCACGACCTACCGCTTCGCCAAGGAGGACAGGAAGCGCTGGCCAGCGATTCTGCAGGCCGGCACGGCGGACAAGCCGTACTACACCAATTCGTCGCAACTGCCGGTCGGCTTCACCGACGACCCGTTCGAGGCGCTGACCCGGCAGGACGAACTGCAGACCCGCTATACCGGTGGCACCGTGCTGCACCTCTACATGCGCGAACGCATTTCCAGCCCGGCCGCCTGCCGGCAACTGGTGCAAACCGCGCTGTCGCGCTTCCGGCTGCCCTACATCACGATCACGCCGACCTTCTCGATCTGTCCGAGGCACGGCTACCTGGCCGGCGAGCACGAGTTCTGCCCGAAATGCGACGACGAAATCCTCGCCGGCCAAGCCGCCCCCCACTGATTTTTTACCCACCCGCAAGGAGATCATGATGTCCGAACCGAAAGTTTCGCCTCTGCCCGACCATCAGCGCCAGCGCTGCGAAGTGTGGACCCGCGTCATGGGCTATCACCGCCCGGTGTCCGAGTTCAACCCCGGCAAGCAGAGCGAGCACCACGAGCGCCGGCACTTCGCCGAACCGTCCCCGGCCGCGCATGCGTGACGGCGGATTGGTGGTGGGCGGCCTGACGCCGTTCACCACCATCGACTTCCCCGGTCGGCTGGCCGCCGTGGTCTTCTGCCAGGGCTGCCCGTGGCGCTGCGGCTATTGCCACAACCCGCACCTGCATTCCCCGCGGGACGGCGAGCGCCCGTGGGGCGAGGTGCTCGGCTGGCTGGAAACCCGGCGCGGCCTGCTCGACGGGCTCGTCTTCAGCGGCGGCGAACCGCTGCTGCAGCGCGGCCTCGGCGCCGCGCTCGGCAACGTCCGGGCGCGGGGTTTCGCCACCGCGCTGCACACCGCCGGCATCTACCCGGAGCGCCTGGCCGCCGCGTTGCCGCTGCTCGACTGGGTCGGTTTCGACATCAAGGGGCCGTTCGAGGATTACCGCCGCATCACCGGCGCCGGCGGCGAGGCGGCCAGGCAATCGCTGGCCCGACTGCTGGCGGCCGGTGTCGACCATGAAATCCGCTGCACCGTCGATAGCGACCTGCTGGATGCCGACGCACTGGCCCGCATGGCCCGCCAACTGGCCGCGCTGGGCGTTTCCCGCCTGGTGCTGCAAGCCTGTCGCCGGGCCGGCCAGCCGGCCAGCGTGCCCGAGCCGCTGCTGGCCGCCGCCGCCCAACACCTGGCCCGGGTCGAAACCCGGGCTGCCTGATCGCCAAAATCACGTCATCGATAGAAAGAACCCCACCATGACCGCCATGCTTTCCACCGCCTTGTTCAACGACTGGGACCAGCCCGCCGCCGCGCCGCAGCCAAATGCTACGGTCGCCGGCAAAAATCAGCCAAAAACAGAATTTTCTCCGGCCGCCCCGCGCCCGGCCCTGGCGCCGATCGACGCCGCCGACAAGCGCATCGTCAATGGCAAGGCCGACATCAACCAACTCGCGCCGTTCAAGTACCCGTGGGCCTGGGAGTTCTTCCTGAAGGCCAACCGCAACCACTGGACACCGTTGGAAATCGGCATGGCGCAGGACGTGCACGACTACCAGCACAAGCTCTCCGCCGCCGAGCGCCACGTCTTCGAAAACGTGCTGGCTTACCTGACGACCTCCGACATCCTGGCCATGCGCAACATCGGCCTGGCCGTCATGGAGAAGATGAGCGCGCCGGAAATCCAGATCTACCAGGCACGCCAGGTGTACGAGGAGGCGCTGCACACCTGGACCTATCAGCACTGCATCGAAAGCCTCGGGCTGGATCAGCAGGAAATCTACAACCGCTACCGCGTCGTGCCGGCCATTCACGGCAAGATCGCGCTGGCCAACCGGCGGCTGGAAAAGGTGCTGCGCTCCGACTTCGACCTGTCTGATCGCGCCAACCTGCATGAATTCGCGTTGTCCTACTTCTTCTTCGCGGTGATCTTCGAAGGCTGCTGGTTCTACAACGGCTTCACCCCGGTCTTCGCGCTGCAGCGGCGCGGCCTGATGAAGGGCGCCGCCGAGCAGCTGCAATACATCATGCGCGACGAGGTGCTGCACTGCGCCTTCGGCATTCGCGTCATCCGCGAACTGCTGATCGAAGAGAATCTGAGCCTCGACCCGGCGGCATTGCGCGAACTGTGGGACGAAGCCGAAGCGGCCGAAGCCGCCTACGCCGGCTATATCCTGCGCGAACCCATCCTCGGCTACAACGCCGAGCTGCACGTCCAGCAGTTCCGCTTCATCGCCAACCGCCGGGCGCGCCAGGTCGGCGTTGCCGAGCCTTTCCCCGGCGCCGAAAACGTCCTGCCCTGGCTCGACGAACAGGCCAACCTGCGCAAGGAGAAAAATTTCTTCGAAACCCGCGTCACCGAGTACCAGACGGGCGGGGCGCTGGCTTGGGAATGATCTTCGACGCGCCACTGTGCACCGTGCTGCGGCTGGACGCCGTCTGGCGCCCAGCCGTTGGCAAGCACCTGCTGGCGCTTGGCGCAGACGACCGCTACGGCCGTTTCGCCAGCCCGCTGTCGGATGCGGCGATCGTTGCCTATGTCGAGCGCATCGACTTCGCCCACGACCTGTGCTTCGCCACGGTCGAGCCGGAGGGCAGCCTGTCCGGCTTTCTACATCTGGCTGTCCATGGCCAGGTCGCCGAACTCGGCGCCAGCGTTTTGCCCGGCCAGCGTCGCTGCGGCCGGGCCCATCGCCTGTTCAAGACCGCGCTGGCCAGCGCAGCCGACCAGGGCATCCGCGAAATCCACCTCGCCACCGGCCACCCGGTCGCCCGGCACATCTGCACCGGGCTGGGCTACCCGATGCGGGAAGGGGCTGGGTATCCGCGGGTCAGGGTGGGGCTGGGAGAGCAGGCCTTGGATTCGTCGCCAGAAATGCCGCGGATAGCGAGCTGATCTCCAGGTTCACGCACACCTGCGGGTCGAGCCAGCGTGGATGGCGAATTCCAGGGCAATTTCGTCAACAGCCCAATCAAGCGTCGCCTGGTCGATGATCAGCGGCGGGGCCAGGCGGAGGACGGTGGCGTGGGTGTCCTTGGTCAGAATGCCGCGCCGAAGCAGCCGTTCGGCCATCTGCCTGGCATCGGCCAAGGTCGGCTCGAGTTCGATACCGGCGAAGAGTCCTTTGCCCCTTACGCTACGAATCGCAGGCGTGTTTGTGGTGAGTTCCTTCAGGCGCTTCAGCAAGTGTTCGCCAAGCATCGCCGAGTGCGCGATCAGCCCTTCGTCGGCGAGCAAATCGAGCACGGCCAGGCCGACCGCGGCTGCGAGCGGGTTGCCGCCAAAGGTCGAGCCGTGATCGCCCGGCGTAAAAACGCCCATCAGTTCGTCATCGGCCAGGAATGCCGAGACGGGAATCAGGCCGCCGCCCAAAGCCTTGCCGAGAATGACGCCGTCTGGTCGTACCGCGTCATGTTGGAAGGCGAACAGCTTCCCGGTGCGCCCCAGGCCGGTCTGCACTTCATCGACCAGCAGCAGCACCTGGTGTTCGCGACATAACTTCGCGCAGGCGCTGAGATAGCCGGCCGGCGGCACCACGACCCCGCCTTCGCCCTGTATGGGTTCGACCAGGAAGGCGGCCGTGTTCGGTCCGATTGCCGCGGCCAGGGCGCCCACATCGCCGAACGGGACGGTCTTCAGTCCGGGCGGATAGGGGCCAAAGCCGTCCCGGTATTGCGCTTCGGAGGAGAGTCCGACAATGGCAATCGAGCGCCCATGGAAATTCCCCTCGCAAGCGATGATCTCGGCCTGATCCGGCGCCACTCCCTTGATCTTGTAAGCCCATTTGCGGGCCGCTTTCAAGGCGGTTTCGACCGCTTCCAGCCCGGTGTTGACGGGCAAGGCGCGCGCATAACCGGAGATTTCAGTCAGCCGCCGCAGGAAGAGCGGCAAGCGGTCATTCGAATAGGCTCTGGAGGTCAGGGCCAGACGGCCGGCCTGGGCATTCAGCGCGGCCAGCAGCTTGGGGTGCGCGTGGCCGAAACTATTGGCGGAATAGGCGGACATCAGGTCCAGGTAACGCCGTCCATCGGTATCGGTGAGCCAGCATCCCCGGCCTTCGCTCAACACCACGGGGAGAGGTGCGTAGTTGCGGGCGCCGAAATTGTCTTCCCAGCGTTTGAGCGTTGTTGCATCCGGTGCGCTGGCGGCGTCGATCAACTGATGGATTAGCCGGGCGGTGCAGCCATCCGGGTCGTTTTGCGGGTTGTACTCGGCGATTTCGAGACCCACGCAATTAGGCTCGCGCAGCAGGCTGCGTAGCGCTTGCGTCAGCTCGGCCGGATCAAGTCCGCCGACGACCGGGGTGTTGACGCCCGGCGCCGCTCCTGGATCGAGGGCATCGACATCCAGGCTGATTCCCCAGGCCCCGTCGCCCAGCCATTTTCGGGCCTTGGTCAGCATCGCAGGCAGGCCAAATGTCGCGATTTCATCAGTACCGATGATGCGAACGCCGTGGTGCTTGAGCAGTTGCTGTTCTTCGGCCTCAAAACTGTGTGCGCCAAGCATCACGAGCCGGGCAGCTTCAAGCCTTGGGCCGGGGATGTCGCTCATTTCTGGTACTTCTTCGCCGAGCAGGGCGGCAACCGGCATGCCGTGAAAATTTCCCGATGGCGAAGTCGCCGGTACGTGGGCGTCGAGATGGGCGTCGATCCATATCAGGCCGGGCATCCGGCCCAATGCACGGGCGATACCCTTCCAGGTGCCGGCAGCGATGGCATGGTCGCCGCCGATCACCAGTGGCCGTTCGCCGCGGGCGATGGCGCTGCTGGTCGCGTCGGACAATCTGGTCAGCAGATCGAAAAGGGGATTGGCACAAGCCAGACGGGGGGCGATCGTTTCGGTGGCACGTTGCCTGATGCCGTGCCGCCGCAGCGTGTCATGGAGTGTGCTGGTCAGTAGGGCAGCGGGGGCAGATGCGCTCCCGATTTGCGGGTTGCCAAGTGCACAAGCGACCCCAATACAGCATACGCTGTTACCCAGTGGCAGATGCTTGCGCATGGAAGTTCTCCCTCGGGCGACGCTCTGAACGTTGGAGCCTGATCCAGGCGGGGAGTTCTCGGAATGTGATGTCGAAGCCAGGCATGCTGGCTGTCGGCTATCTCGGCATCGGGTGGATTGGTGCCCGGCGCCTCGGCGCCGGGCTGGGGGACAGGAATGCAGGGGGGAGAATTCAGGCTTCGCTCAATCTCTTGAGCGGATGCCAGGCGAAGGCATTTTCGGTTTTCAGGCAAACCAGGGTCAATTCCGCGGAGTGTTCGAAAACGCTGCGGCTTGCCTCGATATTGAGTTGCACCAGCCGCTCGATGGCGGCCAGAAAGTTATCCGTCAAAATGCCGGCCGCCTCCAGCGAGGCATTTTGCGTTTCGGCGACGGTTTCGAAAACAAATTTCATTGGATTCTCCGATAGTGGATCGTGAATAAACCCGGCCCGCCGATGTCTGGCATCGGCGGACCGGGAGTGGGGCAGCGCGATCACCCGGCTGCGTTAATTGGCAGCCTTGCTGACAGCCGTAACCTTCAGTCGGCGCACCGAGCCGTCGGGAAAGTCCCACAGGATTGCCTGGCCGACCCGCAGGCCGATCAAGGCGCTGCCGACCGGCGTCAGCACGGAAACCTTCCCGGTCGCCGGGTCGGCCTCGTCGGGATAAACCAGTTCGATTTCACGTTGTGTTCCGAGGTGCTCATCCAGATAGGTGCAACGGGCGTACATGGTCACCACATTGGCCGGGATTCGTTCCGTATGGACTACAATGGCGCGATCCAGTTCGTCCGCCAGTTCGTCGTTCAGCGCGTATTGGCGGAGACGGGCGTAGTCTTCGTGACTGACGACCAGCGGCTCGAATTCGTTGTATTCGCTCGGTGGTGTCTGGAGGTTTGCAAAATTTGTGGCGTTCATGGGAAGGCATGTTAGCGCCCGGGCAGTGCTCCGGGTAGCCGCTAAAATGGCATCAAAATGTATCCTTTAAGGAAACAATCATGGGGCGTGAAACTCTAGGGGCGGCAATGGCAGATCTGAACCTGATGGCAATTTTCGCCCGGGTGGTCGAGGCGGGCAGTTTCGCGGAGGCCGCCCGGAGAATCGGGACTTCGCGCTCGGCGGTCAGCAAGGCCGTGGCCAAGCTGGAAAAATCGCTGGGTGCGCATCTGCTCAACCGGACAACCCGCTACTTGAGCCTGACGGAAATCGGCGCCGCGGTTGCCGAGCGTTGTTCCCGGATTCTGGAAGAAGCCACGGAAGCGGAAAAACTGGTCGGCAGCCTGAACAGCGAAGCACGGGGCGTGTTGCGCGTCAGTGCGTCGGTGGCTTTTGGCACGCTGCATGTCGCGCCGGCCCTGGCGGAATTTCTGCCGCGCCACCCGGAGCTCAGGATCGATCTCAGCATTACGGATCGCTGGGTCAATCTGGCCGAGGAGGGGTTTGACGTGGCCATTCACGTCACCGGCGACCCGGCGCCGAATCTCGTCGCCCGCCCGCTGGCCCCGGTCCGGCGCAAACTGTGCGCGACGCCCGAGTATTTTCGGCGCAGGGGAATTCCGCAGACCCCGGCCGAGCTGGTCACCCACAACTGCCTGGATTACACGCGTTCCGGAGAGCCTGGGCGGTGGCGCTTTACCGGGCCGGAGGGCGAGATTTCGGTGCCGGTCAATGGCACGCTGCATGTCGACGATGACGAGGCCCTGTCGCAGGCCGTCCTCGGCGGGCTCGGTGTCGGCCTGCTGCCGACCTTCATCATCGGCAAGGAACTGCAAAACGGCAATCTTCAGGCCGTCCTGTCCGAATACATCCCCGTCGAGCGCCATGTCTATGCGATGTATCTGCCGACGCGCCATCTGCCCAGCAAGGTCAGGGTCTTCATCGACTTCATGGTGTCCCACATCGGCGCCGAGCCTTACTGGGACCGGCTGGCTATTTGAACTGGTATTCCCGCAATCGCTGCAGGCAGGGAATCGTCAGGCGCCTCCCGTCGATCTTGATCAGTTCGATATCGCTCAATTCATGAAGAAGGCGGGAAAAATGTTCCTGGGTCAGGTTCAGCCGCGAAGCGATGACGTATTTGCTGACGGCCAGATCGACGGACCGGGGTTCCTTGCCTTGATCTTCGCGTTCCAGTTGCTCAAGCAGGTAGCCAACGATGCGCTGCTTGCCGGTACGCAGCGTGTAGCCCTCGACGTCCATCATCAGCCGATAGGTCCGCTGCGCCAGGCTGCTCAACATCTTGCGCAGGGTGCCATGGTCGCGCTCAATCCCGCCGAGAACCGCTGACTTGGAGACGTGCAGGAGCAGGCTGTCGCTCAGGGCCTGTGCCGATACGACATGGGGCTTGTCGAGAAACATCATGGCCTCGCCGAGGCTTTGCCCTTGCTCCACCACATCGACGATCTTTTCGGCGCCGCCGGGCGAAATGAAGGAAAGCTTGACCTGCCCGAAAACGACGATATGAAAGCCGGTGCACGCATCGCCCTGGTGAAAGATCGACTCTCCTCGCTCGTATCGTAGCTCGCGTGTTTCCCGGGCGATCAGGGCTATCTCCCGATCGTCCATCTCACTGAACAGGGCGTTGTTCTTCAGGTGAGTTCCCGGGTTGATCGGCTGATGGCTTCGCATGGTCCGCGCTCACGGCACCCGGGGAGAAGCTGGCAAGCCCGGCTGATTGGACAGGACGAAATCCCTCAACAAGCTTCTGGCCAATTCCTCCGGCTGCCGGCCGGCCAGTTGGCGGCTTGCGCCGCCTGCTGCAGTCGATACGACGAGAATCATGCCGGCTACCCAGTAATGACCGGAAAACACGTCGCCATCGATTTCACAGCTGACCGGGTGTCTTTCATATTGCCGATGCCCGGAAGAAATACCCTTGCTACGCGCGCTACTCATGCGGCAGTCAGGAGCGGACGCGACTGAGGCTGATCTTCTGGAGCAAGGCGTAGAGCTCGTCCTTGATCGCCAGTTTTTTCTTCTTCAAAACGTCGACTTCATCGGATGTTCCGGGCAGAAGGTGGGCCTCGATGTTCTTGATTTTCTGGTCAAGCACGTTGTGCTTCTCGAACAGGTTCTGAAAATACCGATCACTCGATTTCAGCTCGGTAATCAAATCGCGAAACTCGTGAAACATGGTGACCTCCTCGGGTGGCGAATCGTTGTTAAATGACGCCCTGGGCGAGCATCGCGTCGGCAACCTTGACGAAGCCGGCGATGTTGGCGCCATTGACGTAACTGACTTTGCCGTCTGCGTTGCGACCATGGATCACGCAGGCTTCATGGATGTTGCACATGATTTCGTGCAGGCGGGCATCGACCTCGTCCCGCGACCAGGATAGGCGCATGGCGTTCTGGCTCATTTCCAGGCCCGACGTGGCAACACCGCCGGCATTGCTGGCCTTGCCTGGGGCATAGAGCACGCCGTTACCTTCGAATACCTTCACGGCCTCGGCGGTTGACGGCATGTTGGCCCCCTCGGCCACGCAGATGACGCCGTTCTTGACCAGGGTCCTGGCATCGTCGCCATCCAGTTCGTTCTGGGTGGCGCAGGGCAGGGCGACATCGACCGGCACCTGCCACGGACGCAGGCCGGGATGGAAGGCGGCACCGACCCGCTTGGCGTAATCGCCGACGCGGCCGTAATGGTGGTTCTTTATTTCCATCAGTTCAGCCAGCTTTTCCGGGGTAAAGCCGCTTTCATCGACGACCGTGCCGCTCGAATCGGACACCGTGACGACCTTGGCGCCGAGGGCCATGGCCTTCTCGATCGAGTATTGCGCGACATTGCCGGCGCCGGATACGCTGACCCGCAGGCCTTCAAAACTGCGGCCTGCCTGCTTGAGCATCTGCTCGGCGAAATAGACCGTGCCATAGCCGGTGGCTTCCGGGCGGATCAGCGAGCCGCCGAAACTCAGGCCCTTGCCGGTGAATACGCAGTCGGCCCGATTCGACAGCTTTTTCATCATGCCGGCCATGAAGCCGACCTCACGCCCGCCGACGCCGATATCGCCGGCCGGCACGTCTGTATCGGAGCCGACATGACGGAACAACTCACTGACGAAAGCCTGGCAGAAGCGCATCACCTCACCCGGGCTGCGGCCCTTCGGGTCGAAGTCGGAACCGCCCTTGCCGCCACCCATCGGCAAGGTGGTAAGGGCATTCTTGAGGGTCTGTTCGAAAGCCAGGAACTTGAGGATGGACAGATTGACCGACGGATGGAAGCGAATGCCGCCCTTGTAGGGGCCGATGGCCGAGGAGTGCTGGATGCGGTAGCCGCGATTGACCTGCACAGAGCCCTGGTCGTCGACCCACGAGACGCGGAACATGACGATGCGCTCCGGTTCGACCAGGCGGTCGAGCAGGCCTTGCTCGGCGTATTTCGGATGTTGGGCAATGTAGGGCCATAGGCTTTCGATGACTTCGGTAACGGCCTGCAGAAATTCCGGCTGTGCCGGATTTCGCGCGGCCACGTGCTGGATGAAGTCCTCGAAATGCTGATAACGCATCATTGCTCCCTGGTTTTTTAAGTGGTGAATGGCCGGGTTCCGGCATTGCCCGTCGTGTTGCACGCAGGCAAAATCAGGGCGAATTGATAGCCGATTGGCGACAATTGAATGCCCGGTTTTTCTGAAAGAAATATTGAGCTGCCTGCGGTGGCGCGGAAATGCTGGCCGGCAGCGGCAGTCGATGAGTTGAAAGTAGGCATTCTCGATGATTTGTTAGGGTTTTCTTGAGAAAGCAACTTGGCGACTCATGTAATGGCACGATGATAGAGTCGTAAACGGGGCTTGATAAGCCGCCGATTTTGAACAAAACTGTTTCTATTTTGATAACAATAGAAAGGCCGCATGCACGACATCAACGACATGTTGCTCTTTGCCCATGTGGTCAAGGTTCGGAGCTTTTCCGAGGCGGCGCGGCGCCTTGATGTCTCGAAATCTCGTGTCAGCAAGGCCGTCGCCCGGCTGGAAAGCGACCTGGGCGTACGCCTGCTGCACCGGAGCACCCGCAGCCTGAGCCTGACCGATGTCGGCGAGGCTTATTTCGAGCACTGCGACCGGATACTGGAGGAACTGGGTCACGCCGACACGACAATCTCCCGCCTGCATCAGGAGCCGCGCGGCAAGCTGAAAATCAGCGCCCCGGTCGCCTTCAGCACCATGCACGTTGCCTCGGCGCTGCCCGATTTCATGGCGCGCTATCCTGATCTGACCGTCGACCTGACGATCAGCGACCGCCTGGTCGACCTGGCCGACGAGGGCTACGACATCGCCCTGCGCATCACCCGCGAACCCGGCCAGAATCTGGTGGCCAGGAAACTGGCGCCGATCCGCCGGAAAATCTGCGCGAGCCCCGCCTATCTGGCGCGTCGGGGCATCCCGCTGGTTCCCGAGGATCTCGTTCAGCACAATTGCCTGGATTACACCTTCATGAACACCCAGGGGGTCTGGCACCTTAACGGCGTCAGCGGCGATGTCTCGATCCCCGTGTCCGGCACCCTGCGCATCAATGACGACGAGGCCTTATCCCAGGCCGTGCTCGGCGGGCTCGGCCTGGCCCTGCTGCCAACCTTCATCGTCGGCAAGGATCTGCAGGAAGGGCGGCTGGTCGAGGTCTTGCCTGGCTATGTGCCAACCGAACGCTTCATCTATGCCGTCCACCTGCCCAACCGGCATTTGCCGCTGAAGGTCCGCGCCTTCATCGATTTCCTTTTGCAGCGCTTCGGGCCAACTCCGTACTGGGACCGCTGAAACCTAGGCTCGCTGCGCTTTCTCGACGACCGGAAGCTTGGCTTCCTTCCATGCGCTAAAGCCGCCCCCAATGTGGCTGACCGGGCTCAATCCCATGTCCTGCAGGGTTGCCGCCGCCAGGCTGGAACGCCAGGCCGAGCCGCAGTACAGGATGAATTCCTTGCCCGACCCGAAAATCTCTTTGTAATAAGGACTTTCCGGGTCGACCCAGAATTCCAGCATGCCCCGCGGCGCATGAAAGGCCCCGGGAATCATTCCTTCGCGTTCCAGTTCGCGCACGTCGCGGATATCCACGAAGACCGCGTCCGGGCTGCCCAGCCTGGCCTGCGCTTCTTCCAGCGTCAGCGTGCGGATGCGCGCATGGGCTTCGCTGACCAGTTGCTTGTAGCCTTTGGTGATCGGCATTTCGTTTCTCCTTGATGAGTAGTGCCCGTAACGGGACCAATATGGGTTGTCCGCGATTCAGTTCAGGCCGGCGCCGGCGAGCTTTGCCCCGAAGCCGATGAACAGGCCGCCGACCCCGCCGGTTGCCGAAGCCGACAATTTACGGCGACGGCGAAAGGCTTCCGCCAGGAAGCTGCCACCGAAAATCAGGACCGACAGGTAGAGCATGCTGCAAACCTGCACCACGCAGCCCAGGATGAAGAAGGACAGTGCCGGGTAGTCGTAGGTCGGTGAGACGAACTGGATGAAGAAGGAAACGTAGAACAGGATGGCCTTGGGATTCATCAGGCTGATCGCCAGGGCGACCTGGAAAGGGCGGCCCGGACCGAGGTCCGCGCGCGAAACCGCTTTTTCTTCCGTATCCCGCCAGCGCGCAACGGCGGCCCGGAGGAGACCAAGCCCGAGAAACACCAGGTAGGCCGCACCGGCATACTTGAGCCCGACGAAGAGCACCGGGTTGGCCTGAAACAGCGAGGCGACGCCGGTGGCCGCCAGCGTCATCAGCACCAGGTCGCCGACGAAAATCCCGGCTGCCCCGCGATAGCCGGCAGCCAGGCCGAAGCGCGAGGCGACGGTGGTGACATACATCGAGTTCGGCCCCGGCAGGAGAACGATGAAGATGGTTCCCAACACGAAGGTGGTGAGGTCGGTGACGCCGTAGAACACGATTCAGCCCGAGCAAAAACCGCTATCGTACAACCGCGTATGGCCAATGATCCAGACGCTGCGGATTTTGTCGGGCTGCTCCGTGAAGCTCAGCGGCGGGGCGCTTCCGGCAGCGCAAACACCACCAGCGCGCCGCCGCGTTTCGAGCCGAACAGCGAGTTGCCGCCAGCGGCGACGGCGACGTACTGCACGCCGTTGACCGAATAGCTGACCGGCGGCGCATTGACGCCAGCGCCGCACTGGAATTGCCAGAGCAGTTCGCCGCTGGCGGCGTCGAAGGCATTGAGGTGGCCGTCGGCTTCGCCGGTGAAGACGAGACCGCCGGCGGTAGCCAGGACGCCGCCGACCAGCGGCTGATCGGTCTTGCGCTGCCAGCGGATCTTGCCGCCGTCACGGGTCGAGATGGCAGTCAGCGTTCCCCAGTTGGGTTCTTCGATGGGCTTCAGTTCGGTGTAGCGGCGTGGCTTGCCATCCTTGCCAGCGGCCAGTTCGCGCACGGTGTAGCGGATCGGGATGTGCGAGGCGGCGACGTAGGCCAGGCCGCTGGTCGGGTCGTAGGCGACCGGCGACCAGTTGGCGCCGCCGACGGCGCCGGGGCTGACCCGGGTGCCTTCGACGCTGGGCGGGGCAAAGAGATTCTGCTGCGGGACAAAGGCTTCGGACTTGAAGAGCAGGGCGCCGGTGCGCCGGTCGTGGGCGTAGAACCAGCCGACCTTGGCCGCTTCGCCGACGGCCGGGATGCTGCCGTTGGCGGTCGGCAGGTCGAACAGCACGGGCGGGCTGGCGACGTCGTAGCCCCAGACGTCATGCGGCACCTGCTGGTAATGCCAGCGCAGCTTGCCGGTGTCGATCTCCAGCGCGGCGAGGGCGACGGTGTACAGGTTGTCGCCGGGGCGCGAGCTGTCGTCGAGTTGCGGCGAGGGGTTGCCGGTGCCGAGGTAAAGCAGGCGCGTTTGCGGGTCGTAGGCCGGGGTGGTCCACGCCGAGCCACCTCCGTGTTTGGCGGCGTCCGGGTACTTGGCGAGTTCGGCCTTTTCGCGGGCGATGTAGCGCTTGAGCGGCACGCCGTCCGGTGTCGTCGGGCGGAACTCGCCCTCCCAGCCGGTGGCGGCGATGGTGTCGAATTGCCAGACGCGCTGGCCGGTCCTGGCGTCAAAAGCGGCATAAAAACCGGGCCGACCGTAGCTTCCGGCAAAGCCGACGACGGCGCCGACCGGCGCGTTGGGCGTCGTGCCTTCGAGGTGCAGGCCGTAGCCGACGCCGGTGATGCCGATCACCACCTTGCCATCGACGACCAGCGGCGCCATGTTGGCGCCGACGCCGGTGGTGCCGGTGGGGGCCTGGCGGCGCAGGCCGTCCTGGCTGTCGAGCTGGTCGACAGCTTCGGTCGGGCCCCCGTCGGTGGCCAGCGGCACGTCCCATTCCGGCTTGCCGGTCTTGGCGTCGAGGGCGATCAGGCGGGCATCGACGGTACCCATGAAGACCTTGCCGTAGGCGACTGCGACGCCCCGGTTGGCCGGGCCGCAGCACATCTTGTCGGTGACGCGCTTGTGTTCGTAGCGCCAGAGTTCCTGGCCGGTGACGGCGTCGATGGCGACGACGTGGTTGTAGGGCAGCGCCAGGTACATGACGCCGTCGACGATCAGCGGTGTTGCCTGGAAGGACGCCGGAATGCCGGTCTGGTAGATCCAGCGCGGCGCCAGTTGCCTGACATTGGCGCGGTCGATGGCGGCCAGCGGCGAGAAGCGCTGGTTGGTGTAGTCGCGGCCGTAGGACAGCCAGTTGGCCGCATCTTGCGGCGCGGCGAGCAGGCGGCGGTCGTCGACCGGGTCGGCGAGGGCGAGTTGGGAAGCCGCAAGGGAGGCGGCGATAGACGCGGCAGACAGCCACGGGGCGAGGCGAGTGGATTGCATGGGGCGAACTCCGGCGGGGTGGTGCTGCAGGCAGCGACGATGGCGCAAGTATTGCGCGGGGGCGGGCGGCGTCATAGGGCAAATTGCCCAGCGAGCGCCGTGTTTTTTCCTGGCAGGGGTGGAGAAAGGCAGCGTTGGCGAAGCCTGTAAGAATCCGCCCCCATTCGCCGACTAATGGGAACCACGGCTCGAAACGAACCGTCAACCCAGGGCAGAAAGGCGTCGTCGGACAATCAGGTTCGACCGGCGCCCGATGTCAGAGAAAGGTAATGCGATGTTTTCCCGTCAAATGATACGAGGAGTGATCTTGGCGATCTCCACCAGTTTCCTGATCAGCGCCGGCGCCGCCGATAAGGCCTCGGCCAATGGCGGCAAGAGCCCGGCCAAGGCGGACTCTGTCGATTCCATCGTGCTCGGCATGGGCTGTTTCTGGGGGGCCGAAAAACGTATGGCGGCGATCCCGGGCGTGCTCGATGTCGAAAGCGGCTACGCCAATGGCGAGGTCGCCGGCACCTACCAGTCCATCCTAGGCCACGAACAGGCCTTGCGCGCCGGAAAATCGGCCCGCCGCAACCATGCCGAAGTGGTCAAGGTGACTTTCGATACCGGCAAGGTCGATCTGGAAAAAATCCTGATCGCCTTCTGGGAAAACCACAATCCGACGCAGGGCGACCGGCAGGGCAACGACGTCGGCAGCAACTACCGCAGCGCCATCTACACCCACGACGATGCCCAGCGGGCCGTTGCGCTGCGCACCCGGGACGCTTACCAGGGCGCCCTGAAGGCCAGGAAGCTCGGCGCCATCACCACCGAGATCGCGCCGCTGAAAGCCTACTTCACGGCCGAGGAATACCACCAGGATTACCTGGTCAAGAATCCGAACGGCTATTGCGGGCTGGGTGGGACGGGCGTCAAGTATCCGACCGCACAAGCCGGCGCCTCGACCATCCAGCCGGCGACCGCCCAGGCGCCGCGGCTGGATGGCAAGGCGCTGAATGCCGAGCGGCAGTTGGTCGTCTTCGAAGCAGAGGATTGCGCTTTCTGCCGGCAGTTCAAGGCCGAGGTGCTGGACCACTGGAAGTCGCCGGTCGCCATCGTGCGCACGCTGAACCCCGAGCCACCGACCGGCTGGACGCTGGAAAAGGCGCTGTTCGCCACGCCGACCATCGTGCTCTTCGAGAAGGGCAAGGAGGTGTCGCGCTACACCGGCTACAACGGCGAAAAGGCGCGCTTCTGGCAATGGCTGGGCTATCGCCTGCTGACCCCGGCGCAACAGAAGATCGCCTTCGAGCAGGGCACTGAACGGCCTTTCACCGGCTCCAATCTCGATGAAAAGCGGCCCGGTACCTTTGTCGACCCGATCAGCGGCGCACCCTTGTTCCGCAGCGACAGCAAGTTCGAGAGCGGCACCGGCTGGCCGAGCTTCTTCAACCCGCTGCCCGGTTCGATCACGCTGCACGAGGACGTCAGTCTCGGCATGAAGCGGGTCGAGGTGCGCAGCGCCAGTTCCGGCATTCATCTCGGCCACGTTTTCAACGACGGCCCGCCACCGACCGGCAAGCGCTACTGCATCAACGGCAATGTGCTGAAGTTCGTGCCAGACGCCGGCAAGTAGGGGGTTAGCGCTGGCGTATTGACGGGGCCTGCGGGCCCCGTTGTCTTCCGCGCTTGTCGCAAAGCCGACAAGCATCCGCCTGGTCAGGCACGCCAGGCCAGGATTGGCGGGCTTGCGG
Organism: Betaproteobacteria bacterium; assembly: GCA_020621865.1. Classification (GTDB taxonomy): domain Bacteria; phylum Pseudomonadota; class Gammaproteobacteria; order Burkholderiales; family Rhodocyclaceae; genus Azonexus. Next base: position 100,497 of record JAHRYW010000003.1, on the reverse strand, counting down.
GGCCTGGCACCGCTTTTGCGTTGGGGGGTTGGTCCTCTCTTCCAAGCGCCACACGCCATGAGTTCAGCCCGTCCTCCCGCCTTTGCCTGCATTTCGGCTGTCGATGCCGTCGCCTTGCGGCGCGCCGAACCGGGCGTCGCCATTTTTGACGTGCGCGACATGGCCAGCTATCAGCGTGCCCATGTCGACGGCGCCGCGCATCTTTCCGAAGACCGCCTGCTGGCCTGGACGCGCCGCCTGCCGAAGGAGGCGCCGGTGATGATTTATTGCTACCACGGCAACGCCAGCAAGACCTACGCACAAATGTTCGTCGATTTCCGCCATGCCCGGGTGTTCAGCGTCGATGGCGGCTACGAGGCGTTTGCCGCGGCACAGGCCGCCACGGTCGAGGCATGACGGCCGACGAGTTGGCTGGCTGGCTCGGAGCGCATCCCCTGTCGCCCAGCGAGGTCGATTGCGCGACTGCGGTCATGCTCAAGATCCTCGACGGCAAATGCAAGATGAGCGCCGTCGACAAGCGGGTCATGGCAGGGCTCTACGATGCCGTCAAAGACCGCCCCGGCCTGCGCTTCGGCGACGATTTCCATGCCCTGATCGCCCGCGCTCGCCGCGGCACCAGCGAGGAGATGAAGAATTTCATTTACGAAAAGCGCGTGCTGGCCGAAACCATGATTTCCCGTCCGGTGATGAAGGCCTTCAAGGCGATGATCCGGGAACAGGGGCTGTTTGCCGGAATGGCCAGCGAGGAGGAAGTCGAATGAGCATGCGGTTTTACATGACGCCGGGTTCCTGCTCGACCGGCATCCACATCCTGCTCGAAGAGTGCGGCCTGGTCTTCGAGGCCTACATCGTCAACCTGCTGGCCGGCGACCAGTACAGGAAGGACTACCTGGCGATCAATCCCAAGGGCACGATCCCGGCGCTGGTGCTCGACGATGGCACGGCGCTGACCGAGTTTTCGGCCATCGCCTGGTGGCTGGCCCGCAGCTACCCGAAGCGCAAGCTGTTGCCGGAAAGTCTGGCCGACGAAGTGCAGGTGCTCGGCATCATGAACCACGTCGTGCATACGCTGCACACCCAGGGTTTCGCCCGCATCTTCACCACCGAACGTTTTTCGCCGAGCAGTGGCGACCACGAATCGGTCAAGGCCCAGGGCCGGCAGATCATCGACCAGGCTTTTGCCATCGTCGACCGCCAGTTGGCCGGCCGGCAATACGTCGTCGATCACTTCACCATCGCCGATGCGGCGCTGTTCTACGTCGAGTTCTGGGCGGCGCAAATTGGCATTCCATTGCCGGAAAACTGCACGGCCCACTATCGGCGCCTGCTGACCCGGCCGGCAGTGCGCCAGGTGCTGGCGGAAGAGGGCTACACCTCGGTCCTGCGCTGAATGCTACGGTCGGCGGCAAAAAAGGGCCAAAATCGAAATTCCGGCGAATTGCCGAAAAGGCGCGCAGCAAGCCGGATACGGCCGATTGCCTAGTTTCTGGGCAGGGCAGCTAACTCCTTGTTGCCTCGGCGCTTGTCGAGGACTGCCAACGGGCAATACACAGACTTATCCACAGTTTCTGTGAATTAACGAAATATCCGGTATCGGCCAAAAAGCTGGATCAAAACTTGCTCAACGTTATCCAAGTAATGAGCTCTCCTTTGTCCATTGTCGTTAACCGAACCGGAGGTGAATCATGAACCATCATCAACAGCAGTTTTCTCGGCTTGCAACCGGCAGCCGCCACGCAGACTCGACGCTCTGGAGTCCGGCGGCTTTCCCGACGCACTCAGGAGAACTGCGATGTCCCCCCGCCTGAACGAAGAAGCGATGTTCTGGATGCGCCTCGGCGCCTTTGCACGCCTGGCGGAATACGTGCTGTCGACCGGCGCCTCGGTGGATGACGCAGAGGAATTCCTGCTCGGTTGCCACAGCCTGCCGAGCAGCCTGCCATCGCGATACGCCTGCCTGTCCGGCGGCGCGGCGAACACGACGGTTTACGGCTGAGGGCAGGGAACGCGCCGCTGCGTTCTGCACCGAAGTTGCGCCGTCGCGCCAAGTTGGTGCCCGTTTGAGGCTTGGCCACCAAGGGCGCGCCACCGATTGCCGTGGGGCAACGGCTCGGTTACTCTTGCGCCCGAAATTTATAATGCCGATACCAAACGTCGCCTCGGAAAATTAATTCAATGACCGCCAGCCTGGAACGCTTCAATCGCGCTATTGCCCTGTTCGACGCCGCCAACGCCGAGGACCCCAACCTGGACGAAGGGCAGCCCAAGGAATTGCGCTACGCCCGGCGGATGAGCGAGATGCTCGAACGTTTCGCGCCGCAGGCCGATGAAGTCGGCCAGCTGGCCGTGCGCGCCCAGCACATCCGGCGGTGGACCGTGCCGCGCGGCAACTACCCGCTCGGCAAGCCCGGCTATTTTGCCTGGCGCACCGGTCTCTATCGCTTTCATGCCGAAACGGCTGGCGAATTGCTGCAGCAGGCCGGCTACGACGCGGCGACCATCGCCCGGGTCAAGGCGGCAATCGGCAAGCAGGATCTCAAGACCAACCCGGACACGCAGTTGCTGGAAGATGTCAGTTGCCTTGTCTTCATCGAACACTACATGCTCGGCTTTGCCGGCCAGCAGGCCGAATACACCGAGGAAAAATGGCTGGGCATCATCCGCAAGACCTGGAAGAAAATGTCCGCTGCGGCCCAGGCCTTCGCCACCGGCGGCGGTATCAGTTTGCCGCCAGCCTTGGTGCCCCTGATCCAGAAGGCGCTTGCCGGTAGTTGATCGGCTTGTGATTTGCCTTGCCGGGCACGGTCGTGCCTGGTGCCTGGTGCCTGGTGCCTGGTGCCTGGTGCCTGGTGCCTGGTGCCAGCGAATTGGAGTGCAATTTCCGATACGACGTGCCAATATCGAAAAAGCTCCATATTTGCAATCTTGTTGAACCTCAAGACATGTCCATTCTCCGCATCAGGGTAGCGCTCGTGCTGATGGCTATTGCCGCCCTGGCGGCGATCCGGCCTGCCTGGGCCGGCGGCGAGCCCTATTATGATTCCTATGGCCTGACAGCCAATTCACACGCGCTGGACCTCGGTGGGCAACCCCTGGGCTATCCGTCCGGCGTGTTGAGTGCCGTCATCGCCAGGGACCGCATTCTGGCCGACCGGCTGGCGGCGCAGGGAAGTCCTTTGAAGGTCCATGCCTTCCTGCGCGGTGCGGACATGCTTGGCCTGCTTGCCGACGGTCGGCTTGAAGCCGGCTTGCTCGGCGATATGCCGACCATCCTGAGCGCTGCCCGAGGCGATGTGTGGGTGGTCGGGCTGGTCAAGCAAAGTGCAACTGCCATCGTGGCGCGCGACCAGAGTCAGGTCCGGAATCTGGCCGGCAAGCGGATCGCCTATGTCGAGGCATCGAGCGCCCATCAAACACTTTTGCAGGGATTGTCGACCGCCGGGCTCAAGGAATCTGACGTGCAGTTGGTCGCCATGCAGGTGAACGACATGCCGGAGGCGCTTCGGCGTGGCGAGATCGACGCCTTCGCCGCCTGGGAGCCGGCGCCTTCGGTGGCGCTGGCATCCTCTTCAGCGCACCGCATCGTCTTCCGCGGCTTGAGTAGCGATTATTTTGTGATCGGCAAGGCCTTTGCCCGGCGCGTCCCGTCGGCGGCGGATGAACTGGTGGCGGCCTACGTGAGGGCCATCGAATGGATGCGGCTGTCGCAGAAAAATATCGAGAAGGCGGCAGCCTGGGTCAAGGCCGATGCGCTGCGGTTTTCCGGCAAGCCCTCCGAACTGCCGCTTGGGCAGATCGTATCCATCGTCCGGCGGGAGTTGCTGAATGTACCGTCAGCACCGACGATCATCCGCAAACAAAAAGCAACGCCGCCCTTGAAGGGGGAGTTCGATTTCCTGCGTCGTCTTGGCAAGCTGCCGGCGGACGGCCGTTGGGATACCGTCGCCGAGGCGTTGAACAACGATTTCCTGGTCCGCGTTCAGACCGATCCCAGGCGCTTTGAAACCTATCGTTTCGACTATCGGGACTGATCCAGGCAATGAAATGAGGTCAAATTTCTCAACCCGGATCACCAGTTATTTTGGCGGCCTGCTGACGCTGGCGATGGGCATCGTTTTTGCCCTCTGGTATTTCGGGTTGCCGCTACTCGGTATCCAGGGGGCCAGTCAGCAACGTATCGCCGAAGCGACGCGGGTTCTCGAAAGCGATGCCAATCATCTCCAGGCCTGGTTTGCCAACGCGCTGCAGGAGCGTCGTGGCGACATGATAGGACTGGCTGAAAACACCGTGCTCATTCGCTTGCTGGGCGAACACTCCCCGGCCTTGCAGCAAAATGTCACCCGCTTGTTCGACCGCATGCAGCGAGCCTACCCGGATCGCTATCTCGAACTGTATGTCCTCGATCCGGCAACCGGCAGAATCATCGGCTCAGGAGACGGGCGTGAGCTGGGTGCCAACTTTCATGACGAATCCCTGGTTGCTGCAGCGGCTCGTCCCGGTGCGACCGAGTTGATCGATCTGGTCGATTTTCCGGAAGGCCGCCGTCTTGTCATCGCACGGCAGATCCGCACCGTGTTGCCGGATGGTTTGCCAACCGGGGCGCCGATCGGCATTGTCGTTGCCTTGCTCGACCCCGGGCAATTCTTTGCTGAAGCATTCCGCGATCAGATGGAGTCGGGCAGTCGCACCATTCTGGTCGACAATGGCGGTCGGATCATCGTCGGTACAACGAGCGGCACTCCCGTTGAAAAGCTGATTGAAGGCATCGCTCACGGCTTCGAAGGTACGCTGACCCTGCCGGATGAACGGGGTAACGAGTACTTGCTGGCCATGCGTTACCTTCAGCTGAGCGGCAATCAAGGCCTGACGATGTTGCAATACCAGGGCAAGGACAATGCCTTGGCGGCGGTCAAGGGCGGCATTGTGAATCTCGGGTTCGTTGCCGCCCTGCTCAGTGGGCTGGGCTTGTTGGTGGTCTGGGTCATGGCGCGCGGCATGAGCCGCCCGCTGACGCTTCTGGCCGCCGATGCAAGGCGTTTGGGCGCTGGCGAACTGGCCGTTCGGGTCGGTAGCAGCGCCGGCGACAGCGCGGAACTGGCCGAACTGGCCCAGGCTTTCAATCAGATGGCGGAATCGATACAGGGCTCGCATCAGTTGCTTGAAGCGCGGGTGGCTGAAAGAACCGAGGCCTTGCAGCAGGAACGCGACAACGCGCGGCGCTATCTCGACGTGGCCGGCGTCATGCTGCTGGCGCTTGATCGTCAGGGGAGAATTGCCATGATCAACCGGAAGGGGGCCGAAATGCTCGGCCGGCCGGTGGCGGCGCTGATTGGGCTGAACTGGTTCGAACACTTTCTGCCAGCCGATTGCCGGCAAGAGGTTCAAGGCTACTTCGTCCGACTGATGGACGGCCGGGAAGCCCTGATGACGCGCTATGAGAATCGCGTGCTGGATTGTGATGGTCGCTCGATGCTGATGGCCTGGAACAACACCTTGCTGCATGACGGCAGCGGCATGATCTCCGGTGTTCTGTCGTCGGGTGAAGACGTCACTGCCCGCAAGCAGGCGGAGAGCGAACTGCTCGAATATCGCGATCATCTCGAACAGCTTGTCGCCCGGCGTACCGACGAACTGCGCACCGCCAAGGAGGCTGCCGAAGCAGCCAGCCTGGCCAAGAGCGCCTTCGTCGCCAACATGAGCCATGAAATCCGGACGCCGCTCAATGCCATCACGGGCATGTCCTACTTGCTGCGCCGCTCGGGCGTTTCTGACCAGCAGGCGGAACGCCTCGACCGCATCGAGTCGGCCAGCCAGCATCTGCTGGATATCATCAACGCCATTCTCGATCTGTCGAAGATCGAAGCCGGAAAATTTATCCTTGAAGAGAGCGAAATTCAGCTCGATCGGATCATCGACAATGCCGTTTCGATGATGGCCGGACAAGCCCGGGCGAAACAGCTGCAGTTCCATGTCGAGAGCAATGTGCCGCCTTTGGCGCTGCTGGGCGACGCGACGCGGATTACCCAGGCGCTGCTCAACTACATTAGCAACGCCGTGAAGTTTACCGAAGCAGGCAGCATCCATCTGCGCTTGCGTCTGGTCGACGAGGACGAGCAGAGCGCCCAGATGCGTTTCGAGGTTCAGGACAGCGGCCCCGGAATTCCCCCCGAAGCTCGTGAGCGTTTGTTCTCGCCCTTCGAACAGGCGGATAACTCGACCACTCGCAGGTATGGCGGCACGGGGCTGGGATTGGCCATTACCCGAAAACTGGCCGAACTGATGGGCGGCGAGGTCGGTCTTGACAGTACGCCGGGCCTTGGCAGCACCTTCTGGTTTTCCGTGCGCCTGAAGAAGGGTGGGGCATTAAAGCCGGCCGGGGAAGCAGCGCTCGGAATTGCCACGGAAACGCTGCGCCGGAACCATGCCGGCTGCCGCGTCCTGTTGGTCGAGGATGATCCGGTGAATTGCGAGATAACCTTGCAGTTGCTCGATGAAATTGGCGCCAAGGTGGATATTGCCGAGGATGGACAGATTGCCTGCGAACGCTTTGCCGAGCGACGCTACGACCTGATCCTGATGGACATGCAGATGCCCCGGATGGACGGACTGGAAGCCACCCGGAAAATTCGGGCCATGCCGGAGGGCGGCAGTGTTCCGATCCTGGCGATGACCGCCAACGCCTTCGCCGATGACAAGGCGAACTGCTTTGATGCGGGCATGAACGATTTCATTACCAAACCCGTACACCCCGACGCCTTGCACGAAACCTTGCTGCGCTGGCTTGGCTAAAAAGGCGGCGAAACGGGTGAATTGAACAGGCGGCCAGGCTTCGCTCCGTTTTATTCAAAATGCTACGGTCAGCCGGAAAAAATGGCCAAAATCCATTTTTTCGTGGGGTGACGTGAAGTCTTTTTCAAAAATCCGGTATCAATCGGCCCGGATTTTCGCTGGCGCAATAGTGAAGTATCCGCCAGGCGGTCGAGGCGCTGGTCGACATGGCCGACCGCATGCGCTACGCCGCCAAGTCGGCGGGAAGCAACCGGGTAGTGGCCGACGCCGCTGCCCCGGCGATCTGACGCCGACCGCCTCAGCCGACACCCGGCCCGGCCGTGGCCTCAGGTATAATGCCGGCCTTCCCGCCTAACCAGAAATCACCTCTCCATGGCCGACATTCTTTGCCTCAAGGGCGACGCCGCCTTTTCCGCCTTCCGTCTGCAACGCCTGCAAGCCCGCCTGAACGCGGCCGTCGCGGATATCGAATCGGTGGTCGCCGATTACTGGCACGTCGTCGCGCAAAAGCGCGCCCTGAATGCCGACGAGCGCGCCAAGCTGGCGACGCTGCTGGAAGAGAAGGCCGCTGGTGCCGAAGCCGGCGAACTGTTCCTGGTCGCGCCGCGCATCGGCACCATTTCGCCGTGGTCCTCCAAGGCCACCGACATCGCCTGGAACTGCGACCTCGATGCCATCGAGCGCATCGAGCGCGTCATTGCCTTCCACGTCGTGGTCAAGGGCGGCCGCGTTTTGACGGCCGAAGAAAAGAAAACCGTCGCCGGCCTGCTGCACGACCGGATGACCGAATCGGTGCTGCCCGGCTTCGACGCCGCCGGCGAACTGTTCCGCCACTTCGCACCGAAACCGTTGAATACCGTCGACGTGCTGGCCGGCGGCAAGGCCGCGCTGGTCGAGGCCAATGGCGCGCTCGGCCTGGCGCTGTCCGACGATGAAATCGACTACCTGCTGAACATCTTCACGACTGCCGGTCGCAACCCGACCGACGTCGAACTGATGATGTTCGCCCAGGCCAATTCCGAACACTGCCGCCACAAGATCTTCAACGCTTCCTGGGTGATCGACGGGCAGGCCAAAGACAAGACACTGTTCGGCATGATCCGCGAGACACACGCCGCCGCCCCGCAAGGTACGGTGATGGCCTACGCCGACAACGCCTCGATCATCGAGGGCGCCACCATCCAGCGTTTCTACCCGGATGCCGACCGCGGCTACAGCTACAAGGAAGAGCTGACCCACATCCTGACCAAGGTCGAGACGCATAACCACCCGACCGCCATTTCGCCTTTCCCCGGTGCCTCGACCGGCTCGGGCGGCGAAATCCGCGACGAAGGGGCCACCGGCAAGGGCTCCAAGCCGAAGGCCGGCCTCTGCGGCTTCTCAGTCTCCAACCTGAACATCCCCGACGCCACCCAGCCCTGGGAAAAGGCCTACGGCCGCCCGTCGCGCATCGCTTCGGCGCTCGATATCATGCTCGAAGGCCCGATTGGCGCCGCCGCGTTCAATAACGAATTCGGCCGTCCGAACCTGACCGGCTATTTCCGCACCTACGAGCAGGATGTCGCCGGCACGGTGCGCGGCTACCACAAGCCGATCATGATTGCCGGCGGCCTGGGCAGCATCCAGGCGCAGCAGTCGTTCAAGGACGAAACCTTCCCGGTCGGCACCAAGTTCGTCCAGCTGGGCGGCCCCGGCATGCTGATCGGCCTCGGCGGCGGTGCCGCTTCGTCGATGACGGCCGGCGTCAATGCCGAAGACCTCGATTTCGCCTCGGTCCAGCGCGGTAACCCGGAAATTCAGCGGCGCGCCCAGGAAGTCATCGACCGTTGCTGGCAGATGGGCGCCAACAACCCGATCCTGTCGGTGCACGACGTCGGCGCCGGCGGCGTCTCCAATGCCCTGCCGGAACTCGCCCACTCGGGCGGCGTCGGCGCCATTTTCGACCTGCGCAAGGTGCCGACCGAAGAGCCGGGTATGTCGCCGGCCGAAATCTGGTCCAATGAATCGCAGGAACGCTACGTGCTGGCCATTCCGGCCGACCGCATCGCCGAATTCCAGGCCATGTGCGAGCGCGAGCGCTGCCCGTTTGCCGTGGTCGGCGAAGCGACCGGCGACGGCCACCTGACCGTGACCGACGACCATTTCGGCGTCAATCCGGTCGACATGGAAATGGAAGCGCTGCTCGGCAAGCCGCCGCGCATGACCCGCGACGTCACGCATCAACCGGAAACCTTCGTTTCCTTTGAAGCAACGTCGATTGAACTGAAGGACGCCGCCTATCGCCTGATGCGTCTGCCGACCATCGCCGACAAGACCTTCCTGATCTCCATCGGCGACCGCTCGGTCGGCGGCATGACCGCCCGCGACCAGATGGTCGGCCCGTGGCAGGTGCCGGTGGCCGACGTCGCCGTCACCACGATGGGTTACCAGGGTTACCTCGGCGAAGCCTTCGCGATGGGCGAGCGCACGCCGTTGGCCGTGCTCGACGCGCCGGCTTCCGGCCGCATGGCCATTGGCGAGGCGCTGACCAACCTGGCCGCCGCCGATGTCGGCGAACTGGGCAAGGTCAAGCTGTCGGCCAACTGGATGGCGCCGTGCGGCGTGCCGGGCGAGGATGCCCGCCTGTTTGACACCGTCGAGGCCGTTTCCGACCTGTGCAAGGCCATCGGCGTCTCGATCCCGGTTGGCAAGGATTCGCTGTCCATGCGTACCGCCTGGGAAGAGGGCGGCGAGAAGAAACAGGTGGTGTCGCCCTTGTCGCTGGTCGTCACCTCGTTCGCTGCAGTCGACGACGTGCGCAAGACGAAAACCCCGCAACTGGCCGTCGATCAGGGCGAAACCGAACTGCTGCTGCTCGACCTCGGCCAGAACCGCCTCGGCGGCTCGGCCCTGGCGCAGGTGTACAACGCCACCGGCAGCGATGCGCCGGACGTCGACGACCCCGCCAAGCTGAAGGGGCTGTTCGATGCCGTGCAGAAGCTCAATCGCGAAGGCATGCTGCTCGCCTATCACGACCGTTCGGACGGCGGCCTGTTCGTCGCCGCCTGCGAAATGGCTTTCGCCAGCCGCCGCGGCGTGTCGCTTGACCTCGATGGCCTCTGCTTCGATGGACAGGCGCTTGATGTCGACGGTGCCGAAAAACGCCCGGACCTGCTGGCCGGCCGCGATTTCGAGCATATCGTCCGCGCCCTGTTCAACGAGGAACTCGGCGCCCTGATCCAGATTCGCCGCGCTGACCGCGAAAAGGTCACGCCGATTCTGCGTGCCTGCGGCGTGCCCTACCATTTCGTCGGCACCCTGAACGAATGGGACGAAATCCGCGTCACCCGCAACGCCAAGCGCGTGCTGCGCGAAAAGCGCGTCGACCTGCAACGCGCCTGGTCGGAAACCAGCTTCCGCATGCAGGCGATGCGCGATAACCCGGAATGCGCCCAGCAGGAATTCGACCGCATCCTTGATGTGACCGATCCTGGCCTGACGCCGAAGCTGAGCTTCGATCCGCAGGAAGATTTCACTCAGGTCTACGCCCAGGTCAGCGGCCGTCCGCGCGTTGCCATCCTGCGCGAGCAGGGCGTCAACAGCCATTACGAAATGGCCGCCGCCTTCGACAAGGCCGGCTTTGCCGCGGTCGACGTCCATATGAGCGACATCCTGGCCGGCCGCGTCAGCCTCAAGGATTTCAAGGGCCTGGTCGCTTGCGGCGGCTTCTCCTACGGCGACGTGCTTGGCGCCGGCCTCGGCTGGGCGCGGACTATCCTGATGCACGATGGCTGCCGCGAGGAATTCGCCGCCTTCTTCCAGCGCCCGGATACCTTCGCGCTGGGCGTCTGCAACGGCTGCCAGATGATGAGCGCGCTGAAGTCCATCATCCCCGGTGCCGAACACTGGCCGGCCTTCCGCCGCAACCGGGTCGAGCAGTTCGAGGCGCGTTTCGTAATGACCGAAATCCTCGATTCGCCGTCGATCTTCTTTGCCGGCATGGAAGGCTCGCAAGTGCCCATCGTCGTTTCGCACGGCGAGGGTCGCGCGGTGTTCGACAATCCCGACGACCAGGCCAAGGTGCTGTCGGCCGTGCGCTACGTCGACAACAAGGGCGAGCCGACCGAGGTCTATCCGTACAACCCGAACGGTTCGCCGGGCGGCCTGACCGCGGTGACCACGGCCGATGGCCGGTTCACCATCATGATGCCGCACCCGGAGCGCGTCTTCCGCACCGTGCAGATGTCCTGGCACCCGGAAAACTGGGGCGAAGATAGCCCGTGGCTGCGCATGTTCCGCAACGCCCGGCGCTGGGTCGGCTGATCGTTCGGACGCCGTTTGCATAAAACCCGGGAACTTCCCGGGTCTAATGCCGTCCTCTTGTCAGGGTCTTCATGATGCGCTGCCCGTCGGCGCCATGCTGGCCTACGGGTAGCCCGGCCGCGCCTCGCGGCAGAGGGCAACCCGGGATGAAAGGGGGCGTTCCGGGATGGACGGCATATTCATCAGCTATCGACGCGACGATTCGGCGGGCTATGCCGGTCGTCTGTACGACCGTCTGGCCGCCCATTTCGGTGCCGACCGGGTGTTCATGGACGTCGAGGGGATCGAGCCGGGGCTCGATTTCGTGGTCGCCATCGAGGAAGCAGTCGGCTCCTGCCGCGTGCTGATCGCCGTGATCGGCGACGAGTGGACGACTGCCACGGATGCCGCCGGCCGTCGCCGGCTCGACGACCCCAACGATTTCATCCGCCTGGAAACCGGCTCTGCGCTGCAGCGCGGTATCCGTGTCGTGCCGGTGCTCGTCGGCGGCGCCGTGATGCCGCTCGCCGCCGACCTGCCGGACGACCTGAAGGCGCTGACCCGCCGGCAGGCCATCGAGATCAACCACAAGCAGTGGGAAGCCTCGACCGGAGAGCTGATCCACACGCTGGAAGGCATCCTCAAGGCGCCGTCGGCCGATCCTGCCCCGAAGGAAGACAAGCCGAACGATCCGATACCGGCCGACCGTGATGGCAAGGGCGGTGCGAACGGCGGGAAAGCGAGGCCGGCAGCCGACGACCAGCGGCGGGAAGAAGGTGGGGGGAAAGGCTGGATTTTACCGACCGCTGCGCTGCTTGCCTTGCTGGCCGGGATTGGCCTGTGGCTGGGGCAGGGCGAGCGCAAGCCGGCGACGGCTCCCGAGGCGCCAATCGCCGGCAAACCAGCTGAGGTACCCGTGGCCAAGCCATCGCGGCCGCTGGCCAGGGTTGAACGGGAGCCCGTGCCGGAAGAAAAACCGCCGGCATCGCCGGCCCCCTCTCCGCCCGCTGCCGCGCCGGCCCCTGCGGTCAAGCCGGAAGCCCGCCCGGCAACTGCCGTTGCGGCGCCGCTGATTCGCGAATTCAAGGCCGAAGCAACGGCCCGCCTGGCGCGCCTGTGCTATCGGGTCAGCGATGCCGAGAGCCTGAGCCTGTCGCCGCGTCCCGGCGAGTTGCGCAATCTGACCGAGGATTGCGTCGAAGTCAGGATCGATGGCCCGACCAATTTCACCTTGCTCGCCCGTAATGGCGGCAAGACGGTTCGCAAGATGCTGGCGGTGGCGCCGCCTGGGGCAACGGCTGGAACCCAGACGGACACGCCAGGCGCGGTGGCAGGGCAGCCGGCCGCTACCGGGCGGAGCGCTGCGGTCTTGCCGGTGAAGGGAGAACGCTGGGTTTACAAGGCATCGGGCAAGTGGCCGACCAGCTTCAAACAGCGTTTCGAGATCGTCGTCCAGTCAGTGGCCGATAGCTTGGTAACCGACGAATTGTGGGTCGTCGAGGGCGCCGTGGGCCCGGAGCAGCGCCGGTCGCGCGGCGGCAAACCGGATTTCGTCGCGTGGACCGCGATCGGCATGGAGTTCAGTCCCTACTTCGGGGCCTATGTCGATCTGGCTCGCCAGGAGTCCCTGGGCAGCTTGCCGACACCGGACTACGATCCGCAATGGCGGGACTGGCATTCCAAGGTCGAGGTGCTCGGTCGCGAATCGGTCAGCGTGTCGGCCGGGACTTTCGACGCCTTCAAGGTCGAGGTGTGGAGCAACCGGCGGCAGTCCGGCTCGGTGGCGACCCTGCAGGTCGAGCCGGTACGGGTCCGCTACACCATCTGGTATGCGCCGCAGGTCAAACGCTACGTGCGGATGCAGCGCACGGTGGTGTCGGCCAACAACAGCGAGATCGAGTCAGACCTGTTCGAACTGGTCGCCCATCGGGGGCAGTAGGCGGGCGGGGAAACGAAAATGGCGCGGATTTGTTCCGCGCCATTTTCGTTTTTGGGCAATTTTTCCGGCCGACCGTAGCATTTGGTCGGCTGGCCTTCAGGTGTCGCGCTGTTCGCGCAGCTTGTCGAGTTGCCCGACCAGCAGGTGCGAGGCCTCGTTGAGTTCGGGCAGCAGCAGGTCGGCCGAGTCGCCGAGGCCGTTGTTGCTGAGATCGATGATGTCGTTGGCGATGGCGTGGAAGCGCTCATGGATGGCGACGAGTTGCTGGATGTCGGCGCCCTCGACCTTGGCCAGAGCCTCGGCCAGGGTGCAGCCGCGATGCTCCGAGAGGGGCATGTCGGCATAGTCGCCGCCGGCGAACGCGTTCATGAACTGGCGTCGCCAGAGGGTGTGCAAGCGTATGGCGCCATCGATATCGATACGCTTCATGGGCTGGTTTCTCCGGGTGGTTGATGGCGGGCGGCTTGATTGCCGCTTCTCGCCGCAGGCTGAATTATGCCGCAGGAGCGCTTATCGGCAAGGGGTTGCCGAGCGGATCAGTCGCTAAATTGCTGGTGGGCGACAAAGATGTCGAATTGCCGGGCATCGAAAAAAACCAGCCTGAGTTGGGTGATGCCGGGCTGTTCGCGCATCACTGCAGCCAGTGTCCGCGACACGACGACCGCCGCTTCTGCCGGCGGGTAGCCGTAGACGCCGGTCGAGATGGCGGGGAAGGCGATACTTTTGAGGCCGAGACTGGCTGCCAGTTCGATGGCGTTGCGGTAGCAGTCGGCAAGCAGTCTGGCTTCGGCGCCGCCGTGCCGGCCCCAGATCGGTCCGACGGTATGGATGACGTGGCGGGCCGGGAGTTCGCCACCGACAGTGATCGCCACCTGGCCGACCGGCAGGCCGTCGGGCCACAAGCTGCTGCGGATGGCGCGGCAGGCATCGAGAATGGCCGGGCCGCCACGGCGATGGATGGCGCCATCGACCCCGCCGCCGCCATACAGGCTGCTGTTAGCGGCATTGACGATGGCATCGACGGCGTGATCGGTCAGATCGCCGACATAGAGAGCGATGCGGTGGTCGAGGTAGTGGAGCAGGGGAGTATGCACGGTGCAGGCCTCGGTATTTTCGCAATCCTATACCCCAAGGGTACTGATGAGGTCCCTGCACAGCAAGACGGCCAGCAAAGCTGGCTCGTCGCTGTGGATTCCTGCGGGGCGCGGTCAGCGGCAAAAAAGGCCAAAAATTGAAATCATGGCCTGATCGAAAGGCTTGCCCGAATGCAAGTTGCCAAAAACAATATCATCAAATTAATATATAAACAGACGCTTATTTAATTGCGTCGAATCATTGATAACAATAGAGGAGGAAATTCATGTTGACGAAGTTTTTGCTGGCCGCCGCTCTGGCCAGCCTGGCCATGGGCACGCAGGCCGAGGAGAAGGAGTTGTTGCGCATCATCGGCGAGGACAAGCAGTTTGTCGTCCAGACCAAGAACGGCCCCTTCGTGATCACCCGCACGATGACGCCCTGCGCCAAGAACAAGGGCTGGCTGCAACCACTGATTCCGGTGCCCGGCATTCATCCGGTGACCGAGATCGAGATGCTGCACGCGATGAACGACAAGGAGGCGATGATCGTCGACATGCGCGAGCCGGACGACCGCATCAAGGGCACCATCCCCAACTCCTATCACATTCCCTACACGCTGGTCGCCGGTCGCCTGGACGAATTCGGCTGCGCCAAGAATGCCGGCAAGTGGGATTGCAGCAAGGCGAAGAAGGTCTACGCCTTCTGCAATGGCCCGGTCTGCCCGCAGAGTCCGACGGCGATCAATGCGATGGTCCGTGACGGCTTCCCGGCCGAGCGGATTTATTACTACCGTGGCGGCATGCTCGACTGGGATGCGCTTGGCTTCCCTGTCGTCAAGGATGAGTTCTGAGCGCTACGCCACAATGGCAAGACAAGGCGGCTTCGGCCGCCTTTTTTCATTGGCCGATGCGTTGCTTGCGGCGCCAGCAGGCGGGAATCTGCAGGGCGGCGACGTCGGGTGAGGGGGCCTCGAAGATGGCCTTGGCGCGAGCCAGGCGAGCGTCTTCTTCGGCGGAAATGCCGGCCAGCAGTTCGAAAAGCTTTTGAATGCGTTCCATGGTGATGACCTCCGGTGATGGTGGTTGATTACTGTATGGATAGCCAGTTATCTGGCGATGGGCGAACAATAACCGAATACTGTACGGATGTACAGTATTCGATTTTCGTTTGATCGGAGTTAGCCTTGCTGCGTCGAAAACACCGGGAGCAAGCCACCATGACTCGCGCCAAAGCCCACTGGCTGCCCAATGCTGGTACCGTTGCTGCCTATCGCGGACGGAGCAGCAAGAACGCCCGCAACGTCCGGGTCATCGCCGAAGCCTCGGGCGGGCGCATGGTGGTCGAAGCCATCGGCCGCCAGGGCCTGCCGGTCCGCCTGACCGTCAAGCAGGAAAACCTGGTGCCGATGCAGCCCGGCCTGTTCGACTGAGCACCAGCGCGCCGGCAGTATTTTTCGGCCGGACCAATTTGGCCAGCCAGCCACCGTTTGGCCGCGCCATTGCCAGGCGCACCCGGCCGTCGCCGATGCTTTCGATCAGGGCCAGGCCCTGGCCCGCGATCCGGTAGCTGTCGCCTGCCATCAGGAAAATATCGGCCGCTTCGCCGGCCTCGGTGATCCAGATCTTCCCACCCTGGCAATCGATGCACAGGCCCGCCGCCCCGACGAGGCGGAGCGGTACGCCGTGGCGCAGGCAGAGTTCGCCAGAACCGAGATCGATTTTCATGCTGCGCTCCGTATTGGTCATGGAGGCAGTGTAGGCCGGCGGCATTCGGTGATACAGTCTCAATGAAGTTAAATTGTGATCAATACAGTTTGTATTTTTGGCAACTGTATTGGTCGTTAGACAGATGATCTGTATCGGTAGGCCATGAACGAAGAACTCCTGCGTTACGAAAAACTGGCCGGCGAGCTGGCCGGGATGATTGCCGGCGGCGTGCTCGGCCATGGCGATCGCCTGCCGTCGGTGCGTCGTCTGGCCAAAGAGCGGCGGCTGTCGGTGTCGACCGTGGTCCAGGCCCTGCGCCAACTGGAGGACAGGGGGCTGGTCGAGGCCCGGCCGCAGTCCGGGTTCTTCGTTCGACATGCTGCGGCAAGACATGCCGAGCCGCTGGCCCGGCCGACGCCGGAAGCGCCGATGCCGGTCGATATCTCGCAGCGCCTGGTCCGCGTACTGCAGGCCGGGATGCGCCCGGGCGTCGCGCCGCTGGCCGCCGCGCTGCCAGCCTCCGAACTGCTGCCGCTGGCCGCCTTGCACCGCCTTTACGCCGGCGTCGCCCGCCGCCACCCGGCCTTGCTGGCCAGCGGCAGCCACGTCGATATCAACGAACCGGCCCTGGTCCGCCAGTTGGTCCGGCGTTCGCTGGCCTGGGGCGGGCCGCTGACGGCGGACGAATTCGTGATCACCAATTCCTGTACCGAGGCGCTTGGCCTCTGCCTGCGCGCCGTGACCAAGCCCGGCGATACCGTCGCCGTCGAGTCGCCGGCCTATTATTTGATGCTCCAATTGCTGGAAACGCTGGGGCTGAAGGCGCTGGAGATCCCAACCGATCCGCGCACCGGGATGTCGGTCGAGGCGCTGGAGTTGGCCAGTCGCCAGGGGGGCATTGCCGCCTGCCTGATCGTCTCGAATGGCAGCAATCCGCTGGGTTGCGTGATGCCCGACGACCGAAAACGCCAACTGGCCAGCTTGACCGCCGCTCGCGGCATCGCCGTGATCGAGGACGACATCTACGGCGACCTGCATCTCGGCAACGAGCGCCCGTGGCCGATCAAAGCTTTTGACCAGACCGGCAATGTCATGCTCTGCGCCTCGTTTTCGAAGAGTCTGACGCCGTCGCTGCGCATCGGCTTTGTCGCGGCCGGGCGCTATCGTTCGGCCATCGCCCTGCAAAAAACGCTGACCAGTGGCGCGACCAATCCGATCACCCAGCACGTGCTGGCCGAATACTTGGAATTGGGGGCCTACGAGCGTCACCTGCGCGGCCTGCGCCGGGCCTACGGGCAGCAGGTCGAGGCCATGCGCCAGGCTATCGCCCGGCATTTTCCGGCGGCGACGCGGATCACCCAGCCGCAGGCCGGCTATGTGCTGTGGGTCGAATTGCCGGAATCGATCGATACGATCCGCCTCTACGACCGGGCGATTGGCGAAAACGTCGCCTACGTACCGGGCGAACTGTTTTCGCCGAGCGGCATGTACCGCAACTGCCTGCGCCTGAATTGCGGCAATCCGCACACGCCGGAAATCGAGGACGCCGTGCGCCGCTTGGGCATCATTTTCGCCGCGCCCTAAATCAAATTGGCGAGCATCAAACTACGGTATCATTGCCCCTTTTTGGCGAGCTACATCCGCCTTTTTGAACGCATTCAAGGATTTTTCTGCTCATGTTCGACGCAGTCCGCAACAACAAAAGAATCGTCCAGGTCTTTCTCGCGCTGATCACACTGCCCTTCGCTTTCTTCGGTGTCGACTCCTATATGCGCAACTCCGGTGCCGGAAGCGATGTCGCCTCCATCGGTGACGTCAAGATCACCCAGCAGCAGTTCCAGCAGAATCTGCGTGAGCAGCAGGACCGCCTGCGCGCCCAGCTCGGCGACAAGTTCGATCCGAAGATGCTCGACCAGCCGGAAGCCCGCAAGGCGATCATCGACGACATGATCAACCAGCGCCTGCTGCTGGTCGAAGCCGGCAAGCAGCGCATGTTCGCCAGCGACGAGGCGGTGCGCCAGACCATCGCTTCGATCGACGCCTTCAAGGTCGATGGCAAATTCTCCACCGAACGCTACGAGGCCGCCTTGCGTGCCCAGGGTATGACGCCGGCCGGCTTCGAAGCGCAGTTGCGCCAGGATCTGACCCTTCAGCAACTGGCCGGCGCCGTCGGCCAGTCCGGCATCGTCGCCCGTTCGGTCGGCGACCGCCTGCTGGCGCTGCAGACCGAAAAGCGTGAGATCGTCGAATTCCGCCTCAATGCCGACAGCTATCTCGACAAGGCCAAGCTCGCCGACGACGCTGCCAAGAAGTTCTATGACGAGAACAGCAAGCAGTTCGAGACGCCGGAACAGGCCAAGGCCGAGTTCGTCGTGCTGTCGATGGAATCGATCGGCAGCCAGCTGGCCGTTACCGATGCCGAGGTCAAGGCCTGGTACGACGGCAACAAGGATCGTTTCCGCCAGGCCGAAGAGCGCCGCGCCAGCCACATCCTGATCGCCTCGGAAAAGCTCGGCAAGGACAAGGCGAAAGCCAAGGCCGAGGAACTGCTCCAGCAAATCCGCAAGAACCCGGGGGCTTTTGAAGACCTGGCCAAGAAGAATTCCGACGACCCGGGTTCGGCTTCCAAGGGCGGCGATCTCGGTTTCTTCGGCCGCGGCATGATGGTCAAGCCCTTCGAGGACACGACCTACGCCCTGAAGGAAGGCGAGATTTCCGGCGTCGTCGAATCCGATTTCGGCTTCCACATCATCAAGCTGACCGGCATCCATGGCGCCAAGGAAAAGCCGCTGGCCGACGTCAAGGCCGAGATCGAGGCCGAGCTGAAGAAAACCGGCGCTGCCCGCAAGTTCGCCGAAGCCGCCGAAGCCTTCAGCAACATGGTCTACGAGCAGGCCGACAGCCTCAAGCCGGTGGCCGACAAGTTCAAGCTGACCGTCAAGCAGTCCGACTGGCTCGGCCGTCAGGCCAACCCGGCCAATGGCCCGCTCGGCAACGCCAAGGTGCTGGCCGCGCTGTTCGCCGATGATTCAGTCAAGAACCGCCGCAATACCGAGGCCATCGAAATCGCTACGAATACCCTGGTCGCAGCACGCATCGTCGACTACAAGCCGACCGCCCTGCAACCCTTCGAGAGCGTCAAGCCGGCAATCGAAACCATGCTGAAGCGCAAGGAAGCCCAGGCGCTGGCCGCCAAGGATGGCGAAGCCCGCCTGGAAGCCCTTAAGAAGGGCGAGGACAAGCTGAGCTGGGGTGCCGCCAAGACGGTTTCTCGCCTTGAGGCGCGCATGCTGCCGCCGTCTGCCGCCCAGGCCGTCTTCCGGATGGATACGACCAAGCTGCCGTCCTACACCGGCGTCGAAGTGCCGGGTAACGGCTACTCGCTGTTCAAGCTGACCAAGGTGACTGCCGGCGAACAGCTGGATGCCGAGCGCAAGAAGGCAATGCTGCAGCAACTGGGTAACTTGGTCGCCCAGGAAGAGGTTCAGCTCTACCTGGCCGCGCTGCGTAGCCGCTACAAGGTTGATATCAACCAGGCCGCGCTGGAGTCGAAGGACAAGTAAGCACCTTCGAACAATGGAAAAAGCGGGCTGCGGCCCGCTTTTTTATTGCCTACACCACACGAGGGTGCAAAGAAAAACGCCGACCGGTTTTATCCGGATCGGCGTTTTTTGATTTTCGGCTTTTTTTCCGGCTTACCGTAGCCTTTGGCCGGTGGAGGCTCAGGCCGGAAGGGGGTCGGCGTTGCCCAGCGCGGTGGTGTTCATACCGCCATCGACGTAGAGGATTTCGCCGGTGATGCCGCTGGCCAGGTCGGAGAGCATGAAGGCGGCGGCGTTGCCGACTTCTTCGATGGTCACGTTGCGGCGCAGCGGGGCATTGTGCGAGTTATAGGCGAGCAGCTTGCCGAAGTTGCCGATGCCGGAAGCAGCCAGGGTCTTGATCGGACCGGCCGAGATGGCGTTGGCGCGGATACCTTCGGGGCCGAGGCAGAAGGCCAGGTAGCGGGTGGCCGCCTCAAGGCTGGCCTTGGCCAGGCCCATGGTATTGTAGTTCGGCATGGTGCGCTCGGCGCCCAGGTAGGAGAGGGCGAGGGCGGCGCTCTTGCGGCCCTGCATCATCGGCCGGGCGGCCTTGACCAGTGCCGGGTAGCTGTACGACGAAATTTCGTGGGCGATGCGGAAGGCGTCGCGGGTGATGCCGTTCAGGAAATCACCTTCGATCGCTTCGGTCGGCGCGAAAGCGATGGAATGCACCAGCCCGTCCAGGCCATCCCAGCGCTTGGCGAGTTCGACGAACAGGTTGGTGATCTGCTCGTCGCTGGCGACGTCGACCGGAATGGTGATGTCGCTGTCGAACTCGGCAGCGAACTTCTTGATGCGATCTTCAAAACGCTCGTTCTGGTAGGTGAAGGCGAGTTGGGCACCCTCACGGTGGCAGGCCTTGGCGATGCCGTAAGCGATGGAGTGCTTGGACAGCAGACCGGTGATCAGTATTTTCTTGTCGGCGAGAAAGCCCATGTGTTTGTTCTCCCTTTGGGGTTTAGCCGACGGATTATAAACCGGTAAACCACGTTTCGCGGCATGCACACGTGGTTTCCGGCAATCCCTTACATATTCGGGTAAGTCGGGCCTTCACCGCCCTGTGGCACGACCCAGTTGATGTTTTGCGTCGGGTCCTTGATGTCGCAGGTCTTGCAGTGCACACAGTTCTGCGCGTTGATCTGCAGGCGCGGATTGCCGCCGTTTTCGTCGCGCAGGATCTCATAGACGCCGGCCGGACAGTAACGCTGTTCCGGTGCGTCGTATTGCGCCAGGTTGACGCTGACCGGAACGCCGGCATCCTTCAGTTGCAGATGGCAGGGCTGGTCTTCCTCGTGGTTGGTGCTGGACAGGAAGACCGAGGACAGTCGGTCGAAGCTGATCACGCCATCCGGTTTGGGATAGGCAATGGGTGCGCATTCGCTGGCCGGCTTCAGCTTGGCGTGGTCGGGCGTCCGGTTGTGCAGCGTCCACGGCGCCTTGCCGCGCAGCAGCAACTGGTCGATGCCGAACATGATCGAACCCAGTTTCAGGCCCTTGTTCAGCCAGGGTTTGAAGTTACGTGATTTATGAAGTTCATCGTATAACCAGCTGTTTTTGAATGACTCCGGATAGGCAAAAAGCTCGTCATTCTGGCGTTCGTCGGCCAAGGCATCAAAGCAGGCTTCGGCGGCCAGCATGCCCGACTTGATCGCGCAGTGCGAACCCTTGATGCGGGCGGCGTTGAGGAAACCGGCATCGTCGCCGACCAGCACGCCGCCGGGAAAAACCAGCTTGGGCAGGGACTGCAGGCCGCCGGCGGTCAGCGCCCGGGCGCCGTAGGCGATGCGCTTGCCGCCTTCGAGAAACTTGCGGATTTCCGGGTGCGTCTTGTAGCGCTGGAATTCCTCGTAGGGCGACAGGTGCGGGTTGCTATAGCCAAGACCGACGACAAAGCCGACGGCGACCTGGTTGTTTTCCAGGTGGTAGAGGAAGCCGCCGCCATAGGTCGCGTTATCCATCGGCCAGCCGCCGCTATGGATGACCAGGCCGGGTTGGTGCATTGCAGAGGGTATTTCCCACAATTCCTTGAGGCCGATACCGTAGGTTTGCGGATCGACACCGTCGCGCAGGTTGAAGCGCGCTTCGAGTTGCTTGCCGAGATGGCCGCGGCAGCCTTCGGCGAAGAAAGTGTATTTGGCGTGCAGTTCCATGCCCGGCTGGAAATTCGGGCCTTCCGAACCGTCCTTTAGCCGCCCCATGTCGCCGGTGGCGACGCCCTTGACCGCGCCATTTTCATCGAACAGCACTTCGGCGCCGGCAAAGCCGGGGTAGATGTCGACACCGAGCGCCTCGGCCTGTTCGCCCAGCCAGCGACAGAGATTGCCCAGCGAAATGACGTAATTGCCTTCGTTATGGAAGCACTGGGGCAGCAGGCTGTTCGGCACGCGGGTCGAAGCGTCTTCGCTGAGGATGAAGAAACGGTCTTCGGTGACCGGCGCATTGAGCGGGGCACCGGTTTCCTGCCAGTCCGGCAACAGCTCCGTGATGGCGCGCGGGTCCATGACGGCGCCAGAGAGGATGTGGGCGCCGACCTCGGCGCCTTTCTCGATCAGGCAGACCGAGAGTTCGCTGCCTTTTTCGGCCGCCAGTTGTTTCAGGCGGATCGCCGATGCCAGTCCGGCCGGGCCGCCGCCGACGATGACGACGTCGAATTCCATGGCTTCGCGTTGCATGCTGTTTCCTCGAATTATTGTCGGTCTGATTTCAATACGCTACAGTATGGAAAAACATTCAGCAACCCCCAGAGAGCGAGCTTATGGAACATCCCAAAAAACTGATCCACGTGACGAAAATGCCCATTCGCTGGGGAGACATGGACGCCTATGGGCACGTCAACAATACCGTCTATTTTCGCTACATGGAGCAGGCGCGGGTCGAATGGCTGGAGCAGATGGATCTGCAGGTCCGGCCGGGTGGCGACGGGCCGGTGATCATTAACGCCAGCTGCACCTTCCTGATCCCGATGACCTATCCGGGGACCGTCGAGGTGCGCACCTTCGTTGGCGCCATCGGCCGCTCCAGCTTCCAGACTTTCGTCGAAATGCGCATCGACGGCGATGAGAAGCTCTATGCCGAAGGCGCCGCCAAGGTGGTGTGGATGAATACCCTGACCGGAAAGTCGGTGCTCGTGCCCGATCACGTGCGGAGCGCGCTGGAAGCAGGGTAAACTCGCAGCCCATTGCACCGTCGAATCCAAAGAGCATGGGCCAACGAAAAATCTGGGAAAAATTGCTGTCGAGCGAACGTCTGGGCGCCGGTAAGGCGCCGGGCACCGCCGAGCGCACGGCCTTTCAGCAGGATTACGATCGCATCGTCTTCACCTCCGCCTTCCGGCGCATGAAGGACAAGACGCAGGTTTTCCCGCTGTCAAAGAGCGATTACGTGCGCACCCGCCTGACGCACAGCCTGGAGGTCAGTTGCGTCGGCCGCTCGCTGGGTGCCGTGGTCGGCCGCGAGATCATCGCCCGGCACGGCCTGCAGCATGTCGAATCGGGCGATTTCGGAGCGATCGTCGCCGCCGCCTGCCTGGCCCACGACATTGGCAATCCGCCCTTCGGCCATGCCGGCGAGGATGCCATCCGGGAGTGGTTTCGCAATTCCGGCCTGCTCGAACGCCACGACTTCACGCCGGCCCAGAAGGCCGATTTCGAGCGCTACGAGGGCAATGCCCAGGGCTTTCGCATCGTCAGCCGGCTGCAGAGCCCGGCCAATCCCGGTGGCCTGCAACTGAGCAGCGCTGTACTGGCGACTTTCACCAAATATCCGCGGCCGTCGCACCTGGAAAACGAACTCGACGGCAAGAGCGGCAGGAAATTCGGTTTCTTCCAGCAGGACATCGACAACTTCCGGCAGGTGGCGAAGGCGACCGGCTTGGTCGAGCGCATTCCCGGCACTGCCTGGCGGCGCCATCCGCTGGCCTTCCTGGTCGAGGTGGCCGACGATACCTGCTACCTGATCGTCGATCTCGAAGACGCCGCCCGGCTCGGCTTCGTGCCCTACAAGGACGCTGAATGCCTGCTCGGCGACCTGGCCGGCAATAGCATCAGCGGCGGGCGGCTGGATCGCCTGCACGACCCCAAGGAACGCCTCGAATACCTGCGCGCCAAGGCCATCGGCCGCTTGCTGGAGAGCGCCGCGGCGGTCTTCCTGGAAAACGAGGATGCCATCCTGAGCGGCGAATTCGACGACGAGTTGCTCGAAAATTCGCCGATTGCCCATCCCTTGCAGGCGATTCTGAAACTGGCCAAGGAAACGATCTACACCGCCCGCCCGGCCCTGGAGATCGAAACAGCCGGTTTTGAGGTACTCGGTGCCTTGCTTGGCTTGTTCTCGAACGCCGTCGAGGCCAGGGCGGGGCACGCCCGGTTTACCACCCGTGAGCGGATGCTGCTTGAATTGCTGCCAAAACAGTTCCTCGCTCACGGCGGCGAGTCGGATGCCGATCCTTATATCCGCCTGCTGCAGGTCGCCGATTTCGTCGCCGGGATGACGGATTCCTACGCTGTGGACATGTATCGAAAGCTGAAGGGCTTCGATTTGCCGACCTGATTTCTACCCGATTGCGATACGGCCTTTGACCTGCGACAATTCGCGCCCATACGAACTATAACTTTTGGCTGACTTGGCAGATTTGCCTGGCTGATCAACTTTCGGGGACAACTATGTTTTTTTCTGGCGGCAAACAACTGGCGGCACTGACCGAGGAGCTGGCAGCGGCTCGGGCGAGGGAAATGGCGCTTGAGTCTCAGGTGCAGAGCCTCAGGCGCGACCTGAGCGTGCAGGAAAATGCAGCAAACCAAAAAAACCGGGAATGCGATGCGCTGAAAGGCATTCTGCGCAACCTGGCATCGTTCAGCGAGACGCTGGGCGGTTCGCAGGCCAGCCTGGCGCAAATGGCCGGCATGCTCAAGGACGAGCGAAACGAAGCGGTCGAGGCGACTGCGGTTTCGATCGCCAGCGGACAGGCGACGACGGAGATCGCTTCCAATCTGCATCGACTGGCCGAAAGCTCGGCGGTGACGGCCAAAGAGGTCGAGGGGCTGGCCACCCAGGCCGGCGAAATCGGCAAAATCGTCCAGTTGATCCACGAAATCGCCGACCAGACCAATCTGCTGGCGCTCAATGCCGCCATCGAGGCGGCGCGGGCCGGTGAAGCTGGCCGCGGTTTTGCCGTGGTCGCCGACGAGGTGCGGAAGCTGGCCGAACGCACCTCCAAGGCAACCGCCGATATCGAAAGCCTGGTTTCCGGCATCACCCAGAATTCCTCGACTGCCAAGGACGCGATGGAGGATCTGTCGCGCACCGCCGACGATTTCAGCAAGCGCGGCAGCCGGGCTACCGAGGACATGCAGCAACTGATGCAGTTGTCCCGAAAAATGGAAAGCGTCATTGCCGGCGGTGCCCTGAAGAGTTTTATCGAAGTCGCCAAGGTCGATCACCTGGTCTTCAAGTTCCGTGTCTACATGGGCCTGTTCGGCCTGATCGAACTGCACGCCGGGGATGTCTCCTCGCATACCGCCTGCCGCCTGGGCAAGTGGTACTACGAAGGCGAGGGGCGCGATTGCTTCAGCCGCCTGGCCGGCTACCGCGAGATCGAGGCGCCGCACATCGAAGTGCACAAGATGGGCATCGCCGCGCTGGACGCCAAGCACAAGGGCGATGTCGACGGCATGTTACGGCACGTCGAACTGATGGAGCGGGCCAGTGTCAGCGTCATCGACAACCTGCAGCGGATGGCCGACACGGCCATGAACGACCCGGCCATCCTTTGCCATAGCTGAGCATCACTGCCGGCCTGTAATGGGCCGGCAGCCTTGAAAGCCTGATTTTCCGCTTGCCAAAAAGCGATTACTGTACAAAAATACAGTCAATGGTTTTTAGCGGAGATCGGCCATGAAACTCACGCCCCGTCAGCAGGAAATTCTCGACTTCATCAAGAGCACGCTGGAAGTGCTCGGCGCGCCGCCGACCCGGGCGGAAATCGCCAGCGCCTTTGGTTTCGCCTCGCCCAATGCGGCCGAGGATCACCTCAAGGCACTCGCCAAAAAGGGCGCCATCACGCTTGAGCCCGGCTCGGCGCGCGGCATCCGGCTGGTCGAGCAGCTTGGCCTGCCGCTGATCGGCAGCGTTGCCGCTGGTTCGCCTATCCTCGCCGTCGAGAACGTCCAGGGGCGCTATGCGCTGGATGCCGGGCTGTTTTCGCCGAAGGCCGATTTCCTGCTCAAGGTGCGCGGTCTGTCGATGATCGACGCCGGCATCTTCGACGGCGATCTGCTGGCCGTGCATAAAACCACCCAGGTCCGCGATGGCCAGATCGTCGTCGCCCGCCTCGACGAGGAAGTCACCGTCAAGCGCCTGGAGCGCAGCGGCGGCCAGATCCGCCTGATCGCCGAGAACCCCGATTTCGAACCGATCATCGTCAATCCGGAAGAGGTCGAGTTCGCCATCGAGGGCATCGCTGTCGGCCTGATCCGCGGAGCCGTCTCCAAGTTGTCATGAACGCATTGCCAGCGCCGCTCGCCCTGGCCGACGTGCTGGCCCGGGGCGATGTCTGGCGCGGCGACGCGCTGGCCACGCTGCCGGACAGCACCATCCCGAGTGGCCATCCCGAACTCGATGCCGAATTGCCCGGCGGCGGCTGGCCGCGCGGCAACCTGACCGAACTTCTGATCGATCGCGGCGGTGTCGGCGAAATGAGCCTGTTGCTGCCGGCGTTGGCCCGACTGTCGGCCGCTGGCGGCTGGCTGGCGCTGGTCGCGCCGCCCTGGCTACCGCACGCCCCGGCCTGGGCGGCAGCGGGCGTCGCGCTGGAGCGTCTGGTCGTCGTTCGCGCCGGCAAGCAGGTCGCCTGGTGTGTCGAGCAGTTGCTGGCCTGCGGCGGCTTTGCCGGCGTGCTGGCTTGGCCGGAGGCCGGTATCGACGCGCGGGCCTTGCGCCGGCTGCAGGTAGCGGCCGAAGGGCAGCAGGTTTTTGCCTGTTTGTGGCGGCCGGGCGTCGCACTCCGGGCGCCGTCGCCGGCGCCGTTGCGCGTGGCCCTGGCGGCTGGCGAGCGCGGCCTGTCGGTGCGCATCGTCAAGCGGCGCGGCCGGCCGGTTTCCGGGCCGCTGGCCTTGGCTGTTGCCTGTCCTTCCCATTCCCTTGCCTTTGCCGGGAGAAACCCGCGTGCTGTGGCTGGCCCTGCATTTTCCGCTGTTGCCGATCGAGGCCTTGCCGCTGCGCCAGCCGCCTAGCGCCGTCGTCGCACGCGGTCGGCTGCAGGTGGCAGACACGGCGGCTGTGGCGGCCGGGGTTCGTGCCGGGCAAAAGCTGTCTACGGCGCTCGGCCTGCTGCCCGGGCTGGCCGTTTTCGAACGCGATGCCGGGCGCGAGCAACAGGCGCTGGACAACCTGGCCTGCTGGGCTGGGCGCTTCACGCCGACGATCAGCCTGCAGCCGCCGGATACGCTGCTGCTCGAAATCGGCGGCTGCCTGCGCTTGTTCGGCGGCAGCGAGGCGATCATTGCGGCAGTGCTTGCCGGCTGCGCCGAGCAGTCGTATTCGGTACGCTGGGCGGCGGCTCCGACACCGCTCGGGGCGCGCTGGCTGGCCCGTGCCGGCCGCGCTGCCGTGGTCGACGCAGCCGGCCTGCCGGCGGCGCTGGCTGATTTGCCTTGTGCCGTGCCCGGCTGGCCGGGTGACGTCGAAAATCGCCTGCAGTCATTTGGTCTGCGTCGGCTTGGCGATCTGCGCCAGTTGCCGGCAGCCGGCTTGCGCCGGCGCCTCGGCAACGGCCCGCTCGACGATCTGCTGCGCGCCTGGGGCGATTTGCCCGATCCGCAAACGGCCTTCGTCTTTCCGGAAAGTTTCGCTGTCGCCATCGAGTTGCCGGCCCGCGTCGAACACGCCGAGGCGCTGGTCTTCGCCGGGCAGCGCCTGTTTTCGGCACTGGCCGGCTGGCTGGCCGGGCGGCAGCTGCTGGTTCGCCGCTGTACGCTGCAGTTGAGCCACGACGACGGCCCACCGACGGCGCTGGCCCTGAACTTTGCCGAACCGGCGGCCGACGAGGGGCGTTTCCTGCGCCTGCTGCGCGAGCATCTCGGTCGCCTGCAATTGACGTCGCCGGTCGAAGCCTTGCGCCTGCAGGCCGATGAACTGGTCGCCCGGTCCGGTGCCAGTATTCCGCTTTTCGAGCAGGCGGCGACCGGCGAAGGGGCACTGGCCTGTCTGGAGCGTCTGCGCGCCCGCCTGGGCGAAGGGGCGGTGCAGGTGCTGGGCGAGGCCGCCGATCATCGGCCGGAATGCGCGACGCAGGCACGCGATGCGATTTTCAATTTTGGCCAAAATATCGGGCCGACCGTAGCATTCGGAGAAAAATCAGCTCAGCCGGCTGACATCGGCCGGCATCGCCCGCTGTGGCTGCTGCCGACGCCACAGGCGCTGGCCGAGCAGGCCGGCGGCCCGCATTGGCATGGCCCGCTGAAATTGCTGTCACGCGCCGAACGCCTGGAAAGCGGCTGGTGGGACGAAGGCGAGGGCGGGGCGGCCGGCGATGTGCGGCGCGACTATTTTGTTGCCCGCAATCCGCTGGGACAGTGGGCCTGGGTTTTCAGGGATGCCGACGGCTGGTTCCTGCATGGTTTGTTTGCTTGAACAGGCGCGTCGATGATCGACAAGGAGAGGGTGATGCGGAAAATCGTTGTGGGCGTTCTGTGCTGGTTTGCGATGTGGTCATTTTTCGCGCTTGGTGCCGAGACGCCTGAAATCGGGATTGTGGTTCTGCACGGCAAATGGGACAGGCCGGGTGGGCATATCATCGATTTTTCCAGTGCCATGGAGCGGGCCGGGTATCTGGTCCGGACGCCCGAAATGACCTGGTCAGGACGGCGCTCGTATGATGCAGGCGTTGCCGCCATGGAGGCCGAAATCGATGCGGCGGTGGAACAGTTACGCCGCCAGGGGGCCCGGATGATCATCGTCGCCGGCCACAGCTTCGGGGCGGCCGGGGCGGTTCGCTATGCGACAAAGCACAAGGTGGATGGCGTGATCGCACTGGCGCCCGGGCATTACCCGGAAGGCAAATATTTTACGGGGGTGACGGCCGATAGCCGCCGCAAGGCGCAGGCCATGCTCGATGCTGGCCAGGCGGACGAAAGCGGCTGGTTCGACGATCCCAATTCCGGGGGCCGCCTCAAGCAGGTCAGGATGACTGCCCGGACCTATCTCGACTTTTTCGATCCGGCCGGGCCGATGAATTTCGGCGCCAATGCCGCCGCCATCCTGCCCGGCACTGCCGTGCTGTGGGTGGTCGGGCAAAGCGAAGAAAATGGCCTCAAGGCGATGGACGGGCAGGTTTTCGGGCGTTTGTCCGAGGGATTGCCTGCCCGACAAGTCTCGGTCCCCGGCGGGCATCTGGAAACGCCGGGTAACGCGGCCGGCGTCGCCCTCGACTGGATACGCGCGCTGCCGCCGAAACCCTGAGCATTGCCCCGATCGTGTCGCTGCCTGCTTACGCCGAGCTGCACTGCCTGTCCAATTTCAGCTTCCTGCGCGGCGCTTCGCACCCGGAGGAACTGGTCGAGCGTGCGGTCGCGCAGGGCTATGGTGCGCTGGCGCTGACCGACGAATGTTCGCTGGCTGGTGTCGTGCGGGCGCATCGGGCGGCGAAGGCCGCCGGGCTGAAATTCATCGTTGGCAGCGAAATGACGACGACCGACGGCCTGAAGCTGGTTTTTCTGGCTTGCAACCGGCACGGTTACGGCAATCTGTCGGCGCTGATCACACTCGCCCGGCGGCGCGCGGAAAAGGGTGCCTACACCTTGCAGCGCAACGATCTGGAGGCAGTGTCGCCGAGCGGCGCCGTACCCGATTGCCTGGTGCTCTGGGTGCCGGGCGAGTCGTCGTCGGCCGATGACGGCCGCTGGCTGGCCGAGCGTTTCCCCAGCCGGTGCTGGATCGCTGTCGAACTGCATGCCGGGCCGGACGATGCGGCCAGGCTGGCTGGCCTGCAGGCGCTCGGCGTGGCCTGCGGCCTGCCGCTGGTGGCGGCTGGCGACGTGCATATGCACGTCAAGGCGCGGCGGCCGGTGCAGGACGTGCTGACCGCACTGCGCCTGAAAACGACGGTGTTCGAGGCCGGCTACGCGCTGTTTCCCAACGGCGAACGCCACCTGCGTTCACGGCTGCGCCTGTCCCGGCTCCATCCACCGGAGTTGCTGGCCGAGACGCTGGCGATTGCCGCCCGTTGCACCTTTTCGCTGGATGAACTGCGCTACGAATACCCGGAGGAAATCGTCCCGGCCGGCGAAACCCCGGCTTCATTCCTGCGCGCCGAAACCGAGCGCGGCTTGCTGCGGCGCTATCCGGCCGGCGTGCCGGACAGTGTTCGGGAGCGCATCGAGCATGAACTGGCGCTGATTGCCGAAATGGCCTACGAGGCCTATTTCCTGACCGTCTACGACATCGTCTGCTTCGCCCGCAGCCAAGACATCCTGTGCCAGGGGCGCGGCTCGGCGGCCAATTCGGCGGTCTGCTACGCGCTTGGCGTCACCGAGGTCGATCCGGCGCGTTCGGCGCTGCTCTTCGAGCGCTTCATCTCGAAGGAGCGCGGCGAGCCGCCGGACATCGACGTCGATTTCGAGCACGAGCGGCGCGAGGAGGTCATCCAGTACATCTACCGGAAATACGGCCGCGAGCGGGCGGCGCTGGCCGCGGCGCTGATCACCTACCGGACCAAGGGCGCGCTGCGCGATGCCGGTCGGGCGCTTGGTTTCGGCATCGCCCAGATCAACGCGCTGACCGCCTCGCTGGCCTGGTGGGACAAGCGCGAGCAATTGCCGCAGCGCTTCGCCGAACTCGGCCTCGATCCGCAGGCGCCGCGCGTCGAAAAATGGCTGGCCATTGCCGAGGCCCTGCGCGGCTTTCCGCGGCACCTGACGCAGCACGTCGGCGGTTTCGTCATCTCGCGCGGCCCGCTGGCCCGGCTGGTGCCGGTCGAGAATGCCGCGATGGCCGAGCGCAGCGTGATCCAGTGGGACAAGGACGACCTCGATGCGATGGGCCTGATGAAGGTCGACATCCTGGCGCTGGGCATGCTGACGGCGATTCGCCGGACGCTTTCGATTTTGGCCAAAATTTCGGGCCGACCGCGCCCCGATGGAAGCACTCCTGGGGTGTGGCATTTGCACGACATTCCCGCCGAAGATCCGGCCACCTACGCCATGCTCTGCCGCGCCGACAGCATGGGCGTCTTCCAGGTCGAATCGCGCGCCCAGATGGCCATGCTGCCGCGCCTGCGGCCGAAGAACTTCTACGATCTGGTGGTCGAGGTGGCGCTGGTCCGGCCCGGTCCGATCCAGGGCGACATGGTGCATCCCTACCTGAAGCGGCGGCAGGGCAGGGAAGCGATCGAGAAAATCTCGCCGGCCGTCGACCAGGTGCTCGAACGGACCTTCGGCGTGCCGATCTTCCAGGAGCAGGTCATGCAGCTGGCGGTCGTCGCCGCCAACTTCACGCCCGGCGAGGCGGACCAGCTGCGTCGGGCGATGGCCGCCTGGAAGCGTAAGGGCGGGCTGGAACCCTTCGAGCACAAGCTGCGTGCCGGCATGGCCGCCAACGGCCTGCCGCCGGCGTTTGCCGAGCGCATCATCCTGCAGATCCAGGGTTTCGGCGAATACGGCTTTCCCGAATCGCATGCCGCCAGCTTCGCGCTGCTCGTCTATGCCTCGGCCTGGCTCAAGCGCCACCACCCGGCCGCCTTCCTGTGCGGCCTGCTCAACAGCCAGCCGATGGGTTTCTACTCGCCGTCGCTGCTGATCCAGGACGCCCGCCGCCATGGTGTCACCGTCCTGCCGGCCGACGTCAGCGCCAGCGACTGGGACAGCCGGCTCGACGAAAGCGGCGCTGTCCGCCTCGGCCTGCGCGAGATTGGCGGCTTGTCAGCGGGCGCGGCGGAGCGGATTGCTACGGTAAGGCAGAAAAAAGGCCCATTTTTGAATATTGCCGATCTCGCCGCCCGGGCCGGCCTGGCGCGCCGCGATCTCGACCTGCTCGCCGCTGCCGACGCCCTGCGCAGCCTGGCCGGCCATCGCCGGCAGGCGGCCTGGGCGGCGACGGCGGCGGTGGTTCAGGGCGATCTGTTCGACGGTCTGCCGCCAGCCGAGCCAGAAACTCCGCTGCCCGCACCGAGCGAGGGCGAAAACCTGGTCGCCGACTACAAGAGCCTAGGCCTGAGCCTGCGCGCCCATCCGCTGACCTTGCTCCGCCAGCACCTGGCCGAGCGCCGCTTCCTGACTGCAGGCGAGCTGAAAACAACCGGTCACCGCGCCCTGGTCCGCGCCGCCGGTATCGTTGTCGGCCGCCAGCGGCCGGGGACGGCGACCGGTATCGTTTTCGTCACACTGGAAGACGAAAGCGGGCTGGTCAATGTCGTCGTTCATCCGCAACTCGTTGAAAAACAACGCCGGGAACTGCTCGGCGCCAGCATGCTCGGTGTTTTCGGGCAATTGCAGGTCGAAGGCGAGGTCGTCCATCTGGTTGCCAAGCGGCTGGTCGATTTGACGGCTTGGCTTGGTCGCCTGGAGACGAGCAGCAGGGATTTCCAATAAAGCGCCAGGCACGATCTTTCGGCTGACGCTATCGGACCAAAGCTTGTCGCCGGGCCGGAGGAGATTCGTTCCCGTCCTTAGCCACGGAACGTATTGCGTCGGGGCGCCTTGACGGCATATATCGGCGCGCTAGAGCGCCAGTCCGAGGCTGGTGGAAACCCCGATAACCCGCCACTTGGCGTGATGTCGGAAAAAAGCCGGCCAGAGGCCGGCTTTCCTGATTCAGGGGGGATTACTTCAGGGACAGGATCCAGTTAGCCAGACGCTTGGCTTCGTCCTCGGTCACATTGTTCGGCGGCATGGGAATCTCACCCCAGGCCCCCTTGCCGCCTGCCTTGATCTTGGCAGCCAGCTTGGCCGGGGCGCTCTTGTCGTCCTTGTATTTGGCGGCAACATCCTTGTAGCCGGGGCCGACCAGCTTCTTGTCGACCGTATGGCAGGAGAGGCAGTTCTTGGACTTGGCCAGCGGCAGTTCGTCGGCGGCATGGGCTTGACCCACCATCGCCAGGGCGGCGGTAATCAGGGCGGCATTGATGATTTTCATGGGTTACTCCGTTTCGTCAGGTTGAGGGGGAGGTATTCGAGCTTGGCTCGGGGTTTGCAGATGCTGCCGTCGAGGGCAGCGATCTACATCTTTTCGTCATGACGGGCGCCACCGCTCAGGTCGACCATGTCGGGGGTGACTTCGGCGAAAGGCAATACCTTGCCGCCATACTGTTCGGCGAACTTGCGGGCGTCGGCCTCGCGGGCAAACGACGGGACGGTGGGGCCCATCGAGCCGCGCCGCGGGCTGCCAATGACGTAGAAGGCGCTCCTGGCATCGATCCATTGGCCTTCCGGCCGGTTCCAGTCTGCTTTGCCCATGTCCTGGGTGTAAATCGCGACAATGCGTTTCTTCTGTTCCGGGCGCAGGAAAATGGAGAACATTTCCCGGGTATCGCAGAAGAAATCCGGCTCGCCCTGATCGTAATGAATCTGCGCCTTGGGGCCGGGGAAATCGAGCAGGGTCATGCCATCCAGCGCGCAGGCGGTATCGGCGGCAATTTCCCGGGGTTGCGCCGGCTTGGCCGGCTCGCCGCAGGCAGTCAGCAGCAGGGCGCCGAGCAGGATGGGCAGGAAGCGGGGGAGGCTCTGCCTGGCATTGCGTTGCTTCATTTGAATCTCCAGGTTGCCACGCCAAGTGGCGCAATGATCCAGAACACCATGGCGCTGCCGAGCAGCCACGGGTTCGCCAGGGTTTCCGGGAAGACCGTCGCCAGGCCGTAAAGGCGCTGGACGTCTTCGAAACCGAAGATGTTGAGAATCCGGAAGATGTCGGTCGGGTTGAGCATCAGCAGGACCGGGAAGAAATTCAGGTTCAGCTTGCCCTCGCTGACGACCAGCAGGCCGAGCAGCAGCAGGTCGTAGACCAGGACATAGAAGAACCACAGGGCGATGGCGATGCCGCTCGCCCGCATGCGATCCTCAGCCAGCACCGAGACCATGACCGCCAGGCTGAGGAAACACAGGCTCAGCAGGAAGGCGCTGAGGACGAAGCCGCCGTAATGGAACAGCGCAGCGCTGCCCAACTGGTAGAACAGCAGCAGCCCGGCCAGCCCGAAGCCGGCGATGGTAGCGACACCGAGGGCGCCGGCCAGTCCGGTGAACTTGCCGAGCAGTATCTCGAAGCGGGTGATCGGCATCGACAGCAGCAGGTCGAGCGAACCGCGTTCGCGCTCGGCGACGATGGCGTCGTAGCCAAGGATCAGGGCAATCAGCGGCACCAGGTAAATGACCAGGCTGACCAGGCTGGCAATGGTCACGTCGATGTTGCGCCAGCCGACCGCCCCTTGCTGGGCGGCGCCGAAATAGGCGATGACCAGCGCGAAGATGGTAAACACGGTGGCGACGGCGAGCACCCAGCGGTTGCGCAGGCGGTCGCGGAATTCCTTGCCGGCGATGACGCCGATCTGGCCGAACTCGATGCCGCTCATGGTGTTTGCTCCGCGTAACCGAGGAAAACGTCTTCCAGGGAGGGTTCATGGACATCGATATCGCGAATGCTCGGCCCGGCCGCGGTCAAGGCCGCCAGCAAGGCCATTTTCTTCTGGCGCGAGCAATGAAAACGAGCGACGCCATCCAGTGTTTCGACCGGGCCCAGGCCCAGGGTGGCCAGCACCTTGTGCAGGATGCCTTCGTCGCCGGGACGGAAACTGACGCGCAGGGCCAGCGGCAGATCCTGCGCCTGGCGCAGAGACTGCACTGTGCCCAGGGCCTGGATCCGGCCGTCGCGCATCAGCGCCAGGCGGTCTACGCGTTGCTGGATCTCGGCCAGGATGTGCGAGGTCAGCACGATGGTGACGCCGCCCTGGCGCAACTCGGCGAGGATGCGATAGAACTCGAGAATGCCTTGCGGATCGAGCCCGTTGGTCGGCTCGTCGAGAAAGAGCAGCCGTGGCGAGCCGAGCAGCGCCTGGGCGAAGCCGAGGCGCTGGCGCATGCCTTTCGAGTAGTTGCGGACGCGCAGCCCAGCGGCGCCGGCCAGACCGACACGCTCGAGCAAGGCCGGGCAAGTGTTGCGGGCTACCCCTTTCAGGCGGGCAAAAAAGTGCAGGGTTTCCAGGCCACTGAGGTTGTCGTAGAGGGCCAGGCTTTCCGGCAGGTAGCCGATGCTCCGGCGCACTTCGCGAAAGGCGGCGCCGCGTACCGCCTGGCCGCCGATGCGGATTTCGCCGGCGCTGGCCGGCAGCAGGCCGAGCATCATCTTGAACAGTGTCGTCTTGCCGGCGCCGTTATGGCCGATCAGGCCGAACAGTTCGCCGGCGCCGATGGTCAGATCGACGCCATTGACGGCGTCGACAGCGCCGTAGCGTTTTTTCACGCCGCGAATTTCAATGAGCTTGTCGGTCAATCCACTGGCTCCAGTCTGGGTTCGAGGGTTGCATACGCGGCTGCTTGTCGACGATGCTCGGGCTGCGCAGCAGCGGGAACTGGCGGGCGATCAGGCGCAGGCTGTGCACTGCCGGGCTGTTGAGCAGCAGCTTGACCAGCGGGTATTTCCAGGTCATCCGGTCGACGAGGTCGTTGGCTTCGTAGGGCACGTCGCCAACACCGTCGCCGTTGGCATCCCAGCCGGCGTAATTGCTCCAGTAATTGCCTTTTTGCTTACCCCAGCGTTCATCTCGGGTCGCGACATAGCGCACCTGCTCGCGGTTCTGGATGAAGTCGTTGCCGTCGACGTCGTTGTGGATCGATCCAGCCCAGACGTGGGCGCCGACCCGGTTGCCGATCACCCGGTTGCCCTTGAGCACGTTGTACTCCGCGTCGTAGATGAAGAAACCGCGCCCGTTGCCGGCGACCACATTGTTCTCGATCACCGAGTCCTGGATGGTGCGCAGCATGATGCCGTGGTCGCTATTGCCCCAGGCCCGGTTGTTGCGGACCGTCTGGCGGCGGACTTCCATCAGCGCCAGTCCGCCGCGGTTGAGGTAGCTCTCGTTGTCTTCCCACAGGTTGTCGTTGGAATTCATGTAGTGGCTGCCGTAGCGCAGGTGATGCATGCTGTTGCCGCGAAACACCGCGTGGTGCGAGACGTCGACGTAGATGCCGTCGCGGGCGAAGCTGATGTGGTTGCCGATAATCCGGGCGCCGGTCGTGTTGTAGAGCTGGATGCCGTTGCCGCGCCGGGCCGACGACAGGTCGCGCTTGCCGGTGATCAGGTTGTTGCTGACCTCCGGGTCCTGCAATTTTTCGAGCCAGACACCGAACAGGTTGTAGACCAGCGCGTTGTTGCGGATAACGACGCGATGTGCCCCGGGTTCGACGTAAACCCCCGCGTTCTGGGCCAGCAAGTCGGTGCCGCTGTCGCGGACGATGAAACCTTCGATTAGCACATCCGGCGATTTGACCCGGATGACGTCGCCGCTTTCGCCGCCGGAAAGAGTCGGGCGGCTGACGCCGATCAACTGCAACGGCTTGTCGATGACCAGATGCTCTTCGTAATAGCCGCGTTGCACGCGCACTACGTCGCCAGGCTTGGCCGCCTGCACGGCAGCGGCGATCGAGGCGCCGGGCGCGACCTGCCACTCGGCCGCCGACAGCGGCAGGCCAATGAGCAGCAGGAGGATGGTGGCCAGCATTTTCATCGGAGCACTCAGTGCACCGCCTTGATCGGAATGTAATAGCCGTCGTCGCCGATCGGTGTCAGTTCAATACCAGCCTTGGTCCGTCGGCGTCGCTCCTGCGACAGTGGCGGGCAGGTGTGGTCGTCGTAGTAGAGGATCTGGCATTCCAGGCAGAGCAGGCATTCGCGCTGGTCGATCCGGCCGGCGTCATCGATGGCCAGCGAACCGCAGCCCTTCTGGCAGGCGTGGCAGGTCGTACATTCCGCCTTGCGCTTCAGTTTGATGAAACGGAAGGTGGTCGGGATGGCCAGACCGGCGCCGAGCGGGCAGAGATACTTGCAGAATGGCCGCTCGATGAACAGGCCGCCGACGAAAAGCAGTGCCCAGTAGGCGACGAAAGGCCAGGCCCGGTGCCAGACGCCACCGACCAGGAAGGTCGATTTGAAGGGCTCGATCTCGGCCATCTTCTCGGCGGTGCCGATGTCGTAGAAGGACATCGCGATCAGCACCGCGAAGATGCCGTACTTCAGCCAGCGCAGGCGGTTGTGCCAGACCATCGGCAGGTGGAACTGGAAGCGCTTCAGACCGAGCGCCCCGGCGATCTTGAACGACAGTTCCGACAGCGAGCCGTAGGGACACAGCCAGCCACAGAACAGGCCGCGGCCCCAGATGAACAGGATCGCCGCGATGAACCACCAGAAGATGAAGATCAGGGGATCGGACAGGAACAACTCCCAGCGCCACTGGTAAACCAGCGAATGCAGCCAGGTCATGACATGGGTGATGCTCGGCTGGGCCAGTCCGTAGAAGCCGACGAAGACGATGCTGGCGGTCCACGTCAGGTACTTGGGAATGCTGACCCAACGCTTGTCCTTGCGCGTCGCACGGCGCACCAGCTTGTCGCGCAGGGCGTAGATGCCGGCCGTGGCGGCGAGCAGCAGTGCAAAAAGGGCAATTTCCAGCTTTTTGCCGCGCCATACCTGCACCCAGGTCGGGTCTGGGCGCAGTACCGTTGGCCGGCCGCCTTCCAGGTAGTGCCCTGGCAGCCAGTATTCGCGCTCGAAATTGGCAAATGATTTGACGCGGGTTTCCTTGTCCACCTTGTTGGCCAGGAAGACCAGGCTCCACGGGTAGGCGGCGCTGAAACCACTGCCGCGCAGGATGAAAATTCCCGATTCCTTGAAGGCTGGGGCGCCGGCCGCGGCAACGCTGTAGAGATTCTGGTAATCGGTGTCGCGGAAGGTGTGGCTGTCCAGTTCCTGGGCAACCTGGATGCGGTCATAGATGCCGCCGCGGACAAAACCGGAACCCTTGAACGAGGCCGTGCCGTTGGCGATGATGAATATGGCATGTTCGTCCGGCTTCAGGTCGGCCATCAGGCGCTTCCAGGCCGCATCGCCCAGGACGCTGCGGCCGATCGCCGGGGCATTCAGATAGCCAAAATAGAGATCGATATAAGGCTGACCGCCGGCGTCGATGCCGAGTTCGTCCGGTTGAACGGTGAGGTGTTGAACGCTGCCTTCGTTGACCAGGTTTTTCCAGTCGACCAGGCCGGGCTGTTCAGTAAAACGGGCGGCTGGCCGGGGCACCGTCTTGACGATGCTGACCTGTTTGGCGATGGCATAGGCGCTACGCATCACGACCTGGTTTTCGGCGATTACCGTCACCGTCGCACCGCTGATGGCGTTCAGGCCAATGCGGTCGTCGCCAGCCGACGACTTGCCGATTTCCACCTTGGCGCCAGCGAACTTGCCGATGTATTGATCAACGAATTTGGTCAGCTCACCTTCCGGAATGCCGACGAGCAAGATCGGTTCGCTGTGTTTGAGGATTCGTACCCCGCTGATGATGCCTTGCGGATACATCCCGATCAGCGTCACTACCGGCTTGCCGGAATAAGCGGGAATGTCGACGATGTCGGTGGACAGGAAAACGTAGCCGACCAATTGGCGCTGGGCGCCACTGCCGCGATAGGCTTCGACGTAGCTCGGTCGGCCCTTGCGCAGCGAGAAGGTCTCGGCACCGGGCATGACTTCCCGGCAAGGTGCATAGGCGCAGAGATCAGGGTCGGTGTGCAGCTGCGGTGGCAGCGGTGCGTCGTAGGAACCGGCATAGCCGAGAACGGACCAGCACAGTGCGAGAAACAGGGGCAGGATATCTGCCAGAAAACGAGGCAACTTCATGATTCAGCCGTAGGTGAGGGGAGCAACGGGTGGGAGGGATTCCCGCCGCCCCCCTCGGGGAGAAACATTGGCCGATCAGGCCTCGACAATCATGCGACCGCGCATTTCAAGGTGCAGGGCATGGCAGAAATGGGTGCAGTAGTACCAGAACACCCCGGGGCGTTCGACCTTGAAGGTCACCGACTTGGTTTCCTGCGGGCCGACGATCATGCAGATGTCGTGGCCTTCAATGGCGAAACCATGGTGCAGGTCTTCCACCTTGTCGTGATTGGTCAGGATGACAGTGACTTCGTCGCCCTTTTTCAGCACGAATTCGCTCGGCGTGAAGGTTGGGGCCACGGACATGATCCGCACCGTCACCTTGTTGCCATTGCGCTTGACGCCCGTATCCTCAAAACCCTTCACATAGTAAGGCGTATCCTCCATCGTGTAGATTTGCTTGGTCTTGATGATGTCGCGACGAACCATGATTGCGTCATGGGGTTCGGGGTGGGCGGTGTGATCGTGCAGCAGCTCCATCTTGTCGCCGCTGATATCGATCAACTGCTCGGTTTCTACGTGCACCGGACCCACCGGCAGGAAGCGGTCCTTGGAGAACTTGTTGCCGGAGTTGTAATACTTGCCGTCAGCTTCCTTGGTTTCACCCATCGAGGTATAGCCGTGGCCAGGCTGGTAGTGAACGTCGAGCCGGTCGAGGACTGCCTTGGCCTGCTTGTCGCCCTTGTACTGGGCGATGGCACCTGCCAGGTTCCATTTGACGATCTGGCTGTCGAGGAAAAGGGTGGTGAAAACGTTGCCCTTGCCATCAAAGCCGGAGTGCAGCGGGCCCAGGCCGATTTCAGGTTCGGCGACGACGCAATCCTGAGTATCCTTGATCTCGCCGTTGAACCATTTCAGCACCAGTTCGTGTTCGATCACCGTGGCGGTCGGGGAGAGCTTGCCGGAACAGACGTAGTACTTGCCATCCGGGGAGATATTCACGCCATGCGGATTCTTGGGGACCGGCACGTAGCAAGTGACCGCTGTCTTGGGGTCGGGGTTGGCAGCCTTCGTGCCATCCACCACGGGGATCTTGGAATCGCCGATGGTGAAGGTCTTGCCTGCCTTGACGGCAGCTTCGATGCGCTCGATATTGAAGAAGATGCAGGCATCCTTTTCCGCCGACATCATGTCGCCGAAAACCAGGCCGTTCTCGGTGTTGTAATTGTTCATGGCGGCCAGCTTGCCGTCGTAGGAGGTGGCGCAGAGATCCATGTTGCCATCGACCTTGACTTGCCAGCGCGGCTGCATGGTTTCGGCGTCGACACAGGTCATCAGGCAGGCGTAGCCGGCTGCGTCGTTCCAGTTCTTTGGTGTGTTGGGCAGCGGAACATGGAATTCTGCGCCGCAGAATACGCGGGTCGTGTGATTGATGCTGGCGTCGACCGGGTCGCGCTTGTCCGGGAAAATCCCGTGGAAACCCTGAACGTTGGGGATCTCGGTGATCTTGTCGGTTTCCAGATAGTCGCCGCGGATGCGGGCGAGGCGGTTGTTGATCTTGTCGTTGATCCAGAAATATTTACCGTCATAGGTACCGTCGGTATACGAACCATGAACGTGGTGCGTATCACCGGTGCAGTACTTGAGGCTGCCGTTAGCCTTGGTGCCAAGAATCTTCTTGGATTCGTTGGTGATGCCCCAGCCGGACATCGGATCGATGTTGAACACCGGAATGCGCTTCAGGGTTCGGCCGGACGGTATGCCGAAGACACGAGCTTCCCCGGAATGGCCACCGCTGGAGATGAGGTAATAATCGTCCAATTGTCCAGGCGCAACTTCGCCCTTGCCGTGGGGCGAAGTTCCGGCGGTTTTGGTCGCTCCCTGGCTGGCTGCTGTCGATGCATTGTCGGCCTTGTTGCAGCCGGTCAAACCAAGCGTCACCCCGGCTCCGGCAATGCCGGCGATGCCGGCCGTATTCAGGAATTTGCGGCGCCCGTTGTCGAGCGGCGTTTTAGACTTGCTTTCTTCGGCCATGCGGCACTCCGTGGTGGATTCATCAGTCCGCAAATGATCCATCTCGGGGCATCCGGCTGTATGTCGGATGTTTCTGACAAGCGCGTGCTAATTTCCCGATTCGACGCTAACTTTAGACATAGATCAAACCTTGCCGCTATAGCGTCGTCAGTCCGTGCTGGAGCGCGAACTTGACCAGACCCGGCAGGTCGCCGATGCCGAGTTTCTGCATCATCCGGCTGCGATAGGTGTCCACCGTCTTGGGAGAGACATGCAGCAGGCGGGCGATTTCGGTTCCCGAGCGTCCCTCGACCAGCATTTGCAGGATTTCCCGTTCGCGCTGGCTCAGGGATTCCAGCGGGCTTTCCTCGGCGCGTTTCCTGACGTAGTCGTCAACCACCGACTCGGTGATTTTCTGACTCAGGTAGCGTCTGCCGGCGTAAACCGTACGCACGGCCTCAACCACTTCATTGCCCGCCGACTCCTTGCGCAGGTAGCCCAGCGCCCCCGCTTGCAACGCGCGAAAGACATGCTCGACTGTCGAATGCATCGACAGAATGACGATTTTGCTGCTCTCTTGTTTCTCGATAATG
This sequence comes from Betaproteobacteria bacterium, assembly GCA_020621865.1. Classification (GTDB taxonomy): domain Bacteria; phylum Pseudomonadota; class Gammaproteobacteria; order Burkholderiales; family Rhodocyclaceae; genus Azonexus. The sequence continues at coordinate 59,669 of JAHRYW010000003.1, read as the reverse complement.
GCGGCGGTGGCGTCTGCCCCGTTGAGATGAGGCATGGCCAAATCCATGAGCACAACATCGGGTTTTAATTGAATGGCAGCCGTAACGGCCTCCCGCCCATCGGCAACTTCGCCGATGACGCGAATGTCCGGCTGGTTTTCCAGGAGCAGGCGTAAACCATCGCGCACCACTGCGTGGTCGTCAGCGATCAGTACGGTAATGGTCATGTGCTCTCCGGGGTGTAATGGGCAATGCTTACAACGACAGTCGTGCCGCGCTCCGCACTGGGCTCCATTCGCATGGTTGCCCCGACGGTACGGGCTCGTTCCGCCATGATGGCCAAGCCCCAGCCACTACCCGCTGCCGGTTGGCGTAGTTGTTCCGGTGCAATACCGTTGCCGTTGTCGCCTATCCTCAGTTCGATACAATCCGCAGCCTGTTTGAGCGTGATCTCCACTTCTGTGGCATTGGCGTGCTTGGCGACGTTGATCAGCGCCTCCTGGGCGATACGGAATAGGGATGTTTCGACTTTGCCAGGCAGACGGGGAAAATTCTCGTTGGCGTTTAGCAGAAACGAAATGCCAGTGCGCCCCGAGAATTCCTCGCCGTGCCAGCGTAGTGCAGTGATTAACCCATACTGTTCAAGCAGCGCTGGATGCAATTCCTCCATGACGCCTCGCACCATCTCCGTCGTTTGCTCCACCAGGCTCAATGCATCCTTGATCCGTGCCTGAATGACGGCCAGGGGGGCGGAGGCCGATTGTTCGGAGAGCAGGGCAAGATTGAGGTTCAGACTCATGTTCAACGCCGACAGGTTCTGTCCGATGCGATCGTGCAATTCGGTGGCCAGAGCTTTTCGCTCGGCATCCTGGAGGGCAACCAGTTGCTTGCTCAAGGCCTCGAGGCGTTGGGTATAGTCAATAATCGTGGACTCGGCTTCTTTTCGCTCGGCGATTTCGATTTCCAGTTTCTCGTTGGCAACCCGCAAGGCCAAAGTTCGCTCTTGCACCTGCCTTTCAAGTTCCTGGCTATTTTTGAGGCGATCTGCTTCGAGGGTCCGGCGTATCGATTCCAAACCGAGCGCCACCCATATCAGGATAGAAACGGCCAGTCGATTGGCTTGCCCATACCAGGCAACGCCGTCAGTCGGGTGAATGAGCAGTTTGATGCCGGCCAGGGCTGGCCCCAAGACGCCAATCGAAATCAAGACGTAATTTGGGGCGCCGGCAGCAATGGCAAACAAGGCCAGCAGCAGATAAAGAAAAGGGACTGCCAAGCCTAGTGGTGTCTGCAGATCGATAGCGAAAACCATCCCCATCGCTATGGCAATGGCCGGGGCAATAAGATGGTGAAACTTCCTTTGCGGCATCGCTTTCATTCAAGGAATCATATGGATGCAAATACTTGATAAAACTACTCAACTATATTCAGTATAACAGCAAGGGCTGTCGTCAGTTTTTGGCGCAATTATTGGCCATCGTTGCACCTACGAAATAATCGTTCCCGATTTCACTCGAACCGGGAATCTTCCCGTCAAATAGCTGACAAATTCAGTCGAGTATTTTAAAATCGCCACAATTCAAACAGGGAGATCAGGCTTCATGTTCCGGCATCTGCGTGAGGACATCCGTGCGGTTTTCGACCGCGACCCGGCGGCGCGTTCGTTCTGGGAGGTTCTCACCTGTTACCCGGGCATCCACGCCCTGTTCATGCATCGCCTGGCGCACTGGCTGTGGGGCCATCGCCTGCGCTGGTTGGCCCGCTTCACCGCCCATCTGTCGCGCTTCTTCACCGGCATCGAAATCCACCCCGGCGCCACCATCGGCCGCCGCTTCTTCATCGATCACGGCATGGGCGTCGTGGTCGGCGAAACGGCGGTGATCGGCGACGACGTCACGCTCTACCACGGCGTCACGCTAGGCGGCACCTCCTGGAACAAGGGGCGGCGCCATCCGACGCTGGAAAACGGCGTCGTCATCGGCGCCGGCGCCAAAGTGCTCGGTCCCATCGTGATAGGTGCTGGCGCCAAGGTCGGTTCCAATGCGGTTGTCACCAAGGCCGTTCCACCCGGGGCTACTGCTGTCGGTAACCCGGGGCGCATCCTCGACCGTACCGAGCAAAGCCGCCAGCGCGAGGAACAGGCCGAAAAACTTGGCTTCTCCGCCTATGCCGTCGCCCGTGACCAGGACGATCCACTGGCCAAGGCCATCCATGCGCTGCTCGACCACGCCGCCGAGACCGACCGCCGTCTTGCCTCGCTGGTCAAGGAGCTCGACGCCCAGGGCGTCAAGTGCGATCAGGAGGTTGAGCAGGCGGATTCCTTCGATCCGAAATACCTGAGCAAAATAGTTGACTAATTTTGTCTGGCTTCGATATAGTTGACCACGATACTAGGTTATTAGGATCGAGTTGCCCGGAAGTCAGGGCCAAGCGCCCAAGGCGCGAGGCTGGCGTTTTGGCTAACCACCAAGATCGGGCAGCTATCAGCTAATTCAGGAGTTTCGAATGCGTTTGACGACCAAAGGACGTTTCGCGGTGACGGCCATGATGGACCTTGCCATGCGCGGCGATGAAGGGCCGGTGGCACTGGCCAGCATCAGCGAGCGGCAAAAGATTTCGCTGTCTTACCTTGAGCAGTTGTTCGGCAAGCTGCGTCGCCACAAGCTGGTCGACAGCGTACGCGGTCCCGGTGGTGGCTACTGCATCGCCCGACCGCTCGAACTGGTGCCGGTCGCCGACATCATCCGTGCCGTCGACGAGCAACTCGATGCAACCCAGTGCGGCGGCCGGGAGAATTGCCACGATGAACATCGCTGCATGACCCACGACCTGTGGACAACGTTGAACACCAAGATGTTCGATTACCTGGCGTCCGTGACGCTGGCCGACCTGGTCCAGCGCGAAAAGCAGAAGCGCGGCGCCGGTGCCGCGGTTATCGAAGACAAGCGTCGCCTCGGTCCGCAACCGCGCGGTCGGGCTGGCCAGAAGGTATCGGCCGTCGCCTGAGAACGATCGTGTTTTTGCCTGCTTACCTCGACCACAACGCCACGACACCGCTCGATCCGGCGGTGCTGGCTGCCATGTTGCCCTGGCTGGAAAGCCAGTACGGCAACGCGTCGAGTCGCCACGAATACGGCCGGCGAGCTCGCCAGGCCGTCGATGAGGCACGGCAGCGAGTCGCTGCAGCGGTCAACGCACATCCAACCGAGGTGGTCTTCACCAGTGGCGGCAGCGAAAGCAACAACCTATTCCTGAAAGGCGCGGCCGCCTGCTGCAAGCCGGGTCTTCTCGCCGTCAGCGCGGTCGAACACCCCTGCGTGCTCAAACCGGCCGGCCAATTGGCTCGCCAGGGCTGGCAGGTGCGGAGCCTGGCAGTCGATGCCGCCGGCCGGGTCAAGGCTGACGACTACGCCGCAGCCATGCAGGCGCGGCCGGCACTCGTTTCGGTCATGCTCGCCAACAATGAAACCGGCGTCATCCAGGATATTCCGTCGCTGGCTGCCGCGGCCAAGCAGACCGGTGGTTGGTTCCATACCGACGCGGTTCAGGCGCTGGGCAAGCTGGCCATCGATTTTCGTGCGCTCAACGCAACCGGTGTCCATGCCATGACGCTGTCGGCGCACAAAGCCAATGGCCCGAAAGGCGCGGCGGCGCTGGTTCTCGACAAACGGGTCGAATTGCAGCCGCTGATTGCCGGTGGCGGCCACGAGCGCGGCCTGCGTTCCGGCACCGAAAACGTCCCGGCCATCGTCGGCTTTGGTGTCGCTGCGGAACTTGCGGCGCGCCGCGTTGCCGAACTATCGGCTCGCTTGCGGGCCATGCAGGCGAAGCTGGAAACTGGGTTGGCCGGACTGGGCGCCCGGATATTTGCAACGGAGGCAACGCGCTTGCCTAACACCAGCTATTTCGCCTTCTCCGATATCGATGGCGAGACGCTGGTCGGCAAGCTGGACCGCGCGGGTTTTGCGGTGGCCAGCGGCGCCGCCTGTTCCAGCGCCAACCCGGAGCCATCGCATGTGTTGCGAGCGATGGGCGTGGCACCGGAAATCGCCCGCGGAGCAGTGCGTGTCAGTCTCGGCGCGAGCAATACCGAGACGGAAATTGAACAATTCATCAACGCCTTGCAGGCCACAGTCGGACGCCTGCAGGGACTGACGGCGATGGCTGTCTGAACAACCCGACTTAGCGAGAATGACGATGAAACTCCCGATCTACCTGGATTACTCGGCAACCACCCCGGTCGACCCGCGCGTTGCGGACAAGATGATTCCCTACCTGTGCGAGCATTTCGGCAATCCGGCCTCGCGTTCGCACAGCTTCGGCTGGGTGGCTGATACGGCGGTCGAACAGGCGCGCGAGCAGGTCGCGGCGCTGGTCAATGCCGACCCCAAGGAAATCGTCTGGACCTCCGGTGCCACCGAATCCAACAACCTCGCCATCAAGGGCGCCGCCAATTTCTACGCCGGCACCAAAGGCAAGCACATCATCACGGTCAAGACCGAACACAAGGCAGTGCTCGATACCGTCCGCGAAATGGAGCGCCAGGGTTTCGAGGCGACCTATCTCGACGTCAAGGAAGACGGTCTGCTCGATCTGGACGTCTTAAAAGCGGCCATCCGCCCGGATACCGTGCTCGTCTCGGTGATGTTCGTCAATAACGAAGTCGGCGTCATCCAGCCGATCGCCGAACTGGGCGAAATCTGCCGCGAGAAGGGCATCATTTTCCACGTCGATGCGGCGCAGGCGACCGGCAAGGTCGATATCGACCTGAGCAAACTCAAGGTCGACCTGATGAGCTTCTCGGCCCACAAGACCTACGGCCCGAAGGGCATCGGTGCACTCTACGTGCGTCGGAAGCCGCGCGTTCGTCTGGAAGCCCAGATGCACGGTGGTGGTCACGAGCGCGGGTTCCGCTCCGGCACGCTGGCCACGCACCAGATCGTCGGCATGGGTGAAGCCTTCCGCCTGGCTCGCGAAGAAATGGTCGAAGAGAATGCCCGCATCGGCAAGCTGCGCGACAAGCTGTTGAAGGGGCTGCAGGATATCGAAGCGACCTACGTCAATGGTGACCTGACGCAGCGCGTGGCGCACAATCTGAATATCAGCTTTGCCTACGTTGAAGGCGAATCGATGATCATGGCAATCAAGGATCTGGCAGTGTCCTCCGGCTCGGCCTGCACCTCGGCCAGCCTGGAGCCTTCCTACGTGCTGCGCGCCCTGGGACGCGACGACGAACTGGCCCACAGTTCCATCCGGTTCAGCATCGGTCGCTTCACGACAGAAGAAGAAATTGACTATGCAATCAATTTGTTGCACACGAAAGTTGGCAAATTGCGCGAGCTTTCGCCGCTATGGGAAATGTACAAGGACGGCATTGATCTCAGCACCGTTCAATGGGCTGCCCACTAAGGAAATTTTAGGAGAAATAACATGAGCTATAGCGTAAAAGTCATTGATCATTATGAGAATCCGCGTAACGTCGGCTCCTTCGGCAAGGAAGATGACGGTGTTGGTACCGGCATGGTCGGCGCCCCGGCCTGCGGCGACGTCATGAAGCTGCAGATCAAGGTCAACAAATCCGGCGTCATCGAAGATGCCAAGTTCAAGACCTACGGTTGCGGGTCGGCGATCGCGTCGTCCTCGCTGGTTACCGAATGGGTCAAGGGCAAGACGGTTGACCAGGCTCTGGCCATCAAAAATACCGAAATTGCTGAAGAACTGGCCCTGCCGCCGGTTAAAATCCACTGTTCGATCCTGGCCGAGGATGCCATCAAGGCAGCCGTGGCGGATTACAAGAAAAAGCACGGAGAATAAGCATGGGCGTCACCTTGACCGACACGGCGGCAAAACACGTCGCCAATTTCCTGACCAAGCGGGGCAAGGGTATCGGCTTGCGCCTCGGCGTGCGGACCAGCGGCTGTTCCGGCATGGCGTACAAGCTGGAATTTGTCGATGAGGTGAATGAAGACGATCTGGTTTTCGAAAGCGCCGGTGTCAAGGTGATCGTCGATGCCAAGAGCCTGCCTTACCTCGACGGCATGGAGCTGGATTTTGCCCGCGAAGGCCTGAACGAGGGCTTCAAGTTCAATAATCCGAATGTCAAGGATCAGTGCGGCTGCGGCGAATCCTTCAACGTCTGATGGATTTCAAGGCCGATCACTTTGCGCTTTTCGGGATCAAGCCGGGTTTCCGGCTTGATCTGTCCGATCTCGACTCCCGTTACCGCGATATTCAGGCGCAGGTGCATCCTGATCGTTTTGCCCATGCCGGCGAAGCCGAGCGCCGTCTTTCGATGCAGTGGGCAACGCATGCCAACGAGGCCTATCAGACCCTGAAAAAGCCGCTTGAGCGGGCCAAGTACCTGCTGCATCTGGCTGGACACGACATCCAGGCAGAGAGCAACACGGCGATGCCGGCCGACTTTCTGATGGAACAGATGGAATGGCGCGAAGCGGTGATGGATGCACGCAATGGCGGCGACCATCATGAGCTTGAGCATTTGCACAATCGCCTGCGTGGCGACATCAACGATCGCTACGACGAACTCGGCCGCATGATTGACGAGCTTGCCGACTACGCAATGGCGACGGACCGCGTCCGCCGTCTGATGTTCCTGGAAAAACTCCTGTACGAAATCGATGACGCATTGGCGTCGCTGGAAGAATAAAAATGGCTTTGTTTCAAATCGCCGAACCGGGCGAATCGGCGGCGCCGCATGAGCACAAGCTCGCCATCGGCATCGACCTTGGCACTACCAATTCGCTGGTCGCCACCGTTCGCAGCGGCATTGCCGTCTGCCTGAACGACGAGCAGGGCCGGCCGCTGCTGCCTTCCGTGGTTCGTTACCACGCAGACGGCACGACCGAAGTCGGCTACGACGCGCAGAAAAATCAGGCGGTCGACCCGAAAAACACCATTGTTTCCGTAAAGCGCTTCATGGGGCGGGGCACCAAGGACATCGCTCATGTCGAGTCCATGCCCTACGATTTCGTCGAATCACCGGGCATGGTCAGGCTGAAGACCCATGCCGGCATCAAGAGCCCGGTCGAAGTCTCGGCAGAAATCCTCAAGGCCCTGAGGGCCCGCGCCGAAGCGGCGCTGGGCGGCGATCTGGTTGGCGCAGTGATCACCGTGCCGGCCTATTTCGACGACGCACAGCGCCAGGCGACCAAGGATGCGGCCCGTCTGGCCGGTCTGAACGTGCTGCGCCTGCTCAACGAGCCGACGGCAGCCGCCATCGCCTACGGGCTGGACAACGGCGCCGAGGGGGTCTATGCGGTCTATGACCTCGGTGGTGGCACCTTCGACATTTCCATTCTCAAGCTGACCAAGGGCGTTTTCGAGGTGATGTCTACCGGCGGCGATTCGGCGCTGGGTGGCGACGATTTCGATCACCGCATCTACTGCTGGGTCATCGAGCAGGCCAAGTTGCAGTTGCTCTCGCCGGAAGATGCACGCCGCCTGATGATGCGCTGCCGCGAGGCCAAGGAGTTCTTGACCAACAACCCGGAAGCGCCGATCTCGCTGCGCCTGGCGTCGGGCGAGAATGTCGACGTCAAGCTCGATGTCGTCACCTTTGCCGAGATTACCCAGACGCTGATTTCCAAGACGCTGCAGCCGGTCAAGAAGGCTTTGCGTGATGCCGGCCTGCGCGCCGAGGACATCAAGGGCGTCGTCATGGTCGGCGGCGCGACTCGAATGCCGCAGATACAGAAGGCGGTCGGTGATTTCTTCCGCCAGGAACCCTTGACCAATCTCGATCCGGACAAGGTCGTCGCGCTCGGCGCCGCGACCCAGGCCAACCTGCTGGCCGGCAACAAGACCGGTCGCGACGACTGGTTGCTGCTCGACGTGATTCCCCTGTCGCTCGGCCTGGAAACCATGGGTGGCCTGACCGAGAAGGTCATTCCGCGCAATTCGACCATTCCGACCGCCCGCGCCCAGGAATTCACCACCTTCAAGGATGGCCAGACGGCGATGGCCATTCATGTCGTGCAGGGCGAACGCGAAATGATTGCCGACTGTCGTTCGTTGGCCCGCTTCGAACTGCGCGGCATTCCGCCGATGGTGGCCGGCGCGGCGCGTATCCGCGTCAGCTTCCAGGTCGATGCCGACGGCCTGCTCTCGGTCACCGCCCGCGAGCAAACGACCGGTGTCGAATCGAGCATTACCGTCAAGCCATCCTACGGCCTGTCCGACGACGAGATCGCCGGCATGCTCAAGGATTCGATGGAGCACGCCAAGGACGATGCCATGGCTCGTGCCTTGAAGGAGGCGCAGGTCGAAGCGCAACGGATGATCGAAGCGACCGAAGCGGCGCTGGCCGAAGATCCGCATCTGCTCAACGAGGCGGAAACCGCCAAGATCAGGGCAACCATCGCCAAGCTGGCCGAAACGATGGCCGGCGATAATCGTCGCCTGATCAACATCGCGATGGACGACCTCGGTTTCGAAACCCAGGCTTTCGCCCATCGCCGCATGGATCAGAGCATCAAGAAAGTACTCTCGGGCCGCAAGGTTGACGAGATCAAGGTCGGAGAAGAAGGAGAACAGGCATGACCCAAATCATCGTGCTGCCGCACGTCGAACTCTGCCCGGACGGTGCGGTGATCGAGGCCGAAGAAGGCAAGTCGATCTGCGAAAACCTGCTGGCTAACGAGATCGAACTCGACCACGCCTGCGAAATGTCCTGCGCCTGCACGACCTGCCACGTCATCGTGCGCGAGGGGTTCAATTCGCTGGAAGCCGCCGAAGATATCGAGGAAGACCTGCTGGACAAGGCCTGGGGGCTGGAACCGAACTCACGTCTCGGTTGTCAGGCAATTGTCGGGACGACTCCGCTGACGGTCGAAATTCCGAAATACAGCATCAACATGGCGAAGGAGGGCCACCGCAAATGAAATGGACCGACATCAACGACATCGCCATCGAACTGAGCGATGCCCATCCGGCCATCGACCCGCTGAAGATCAATTTTGTTGATCTGCGCGACTGGGTCATGGCCTTGCCCGATTTCAACGACGATCCCAAGCACTGCGGCGAGAAGATCCTCGAAGCCATCCAGCAGGCGTGGATCGACGAAGTCGCCTGAGACGCCATGAAAAGCCGCGATCTTCCCGGCCGTGGCAGCCAGCTCAATGTCCTGGGTGGGCCATTGCTGACCTGCAGCGATAGCCCGGTCACCGGTTTTTTCCGCGACGGTTGCTGCAATACCTCGGAAGATGATTTCGGCAGCCACACGGTCTGTGTCGTGCTGACCGAAGAATTCCTTGCCTATTCGAAAGCGGCCGGCAACGACCTGTCGACACCACGCCCGGAATTCGATTTCCCTGGTCTCCTGGCCGGTCAGCGCTGGTGCCTGTGTGCCGCCCGTTGGGTTGAGGCCTGGCGCGCTGGCAAGGCGCCCCGGGTTTGCCTGAACTCAACCAACCAGGCCGCCCTGGAAATCGTCCCGCTCGACCTGCTCAAGCAGCACGCAGTCGATTTGCACTAAGATGGCGACCCCCGAAATAGCGGCCGATATCACCTGCGAGAATTGCGCAGCCTGCTGCTGCCAACTGGAAGTGATGCTGATGGAAGGCGACGACGTTCCACGCCGCTTTTCCACCCAGGACGACTGGGGCGGCTGGGTAATGAAGCGCCTTGACGACGGCTGGTGCGCCGCGCTCGATCGCGACACCATGCGCTGCACAATTTACGACCGGCGGCCGGATAACTGCCGGGTGTTCGAAATGGCCGACAGTGACTGCCAACGCGAGCGCGCGCTGTTCTATTTCCCCTCTTTGCCTCTTCATGCCTGAAAAACAAGCCAACAATCCGCTGCATGGCCTGACCCTGGAAGCGATTCTCAAGCGCCTGGTCGATCATTACGGCTGGGGCGAGTTGGGGCAGATCATCGAGATCCGCTGCTTCAACCTCGACCCGAGCATCGCCTCCAGTCTCAAATTTCTGCGCCGGACCCCGTGGGCGCGGGAAAAGGTCGAAGCACTCTACCTTTCCACCGATTTCGACACACCATGACCTACGAAGAACACCTCGACGAAGTAACAACGCTGATCTTCGAAAAGTACGATGTGACAGAGCAGAAGGCGATCCAGATGGTCATGCGCGCCCAGGCCGATGATTTTTTCAGCGGCCATGACGACAATCCATCCATCTGCACGCTGGACCGGGCAAATCTTGATGCACGGGCAGTCTTCAAGAAATACAAGTAGCGTGGCCCGCTCGACCCGTGCCACTGCGGCTGTTGCCCGGCTGAACGAACGCAGCCAAGGGCGGCATTATCTGCTGGTGATGACCGGCGATGGCCTGTTCGTCCTGCGTGAACGTCTGCCCGACGGCGACTGCGAAGTAGTGCCGGCCAGCCCCCTCGACGATTTCGTTCGCCTGGTCGATGCCACCGGGCCGCAAAAAACGCCGCGCGTCACGAAGAACGATGCGGCGTTTGCCAAGCAACTGGTCAGGAAGCGCTGAACGCTTCCTGGTTTAATCGAACAGATTGAGCAGCGAATCCAGGCTGCCGAAATTGATGGCCACATCGGCCTTGGCGCGTGTTGCCGGTTTGGCGCGGAAGGCGACCGACAGGCCGGCCTGGGCCATCATCAGCAGGTCGTTGGCACCGTCGCCGCAGGCGATGACCTGTTCCTTCTTCAGGCCCAGTTCGTCGGTAAGGCGGGCCAGGTGATGTGCCTTGGCGGCGGCATCGACGATGTCACCGACGACCCGGCCGGTCAGCTTGCCACCGGAAACTTCCAGTTCGTTCGATGTGGCGAAATCGAAGCCCAGCTCGATGCGCAGGCGCTCGGTGAAGTAGGTGAAGCCGCCAGACAGGATGGCGGTGCGCAGGCCGGCGTTCTGGCAGGCTTCGAGCAGTTCGCGGGCGCCAGGTGAGAGCAGCAGGCGCTCGCCGAAGACGCGGGCCAGCACGCGGGCATCCAGTCCGGCGAGCAGGGCGAGCCGGCGCCGCAGGCTTTCGCGATAGTCGATCTCGCCGCGCATGGCGGCTTCGGTGACCGCCGAAACCTCGGCCTTCTTGCCAGCGAAGTCAGCCAGTTCGTCGATGCACTCGATGGTGATCAGCGTCGAATCCATGTCGAAGCAGATCAGGCCGAAGTCGGAGAGCTTGCGGTCGGCAGCAGTAAATGCCCAGTCGAGATTTTCCGCTTCGATCAGCGGAATCAGCGCATCGAATTCCGGGGTGCGGTTTGCACCTTTCAGGCGAACAACCTGCGGCGGGCGGGGTTCAACCGTGCTGGCGCCGGTGGCGGCAACAATGCGTTCGAGCAGGAAGGTCGGCAGGGCACCGCCCTGAATGATCAAGTTCATGGTGTTGTGTGAGGCAAATATTAAAAAGGGACAGACCAGGTCTTATGGGTCCCCAGATTTTCGTGCAGCCACGCCGGGTCGAGGTCTGCACCGTTGGGCCAGACCAGAACGCCCAGTTCAATCTGTACCTGTGCGAAGAAATCCGCATTTGCCAGCAGCCCGAAGATGCCGCTGTTTTGGCATGATTTTATCGCCGACAAGTCGGCGATACCGGTCAGTCCATCGCGGAACGTGAGGGCCAGCCGGTAATCCGGCAGCACCGAAACGGCCTGGATGCGCCAAGGCGCAGCAGGGATTACTCCAGCGGCTGAATTTTCCTGGGTTGCTGTCTGGCTTGGCATAGTTCCCAATCCTCCATCAGTTCCTGGCGGTGTTCGATGGCCCATTCTATCGTTAGATTCAGGGCGCGTCGGGGCAGGCTGCCACGAATGACTTCCAGCGTTCGAATGTCGATCAAGGCTTCATGTTCCGCATACAGCGCATGGAAGTGCGGTGGCGCATGTTCCTGCCAGAACATCTGGATGACGATGCCGAAAAACTGGCTGATAGTCTGCATCGTCGTCTTTACCTCAGGCCAGGCGTTCCGGCAGCACGTCGCGCAGCAGCACGGCGGCGTCGCGGATGGTCTTTTCGGTGGTTTCCCAGCCGATGCAGCCGTCGGTGACCGAGCAGCCGTACTTGAGCTGGCTGAGGTCGGCCGGAATCGACTGGTTGCCGGCTTCGATGTTGGATTCGATCATCACGCCGAGGATGGATTTGTTGCCGGCGCGGATCTGGTTGACCACGTCGGCCATGACCAGCGGCTGCAGTTCCGGCTTCTTGGAGCTGTTGGCGTGCGAGCAGTCGACGACGATGTTGGCCGGCAGCTTGGCCTTGGCGATGGCGGCTTCGGCGACAGCGATCGAAACGGTGTCGTAGTTCGGGCCGGATTCGCCGCCGCGCAGCACGATGTGGCCGTGCGGGTTGCCCTTGGTACGGACGATGGCGACGCGGCCGTCGTTGTTCAGGCCGAGGAAAGAGTGCGGGCGCGAGGCCGACAGGATGGCGTTGGTGGCCACGGTCAGGTCGCCGCTGGTGGCGTTCTTGAAGCCGACCGGGGTGGACAGGCCGGACGACATTTCGCGGTGGGTCTGCGATTCGGTCGTGCGAGCGCCGATGGCGGTCCAGGTGATCAGGTCGCCGTAGTATTGCGGACCGTAGGGGTCGAGCGCTTCGGTGCCGGCGGGCAGGCCGAGTTCGTTGACCTGGAGCAGGAAGTCGCGGGCCTTTTCCATGCCGACATTGACCTGGAAGGAGTCGTCCATGAACGGGTCGTTGATGTAGCCCTTCCAGCCGACGGTGGTGCGCGGCTTTTCGAAATAGACGCGCATGATGATCTGCAGCACGTCGCCAACCTCATCGGCCAGGGCCTTAAGGCGGCGGGCGTAATCCATGCCGGCGACCGGGTCGTGGATGGAGCAGGGGCCGACGACGACGAACAGGCGGTGATCCTTGCGATCAAGGATGTGGCGCAGTTGGTTGCGGCCTTGATTGACGGTCTTGCTGGCCTTTTCCGAGATCGGCAGGCGGGCGTGGATTTCCGCCGGGGTCGGCATGGCGTCGAAGGCGGAGACGTTTACGTTTTCGAGGGATTTGGTCATTTGGTCAGCTCGCGAATCATGTCTTTCACCGCGGCGACCTTGTCGTTCAAGGCCGGGCAGTGGCGCAAAAGGGAAATTTTATCCTGTCCGGACAACTTATAGCTGCGATTGTTCTGAATCAAATTGATTATCCTGATCGGATCGATAGGCGGGTTCTTCGAAAACTCCGGCCCGAACTGGATCAGGATCTGGTCGGCCGAGGCATCCAGCTTCTGGATGCACAGCGGTTTGACCAGGATGCGCAGGCGGTGCGTGGCGAGCAGTGACTGGCCTTGCAGCGGCAGTTCGCCGAAGCGGTCGATCAATTCTTCCTGCAGCGCGTCGATCTCATCGGCCGCTTCGCAGTTGGCCAGGCGCTTGTACAGGGTCAGGCGCTCGTGGACGTCGGGGCAGTAGGCGTCGGGCAGCAGGGCCGGGGTGCGCAGGTTGATTTCGGTGGAAATGCCCAGCGGCTGGGTCAGGTCGACGCTGTCGATGGCCTTGCCCTGTTTCAAATGGGCGACGGCGCGGTTGAGCATTTCGGTGAACAGGTTGAAGCCGACTTCCTGCATCTCGCCCGACTGGTTATCGCCCAAGACCTCACCGGCACCGCGAATCTCTAAATCGTGCATGGCCAGGAAGAAGCCGGAGCCGAGTTCCTCGGACATCTGGATCGCTTCGAGGCGTTGCTTGGCCTGTTTGGTCATTGCCTTGTCGTCTTGGACCAGCAGGTAGGCGTAGGCCTGGTGGTGCGAACGGCCGACGCGGCCGCGCAGCTGGTGGAGCTGGGCGAGGCCGAATTTCTCGGAGCGGTTGATCAGGATGGTGTTGGCGTGCGGGTTGTCGATGCCGGTTTCGATGATGGTCGTGCACAGCAGCAGGTTGGCGCGCTGTTGAGTGAAGTCGCGCATCACGCGTTCCAGTTCGCGTTCGTTCATCTGGCCGTGGCCGATCACGATACGCGCTTCGGGGACCAGCTTTTCCAGCTTTTCCCGCATGTTCTCGATGGTGTCGACCTCGTTGTGCAGGAAATACACTTGGCCGCCGCGCTTCAGTTCGCGCAGCACGGCTTCGCGGATGATGCCGTCGGAGAACTTGCTGACGAAGGTCTTGATGGCCAGCCGCTTCTGCGGCGCGGTGGCGATCACCGAGAAGTCGCGCAGGCCTTCCATCGACATGGCCAGCGTGCGGGGGATCGGCGTCGCGGTCAGGGTCAGCACATCGACCTCGGCGCGCATTGCCTTCAGCGTTTCCTTCTGGCGGACGCCGAAACGGTGTTCCTCGTCGATGACGACCAGGCCGAGGCGGTTGAACTTGACGTCCTTGCCGATCAGCTTGTGCGTGCCGATGATCACGTCGATCTTGCCCTCGGCCAGTTCCTGCAGGGCCTGCGCCGATTCCTTGGCGGTCTTGAAGCGGGAGATTTCGGCGATCTTGACCGGCCAGTCGGCAAAGCGGTCGACGAACGTCTGGTAATGCTGTTCGCAGAGCAGGGTGGTCGGGCACAGCACGGCGACCTGCTTGCCGCCGGCCACCGCGCAGAAGGCAGCGCGCAGGGCGACCTCGGTCTTGCCGAAGCCGACGTCGCCGCAGACCAGTCGGTCCATCGGCTTGCCTGAACGCATGTCCTCGATGACGGCGGCGATGGCTTGCGCCTGATCGTTGGTTTCCTCGAAACCGAAGCCGTCGGCGAAAGCCTCGTAGTCGTTTTCCTGGAACTCGAAGGCGTGGCCCTGGCGGGCGGCGCGGGCGGCGTAGAGAGTGAGTAGTTCGGCGGCGGTGTCGCGCGCCTGCTCGGCCGCCTTGCGCTTGGCCTTTTCCCACTGGCCGGAACCGAGGGTATGCAGCGGCGCGGCATCCGGCTCGGCGCCGGAATAGCGGGAGATGACGTGCAACTGGGCCACCGGCACGAACAGCTTGGCCTCGTTGGCGTAGTGCAGTTCGAGGAATTCCTGCTCGCCGGTGCCGAGGTCCATGCGGATCAGGCCGCGGTAGCGGCCGATGCCGTGGCTCTCGTGGACCACCGGGTCGCCGACCTTGAGTTCGGTCAGGTCCTTCAGCCAGTTGTCGAAGCTGGCCTTGCGCGCGGCCTCGCGGCGGGTGCGGCGTGGCGCGCCGGCGTAGAGCTCGGTTTCGGTGATGAAACTCAGGTCGGGCAGCGCGAAACCGCCGTGCAGCGGGCCGACGCCCAGGCTGAGCGGCGCATCGCCGGCAACAAAGCCGGCAAAATCAGCGCTGGCGGCCGGCTTCAGGCCGTGCTCGGCGAGCATGGTGGCCAGCGTTTCGCGGCGGCCGGCCGATTCGGCGAGCAGCAGCACGCGGCCCTTGCAACTGGCGAGATGATTCCTCAGCTTGCCGAGCGGGTCTTCAGCCCGACGATCAACCGAGATATCGGGCAGCGCGCTGGCCGCCGAAATTTCATTTTTGGCCGAAAAAACCAGCCGACCGTAGCATTTGGCCGCCGTGAAAAACGCCTCGTCGGTCAGAAACAACTGCTCCGGCGGCAGCAGCGGCCGGGACTTGTCGCCCTGCAACAGGTTGTAGCGGGAGCGGGTTTCGCTCCAGAAGGCGGCGATGGCGGCCGGCGCGTCGCCATGTGTGACGAAGGCCGCATCCGAGGGCAGGTAGTCGAAAACGGTGGCTGTCTCGTCGAAGAACAGCGGCAGGTAGTACTCGATGCCGGCGCTGGCGATGCCCTGCGAAATGTCCTTGTAGATGCCCGACTTGGCCGGGTCGCCCTCGAAGGTCTCGCGGAAGGCCTGGCGGAAATGCGTGCGCCCCTTGTCGTCCATCGGGAATTCGCGGGCCGGCAACAGGCGGACTTCCGGTACCGGATAGACGGTGCGCTGGGTATCGACGTCGAAGGTCTTGATGCTCTCGATCTCGTCGTCGAACAGGTCGAGCCGGTAGGGCAGCTGCGAGCCCATCGGGAAGAGGTCGATCAGGCCGCCGCGGATCGAGTATTCGCCGGGCGACACCACCTGCGTCACATGGGCGTAACCGGCCAGCGTGACCTGGCTGCGCAGCTTCTCGGCGTCGAGCTTCTCGCCCTTCTTGAAGGCGAAGGTATAGGCCGCCAGGAAGGCCGGCGGGGCCAGCCGATAGACGGCGGTCGAGGCCGGCACGAGCAGGATGTCGAGCTCGCCCTGGGTAGCCGCCCACAAGGTCGCCAGTCGTTCGGAAATCAGGTCCTGGTGCGGCGAAAAGGTGTCGTAGGGCAGCGTTTCCCAGTCCGGCAGCAGGCGCACGCGCAGGCTCGGTGCGAACCACGGGATTTCGTCGAGCAGACGCTGCGCGTCGGCCGCGTTGGCGGTGATTACGGCGAGCAGCTTGCCGGGGTTGGCGACGGCGATTTCAGCCAGCGACAGTGCATCGGCCGAGCCGGCCAGCGATGGCAGATCGATTCGGGCGCCGGCCTTGGGCAGGGCGGGGAGGGAAAGCAGGGATTTGGAAGCGGACACTACGAAGCGGGTGGCGTTACGGGGCTTGGATTATAGCCGCTTCGGGGAGGGGCATAGATGATGCTCCATGGCCAGCGTGCAGCGATCTTCTGCTGCGCGAACATGGCGGCCTTCCCTGATCGAGAAGCGGTCCACCGCAATCGATTGACTCTGTTCGACCCCAGAGGCAAGCATCAAGATTTTCGCTACAGCATCACTGGTTGATTGCCTGATCCAATGCAGGCTGATTGCTCTAATTGCCGATGCAGCGCACATGGAATCATCCCCGGAATTCATCTTGATCCGGAGAGCAGCATGTTTCATGGCATTTTTCGCGGCGGATTTAGCGTTGCACTGGCCGCCTTTCTAATTGCTTTTGTTCTATCCGGAGATTCGCTCGCTGGAACGCTGAAGAAGGAAGATATCCAACGCCGCTTCGGGGTGCCCTACGAAGTCCAGGACAAGCTTGCCGATGTTCCGGCCTGGCCGATCACCAGTTCGCTGGAGAAGGAAGTCGGGCCGGTGGCCTATGTCTTCGAGTCGATCGACATTGCGCCGCTGCCTGGTTTCGAAGGCTCGCCGATGAATTTCCTGATCTCCGTCGATCGCAAGGGAAATTTCATGGATGTCGAGGTCCTGCAGCAAAGGGAGCCAGTGTTTACCTTCCGCGATCTTGGCGGTCTGGGCGACGCTCCATTGCGGGATTTTATCGCCCAGTACGCCGGAAAATCGCTGAATCAGCCCTTCGTGATTGCCCTCGATGCCGCTCGCAACCACACCGGCCTCGCCCGGCAGGCGGCGGGCCATGCGACGCTGGACGGTATTGCCAAGGCGACGACGTCGGTCCGCATCGTCAACCAGACCGTGCTGACTTCGGCCCTGGCGGTTGCCCGCGCTCGGCTGGGGTTCGCCGAGCACCGGGAGAACCGGGTGCCGGCCACGCCGGTTCCCGAAGTCATCGATCGCCTGAGCTTTGTTGAATTGCTTGAGCAGGGGATGGTCGGGCATCTGAAAATGAGCAATGCCGATATCGAGCAACGCTTTGCCGGTACCGACGGGGCGCAGGCCGATCCGGAGGCGCTGGCGGCGCCCGGGGCGGCCT
Organism: Betaproteobacteria bacterium; assembly: GCA_020621865.1. Lineage (GTDB taxonomy): Bacteria > Pseudomonadota > Gammaproteobacteria > Burkholderiales > Rhodocyclaceae > Azonexus. Next base: position 42,204 of record JAHRYW010000003.1, on the reverse strand, counting down.
TTGTCGACCTTTACGTCGCCTACCTGAATGCCCCGACCATCGGCCGCGCCCTGCTCGGCGATGAGCAGTACGAAGCGATGATGGCCCGGAACTTTGACCACCGGCAGCTCTGGTGGATCGGTTCCGCCGGTCGATTCCGTCAGGTCGGCGATGATTTCACCCCCGGCACCCAGTCGCCGTATGTCGCGCTTTCCCAGGGCGGCGGCTTTGTTGACTTTCGCGATCAAGGCTACGAGTCGGTCGAGGTGATCGGTGCACCGGTGCTCGACGAGTCCCGGGTCTTCGGCGTTGGCCATGATGCCGGCGTCGACCCCGGCAGTGCGCTCGAAATCGTGCTGACCGTGACCCGGGCCAAGGGCATGGTGCTGCCGACGCTGAGCCACCAGAAAATCAAGCTCGACTACCGCCCGCCGAGCCGCCTATTCATCTATCCGCCGACGCCATTGCCCGAATGGCTGCTCGCCTGGCAAAGTCGCTGGGTCGATATCGCGGTCATCGGCTTTTCGCTGCTCTTGCTCGCCATCGTCCTCGCCCGGCCGCGCTGGGTGTCGATCAAGCCGCAGCGGCTACGGCTATTCCGCCTCGGCTTCCTGGCCTATACCCTGATCTTCCTCGGCTGGCACGCCCAGGGGCAGTTGTCGATCGTCCAGGTGACCGGCGCGGTGAAAAGCCTGGCCGGCGGGCATGGACTCAGCAGCTACCTGTACGACCCGGTTTCGCTGGTCTTGATCGGCTTTACACTGATCAGTTTCGTGGCCTGGGGCCGCGGAACCTTCTGCGGCTGGCTATGCCCGTTCGGCGCTTTGCAGGAGTTCGTCGGCGATCTCGCACGCTTGCTGCGCCTGCCCCGGCTGTCCTTGCCGGCGGCGCTGGTCCGCCAGCTGGAGAAGCTGCGCTACGTCATTCTCGCCATCCTGATCGCGAGTGCCGCATTCGCCCCGACTCTCGGTGAAAACCTCAATGAAGTCGAGCCGTTCAAGACCAGTATCACGGTCGTCTTCGATCGCGGTTGGCCCTTCGTCGCCTATGCGTTGGTACTGTTGCTGGCCGGTGCCTTGTACTACAAGTTCTTCTGTCGTTTCATCTGCCCCTTGGGCGGGGTGATGTCGCTGGGCGGCAAATTGCGGCAGTGGGGCTGGTTGACCCGGCGTCGCGAATGCGGGCAGCCCTGTCAGCGTTGCAAGTCGGCCTGCCGCTATGACGCCATCGAGCCCAGTGGCGAGATTCGCTATGACCATTGCTTCCAGTGCCTGGATTGTGTCGGGATTTATCACGACCCGAATCGCTGCGTGCCCATCATGCTGTTCGACAAAAAGGGAGTACGGCTTGAGCCGCGGAACAGTTGAGCGATGTGAGTTGGGCTGGCCGGTGAATCGTTGCCGGCCCTTGGCCAGGCATTTTGCCGACCCCCGAAGGGGCGCCGTAAACTTCCTCGTTGTCAGCCTTGGCGGGCGCGGAGGTACTGCTCCATGCCGTCGATGCCATCGGAGATTGCATTTTTGACCAGGTCCGCCACCGGTGCGCTGGCTTCGGGGTCTGAATCGAAATCTATGGTCCAGACCACGACGGCCTGCGCATCGTAGGAATCGAAAACCTCGACTGTTCCGCGATAATGCGTGACCGGAAACGGCGATTCGGTGCGCAAGTAGATGAAGCGCTGCTCTGCGTCGTTGATTTCCTCGATCAGGTCGGTGATCTTGCCACCTTCTTCGAGCGTCATGTAGCGATGGGCGCCGACGCCAGTTCCTTCGACCTGGCAGGTGGCCAGGATCGGAAACCAGACGTCCAGTCGGTCAATGTTCCGGATCGCATTCCAGGCCTGTGCGGTCGGTACGTTCAACTTTTTGGTGATTGCCTGCTTGGTACGCATTCAAAACTCCTTTATGAATTGATGATGGTATTGCCCAAACGATTGTTGCATCGCGCTCAGACCGGCCCTACGGCAAACTTCCCGCGCTTAGCTGGGAGAAATGAATGGCTTTGAACCTGCCCGGACGACGGATGCCGGGCCCGGCTTGCGACACCGGTGTCGATCTCAAGCGTCACCTGCTGCTGCGGGTGACACTGTTTGCGCTCGTCATCGGCCTGTTGGCCGTCGGCGCTATCCTGCATCAGGCGCGGGAGCGCATCGGCGCCCATATAGAGCGCACCGGTGGCACCGTCGAGCGCCTGATCGTCGGTGAGGCAACCCAGCCGCGAGGGGGGTTCGAGATCGGTCTCCACGGGCTGGAACTGGATTCGCTGGAGAGCATCGGGGAATTGCTCGGCATCTGCGTCAAGGTCGAGGACATCTATGATCGTCACATCGCCCAGCGTTGCTTCGGCGAGGTCGCCGATGCGCCGGCAATGGTGCGCCAGGCGCTGGATTTGCTGATTGGCAGCAACGCCGTGTTCCGGGGAGCGATCATCCAGTATCCCGGCTTCAAGGTTGGCAGTTTTGTCGTCACGCCCAATCTGGATAGCGAGGCCCTGACGGTGTGGCGCGAGATTCGCATCGTGCTCGGCATGGCCGCCGGCATTCTGGCCCTCAACCTGTTCATTTACCTGCCGGTGCGCCGGGCGCTGCAGCCGACCGAAAGGATACTGGCTGTGTTGGCGCGTATGGAAGCGGGCGATCTTTCCGCCCGCATGCCGCGTCCCCGGCTGGTCGAACTCAAGCGCATCGCCGCGGGTTTCGATCACCTGACCGGGCGCCTGCAGAAAACCATGGCCGAGCAACGGCAACTGGCGCAGCGTCTCCTCGCCGTGCGGGAGGAGGAGCGTCGTCATCTGGCGCGGGAACTCCACGACGAATTTGGCCAATGCCTGGCGTCGGTAGGCGCCGACACCGGATTTCTTACCGCACGGCTACGCCATCTGCAGCCCGAATTGCTGCCGGCCATCCAGTCGATCGCAACGGTGACCGCCGGCATGATGGAGTCGCTGCAGGGAATCCTCGGCCAGTTGCGGCCGCAGGGACTCGATGAATTCGGTTTGCGCGCCGGCCTGGAACAACTGGTCGGCGGCTGGCAGCGCCGCCTGGCGAACTGCCATGTCGAGCTGCTGATCTCCGGTGAGATCGACGATCTGCCGGACGATCTCACTGTCAGCCTCTATCGGATCGCTCAGGAAAGTCTGACCAACGCCTTGCGCCACAGCATTCCCGGCCGGCTGACGGTACGCCTGGAGCGGACCGCAACGCATTGTCTCCTGTGCATCGAAGACGACGGCGAAGCCCGGGAGCCCGGTACCGCCGGCAGCGGCCTCGGCGTGCTGGGAATGAACGAGCGGGTGGTGGCGCTCGGTGGCCGCTTCGCGATCGCCGCCTTGTCGCCCCGGGGAATGCGGGTGCTGGCGGAATTTCCCGCCGAGGCCTTGAGCGTAGAGAGGAACACCCATGCTTGAAAAAATCCGTGTGCTACAGGCCGACGATCATGCCGTGGTTCGCCAGGGCTACCGCCGCCTGCTCGAAACCCAGTCCGACATCAGCATCGTCGGGGAAGCGGGAACCGCCCGCGAGGCTTTCGACCTGTATCAATCGCTAACACCGGACGTCCTGGTGCTCGACCTCGGTCTGCCGGACATGGGCGGCGTCGAGCTGATCAGCCGCTTGCGGCAAAGGCATACCCAGGCGCGTATCCTGGTGTTCACGATGCATCGGGAGCCGGTCTTTGCGACCCAGGCCCTGCGCGCCGGGGCACTCGGCTATGTGACCAAGAGCAGCCCGCCGGACTTTCTGGTCGATGCGGTCTACCGGGTGGCCGCGCGGCGCCAGGTGATCAGCCCCGACATTGCGCCAAACCTCGCCCTGGCGCTGATTGATCGTTCAGGCGAAGCGCTCGACGAACTGTCGCCACGGGAATTTGAAATCCTGCGTCTGTTGCTGGATGGTTGCAGCGCCGAGGACATCGGGACGCGTCTCTCGATCACGCCCAAGACGGTGCAGAATTATCACTACCAGATCAAGAACAAGCTCGGTGTGCGCTCCGACATCGAATTGACCCGTGCAGCCCTCCGGCTCGGACTGATCCAGGCTTGATTCGACCAGCCTGAATCAGCGGCCGAGAGGTTTTGCCGGCGGGAGCCTAGCCGGCCCGGTGCAAATGCATTTCCCCGGTATTGCTCCGGCTGGCGTTGATCAGCACCTTGCTGATCTGGACCATCGGCTCGACGTTGGTGTAGTTCGGGATGTCGGCCATGATGGTTTCGGCGTGAGGGCCGAAGGCGCCCTGGAAGGCTTCGACGGTTTCGAAGAAGAGATGGCAGACGGCGGCGTAGGGGGCAGTGCCGTCCGGGGTTTCGCCGGAAATGCCTTCGTCCACGGCGATGCCCTTGCAGGCTTCGCCCAGTTTGTCCTTGACCATGGGCATGTGCTGGTTGCAGTAGTAGTCCATGTCGAAACGGCTGCCGGTGGTGTTGGGGTAGAGGACGCTGACTTTGATCATGGTGGTTTCTCCGGGGTCTGGTTCTGGTGGTTGGATAGCGCTTGCTGGTTTTCATTCATCGTAGCAGGCGGTGCGTGCGGGCACCAAAAAACGGCAAACATCGAAAATCCGGCGGCCGTTTTACGCCCGGCAAATGCGCAAGATTCGGGTCGCCGGCTGGCGGCCAGCCGGTGAAACTGTGAGCATGCCGCGCCGAACGGCTGGCGTACCATAGACCGAACCATGCCCATGACCGACTACGACCGTATCGCCAAAGCCATCGATTTCATTGCCCGCCGGGTGGATAGCCAGCCGACGCTGGAGGAAATCGCGGGCCATCTGCATCTGAGTCCGTTTCATTTTCAGCGGCTGTTCTGTCGCTGGGCGGGGGTGACGCCCAAGCGGTTCCTGCAGGTGTTGACGGTGCAGCGGGCCAAGGCCTTGTTGCGCGAGGCCATGCCATTGCTGGCGGTGTCCGACGCGCTGGGCCTGAGCAGCGGGTCGCGCCTCTACGATCATTTCGTCCAGCTTGAAGCGGTGACGCCGGGCGAGTTCCGGGCGCGCGGCGCGGGCCTGGTCATCCGCTTTGCCGTGCACGAGACGCCGTTCGGCCCGGCCTTTGTGGCGATGACGCCGCGCGGGATCTGCCATTTTGCCTTTGTCGACGGCGCCGGCATCGATGGCGAATTCTCCGCGCTGCGGGCGCAATGGCCGCTGGCCGAATTGCGCGAGGACGGCCGCGATTCGCAGGCGGTGATCGCTGCCATGTTCGCTCCGCCGGGCGAGCGGGCGACGCGCTTGCCGATATCGCTGCATGTCTCGGGCACCAATTTCCAGGTCAGCGTCTGGAAGGCGCTGCTCAACATCGCGCCGGCGACGGTGGCCAGCTACACCCAGGTGGCCGAGGCAGTCGGCCGGCCGAAGGCGGCGCGCGCCGTCGGCCAGGCGGTCGGTGCCAATCCGGTCGCCTTGCTGATCCCCTGTCACCGGGTGATCCGGGAAAGCGGGGAACTGGGCGGCTATCATTGGGGCAACACGCGCAAGCTGGCCATCCAGGCATGGGAGCAGGCCAGGGCGTGACAAGGGAGCCTGTATTGAGCATCGAGAAAATCTTCATCAGCCCGCAGCACGGCAGTCTTCAGATCGCGTGCGAGGAGGTTGTGCTGGAGGCCGGCATGGGCATCGTCGGCGATCGGAGTTTTGGCCAGAACGCCTACCCCGGCCAGAGCGTGACGCTGGTCGAGGCCGAGGAGATCGAGTGCTTCTGTGCCGAGCGCGGGCGATCGGTCGACCTGGCGATAACCCGGCGCAATCTGGTCACCCGCGGCGTGCGCCTGAACGATCTGGTCGGCCGGGAATTTCTGGTCGGATCGGCACGGCTGCGCGGCGTCGAGTTGTGCGAACCGTGCTCGGCGCTCGGTCGCTTGCTGGCCGATAGCACGCTGGCCCCGGCCGAGGTGGTCCGTCGCTGGGTGGGGCGTGGCGGACTGATGGCCGAGGTCTTGGTGTCCGGCGTCGTTGCCGTCGGTGATCGGATCGAAAACGGCAGTTAGTCTGGAAATGCTACGGTCGGCCGGATATTTTGGCCAAAAATGAAAAACGGGGCGTAAGCCCCGCTTTTGTTGCTTGGATGCGCCCGGTGGCTTACATGCCCAGCGAGCGGAGCAGTTCGTCCTGGTCGTTGGATGCAGCCGGCGGCGGGGCGGCCGCGGGCTTCTGGGCGTGAAACTGGGCGATCAGTTCGTCCGGATCGGGCGCTTCGCTGGTTTCGAAGTCGTTGAGCTTGATGAACTCGGTCTTGTCCATCGCCAGTTCGAGGTAAAAAATGTTGTTCTGGCCAGTGTAGAAGGTGACGCGGCGGGCCTCGGGCTTGTCGAGGTTGGTGTCGACGCTGAGCATGACCTGCTTGTTGAGGACCAGCATTTTCGGCTGGTTCTGCGTGATGTGGGTCTGCAGTTCGCGGTCGACCTTGCCGGTGAAGTCGCCGACGATCTGGTTCATCAGTTCGCCCATCACGTTGCTGACTTCGTCGGCGGTGTGCGTGGTGGCCAGATCACCCTTGGCCATGCCCATGTGCAGCAGGTAGTTCTGGTAGAGCTCCATGGCGGCGCTGGCCGAGAAGTTGATGACGACCAGGCCGGAGAAGCCGCCGTCGAACAGCACGAAGCAGCCGATGTCGGGTTTCAGGCAGGTCTTGGTGATGCGTTGGACCATGCCCGAATAGTGGATCTGGCTCTGCGTGGCGATGGTCAGCACCTTGGTTACCGAGTTGCACAGGCTTCTCAGGATGTCTTCGGTGCCGTAGACGACGGTGTTGTCTTGGCTGCTCATGGTGGCGATTGGGTCCGGCGATAGTGGTGGCTGCATATATAGCACAGTCGGGGTGGCGCCTGCGGGATTTGACCGGCAGGCGCGCATCTTGGCTTAGCGGGGCGGCTTGGTCCAGACTTCCCGGCAGGTGTCGATTTCTTCGTCAGTCATCACCGGCTTGATCTGGCAGCGGGCCTCCCAGGCAGCCTGCGCCCGCTCGCGCTCTAGCGCGGCAAGCTCCTTGTTCTTGATGCGGTCGGCAGCATCGCGCCGCTTTTGCTCCTCGGCGGCGGCAATGGCCGCCTGCTCGGCCTGCTGGCGACGCTTGTCTTCGGCTGCGGCTTCGGCGACCTTGCGCGCGGCGAGGTCATCGGCATCGGACTTGGCGCGGGCGGCGGCCCTGGCTTCGCGGATGCGGCGCTGGCTCTGGTCTTCGTCCTGCGCGCCTGCCGCTGGCGCAGTGGCGGCGTTGTCGCTGTTATTGTCGGAGCGGCCACTGCGGCCGACGGTATTGCGGACCACAACGCCACCGCCGCTTTCGCTAGCATGGGCCTCGTCGGCATGGCTGTGGCTGGCCGATCCGTTGGAATGCGCGGGCGCGTGCGACGAGCCGCGGACTCTCGCCGTGGCGTCGGCAGAAATGCCCAGGGCCATGGTGGCAATGGCGGCAATAAGGGCGGCATGCTTCATCTGGTTTCCCCCGACTCGATGGTTAGCAAAATGGCATGCATTCTACACAGCCAAAGCTTCGGGAGCATAGCGAACAGGGCGATGGCGGCAATCACGCTGTATGCCAAAGTGCTATTATTCGGCGCTTGTCGGCGTGCCGGAATTTTAGGGGCAGCAAAATGTCTACCCCCGGGTGCGGGCAATTACGAACGGACATAAACGATGGAAGCCAACTACAACACCGAACGCCGCCAGAGCGCCCAGCGGCGGGATGCCGATGCGGGGCCACCCCACGGTATCGCTGAACGGCGCATCAATATCGAACGTCGCCTGTTCAATATCAATTTTGGCCAAGCCGATGGCCGGCCAGGCACTTATGATGCCGGCAAAGCACCTGGGCTAGCGGGCTGAACCTGTTTCGGCAGATTCCTGATGGCCGGGCCCCATGGCGGCGGTAAGTTCCGTGGCGACTGCTTCTTCGCTGATCCCGCTGGTGTCGGTGAAATAGCCGCACAGCGGGCATTTGAAACCGGGCGGGCAGTCATGTTCGCGGGCGCACTGGGCCTGGGTCTCGTCGGTCAGGACCATCTGGCGAACGGCTTCGCAACGGGCGATCGGGGAGTCGAAGAAAGACATGGGAGTCTCCTGAAAGGGTGAGGGCACTTTCAGTCTAGTCCGGATGCCGTCGATTGCCACCAGCATGGCAGAATGCTACGGTCACCGGCAAAAAAATCGCGAAAACCAAATAGCAACAAGGCTCTCCAGCGATTCGCCGATCGCCGCCAACTGCATTTCGTGAAGGCCGCGCAGATGCTTGGCGGCGCGCCGGTAGGCGGCGAGCGTGCTGTCGTCGTCGGTGTCGATCAGCATCAACAGCGGCGCGACGAGCAATTCGAGCGACTGAACCCCGGCCCGGTCGATCAAGCCACCATGACAGACGACGGCCTTGACCAAGGCATCGCGCTGGGCGGCGGCGCGGATAGCGGCCGGCGCAATGTCGCCGCTGGCGAGGATACCGAGCGGCAGGTCCTGCATGTCGCCATCACGGCGCGCCAGGTCGAGGATTTCTATCAGCCGCTGGGCCAGGCGCGGCACGTTTTGCGTCGCGTCGGCGAACTGCAGTTCGTGGGCGGTCAGAAGTTCCATGGCCAGGATGGCGTAGCCGCGCGCCGCCAGATTGGCGGTGATCGCCGCATCGACCGGCTGATGGTGAGAACGGGCAAGGACGATCAGGCCGTGCGGCGCCTCCGGTCGTTCCAGCTGGCCGTGCAGCGAGCCGTGCGGCGTGTGCAGCAAAATGTGTCGATTCATGCCGACAGTCTGACCGGGATGCGGTTGGGGCCGAAGGCCTTGCCGTCGCGGCCGAGCACCTTGCCGAAGCGGCCGGCGATGGCGGTCGAGCAGTGTGGGCATTGGCCTTCCGGGCTCAGGTCGTAGCGGTTGATCTCATACCAGTCGCGGACGATCAGTGCGGCGTGGCAGCTCGGGCAGAAGGTAGTGCCACCCTCCGGGTCGTGGATATTGCCGGTGAAGACATGGTGCAGCCCGGCGTCGAGCGCGATGCGCCGGGCCTGGATAAGCGTCGCCGGCGGCGTCGGCGGGATGTCGCTCATTTTCCAGTCAGGGTGGAAGGCCGAGAAATGCAGCGGCACATCCGGCCCGAGTTCGCGGGCGATCCAGGTGACCAGTTCGTTGATTTCCGCGGGGCTGTCGTTCTGGCCGGGGATCAGCAGCGTGGTGATCTCCAGCCAGCAGTCGGTTTCGTGGTGGATGTAGGCCAGCGTGTCAAGCACCGGCTGCAGGTGGGCGACGCAGAGCTTGTGGTAGAAGCCCTCGGTGAAGGCCTTCAGATCGACGTTGGCGGCATCCATGACGGCGAAGAATTCGCGTGCCGGCTCGGGGTGGATGTAGCCGGCGGTCACCGCGACGTTGCGCACGCCCTGCTCGCGACAGGCCAGCGCGGTGTCGATGGCGTATTCGGCAAAGACCACCGGGTCGTTGTAGGTGTAGGCCACGGCATCGGCCCCGTAGCGCCGGGCGGCGTCGGCGATCATCTGCGGGCTGGCGGCGTCCATCAGGCGGTCCATGTCCTTCGACTTGGAAATGTCCCAGTTCTGGCAGAAGCGGCAGGCTAGGTTGCAACCGGCCGTACCGAAGGACAGGATGCTGCTGCCCGGGTAGAAGTGGTTGAGCGGCTTCTTCTCGATCGGGTCGATGCAGAAGCCCGAGGAGCGGCCGTAGGTGGTCAGCTGCATGGCGTCATTGACCCGCTGGCGAACGAAACAGGCGCCGCGCTGGCCTTCATGCAACTGGCAGTCGCGCGGGCAAAGGTCGCATTGGACGCGGCCGTCGGGCAGGGTATGCCACCAGCGGCCGGGGAACAGGGATTCGGTGGCACTCATCGGGCGGCCTCCTTCCATTTCTTGACGGTGTAGCGTTCGAGACGGACGTCCGGCCCCCAGTAGCCGGCCGGCAGTCCGGCCTTCTGCTTCAGGTGGGCCATGAACACGGCCGGTTCCGGCAGTTGTTCCCAGACCTGCGGCAGAAAGGTCGACCGGCGCTGGCCGGCGATGAAGATCACGCCGTCGACCTCGGGGCGCAACTGGGCGAGGGCGTCGGCCTCGCTGGTGAAGGACATCGGTTCGGCCGGCGTCAGCAGCGAAACCTCGACGCGGGTAACGGGCAGTTCGTCGGCGCGCAGGGCATTGAAGCGCGGGTCGCGGAAGGCTGCGGCCAGGGCGTTTTCCTGAACATCCCTGGCCAGCGGCCGCCAGGCTTCGAGGCTGCCGATGCAGCCACGCAGGTTGCCGTGCTGGGTCAGCGTGACGAAAGTCGCGCCCATGTCGTGCAATTCTGGGCAATCGGCAACTGGACTCTGCGGCAAACCGAAGTGGCCGGCGATCGCATTGCGGGCCAGGGTCAGCAGCGTGGTACCGAGATCAGGCATGGTGTTCGCCCTCTGTGAAGGCAAAGGCCGCGTAGCCGACGACCCGGCTCTTGTCGCCGGCCGTGTCGCCCGAGTTGCACAGGCCGAGCAGTTCCGGCTTCAGGCCGCGGCGGCGGGCGGCGAGCAGCAGGCCGTTGATCGGAAAGGCGCCGCAGGCCTGTTCCGGATTGAGGTGGGTATCCAGTTGCAGGATGTGCCGGCAAGTGTTGCTGTCGACCTGCTGAGCCGTGCCGTAGGGTAGGAAATGCGACAGGTCGGAACTGACGACGATCAGCGTTTCCGGCCCGTCCCACAGCTTGTCGAGCACTTCGGCCACGGCTTCCGGGCCGGCATGGCCGACAGCCAGCGGAACCAGCGTGAATTGCCCGAGCACGCGCTGCAGGAAGGGCAGGTGCACTTCCAGCGAATGCTCGAAGGCATGCACGTGGTCGCTGAAGACGACCTGCGGCAGATCAGCGATCACCGTGATGGCCTGGGCGTCGAGCCGGATGGTGCCGAGCGGCGTGGCGAAGGCCTCGGCTTCGGGCAGCGCGATCCCGTCGACGGCGACCCGGTGCGTCGGGCCGAGCAGCACGACGCGATGGATACCGGCAGCCCAAGGCGCCAGCGTCGCGTAGGCGGCGGCCGCCGTCGAGCCGGAATAGACGTAGCCGGCATGCGGCACGATCAGTGCCTTGGGCTGGCTGTCCGCCGTGCCGGCCGCGTCAGCCAGCAACTGGTCGACGGTGGCGGACAGGGTAGCGGGGTCGCCGGGATAGAACATGCCGGCGACGGCGGGAGAGCGGGTGGCGATCATGATCGACTCCTCAGACGAGCATCAGGCCGGCTGCCATGCCGCCGCCGATGGCGAGCAGGCCGGGCAGGGCGAAGCGGGCGAGCTGGCTGCCGCCAATGCTGAGCACCAAACCGATCTTGAAGACCAGATTGGCCATCAGCGCCAGCGTCACGGCGACGACGGCCGCGCTGCCGTCGACTACCTCAAGTTTGAACAGGCGCAGCGTAGACAGCACGCTGGCGTCGGCGTCGGTCAGGCCGGAAGCCAGGGCGACGATGTAGAGGCCGCTGCTGCCGGATTTGTCCTGCAGCCAGGCCGAGGCGAGCAGGACGACGGCGTAGAGCAGGCCGAAGGAGATCGCCGTTTTAAGTTCGGTCGGATTCCGGACTTCGGGCATCGGCAGTTCGCCGGCGCTGGCCAGCGTGCGCCAGCCGAGTAGCGTCAGGGCAAGGCCGGGAACCACGCCGCAGGCGAAGACGATGGCGATCGGCGTAAACAGGCCGGGCGCGACGATACCGGCAACGATGGCGATGCGCAGCATGACCATGATGTTGGCGATCAGGATGACGATGGCCGACATGCGGACCAGATTGCCGTGGTCGCGGGCATGGCGCGAAAACATCATGGTCGTCGCCGTCGACGAGGCCAGTCCGCCAAAAATGCCGAGCACCGCTGCGCCGTGGCGGGCGCCGATGATGCGCAGGGCGAGGTAGCCGGCCAGCGCCAGGCCGGAGATCAGGACCACCATGTACCAGATCTGGCGCAGGTTGATCGCGCTGTACGGCCCGAAATCCTCGCTCGGCAGAATGGGCAGGATGACCAGAGAGAGCACCGCGAACTGCAGGATGGAGTTGATGTCCTTGGGCGTCGTCCGCTGGCTGAACTGCTTCAGCTCGGCCTTGAAATAAAGCAGCACAGTGGTCGCGATGGCCAGCATGACGGCCAGCGTCGCGTAGCCGAACCAGACGGCGGCGCCCAAGCCGTAGGTGACGATGATGGCCGCTTCGGAAGTAAAGCCGCGATACTGCTCCTCCTGCTGCGACGAGAAGTTGGAGGCGATCATCGCCGCGGCAATGACCAGCAGCCCGACGGCGAGCAACCAGCTGCTGCCGGAACGCTCTTCGAGCAGCGCGAACAGGCAGCCGAGCATGGCGACCAGCGAGAAGGTCCGCAAGCCGGCTGCCGAATCCGGGCGGCGCTCGCGTTCCATGCCGATCAGCAGGCCGATCCCCAGCGCCGTGGCGAAGGCCTTGACCGGCTCGACCAGTTCGGGGACCACGAAGCTCATGCGATTCCTCTTTTCCGATGGTTCTTAAGTAAAATTAAGCCATGCCACGTCATTACGCAATCGTTCCCGCTGCCGGCAGCGGTTCCCGCTTCGGCGGCGAGAAGCCGAAACAGTATCTCGACCTGCTCGGCCGCCCACTGATCTATCACACACTGGCCGCGCTGACCGCCTGCCCGGACATCGAGCGGGTCTGGGTGGTGCTGGCACCGGACGATCCGTGGTGGCCACAATACGACTGGAGCGGCCTCGGCGCCAAGCTGGAAACCGTGCGCTGCGGCGGCGCGACGCGCGCCGAGAGCGTGGCCAACGGCCTGCAGGCGGCGGCGATGGTCGCCGCCGACGACGACTGGATCCTGGTGCACGATGCGGCGCGGCCCTGCCTGTCGGCGGCCATGCTTGAGCGCCTGTTCACCGAACTGGCCGATGATCCGGTTGGCGGCATCCTCGCCGTGCCGGTCGCCGATACGGTCAAGCGCGCCGACGCCGAACAACGGGTGGCCGCCACCGAGCCGCGCGATGCCTTGTGGCAGGCACAGACGCCGCAGATGTTTCGCTACGGTCAGCTGCAAAAATCGCTCGAAAATGAAATTTCCGTGACCGACGAAGCCGGCGCCATCGAGGCCGCCGGGCTGAAGCCGAAGCTGGTGCGCGGCGATTCGACCAATCTAAAAGTCACCTGGCCGGCCGATCTGGCACTGGCCGCAATGATCCTGAGGGCACGCCAATGAATTTCCGCGTCGGGCAGGGCTACGATGTGCACAAGCTGGTCGAGGGCCGCAAGCTGATCCTCGGCGGCGTCGAGATACCGCATCCGACCGGGCTGCTCGGTCATTCCGATGCCGATGCGTTGCTCCATGCGATTACTGATGCCTTGCTCGGGGCCGTCGCACTGGGCGACATCGGCCGCCATTTTCCGGACACCGACCCGCGCTACAAGGGTGCCGACAGCCGGGTGCTGCTGCGTGGCGCCGTCGCCTTGCTGGCCGAAAAAGGCTGGCGGCCGGTCAATGTCGATGCGACGCTGATCGCCCAGCAACCCAAGCTGGCGCCGCACGCCGCGGCGATGGTCGCCAACGTGGCGGCCGATCTCGGCATCGCTATCGATTGCGTCAACATCAAGGGCAAGACCAACGAGCGCCTGGGCTACCTCGGCCGCGAGGAAGCCATCGAGGCACAGGCGATCGTGCTGGTGGAACGTGCCGGCTGATCGCCGGCCCGAATCAAGCGAACGGCCGGCGACGGCCCGAGTTTTCTTCGCCCTCTGGCCGCCGCCCGAGGTCGCTGACCGCCTGGCCGTAATTGCCGACGATGCGGCTGCGCGCTTCGGCGGCCGGGCCTCTCGCCGCGCCACAATCCACCTGACCCTGGCCTTTCTCGGCGAGGTGCCGGAATCGCGCCTGGCCGAGCTGGCCGAAATCGCCGCCAGCGTACAGGGCGCCGCCTTCGACCTCAGCCTTGACCGGCTGGGCTACTGGCAGCACAACCATTTGCTGTGGGCCGGCGGTGAAATGCCGGAGGCCCTGGCGGAACTGCAAGCGGCCTTGAGCCAGGCCCTGGCTGGCAATGGCTTCAAGGTCGATGGCGAAGGGCGCCGTTTTGTCCCCCACGTCACGCTGGTCCGCAAGGTGCCGCCTGCCTGCCCGCTGGCAGCGGGGCAGGAAATGCCGCTGCCAGCCTTGTCCTGGTCTTGTCAGAAATTTTTTCTTGTCCGCTCCCGCTTGTCATCGTCCGGCCCCGAATATCTGATTCTGCGCGACTTTTTACTCAGCGATAGTCATATCGCATAACGCAAACCGCCCGAATCCGAAACTGGGTGCCTGAAGGCACTAAAGTTTTCTGCCATGATGTCGGTAATAGTAGATGGCGGTCGCCACGACAAATTCAGCCCTTCCGGAATCAGGGGGCGAAATAAGGGGGGGAGTCGTTTGGGGGTAATCGGCAGTTCTGAAAAAGCGGCAGTCCTGCGGGTATTGCTGGTCGAGCCGGATGACCGGGACGGCCAGCGCCTGCTCGACGCGCTTCAGGGCGGCGGACATGTCGTCCAGGCGCGCCAGATCAGCGGGCAGGACGAACTGACCCAGGCGCTCAGCAACGAGTCCTGGGATGCGGCGCTGCTCAGTTGCAGCCTGGTCAATCTGCCGGTCGCCGCCGCCATGGCGGTCTTCCGCCAATTGGCGCCATTGCTGCCGGTGATCCTGACCGTCGAACGCGGATCGCCCGATTTTCCCTTCGAACTGCTCGACAACGGCGCCTGCGATTTCGTCTTCAAGAGCAATCCATCCCGCTTGCTGGCCGTGGTCGAACGCGAATGCGCCCGCGTCGGTTTGTTGCAGGAAAAGCAGGAATCGCTGGCCAACCCGGAAGCCCTCGGGAAAATCGACGAAGGTGCGGCACGCTTCTTCCAGCTGGCCAGCCACGTCCCCGAATGCTACTGGCTGGCCGATGCCGAAACCCAGCAGGTTACCTATGTCAGCAAGGGTTACGAGCAAATCTGGGGCTGTCACGTCGAGGATCTTTACGCGCACCGGCTGGACTGGCTGACCTACGTGCATGCCGATGACCGCGAGCGGGTTCTCGCCGAGGCGCGTCGGCATCGGATGGGCGGGCTGGACATCCGGTTCCGCGTCGAACGTCCCGGCGACAGCCTGCGCTGGCTGCACGCCCGCAATTTCCCGGTGCACGGCGAAGCGGGAGAGGTCGTCAGTGTCGGCGGGGTCGCCACCGACATCACCAGCCTGCTGGCCGACAAGGGCAAGGTGCCGTTCTTCGCCCATTTCGATGCCCTGACGGCCTTGCCCAACCAACTGATGTTCCACGACCAGATGCAGCGCATGATCGCGCTGGCGCGGCGCAAGCAATTGCCCCTGGGCGTCATGGTCATCGACATCGACCGCTTCCGCGAACTGAATCAAACCTTTGGTCACACCTCCGGCGACGAACTGTTGCGCCAGATCGCCGGGCGGGTTTCCGGGTCGCTTCGCGAGTCCGATGTCCTCGGCCGTATCGGCGGGGACGTCTTCGGCATCCTGCTGCCGGATGTCGGCGATATCCAGCAGGCCGGCATCGTCGCCCGACGGATCATCGACGCGCTGATCATGCCGGTCCGCGTCGATGGCTGCGACGTTTTCGCAACAGCCGGCATCGGCATCGTTTTCTATCCGCAGGACGGCCGGGATGTCCATGAACTGGTCAGCAATGCCGAGATAGCCTGCCGTCACGCCAAGAGCGCCGGGCGCAACAGCTATCATTGCTACAGCCCGGGCATGCAGGAAAACATCCGCGACCGGATGTTCCTTGAAATCGATTTGCGCAACGCCACGCTG
The DNA here is from genome assembly GCA_020621865.1 of Betaproteobacteria bacterium. GTDB lineage: Bacteria > Pseudomonadota > Gammaproteobacteria > Burkholderiales > Rhodocyclaceae > Azonexus. The sequence goes on along the minus strand of JAHRYW010000003.1, from coordinate 26,489 downwards.
CGCAAGGAATTCGTGCTGCACTTCCAGCCCAAGGCGAGCTGCGCCAACGGGCGGATCACCGGGACCGAGGCCCTGCTGCGCTGGGCGCATCCCGGGCGCGGCGTGGTCGGGCCGGACAAGTTCATTCCCCTGCTCGAAGAGACCGGGTTGATCGTCCAGGTCGGGCGCTGGGTGCTCGAGGAGGCCTGCCGCCAGACTGTCGAGTGGCAGGCCGCCGGGCTCGACATCCCGAGCATCTCGGTCAATCTGTCGGCGCGCCAGTTGCAGTCCGACACCCTGCTGGCCGACGTCGCGGCGACCCTGGAAAAGACCGGGCTGAAGCCGGCCTGCCTGGATCTCGAAATCACCGAAAGCATGCTGATGGACAACGCCGAGACGGCCATCGGCACGCTGACCGCGCTCAAGCGCATGGGCGTCACCATCTCGCTCGACGATTTCGGCACCGGCTATTCCAGCCTGGCTTACCTGAAGCGCTTCCCGATCGATACGGTCAAGGTTGATCGCTCCTTCGTCCAGGACATTGCCGCCGACTCCGACGACGCCTCGATTACCCGGGCGGTGATCACCATGGCCCATCACCTGAAGCTGAAAGTGGTTGCCGAAGGCGTCGAGACGCAGGAGCAACTGGCCTTGCTGATTTCGCACCAGTGCGACGTGATCCAGGGCTATTTCTTCTCGCGACCGCTGGCCGCGCCGGCCATGATGGAACTGCTGCGTCTCGACACGCGCCTGCCGAGCAATCTGCTGCGTTCCGGCACGCGCAAGCCGATGGCCCTATTCGTCGCGGTCGACGGGGTCGAAGGGATCATCTCGCGACTGACCGGCGAAGGCCATCGGGTCTGCGAGGTGGCCGATATCCAGGGCGCCATGCAATGGCTGACCGGCAATCTTGTCGATGTGCTGGTCTGCGGCGCGCCGCACAAGGATTTTGATGCAGCGGCATTGATCGAACAGGCAATGCTGACGCAACCGAAATGCGAACGCATCCTGGTCGCCGACAGCCGCCAGTGGACCCGCAAGACGGTGGCCGCCCTGGGCGCTTCCGGCCAGGTCCATCGGGTGATCCACACACCGGCCGATGCCGATACCTTTTATCAGGTCGTCGAGGAGGCGCTGAGCCGGCGGTACATCTCCGACGAATACAGCCGTCTGTCGCACGAGGTCGAAGTCGCCGAGCGGGAAATGCTGCGCATCGACGAGGACCGTCGGCGCCTGGTCATGGAGAACCAGATGTTGCGCGATCAGGCGCAGGCCGGTTACCTGATTCTCCAGGACGTGCTGGCCGGGATGCCGTGGCCGGTCATCGGGATCGACGAAGCCGGGCTGGTTGCGCTGGCCAACGACGCCGCCTGTGAGCGCTTCGCCGCCCGCGGCCTGGCGCCGGGGATTGCTTTGGCAGCCGTTTTGCCGGAGGTCGTGGCTAGGGATGCCAAGCCCCGTGTCGAACTGGATGGCGTGAATTATCGCTGCCGCTGGCGGGTGTCCAGCGTTGGCGGCGGGCATGTACTGGTGCTCGAAGAGGAGAACGAATGAGCGTGCAGGATAGGGTTGCCCTGGCTGACGCCCGGCCGGGTATGCGCCTGGGCGCGCCGGTGACTGGACGGGGCGGGCAGGTATTGGTGCCGGCCGGCACTGAATTGACGGAAAGCCTGTTGCAGGCGCTGGCGCAAAGAGGCATCGACATCATCCGTGTCGAACGCGAAACCGACGAAGATCCGGCCGTACGCGAAGCCAGGCTGGCCGGCGTCAGGCGGACAGTCGATCAGCTGTTCCGTGCGGCGGGCGAAGGCATGGCGAGCAGGACGCTCTATCGCTGCATTGTGAATTTCCGCTCGGAGGTCGAGCGATGACTTCCCTCAAGCCCGAACAGGTCCAGGCCTGTCTGCAGGCATTGCCGGCCTTGCCGGCGGTGGTCGCGGAACTGCTGGCGTCCTTCGACAACGACGAGGTCGATATTGCGGCCCTGACCCGGCGGATCGCCTGTGATCAGGCGCTGGCTGCCCGTTTGCTGCGCGTCGCCAATTCGTCCTTCTATGGCCTGCAGACGCGGGTGTCGACAATCAACGAAGCGCTGGTGGTGCTCGGCTTTCGGGCTGTGCGCAGCATGGTGATCGCGATGGGCATCAGCGGCGTTTTCCGCGCCGAAAAATGCCCGGGTTTCGAGGTGCGTTCCCATATTCGACACGGTATCGGCGTTGGGTTGGCGGCACGGGCATTGGCGCAGGAAACCCGGCATAACCCGGAAATCGCCTTTACCGGCGGCATCCTGCACGATATTGGCAAACTGGTGCTGGCCAGTTGCTTTGCCGCGCAATACAGCCAGGCACTGGCCTATCGCGAGCAGCACGATTGCCTGCTGGTCGTCGCCGAACGCGATGTTCTCGGGATGGACCACGCCGAGGTCGGCGGCCTGCTGGCCGATGCCTGGCACTTCCCGCCGGCCTTGCGCGCGGCACTGGCCGAGCACCATGCACCGGCCGCGGCGACCGCCGATTCGCCGGCCGACCTGATTCACATTGCCGATGCGATCGCTCATGGCCTCGGCCTGGCCGAGAGCGCCGGCGAAGGTGTCATGCCGGTCGATCAGACTGCCTGGCAACGGCTTGGGGTCGATGCCGAAAAGATTGCCCGGGTGTTGCCGCAGGTGGCCGACGGCATGGACGAAGCCTGCGTCGCTTTCAGCGTCTGATCGGCAGCGACAGGCGGGCGAGCAACCCGCCGCCGGGATTGGGTAGCAGGTCCAGGTGGCCGTCGTGCAGGCGGGCGATGCGCTCGACGATGGCGAGCCCGAGGCCAGTGCCCGAGGCATTGGTACGGGCCGATTCGAGCCGGGTGAAGGGGCGCTTCAGGCGCTCGATTTCGGCGGCCGGCACGCCCGGGCCGCGATCGCCGATTTCCAGCCAAATTTTCCCGCCGACCGTAGCATTGCTCAGCGAAATCTCACCACCGCCGTATTTCGCGGCATTGTCGATCAGGTTGGTGACGGCGCGGGTGATCGCCTTCGGGCGCAGCAGCATCTCCGGCGTCGGTTCAATCCGGGCAACTATCGGCCGGCCAATGCAGGTCTGCCGCTCGACGATCCCCGAGAGCAGGGCAGCCAGGTCGGTGGGCACCGGCGTTTCGCCGGATTCGGCGCGGGCATAGTCCATGAACTGCGAAATCACCGCTTCCATCTGTTCGATGTCGGCAACTACAGCCTGGCGTGCGCCTTCGTCGGCGACGCTCAGTTCGGCTTCGAGGCGCAGGCGGGTCAGCGGCGTGCGCAGATCGTGCGAGATGCCGGCAAGCACTTCGGAGCGATCCCTTTCATGGCGTTGCAGGTCGCTGGCCATGGCGTTGAAGGCGCTGGCCAGGCGGCTCAGCTCCTCGGCCCCGCCTTCCGGCAATGGCTCGGGAATCTGGCCGCGGCCAACCGTTTCGGCCGATTTGGCCATTGCCTTCAGCGGCCGGCTGATGCGCGAGGCGATCAGCCAGGCGACCGCCATCGCCAGCACAAATGCCAGCAGGCCCCAGGCCAGCCAGTGGCTGGCGAAATCGCGCGCCGCCCGTTCGCGAGGCAGGATCAGCCAGTATTCCTCCTCGTCGGCGTCATCGAGCCGGAAGCTGACCCAAAAGCCGGAAATGCCATCGACGCTGGCGGCGATCCGCGTGTGCTCGCCGAGGCGGAGATTCAGTTCGCGCTGCAGCAGGCGGAAGAAGCGCGAATCGGGCATGGCCTCGATCTTGTCCTCGGCCTCGGCCGGCAGCAGGCGAATGCCTTCGCGAGTCGAGAATTCGGTGAACAGGCCGAGCCGCTTTTCCGGCGCCGCGGCGAACAGCGAGGCGCGGATCAGATTGACCGCCGACGCCGCCAGCTGCCCGGTTTCCCGCGCCCGCGGCTCGGCGTCGATGTAGCGGAACAAGCTGAGCCAGCCCGCCGTGGTCAGCGACACCAGCGTAGCCAGCAGCAGGAAGGTGCGCGCCAGCAGCGTGCGCGGCATCATTCCTTCGCCGTACCGTCCGGCACGAAGACGTAGCCGAAGCCCCAGACCGTCTGCAGGTAGCGCGGCTGTGCCGGGTCGGTTTCAATCAGCTTGCGCAGGCGCGAGACCTGGACGTCGATAGCGCGGTCGAACGGGCCTTGTTCGCGGCCGCGGGCCAGGGTCATCAGCTTGTCGCGCGACAGCGGCTGGCGCGGGTGCTGGAGCAGTACCTTGAGGACGGCGAACTCGCCGGTGGTCAGCGCCTGCAACTCGTTGCCGCGGGTCAGCGTACGGGCGGCGAGATCGACCTCGATGTTGCCGAAGCTGATCTTTTCCTGGTCATCCTCCGGCGCGCCGGGCGGCTTGCTGCCCTGGCGGCGCAGCACGGCGTGGATGCGGGCGAGCAGTTCGCGCGGATTGAATGGTTTGGGCAGGTAGTCGTCGGCCCCCATTTCGAGGCCGACGATGCGGTCAACCTCGTCGCCCTTGGCGGTCAGCATGATGATCGGTGTCTGGTCGCCCTGGCCGCGCAGGCGGCGGCAGATCGACAGGCCGTCCTCGCCGGGCATCATCAGGTCGAGGACAATCAGGTGGTAATGTTCGCGGGTGCGCAGCTTGTCCATCTGCTGGCCGTCGGCGGCAGCCTTGACCTCGAAGCCCTGTTCGCCGAGATAACGGACCAGCAGGTCGCGCAGACGGGCGTCGTCATCGACGACGAGGATGTGGGAGTGTTGTTCGTTCATGGCGGCAAAGATAAGGGCGGACAGTGAATGGAACGCGGCAAATGGTAACAAGCTTTTGCCGGGGCCGGCCGGGAAACATATTCTTACATCTCGCCGCGCTTGCCTGTTGTGCGCGGATGGACAATGATCGCATCAGATTCCTGTTGCCGCTTGTCGCCATGAAACGTCGTCTCGTCCTCCCGCTGTTGTTCCTGAGCCTCTTGGGCTCGGTGGGCAGCGTTTGGGCGCAGGCTTACTGGCGCGATTTGCCGCCGGAAGAGCGCCGCCAGATGCGCCAGCAGATGCGCGAACACTGGCAGCAGGAGCGCGAAATTCGCCGCGAGGAAGGCGCCCCGCGCTGGCGCGACGTACCGCCGGAAGACCGCCGCCGCCTGCGCGACGATATGCGCGAGCAACGCGCCTGGCAGGAACAGCGAGGGCCGCAGCGCGGATTTTCCGACCCGCGGGAAGGTCGCGGCGGTGGGCGGGGCTGGCGCCGGGATTGAATCCGCGACGAGACGGCTGCGCCTCCGGTAAAATGCCGGCCCATGCTGATCCTTGCCCTGGAAACTTCCACCGACTTTGGTTCCTGCGCCCTGTGGCGTGACGGAACGCTCTCTGAACGCCTCTGCCCGGCCGGCAAACCGCATTCGGAAACTTTGCTGCCGCTGGTTCGCGAACTGCTGACTGAAGCCGGCGTGACGGTCGGACAACTGGACGGCATTGCCTTCGGGGTCGGTCCCGGTGCTTTCACCGGGCTGCGCGTCGCCTGCGGTGCGGCACAGGGACTGGCGGTCGCCGCCGGTGTGCCGCTGCTGCCGGTGACCAGCCTGGAGACCCTGGCTGCGCAAAGCGGCGCCAAACACGTGCTGGCCTTGCTCGACGCCCGGATGGGCGAAGTCTATTCCGCGGCTTATGTCCGCTCGGGCGATGGCTATACCCTGCAGGGCGAAATTCGCGTCTCGGCGCCCGAGGCGGTGGTCTTGCCCGATGCGCCGGGCTGGTTGGCCTGCGGCAATGGCATCGCGGCCTATCCGGTGCTGGCTGAACGCCTGAATCAGGCCTGCATTCCGGGTCGTCCCGACCTGCTGCCGACGGCCGCAGCCGTGGCCACCCTGGCCGCACCGCGTGCCGCTCGGGGCGAGGGCATCGATGCCGCGCTGGCCGCGCCGCTCTACATCCGCGACAAGGTAGCAAAGACCGTGGCCGAAAGGCTCAGCGAGGGCGGGCGGGCGTGAGCGGCCTGAACCTTGCCGCCGAGTTTTTTCCGATGAACGAGCGCGACCTCGACGCGATCGCCGCGCTGGAATCGACGTTGCAGGTTTTTCCGTGGTCGCGCGGCAATTTCGCCGACTCGCTGGAGGCCGGTTACAGCGTCTGGGTGCTGCGCCTGGGCGGTGACCTGATCGGTTATTCGGTGGTCATGTCGGTACTCGACGAGGCGCACCTGCTGACCATCGGCGTCTGCAAGCGATACCAGGGACAAGGCTACGGCGCCCGGCTGCTCAGGCATGCGATGGAATGCGCCCGGCTGGGCGGGGCGCACAAGCTGTTTCTCGAAGTCCGGCCGTCGAACGACCGGGCGGTCGATCTGTATCGCCACTTCGGCTTCAAGCAGATCGGCACGCGCAAGGGCTATTATCCGGCCGTGGTCGGGCGCGAGGACGCGCTGATTTTTGACAAGGAATTGGCATGAGCCTGAGCCGAGAACAAATGCTGGTCGAGATGGGCATCACCCCGCTCTGGGTGTTGCGCGATGCCGTGCCGGAGACGCCGGCCGCCGAGCTTGCCTCGGCTGCGCCGGTCGCCACGGACAGCAAGCCAGCGCCGGTTGCCGACCCGCTTCCGTTGCAGGCTGCCACGCCGCTTGTAGCGCCGGTCGTTTCCCCGGCCGTTGCCGCGCAGGCTTCGGTCGATACCCTGGAATGGCCGGAACTGGCCCGCCGGGTCGCCGAGTGCCGCGCCTGCCCATTGTGCGAGCAGCGCAAGCAGGCCGTGCTCGGGGTTGGCGACCTCAATCCGGAGTGGCTGTTCATCGGCGAAGGCCCGGGCGCCGAGGAAGATGCCAAGGGCGAACCCTTCGTCGGCCAGGCCGGCAAGTTGCTCGACGCCATGCTGGCATCGCTCGACATCGCCCGCGGCAACCGCGTCTATATCGCCAACGCGGTGAAGTGCCGGCCGCCCGGTAACCGCACGCCGGAAGCGGCGGAAATGGCGGCCTGTCGGCCTTATCTGGAGCGCCAGATTGCCTTGCTCAAGCCGAAGATCATCGTCCTGCTCGGCAAGGCGGCTGTCCATGCGGTGCTGCACGACGACAAGTCGCTGGCCTCGCTGCGCGGCCAGCGTTTCGAATTTGCCGGAGTGCCGGTGGTGGTGACTTATCACCCGGCCTATTTGCTACGCAACCTGCCGGACAAGGCCAAGGCCTGGGAAGATCTGCTGTTCGCCCGTCGCACGCTGCGCGAACGGATGGCACCGGAACTGCCGTTTTAGTAGTCTGCTTCGCAGATAACCAAACCATAAAGCTTGTCTTTGCACCTGTGGCGTTGTTGCTCATCCTCGCGATAGCTACGGCTATCGCTGTGGTTCGCGCCTAGCCACAGGCGCAAATTCTGCGCTTTCTGTTGTTCGGCCATCTACGAAGCAGACCACTAGCCGTTAATGATGCGCTGAATCGTCGAGGTGCTGGACGTCGTCCTGGATCGCCTGGTTGGCGAAATGGCGCTGGCGGATCAGGTACATCAGGCCGCTGACGAATAGCCCGAACAGGGTGACCACCCAGTAGATCGACAGGTTCATCTTGATCATCAGGTAGTACAGCCCGGTCATGACCAGGATGGAGATGTTCTCGTTGAAGTTCTGCACCGCGATCGAGTGGCCGGCGCCCATCAGGATGTGGCCGCGGTGCTGGAGCAGGGCGTTCATCGGCACGACGAAGAAGCCGGACAGGCCGCCGATGATGATCAGCAGCGGCACGGCCAGCCAGATTTCATGGACGAAGTTCATGGCCAGCACGATCAAGCCCATGGCGATGCCGAGCGGAATGACGCGGACCGATTTGCGCAGGGTGATGAACTTGGCGGCGGCAATCGCACCGACGGCGACGCCGACGGCAACGACGCCCTGCAGCATCGAGGATTTGGACAAACCGAGGCCGAGCGAGACTTCGGCCCACTTGATCACGATGAATTGCAGCGTCGCACCGGCCCCCCAGAACAGCGTGGTGACGGCCAGCGAGATCTGGCCCAGGCGGTCGCGCCAGAGCAGGGCGAGGCAGTGGTTGAATTCGTGGATCAGGAACCACGGGTTCTTCTTCAGGACCTTGTGGTCGACGCCGGTGTCCGGCACGTAAAGGTTGAAGCCGGCAGCCAGGATGTAGAGCACTGCGACGACCGAGAGGGCCATTTCGCCGACCGTATCGACACCGGTCTCGAACAGCGGAAAGTCGAAGGCGAGCAGATGCTGGGCGACTTCCGGACGGATCAGCGTGCCGCCGATGACGACGCCGAGGATGATGGCGCCGACGGTCAGGCCCTCGATCCAGCCGTTGGCGACGACGAGCAGGCGGTGCGGCAGGTATTCGGTCAGGATGCCGTACTTGGCCGGCGAGTAGGCGGCAGCGCCGAGGCCGACAACGGCGTAGGCGAGCAGGGGATGGGCGCCGAAGAACATCATGCTGCAGCCGATGATCTTGATGCCATTGCTGATCAGCATGACCCGGCCTTTCGCCATCGAGTCGGCAAAGGCGCCGACGAAGGCGGCAAGTACGACGTAGGAAACGGTGAAGAAGGTTTTGAGCAGAGGCTCGTATTCGGCCGGTGCGTGCATCTCGCGCAGGGCGGCGATAGCGGCAATCAGGAGGGCATTGTCGGCCAGCGCGGAAAAAAACTGCGCGGCCATGATGATGTAGAAGCCGAACGGCACGAAGAATTTGTCTCTTATATTACTTTGGGCGAGGTTTATACCACGCTCAGGATTGGACACAAGACTTGCGTGCTTGTCTTTGATGTGCATCTTCCCGCCATCTAGCGTTGAAAGCGGCGAGTCTGTGTCAGGCCGGTTAAGCCTTGATGACGGCGAATGCTACGACCATAGAAACAAAGGCTGGCCCCAGGGTGAGTAGCAAATTTTGGCCAAAATCGAAGGAAGCGGCGCGGAATGTGATTGAATATCGGCCGCATCCCATTCTGGAGAATCATCATGGCTGACCGGCGTTTGCAGGTTTTTCATGCGGTAGCCAAACATCTGAGTTTCACGCGCGCCGCCGACGCCCTGTTCATGACGCAGCCGGCCGTGACCTTCCAGATCAAGCAACTGGAGGAGCAGTACAGCACGCGCCTGTTCGAGCGCCGCCACGGCAGCATTTCGCTGACGCCGGCCGGCGAGCTGGTGCTGTCCTACGCGCAAAAGATTCTCGCCCTTTCCGACGAGATGGAAACCCGGCTCGGCGAAATGACCGGCGAAATGCGCGGCCCGCTGCTCGTCGGTGCCAGCACGACCATCGCCGAATTCATGCTGCCGCGCGTGCTGGGCGAGTTCAACGCGCTGTATCCGCAGGTCAGGGCGCGGCTGATCGTCGCCAACTCGGAAAGCATCGAAGGCCGGGTCGCCGAGCATACGCTCGATGTCGGGCTGATCGAGGCGCCGGCCAAGCTCGGCGGCGTGGCCAGCCAGATCTGCTGCGAGGATGAACTGCAGGCCATCTGCGCGCCGGATTACCCCTTGGCCGGCATGAAGTCGGTGACCCCGAAGGCGCTGGCCGACTACGAATTCATCTCCCGCGAGCCAGGTTCCGGCACCCGCGAGATCACCGATGCCTATTTCCGCAGCCACAATATCGCGCCGGCCAGCCTCAAGATGCAGATGGAGCTGGGCAGCCCGGAAGCCCTGAAAGGCGTCGTCTCGACCGGGCTGGGCTTTGCCATCGTGTCGCGGGCCGTCGTCGAGAAGGAAACACTGCTCGGCGAACTGCTCGCCATCCCGCTCAAGCCGCCGCTGAAGCGCAGCCTCTACCTGGTTTATCCCGAGGGACGATTCCAGTCGCGGCTGACATCCACCTTCATCGAATTTGCCAAGGGCAAGCTGAAGGAACTGGCACCATGAAAACCTCGCGGCCCATCCGGGCCCGTATCGTGCCGGCGGCCATCCTGCACAACTACCGGCTGGTCAAGCGGCTGGCACCGCAGTCGCGCGCCTGGGCGGTGGTCAAGGCCAACGCCTACGGCCATGGCCAGTGGCGAGCCGTCGAGGCGCTGCGCGGGGAGGCCGACGGCTTTGCCCTGCTTGAATGCGAAAACGCCGTCGCCCTGCGCGAAGCCGGCATCATCCGGCCTATCCTGCTGCTCGAAGGCGTGTTCAGCGCCCGCGACGCCCGGGCCGTGGCCGGCCATGGACTGAGCTGCGTCGTTCATTGCCCGGAGCAACTCGACCTGCTGCTCGGCGAAGCCGGCGTGGCGCCGCTGTCGATCTACCTGAAGCTGAACACCGGCATGAACCGCCTGGGTTTCACCGCCGCCAACCTGTCGGCGGCACTGGCCACCCTCCAGGCCCGGCCGGCGACCGAAACGACGCTGATGACGCATTTTGCCGATGCCGACGGCGAGCGCGGCGTGGCCTGGCAGGTCGAGCGCCTTGAAGCCATAGCCGGCGACTGGACGGGACCGTTCAGCCTGGCCAATTCCGCAGCCATCTTTGACCACCCGGCGACACACGCCGACTGGGTGCGGCCCGGCATCATGCTCTACGGCGCCAGCCCGTTTGCCGACCGCAGCGCCGAAACCCTCGGTCTGCAGCCGGCGATGACGCTGGAGAGCGCGATCATCGGCGTCCAGGAACTGGCACCCGGCGAGCGCGTCGGCTACGGCGGCAGCTTCGCAGCCGAGCGGCCGATGCGCATCGGCATCGTCGCCTGCGGCTATGCCGATGGCTACCCGCGCCACGCCCCGACCGGCACGCCGATTGCCGTCATGGGCCGGCGGACGAAGACCCTCGGCCGGGTTTCGATGGACATGCTGGCCTGCGATCTGACTGACATTCCCGAGGCCGGGATAGGCTCGCCGGTGACCCTGTGGGGCAGGGGCATCGCCGGCGACGTGCCGGCCGACGAAGTGGCCGCGGCGGCCGGGACCATCGCCTACGAACTGTTCTGCGCCTTGGCGCCGCGCGTGCCGGTCGTTGTGGACTGAATGCTACGGTCACCTCCAAAAAATGGCCAAAATCAAAACCATCTATAGCTGCACCGAATGCGGCGCGACCAGCCCGAAGTGGCAGGGGCAGTGCCCCGGCTGCAACCAGTGGAACACGCTGGTCGAGAGCGTCGCCGAAAAGGCGCCGACCAATAGCCGTTTCGAGTCGCTGGCCCCGGCCGCCAAGCTGCAGAATCTGTCCGAAATCGAGGCCCGCGAAGTCGAGCGGATCGCCACCGGCATCGGCGAATTCGACCGCGCGCTGGGCGGCGGGCTGGTCAATGGCGGCGTCGTGCTGATCGGCGGCGACCCCGGCATCGGCAAGAGCACGTTGCTGCTGCAAGCGCTGGCCCATTTGTCAGCCGCCCACAAGGTGCTCTACGTCAGCGGCGAGGAATCCGGCGAGCAGGTCGCCTTGCGCGCCCGCCGGCTGGGACTGGACACTCGCCGTCTGGCCCTGATGGCCGAAATCAACCTGGAACGCATCCTTGCCACGCTGCAGGCCGAACAGCCGGTGGTCGCGGTCATCGACTCGATCCAGACGCTGTGGTCCGATCAACTGTCGAGCGCTCCGGGCTCGGTGGCGCAGGTCCGCGAATGTGCGGCGCAATTGACCCGGCTGGCCAAGCAGGCCGGCATCACGGTCATTCTGGTCGGCCACGTGACCAAGGAGGGCGCACTGGCTGGGCCGCGCGTGCTCGAACACATCGTCGACACGGTGCTGTATTTCGAGGGCGACACGCATTCCAGCTTCCGACTGGTGCGCGCCTTCAAGAACCGCTTCGGCGCGGTCAATGAACTTGGCGTCTTCGCCATGACCGAGACCGGCCTGAAGGGGGTCAGCAATCCGTCGGCGCTGTTCCTGTCGCAGCACGGGCAGGATGTTCCCGGCTCCTGCGTGATGGTGACTCAGGAGGGCACACGGCCGCTGCTGGTAGAAATCCAGGCGCTGGTCGATAGCGCCCACGGCAACCCGCGCCGGCTGACCGTCGGCCTCGACCCGCAGCGCCTGGCCATGCTGCTGGCGGTTTTGCATCGCCATGCCGGCATCGTCTGCTTTGATCAGGATGTCTTCGTCAATGCCGTCGGCGGGGTCAAGATTACCGAGCCAGCTGCCGACTTGGCTGTGCTTTTGTCGATTACATCATCGTTAAAAAACAAACCGTTGCCATCCAAACTTATTGTGTTTGGTGAAGTTGGCCTGGCCGGTGAAATCCGCCCCGCACCGCGTGGCCAGGAGCGACTGAAGGAAGCCGCCAAGCTCGGCTTTACCCGTGCCCTGATTCCCGAGGCCAATCGCCCGAAGCAGACGATTCCCGGCATGGAAGTCATCGCCGTCAAACGTGTCGAGGAGGCGGTAGCGCGGATACGCGAGATGGAATAAGCTGGAGGAATAATCCTTTCGGCCTATATGTTTAATCTTTCGCGCTATTTCTCGACAGTCAGCTTCATCCTCATCGTTCTGGCTGCGGGGGTATTGGGGCCGCTGTACCGGCAGTTGTCGCTGCAGCAGATGCAGGAACTGGCCGAAGGTCGCAACGTGGCGATGGCGCAGGTTTTCGAGAACTCGTTGCGGGAGCCGCTCGCAGCGTTGATGGCCGATGCGCTTGGCCGCGACGTCGAGTTTCTCCGGCAATCGCCGAAATCCGCCGCGCTACAGGCCAGTGTCCTTGAATTGATGCACAACACGGCGGTCGTCAAGGTCAAGATCTACAACCGCTTGGGCAATACCGTCTTTTCTACCGATCAACTCCAGATCGGCGAGAGCAAGCTGGACAATCCGGGATTCCGCAGCGCCATGCGCGGGACTACGGTCAGCGAACTGACGCATCGGGACCGCATCGACTCCTTCGAAGGCACGCTGGCCGAAGTCGACGTGCTGGCCAGCTACATTCCCATCGTCGGCAAGGATCACGCCGTCGAGGGCGTCTTCGAGCTCTACCAGAACGTCACCCCCTTCGTCGCCCAGTTGCAGCGCAGTCTGTGGTGGGTCACGGCCGGCGTCGTGGTCGTCTTCGCGTTGCTTTACCTGATGCAGTTCCTGGTCGTCCGCCGGGCGCAGGGCATCCTCGAAGACCAGGAAGGCCGCATCAAGGCGGCGCGCGACACGCTGGAAGTCCAGGTCGCGGCGCGCACCGACGAACTGAAACGGACCAACAGCCAGCTTGAGGGCGAGATTTCGGAGCGCCGCCAGGCGCAGAGCAAGCTCAATTACCTGGCCTACCACGACCCGTTGACCGGCCTGGCCAACCGCCGCTGCTTCATCGAGCGCCTGGAGGAAAGCCTGCGCGAAAATGGCCGCCACGGCGAACGGCTGGCCGTGTTGTTCATCGACCTCGACCAGTTCAAGCAGGTCAACGACTCCCTCGGCCATGGCGTCGGCGACGAGTTGCTGGTTGCCGTCGCCGCCCGCCTTTCCGAACACGTCCGGCTGATCGACATGCTGGCCCGCCTGGGCGGCGACGAATTCATCTGCCTGATGGAGGCGGTGCGCAGCGAGGACGAGGTCGAGATGCTCGCCCGCGAGATCCTCGGCGCCTTCGATCAGCCGTTCAAGTTCGGCGACCACGAACTGTTCCTGACTGCCGCGGTCGGCATCAGCCTGTTCCCCGGCGATGGCGACAGCGTGCTCGAGCTGATGCGCAATGCCGACACGGCGATGTACCGCGCCAAGGCCCAGGGGCGCGGCAATTTCCATTTCTACACGCCGGAAATGACGCGCGATGCCCAGGTTCGCATCCGGATGGAAAACCTGCTCCGTCGGGCGCAGGAAAACGGCGAACTGAGCGTCCACCTGCAGCCACAGGTCGAAACGCAGAGCGGCAAGCTGGTTGGCGCCGAGGCGCTGGTCCGCTGGAACAGCCCGGAACTCGGCGAGGTGATGCCGATGAGTTTCATCCCGATGGCCGAGGATTCCGGCCTGATCATCGGGCTCGGCAACTGGGTGCTGCGCGAAACCTGCCGCCAGTTCGTCCAGTGGCGGGACAGCGGTTTCGATCTGCCGCAGGTTTCGGTCAATCTGTCGGTCAAGCAACTGGAGCGCCCCGAGTTCATCGATGTCCTCGAACAAATCCTCGACGAGACGGGCATGGATCCGACCCGCCTCAAGCTGGAACTGACTGAGTCGGTAGTCATGGCGGTCAGCGATTCCTTCGCGCTGCTTGAGCGCCTGCGCGATCTCGGCATCAGCCTGGCGCTCGACGACTTCGGCACCGGCTATTCGTCGCTCAGCTACCTGAAGATGCTGCCGATCCAGCAATTGAAGATCGACGGCTCCTTCGTCGAAGGCATCGGCCGCAATCCCGGCGATGAGGCGATCATCCGGACGGTGATGGAACTGGCCCGCAGCATGGGTTTCGAAGTGGTCGCCGAAGGCGTCGAGACAGAGGCCCAGGCGGCATTCCTGGCGCAACTCGGGTGCGAGCAGCTGCAGGGCTACCTGCACGGCCGGGCCGTGGCGCCGGCCGAATTCCGCGCCCGCTGGTCGTGATGTCTTTGGCCTGGCGTCTGCTCGGCCGCGAAATGCGCTCGGGCGAATTGCGCCTGCTGTTTGCCGCGCTGGTCGTTGCCGTGGCCGCTGTGACCGTCGTCGGCTTCTTTGCCGATCGCGTGCGCAGCGGTCTGGAGCGCCAGGCCCGGCAAATGCTGGGCGGCGACTTGGTGCTGGTCGCCGATCATCCCTGGCCGGCGGGCCACGCCGCCGAGGCCGCCCGGCGCGGCCTGCAGGTGGCCGAAACGATGGCCTTCCCAAGCATGGTCATGGGCAGCGCACAGGCGCAACTGGCCGACATCAAGGCGGTGACCGGGGGCTATCCCTTGCGCGGGCAGCTGACCGCCAGCGATGGTCGCCAAACCTCGGTCGGCGGCCGTCCGCAGTCGGGAACGGTGTGGCTCGACGAGCGGCTGGCCGGTGCCCTGAATGCCGCACCCGGCGACCGGGTCACGGTCGGTGCCCGGCAACTGGTCGTCGCCGCCATCCTGATCCAGGAGCCGGACCGCGGCATCAATTTCTTCAGCCTGGCGCCGCGGCTGATGATGCACGCCGACGACATTCCGGCGACCGGGCTGATCCAGCCCGGTTCGCGGGTCAGCTACCGGCTGCTGGTGGCCGGCGACGACAGTACGGTGGCCAGCTTCCGGCAATGGCTGGGCGGCCGGCTGGCCCGGGGCGAACGCCTGGAAGATGTCGGCAATGCCCGGCCTGAGCTGCGCACGGCGCTCGATCGGGCCGAACGTTTCCTCGGCCTGGCGACGGTGCTGACCGTGGTGCTGGCCGCGGTGGCCGTAGCCATGGCCAGCCGCCGCTACATGCAGCGCCATCTCGACGCCTGTGCCGTGATGCGCTGCCTGGGCATGACCCACGGCCGGCTGCTGCGTCTGCATGCTGCGGTCTTTTTCTGGCTGGCCCTGCTCGGCGCGGCGCTCGGCTGCCTGCTCGGCTTTGCCGCACATTTCGTGCTGATCCGCTGGCTCAGCACCTGGCTTGAACTCGACCTGCCTTTGCCCGGCTGGCTGCCGGTGGCGGCGGGGTTCGGCGTTGCCGGCGTGCTGCTGTTCGGTTTCGTCTTTCCGCCGCTGCTGCAACTGGCCCGCGTCCCGACCCTGCGCGTGCTGCGTCGCGAACTCGGCCCGCCGCAACCTTTCCTGCTCGGCGGCTACACCCTTGGCCTGGGCCTGCTGGCCGGTTTGATCGTGCTGGTTTCCGGCAATCTGCGCCTCGGGCTGCTGAGCGTCGGCGGCTTCATTGTGGCGCTCGGCGCCTTCTGGGGCATCGCCCGGCTGGCCATCGTGCTCGTCGGGCGTTGGCGGGGCGGGGCGGGCTTCGGCTGGCGCCAGGGCCTGGCCGGGTTGGCCAGGCATCCCGGGGCCGGCGCGGTGCAGGTGGTGGCGCTGGCCATCGGCCTGATGGCCATGCTGCTATTGACCGTCACCCGTGCCGAACTGCTCGATGCGTGGCAGAAATCGCTGCCGGCCGATGCGCCGAACCGCTTCGCGATCAACATCCAGCCCGAACAGCGGGCCGCCGTCGAACAGGCGCTGAACGCCGCTGGCATCCGCAGCGAACTGCAGCCGATGGTCCGCGCCCGGCTGGTCGCCATCGGTGGCAAGGCGGTCAGTGCGGCCAGCTTCCCGGAGGACGAAAGGGCGCAGCGCCTGATCGAGCGTGAATTCAACCTGTCGTGGCACAGCAATCTGCCGGCCGGCAACACGCTCAGCGCCGGCCAGTGGTTTGCCCCGGCCGACGCCGGGCAGGGCCTGGCCTCGGTCGAGGACGGGTTGGCCAAAACGCTGGGCATCCAGCTCGGCGACGAACTGGTGTTCATGGTCGCCGGCGTCGAGCACCGCTTGCGGGTGAGCAGCCTGCGCAAACTGGCCTGGGATTCGATGCGGGTCAATTTCTTCGTGCTGACACCGCCCGGAGTGATCGAGAAGGCACCGGCCAGCTACATCACCAGCTTTCATCTGCCGGCCGGGCAGGCCGAGGCGGCGGCCGGGCTGGTCCGCCAGTTTCCCAACCTGACGCTGATCGACGTCGGCGCCATCCTCGCCCAGTTGCAGTCGGTGATTGGCCAGGTTGCCGGCGCCGTGCAATTCGTCTTCCTCTTTTCGCTGCTGGCTGGCGGCATCGTGCTTTATTCGGCGCTGCTGACCGCTTTTGACGAACGGCGCTACGAACTGGCCGTGATGCGCGCCCTCGGCGCCCAACGAGCGCAGTTGCGCCAGGCGCTGCTGGTCGAACTGGCGGTCATTGGCGGACTGGCCGGATTGATCGCCGCGCTCGGCGCGATGGCGCTCGGCCAAGTGGTCGGTCGTCAGGTGTTCGATCTGGAACTGGCCGTCCGGCCATGGTTGCCGGTGCTGTCGTCCCTGGCCGGCGCAGCGCTGGCGATTGCCGTCGGCGGGCTGGCGATCCGCCGGCTGGTCGCGGTGCCGCCCTTGTTGGCGTTGCGTAACGGGGTTTAGATCTAGACCTCGGTAATTTCTGGTTCTACCAGCGGGTGTCGCGCCGCGTTTTGCCCAGGCTGCCCAATGCTACGGTCGCCGCCTTTTTTGGGCCAAAATCCAAAAAATCAAAAGCGGCAGAATGGTCGAGCAGGGGATTGCGCTTATTTGTGAACTCTTCGCCTGCAATGTGGTCAATGCGACCGCTGACCGAAACAATCAGGATGCCGGCCGGTTCGCGTACCGAAAAATTCAGTGTCGCGTACGGGTTTGGGGGTTTCCTGGATATGGCGTGGATGCCATGCCGGTCGGCCCACTCGGGTAAAATAGTGTATGAATTCGAATCAGCCGTCTGTCAGCCAAGCGCCGCGCCCGCTCTTTGGTTATCGCAAGTTCTGGGCGCACCGTTTCGGCCCCGCGCCTTTCCTGCCCATGTCCCGTGCCGAAATGGAGGCGCTGGGCTGGGATTCGTGCGACATCATCCTGGTCACCGGTGACGCCTATATCGACCACCCGAGCTTCGGCATGGCGCTGATCGGGCGCTTGCTCGAAGCGCAGGGTTTCCGCGTCGGCATCATCTGTCAGCCGGACTGGAATTCCGCCACTGAATTCAGAAAGCTGGGCAAACCGAATCTGTTCTTCGGCGTCACTGCCGGCAACATGGATTCGATGGTTAACCGTTATACCGCCGATCGCAAGATCCGCTCCGATGACGCCTACACACCCAACGCCGAGCCGAACAAACGGCCGGATCGCACCGTCACCGTCTATGCCCAGCGTTGCCGCGAGGCTTTCCCGGGCACGGCGGTGGTCATCGGCTCGATCGAGGCCAGCCTGCGCCGCATTGCCCACTACGATTACTGGTCGGACAAGGTGCGCCGCTCGGTGCTGCCCGATTCGAAGGCCGACCTGCTGGTTTTCGGCAACGCCGAACGGGCTATCGTCGAAGTGGCACACCGCCTGGCCAAGGGCGAGAAGATCGGCGACATCCGCGACCTGAAAGGCACGGCCTTCATGGTCCCGTCCGGCTGGTTGCCGTCTGACGAATGGGAGGCAATGGATTCGACCTCAGTCGATACGCCGGGACCGCTGGTCAAGCACGCCGATCCGTATGCGATGGAAAGCACCACGAATTCTGCGCCATCCCCGGTGCAACCCGGCGAACATCCAGTGCGCATCGTTTCCCTCCAGGAGCGCCTGGCCGCCCGACGCGACCGCCGTGCCCATACGGTAATCCGCCTGCCTTCGTACGAGCAGGTCGTCGCCGACCCGGTGCTCTACGCCCACGCCTCGCGCACCTTCCACCTCGAATCCAATCCCGGCAACGCCCGGGCGCTGGTCCAGGCGCACGGCGAGCGCGACGTCTGGCTGAACCCGCCGCCGATTCCGCTGACCACCGAGGAACTCGACGCGGTCTACGAGCTTCCCTATGCCCGCCGGCCGCATCCGGCCTATGGCGACGCCAAGATCCCGGCCTGGGAGATGATCCGCTTCTCGGTCAACATCATGCGCGGCTGCTTCGGTGGATGCACCTTCTGCTCGATCACCGAGCACGAGGGGCGGATCATCCAGAGTCGCTCGGAAGACTCGGTGATCCGCGAAATCGAGGAAATGCGCGACAAGACGCCGGGTTTCACCGGCGTCGTTTCCGATCTCGGCGGCCCGACCGCCAACATGTTCCACCTCAAGTGCAAGGACGAGAAGATCGAGTCGTCCTGTCGCCGCCTGTCCTGCGTCTATCCGGACATCTGCGAGAACATGAACACCGACCACAGCAAGCTGATCTCGCTGTACCGGCGGGCGCGGGCGATCAAGGGGGTCAAGAAAATCCAGATCGGCTCCGGCCTGCGCTACGACCTGGCGGTTCGTTCGCCGGAATACATCAAGGAACTGGTCACCCATCACGTCGGTGGCTACCTGAAAATTGCCCCGGAACACACCGAGGAGGGCACGCTCTCCAAGATGATGAAACCGGGAATCGGCTCCTACGACCGCTTCAAGCAGTTGTTCGACCGCTTCTCGCGCGAGGCCGGCAAGGAGCAGTACCTGATTCCGTACTTCATCGCTGCGCACCCCGGTTGCACCGACGAAGACATGCTGAATCTGGCGCTCTGGCTGAAGAAGAACAATTTCCGCCTCGACCAGGTGCAGACCTTCATCCCGACGCCGATGGCGCTGGCAACGACGATGTACCACAGCGAGCGCAATCCGCTGCGCAAGGTCAATCGCAGCAGCGAGCATGTCGGTGCCGTGCGCAACGGCCGCCAGCGCAAGCTGCAGAAGGCCTTCCTGCGCTACCACGATCCGGCCAACTGGCCGCTGTTGCGTGAGGCGTTGAAGGAAATGGGCCGCGCCGACCTGATCGGCAACGGCAAGAAGCAGCTGATCCCCGCCTGGCAACCGGCCGGCGTACCCGGCAAATGCCACGGTCAGCCGGAAAAAACGGCCAAAACCAGAATTTCGCCACCGCCAAGGCGCAACGGGCCGATCAGAAAGGCCAGGCCGGCAGGGAAGTAGCGGAGGGTTTGACGGGGCGGGAGCAGTGACGATACCCTGTTGGTATATTTCGCACCCCCCGTCGTTTTGGAAGCTGCCGGTTCCCTTATTGCCCGAAGCACGGCAAGGCTGTACGGACCCGGATGCTTGGAGTCCAGATGCTCACCGCAAGAACACACAACCGGCGTGATTGTGCCGGCCGGCGCACCAGCGACCGGCCGCACGGTTTCGGCCGGCGTCTTGGTCGCATCTTCCTGAGCGCCTCGGAGCGCCGCCTGTCGTGGGAAGACCAGCGTGCGCAGTATTGGACGCGGCTGCTGTTCTGCGGTCTGGCGCTGATGTATTTCAATGTCGGCGGCGAGTCGCAGGTGCGACCGTGGGCCAGCCTGTTGCTGGTCAACCTCGTCATGTCGGTCTATGGTCTGCAGATCCTGTTTTTCATGGGACACGCGGCCGCCCGACCCCATGCCCCGTGGCGCCAGCATCTGACCATGTGGGTCGACATTGCCGCGGCGACTTTCGCCGCGCTGGCCGATTCGACGCTGAGTTCGCCGGGTTTCCTGGTCTTCCTGATGGTCATTCTCGGCAACGGCATGCGCTACGGCCTTGCTCTGTTCGGCGAAGCGGTGATCGGCTGCCTCGGGGCGTCGATCCTGATCGTCTGGCTGCGCCTGCCGGATTATCTCGGCATGTTTTCGGTCAGCGCCGTATTTTTCCTGGTTTTCTTCACCATCATCGTTCTCTACTCCTACTCGCTGACCGCCAAGATCGAGCGGGCGCGTTCCAAGCTGGCCCACGAGCGCAATATCGACGCGCTGACCGGGATGCTCAACCGGCGCGCCCTGATGGAGCGGGCGACATGCCTGTTCCAGTCGCCGGAGTCGCATGGCGGCGAGATTGCCGTGATGTTTGCCGATCTCGACGGCTTCAAGGCGGTCAATGACACCTACGGCCATCACGTCGGCGATCGCGTGCTGGTCGCCGTAGCCGAGCAGATTCTCGACAACGTGCGCGATGTTGACCTCGTTGCCCGCTACGGCGGCGACGAGTTCCTGCTCGTCCTGCCGCGCACCTCGCTGGAAGGCGGCGAAATCGTTGCCCAGCGCGTGCGTCGGGGCGTCAACGAATGGGCCCGGGAGAACAAGATCGATTTCAACGTATCAATCGGCCTGGGCTCCTATCCGGCACACGGCCGCGATCTCCAGTCGGTGATCACCTCGGTGGACAAGGCGATGTATCGGAGCAAGAACGTACACGGCGGAGGCGGCATACTTCACGCCGAAGTCGCTTCGGTCGACGCCTGATTCCGCATCAAGCATTTTTTGGGCAAGTTCGGGCGCATCCGGTAAACTCGCCGCGCCATTTACGAGAGAACCCCATGACGACCCCGACCGACACCCCCACCACCTACGAAAGAATCGGCGGCGAAGCCGCTGTCGGCAAGCTCTGCGACCGCTTCTACGAACTGATGGACAGCGTGCCGCAGTTTGCCGAATTGCGCGCCATGCACCCCGAAAGCCTGCAGGGATCGCGCGACAAGCTGTACATGTTCCTGTCCGGCTGGTTCGGCGGCCCGGACCTGTTCGTTGAGAAGTTTGGCCATCCGCGGCTGCGCGCCCGCCACATGCCCTTCGAGATCGGCGCCAAGGAGCGTGACCAGTGGGTCGCCTGCATGGTGCTGGCCATGGAGGATGTCGGCATCGAGGAGGGGATTCGCGCCAAGCTGCTGGAGAACTTCTTCAACACGGCCGATTTCATGCGCAACAAACAGGAATAGCGCTCACGGGCGACCGGGAAAAGGGGCGGGCAGTGTTGTAGCCGCCTCGAAATGCGATGGAACAAGTTTTTTCCACGCGATCAATCGCTTGACAGGCAACAAAGGATGCTGCGGCGCAGCACGGGATGCTAGAATACTGCCTTTGTCTTTCAGGCCGTCTTCCATGTCCGTTCGCCCCATTCGCAACATCGCCATCATCGCCCACGTCGACCACGGTAAAACCACCCTGGTCGACCAGCTGCTCCGCCAGTCCGGAACCTTCGCCGCCCACCAGCAACTGGTCGAGTGCGTCATGGACTCCAACGATCTGGAAAAGGAACGCGGCATCACGATCCTCTCCAAGAACACCTCGGTCGAGTACGAAGGCGTTCATATCAACATCGTCGATACCCCGGGCCACGCCGACTTCGGCGGTGAAGTCGAGCGCGTGCTGGGCATGGTCGATGGCGTGGTGCTGCTGGTCGATGCCGCCGAAGGCCCGATGCCGCAAACCCGTTTCGTGACCAAGAAGGCACTGGCCCTCGGCCTGCGTCCGATCGTGCTGGTCAACAAGGTCGACCGCGATGGCGCTGATCCCGACCAGGCCGTTAACCTGACATTCGACCTGTTCGACAAGCTGGGTGCCACCGACGAACAACTCGACTTCCCCATCGTTTACGCCTCCGGCCTGAACGGCTGGGCAGCCATGGAACTCGACCAGCCGCGCGAAAACATGAAGCCGCTGTTCGACACCATCCTGCGCCATGTGCCGGCCCCGGACACCGATATCGAAGCGCCGCTGCAGCTGCAGATCACCGCGCTGGACTACTCGTCCTACGTTGGCCGCATCGGCGTCGGCAAGATCAATCGCGGCAAGGTCAAGACTGGCCAGAACGTGCTGGTCATGTTCGGCACCGAAGAAGAGGCTGCCGAACACGAACGTACCCCGATCAAGGCCAAGATTGGCCAGGTGTTCGGCTACAAGGGCCTGAACAAGGTTGAACTCGACGAAGGACACGCCGGCGACATCGTCCAGATCACCGGTATCGAAGACCTGGTGCTGGGTTGCACGGTGACCGATCCGGAACAGCCGGAATCCCTGCCGCTGCTTAAGATCGACGAACCGACCCTGTCCATGCAGTTCATGGTCAACACCAGCCCGCTGGCCGGCACCGAAGGCAAGTTCGTCACCAGCCGCCAGCTGCGCGACCGCCTGCACAAGGAACTGCTGACCAACATGGCACTGCGCGTCCATGACACCCCGAATGGCGACGTGTTCGACGTTGCCGGCCGCGGCGAACTGCACCTCGGCATCCTGCTCGAAAACATGCGCCGCGAGGGCTACGAACTGGCCGTCGGTCGTCCGCGCGTCGTCAAGAAGACGATCAACGGCGTCGAGTGCGAACCGTATGAGCTGCTCACCGTCGACGTCGAGGAAGACACCCAGGGCGGCGTCATGGAAAGCCTCGGTATGCGCAAGGGCGACTTGCAGGACATGGTGCCGGACGGTCGCGGTCGCGTCCGTATCGAATACCGTATCCCGGCCCGTGGCCTGATCGGCTTCCAGGGCGAATTCATGAACTTGACCCGCGGCAACGGCCTGATGAGCCACGTCTTCGACGAATACGCTCCGGTCAAGGACGGTACGGTTGCCGAGCGTCGCAACGGCGTGCTGATTTCCCAGGACAACGGCGAAGCCGTCGCCTACGCTCTGTGGAAGCTGCAGGACCGCGGCCGCATGTTCGTCAGCCCGGGCGAAAAGCTGTACGAAGGCATGATCATCGGCATCCACAGCCGTGAGAACGACCTCGTGGTCAATCCGATCAAGGGCAAACAGCTGACCAACGTTCGTGCCTCCGGCACCGACGAAGCCGTCCGCCTGGTGCCGCCGGTCCAGCTGAGCCTGGAAGCTGCCGTCGAATTCATTGCCGAAGACGAACTGGTCGAACTGACCCCGAAGTCGATTCGTCTGCGCAAGCGCTACCTGACCGAAATCGAGCGCAAGCGGGCCATTCGCGGCCTGTAATCAAGCCCGGACAAACAAAAATGGCGACCCAGCTGGGTCGCCATTTTTTTGCCTTCGACCCGCTGCTCGATTAGCCGCAACCGGATTCTTGAGGGGATTTTCCTAAATGCTACGGTCGGCCAGATATTTTGCCGAAAATTCAGAAGCATTGACCGGGCGGCCGGTCAGATAACCCTGAACCGTCTCGCAGCCCAGCGATTTCAGAAACTCATACTGAGCCTCGGTTTCCACGCCTTCGGCCACCACTTCCAACGACAGGCTTTTGGCCATGGCGACGATGGCGCGGACCAGCGGTTCGCTACCGCCGGTTGAACCATCGAGGGGCAGGGCGCTGATGAACGAACGGTCGATCTTCAGCGTGCTGATCGGCAGGCGGTGAAGGTAGGAAAGCGAGGAATAGCCGGTTCCAAAATCATCGAGCGCAATGCGTATCCCCGCATCACGCAGGCACATCAGTTCATCGATGCAGCCAGTGTCCGCATCGAGCAGCACCGATTCGGTAACCTCGACCTCCAGGGCCGAACTTGGCACGCCGGCCGCCTGCAGGCCGTCGATGATGTACCTGGAGACCGACGGACGCCAGAACTGACGGGGCGAGAGATTGATCGTGATTGGGATCAGCTCGGCATACTGCGTCCGCCATTGGGCAATCTGGGCAATGGCGCGATCGATGACCCATTCGCCAATCGGAAGAATGAGGCCGCTTTCCTCGGCGACCGGGATGAAGCGGTCCGGCGGTATCTGCTTTTCACCATCGTGCCAGCGCAGCAGCGACTCGGCGCCAACGAGCCGGCGGCTGAGGATGTCGACCTTGGGCTGAAAATGAAGATCCAGTTGCTGGTCCTGGATGGCCCGCCGCAAGCGGATTTCCAGCCCCATCCGGGAAACGACACGTTCATCCATCTGCTGGGTATGGGTCCGGATGGTATTCCCTCCCGCTGCTTTCGCCTCATACATGGCGGTATCGGCGTGACGCAGCAGGGTTTCACCGTCGGCCGCATCGGAGGGAAAGAGACTGACGCCGATGCTGGCGCTGGTGAAGTAATCCGTTTCATCGCCGGTAATCGGCGTGGCAATGACGTCCTTGACCGTACCGGCGGTCAGAAATGCCCCTTCGGCATCGCTCAATGGGGCCAGTAAAATGATGAATTCGTCGCCGCCCTGTCGATACAGTCGGGCATTCTTCGGGAGCTTTTTGCCGACGCGTTCGGCCACCAGTTGCAACAGGCGATCTCCGGCGCGATGACCGAGGGTATCGTTGATATTCTTGAAGCGATCGAGGTCGAAAAACAGCACGGCGATCTGATGATTGAGGATTTTCGCCGCGCTGATCGCTTCGTTCAGGTGCTCGGCGAACAACAGGCGATTGGGTAGCCCGGTCAGCACATCGTGCCGGGCAAGAAACTCCATTTCATCCTGGTGATTGCGGCGCTGGGTGATGTCGGTCACCGAACCGACCATCTGGTAGGCCAGCCCCCGTCTATCGCGTACCGCCAGGCCGCGTGAGGCAATCCATCGATACAAACCATCGCTGGCCAGCACGCGGTACTCGCAATAGAAATACTCGCTTTCGCCCTTCAGATGCTGAGCGACCGCACAATTGTAGATGGCGACATCGTCAGGATGCACCAGGCGCAACCAGGCATGCGTATCGGGCAGGAAATCTTCGTGATAGCCCAGGATTTGCAGAAGCCGCCGTCCGACATGCAGCGCCTTGGTTTGCGGATTCCATTCCCAGAAGCCGTCGTGGGCGGCCTGCATGGCCATTTCGTAAGCCCGATTGACCGATTGAAAATGGCGCCACTCATCCACAGCGATCCAGGCGATCGCCAGCAGCACGAGCGTCAGCAGCACGCCCGTCATGACTCCCGGAGCCAGCAGGTAAGCTGGCAGGGCGATGGCTGCCATGATCGCCAGGGCAATCAGGTGAAATTTTCGGTTGCCCTGCAGCAGCGATGACCAGTTCGGGCGGAACAACAACAGGCCGGTTCCCGGCATGGTGTCAGCCGCCGGTCATTGACATGAAGCGAACGACCTGTGGCGCGTCCATTTGATGGGTGAAGTCGTGCCCATAGGGCTTGATGCCCATACTGTCGACGATGGCCTGGCGAAGGGCGAGGTCATCCCCACCGCTGCGCAGGATGGTCAGCAGATTGGCGGCATCGTTCTGGCCAAGGCAAGGGTAGAGCTCCCCCTTGGCAGTAATCCGTACCCGGTTGCAGGTGTCACAGAAATTGTGGCTATGCGGCGAAATGAAACCGACACGCGATTCGCTGCCGGGGATGCGCCAGTAACGCGCCGGCCCGCCCGAATTCTCGGTGGAAGGAATCAGTTCGAAATGCTGGGCCAGAATGTCCCGGGTTTCTTCGGAAGAAATGTAGGTATTGCTGCGGCCAAGAATCTCACCAAGCGGCATTTCTTCAATGAAGGAAATATCGAGTTCATTGTCGACGGCAAAGCGGACCAGATCTACGAATTCGTCGTCGTTGGTGCCCCGCATCATTACCGCATTCAGCTTGGTTCTCCGGAAACCGGCTGCGCGGGCAGCATCGATCCCCTTCAGGACCTTGCCCAAATCGCCGATCCGGGTAATTTTCCGGAAACGTTCCGGCTTCAGCGTATCCAGGCTGATGTTGATGCGTTTGACGCCGGCGGCGCGCAACGGCCCTGCAAATCTGTCCAGTTGCGAACCGTTGGTCGTCAGTACCAGATTTTCCAGGCCGGGCATGGCACCCAGGCGTTCGATCAGCCACATCGCTTCCTTGCGGACCAGAGGTTCGCCGCCCGTAATCCGCAACTTGGTGACACCGAGACCAACAAAAACCGATGCCACGCGCAGACACTCTTCCAGACTCATGACCTCCTGGCGAGGCAAAAAACTCATGTCCTCAGCCATGCAATAGGTACAGCGGAAATCGCAGCGATCAGTAATCGACAGGCGAACGTAAGTGATGCGCCGTCCGTATTTGTCGAGTAGCGTTCCTTCACTGTAACCCGTCGCCGGCATGGCGATTTTGGGCGTGAATCCGGCCAATCCTTCGGGAGTTGCTTCGGGTTTCAGTGTTTCGTTTTGCATGATGGACGGTGGCTTTCAGCGGTCTGCAAATACGCGGACGCGACCTTTGTGGGCCGATTATCGACCCGCCGTCGCTTCTCTACAAGTAGAGAGATCAAAATTCGAAAAGTTCGTCGAAAAATCGCCAAAGATGCTACCGAAGGCTGAAATGATATTATCATCATCCTGGATAAAACACCCTTTCCAGCCAAGAGAGGAACAAATGCAGCTCAGCCGGATACCTAAAAATGCAAAAAGCCCAACCGATTGGTTGGGCTTTTTGACTGGAAATTCTGGCTCCTCGACCTGGGCTCGAACCAGGGACCTACGGATTAACAGTCCGG
>JAHRYW010000017.1 GCA_020621865.1 Betaproteobacteria bacterium | reverse complement strand
ACGACATCATCCGCAGCGGGCTGGACCGTTCGCCGATGTACACCGGCGTCATCGAGGGCGTCGGGCCGCGCTACTGCCCGTCGATCGAGGACAAGATCCACCGCTTCGCCGACAAGGATAGGCACAACGTCTTCCTCGAACCGGAAGGCCTGACCACGCACGAGATCTACCCGAACGGCGTGTCCACCAGCCTGCCCTTCGACATCCAGCTGGCGCTGGTGCGCTCGATCCGCGGCATGGAAAACGTGCACATCCTGCGCCCCGGCTACGCCATCGAATACGATTTCTACGACCCGCGCGGCCTGAAGGACACGCTGGAAACCAAAGCCATCACCGGCCTGTTCTTCGCCGGCCAGATCAACGGCACGACTGGCTACGAGGAAGCTGCGGCCCAAGGGCTGCTCGCCGGCATCAACGCCGTCAATTACGTCAAGGGCCGCCCAGGCTGGTGTCCGAAGCGCAACGAGGCCTACTTGGGCGTGCTGGTCGACGACCTGATCACCCGCGGCGTCGCCGATCCCTACCGGATGTTCACTAGTCGCGCCGAGTATCGCCTCTCGCTGCGCGAGGACAACGCCGATCTGCGTTTGACCGAACAGGGCCGCGCCCTCGGTTTGGTCGACGATGTGCGCTGGGATGCCTTCTGCCGCAAGCGCGACGCCATCGCCGCCGAGCAGGAGCGCCTGAAAACCACCTGGGTCAATCCGAAGATCACCTCGGCCGAAGACTGCATCCGCGTGCTCGGCAAGCCGATCGAACACGAATACAACCTGTTCGAACTGCTGCGCCGGCCGGAAGTGAGCTACGAAGCACTGCTGACGCTGCAATGCTACGGTCAGCCGGAAATTTCGGCCAAAATTGAAATGGACCCGGCGGTCGTCGAACAACTCGAAATTTCCGCCAAGTACCAGGGCTACATCGACCGCCAGGCCGAGGAAGTCGCCAAATCGGCCAGCTACGAAAACACCGTGCTGCCGGCCGATCTCGACTACGCCAAGGTCGCCGGGCTATCCAACGAAGTCCGGCAAAAACTCGCCCAGCACCAGCCGCAGACCATCGGCCAGGCCTCGCGCATCCAGGGCATCACACCGGCCGCCATTTCGCTGCTGCTGATCCACCTCAAGCGGCACAACCTGGGCCAGGCCGCGTGAGCGCCGGTAGCCTGGCGGCGGGCCTCGCCGACCTCGGCATCGACCTGCCCGACGCGGCGCAGCACAAGCTGCTCGCCTTCCGCGACCTGCTGCTCAAGTGGAACAAGACCTACAACCTGACCGCCCTGCGCGATCCGGAGCAGGCCATCTCGCACCACCTGCTTGATTCACTGGCCATCCTGCCCCATGTCGGCCCCGGCCCGCTACTCGACGTCGGCAGCGGCGGCGGCCTGCCCGCCATCCCGCTCGCCATCGCTCGCCCCGAGCTGGCGGTCAGCATGGTCGACACCGTGCAGAAGAAAACCACCTTCCTGCAGCAGGCTGTCATCGAACTGGGACTGAAGAATGTTACGGTCCACCACGCCCGGGTCGAAGAAATGCCGGGGCAATATGCACAGATCAGTTCGCGCGCCTTCGCCGAAATCGGCCTCTTCGTCAGCCTGACCCGCCACCTGCTGGCGCCGGACGGACGCTGGCTGGCCATGAAAGGCGTGCGGCCTGACGACGAACTCAAGGCACTGCCCGCCGACATCACGGTTGAAGCGATCATCCCGCTGACCGTGCCGGGGCTGGACGCCGAACGACATTTGATCATCTTGAAAGCCGGGTCATGAAAGTACTCGCCATCACCAACCAGAAAGGCGGCGTCGGCAAGACGACCACCGCGGTCAACCTGGCCGCCTCGCTGGCCGCCGAGGGCAAGCGCGTCCTGCTGATCGACATGGACCCGCAGGGCAACGCCACCACCGGCGCCGGGATCACCAAGAAAGAAGCGCTACCCACCGTCTATCAACTGCTGATCGGCGCCGCGACGCTGGTCGAAGTCTGCATCAGCACCGATTTCGCTTTCGACGTGCTGCCCGCCAACCGAGAGCTGGCCGGCGCCGAGGTCGAAATGATCGATCTCGATCAGCGCGAATACCGCCTGAAAAACGCCCTGCAGCAGAACCACGCCGAATACGACTTCGTGCTGATCGACTGCCCGCCAGCGCTCAACATGCTGACCGTCAATGCCCTGGTCGCCGCCGACTCCGTGCTGATTCCGATGCAATGCGAGTACTACGCGCTGGAAGGCCTGTCCGACCTCGTCGAAACGCTGCGCAAGGTGCGCCACCACCTCAATTCGCGTCTCGAAATCGAAGGCCTGCTGCGCACCATGTACAACAGCCAGAGCACGCTGACCCAGCAGGTTTCCAGCGAACTCGAAAGCCATTTCGGCAACAAGGTCTACCAGACCATCGTTCCCCGCAACGTCCGCCTGGCCGAAGCGCCATCCTACGGCAAGCCGGTCATCGCCTTCGACAAGAACTCGAAAGGCGCCCAGGCCTACAGCGCCCTCGCCAAGGAAATCCTCGAAAGGACCGCAGCATGATCAAGATGAAAGGACTCGGCCGCGGC
>JAHRYW010000016.1 GCA_020621865.1 Betaproteobacteria bacterium | reverse complement strand
CGGCTTAAACGCCCTGTTTCAGGCTGGCCTCGATGAAGCCATCGAGGTCGCCGTCGAGCACGGCCTGGGTGTTGCCAACTTCGTAGTTGGTGCGCAGATCCTTGATGCGCGACTGGTCGAGCACATAGGAGCGGATCTGGTGGCCCCAGCCGATGTCGGACTTGGCGTCTTCCAGCTTCTGCTGTTCGGCCTGCTGCTTGCGCAGTTCGAATTCGTAGAGGCGGGCGCGCAGCATCTGCCAGGCTTCGTCGCGGTTGCGGTGTTGCGAACGGTCGTTCTGGCACTGGACGACGATGCCGGTCGGGACGTGGGTCAGACGCACGGCTGAGTCGGTCTTGTTGATGTGCTGACCGCCGGCGCCGGAGGCGCGGTAGGTATCGGTGCGCACGTCGGCCGGGTTGATGTTGATCTCGATCGAGTCATCGACTTCCGGGAAGACAAACACGGAGGTGAAGCTGGTATGGCGACGGGCGTTGGAGTCGAACGGCGACTTGCGGACCAGGCGGTGGATGCCGGTTTCGGTGCGCAGCGTGCCGTAGGCGTAGTCGCCGGTGAATTTGACGGTGGCGCTCTTGATGCCGGCGACGTCACCTTCCGATTCTTCCATGACTTCTACGGTAAAGCCCTTTTTTTCGCCATATTTCAAATACATGCGCAGCAGCATCGAGGCCCAGTCCTGGGCTTCGGTGCCGCCGGCACCGGCCTGGATTTCCAGGAAGCAGGGCATCGGGTCGGACGGGTTGTTGAACATGCGGCGGAATTCAAGGGCGGCGATCTTGGCTTCCAGTTCGGCGTTGTCGGCCTCGACCGAGAGCAGGGTCTCGTCGTCGCCTTCTTCCTTGCCCATGGCGAACAGTTCGCGGCCGTCGTCGAGCCCGCCCTGGACTTCTTCCAGCACCAGCACGATGTTTTCCAGCGATTTCTTCTCGCGCCCGAGTTCCTGGGCACGCTTGGCGTCGTCCCAGATCTTCGGGTCTTCCATCTCCTGGTTAAGGAGGGTCAGGCGTTCGCGTTTCTGGTCGTAGTCAAAGATACCTCCGCAGCTCGGCCGCGCGCTGCGCGATGTCGTCGAGCTTGTTGGAGATGCTGTTGAGGTGTTCGGCTTCCATGGCGTTCTTCTCGTTGCGTGGCAAAACCTCAATTATAGCCGCTGCGTGGGTCTGTATCCCGGCGCACTGTTTGGGGGCGTTACTGAAACGGCGTGGAGGCGTTCGTGGCACCGTATTGGTGCGGTGCAGCAAGTAATTAATGATAAATGATTTGATTGTTAGTAAATGCGCATATTCTTTCGATGGTATTTTGAATTTATATCATTGATTAAAAATAACTAGTTATTTGTGCTTAAAAGGTGGCAAGGGATTTGCTAATGGAGTGTAAATCTCACAACTATGTGTCTGTCTGCCATGACAACGACTGAATCGGTATCTGCCCTGCGCTCTTCGATGAACTCCTTGCGTTTGCGCCTGCTGGCCATCTGCCTGCTGGCCGCGGGCGGCGGCGCGGCCTTGGCCGGGGCTGTCCTGATGGATCAGGCGGCGCTCTACGGCGTCGGCGGCGGGGCGGCGCTGCTGCTGGCGATCGCCATCGCGGTCCGGATGCAGTACGGCCTGGAGTTTGCGCTGACTTCGATCGATGGCTTCGCCCTCGAACTGGCGGCCGGGCGCCTGGTCAGCCGTCTTGATGCCCGGCGCTGCGGGGCGCTGGAGCCACTGGCCGAGCGCCTGAACGGCATGGCCCGCTCCTTGTCCGGACTGTTTCTGACCTTTGCCAGGATGTCGCAGGAGATTTCCAGCGTTGCCGGCGAGAGCAGCGTTAACGCCAGCGGCGGCGATGACGGCGTGCGCCGGCAGCGCGACATCACCCTTTCATCATCGGCGACGCTGGAACAGTTGACCGTCAGCCTGGGCATGACCAGCGAAAGCGCACACGGCGCGGCCGGGGTGGCCGAGGCGTCAGGCGCGATGGCGGTGGCCGGCGCGGAACGGGTCAGTGGCCTGGCGCACAGTCTGGAAAATCTGGTCGCCACCGTGCAGCAGACTTCGGAAAGTGCCAGCCGTTTGGGGCAGCGCTCGCAGGAAATCGACGTCATCGTCGAATTGATCGCCGAAATTGCCTCGCAGACCAACCTGCTGGCGCTCAATGCCGCCATCGAGGCGGCCAGGGCCGGCGAGCAGGGGCGCGGTTTTGCCGTGGTGGCCGATGAAGTGCGCAAGCTGGCCGAACGGACGAGCAGTGCGACGCGCGACATCGGCGAACGCATTGAAGGCGTCCGCCTCGATGTCGGCGGGATGATCGACGCCATGGCGGCGACGACCAGCCAGGCCGCCCGCAGTCTGGCCGATGCCGGCGAGGCGGTGGAGGATTTGCGCCGGGTCGAAGCCAACGCCCGCCAGACGCTGGACCTGATCCGCGATATTGCGGCGGCCAGCCAGGAGCAGAGCGAGGCCGGCCAGAACATCGCCCGCGACATCGAGCAGGTCGCCCAGCTGGCCGATACCAACGAGCATCTGGTCCGCGAGAACAGCGAATTGTCCCGCTACCTGAGCGAACTGTCCGTTCAGCTGACCGGGGCCCTGAAAAAATACCAATACGAGTGAGATTGCCATGAACTGGATTATTTATACGATGCTGGCCCTGGCTGTCG
>JAHRYW010000015.1 GCA_020621865.1 Betaproteobacteria bacterium | reverse complement strand
ATAACGAGTTTATTCCCCCCGGTAAATCGATTTAGCTGCTTTCCGGCCCTTTTCGGTGCGTCGGAGCGATGTTTTCGAGCTCGCGCATCAGCATCTTGATTTCCGGTTCCTTCAACTCCCGGGCCATGCCACGCTTCAGTTGCGGCGGCAGGACGAACGGGCCGTAGCGGACGCGGATCAGGCGGCTGACCGTGCAGCCGACCGCCTCGAACATACGGCGGACTTCGCGATTGCGGCCTTCGAAGATGGTCACGCGATACCAGTGGTTGGCGCCTTCGCCGCCGCCATCCTGCAGCGAGCCGAAATTGGCCGGCCCATCTTCCAGTTCAACCCCCTTGAGCAGTTGCTGCTGCGCTTCCATGGTCAGTTCGCCAAGCACACGCACGGCGTATTCGCGGACCAGCTGGGAACTCGGATGCATCAGCTTGTTGGCCAGCTCACCGGAGGTCGTGAAGATCAAGAGGCCGGAGGTGTTGAAGTCGAGCCGGCCGACGTTGATCCAGCGCCCACCGCGCATGCGGGGCAGCGCCGCGAAGACCGAGGGGCGGCCATCCGGGTCGTCACGCGAGACGATTTCGCCTTCCGGCTTGTGGTACATCAGCACGCGCGGCGGGCGCGAGCTGCCGGTGAAGCGGATATTGATCAGCCTGCCGCCGATCTTGACCTTGTCGGTCGGCACGACGGACTGGCCGAGCGTCGCGACGACGCCATTGACGCTGACCTTGCCGGCGGCGATCCATTCTTCCATTTCGCGGCGTGAACCGACGCCGGCCTGGGCGAGAATCTTCTGCAGGCGTTCCGGCTTGGCTTCAGCCAGGGGGCGCCCGTCGCGGGCAATATTGCCGCGCTGGGCGCGCCCGCCGGTATTGGGTGCCGGTTTGCGGCGCGGCGCCGGCTTGGCGACTGCTTCGCCCTCCGGGGCAGCGCCACGACCTGAACGGCCGCCCGGTGCCTGAATGCTACGGTCACCGCCTTTTTTTGCCCGATTTTCAAATTCACCCGACTGGTCCGACTGGCGGAAGGGTGTGCGTTTAGTTTTCATTGGTCAGCTCCAGTGTCTGGCTGATTTGTTCGAGCGGCGGCAGTTCGCTGACGCTACGCAGGCCCAGATCATCGAGAAATTGTTTGGTGGTGGCAAATAGCGCCGGCCGGCCCGGCGTGTCGCGGTGGCCGACGACGTCGATCCAGCCGCGCTCTTCCAGCGTCTTGACGACGTTGGCGTTGACCGCGACGCCGCGGATTTCCTCGATGTCGCCGCGCGTCACCGGCTGGCGATAGGCGATGATGGCCAGGGTTTCGAGCACGGCGCGCGAATATTTCGGCGGCTTTTCCGGATTGAGACGCTCCAGGTAAGGCAGGTACTCGGCCCGCGTCCGGAAGCGCCAGCCCGAGGCAAGCTGGATCAGTTCAACCGGACGCTCGGCCCATTCCTCGCGCAACTCGTCGAGCAGCCTGCGCAGGGTATCGGTCGACAGTTCGTCGTCGAACATCTTTTTCATCTCGTTGGGCGTCATCGGCTCGCGCGCGGCGAGCAGCGCCGCCTCAAGCACTCTCTTGACCTGGCTCGGTTCCACCGTGATGCACTCGGACGTAAATGGGTTGAAAGGCTTCGGACTGGGTGATTTCGATCAGTTTTTCGCGGCCCAGTTCGAGCATGGCGATGAAATGCACGACCAGGCCAGGGACGCCCATGGCCGGGTCGAACAGGGTTTCGAACTGGACGAAGCCGCCCTTCTCCTGCAAGGCGCGCAGGATGATGCCCATGTGCTCGCGCACCGACAACTCCTCGCGGCCAATCTTGTGGTGCTTCTTCAGGCCAGCCTGGCGAACAACGGCCATCCAGGCTTCCTTGAGGTCGTCGACCGAAACTTCAGGCTGACGGACGAGCAGGGATTTCTCGACCAGGGTATCAACCCAGAAGAACTCACGCTCGGCCTGCGGCATCTCGTTCAGCTTCTGGCCGGCCAGCTTCATCTGCTCGTATTCCATCAACCGACGGACCAGTTCGGCGCGCGGATCTTCCGCCTCGTCGCCCTCGCCTTGCTTCGGCCGCGGCAGCAGCATGCGCGACTTGATCTCGATCAGCACGGCGGCCATCACCAGGTAATCGGCCGCC
Organism: Betaproteobacteria bacterium; assembly: GCA_020621865.1. Classification (GTDB taxonomy): domain Bacteria; phylum Pseudomonadota; class Gammaproteobacteria; order Burkholderiales; family Rhodocyclaceae; genus Azonexus. Next base: position 849 of record JAHRYW010000015.1, on the reverse strand, counting down.
AGCTCCAGATTGCTGGCCCGCATCGCCTCGACGTAATCGAGATATTGCCGGGTCAGCGGCGCCATCGGGATGTCAAGGATATTGATGTTGGCCCGGCGGATCATGTAGAGCAGCAGATCGAGCGGCCCCTCGAAAGCGTCGAGCATGATGGCCAGCGCATCCGGCGGGATGTAAAGGTCAAGCGGCATCTGCTCCATCGGCTCGCCGTAGATGCGGGCGACCGGCTCGGACAGCGCCGCCGCTTCTGCCGCTTCCAGGACATCGACCGTAGCTGCGCTCATCTCAGGAAGCCGCGGCGCGGCCCTTGCCCTTGTAGTGCAGGTGCAGGTTGCGGAAATAGATGATCAGGCCAAGGCCCTGGCCGAAAATGAAGACCGGGTCGTTGCGGTGAATGGCATAGACGGTCAGCACCAGGCCGCCGAGGATGCTGAAATACCAGAAGGCCACCGGCACGACGACCTGCTTGGCCTTTTCGCTCGACCACCACTGGACGACGAAACGCATCATGAACAACCCCTGGCCACCGAAGCCAATGGCGATCCAGATCAGCGCCTCCCAGTCCTGGTCGAAAAAATGCGCGAACATCAGCGGTATTCCAGCCCCATCGATTCGCGCACGTCGCGCATCGTCTCGCGGGCATATTCGCGGGCCTTCTCGCAGCCATCGGCGACGATGTCCTTGACCAGCGCCGGGTTGTCCAGATAGACCTGCGCCCGCTCGCGCATCGGCGCCTGTTCCTTGAGGATGCCGGCAATCACCGGCTGCTTGCATTCGATGCAGCCGATGCCGGCCGACTTGCAGCCCTGCTGGACCCATTCCTTGCAGGCGTCGTCGGAGTAAACCAGGTGC
>JAHRYW010000002.1:397311-445911 GCA_020621865.1 Betaproteobacteria bacterium | reverse complement strand
GGCAAATGCTGCGCGCCCGCATCTACGAGTTCGAACTGCGCAAGCAGCAGGCCGAGCAGCAGAAGCTGGAAGACGCCAAGTCGGACATCGGCTGGGGCCACCAGATCCGTTCCTATGTGCTCGACCAGTCGCGCATCAAGGACCTGCGCACCAACTACGAAGTCGGCAACACCCAGGGCGTACTCGACGGTGACCTCGATCCCTTCATCGAGGCCAGCCTGAAGCAGGGCGTTTAAGCCGGTCATTGCCAGCCGATGAGGCGTGTTCTCGGAAAGCTGGCGATCATCGCGCTGATCTTGTTCGGCGCATTGCTGCTGCTCGCCATGCTGGCTACCGACGGGAAGCCGCTGGTCGAGCGCAGCGAAGCGATCTCCCCCACCACCGTCGCCCAGGCCAAGCGCCTGCTCGCCACCAACGACCCGCGCCAGCAGCAACGCGGCGAAGTCCGCACCATCGTCGTTCCGGCCAGCCTGCTCGACGAAGGCGTCAATTACCTGGCCGGCCGCTACCTGCATGGGCGCGGCGCCCTGCGGCTGCAGGAGGATGGCGCAAACGTCGCTCTGAGCGTCGCCCTGCCCGGCCATCGCTTCCTCAACCTGCACGCCGTCGTCGCACCAGGCGTAGGGATGCCGCGGATCGCCAGCGCGCACCTGGGCAAGCTCCCGCTACCGCCCGCCCTGATCGAATTCGCCGCGGCGCAAGCCATCGCCCGCTATGGCTTCGAGAAGGAAAGGGAACTGGCCGTCCAGGCTCTGCGCCAGGTCTCATTCGACGGAACCGGGGGAACGGCCAGCCTGACCTACGCCTGGGAGCCGGACATTCTCGACCGGGCGCGCGCCGCCGCGCAGTCCGAAGCCGACATCAAGCGCCTGCGCGAAAGCCAGTTGTCGCTGACCGCCCTGCTCGCCCACCGCGCACCAGGCTCTCGGATCACCCTGGCCGAAGTTCTCGGCGCGACCATTCCGACCACTGACGACGCCTCCCTGCGCGGTCGCGCCATGCTGCTCGTCCTGGCCAGCCACCTCGCCGGCAAAGATCTGGCCGCCGTCGTTCCGGCAGCCAAAAACTGGCCACGGGTACGCTGGGTGACCATCACGCTGGCCGGGCGCCACGATCTCGCCCAGCATTTCGTCATCTCTGCCGCCCTGGCCGCCTGGGCCGGCGAACCGGTGGCCGACGCGATCGGGCTGTACAAGGAACTGGAAGATGCCCGCCACGGCAGCGGCTTCTCCTTCATCGATCTGGCGGCCGACAGGGCCGGAACCCGCTTTGGCGAAATTCTGATCAGAAACCCGGAACAACTGATGGCGGCAATGCGGACGACTTTCCGCGACGAGCAGTTGTTGCCGGCCGTCGGCGATTTGCCCGAATACCTTTACCAGCCGGAATTCAAACGCCGCTTCGATAATCCGGAAAGCCCGCAATTCAAGGCCATGACCGCAGAAATCGAACACCGCCTCGACACCCTGCCGCTCTACCGCTAATCGCCCGCCATGCCAGACAACCTGTTCGCTGATCTTCCGCCCTCCGGCACCGCCGAAGAGCAGTTCGCCACCCTGCTCGCCGAACCCGGTCTGATCATCCAGCGCATCGTGTCGACCGGTCAGGCCAGCCCGCCCGGATTCTGGTACGAAGAAACTGAGGCCGAGTGGGTTCTGCTGCTCAGCGGCGAAGCGCTGCTCCACTTTGAAGATGAAGCCGAGCCGCGTCGCCTGCTGCCCGGCAGCTATCTCGATATCGCACCCAAACGCCGGCACCGGGTCGACTGGACCGCAACGGACACCCAGACCGTCTGGCTAGCGATTCACCGCCCGACTCTCTGAACCACGCCTTCCGTGTTTGAGCGCCGCAGGTTCTGGCTGGCGCAGACGCATGGCAACCAGGGCGGCCTTGATCAGGCGTTTGACCGGGCGGCCGAGGATATTTTTCAGGCCGTGCCGGAGCCCCCATCGGGTGGACGGGTTGAACGCCAGAAAACCGAAATAATCCCGCGCGTCCTTCATCCAGCCACCCTTGTAGTCTTCCTCGCCGTAGCCGAAATCGATCCGGTCGACGTGGTCGTCTTCAAGCACGTGAGAGATCATGAAGTTGGTCAGGACCACGCCGACAGCCTGCTGCTTGAAATCTTCGTGGTAAGCCAGGCGGGAGCAATGGCCCACGCCGCCGGCGACGATCCAGAACTGGGCCGCGGCGGGAACCCCGTCAAAACGCAGGATCCCCAGGCGCATGCAGCCGTTGGCCGCGGTCAGTCGAATCATTGCGATCATGTCGTCGGAAATCATGCTTTCCTCATCTTTCCAACTGCCCAGCGAAACCGCCGTATAGTCGGCAATCGCCTCGTCAAGCCCCTCCGTTCCGTCGTACAGCGCAAGTTCCAGCTTGCCGGCCTTTTCGAGCGCCCGCTGACGCCGCCTGACGCTGTAGCGCAAGTTGGCGCTGCGCTGGGCAAAATACGCGTCGTAGCTCAGTCCGACCGTATCCTCGTAGCGGTTATAGGAATTGGCATAGACCTGGGTCCAGAAGCCAGCCTTCCCCAAGGCCCGGCGCAACATCCGTCCAGCATCCGAGGCAGTATCGACCGGCCACAAACGCAACATGTCCACCGGCAATCCCGGCAACGCATCCGAGTTTTTTCTGAAACTGCGGAGCAAACAGGTCAGCAGATGCTCACGGTCTGTAACATCCGGCGCAAAGATCATTGCCAGCGTCGCGTAATTCTCGGGATGGCTGATCGAACCCAGGGTCCGCGACCCGAATGCGGCATAGTCGATAAGACAAGCGCGAAACGGCATCAGGAGCAGGGGCTCTCCGCTACCAGCCCGCTCCAGCGCATATACCCGAACCTGGTGCGCCCCCGGATAAAAGTGCTGCATCACATGAGCAAACCACTCCGGATCGCCAAAAAAATCACCCTGGCGCGCGCCGTCGACCAACGAACGATGAGCCGCCGGCAGCCCGGCAAACCCGTCGTAACACCGAATCCTGTACATATCCACCTGCCCCTGAGCCAGGTGCGACACCTTGTTCATATCTGCACCCGCGCCGAATTCACCCCAAGCGCGATGATATTGGCAAATTGGCCACCAGTGTTCCCGGCGCACAGAAGATTCATGCCGATCGAATTGGCAGCCAAACGGCGATGCCACTTGCCGCCCCAAGGCGTTCCCGATTGACATTAATTGAAAGGCACGGCGATACTCTCCCTCCTGCGCCATCCACACTGCGCCCCCGGAGCCGGCGCCATCCGGAACCAGCCGCCGGGCGCCGGCGGCAACATCCCGACGAATCATGAACTGGAATCCGGTCCGCCCCGTCCTTGAGCAATGCCTGCGCACGCCCGACCGGCTGGCGCTGTTTGCCGATGGCATCGAGCTGAGCTATGCCGATCTCAGACGCCGGGCCGCCCGGCTGGCAGCAGCGCTGAGCACCCAGGGCATCGGCCGGGGCAGTCGCGTCGGCATCCTGGCTTCGCGCAGCCTGATCGCCATCGAAGCAGTCCTCGGCGTCGCCTGGTGCGGCGCCACCTATGTGCCGTTGGGCCTGCGCTGGCCAGAGGAGAGGATCAGCACGGTAGCATCCCTAACCAGCCTCGACGCCATGATTACCGATCGCAGCGGCTGCACACTGCTGACCGCGAACGTGCTGACCGGCATCAGGGTTCTGGTGGTACCCGAGGAGGCCTCGGTGGACCTGCCGCCGGGTCGTGCCGACCGCGTCGTGATGCGCTTTGCGGAGCACAATGGCATCGTCTCGCCGCCCGGAACCGCCAGCCTTCCCGAGCCTGCCGAAATGTCGGCCGACGATCTGGTCTATGTGATCTTTACTTCGGGTACCACCGGCATCCCGAAAGGGGTAATGGTGGCGAGTGCATCGCTGGCCGCCTACCTCGCGGCGCTGGGCGCGCGCAAGGCAATGACGCCGGACGACCGTGCCTCGCAATTCACCGAACTGAGCTTCGATCCGTCGGTTGGCGAAATTTTCGTCCCCTTGTGCGCCGGCGCGTCGCTGCACGTCGTGCCGTCGCTCAGCACGGTGTCGCCGGCGCGCTTCATCCGCGAGCGCCAACTCACCATTTGGGGATCGGCACCGGCGGCCATCGCCTGGCTGCGCGACACCCGCTCGCTACAACCCGGATCGCTGCCCTTGCTGCGTTACAGTTCCTTCGGCGGCGAGCCCTTGCCGCTCGCCTCGGTACGCGCCTGGCAGGCTGCCGCGCCAAACAGCGTGGTCGACAACCTTTATGGCCCGACCGAGGCGACGGTCGATTGTGCCGGCCAGCTCGTGCCGCCTGGTGCGACACCGGTAGTGACGCCGGAGCGTGGCGTGCTGGCGATCGGCGCGCCACATCCCGGCAGCGAACTCGCCGTGTTCGGCCCCGACCGACGCCCGCTGCCGGCCGGCGCGGTGGGAGAACTGGGCATTGCGGGCAGTCAGTTGGCGGTAGGCTATTTCGAAGCCCCCGGTTTGACCGCCGAGCGCTACCCGGTCATTGATGGCAAACGCTGGTTCCTTACTGGCGACCTTGCGATGCAGGACGAGTCCGGCCTGTACCACCACATGGGCCGCCGCGACAACCAGATCAAGATCCACGGCCATCGGGTCGAACTCGAGGAAATCGAGGCCCACCTGCGGGCGGTAACGCAAACCGACCAGGTCGCGGCGGTGGCCTGGCCGATGGAAGACGGGGTCGCCCTGGCCATCGTCGGCTTTGTTGGCAGCAGCGGGACCCCGGCCAACCAGATCCGCGCCGCGCTACGCACGCGGCTGCCACCACACATGGTCCCGTCCACGATCCACGAACTGGCCGCACTGCCGCTCAACGCTACCGGCAAAATAGACCGCCGGGCGCTGATCGACCGTCTCCAGGCCAGCAGGCCGGAAGATGGAGCAATCCGTGGCTGAGACATTGGCTGCCACGCTGCGCCGTTACGGACTCGGGCTGCATCCGCTGGCGTGGCGGATTCCGCCGATCGAAACCTACCCCCGCGTGCTTGCCTTCGCTCAGACAATTCCCGGCAAGCTGGTGCTATTCGCACTGAGTGCAGCACTGATGAGGTTCCTTGTCGACGGCCCGTGGATGGCAATCACGGCAGCAGCGATCGGCGTATCGCTGGCCGGCCGCCACCGCCACCTCGCGGCACTGTTCGCCACCGGCGCGCTGCTCGCGCTCGCCCCGGAATGGTTCAACTACCGTGCCGCTTACGCCATCGCCGAACAGCAGGGGTTAATTGACGGCCTGCGCATGGGCTACGTGCGTGCGGCCACACTGCTGGCCTGCGTTCCAGTGGCAGTAGCAGCGCTGTGGCTGGCCCGGCGCTACCGCGACCACCCGCTCGGACAACGCCCGGTGCTGATCCAGCACCTGGCCTTCATCGGCCTGGTCTGGCTGGCTGTGGCGCAGGTATTCCAGGGCATGGCGCAAGTGCTGCTGTGGAGCCTGATCGCTGTATTTGCCGCTTATTTCTGGTTTCTCGCCTACGCGCTGATCGGTGCCCGGCACCGGCAACCGCCGTCCATCGTGCTTCAGCTGGCGACCTTCCATCCCTTCTTCGGATCGACCGCCACACCGATGGCCAAGGGCGCGACCAACTGGCGCAGCGTCGAGGCAGCCACCGATGAGGAACTCGCCGTCACCCAGCTGAAAGGGCTCAAGCTTCTCGCCTGGGCATTCTTTCTCAAGGCCGTGCTATGGGTGTTTCGTAGGGTCGTCTATGGCAAGCTGGGCGTCACTCCCCTGATCGTCGCCTTTGAGCGCTTCGTCGACAACGGCATTTCCCCCGGGGCAATGGGCGCCCTGAGCATCGTGGCGAATTTCTTCGAACAAATCCTGATTCTCGCCGTATGGGGGCACGCCATCGTGGCTACCGGCCGGCTGGCCGGCTTCCGCTTGCTGCGTAACACTTGGCGACCGCTAGGCGCGCGCACCGTCGCAGAATTCTGGAACCGTTATTTCTATTATTTCAAGGAAATCATGGTTCACGTCTATTTCTATCCGACCTACGTGCGCTTCTTCAAGCGCAGCCCGCGCCTGCGCGTCGCCTTTGCCACCCTGATGGCCGCCGGTGTCGGCAACTGGCTGTTCCATTTCATGCTGGAGAATCATCGGGTGGCCCAGGATGGCTTCGGCGTATCGCTGGCGCACATGCAGACCTACGCCTTCTACTGCCTGCTGCTGGTTGGCGGCATCGTATTCTCGCAGTTGCGGGGGTGGCGCCCGGACCCGCAAGCCGGGTGGCTACGTAACCGGGTCCTGCCATCGTTGTCGGTGGCACTGTTTTATTGCCTGCTGTCGTTTTTCGATGGCCCCCAGCGCCATGTCGCGCTGGAGGACCACTTCGCCTTCCTGTTCAAGGTATTGGGGATCTAGATATGGATATGGATATGGATGACCGGGCGCGGATCAGGACGTTCATCGAGGAGTTGCTCGGCGAGCAGGATGATCGCGCATCGTTTGCTGACGACGAATCGCTGATCAAATCCGGCCGTCTTGATTCACTGGCCGTGACAAAGATGGTGATGTTTCTGGAAACCGACTTCGACGTGGATTTCGCCCGGGTCGAGTTCGATCCGGAACGCTTCGATTCGGTGACCGAGATCGCGGCGGTGATCGCCGAGTCCCGCGGCCTGCGCTAAGCCCTGCCTTCTGTCGCGAAACGCCGCACCCACGAGTTAACCGCGCTGTTCTCGCCAGCGAAATATGAAGTGCATTGCTCGCCGCGGGCATAGGGCGGCCAGCGCATCAGCAGTTCGTGCGCACGCGGAAAGGCGTAGAAGGGCAAGCCCGGAGCCAGATGATGCAGCAGGTGATAGCCGTTGTTATGGGGATGAAAAACCTGGGCGAGCAGGCCGCTGACCGGATGGTTGCGGCTGAAGGCAATGAGGCCGACGGGATTCAGTCCGACATGATCGGAGATCTCCCGGAACGACGTGATGGCATGGAATGCCGTGGCCCTCGCCGCCACCCAGAGCGCGAGAAAGACCAGCGCGTCGGCAATGCCCCACAGGGCCGCGATCAAGCCCAGCACGCCGCCCCACCAGCCCAGCACGCCGGCAAGCGACATGGCGTCCATGCGCAGGAGATGCGACAGTAACGACGCGCTGAACATCCGCGGCGATCTGATCTGATCGAGCCAGACAGCCGGCCAGCCCCGCGACAGCGATGTTTCGTCATGAATGAAATCGGGGTCGCGCGCTGGCTCGCCCAGATACCGGTGATGGCGTTTGTGGTCGTCACGGTAGAGCGTCATCGACACCCAGAGCGGCCAGCAAAACAGCAGGTTGGCAAGAGCCACCGAGCGGGTCCGGCTGGCGGCCAGTCCACGATGCGAGGCGTCATGGAGGATGTTGCCCAGCGCGCGCTGGCGGTTTCCGATGACGAGGATCGAGAAGGGAGCTGCCAGCCAGCCAAAGGCGATGGTCGCCATCGTCGCCAGGGCGATCAGCAACCAGTCTGCGGCCACCGCGAGCAGGGCTCGGCCTGGGCAAGGACGATGCAAGGCCTCCAGTTCCTGCGAAAATCCGGCGTCTCGCGCGAACTTCCACATGTCGGCGATTTCGGCCGACATTGGTTCAGCGTGCCCGGCAGAGCCTGTTTCAGGCATTGCCTGTCACCTCGTGACCGCCGTCGGTCAGGGCACGAACCGCCGTGTCGAGGTCGGCGCTTTTGACCAGAATGTAATCGGTATCGTAGGTCGAGACGGCGAAGATGCTGACGCCGGCATCGGCCAGTATCCTGGTAAGTTCGGCGATCACGCCGACCAGTGCGAAATCCAGCTTGCCGGCGATCCGCAGGCAGGACCAGCCGGCCTCGCACTCACCGGGCCCCAGGTCAATATCCTGCGGCGCGACGATCGACAATTCCTCGTCGGTTCGTGTCACCGAGTACCAGGCGGCGGCGCGCAACTGCTCGAAATTGACCGGTGCATCCGGCGACAGACGATGAATAGCAAAGCTCTCCGAACGGAGCAGCAACCTGAGTCCGGTTATCCCAAGGCGTTTCAAATCTGCCTCCTCCTCATCGATCACGTCCGTTGCCACGGCGTGACAGGCAATATTCTCACTATGCAGCAAATCCATTCGCCGCGCAGCTTCTTTCCTGCACGCGACCCTGTCGGTGCCGGCCCGCCGCGGTTTTCGGGGCCGGGTAAATTCCAACAGTCCACGCAACCTCGCGCTTCGCTTCCGGATCGCTCAAGCTGATCTACATTTGCACCATGGCTGCTTCCTCCGAAGGCGGACATTAAGGCTTGTCTGGCACGCAGCCTGTTGCCCTTGTCCCAACAGGCCAAAATCGGCGAAAATTCATGGTTTTAGCGGGCTACCGCAGCAAACCCAATTTTCAAGGATTTCTCCATGTCCCAAGCCGACAACGCCGAACAGCCCGTCCAGCAAGACGAGAACCATATCATCGCCGAGCGTCGTGCCAAGCTCGCCGAGTGGCGCAAGACCGGCCAAGCCTTCCCGAACGATTTCCAGCGCGAAAATACCGCCGCCCTCCTGCACGAGGGCTATGGCGAGAAGTCGACCGAGGAACTCGAAGGACTGCCGGTCGAGGTCAAGGTTGCCGGCCGCATGATGTTGAAGCGGGTCATGGGCAAGGCATCGTTCGCGACGCTGCAGGACATGACCGGCCGCATCCAGGTCTATATCGCCCGCGACAAGGTTGGCGAGGAAGCCTACGCCGCCTTCAAGGGCTGGGACCTGGGCGACATCCTTGGGGTGGTCGGCACGCTGATGAAGACCAAGACGGGCGAACTGACCATCCAGGCCGCCGAAGTCCGCCTGCTGACCAAGTCGCTGCGCCCGCTGCCGGACAAGTTCCACGGGCTGTCCGACCAGGAGCTGAAGTATCGCCAGCGCTACGTTGACCTGATCATGAACGAGGAAACGCGCTTCACCTTCCGCGCCCGTTCGGCCATCGTTGCCTCGATCCGCAACTACATGGTCAGCCATCACTTCATGGAGGTGGAGACGCCGATGATGCACCCGATTCCCGGTGGCGCCTCGGCCAAACCTTTCGTCACTCACCACAACGCCCTGGACATGCAGCAGTTCCTGCGCATCGCCCCGGAGCTCTACCTGAAGCGCCTGGTCGTCGGCGGCTTCGAGAAGGTCTTCGAAATCAACCGCAATTTCCGCAACGAAGGCCTCTCGCCCCGCCACAATCCGGAATTCACGATGATGGAGTTCTATGAGGCGTATGCGAACTACCACACGCTGATGGACTTCACCGAAGGCCTGCTCCGTCATGCTGCTCGTGAAGCGCTGGGCAAGGAAGTGTTCATTTACCAGGGGCGCGAACTGGATCTGTCCAAGCCTTTCCATCGCCTGACCATCTGCCAGGCGATCCAGCGCCAGCATCCGGAATTCAGCGATGCCGAACTGGCCGACGCCGAGTTCCTGAAGGCCAAGATCAAGCACTTTGGCGAGCCGTTGAAGCCGGGTGGCCTCGGCAGCCTGCAACTGCAGCTGTTCGAAGCCTGCGCCGAAGCCCATTGCTGGGAACCGACCTTCATCATCGACTACCCGGTTGAAGTCTCGCCGCTGGCCCGTGCCTCCGATAGCAATCCGGAAATCACCGAGCGTTTCGAGCTGTTCATCGTCGGCCGCGAGATCGCCAACGGTTTCTCCGAGTTGAATGATGCCGAAGACCAGGCCGCCCGCTTCCAGGAACAGGCCAAGGCCAAGGATGCCGGGGATGAAGAAGCGATGTATTACGACGCCGATTTCATCCGGGCGCTGGAATACGGGCTGCCGCCGACCGGCGGCTGCGGGATTGGCATTGACCGGTTGATCATGTTGCTGACGGACAGCCCGGCGATCCGCGATGTGATTCTGTTCCCCTCCATGCGTCCCGAATGATGATGGTCGGCTGCGCTTGGCGATACGGCGTTGCACGGCACCTTGCATAGCGCTGCTATGCGGCGGCACCGTGCGCCTTGTCTCGCCTGCGCTCGCTCGACCATCGTTTTTTGGTAAATTCGATGCAAATACGCCAACTCCAAGTCGCTTGCGACCATCTGCAGGATCGACTGCTGCTTCGCGTCGCCACCCAAGCCGATGAGGAAGTTCGCATCTGGCTGACGCGGCGTTTCCTGCGCGACCTGTGGCCGCATCTGGCAGGGCTGCTGGGTCAGCAGCCCGCCCCGCTGGCTCCGCTGGCCGCGGCTACCGACGCGGCGCCGGTTGAGGCACCGAGCTTCGAGCAGGCATTCCGCGATGACAAGGCGACCTACCCGCTCGGCGCCACGCCGCTGCTGACCAGCGAGATCAAGTTCGACACCCTGAGCGATGGCAGTTTCAACCTGACCTTCCGCGAAGGCCGCGAGCGCAGCTTCCTGCTGCCGCTGACGCCCGACCTGCTGCAGATGCTGTGTGCCATGTTGCGGGCCGGGGCCGAGCAGGCGCAATGGAACCTGGCGCTCGACTATGCCGCGCCGGCGGCGGTCACGCCCACGCCCGGCAAGCGTCCTTCCCGCCTGCATTAGTGGAAAAACTGCAGCCCGCCCGCCTCGAACGGGTTGCCTACGGCACGCCCTATTCGGCGGCCTTCGACGATGTCTATCACTCCGCCCTCGGCGGCCCGGCGCAGACCCATCATGTCTTCCTGGCCGGCAACGAGCTGCCGCAACGCTGGCAGGGCCGCGAGCGCTTCGTCATCCTTGAAACCGGCTTCGGCACCGGGCTGAATTTCCTGGTCACCTGGCAGGCCTGGCGCGACGATCCACAGCGCTGCCGGCGGCTGCATTTCATCTCCTTCGAGAAACATCCCTTCACCGCAAGCGACCTCGCCGCCTGCCAGCAAACCTGGCCGGAATTCGCCGAGCTGGCGACTGAGCTGCAGCAGAAATGGCCGCCGCTGGTGCCCGGTATGCACCGCTTGCAGCTGGCCGACGGCCAGGTGATCCTGACCCTGGTCTTCGGCGATGCGGCGACGCAATTGCGCGCCATCGATGCCTCGGTCGATGCCTTTTTCCTCGACGGTTTTTCGCCGCCCAAGAACCCGGAACTGTGGTCGCCGCATTTCTGCAAGGGTCTGGCCCGACTGACTGCGCCGGGTGCCACGCTGGCCACCTGGTCGGTGGCCGGCCATGTCCGTCAGGCCCTGAAAGACGCCGAATTCGACGTCGAGAAACGACCCGGCTATGCCAACAAGCGACAGATGCTGGTCGGCCGCTTCCGTTCGCGCCGACCGGACCGCCATGTCACACCGAGCGAGCGCCGGGCCATCGTCATCGGCGCCGGCATTGCCGGCAGCACAACGGCCTGCGCGCTGGCCGCCGCCGGCTGGCAGGTGACCGTGCTGGAGCAAGCCGGCGAACCGGGCCAGGGCGCCTCCAGCAACCTGGCCGGCATGCTGCGCCCGCTGCCCAGCGCCGACGACAACCGGCTGTCGCGCCTGACCCGCGCTGGCTTCCTCGCTACCCGCGCCCTGCTTGCCGGGTTGCCCGAAGCCCGCTGGTCGCCTTGTGGCGTGCTGCATCTGGCGCGCGAACCGGAACACGAAGCGCAGCAGCGGCGTACCGTCGAGCAACTGGGCTTGCCGCCGGAAGTCCTGCAATTCGTCGATGCCGAAAAAGCCAGCCAGTTGCTCGGCCAGCCGGTGGGCATCGGCGGCTGGTGGTTCCCCGGCGGCGGCTGGGTGCAACCGCCATCCGTCTGCCGCGCCGCGCTGGCCGCTTTCCCCGAACGGATCGATCTGCGGCTGAATGCTACGGTCGCCGGCATAAAAAGGCCAAAATCAGAATGGCAGGCGCTGGCCGCCGATGGCAGCGTACTGGCCGAAGCGCCGGTGCTGGTCATGGCCAGCGGCGTCGCGGCGCCGGGTTTCGAGCAATTTGCCTGGCTGCCGCAGCGCTCGGGCCGCGGCCAGGTCAGCCACCTGCCGGCCGATGCCGCGCCGGCGCTGAACACCGTGCTGTTCCAGATCGGCTACGCGGTGCCGGCAGTCGATGGGCTGAGCCTGATCGGGGCCTCGCTGTCCTACGCGGATGACGACACCGACGAACGAACTGCCGACCACGCCGACAACCTGGCCCGCCTGCGCCTGACCCTGCCCGATTTTGCCGCCGGCACCGACCCGGCGACGCTGCATGGCCGCGTCGGTTTCCGGCCGATGTCGCCGGACCGCCTGCCCATTGTCGGCGCCGTGCCAGACCTCGCCGCCGCCACACCCAATACCCGCCTGCACAACCTTCCCCGCCAGCCCGGCCTGTGGTGCGTGCAAGGCTTCGGGGCGCGCGGCATCGTCTGGTCGGCGCTGATGGCCGACCTACTGGTCAGTCAGCTCGAAGGCGAGCCGCTGCCGCTGGAGCGCGACCTGGTCGATGCGCTCGATCCGGGCCGTTTCCTGCTCAAGGTGGCGCGCCAGCCGGCTGCCGAAGCTGAGGACAGCGCGTAGACCAGACGACTGCTGCCGCCGCCTGCTAGACTTCCCGTTTTATCCACAAAAACAAAGAGAGAGGCACGCATGAAGATCGAAACCATCGCCGTCCATGGCGGCTATTCGCCCGACCCGACCACCAAGGCGGTCGCCGTTCCCATCTACCAGACCACGTCCTACGCCTTCGACAGCACCCAGCACGGCGCCGATCTGTTCGACCTGAAGGTGGCCGGCAACATCTACACGCGGATCATGAATCCGACCCAGGACGTGCTGGAAAAGCGCGTCGCCGAGATGGAAGGCGGCATCGCCGGGCTGGCGCTGGCCTCCGGCATGGCAGCGATCACCTACGCCATCCAGACCATCGCCGAAGCCGGCGACAACATCGTTTCGGCGGCAACGCTGTACGGCGGCACCTATAACCTGTTCGCCCACACCTTCCCGCAATACGGCATCGACGTGCGCTTCGCCGACCATCGCGATCCGGCCTCCTTCGAGCCGCTGATCGACGCCCGGACCAAGGCCATCTACTGCGAGTCGGTCGGCAATCCGCTCGGCAACATCACCGACATCGCCAAACTGGCCGAGATCGCCCATCGTCACGGCGTGCCGCTAATCGTCGACAACACCGTGCCCTCGCCCTACCTGTGCCGGCCGATCGAGCACGGCGCCGACATCGTCGTCCACGCGCTGACCAAGTACATCGGCGGTCATGGCAACTCGATCGGCGGCATCATCGTCGATAGCGGCAAGTTCCCGTGGGCCGAGCACAAGCAGAAATTCAAGCGCTTGAACGAGCCGGACGTTTCCTACCACGGCGTCGTCTATACCGAAGCGCTCGGCCCCGCCGCCTACATCGGCCGCGCCCGCGTCGTGCCGCTGCGCAACATGGGCGCCGCGATCAGCCCGTTCAACGCCTTCCTGATCCTGCAGGGCGCCGAAACCCTGGCCCTGCGCATGGACCGCATTTGCGACAACACGCTGGCCATCGCCAAATTCCTGCAAAAGCACCCGAAGGTCAATTGGGTCAATTACGCTGGTCTGCCCGATCACCCGGACCACGCCCTGGTACAAAAATACATGGGCGGCAAGGCCTCCGGCATCCTGACTTTCGGCGTCAAGGGCGCCGATGGCGACGGCCTGGCCGCCGGCGGCCGTTTCCAGGATGCGCTGCAACTGTTCACCCGCCTGGTCAATATCGGCGACGCCAAGTCGCTGGCCTGCCACCCAGCCTCGACCACACACCGCCAGTTGTCGCCGGCCGAACTGACCAAGGCCGGCGTATCGGCCGACATGATCCGCCTGTCGGTCGGCATCGAGCACATCGACGACCTGATTGCCGATCTGGAACAGGCGCTGAACGCCGCCTGATCCCAGCCATAAGCGCAAACCAAACCCGGCCTCGTGCCGGGTTTTTTTATCCCCGCCTCACTTTTATCAAAAGGCGTAATATTGCGATTAATGACATAACCCCGGTTTGGCGGTCAGGAAGACCGACTTCCACGTCGCCCCGAAAACGCCCGAGCACAACAATGTCCTCCCCCAGACAACTCCGCAAGCTGCTGATTGGCGGTCTGCTCTGCGTCAATATTCTTGCCGTGGTGTTCTGCGGATTCTTTCTCTACAAGAGCCGCCTGCAACACGAACTGACGGCCGAACAGCAGACCCAGAACATCGCCAGCGCGGTCGACCTGAATGTCTCGGGCAGTGTCGAGAGAATCGACCTCGTTCTGCGCATGGCGATCTATGAACTGGAGCGCCGCCTGGCCGAAGGGACATTCGACGATGCAGGCACCAATGCCTTCCTGACCCGTCTGGCTTCGCGCCTACCCGAGGTCGAGGCTTTGCGGGCGGCCGATGCAGACGGCCATGTCATCCTCGGCAAGGATGTGAGCAGATCGGACAAGGTCACCTGGGCCGACCGCGACTACTTCATTCACCACCGCGCCCATCCGGACGCCGACCTGCAAATCTCCAAGGCACGCCCGGGACGCGTCTCCAAGCAGTACATCGTCGGTTTTTCCCGGCGTTACAACTACCCGGACGGACGTTTTGCCGGGGTCATTTCGGCGCCCATCCCGGTCAGCCATTTCGCCAGCCTGCTGGCGCGCTTCGAAGTCGGCCGCCATGGCATAGTCGCCCTGCGCGATGCCGATCTGGGTCTGATCGCCCGCTTTCCCGCGGCGCCTGATCTACCTGTCGGCCAGATCGGAAATTCAACCGTTTCCGGCGAACTCCGCCGGTTGATCGAATCCGGCAGCCGGACCGCCAACTACTTTGCGCCGGCCACCAGCAGCGCCGACGGCAAGGCCCGGCTGCTGACTTTCCGCCGGCTCGACAAGGCGCCGATGATCGTCGTTACCGGGACGACCAGCGAGGATTATCTGGCTGCCTGGCGTAACGAGCTGTACCTGACCTCGGCCGTCATTGTCGGCTTCATGCTGCTGTCGATTTTCTCCGGTGGATTTCTGGTGCGGCAACTGCGCCAGACCGAGCTGCGCGAACAGGAATTGCGCCGGAGCATCGAAATCCGCCAGCACCAGCACGAAAGCATGCGCCGCCTGAACGAGATCGCCGCGCTTTCACATTTGCCGCTGGCCGAGCAGCTAGAGAGGGCGCTGCGGGTTGGTGCCGGGCTCTATGGCCTGGAACTTGGCATCATCAGCCAGGTGACTGGCGACATCTATAGAATCGTCGCCCACGTCTGCCCATCAGGCGCCCTGCATGACGGCCAGGCGTTCCCGCTGGGCGAGACTTATTGCAAGATCACGCTGGACAAGGGCACCGTCTTAAGCATTGCCCACATGGCTGCCTCGCCCTTCGCCAGCCATCCCTGCTACGACGCCTTCAAACTGGAAACCTATATCGGTGCGCCCATCCTGGTAGACGGGGCCGTATTCGGGACGGTCAATTTCAGCTCGTCGGCAGCCTATCACCGGGCGTTCGACGATACCGACCGCGAATTCATCAGCCTGCTCGCCCGTTGGATCGGTTCTACCCTGGAACGAGAGCGCTCGCAGCAAGATCTTGCCGCCAGCGAACGTCAGTTGCAGACCATCATCGAGACCGAACCGGAGTGCGTGAAAACCCTGGCGCTCGATGGCACCGTCCAACAAATGAATCGGGCCGGCCTGGCCATGGTCGAGGCCGACTCAGCCGACCAGATCATCGGCCGAAACGTCATCAACATCGTTGCGCCGGCCTACCGGCAGGCATTTCGGGACCTCAACTCGGCGATCAAACGCGGCGAATCCGGCTCGCTGGCCTTCGAAGTCATTGGCCTGAAGGGTGGCCACCGTTGGCTGGAAACCCACGCCGTGCCGATGCGCGACAACGACGGGACGGTCATCGGCCTGCTCGGCCTGACCCGCGACATCACCGAGAAAAAGCGGGTCGAGGCCGAACTGGAGGAGCACCGGCGCAACCTCGAAGCCTTGGTTGAACAACGCACGACGGCGCTGCTCGAAACGGAAGCCCGCGCCAGCCATATCATTCAGTCGAGCGCCGACGGGCTGTACGGAATCGATGCCGACGGCCTGATCACCTTCATCAACCCGGCGGCCTGCACGATGCTCGGCTACACCGCCGAACAGGCGATCGGCCAGCATTGCCACGCCCTCTTCCATCACCGCAAGCCGGATGGCACAGCCTATCCCGAGGCGGAGTGCCCGAGCCTGGGCGCCCTGAAATTCGGTCACCAGATCCGCGTCGATAACGAGGTTTACTGGCATGCCGACGGGCATCCGGTACCGGTCATGTACTCGACGCACCCGATCATCCAGAACGGCAAGACGATAGGCGCGGTGACCAGCGTCGTCGACATGACCACCCAGCGGGCGGCAGCCGAGGCCCGGGAACAGGCGCTGCTTGCCGCCGAACACCTGGCCCGGGTGCGCAGTGAGTTCCTGGCCAACATGAGCCACGAGATCCGCACGCCGCTCAACGGCGTACTCGGCTTTGCCGATATCGGCCACCGCAATTGCGAGGACAGCGCCAAGGCGCGCAATGCCTTCGCCAAGATCCAGGCTTCCGGACAGCGCCTGCTCGGGGTTATCAACGATGTGCTCGATTTCTCGAAGATCGAGGCGGGCAAGCTGATTATCGAGCAGACCGAGGTGCGGATTTCCGAAGTCGTCGATCACGCCGTGGACCTGGTGCGTGGCCGTGCCGAGGCGAAACACCTGGCGCTAAAGGTCGAACTGGCCCCGGACCTGCCAGTGCAATGCCTCAGCGATCCGCTGCGTCTCGGCCAGGTGCTGCTCAATGTCCTGTCCAACGCCGTCAAGTTCACCGAACAGGGCGGCGTGACCCTGGCAGTGTCGCGCCAGGCCGACCAGCTCCGCTTCCGGATCAGCGACAGCGGCATCGGCATGAATGAGGCGCACCTCGCCGATCTGTTCAAGCCCTTCCAGCAAGGCGATGCCTCGGCCACCCGCCGGTTCGGCGGCACCGGCCTCGGTCTGGCGATCAGCAAGCGCATCGTCGAGCTGATGCACGGCAGTATCGTCGTCGATAGCCGGCAGGGCCTGGGGACGACCGTCGAATTCAGCCTGCCCTTCATGGCCTGCGCGCCGTCCGAAGCATCGCCGTCGGCCGAAAACGACACCGGGGCGGCGACCGCCAAACCTCTGACCGGCCTGACCTTCCTGGTCGCCGAAGACGAGGAGATCAACCGGATGATCCTCGAAGACAACCTGATCGAGGACGGCGCCCGGGTCATCGTCGTCGACAATGGACGCGAAGCTGTCGAGCGGGTCGCCCGCGACGGACACGGCGCCTTCGACTTCGTCCTGATGGATATCCAGATGCCGGAAATGGACGGTTACGAGGCGACCCGGCGGATCAAGGCAATCGCCCCGCAACTGCCGATCATCGCCCAGACGGCGCACGCCTTCAGCGAAGAGCGCGAGCGGTGCCTGGCCGCCGGCATGATCGGCCACCTGGCCAAGCCGATCGATCCACAGGCGCTGCTCCAGCTGGTGCGCGAGCATCCACCGGGGCTGCGTGAATCCTGAACCTCAGGGAGAACAATAAAAAACCCGGCCTGACGCCGGGTTTGTTTTTGGATTTTGGCCTTTTTTAGCCATCGACCCTGGGGCCAGCACTTGTTTCTATGGTCGTAGCATTCTCGTCGGGCAGGGGCGGTTGCGGCCGGCTGATCACGTACAGCACCACCGTGCAGGCACCAAGAAAACCGACCGCCGCCAGGGCGCTCGGCACCCAGGTATCGGCCAGCCCGCGTTCCATCCACAACCAGACGAACAGGCCAAAGGCCGGCACGGTCAGCAGGGCGCAGAAGCCCGCTGTCGCCAGCGCCACCTTTTGCCCGATATGACGTTTCAAATCACTCACTGCACTTCCTCCACCATTAACCAGATCGAGCGATTGTCACGCGCCTCGCTCGTTGAAAGACTGAGCGCGCCGCCCTGATTGCCGCTGGCCTGGCGGCCGCTGCCGCCAAGTTCTATCCATTCGCCGAGCCGCCCGGAAACCGTCGTCGCCAGACGCTGGCTGTTGATGCTGCCATAGCCGCCCTGGCTGGCCGACTGCTGGCTGATGTCGAGCGTCACCCGCTGACCGTTGACGCGCGGCACGGCATAGAAGCCGCGGCCGACGTCCTGGTAAACATAACCTTCATTGACCACCGCGCCACCCGGGCCGACGACGACCTGGCGCATCGGGATGGCCAGCGAACGACCAACCTGGATGAAAGCCTGGCCGCCCTCGACGGTCTGCACCATCTGCGCCGCGCTCTCGCCGCGCACGCTCTTGGTGTCCCAGACGCGTGCTTCGACATTGCTGCGCCGGGTGCTGCCGAGCACCACCTGGCCGCTCGCCTCACCACCACGGGCGACATTCTCGGCCTGCCGGTTCTGGGAGACGTGGATGATCAGCCGCCGCGACGGCCGGTCGATGGCGGCCAGCGCCCGCTTGATCTCGTCGCGGTTCTTCGGCGAAGCCTTCAGAAATAGTTGGTTGTTCATGCCGCTCAGCGTGCCCCCCGGCTCGACCAGCGGCAACAGCGCCGGCAGCACTTCGTCGACGCTCTTGCTGCGCAGTTCGATGATTTCCATCTGCTGTGCGGCCGCAACCCCCATCCACAGCGTAAATGCTACGGTCAGCAGGAAATTCAGGGCATTTTTCAAATTGCCTCCTCAGGCGGATGCGATGTGCGGCAGGGCAAGATATTCCCGAGAATTCATCTCGGTTAGCCGGCTGACCGTCCGGGCAAATTCCCCGGCCTGCGTTCCCTCAGTATAGAGGGCTTCGGCGGCGCAATCGGCAGTGGCGATCAGCTTGACCTTGTGGTCGTAGAAGACGTCGACCAGCCAGGTAAAGCGCCGGGCTTCGGAGGCCTGGTGCATGGTCATCTTCGGGATGTGCGAGAGCAGCACGGTGTGATAGCCGCGAGAGATTTCGAGATAGTCGTTCTGCGAGCGCGGCCCGCCGCACAGGGTGCGGAAATCGAACCAGATGACGCCGTGGCCGCGGCGCACGGTGTCGATGTTGCGCCCCAGTATCTCGATGTGCCCGCCCTTCTTGCCCTCCTCACCGGCCACCATCCGGAAGTAATCGAGCATCTTCTTCTCGGCACGGGCATCGGCCGGATGGTGATAAATCTCGACCTGTTCCAGCGCCCGCAGACGGTAATCGACACCCGAATCGACCTCAAAAACGTCGAGATTCTGATTGAGCAGCGCGATGGTCGGCAGGAAGCTTTCGCGATGCAGGCCGTTCGGATAAAGCTTGTCCGGCGGATAGTTGGAGGTCATCACGACGATCACACCGTGGCCGAACAGCGAGTTCATCAGGCGGCCGAGGATCATCGCGTCGGCGATATCGGAAACGTGGAATTCGTCGAAGCAGAGCAGCCGAACCTCACGGGCGATCTGCTCGGCGACTTTCAGCACCGGATCCGGCTCGCCCTTGTATTGCTCCAGGTCGCGGTGGATCTGCTGCATGAAGGCATGGAAGTGGATGCGTCGCTTGCGGCGATAAGGCACCGAATCATAGAAGCAATCCATCAGGAAGCTCTTGCCACGCCCGACCCCGCCCCAGAAATACACGCCCTTCGGCGGCTTGGGCGGCGCCAGCAGGCGCTTGAGGGTGCTGCCGCGATCAACCTTGAAAGACAGCAGATTGGTGTACAGCGCCTGCAGGGCGTTGGCGGCCGTCATCTGGGCGGCGTCAGCGATGTAGCCGCGGGCATCGAGCAGGTTCTGATAGGCGTCGAGCATGCCCTGGGCGGCGACGTTCAATTTCTTGTGGGGCATCGTTGCGGGGTTCTGCGTTGGGAAAGGTCGTATTTTCGCAAATAAAAAAGGCGGGTGCGTAACCGCAACCCGCCTTGATGGACAGTCGACGCGCGTTTAGAAATTCAAGGTGCGCTTGTCGCAGGCCAGTGCCGCTTCATGCACGGTCTCCGACAGGGTCGGGTGAGCGTGGCAAATGCGGGCCAGATCCTCGGCAGCACCGCCGAATTCCATCGCGACGACAGCTTCGGCGATGATTTCGGAGGCGTTGGCGCCAATGATGTGCACACCCAGGATGCGGTCGGTCTTCTTGCAGGCCAGCACCTTGACGAAGCCGGACGGATCGCCCATGCCCAGCGCACGGCCGTTGGCCAGGAAAGGCACCTTGCCCGGCTTGTACTCGATGCCTTCGGCCTTGAGTGCCTGCTCGGTCTTGCCAACCCAGGCGATTTCCGGCGAGGTGTAGATGACCCAGGGGATAGTGTCGAAGTTGCAGTGACCGGCTTGACCAGCCATCAGCTCGGCAACCATGACGCCTTCTTCATGCGCCTTGTGCGCCAGCATCGGGCCGCGCACGACGTCGCCGATCGCCCAGACACCCGGCAGGTTGGTCTGGCAGTGGCCATTGACTTCGACGAAGCCGCGGGCATCCAACTTCAGGCCGACGCCTTCGGCATTCAGGCCATCGGTGTTCGGCACGCGGCCAATCGAGACGATCAGGCGATCGGCATCCAGCTTCTGGGCCTTGCCGTCCTTGTCTTCGTAGGCAATCGAGACGCCCTTCTTGGTCGTCTTGATGTCGCCGATCTTGACGCCCATCTGAATGTTCAGACCTTGCTTGGTGAACAGCTTCAGGGCTTCCTTGGCGACATCGACGTCGGCAGCAGCCAGGAAATCCGGCATGGCTTCGAGAACGGTGACTTCGGCACCGACACGACGCCAGACCGAACCCATTTCCAGGCCAATCACGCCAGCACCGATGATGGCCAGCTTCTTCGGCACGGATTCCTGATTCAGGGCGCCTTCGTTGTCCATGACGATCTTCTGGTCGACCGGCAGGTTCGGCAGATGACGGGCCTTGGAGCCGGTGGCGACGATGACCTGCTTGGCCAGCACTTCCTCGGCGCCGACCTTGACCTTCCAGTAATCGCCTTCCTTGCCGACGAAGGAACCGTGACCCGGCAGGAACGTGACCTTGTTCTTCTTCAGCAGCATCTTGATGCCGCCGGTCAGTTGATTGACCACGCCATCCTTGCGGGCCTTCATGACCGGTACGTCGATGCTGGCCTTGCCGACCTTGATGCCCTGGGCTTCAAAGCTGTGATTGGCTTCCTCGAACAGGTGCGAGGTGTGCAGCAGGGCCTTGGACGGGATGCAGCCGACGTTCAGGCAGGTACCGCCAAGACGCGGCTCGCCCTTCGGGTCGGCATAAGGATTGGATTCGGCGCACGCAGCGGTGAAGCCAAGTTGGGAAGCACGAATGGCAGCGATATAGCCGCCAGGACCACCACCGATGACGAGCACGTCAAATTGCTTGGACATGATTCAACCTTTCGATATTCAGATGTGCAAAGCGCCAGCGCCCTTGTGGGACACTGGCGCCCAAACGACGTCGATTAGACGCCGAGCAGCAGGCGGGACGGATCTTCCAGCGCTTCCTTCATGGTCACCAGACCGAGGACGGCTTCACGGCCGTCGATGATGCGGTGATCGTAGGACATCGCCAGATAGTTGATCGGACGCACGACAACCTGGCCGTTCTCGACCACGGCGCGGTCCTTGGTGGCATGAATGCCGAGGATCGCGGATTGCGGCGGGTTGATGATCGGGGTCGACATCATCGAGCCGAAGATACCACCGTTGGAGATGGAGAAGGTGCCGCCGGTCAGGTCTTCGATGGACAGCTTGCCGTCCTTGGCCTTGGCGCCGAATTCAGCGATCTTCTTCTCGATGTCGGCGATCGACATCTGGTCAGCATTGCGCAGGATCGGCACGACCAGACCACGCGGCGAACCGACGGCGATACCGATGTCGATGTAGCCGTGATAAACGATGTCGTTACCGTCGACCGAGGCATTCAGGACCGGGAACTTCTGCAGGGCAGCACAAGCAGCCTTGACGAAGAAACCCATGAAGCCCAGGCGAACGCCGTGGGTCTTCTCGAACTTTTCGCCGTATTGCTTGCGCAGGGCCATGACCGGCGCCATGTTGACTTCGTTGAACGTGGTCAGGATGGCATTGGTTGCTTGCGACTGCAGCAGACGCTCGGCAACACGGGCACGCAGACGGGTCATCGGCACGCGCTGTTCGGTGCGCTCGCCCAAAGCAACGCCGGTCGTCGGCGCGGCAATGGAAACCGCAGCCGGAGCGGCGGCAGCAGCCGGAATGGCCTTCGGTGCGGCGGCAACCGCATCTTCCTTGGTCACGCGACCACCACGGCCGGTACCGGCGACGTCGGCAGCGGCAATGCCCTTCTCGTCGAGGATCTTGCGGGCCGACGGGCTGGCCGTGCCAGCCGGAGCGGCAGCAGCCGCTGCCGGTGCAGCAGCGGGAGCAGCGGCCGCAGGTGCGGCAGCAGCAGCCGGAGCGGCGGCGCCAGCCTTGGCTTCGGTGTCGATGCGGGCGATCAGCTCGCCGGAAACGACGGTTTCACCGTCGCCCTTGACGATTTCGACCAGAACGCCGGCACCCGGCGACGGAACTTCGAGAACAACCTTGTCGGTTTCGATATCGATCAGAATTTCATCGCGACCGACGGCTTCGCCGACCTTCTTCTTCCAGGAGGCCAGCGTGCCTTCGGCGACGGACTCGGACAGTTGCGGAACTTGAACTTCGATAATGCTCATGATGACTCCACTCTGCTGTAGTTATTAGTACTCGATCTTGCCCAGTGCGGACTCGACCAGTGCCTTTTGTTGCTCGTTGTGCTTGGCCAGGTAGCCAACCGCCGGCGACGAAGATGCCGGACGGGAAACCAGCAGCATCTTCTGCTTGCCGCTGATCTGCGAATCGAGATGGTGACGCGAAGCGATCCAGTACCAGGCACCCTGGTTACGCGGCTCTTCCTGACACCAGACGATTTCGGTGGCCTTCGGATACTTGGCCAGCTCCTTCTCGAGCGAATCCTTCGGGAAGGGATACAGCTGTTCCAGGCGAACGATGGCAATATCGTTGATCTTCTTTTCGCGACGTGCGTTCAGCAGGTCGTAGTAAACCTTGCCCGAACACAGGATCACGCGCTTGACCTTCTTCGCGTCGAGCTCGTCAATTTCACCGATGACACGCTGGAATTCGCCGTTGGCAAGTTCTTCCAGCGTCGAGCAGGCATCCTTGTGGCGCAGCAGCGACTTCGGCGACATGACGATCAGCGGTTTGCGCTGCATGCGCACGCCCTGGCGGCGCAGCATGTGGAAGACCTGGGCGGCGTTGGACGGCACGCAGACTTCCATGTTCATCTCGGCACAAGCCTGCATGTAGCGTTCGAGGCGGGCAGAAGAGTGTTCCGGACCCTGGCCTTCGTAACCATGCGGCAGCAGCATGACCAGACCGCAGGCACGGCCCCACTTGGCTTCACCGGAGGCGATGAACTGGTCGATGACCACCTGAGCACCATTGGCGAAGTCGCCGAACTGACCTTCCCAGATCACCAACTCGTACGGATTGGCCGAGGCGTAGCCGTAATCGAAAGCGAGAACGGCTTCTTCGGAGAGCACCGAGTCGTAGCACTGGAAGCCGGCTTGCTTTTCCTGCAGGTGCTTCAGCGGATAGTAGGTACCCTCGTCCCAGCTTGCACGATTTTGGTCGTGGAAAGCGGCATGACGGTGGAAGAAGGTACCGCGACCGACGTCTTCACCGGAGATGCGCACGCCGTAGCCGGAAACCAGCAGAGAGGCGTAAGCCAGGTTCTCGGCCATGCCCCAGTCGACCGGCAGCTTGCCTTCGCCCATGGCGGCGCGATCCTCGACAATCTTCTTGACGCGGGAATGCAGCGAGAAGCCCTCGGGCAAGGTGGTCAACCCCTTGGCCAGACGCTTCAGTTCCTTCATCGGCACCGTGGTATCGCAAGTCTCGATGTAGCCCTTGGACAGGAACGGCGTCCAGTCGATGGTCATCGGATGCTTGTAGCCAGCCAGCACCGGGTTGTACAGCAGCTCACCCTTGTCCAGATGCTCGCGATATTGGGCAATCATCTGGTCCGGACCATCGGCCGGCAGCACGCCTTCGGCAATCAGCTTGTCGCCATAAACCTTGCGGGTACCCGGATGCTTGCTGATGATCTTGTACATCAGCGGCTGGGTGACCATCGGCTCGTCCTGCTCGTTATGACCAAGCTTGCGGAAGCAGATGATGTCGACGACGACGTCCTTCTTGAACTGCTGGCGGAACTCGATGGCCAGTTGGGTGACCAGCGCCACTGCTTCCGGATCGTCGCCATTGACGTGGAAGATCGGCGCATCGGCCATCTTGAAGATGTCGGTACAGTAGTGACCGGAACGATAGTCGCGCGGGTCGCTGGTGGTGAAACCGATCTGGTTGTTAACCACGATGTGCAGCGTGCCGCCCGTGCCGTAGCCACGAGTCTGCGCGAAGTTCAGCATTTCCTGGTTAACGCCCTGGCCGGCCACGGCGGAGTCGCCATGCACGACCACCGGCAGCACCTTGGATTTGCCATCTTCGCCGCGGCGGACCTGACGGGCGTAGACGGAACCTTCGACCACCGGGTTGACGATTTCGAGGTGCGACGGGTTGAAGGCCAGCGTCAGGTGGCAAGCGCCGCCCGGCGTGGAAACGTCGGACGAGAAGCCCATGTGATACTTCACGTCGCCGGCCGACAGATCGCTCTTCTTCTTGCCTTCGAATTCGGCGAAGAGCATCGACGGTGCCTTGCCCAGCGTGTTGACCAGCACGTTCAGACGGCCGCGGTGGGCCATACCGATGACGACTTCGTCAATACCCAGCTTGCCGCCGGTGCGGATTGCTTCGTCCATGGAGACGATCAGCGACTCGCCGCCTTCCAGCGAGAAACGCTTCTGGCCGACGTAACGGGTATGCAGGTAGCGCTCCAGGGTCTCAGCGGCAGTCAGACGCTCGAGCAGGCGCTTCTTCTGGTCTGCATTGTAAGTCGGACGCGAACGGATGGTTTCCAGGCGCTCTTGCAGCCAGCCCTTCTCGTTGTAATCCGACATGTACATGTACTCGACACCGATCGTGCCGCAGTACGTCTGCTTCAACGTTTCCAGGATATCGCCGAGCTTGGCGGTTTCCGGCAAACCTTTCAGGGAACCGACACTGAAGGTCTGGTTCAGGTCGGCATCGGTAAAGCCGTAGAACGAAGGTTCGAGTTCGTCGATCTTCGGACGGGCCAGACGCTTGAGCGGGTCAAGCTCAGCCCAGCGCGTACCGAGCGAGCGATAGGCAGTCACCAGTTGGCCAACTGCCGATTGTTTTCTGTTGTCACCGCCGGATGCTTTTGCCACAGGGCGGAAACCACCGTCCTTGGCCAACTCCGCGAAGGCGGAAATAACCGGGGCATGCGCCACATCGCGCGCGACAAAGCCAGGCATCTGCGCCAGGCGGTCGAAATAATCACGCCACTCGGCCGGTACCGAGGTCGGGTCGTTCAGGTAATTCTCGTAGAGTTCTTCGACGAACGGTGCATTTCCACCGAAATACAAGGTGCTGTCAAAGAGTTGATTCATCGTAGTCATGGGCATCCCCTCTAGGGTATTTTTTTCCACTGTTACTGCAGGCTGCGGAACCACTGGATTCCACAGGTAAAAAAAGGGCGGCCTCGCGGCCGCCCAATTTTCTGATTAGCCGCGTTGGGCAAGCGGTACGACGTCGCGCTTGGCGGCGCCGATGTACAGCTGACGCGGACGGCCGATCTTGTATTCCGGATCGGTGATCATTTCTTCCCACTGCGTCATCCAGCCAACCGTACGGGCCAGTGCGAAGATACATGTGAACATTTCGGTCGGGATACCGATGGCCTTCTGGACGATGCCGGAGTAGAAGTCCACGTTCGGATAGAGCTTCTTCTCGACGAAGTACGGATCTTCCAGGGCGATCTTTTCCAGTTCCATGGCCAGCTTGAACAGGCGGTCGTTTTCCAGGCCCAATTCGCTCAGCACATCGTTGCATACCTTGCGCATCAGCTTGGCGCGCGGGTCAAAGTTCTTGTAAACGCGGTGGCCAAAGCCCATCAGCTTGAACGAATCGTTCTTGTCCTTGGCGCGGTTGATGTACTCACCGACCTTGGAGACGTCGCCGATTTCTTCCAGCATCTGCAGGCAGGCTTCGTTCGCACCGCCGTGCGCCGGGCCCCACAGGCAAGCGATACCGGCAGCGATACAGGCGAACGGGTTGGCGCCCGACGAACCGGCCAGGCGGACGGTCGAGGTCGAGGCGTTCTGCTCGTGATCAGCGTGCAACGTGAAGATGGTATCCAGCGCATTGACCAGCACTGGGTTCGGCTTGTACTTCTCGCACGGATTGCCAAACATCATGCGCATGAAGTTGGCAGTGTAGTCCAGATCGTTGTCCGGATACATGAACGGCGCGCCAGTGTTGTACTTGTAGGCCATCGCGACGATCGTCGGCATCTTCGCAACCAGGCGGTTGAAGCTGACATTGCGGTGCTCGACATCCGAGAAGTCCATCGCATCGTGGTAGAAGGCCGACAGAGCGCCAACCACACCAGTCATGACGG
Organism: Betaproteobacteria bacterium; assembly: GCA_020621865.1. Lineage (GTDB taxonomy): Bacteria > Pseudomonadota > Gammaproteobacteria > Burkholderiales > Rhodocyclaceae > Azonexus. The sequence goes on along the minus strand of JAHRYW010000002.1, from coordinate 419,567 downwards.
CCATCGGGTGGGCATCGCGACGGAAACCGGAATAGAACTTGGTCAGTTGCTCATGCACCATCGTGTGATTCTTGATGGTATTTTCGAAACTGGTCTTCTGCTGGGCATTCGGCAGTTCGCCGTTCTTCAGCAGATAGGTCACTTCCAGGAAATTGCAGTTCTCAGCCAGTTGCTCGATCGGGTAGCCGCGATAAAGCAGTTCGCCCTTGTCACCGTCGATGAAGGTAATCTTGGACTTGCAGCTGGCGGTAGAGAGAAAACCGGAGTCGTAGGTAAACAGACCGGTCTTGCCACCCAGCGTGCGAATATCGACGCAATCGTTGCCATGCGTCGGGGACATGATCGAAAAATCGACGGGAGCCTGTCCATCGATTGTCAAAGTTGCCTTGCGTTCGGTCGTCATGGTGTATTCCCTGTTCAGGTGTAAATTGTTACGGCACTGCAAAAAAGCGGTCAACGTTCCAAATATAGAACGTTAACCTTACTCAACTCTTACGAATTTTTGCTACTAGAGGCGCAAAACGAGGATCATCGCATTCTGTCTTGCCGCTGAGCAAGTACCAGAGATCGTGATCCTCCATGTCGGCCAGTTCCACGAACACCCGCTGCTCCGCATCGCTCAGCTGATCGAACCCATCGTCGAGAAATCGGGTCAGCGTGATATCCAGCTCAAGCAAGGCACGACGGATACAGCGCCAGCGCAGGCGTTCGTAGTCTTGGCGTTCCATTAAACAGCGCGTCGAACCATCATGTCTTTGATCTTTCCGATGGCCTTGGTCGGATTCAGGCCCTTCGGACAGACATCAACGCAGTTCATGATGGTGTGGCAGCGGAACAGGCGATACGGGTCCTCAAGGTTGTCGAGGCGCTCATTGGTAGCCTGGTCACGCGTATCGGCGATGAAGCGATAGGCTGCCAGCAGACCGGCCGGCCCGACGAACTTGTCTGGATTCCACCAGAACGACGGGCAGGAAGTCGAACAACAAGCACACAGGATGCACTCGTACAGGCCGTTCAGCTCCTCGCGGTCTTCCGGCGATTGCAGACGCTCGCGCTCCGGAGCCGGATCGTTGTTGATCAGGTAGGGCTTGATCGAATGGTACTGCTTGAAGAACTGGGTCATGTCGACGATCAGGTCGCGGATGACCGGCAGGCCGGGTAGCGGACGCAGCACGATCGGCTGCTTCAGGCTGTCGATGTCAGTCAGACAGGCCAGACCGTTCTTACCGTTGATGTTCATGGCATCGGAGCCGCATACGCCTTCACGGCAGGAGCGACGATAGGAGATCGTGTCGTCCTTGGCCTTCAGCTTGGTCAACGCGTCCAGCAGCTTGCGGTCGGTCGGTTCGATTTCGACCGAGATATCCTGCATGTAGGGCGCGTCGTCCTTGTCCGGATCGTAGCGGTAGATACTGAATTGAACCATGCGTTTGCTCATTCTGGACTCCAATTAGTACGAGCGCGTCTTGAGGGCTACGGCCTCGACGGTCAGGGGTTGCATGTTGACCGGCTTGTAGCTGATCGAGTTATCAACCGGCGAGAACAGCGTGTGCTTCAGCCATTCCTTGTCGTTGCGACCGTTCGGGAACTCGGCGGTATCCGGCGCATCGTCGCGGACGTGAGCGCCGCGCGATTCCTTGCGTGCTTCGGCAGAGATCATCGTGGCCTTGGCGACTTCGATCAGGTTTTCCATCTCGAGAGCTTCGGTACGGGCCGTATTCCAGGCCATCGACTTGTCCTTGATTTCGAGCTGGCGAGCTGCCTTTTCGACTTCGAGGATCTTTTCGACGCCCTGCTTCAGCATGTCGCCGAAGCGGAACACACCGGCGTGATCCTGCATGGTGCGCTGCATGGCCAGGCGGGTTTCGTGAACGTTGGCACCGCCCTTGCGGTTATCCAGCGCTGCGATACGTGCCAGGGTCTTGTCGGCGACATCTTTCGGCAGGTCGCGGTGCGCCTTGCCGGCCTTGAGGTCTTCCACGGCGGAATCGCCGGCCGACTTGCCGAACACCAGCAGGTCGAGCAAGGAATTCGTACCGAGACGGTTGGCGCCGTGCACCGAGGCACAAGCGCATTCGCCGCCGGCGTAGAAACCCGGGACGATGGTGTTGGCATCACCGTTCTTGGGCACAACGACACGACCGGAATAGTGAGTCGGGATACCGCCCATCTGGTAGTGGCAGGTCGGCACGACGGGCAGCGGCTCCTTCAGGCAATCGACACCGGCGAACTGCAGGCCAATTTCGTGGATGCCGGGCAGGCGCTTCATGATTGTCGCCGGGTCGAGGTGGGTGATGTCGAGCAGGACATAATCCTTGTTCACGCCACAGCCGCGACCTTCCTTGATTTCGGTGGCCATGGCGCGGGAAACCACGTCGCGCGACGCCAGATCCTTGGCGTTCGGCGCGTAGCGCTCCATGAAGCGCTCCTTGCTGGAATTGCGCAGGATGCCGCCTTCGCCGCGAACACCTTCGGTGATCAGCACACCGGCGCCGGCGACACCGGTCGGGTGGAACTGCCAGAATTCCATGTCTTCGAGCGGAATGCCGGCACGTGCCGCCATGCCCAGGCCGTCACCGGTATTGATGAAGGCATTTGTAGAAGAGTAGAAGATACGGCCGGCACCGCCGGTCGCGAAAATGGTGGCACGGGCGTGGAAGATCACGATCTGGCCGGTTTCCATTTCCATCGCCGTGACGCCGAGGACGTGACCTTCTTCGTCGCGGATCAGATCCAGGGCCATCCATTCGACGAAGAACTGGGTATTGGCCTTGACGTTGCGCTGGTACATGGCGTGCAGCATGGCGTGACCGGTACGGTCAGCGGCTGCGCAGGAGCGGCGCACCGGCTTTTCGCCGAAATTGGACATGTGGCCGCCGAACGGGCGCTGATAGATCTTGCCGTTGTCGGTACGGTCAAACGGCATGCCGTAGTGCTCAAGCTCAACCACGACTTCGTTGGCCTTCTTGCACATGAACTCGATCGCGTCCTGGTCGCCGAGCCAGTCGGAGCCCTTGACGGTGTCGTACATGTGCCACGTCCAGTGGTCTTCCTCGGAATTACCAAGAGAAGCGGCAACACCGCCCTGGGCGGCAACGGTATGAGAACGGGTCGGGAAGACCTTGGACAGCACGGCCGTCTTCAGACCAGCTTCGGACAACTGGATCGCGGAACGCAGACCGGCACCACCGGCGCCGACGATGACCGCATCAAACTTCAGAACAGGAATACTCACGCTTACAGCCTCCAGAGAATCGCAGCAGCCCACGCGGTGTAACCCACCAGCGCGGTCGCGGTCAGCACATGCAGGGTCAGACGCAAGCCGGTCGGCTTGACGTAGTCCATCCAGATGTCACGCACGCCGATCCAGGCGTGGTAGAACAGGCTGACGAAAAACAGGAAGGTCAGGAACTTGATGACGCCATTGGCGAACACGCCCTGCCAGGCTTCGAAGGTCGACGGACGGACAGCCAGCAGGACAGCGGCGATCAGCACCGCATAAACCGCCATGATGACGGCCGTGGCACGCTGGATGATCCAGTCCTTCAGGCCGTAATGGGCACCAACAACAGTACGGTTGATCACAGCAGCATCCCCCACAGAACCAGGGTCAGCGGAATGCTGACCGCGAGAACGACACCTGCCGACTTGCGAGCGGCTTCCTTCTCGATACCGATATGCAGATCCAGCAACAGGAAACGGATACCGGCGCAGAAGTGATGAACAAAAGCCCACAGCAGGCCGGCAAGAATCACTTTGACCGGCAACATCCCGGCAATCGATTTAAAGTTCGCAAAGCTTTCAGGAGATCCCAGGCTGGCACCGAAGAGCCAAAGCAATACCGGGAGACAAAGGAACAATCCAGCACCGCTGACGCGATGAAGAATCGAAACCTTGCCCGGCAAAGGCAGCCTGATTGTGGTCAAGTCCAAGTTTTTTGGACGTTTCTTGATGGACATTTCTGCCATGAACGTCATCCCTCGCGTGAAGATGCGGTTATCCGCTTTTACGTGGTTTGAAAAGAGCCATAATTATACATTCAAAATCAGCCTAGGTATGCCGCCCCGGGCTATTTCCGAGCTAGTTCGCAAGCACTACGACTAACCCAGATCGTTCCGGTAATAGTGGTGGCGGGTGCAATACAAACCCAGACGCCACTCGACCGGTTTATTGCCATAGGTGTAAGCCGTCCGCTCGACCAGTAGCAGCGGAGCTCCCTGATCAACACCAAGCAATTCGGCGCTTTGCGAATCAGCAGCAACCGCTCTCAAATGCTCCTCGGCATGGATCATCCGAACGCCAAAATCGGTTTCGAAAAGACTGTAGAGAGAACGCTCTCCTCCGCGCAGCGCCTCAAGGGTCAAACCACTGAACAGATCCGCCACCAGGAAAATCTGGTCAAAAACCACCGGTTCGCCGTTGAACCGCAACACACGCTTAACGTGGATGACCCGGTCGCCAGCCTGCAAGCCCAAAGCACTCGCCACCTCTTCGGTTGCGCCAATGGTCTCGCAAAAAAAAGGATCGCTGACCGCCTGCATTGCCTTGCCATCATTGGACATGAGGCGCAGGAAGCGATAGAAGGAACGTGGGTCGCTGTGCGTGGCGACAAAGGTGCCCTTGCCCTGCCGACGGACCAGCAGATGCTCGGCGGCCATCTCGTCGATCGCCTTGCGCACCGTACCCTGGCTGACATTGAAGCGCAGCGCCAGGTCACCCTCGCTGGGAATGGCATCACCCGGCCCCCACTCCCCCTCCTCCAGACTGCGGATCAGGAAATCCTTGATCTGACGGTAAAGAGGGCTGAAGGTCGGCGAGGCCGTTCGGGCGGCAGGACGGGAAACGTCACGGGTCATGGAGGTAAATTTCAGCACATTTCAGGCAGAGCGTCCACGAAAAGTTGTCTTATATAAGACAGATGATGAATTGACAGAAAAACGCCGAACTTCTAACATCGTCAGTCTCTCGTGCCAGCCGCTGACGAACGTTGAAAAACACAGGCCGGCTTCGAGCAGACCCGCACAATTTCAACCACGCTGTTTAGATACAGGAGCGACATATGTCCAAAGCCCCCATGCGCGTTGCAGTTACCGGCGCCGCCGGCCAGATCGGTTATAGCCTGCTGTTCCGCATCGCCTCCGGCGAAATGCTCGGCAAAGACCAGCCGGTCATCCTTCAGTTGCTCGACCTGCCGCAAGCCCAGCAGGCCGTGAAGGGCGTCATGATGGAGCTGGAAGACTGCGCCTTCCCGCTGCTCGCCGGCATGGTGGCCACCGATGACCCGAACGTCGCTTTCAAGGATGCCGACGTCTGCTTGCTGGTTGGTGCCCGTCCGCGCACCAAGGGTATGGAACGTGCCGACCTGCTGACCGCCAACGGCGCCATCTTCACCGTTCAGGGCAAGGCCATTGCCGAGAACGCCAAGGAAGACGTCAAGGTTCTGGTTGTTGGCAACCCCTGCAACACCAACGCCTTCATCGCCGCCGCCGCCGCCAAGAAGGTTGGCCGCACCAACCCGAACAACTACCACGGCATGCTGCGCCTGGACCACAACCGCGCCCTGTCGCAACTGGCCAACAAGACCGGCCGCCCGGTTGCTTCCCTGAAGAAGCTGGTCGTCTGGGGCAACCACTCGCCGACGATGTACGCCGACTACCGCTACTGCACCTCCAACGGCGACAGCGTCAAGGCCCTGGTCAACGACCACGCCTGGAACAACGACGTCTTCCTGCCGACCGTCGGCAAGCGCGGCGCCGCCATCATCGAAGCCCGCGGCCTGTCGTCAGCTGCTTCCGCTGCCAACGCCGCCATCGACCACGTCCGTGACTGGGTCCTCGGCTCCGACGAATGGGTCACCATGGGCGTTCCGTCCGATGGTTCCTACGGCATCCCGGCCGGCATCGTGTTCGGCTTCCCGTGCGAATGCAAGGGTGGCAAGTTCACCATCATCCAGGGCCTGGAAATCGACGAATACAGCCGCGAGAAGATCAACATCACGCTCAAGGAACTGACCGACGAAGCCGAAGCCGTCAAGGACATGCTGTAATCCGGCATTAGTTCTTAGCTTCATCGAAGGGCCGCGGTAAAATGCCGCGGCCTTTTTCTTTTCCGGGTCCGAAAACCATGCGCCACCCCAAAACGGTTCTTTTTGCCGGCGAAAAGCCTTTTCCCATCCTGCCGGCGGTCGACCACTATGCGGGGTCGGAAAAACTGATGCGCAAGGCGCTTCAACTGCAGAAGGAACTCGGACCGATCTTCGACATCACCTGCGACTGTGAAGACGGCGCCCATGCTGGGGCCGAGCTTGAGCATGCCGAAATGGCCGCCGCCGTGATCATGAGCGACGACAACCTGTTCAACCGCGTTGGCGCCCGGGTTCATGACGTCACCCACGCCCACTGGCGCCAAGACATGGAAATCTTGGTCGGCCAAGCTGGCAGCCGCCTGCCCTTTATCACGCTGCCCAAGCCGTGCAGCGCCGGCGACGTGCAAGTGCAGATCGAGGCCTTACGCGAAATTGAGCGAAAATTTGCCATCGACCGTAGGATTCCGGTCCATGTGCTGATCGAAACCCACGGCGCCTTGCGCGAGGTGTGGGAGATCGCCGCCCTGCCCGGCGTCGAGTCGCTGGACTTTGGGCTGATGGATTTTGTCTCAGGCCACCATGGCGCCATTCCCGGCAGTGCGATGAAGAGCCCTGGCCAGTTCGAGCACCCGCTGGTTGCCCGCGCCAAGTGCGAGATCACCGCCGCGGCGCTGGCCAACGGCATCGTGCCGTCGCATAACGTGACCACCGAACTGAAGGATATCGAATACATCCGCAAGGATGCGCTACGGGCCCGGACCGAGTTCGGCTACCTGCGCATGTGGAGCATTCACCCGAACCAGATCCTGCCCATCGTCGAAGCCATGCGCCCCGATTTTTCCGAGGTCCAGGCCGCAGCCGAGATCCTGATCGCCGCCCAGGACAAGGACTGGGGTCCGATCCAGCACGACGGCAAGCTGCATGACCGCGCCTCCTATCGCTACTACTGGGAATTGCTCGATCGCGCCCACGTTACCGGCATGAGCATCCCGGCCGAGGCAAAGAGCCGCTTCTTTGGCTGAAGAACTGCCTATCCTCTTTCGCGACGAGCACATCGTCGTCATCGACAAGCCCCCTGGCCTGCTCGTCCATCGCTCGGAAATCGACCGCCACGAGACGCGCTTCGCGATCCAGATCCTGCGCGACCAGATCGGCCAAAAGGTCTGGCCGGCCCACCGGCTCGACCGCGGGACGTCTGGGGTGCTGCTGTTCGGGCTGAGCCCGGAGATCGCCCGGCAGCTAGGCCAGCAGTTTGAAGCCGGCACTATCGAAAAGCACTATTGGACAGTCGTCCGCGGCCATCCGCCGGCCTCCGGCAGCATCGACCACCCGCTAACCCGGCAGCGCGATGCCTACGAATTTCAGGGCGAACTGAGCAGCAAGGAGGCCCAGGCGGCACTGACCCACTTTCGGAAGCTGGCCGAAATTGAATTGCCGGTCGAAATCGACCGCTATCCGACCAGCCGCTACGCGCTACTGGAGGTGGAACCGATCACCGGCCGCCGTCACCAGATCCGGCGCCACCTGAAGCACATCGCCCATCCGGTGATCGGTGACGCGACACACGGCAAGGGGCGGCACAACCGCTACTTCGCGGAACACCTAGATTGCCATCGATTACTGCTGGCCTGCGTCCGACTGTGTTTCAATCACCCGGTCGACAATCGCAGCCTGGAAATAAAAGCGCCAGTGTCCGGCGAATTTGCCGCGACACTGGCGCGCTTTGGCTGGCCCGAAGGTCAATAACCGATCGACGACTCCAGTTCGTGGAGGTGTTCCATCTCGCGCTCGAGCTCGACCATGTCCTGGCCCAGCGCATCGCGGGCGGAAACCATGCCGAGCGGCTTGCCATTCGTATCGACGACCGGCACGTGGCGGAAGCCGCCTTCGGCCATCATGTACAAGGCATGCGCCAGCGGCTTATCCACCCCGATCGTCTGGGGATTGCTGGCCATCACCTGGGCCAGGATGGTTGTATCAGGGTCGAGACCAGCGGTCAGAATCTTGTTGAGCGCATCGCGCTCGGTGAAGATACCGGCAATCTTGCCGTTCTCAAGCACCAACAGGGCGCCAACCCTGTTTTCCGTCATCAGGCGGCAAGCCGAACGCACGGTTGTTTCCTTGCTTGCCGTAAACAGATTACGGCCATCCACCATACTGCTGATCATCCTACCTGGCATGTTTGTCTCCTTCGTATTTTGGATATGTGAGGGATAGCCTGCATCGCCACAGGCAACACCACACATTTAGAGATTACATCATTTTTACGACAATCACCGCGATCGCCACAAAGATGATGACCATACCGATCAGTTCAATGTTCAATGGAAGCCCAAAAAAATTTTATCGGCCAAGTTCGTAAACGACCCGAACCCGCGCATCGGCCTTGGAAAGTTCGATGAAACCGATCCCGCCCGGATGGGAAACTACCCATTTCAGGACATCCTCGGCCGAGGCTGCCTTGGGCGGTGGCTGCATGCGCCCAGAGAAGACCTGACGCGACCAGTAGGCATTGACTTCGGACAGGTCCTTGCCGACCAAGGCCGCGTAGAAGCGCTCCCGGTCCGGATGGACGTCAGTCATGTCGACCGGCTGCGCCTCGACGCCATTGAAAAACTGCCTGTTGCGACCGAAAAAGATATTCACCACCTCGTTGCGCGTCATTGCCGCGACACCGAGTCGCGCATTGACGACGACGACCAGTTCGGCCCGAGCATCGGCTACCGGCTGCATCAGCAGCCAGCCAGTCGCAAGCAGGAGGCAGAGTCGGCGGAAAAACATGGGTCAGAAGACGAAATCCAGCGCCAGCGAGAAGACATCCATGCTGCCGTCCCACTTCGCCCGGTTATCCCGGCGATACGGAAAAATGGAACTGGGTTCGCCACGGATGGCATCCCACTGCGCCTTGAGCGCAACGTTGCTGGCAACATCCCAACGCAGACCGACAAAGGTCGTCTTCTGGTCGGAATGCGAATCCTGCATGACGTAGTTGGCAACCGAATTGTTCAATGGATTGCCGGTCGTCAGCGGCTTGCGCTGATGCGAAAGTATCCACGAATAACCGAGATAAGGCGTCACCTGGCCAACCCGATAGCCGAGCAAGGCATAGCCACCATCCGAATTCTCAAGGGCATTGGTCCCCTGCTCGATGTGATTGAGCATGAACTGCCCTTGCCAGGGTCCGTTGTCATAGACGACGCCAAAGGAGTAGTAATGCGTACGCTTCCCTTCGGTGGACAGGAAATTCAGCGCATCGGAAATCCCCATCGCGGGAATGTTCAAAACGCTGGCGATCGGCAGGTCGCGCTCGAAGCGGATATTGGCGTAGCTGCCGCGGATCTGCCACGGGCCGTGCTGAAACTCCAGGTAGCCGCCAAGCATCGGCGAACCGCCGATATCCCACTGCTGGCTGGCCAAGGGAATCTTGCCATTGGACAGACCATAGAAAACCTTGCCACGTAGCAGGTTTTCGCCAAGTGGCACGGTCAACGCGGCATCGGCCCCATGGATGGTGTAGAAAGGCAGGTACCAGAAATAGTCGCCGGGCGGCCGTACGGTCAGGAAGGAGTAACCGACCCAGCGCGAATCGGCCATCATGAAAAACTCGGTACCGAGGCGGCCGGCCCGCAGGCTCAGATTCGGCGTCGGCTCGTACTTGACGTAGGCCCAGGAAAGTTCCGGGTTGAAATTGCCGTTATAGCTGTAACGGCTCATGGCCTGGACCACAGCTTCGAGTTGCGGGTTGATACGCCACACGCCCTGCACGCCGATCACGCTGTCGTTTTGCAAGCTCCACGAATCGCTGATGCCACGCGGCTGGGAAAGATCGCGGACGAACTCGACGTCACGGGTCGTCGTGCGCGCCATGCCCAGAGTTCCGAAGCCTTGCAGGGTGAATTCGTCGCTGGTCTCGGCAAAGGCGGAAGGAAGCAGCAACAGCGCGGCGAAAACACTCGCCATCGCCCGCCGGATCGGACGCCAGCCTGCAAACTGGCCAAATACCTGGGAGATCAACATGTAATTATCGGGAAGGCTGAAACTGTATTGCGGTCAGTTCAAAATGACCGAAGGCCTGTCTGGACAGGCCTTCGGATTGCTCGTTCATGCCTCCGCGATATCGGGCAGGGCGACGCTCTGATCCTTGCTGAACTGATAATCCTTGAAAATGTGTTCGGCCGAAAGAACCTGGTAGCTGCCGTCGCCCAGGCGACGGGTGGTGTCCTTCAGACGCCAGGTCAGCTGGCCGCAAGTCCAGATGTCGAAATTGCGCATGTGGGTGCACAGGCAGGTCTTGTCGACGACCGAGACCTTGCGCGCCTCAGGATGGGCGGCAACTTCGCGGTTGTAGGAGGTGACGTAGGCGCACTTGCCGTTGGCGTCGAGCAGGTAGCCGTAGGCCTCGCAGTTGGGGCGGATGCCGCTGCCGATGCCCGGGCTTTTCTTGATCATCCGCATCGGATAGCCGGTCGGCGAGACCTGGTTGACTTCGATGTCTTCCTCGCTGGCCTTGAAGTATTCCTGCTTGACGTCGGCCGGCAGGCCGCATTCTTCGGAGACCGTGAAGCGGGTGGCAACCTGCACGGCAGCCGCGCCGTTTTCCAGGAAACCGGTGGCATCCGATCCGGTGAAGATACCGCCGGCGGGAATGACCGGGATGTCGAGGTGCTCGTTCTTCAGGTACTGGATGACTTCGGCGACGATGGTCGCCAGGTCGTACTGCGCCCAGTCCATGCCGAAACCGAGGTGGCCGCCGGCTAGCGGGCCTTCAACGACAACATAGTCGGGCAGGCGGCCGGTACGCGAATTCTTTTTCAGGAACAGTTGCAGGGCACGCACCGAGGAGACGATGATGCCCAGCTTGGCGTCGCGGAAACGAGGATGATCCTCGATCAACGCAAAGGAGCCGAGGTGCAGGCCGGCAGCCAGCGTGATGCCGTCGATGCCGGCATCGAGCGCGGCGCTCATGCGGACCTTGAGCGTCTCCTTGGGCGCGTTCATGGTCAGCTTTTCCATGCAGTTGATCAGGACCAGACCGCTGCCCGACTTGCGCGCCATGGTCGCCTCGACGTGCAGGCGGGTGGCCTCCTCAAGACGGCCGAGGTTGAACTTGACCGGCGACTTGTCCTCGTTGAGGACGTTGAATTTGTAAAGCGCGAGCTTTTCCTTGACATGCTTGGTGTCGTAGCGGCGGTCGGCAACCGTGTTGATCATGGCGTCGGAAATATGTCCGACGCCGCCCAGGCGGGCGGCCTCCAGGGCCAGATCAGCCGTCGAAATATCGACCCCCATACCGCCGATCATGATCGGCACAAGCTCGTGCTTGCCAAGTTGCAAGCGGAAATCATCCACGCACTTCATCATTGTCCTTATGGAATACAGCCGGGCCGAGACTCCCCACCATCGCGGCCAAGGGCTAAATTTTACGCCAATGTTGGGGAGCTTGCTTGGCCAGTCCGGGATAAATCAAACTTGGCGGCACCGAGTGTCGCTAGACTTACAACTTTGAACATTGGTCAGATAACAGGTTCGCCATGCGCTTCTCGACTCACCCCCTTTGGCTCGTCGGTTTCCGCCCCTTCTTCACCCTGGCCTGCCTGGCGGGGATGACGCTGCCAGTCGTATGGGCGCTGATTTTCGGCGGCCAGTTGCCGGCGCCGGCCGGGCCGTTCAACGCCATCCAGTGGCATGCCCACGAAATGTTCTTCGGCTTCGGCTGGGCAGTGCTCGGCGGCTTTCTGCTGACCTCGACGAAAAACTGGGTCAATATCCGCGGCTACCACGGCCCGGCGCTGATGCTGCTGGCCGGCGCCTGGGTGATCGAGCGGATCGGCATGGGCTTTGGCGGCGGTTGGCCGCGACCGCTGTTCCTGCTCAGCAACTACCTGTTCCTCGGCAGCCTGGTTGCCATGCTGATGTGGACGCTGATCCGCTACCGCAACCAGGACAGCTACCGGGACAACGCCTTCTTCCTGGTCCTGCTGCCGGCTTTCATCGTCGCCAAGACGCTGATGCTGACCGGCGAGGAATTTGCGGCCGGCTACGGCATGGCCGTCGCGCTGTTCCGGCTGGCCTTCCTGGTCATGCTCGAACGGACGCTGACCGGCTTCATGAAGGCCGCCTTCGCCGCCCAGATCCTGCGCCACCCGCAACTGGACATGGCGATCAAGGCGCTCGGCCTGCTGCTGGTCATCGAATTTGCCCTGCCCGGGCCGCTGACTGCGGCGCTGTCGTTGATCTTGGCCGTCTTGCTCGCCATCCGCTTTTTCTACTGGAAGCCGCAACTGGCTTTCCGGCGCATCGACATCGGCATCATGTACGTCGGCTACCTGTGCATCGTCGGCCAGTTGCTGATCGAGGCGCTTGGCCACGTCGTCAATTTCGTCTGGGTCGGCTCGGTGTCGGTGCATCTGTTCACCTTCGGCACCATGGGCGCAGTGATCCCGGCGATGATCATCCGCATTTCCAAGGGGCATACCGGGCGCAAGGTGGTTTTCGACGGTTTGGACCGGGCGGTGCTCTACGTCATGCTGCTTGCCCTGATCGCCCGCGTGCTGCTGCCACAACTGGTGCCGGGCGCCTATCTGGGCTGGATACACCTGGCAGCCACCTGCTGGCTGGCAACCTTCGGCATACTCGCCGTGCGTTACATCCCGATGCTGATGCAGCCGCGCATCGACGGGCGCGAACATTGAATTCTCTGAGCCGGATCAAACCACCCGCGAAATAGCTGAGTAAAATACTCAACAATAAGTTCGTTGACGGCCCAGGCCGTTCCCTTTCTTGTCGAGAAAACATGAGCAAGCCCGGTTTTTTCAAATCGCCAGAAATGGCCAAGAAGTTTCCGCTGAACCCCAAACATCCCGAGCGGACCTGTTGGGGGTGCGACAAGTACTGTTCGGTCGATGCATTGCAGTGCGGGAATGGCTCCGGTCGCACCCAGCATCCGGCCGAAATGCTTGGCGAAGACTGGTACCTCTGGGGTGACTGGGGCATCGAGCCGCCAGCGCCGCAGGAATCGGCTGACGACCAGAAAGGCGAGTAGCCGCAGCATGAACTCTCGTCACGATCACCACCCGGACCGATAGGCAGGACGACATGGCAGGCTCATGGGGTTGCCCTCACGAAATCGACGGCCAGTGCCACAAGGTCATCGGCCAGGCCTGCGACCCGGGCATGAAGGGTTGCGTCCTTTTCGGTCGCTACGTGTTTGCCAGCGCCGAGAAAAACCAGCGCCTTCTGCAAAAACAGGCGCGACGGAGCGATGACTCGACAACGCAGGCCGCCAAGCCGGATGAAAAAACTCAGGAGTGATCGTGACAGACACCGGTACCGCCCTGACAACAGGTGAAATCTACGATATCGAACTGTGCAGCGGCGAATCCCGGCGCTGGCAATACCTCGGCCCCGGCACGAGGGAAGAAGTCTGGTGGAGGGATATCGAAAGCGGGCTGGAATTCTCTGAAACCAGCCTGATGTACGCCTGGCACATCGCCGGGAAGGCAAGCCGCCCCGGATAAATCCGGAGCCCTGCCGGGGCACAATGCTACGGTCGGCGGCAAAAAACAGCCAAAATTGAAATTTTGACCTCGGCCCCGCCAAGCAAGCCGAGGCCGACCGGTTCCGGCGCAAAGCATTAAAAATCAATCGATTGACTTGATGCTCCCGGTCGTGCCGGCGGCGCCCTTTCGTGGGACAATCCGCACCCCGCAGATCGAAGGACCGCCATGCATCCCCGCAACCAGAACGCCGCCGGCTACGATTTCGCCGCACTGACCGCCACCTCGGCGGCGCTGGCCAAATACCTCAAGACCACGCCGGCCGGCACGCCCAGCATCGACTTCGCCAACCCGGCTGCCGTCAAGGCGCTGAACCGAGCGATCCTGATGCATCACTACGGCGTCCGCGGCTGGGATATCCCGGCCGGCTACCTCTGCCCGCCGATCCCCGGTCGCGCCGACTACCTGCACAGCGTTGCCGACCTGCTGGCCAGCTGCAACAAGAAGAACATCCCGGGCGGCACCGGCGTACGCGTGCTCGACATCGGCACCGGCGCCAACCTGGTCTATCCGCTGATCGGCCACGCCGAATACGGCTGGTCTTTCCTCGGCGTCGATATCGACGAAGCGGCGCTGGCCAACGCCGCGGCCATCATCGCCAAGAACCCGGAACTGGCCGGCAGCATCGAGCTGCGCCACCAGCCGGTGTGGGACAACATCTTCACCGGCCTCTTGCGCTCCGGCGAAAACTTCGACCTGTCGATCTGTAACCCGCCCTTCCACAACTCGCCCGACGACGTGCTATCCGTCAGTCAGCGCAAGTGGAACAACCTGAACAAGCCGGGTGCCAAAAAAGGCAGCGCCCAGCCCCGCCTCAATTTCGGCGGCGGCGGCACCGAGCTGTGGTGCAACGGCGGCGAACGCGCCTTCGTCAAGAGCATGATCGAGCAGAGCGCCAGCATCCCGAAGCGGGTGCTGTGGTTCACCAGCCTGCTCTCGCAGGCCGATAACCTGCCGCACATCGAGGCCGCGCTGAAGAAGGCCAAGGTCGTCGAATCGCGCATCCTGCCAATGGCCCAGGGCCAGAAGCAGAGCCGGATGGTGGCCTGGACCTTCTGCGCCAACGGCGAACGCGAGAAATGGCGGCGCGAACGCTGGTCGTCGGCCCCGGCCTTCGGCACCCCGGCACCGCCAGCGAATGCGATGAACATGGAAACAGAGACTGGTCCTGAGGCCGCACCCTTATAATTGACATTTTTCAATCTGGATATTCGCCTGTGTCCGACCGTCTTGCCGTCCTGCCCCAATACCTGATCCCGAAACAGGCGCTGACCGCCCTCGCCGGCCAACTGGCCAGCAAGGAAGCCGGATCGCTGACAACCTCGGTGATCCGCTGGTTCGTCGGGCGCTACAAGGTCAACATGGCCGAGGCGGCCAACCCCGACATCGCCAGCTACAAAAGCTTCAACGAATTCTTCACCCGGCCGCTGCAGGACGGCGCCCGGCCGCTCGCCGATGCCGACTTCATCAGCCCGGTGGACGGTGCAATCAGCCAGTTCGGCGCCATCGAGCGCGACCAGATTTTCCAGGCCAAGGGCCACAGCTATTCGACCACCGCGCTGGTCGGCGGTGACCGTGAACTGGCCACGCAGTTCGAAAACGGCAGTTTCGCCACGCTCTACCTCAGCCCGCGCGACTACCACCGCATCCACATGCCCTGCGCCGGCCGGCTGACCCGGATGATCTACGTGCCCGGCGCGCTGTTCTCGGTCAACCCGACCACGGCGCGCGGCGTACCCGGCCTGTTCGCCCGCAACGAGCGGGTCGTCTGCGTCTTCGACAGCGACTTCGGCCCCTTCGTGCTGGTGCTGGTCGGCGCCACCATCGTCGGCAGCATGGCCACCGTCTGGCATGGCGTGATCAATCCGCCACGCCCCGGCGTGCTGCGCGAATGGCGCTACGACGAAAATGCTACGGTCAGCCTGAAAAAAGGCCAGGAAATGGGCAGATTCCTGCTCGGCTCGACGGTCGTCATGCTCTTCCCGAAAGACACGCTGGCCTTCAATCCGGACTGGGCACCGGCCGGCGCCATCCGGATGGGCGAAACGATGGGCCTGCGCCCCGTCTGAATCCTACTGGAAAGCGCCCGGCGCCAACTGGCTGCCCGGCCGCATGGCCCGGGTGCCAACCGGGAAACGGAATTCGGCATCGGGCAGCAAGTCCACGCCACGCGCCTGCCCCGGCGGCCGGATCGTGCCGCGCAATGGCGACAGACTGGTCAGACGCAGGGGAATCCCGCCGATCTCCGCCAGATCGCCCCGAGGCACGGAACGGTTGCCGTCGAAACGCCCCTGCATCGGCTTGAACATATCGCCGTAACCGACCGTCAGGTTGTTGAGCAGCCAGACTTCTGGGTCGCCCATTTTTCCGCTGAACACTTTGACGAAGACGCCATCCGGGGCGTCGTTGATCAGGGTATTGTGTGCCGCGTACAGGGCATTGTCCGACCAGTGCGGCCCTTCGGCACCGTAGGCGAAGAGGACGCCGTTATCGCTGGTTGCGCTTTGGCCGATCGTATTGCCGATCGCATAAACCAGGCCGCCGTTGGGGAACTCCAGTTCGTAGGAGGCCTGGCCACCAGCACCATCGACCAGCATGTTGTAGAACACATGGCTTTCACGCGCCCGAGATTTGAGCAGATGCCCGCGAAAACCGTTGAAAAAGCGGCTGCCGCGCACGACAAACTTGCCAATCTTGCCGACGTAAAGCAGATGGTGCAGCGTTCCCTTGTAGCGGGGGGCATTGCCGAATTCGCTGTCGATCACTTCCAGCTTCAACTCGGGCAGGTTGGCGGTCAGCAAGCCCATTTCATTGTCGAAGAAGGCGCAGTCCCGGACCGTCAGATCGCCTTTCTCGAAGCGGATCCCCGCCCCGTTGCCGTCCGCCACCCGGGCGCCGCGAAACTCGATGTTGCGGATCGTCACCTTGCCGCCGCGCACCACCCAGATCGCCTTGTCCTCGGCGCTGGTCCCGTCGGCCACCATGACCGGGCGGGCGCCGGCCCCGCGAATGACCAGTCCGTCCTGCGTCCAGATCGCCGGCTGGGCGCGGTATTCACCGGCGCGGATCTCGATCACCTCGCCGTCCCGGGCCAGCCGCGCTGCCTCGGTAATGCTAGTCACCTTCTCGCCCGGCCCGACCACCATGGTCGCCGGCAAGTCGGCGGCCTGCATCGACGCCGATTTTTCAGGAACGGTCATCAAACGGCCGTCCGGGGCGCGCCGGATCTCACCCCGAAAATCCGGTGCAGGCGGTAGCTTGTCGGAGGTCTGGGCGAAGCTCATTGCGCCTTGGAGTACCAGAAAGGTCGCCATACATAGCGACAGGATTCGACAACGGGTGAGCTCTTGGAGCATGCTTTTCTCCAGGCGAAAGGGAAAATTCCGGGCCGGCCTGCCGGCGGGCGGACGAGACTCAGGAACTTTTCCATGAAACGGCAGCAAGCATGCATTTGTCAACCGAGCAAGCCGTGGCAATATATGCGTTTGGCACAAATACCGCGCTTGCAGGCGGCACTCGAATGACCGGGTTACCAATATTTGCCCCTGTTTCTGCGGCGACCGTAGGAAAATAACTTTTTCGTTGCCGATACATTGCGCCGACTCGATGTCCGACCGATC
Organism: Betaproteobacteria bacterium; assembly: GCA_020621865.1. Classification (GTDB taxonomy): domain Bacteria; phylum Pseudomonadota; class Gammaproteobacteria; order Burkholderiales; family Rhodocyclaceae; genus Azonexus. The sequence goes on along the minus strand of JAHRYW010000002.1, from coordinate 402,306 downwards.
CACCAACCTTCCACTTGAGCCGGATGGCTCCGGAGTATGCTTTCATGCCTAGCCCGACGACAGGTTCCAATTTCATCTATTCCTCGCTGACCGGCGACGACCTGGTCGATGCACTGATTTCCGGCGTCCAGTGGGAATCATCGACGCTCACCTACAGCTTCCCGAGCCTTACCGCCACCTGGTCCACAGCCGAGGACGACGGCTATCCGGACGGCACGGAACCCTGGACATGGGGTTACGAGGCGCTCAGTCCCAGCGACATGAGTGCCGTCCAGAAGGCTTTGACCAGTTGGGCGAATGTCGCCAATCTGCATTTCACCCAAGTTGCCGACAATACCTCCGTCGTCGGCGATCTGCGCTTTGCCTACGCCACCCTGCCCGAAGACGCCCAGGCTTGGGCCTATTACCCATTCGGTGGCGCATCCGCAGGTGACGTCTGGTTCAACGCGAACAGCAGCTCGTATAGCAACCAGTGGAACGCGGGCTCGTACGAGTATTTGGCTGTCGTGCATGAAATCGGGCACGCCCTGGGTCTCAAACATCCTTTCGATGACGACTGGCTGACAAGTACCGTTCTCCCGGTGGAACTGGACACCACGTCCTACACCATCATGAGCTACTCATCCTATACGGGTGACTTGGGCTCCTACCTGACCTACGAGCCAACCACACCGATGATTCTCGACATCGCTGCCATCCAGGCGCTCTATGGCGCCAACACGAGCTTCAACTCGGGCGATACGACTTACAATTTCATCGAGAGCGGCAGATATCACATGACCATCTGGGATGCCGGCGGTACCGATACGATTGCCTACGCCTCGTCGACCGGCGGCACGATCGATCTGCGCCCGGGGATTGAGGGGGGATCGAATCTCGGCACGCAGGTCTATGCCGTCGACAGCGGCAACTACTATCACGCTATCGACAATGTCTGGATCGCCTACGGCGCGATCATCGAGAACGCCACCGGCGGTAGCGGCAACGATACACTGCTCGGCAACGATGCTGACAACAGCTTGACCGGTAACGCCGGCAGCGACAGTTTTGCCGGCGGCGGCGGCAACGACACCTATGTGATCGACCGGGCTGCAGAAATCGGCAGCCTGACTGAAAACATCGGGGAAGGAACAGACAGCATTGTTGCCGCTTTCTCCGGTACGGCCGTCGTTCTCGACCTTGGCGTTGTGCCCAATATTGAAAACATCCGGATTTCCGGCAATGGCGCCTTCACACTGATCGGCAACAACGGCGAAAACACGTTGTTCGGCAATGCCGAGGCAACGATCATCTACGGCGGGGGCGGCAATGACACGCTCGATGGTAAGACGGGAGCCGACACGATGTATGGCGGTACTGGCAACGATCTCTATTTCGTCGACAACCGCCAGGATGTCATCGTCGAAGCTGCAGCCGAAGGCAACGACAGCGTCCGGCTGAATATCGCCAAGGCCGGCCTGACCTACACGCTTGGCGACAACATTGAAAATGCCATCGTTACCTCGAAAGGCAAGATGAACCTGGTCGGCAACGCCCTTGACAATGAACTGCAGGGCAACGCCTCGGCCAACCGACTGGACGGCGGCGAAGGAGCCGACGTCCTGACCGGCGGTGCCGGCAAGGATACCTACCTTGTCGATGCAACCGACACTATCGTCGAGACCTCGACACTGACCAAAGAGATCGATAGCGTGCTAAGCAGCGCCACATGGACGCTTGGCGACAATCTAGAAAAGCTGACCCTGCTGGGCAGCGCCAATATCGACGCCACCGGCAACGCGTTGAAGAACACGCTGACCGGCAACAATGGTAGCAATTGGCTGGATGGCGGTCTCGCCGCCGACAAGCTGATTGGCGGCCTGGGCGACGACACCTACGTGGTCGACCTGACAACAAGCAACCGCCTGGAAGACAAACTGACCGAAGCAACCGGTGCCGGCAACGATACCCTGATCCTGCGCGGCGGCAATGCGGCGCAAACAACCTTCGCCTCGCTGACCCTCGGCGCCAATCTGGAGGTGCTGGATGCCTCGGATACGGCAAATACCCTGCTCAACCTGAAAGGCAATGGGCTGAACAATACTTTGGTTGGCAACGACGCCAACAATGCCCTCTCTGGTGGCGCCGGTAATGACACGCTGATCGGCGGAATCGGCAGCGACACGCTGACCGGCGGAGCCGGCGCCGATATCTTCTGCTTCAACGTAGCGCCGATGGTCGGTGGCCGCGATCTGGTCAAGGATTTCACCCACGGCCTGGACAGCCTGCAGTTCGACGACAGCATTTTTACAACCCTGAGCGTAGGTTCACTGGCCAACAGCCAGTTCGTCACCGGCGCGAGCGCCATCGATGCCGACGACTTCATCGTCTACAACAGCAGCAATGGCATTCTCTATTACGACAGTGACGGCAGCGGTGCCGGCAGCGCCGTTGAAATCGCCCTGCTCGGCAGCACCTCGCACCCGCAACTGCAGCCCTCCGACATTCATATCGTTTGATGACGGCCAAGCTGAAAATCTGGGTCGATGCCGACGCCTGTCCCGGCGTGATCAAGGAAATCATCTTCCGCGCCGCCGAGCGGCGGCAGATCGAGACCATCCTGGTCGCCAACCAGATGTTGCGCACGCCGCCCTCGCGTTTCATCCGGGCCATTCAGGTGCCGCACGGCTTCGATGTCGCCGACGCGCACATTGTCGAGCAGGTGGCGGCCGGCGATCTGGTCGTCACCGCCGACATTCCGCTCGCCGCGCTGGTCATCGAACGCGGCGGCCATGCCCTGAATCCGCGCGGCGAGCTGTACACCACGGCCAGCATCCGCGAGCGCCTGAGCATGCGCAATTTCATGGAAGAGTTGCGCAGCGCCGGGGTCGAGACCGGCGGCCCGAATGCCTTCAGCCAGGCCGACCGGCAAGCCTTCGGCAACCAGCTCGACCGATTTCTGGCCAGGATTCCGGTCGCCTGATGCGCCGCCAGGGCGTAACATGGCGCCCTTTCCAAAACAAAATCCAGGGAGAACACCATGTCCACCACCCCCGCCTGCCCGCAATGCACCCTTGAAAACACCTACCCGGACGGTGCCAACTACGTTTGCGCCGACTGTGGCTTCGAATGGGCGCAGGCTGAAACGGCGGCCGAAGAGGAAGGCGAACGCATCGTCAAGGACGCCAACGGCAACGTGCTGCAGAGCGGCGACTCGGTCGTCGTGATCAAGGACCTGAAGGTCAAGGGCAGTTCGACCACGCTCAAACAGGGCAGCAAGATCAAGGGCATCCGCATCGTCGACGGCGACCATGAACTGGACTGCAAGACCGACGTCGGCCAGATGATGCTTAAGGCCTGCTTCGTCCGCAAGGTGTAAGCGCCGCCGGCGCCTGGGCGCGCCGGGTCAATGCCCGGTCATGCCGTGGCGCTGCTTCGCCTTGTCGAGGTACATCCGGGCATCGGCCATACGGACCAGTTCATCGCCGGTCAACGCATCGTCGGGGTAGTAGGCAATGCCGATGCTGGCCCCGATGTGGATCTCTTCCATGACTCCATCGATGACAAAAGGATAGGCCAGAGCCTCCCGCACCTCGGCGGCAATCCAGCCGGCGTTTTCCCGCAGGCCGACGCCCTGGAGCAGGATGACGAACTCGTCGCCACCGAGGCGGGCTACCGTGTCCGATTTGCGGACGATTTCCAGCACGCGCTCGGCGACTTCCTTGAGCAGCCGATCGCCGGCCTCGTGTCCCCAACGATCATTCACCGGCTTGAACCGATCGAGATCGAAATAAAGCAGCGCCAGGCTGGCACCGCCGCGTCGGGCCAGTTCGACAGCCTGGCCAAGCCGGTCGTGAAATAGTTTGCGGTTGGGCAAGGTGGTCAGGTCGTCGTATTGGGCCATTTGCCGCATCGCTGCCTGGATCCGGTAGCGCTCGGTGACGTCCTTGCCGGTACCGCGATAGCCCATGAAACCCCCTCGCTGATCGAAAACGGGTTCACCACTGACGCTGACGTGGCTGATCTGGCCGGTCGCGTTGACGATGGGGTATTCAAAGTCCTGGAAGGCCTGGCGGCTGTCCAGAATTTTCTGGTGGTCGTCAAACATCGCAGCGGCTTCGTCCGTCATGCTGCCGGCCAACATTTCCTGACGGGTGCGACCGTAGAAGCGCTCGGGATCGACGCCGGCCTTGTCGAGAACGCCGCCAGACAGCCAGGTGAAATGCAGTTGCGCGTCCTGCTCCCAGTACCAGTCGGACGACATCCGGGCATAGGCCCGCGCCCGCTCCTCCTGTTCGGTCATGTGCCGGGCCTGCTGCCACCCGCGCCAGGCCAGCGACCAGCCCACGATGGTCAACACCGCCAACATAGCGATGATCAATTCCATGCTGCTTCCCCTTGGTACTGCAATTTTTATTGGTTTTTGTACCCGAAGACATGCCGTTGGGCTCTTTTGGCCCGGTAATGCCATCGTTCACGTCGATATCATGCCATTTTTCATCGCCATGGGGCGACGGACTATTGGCACCGAAGCATCGATTACCGTAAGCACCCGCGATGCGGGTCGCACCGAGGCTGGGCGGAGCAATGCTACGGTCAGGGGCAAAAAATGGCGAAAATTGAAAACGCCTCAGCTTTGGCGACTACCCCCACTCCGGTAACGAAAGCCGGATTCGCTACCGGCAAGTGCTCAGCCGAAAATTGCCGCGTCGCTGCTAAAGCGCTGAACCAGCCAGTCGCTGACGGCGCGAACGCGGGGGATTTCACGTAGCTCGCGCGGCAAGGTCAGCCACATTTCCCGTTCCAGCACCGGCGTCGGGCCGGACAGGCAGCGGATGCCGGGCTGTTGCTCGCCAAGGAAGCGGGGCAGGATGCCCAGGCCAAGCCCATCGGCCACCGCCGTGGCCAGCGCGTCCATGTTGTTGCAGCGGAAGGTGACCTGCTGGTGACCGACATGGTCGGCCAGCCAACGCATTTCCGGCACCTGGTCCAGCGACTGGTCGTAGGCCACCCACG
>JAHRYW010000002.1:389073-397301 GCA_020621865.1 Betaproteobacteria bacterium | reverse complement strand
GCCAGCCAACGCATTTCCGGCACCTGGTCCAGCGACTGGTCGTAGGCCACCCACGCCCGGTCGGCCCAGGCCGCCGGCGCCTCGCAATGGGCCGCCCCGTAGATGCCGTAGCCCAGCTGGCCGAGGCGGCGCACGACATAATCGCCTTCGACCGGCCGGGCCAGACGGATGGCGATGTCAGCCTCGCGGCGACTCAAATCGAGACGCCGGCTGCTGGCAATGAATTCGACCGCCAGCCCCGGATACCGGCCACGCAATTCAGCCAGGTGGCGGGCCAGGTAGTGTGAAATCAGGGCGTCAACAGCGGTGATGCGGATCGTCCCCTGGATCTGGGACTGGCTGTCGGCGACCAGATGGCAGAGCGCCGCCATCTCGTGCTCCATGCGCTGCCCGCGTTCGATCAGGATGCGGCCGGCCGGGGTCGGCGTCAGCAAGCCTTTTAGGCGCTCGAACAGCGGGGTGCCGAGCTCGGCTTCAAGTACCCGCAGGCGGCGGGAAACGGTCGTCTGATCGACCCCCAACTGGCGGGCGGCGATAGCCAGCGAACCGCTGCGCGCCAGCACCACGGCGTAGCGCACGTCGTTCCAGTCCGGCGCCGCGGCAAAATTGCCCGGCAGCGCTGCAAGATTATCCATTCCGCGTGTCCGCCATGCGCCCTATGCTCCGCCCTACCCATTCATTCAGGAGACCGCATCATGCCGAAGCCCACCACCTTGCGCAACCTCGTCGGATTGCCCGATACCCCGCCCCCGCTGGCCGACAGTGCCCTGGTCCTGATCGACTGCCAGAACACCTACCGCCAGGGCGTCATGGCGCTCAGCGGCGTCGAAGCAGCCCTCGACGAAGCCGCCCGCCTGCTGACTGCCGCCCGGCAGCTGGGCGTTCCGGTCTTTCACATCCAGCACGATGCCGGTCCGGGCTCGCCCTACGACATCCGCCAGCCGATCGGCGCGATTGCCGACAAGGTCGCCCCGGCCGCCGGCGAGCCGGTGATCGTCAAGAACTACCCGAATTCCTTCGTCGGCACCGATCTGGAAGCGCAACTGAAGGCCAGCGGCCGGACGCAGCTGGTCATTGCCGGATTCATGACCCATATGTGCGTCAATTCGACGACCCGTGGTGCTTTCAATCTGGGCTTTGCGCCGACCGTGGTCGCTGCCGCCACGGCAACGCGCGACCTGCCGGGCACGGACGGCCAGACGATCCCCGCTGCCACGCTGCAGCAGACCAGCCTCGCTGCCCTGGCCGATCTGTTTGCCGTTATCGCGCCCGATACGGCCAGCCTGACTGCGGCGGTTTAAGGACGCTTGGCCCTTCTCCCGGCTGACCGGGAGAAGGGCCAGAACCAATTCACCTGGTGGAACAAAACCGCCGCTTCGCCGCTGGCTCGGCTCAACTGGCCGGCTGCCAGCAATCCAGGTAGCGGCCGCCGGCGTAGTAGCGGTAGGTATTCTTTCCGGCCTGCTTGGCCCGATACATGGCGAGGTCGGCGCTCTTTACCAGTTCGTCGGCCTGAACCCCGTCGTCCGGGTAGATGCCGATGCCCAGGCTGGCCGACACCCGCAATTCATGCCCCTTGAACAGGCAGGGCTTGGCCAGCAATTCGATCAGCTTGCCAGCGACGGCGCCGGCATGCTCCCGGCTCGCCAGGTAGCGCAGCACGACCAGGAATTCATCGCCGGCCAGGCGGGCCACGAGATCGCTCTCACGCGTCCCGGCCTGCAGGCGCAAGGCCGTTTCGCGCAGCACGTAGTCGCCGGCTTCGTGGCCGTAGGCGTCATTGACTGCCTTGAAGCCATCGAGATCGACAAAGAGCAGCGCAATGATCTCCCGGCTGCGCCGGGCATCGGTGATCATCTGGTCGAGCCGGTGACTGAGCAGGCGACGGTTGGCCAGCCCGGTCAGGGCGTCGTAATTGGCCTGGTGCCAGATGCTGGCTTCTGCCGCCTTGCGCTGGGTAATGTCGGCAAAGTTGACGACGGCACCGGCGGCGCCATCGTCGCCGTCGATCGGATCGAGACGGATTTCGACATGGAAGGTGCTGCCGTCCTCCCGGGCAAAAACACAATCGTCGCTGTGCAGGCTGCGCCCCTGGCGCAGGGCTTCATGCAAGCCTTGGTCGTGCGCGGTATCCGGGGTGATCAGGTCGAGGATCGGGCGTCCGAGCATGGCCTCGGCCTGCGCCAGCCCGAGCAGGCGCAGGGCCACCGGGTTGATGAAGGTGCAGGCGCCGTTGGTGGCCAGGCCGAAAATGCCGTTGCCCGAGGCATCCATCAGCAGGCGCAGGCGGGTCTCCGCTTGCCGGCGCTCGACGACTTCCCGGCGCAATTCGCCGGTGCGCAATTCGACCAGGGCTTCCTGCTCGTCCTTGGCCCGCCCCAGGGCAAGCACCTGTTCGCGCCAGCGGGCCAGCGCAAACAGCGTCAGTACCGCGACCAGCAACCAGCCGACCAGATGCACCAGCACCGAATTGCGCTTCTGCAGGCGCAGCGCGTCGGCGAACGGCGCGGTATCGAGGGTGACGCTGATGCCCCCCCGGATATCGCCAACCTTGTAGCCCTGCTTGGCATGGCAGTCGAGGCAGGCCTGCCGGGTCACCAGCGGCGCCATGAAACGGGCGTAGGTCCGCCCCGCCATCTCGACCAGTTCGGCCTTATCCTTGGTGCCCCGTTCGAACTCCTGCAGCGCAGCGGTTTCCCAGGGATCGGCCCGATTACCCGGATTGATCGGCTTGAGGCTGGTCATATGAACCAGGACACCGGTCAGTTCGCTGACCGTAGCGGCCACCTGGCGCGTCATGTAGGCCGGGTTGAGCAGGGTCAGGCGGACGCCGTTGCGGGTTTCGACGTCGCGGTCGAGCGCCTCGAGATAGGGATTCGACGGCGTCTCCTCGGTCAGCTTGGCATAGACGCCGCCGTGCCGGGCATTCCACAGGCGCATGGCGTCCATCATGTGGAACACCTCGCGGCCCTGACTGGTGCTCAACTCGAGCACCTGGCGCTGGATCACGAACAGGTTCCAGCCCAGCGAGGCCACCACGATCGCGCTCCACAGGGCGAGTGGAACAAGCCAGTAGCGGCGGTCGAGAAGGAATTGGTTCATGCTGCGCCAGGCGATGCTGCCGGGAAATGGGCCTGAGGGTATCTAAGCAGAAAGCACTACCAAAATCAATAAATTTTGTTGTTTTTGACGATTTTCAGAAAAACCCGATCACCCTGAGCAATGCTACGGTCAGCGGCAAAAAACACCTGATTTTCAAAAAACCGGCCGCCGGCCCCTACAACGCCGGCAGCGTCCGGTTGCGGCCGGCGTTCTTGGCTTCGTAAAGCAGGCTGTCGGCCCGCTGCAGCAGGTGCTGGACGGTTTCGCCGGGTACATGCTGGGTGACGCCGAAGCTGGCCGTGATCGACATGATCGGGACCACCTTGATCAGGCTGGCGGTAAACGCCAGACGCAGGCGCTCGGCCGTCGCCACGGCGGACGGCAGCGCGGTTTCCGGCAGAACGATGACGAATTCCTCGCCTCCGTAGCGCGCCACCCAGTCCACCTGGGCGCGCAATTCCCGGCGGAAGCATTCGGCGGCTTCCTGCAGCACCTGGTCGCCGACCAGATGCCCGCAGGTGTCGTTGATCCGCTTGAAATGATCGATGTCGCAGAAGACCACGGACAGGGCGCGCTGGTAGCGCATCGCCCGGTCCAGCTCCTGCTGGATACGCTCGTTGAACAGGCGCCGGTTGAAGCAGCCGGTCAGCGGATCCAGCGTGGACAGCCGGCGAATCGAGGCCAACGCCGACTCCAGTTCGGTCGTCCGCTGCGCCACCTGCTCGTCAAGGTTGGCGATGTGGCTGTTGATGCCGGACTGCAGCACCGAGAAGCCTTCGACGACCAGATCGATCTCGTCCCGGCCATGGCCCGGTGCACGTTCCAGCACCAGCGGCACGGTCAGGCGATCCGGGGTCAGTTCGCCAGCGAACTGCGCCACCCGGCGCAAGGGGCGCTCCAGTTCGCGCTTCAGCAAATAGGCGATCAGGGCACAGATGAGCAGCGTCAGCGCACCGTAGCCGACTGCCGCCACGCCAACCGTATACAGCAGCTCGCGATAGAAGGCCCGCGGGTTCTCGACGATTTCCAGTTGTCCGATCACCCCCAACGGACGGCCCGGCGGCGGAATATCGAAACGTCGCGTCGCCAGGCTGGCCAGGGAAGTATCGCCGGCCGTGAAAACCTGACCGGTGGCCACGGTCAGGCGCACGAAGCCGATCTGCGGCCGGGCCGCGATGTCATTGACCTGCCGGCGCACGGCATCCGGCTCGATGTCCCAGATACTGACCGACAGCAGCGGAACATGGCTCTGGCCGATTTCGCGGACGGCAATTTCGAACTCCTCCTCGACATGAAGGTAGGAATAGGCCGCCTGGATCGCCCCGATCAGGAGGGCGCATAGCGTCGCCCACAGAAACACACTGCGGATCAGGCTGGTCGCGATCGGTCGGAATTGCGGCTGGATCACCCGGACTCCCGCCCTAATCCAGCAATTGCCGGAAATTGAAGTCGTAGCGCTTCAACTTGGGATTCAACACCTTGCTGAAGCGACGAAAATCAACACTGTCGAAACGCAAGTCGCCAAAACGCTTCATGAAGCGGTCGGCCCGCGTCGGTGAAAACAGGGTGAACATCGATTGGTTCAACTCCAGCCCTTCGGCCGACGCAAAATCGCGGCCATGGTCGTAGTCGTAAAGCATCACCAGCGCCCAGGCAGCGCAGATGAAATGCCCGCCGGCCAGCGCCTCGAGGCGACCGGACTTGACGGCCTGCATGGCCTCGGCCGAGGTGTTGATGCCGCTGAACCAGGCATCCTTGCCCGGCTTGCCGCCGCGTTTCTCCCAAACCTGCATGGCGCCGAAGGCCATCAGGTCGTTGCCGGCCCAGACCAGGCGCGCCTGGGGATGGCGCTGGAACAGCCACTCGCTCTGCTCGGCTGCCTTGTCACGGTTCCAGGCACCATAGACCTCCTGGTCGAGGACGACGTCCCCCGCTTCGTTGACCGCCCGACGCATGCCTTCGCTGCGCCGGATCGAGGTTGGCGTCGACCGGTCGCCGCTGATCGCCAGCAGGTGCAGGCGCCCGTCCGTCGCCCGTGCCCCGGCCCTGCGCCCGCGCTCGATCAGCGCCTTGGCGGTCAGATAGCCCGCCTCCTCGGCGTATGGCTCAAGCGAGCCCAGCCAGCCCCGAAAATGTTCGCGCGGCAGGCCGGTCAGCAGCCGGTCGGCCGGCTCCGAAATGCCACTCAGCGCAAGAAATGTCTTGATCCCGGCCGCATCAAGCAAACGCAACAGCTCCGGCCCGGTCGCATAATCGTTGGTCACCACCACGTAATCCGGGCGTTCCGCGGCCGGACGGGCGACGATTTCACGGGCGAACTCGAAAACCCGCGGATGTTGGCGCTCGGCATACAGGACCTCGAACTTGATGCCGAGATCCTGCGCCGCCGCCTCCATGGCACGGGTCACGGTCAGCCAGTAGATTTCGTCCGATTTACCCGGATTGATAAAAGCCACCGACATGGCCCATGCCAGATTGGGCAGAAGCAGAAACAGCGCAGCAAGACGTTTCATCGGAAGCTCATCGACGGCGGGTCCGGCAGTCTAGCGCATGTCGCCCAAAAAACGTCATTAGATGGCGCGCCGAGCGGTAATGCACTACAGCTAGCTTCCCGGCAGGGAATTTTTCAGAATGCTACGGTCGGTCTCAAAAAAAGCTGCTTTTCGCGAATTACATCTCGACGGTTTCAGCGACCTCAACGAAGGCCGGAATACGGTTCGGATGGACGTCGAAATCCGGCACCAGTTCGGCCAGTATCTTGTCGCCCTTCAAGGCAGCAATCGCCACCTTGGCCCTGAATCCCGGCGAGTGATTCTGCCACCTCCTTCTCGTCATGCGCCTGCTCAAACTCTCCTCCGCTGCGGGGTCAGCTCGCACATGAGAGGAGTTCAGCGACATCGGTTCACCGGATGCTGAGCTGTTCGACCGGGTTGTCGTACACGTCGTGGCGCTTGTCGTACAGCGGGATGGTGGTGCCGTTCACCCGGTTCTGCGTGAGGTTGTCGATGTTCACGTCGGCGATGACGATCTGCTCCACGTTGGGCGTTCCCTCGGCGGCGATGCCGTCGCGCGAGAACGGAAAGTCCGACGGCGTGATGATGCTCGCCTGGCCGTAGTGCACGCCCAGGCCCTGCACCGGCAGACTGCCCACGGTGCTGGTCATGGCCACATAGACCTGGTTCTCGATGGCGCGCGCATGGCAGCAATAGCGCACGCGCAGGAAACCCTGGCGGTCGTCGGTGCACGAGGGCACAAAGAGGATATCGGCGCCGGCCTCGCACAGCTTGCGCGCCAGTTCGGGGAACTCGATGTCGTAGCAGACCAGGATGGCGATCTTGCCGTAGGGGGTGTCGTATAGTCGCAATTGGCTGCCGGCCGAGGTATCCCACATCTCACGCTCCCAGCGCGTACGGTGGATCTTATCCTGCTCGAGGACCTCGCCTTCCGGGGTGAACAGGTAGGCGGTGTTGTAGAGCTGGCCGTCACGCTGCGTCGGATGGCTGCCGCCGATCAGGAACACTCGCCAGTACTGCGCCTGTTCGCGCATCAACTCGATGTAGCGGGTGGTGTAGTCGTGCATGTTGCGCACCGCCACCGGCAGTTCGCGGGTATCCATGAAGGACAGCAGTTGGGTGGTGAAGATCTCCGGCAGCATGACGAAATGCGGGCGGTAGTCGCCGGCCGCCTGCATGACGAAACGCACCTGGTTCTCGAAACCGGACCAGTCGTGGATCTGGCGCAGCAGGTACTGCACCGCGGCGATTCTGACGATCATAGGATATCCTCCTCCGGTATGCGGGTGGGCTGTGTCGGATCGTAGTCGGGGTTGAGCCAGACGATCAGCGACGCGTTGCCGCACGATTCGGGGTCTTCCGGCAGGTAGTCCCCGATCACGCCGCAATAGTGGAAACCCTCGTTCAATTGGAAGCTCAGCACCTGATCGCGCAGGTCGCCCCAGATCACGCGCTTGGCGTAGTCCTCGGCGCTCAACTGGTCGGCGAAGCGGTGGTAGCCCGGCAGCCGGCCGCAGGCGATGATGCGCTTGAGGTTCATCGCCCGGCACAGCCGGCGGCGTCCCTCGTAGAGCGCATGGCCGACGCCCTGGCCACGCAGCGCCGGATCGACGAACACCTCGGCTCCGTACAGCGTCAGCCCGACCGGATCGTGGTTGTCGAAGCTGCCGCCGGCAGTGATCTCCTTCCAGGTGTGCGCATCGCACCAGTCGTTCCACAGCACCACCAGCGAACTGGCGCAGCCGACCAGCCGGCCGTCCAGTTCAGCGACGATCTGCCCCTGCGGGAAGGTCTCCTGCTGCTGCGCGAAGCTGCTGCGGGACCAGTGCGGCAGTTCTGGCGGATAGGCGCGCCGCTGCAAGCCGATCAGTTCCGGGATGTCGCCTCGGCTGGGGTGACGGATGCTTACCTTGCCCATGGCTATTTCCTCCACGTCTGTCGCCCGCGGATCCATCGGGCGGACCACTATTTCATCGAGGTGCTTGAAGAAAAGTAGACGCCAAAGGAGATAGAAAATTCAAGGCCCTCACCGGGTACTTTGACGAGGGGATACAGGGTTGCGCAAAAAAAACCCCCGCCGCTCAGTTACCACTGAGACGACGGGGGCTTTTTCAGAATGCTACGGTCGGCCGGAAATTTCGGCCGAAATCGAAATTACATCTCGACGGTCGCAGCCTGCTCGACGAACTCCGGAATCTGGTCGAAGTTCATGTAGCGATAGACTTCACCGGCCTTGGCATTCACCAACTTGATCTGCTCCATATATTCCGGAACGGTCACGATACGGCCAGCCAGCGCGCACATGGCGGCCAGTTCGGCGGAGCCCAGATAAACTTGGGTGTCGATGCCGAGGCGGTTCGGGAAGTTGCGGGTCGAGGTAGAGATCGCGGTGGAACCCTTGCGGATCTGCGCCTGGTTGCCCATACACAGCGAGCAGCCCGGCATTTCCATGCGGGCGCCGGACTTGCCGAGGACGCCGTAGTAGCCTTCTTCGGTCAGGATCAGCGCGTCCATCTTGGTCGGCGGGGCGATCCACAGACGGGTCGGGATGTCCGACTTGCCTTCGAGGACCTTGCCGGCGGCACGGAAGTGGCCGATGTTGGTCATGCAGGA
>JAHRYW010000002.1:201540-388403 GCA_020621865.1 Betaproteobacteria bacterium | reverse complement strand
CGGTTCAGCCAGGAGTGGATGACGCCGTCGCCCGGACGCAGCGCAACGCCGCCGCGGGTCGAGATGAAGGACGGCAGTTCGCGGTGCATGCGAACGTCGACCAGCTTCGGATAAGCAGCGGTGTGACAGAAGGACTGCATCACCAAGTCGGCGGAGAAGCCGAGGCAGGCCAGATCCTTCAGTTCGTCGCGGGTCATCGGGCCGGTGGTGTCTTGCGAACCGACGGTGGTCATCTTCGGCTCGCAGTAGGTACCCGGCAGGATGCCGGTCACGCCGCAGGCCTTGCCAACCATCTTCTGGGCCAGCGAATAGCCCTTGCCGTCGTCGGCCGGGTTTTGCGGCAGGCGGAACAGGGTCGATTGCGGCAGACCGAGGAATTCGCGGGCCTTGGTGGTCAGGCCGCGACCGATGATCAGGGGGATACGGCCGCCAGCGCGGACTTCGTCGAGGATGACGAGGGTCTTGAGCTGGGATTCGGCGATGGTGGCGCCATTCTTGGTGGCGGTGACCTTGCCGGTAGCCTGGTCAACCTTCAGTTCGATCTCGTCGCCCATGTCCATCTGGCCGGCGTCGATTTCGATCGGCAGGGCGCCGGCATCTTCCATCGTGTTGAAGAAGATCGGGGCGATCTTGGAGCCGAGGCAGACGCCACCGAAACGCTTGTTCGGAACGAAAGGGATGTCTTCGCCGGTGAACCACAGCACCGAGTTGGTGGCGGACTTGCGGGAAGAACCGGTACCGACCACGTCACCGACGTAGGCGATCAGGTTGCCCTTGGCGGCCAGCTTTTCCAGTTGCTTGATCGGACCGCGCGAGCCCGGCTCGTCGGCTTCGATACCCGGGCGCGGGTTCTTCAGCATGGCCAGTGCGTGCAGCGGGATGTCCGGGCGCGACCAGGCGTCCGGCGCGGGCGACAGGTCGTCGGTGTTGGTTTCGCCGGTGACCTTGAAGACGGTCAGCTTCTGCGACGCCGGCACGGCCGGGCGCGAGGTAAACCACTCGCCGTCGGCCCAGGATTGCATGACGGACTTGGCATTGGCGTTGCCGGCCTTGGCCAGTTCGGCGACATCATGGAAGAAGTCGAACACCAGCAGGGTCTTCTTCAGGCCTTCGGCGGCAACGGTGCCGCAGGTGCCGCAAGCCAGCAGGTCGATCAGCGGCTTGACGTTGTAACCGCCGAGCATCGTGCCGAGCAGTTCGGTAGCCTTTTCCTTGGAGATCAGGGCACAGCTTTCTTCGCCCTTGGCGACCTTGGCCAGGAACTCAGCCTTGACCTTGGCGGCATCATCGACGCCAGCCGGCACGCGATAGGTGATCAGTTCGACCAGGGCGGCTTCTTCGCCGGCCGGGGGATTCTTCAGCAGGGCCACCAGTTCGGTGGTCTGTTGCTTGGACAGGGGCAGCGGCGGGATACCGAGGGCTGCACGCTCTGCAACATGGGCGCGATAGGCTTCAAGCACGGCGACTTCCTTTCGTAAAGGGTTGCTCTGGGAAATTCTTGGCGTAATCAGACATTCTACGACAACGGTGGATATACATCGGTTCAGCAGGCGGGCACAAACCCCTCCACCCAAGTCTTATATATTTTATCTTTTAGATAGCTGACTGTGAACTTACGGAACACCGGACAGCAGGAAATTTGTTTTTATCCCCCAGTCGCGAATGCCGCTTTCTCTCCATGGCAATTGCCTGAAATTGCCTTTTGGCATAGTCTTCAAAAGGTTAAAAAGTGTAAAAACAGGGGGGAGTTCATTCATGCTGCGTAGGCGCATCCTCGTCACGTCCGTACTTTCTGTGCTGGCGGGCACTACCCACGCCCAGCCGGCAATGGAAGAAGAAGACCTGGCCCTGGCCTATGGCGACAAGCATTTCGTCAGCATTGCCACGGGCACCCGGCAGCTCGCCAGAAAGGCCCCCTCGGCGGCAACGGTCATCACCGCCGAAGATATCGCCAACATCGGCGCCAGAACGCTTAGTGAAGCGCTCGAAACGGTTCCCGGCCTGCACATCTCACGCAACTCGCTGCAAAACAACTACACCCCGACCTACGGCATGCGCGGGATACTCGCCAGTTCTTCTCCGCATGTGCTGATGCTGGTCAACGGCATTCCCCGAACCAGTGTCTATCTGGGCAACCCGGACGAAATGTCCGTTGAACTCCCGGTGGAGAACATTGCCCGCATCGAAATCATTCGCGGCCCAGGCTCGGCACTGTACGGCGCCGACGCCTTTGCCGGCACGATCAACATCATCACCAAGACCGCCGCCGATATCGACGGAACCACCGTCGGTTTCCGCACCGGCTCCTTCAGCAGTTGGGATAGCTGGGTCCAGCATGGCGGGAAAATCGGCAATGTCGACATGGCCGGCTACCTGAAGATTGGCGGCACCGATGGTTCGCGACGCAATGTCCGTAGCGACCTGGTCGGCAATAGCGGACCGCTCAACAACGGTTACGACAGCATCGACGCGCAAATCGACATCGGTTACGACAGGTTCCGCTGGCGGGCGGCATACACACTGCGCGACAACATGGGAACCGCCGCCGGCATTGCCGGTGCGCTGGATCCGACCGGGCAAGTCCGCAGTGAACGCATCACGAGCGACCTCTCGTGGACCGACGAAAATTTTGCCAGGGATCTCAGCCTGAACCTGCAAGCAGCTTACATGCAGCTGGCCAACGAAGTGACCACGCCGCTGGTGGTCATTCCGGGCGGTGTCTTCCCCGGTTTTCCCGATGGCATGATCGGCGCCCCAAACAAATGGGAGCGCCAGCTCCGGCTATCCGCGACCAGCGTCTATTCGGGATTTGCCGACCATCGCATTCGTTTCGGCTTCGGTCACGATGAACTGGAAATCTACAAAACCAGCGAAACCAAGAATTTCACGCAGATTCCCGTGCTGACTCCACTGCCGATGTATGTAGCAAGCGGAGACAACCTCTTCCTCGCCCCCCACAAACGCAATCTCAGCTATGTGTATGCCCAGGATGAATGGAGCCTCGCCCGCGCCTGGACGCTGACCGGCGGGGTACGCTACGACAGCTATTCCGATTTCGGCAGCACCACCAACCCGCGCCTGGCCCTGGTCTGGGAAGCACGCCAGGATCTGACCGCCAAGCTGATGTACGGCACGGCGTTCCGTGCGCCCTCATTCGTCGAGCAATACGCGACCGGAAACCCGATCGCACTGGGCAATCCGGCGCTGATGCCGGAAAAAATCACCACGCTTGAAGCGGCGGCAACCTGGCAGCTCCGGCATGACCTGCAAGCCAGCCTGAGCATTTTCCAGCATGAGATTTCCGACATCATCAATCAGTCGGGAGCCACATACCAAAACTCCGGCAAGCAGAAAGGCAAGGGCGGAGAACTTGAGGTGCAGTGGGATGCCTCAAGCACCCTGCGCCTTTCAGGGCATTACGCCTACCAAAAGAACATTGATCAAACCACGCAGCAGGATGCCGGCTACGCACCACACCATCGTCTTTACACCCGTGCCGATTGGCGCTTTTATCCCGACTGGCTGCTGAGCGGGCAGATCAACCACGTCGCCGACCGCGAGCGGCCGGCCGGCGACAGTCGGCCAAAAATTCCGGACTACACCTCGGTTAACCTGACCCTGCGCACAGCCCTGAAAAAAACCGGCTGGGATTTCTCTGCCTCGGTCTACAACCTGTTCAATGCCGATATTCGCGAACCGACCAAGGCCGCCTCCGGTATCATTTACGACCTCCCCATGCCGGGCCGCAGCTTCTGGCTTCAGGCACGATACAGCCTATAATGGCCCAATGACATTGCGTTTCCTTCGCTTACTGCTTTCCGTCCTGCTGCTTGCCTGCCATCTCCAGGCTGAGGCAGGCGCGACGCGTATTGCCGTAATTTTTGCCGAAACCGACGACGACAATTCAGGCACTTTTTCCAGTGTGCTGGGCGGCATGGAAAGCACGCCGGGCGTCGAGATCATCCGGCTGACCCTGAAGGATCTTGAAGAACCCCGCCTCAGTCAGTTGCTGTTGGCAACCGCCCTGCGTGGCGGCCCGATCCGGCTTGCCGCAGCCGGCAGCAGCATCGGGCCGATCGCCGTGCTTTACCCGGATATCGGCGAACCCTATCGCAGCGTCTTCTCAAAAATCATCGAGGGCATCGAGGAAAGCGCCCAGACCAAGGTAAGCAGCATCGCTGTAGGGAGCAATTTCAACGCCCAGGCCATTTCCGGCGAACTGAAGCGGCAGGATGTTCGCGTCGTCATCGCCCTGGGGCGCAACGGCCTGAAGGCCGCCAGCGCGCTCGACAAGGAATTTGGTGTCATTGCCGGTGGCGTGGTCTCGGTTCCCGATACTGACGTACGCAATGGCGCCATTCTCAGCCTGGCGCCGGACCCGGCCCTGCTGTTTGCCCGCTTGAAGGCGCTTTCGCCGAAAACTCAGCGCGTGTATGTCGTTTACGAACCTCGCCAGAACGCCTGGCTGATCAAACTGGCCAGGGAAGCAGCCCGCGCCCAGGGGATCGAACTGCTTGCCCAGGAAGCCAGCGACTTGAAGAGTTCGCTGGTCATCTACCAGAACTTCTTTGCCACGGCCGATCCCAAACGCGATGCGCTATGGTTGCCGCAGGACAGTGCAACGGTCGACGATTCGCTGGTCCTGCCGCTGGTCCTGCAGGAATCATGGTCGAAGAGCATCCCGGTATTTTCCAGCAACGTTTCGCATGTCAAACGCGGCGCCCTCTTCGCCCTCTATCCGAACAATGTCGAACTTGGGCGCAACCTGGCTACGTCTGCCCTCGGCCTGGCCAGCGGCAGCCCCGTCGCCCGCGGCGTATTGCCCCTGCGCGATGTGTTGACCGCCTTCAATACGCGGACGGCCAGCCATCTTGGCCTGGCCTCCTCGAACGCCCAACAACAGGGCTTCGACCTGCTATTCCCGGAGCAATAGGCCACCATGGCTTGGTTGTCCGGTTTGCTGCACCGCTTCAGAAAAACCACCTTTCGCAGTCAACTGGCGATCGTTTTTTCGGCCGGGGTCTTGTGCATTTCGCTACTGGCCGCGCTGATCACCTCCTGGCAAGGCAGTCGCCAACTCTATGCCAGCAAGCTGGATGACGGCCTGCGCATCACCCGGAACCTTGCTGCGCAGAGCCGCCTGGCACTGGCCTTCGGCTCGACGGAAAATGTCGCTGAGGCTCTTGCGGCCACCTCCGCCTTCCCGGATATCACCCACATCGCGATTCGCCAGGCCGATGGGCGGATCCTGCTCGAAAAAGGCAAAGCCATTGTCGACCAAGGAAATCGCCCGCCCTCTCCCAGTGTTCGCGACCCTTACCTGGATGCCGAAAGCCCCGACGGCTGGCGCTTCGTCGCACCGGTGTGGTCGGTATCCGGCCCGGACTCCCAATTCGAGACGACAGTAAGACAGGACATCCTGCTCGGCTTCGTCATCATCGACCAAAGCAAGGCAACGCTAAATACCCTGGTGCACGAGGTTTTTGTCGTCAATTTCGCGGCGGGCATCGCGTTTTCGGTCTTTTTCGTGCTCGGCTTGCGCATCCTGGCCCGGCGCCTCACCCAACCGCTGGCCGATCTCTCAGCGACCATGGCCCGTGCCGAAAGCGGCGAAATCGGATTGCGCGCCGATCTGTCCGGCCCGCAGGACCTGGCCGACATGGCCCACGCATTCAACTGCATGATGGAGGCGCTTGAGCAGCGCGAACAGGAATTGCGACTTGCCCGGGACAGCGCCTTGCGTTTCGCCAAGCTGAAAGCGGATTTCGCAGCCACGATCAGTCACGAAATCCGTACGCCGCTCAATGGGGTGATCGGTACACTCGACATGCTCAAGAAGAGCAGGATGAATCGCGAGCAGCAGGAGCTCCTGGGCCTGGCCTGGGATTCATCCCAATATCTGCTGGAATTGATCAACAACATCCTCGACTTTTCGCGCCTGGAAGCGGGCCGGATGGAGGTCGACGCCTGCGATTTCGAACTGCAGCCGCTGATCGACGGCGTGATGAACATCTTCCACTCGCTCGCCGCTCAAAAGAACCTGAGCCTGACCGCCCGCGTAGCCAGCGACATACCGCCGAACCTGACCGGCGATCCGGCGCGCATCCGGCAAGTCCTGATCAACCTGCTGGGCAACGCCATCAAATTCACCGAGCACGGTTCGGTCACGCTGACCGTCGACACCATCGACGAAGGCCGCATGTTGCGCTTCAGCGTGCGCGACACCGGTATTGGTATCGCCAAGGAACTGCAAGGCCTTATCTTCGACTCATTTACCCAGGCCGATACCTCGACCACCCGCCGCTATGGCGGCAGCGGACTGGGACTCTCCATCTGCAAACAGATCGTGCTTCTGCTCGGCGGCCAAATCGGCGTCGAGGGCGCCCCCGGACAAGGCAGCGAATTCTGGTTCAGCGCCCCCTGCGTCGTCGGCCTACCATCGCCGGCCAAGCGCCCCAACCCCGACAAGCCATTCAGCCGTGCCGGCAGAATCCTGGTCGCCGAAGACAATGCGACCAACCAACTGGTTGCCACCGGCATGCTGCGCATGCTCGGCTGCACCAGCCATATCGCCAGGAATGGCATAGAGGCGGTGGAGGCATGGCAGGCAGGCGGCTGGGACCTGATCCTGATGGATTGCTCGATGCCGGAAATGGACGGACACCAGGCGACCGAAGCCATCCGCAACCTGGAAGCGGGCACCGAGCGCCATATCCCGATCATCGCCATGACCGCCAATACCTTGCCGGCCGATGTCGAACGCTGCCTGGCCGTCGGCATGGACGGCCACCTGCCCAAGCCCCTGACCCTGGATGCTCTCGCCAATTGCCTGACCGAGTGGTTGCACTGGCACTCCGACCCCGTACCGCTTACCGAACCTCCGGCCGAGATTGGCGGCAATCCGCCACTCGACACGACGGTCATCAAGCGCCTCCGGGAAATACTGGGAACCTCGGTCAGCGAAGCCATCCGGCCTTTCCTCGAAGACATTCCCAAGTACCTGATCCAGATCGAAACCGCTATCGCCGAAGGCAATGCCTCGACACTCGGCAATATCGCCCATGCCATCAAGGGCGCGGCCAGCAATCTGGGGGCGATTGCCATGGCCAATGCCGCCCGCGAAATGGAACTGCAGGCCGAAGCCGGCGTACTCAGCGAAGCCAGCGAACTGCTGCTGCGCCTGCGGACCGAATTCACGATGATCGAACCGGCGCTGATGGCCGAACTGGACCCCTCTTCGTCGAGTTTGCCGCAACTGCGCGAGGATGCGCCGCTTGTCCTGGTCGTCGATGACGACCGCAGTACCCGTTCTGCCCTGCGCCACGCCCTTTACCGCAGCGGATTCCGGGTCGAGGAAGCCAGTGACGGCAGCGAAGTGATCGACTGGCTGGAGCACAACTCGGCCGACGCCATCCTGATGGACGCCCTGATGCCGGTAATGAACGGCTTCGACGCCTGTGCGGCGCTGAAGCGCCACCCGCGCTGGAAAGACATCCCGATCCTGATGATCACGGCACTCGAAGACCGCCACTCGATTGAACGCGCCTTCGAAGCCGGCGCCAGCGACTTCATCCCCAAGCCCATCCACCTCTCGGTGGTCAATCAGCGGGTCCGCCGGATCATCGACGCCACCCGGGCCGAGCGCCATGTCCGGCATCTGGCCTACAACGACACGCTGACCGGCCTGCCCAACCGCTTGCTGTTCATGGAGCAACTGGCTCACTCTATCGAGGAAGCCGAAGCCCATAACGAAAAACTGGCCGTCCTCTTCCTCGACCTCGACCGCTTCAAATTCATCAACGACACGCTGGGCCACGAGGTTGGTGACAAATTGCTGGCGACCATGGCGCAACGCCTGAAGGGCTGCGTGCGAACCGACGATTGCGTGGCCCGCCTGGGCGGCGACGAATTCACGGTATTGCTCGGCGACCTGCCGAATTCGGGTGTGGCAGCCAGCGTCGCCCAGAACATCTGCCGTACGGTATCGGCCCCGCTGCTCATCGACAACCAGGAAATCGTCGTCACGGCCAGTATCGGCATTGCGTTGTATCCCGATGACGGACCGGACATCAACCGCCTTCTGCGCCACGCGGATACCGCGATGTACCGGGCCAAGAGCAGTGGCAGCGGCTTCTGCTACTACGAAGCGACCATGGAATCCGCCATTTCCGACCGCCTGAAGATGGAAGCCGACCTTCGGCGGGCGCTGGAACGCGATGAAATCACCGTTTTCTATCAGCCGGTTGTCGAGACGCGCAGCGGCCGGATCAACGGTGTCGAAGCCCTGGTCCGCTGGCTGCACCCCGAACGCGGCATCGTCTCGCCGGCCGAGTTCATCCCGATTGCCGAAGAAACCGGCCTCATCCTGCCCTTGGGCGAGCGCGTGCTGCGCACTGCCTGCATGCAGGCCAAGACCTGGCTGGACAACGGCATCTCCAAACTGCATGTGGCGATCAATCTGTCGTCCAAGCAACTGGAGCAGCCCGACCTACGCAGCATCATTCTCAGCGCGCTGAACGAGAGCGGCCTGCCGGCCACCTCACTGGTCCTCGAAATCACCGAAAGCGTGATGATGGAGCGCGCCGCCGAGAGTATCGATCTGCTGCGCGAACTGCGCAGCCTGGGCATCCATATTTCCATCGACGATTTCGGCACCGGGTACTCCTCGCTCGCCTACCTGAAGCACCTGCCGGCCGATATCCTGAAAATCGACCGTTCGTTCATTCAGGACATCCCGGATGACGAAGATGCGATCGCCATCGTCAAGGGCATCACCGCGCTAGCCCACAGCCTGCGCATGAAGGTCGTTGCCGAGGGCGTCGAAACCGTCGCCCAGCAGGAAACGATGGCCCAGCTGAACTGTGAATTCCTGCAGGGCTACCTGTACTCCAAGCCGCTACCGGCAGAACTGATCGAAACGCAGTTGCACTCGTCGAAACGGGGAAAACGCGCCGCCAAAAAGGCGGTCTGAACGTTCTCTGCCCATTTTTAAGGCAAGCCAGGAATTCCCTTCCAGCTCAGCGACTTGCCCGGTCTGTCCAGAGCTTATCCACAGACTTGCCCGACCAAAACGGGGATAAATCCCGTTTAGAGGGGCGGAAGACCATGGCGCTGCCTGGCGCGAGCACAGGCGACGTAGCCGGTATCGAATTCACGGCAAGGCGAGGGACGAACGTCGTAGATCGTGCAGGCAACGTTCTCGCCGACGGTTCCGGCCAGAGCCACGCAGCGCGGCGCTGCCGCATCGGTGCCGCACAGGCGGACGATCGCCGGCGTCACCGGCACCGTCAGTTTGGCCGGAACCCCCTCGCCCCAGGCAAAGGCGCCACCGGCCAGTTCGGCCGGGTGAAAATCGACGCGGAAGCTGGCGCAGCAGGCGCCGCAGGACTGACAAACGTTCATGGCAAGGTGACCCGGCAGCGCCACAATTCGTGGCCCGAGGCGAGATATTTTTTCTCGAACGGCGTCATCGGTTCATTGGTCGAATACGGCTCGGCGGCCACCGGCTGGCCGGTCAGCAGGGTCAGCGCTTGCGCCATTTCCTCGATGTAGATGCGCCAGTTGCTGCGGCACTCCAGTTCGCCGCCCAGTTGGCGCCAGACCGGAAACACTGCGTGGCCATGCCAGCGCCGGGCGAGATGGCCGATCTTCGGCCACGGATTGGGGTAAAGGTTGTAGTGACGGGCCAGGCGGATGCCGTGCTCGGCCAGCAGGCGCCAGAAATCGACCAGGTCGGCGCGGACCAGCAGAGCATTGGCCGGCATCGCCACCGGCTTGCCCCGCGCGATCCGGTCGCTCGACTGGTCGACGCCCAACACGAAGTGATCGGGAAACTGCTCGGCGATGCGCAGCGTACTCCAGCCGACACCGCAGCCGGCATCGAGGATCAGCGGCGCCTGCGGCTTCCAGGCATCACGCGCTGCCAACGCCGCGGCGAAGGCTTCGCGGTTGTAGTCGAGTATCGGCTTGCGGAAAGGATGGGCGATGTGACGACGGACCAGATCGTCGAGATCCTTGTGCGGCCCGTCCTGCGCGCTGGAAATGAAACGCGAGTTGCCGTCCATCATGCGGCCAGCGGCAGGCCTTCGAGAATGCCGGCGGCGATCAGCAGGCGGTCAATGTCTTCGGCTGCCTTGACCGGGCGCAGGCGTTGGTAGAGCGCCTCGGCCTCCGGGTAGTGGCGGCGCAGCAGCATCAGCCATTGCTTGAGGCGGCCACCGGCGTGCACCGGCAGTACGCGTTCGCGCACGCCGTGCCAATAGGTCGCCACCGACGGGATCAACTCGGCCCAACCGCCGGTCGGCTCACCGCGAATCTTGCGCGGCAGCAGCGGATCGGCCAGCGCGCCGCGGCCGAGCATGACGTCGGCGCAGCCCGATTCGGCGCGGATGCGATGGTAGTCGTCCAGGCTCCACACCTCGCCGTTGGCGATAATCGGGATGTCCACCGCTTCCCGCACACGGTCGATCTGCGCCCAGCGCGCCGGCGGCCGGTAGCCGTCGACCTTGGTCCGGCCATGGACGATCAGCTCGTCGGCGCCGCCGGCCTCGATGGCCTGGGCGCAATCGACGGCCAGGCTGCAATCCGCGATACCGAGGCGCATCTTGGCGGTGAACGGGATGTCGGCCGGCACCTCGGCGCGCACTGCGCTGACGATGGCGTGTAGCAGCTCCGGCTCGCCGAGCAGGGCCGAACCGCCGCGATGACGGAACACCGTCGGCGCCGGGCAACCGAAATTGATGTCGACACCGGCCGGCCGGTGCTTGACGACGCGCCGGGCGTTGGCAGCCATGAAATGCGGGTCGGAGCCGAGCAGTTGCACGCGCATCGGCGTGCCGGCCTCGGTGCGGCTGGCATTCAGCAGTTCCGGGCAGGTACGCAGGAAAGTGCGGTTGGGCAGCACGCTTTCGGTGACCCGTATGAATTCGCAGATGCCCCAGTCGTAGCCGCCAACAGCCGTCAGCACGTTCCGCATCAGCGGATCGGCGAGACCTTCCATGGGGGCGAGCAGGATGCGGGACATGGCAGCAAGGCTTTGAAAAAGCGCGCATTATCCCGGATTGTCGGACGCGAGGCGAGCCGCATGAAAAATCCCGAAACCGGAACAGCCGCCGCCATGCAAAGGACAGCGCCGATCAAAACGCCACTATCCGCGCCCCGGCCCTACGCCGGCACCGCCCGGTGACGGCGTAGGCCGATGCCTAGCGCTGGGGCGCCTTGGCGATCGGGATCGAACGCAGCGCGGCAGCCGCGCGCCCCAGGCTGGCCGCAATTGCGTTCTTGTTGTCCTGGATGCGATGCATCTGCTGGTTCAGCCGGAGCACGGAAGAAACGTACTGCGACAGCGGATCGATGGGGGACTCGGCAGCCCCGGCAGCTTTCGGATTCATCATTGCCTCCTTGTTCCATGCCGATATCGAGAGCAGCCAGAATGCTCCGAAATATGCCAAATGACAATCTGACAAATGTCATAGTCATCCATGAAAATTGGCCATTCCTCGGCAATTTATCCCGCTGCCGGAAGGCGACCGAGGTTTTCCGGCAGTACAATCCCGCCCCATGCTGCGCATCGTCCTCGACACCAATGTCGTCCTCGACCTCTTCCACTGGGCCAACGTGGATGCGGTGCCCATCATGGCGGCGCTGGAAGCCGGCCGCATCGAATGCCTAGCCGATGCGCGCACACTGGACGAGTTGCAGCGCGTGCTGACCTACCCGCAACTGAAGCTGACGCCGGAGATGATCGCCGAGCGCTGGGCGCGCTACACCGCGCTGGTCCGGGTGGTCGCCGATGGCGAAGCGCCGCCGCTGCCGCGCTGCAAGGACCGCGACGACCAGAAATTCCTCGAACTGGCCGCCCGTGCCGAAGCCGACATCCTGGTCAGCAAGGACAAGGCACTACTGAAGCTGCGCGGGCGGACCAAGCTGGCTTTCCAGATCGTCAAGCCGGCAGCCATGTCGCTGCGCCTCGCCGAATAGCGAATGCTACGGTCGGCCCAATTTTTTGGCCAAAATTGAAATTTCAGCTCGGCAATGCCGCCGATCCCCCGCCGCCAGACAGCAGCGTATCGCTTTCATCCTTCAGCCCGACTCCAGTCAGCCGCCGGGTCAGCGCCGCGGCTATCAGCCAGGCCAGCCGTGCCGCCGCCAGCGGCAACGGCAGCCCGGCCGGCCGGATGTTCGAGACGCAGTTGCGCTCGGCGTCGAGCCGCCCGGCTTGCGGCGCGAAAGTCAGGTAGGCGCCGAGGCTGTCCGGCGACGACAGGCCCGGCCGTTCGCCGAGCAGGACCAGCACCAGTCGCGCCTTGAGCAGGGCACCGATTTCGTCACCCAGCGCCACCCGCCCCTGGCCGGCGACGATCAGCGGTGCCCGACGCAGGCCACGCAAGCGCGGCAGCAGTTCGTCGAGCAGGTCGAGCGCGTGGGCCGCAACGCCGGTCGCCGACAGGCCGTCGGCGACGACGATGGCCAGATCGATTTCCCCCGCCGCCAGCGCGGCAAGACGGGTCGCACCGTCCTCGTCCAGCCGACGCCCGAGGTCCGGCCGCTGCAGATAGATGTGGCGATCCCCGGCCCGGCTATGAACGATCACCGCCGCTTCGCCCTGCCGCGCCTGCCAGCCGGCGGCCAGCGCCGCCAGGTCGAGCGGCGTGTGCACCGCATCGCGGGCCAGTGCGTGGGCAACATCGAAACGCAGCACGGCCCCGGTCGGCAGGCTGGCGCCGGCCCGGCCGAGCGCGATGCGGGCGGCAGTCAGCCCGGCCAGCGCCCCCCAAGGGTCGGCCCGCTTCATTTCAGCCCCCGCGTCAGGTCCTGCAGCAGGCGATGATCGGCGCGTGGCGGCAACAGGCGCCCGTGCTCGTCGGCCAGCCCCATCGTCTGCAGCCAGGCCTCGAATTCCGGCGCCCGCCGCAAACCCAGCGTCTGGCGCGCAAACAGCTGGTCGTGGAAGGAGGTGCTCTGGTAGTTGAGCATGATGTCGTCGGCCCCCGGCACGCCCATGATGAAATTGACGCCGGCCGTGCCGAGCAGCACCAGCAGGTTGTCCATGTCGTCCTGGTCGGCCTCGGCGTGGTTGGTGTAGCAGATGTCGCAGCCCATCGGCAGGCCGAGCAGCTTGCCGCAGAAGTGGTCCTCCAGCCCGGCGCGGATGATCTGCTTGCCGTCGTAGAGATATTCCGGGCCGATGAAGCCGACCACGGTATTGACCAGCAGCGGCTTGAAATGGCGGGCCACGGCGTAGGCCCGCGCCTCGCAGGTCTGCTGGTCGACGCCGTGGTGGGCGTTGGCCGACAAGGCGCTGCCCTGGCCGGTCTCGAAGTACATCACATGGTCGCCGACCGTGCCGCGCTTGAGCGACAGCGCCGCCTCGCGGGCTTCCTGCAGCAGGGCCAGGTTGATCCCGAAGCCAGCGTTGGCCGCCTCGGTTCCGGCCACCGACTGGAAGACCAGGTCGACCGGCAGTCCGGCCTCGATGGCCTGGATCTGGCTGCTGACGTGGGTCAGCACGCAGGACTGGGTCGGGATGGCGAAGCGGCCGATCAGCTCGTCGAGCATGCGCCACAGCGCGGCCAGCGCCGCCGGGCTGTCGGAGGCCGGGTTGATGCCGATCACCGCGTCGCCGACGCCGTACATCAGGCCGTCGAGCAGCGCAGCGGCAATGCCGCGGGCGTCGTCGGTCGGATGATTGGGCTGCAGGCGCACCGCCAGCCGCCCGGGCAGGCCAAGCGTGTCGCGAAAGGCGGTGACGACGCGGCACTTGCGGGCGACGGCGATCAAATCCTGGTTGCGCATGACCTTGCTGACCGCGGCGACCATTTCCGGCGTCAGCCCCGGCGCCAGCGCGGCCAGTTCCGCCTCGCCGGTCGCCTCGTCGAGCAGCCATTCGCGGAATTCGCCAACCGTCAGCGAAGCAACCGGCGCGAAGGCCGCCGCGTCGTGGCTATCGACGATCAGCCGGGTGACCTCGTCGCTCTCGTAGGGAATCAGCGGCTCGTCGAGCAGGCGGCGCAAGGGCAGATCAGCCAGCACCAGCCTGGCGGCCATGCGCTCGGTAGCGCTCGCCGCCGCAATGCCGGCCAGTGCATCGCCGGAACGCGCCGGGCTGGCCTTGGCCAGCACCTCGCGCAGGCTCCCGAAACGGTAGCCGACGTTGCCGATGCGGGCCGCCAGGCTCATCTCACATCCGGCGCCGGAACACCCAGGTCCGGTCGTCCGACGCCTCGGGCACGAAGCCGTAGCCGTCCTCGGCGAAATCCTGCAGCGCCTCCGGCTGATGCAACCGGTTGAGCACCGCATAGCGCGTCATCAAGCCACGCGCCCGCTTGGCGTAGAAGCTGATGATCTTGTAGCGGCCGTTCTTCCAGTCCTCGAACACCGGCTGGATCAGCCGGCCCTTGATCTTGCGGCCGACCGCCGCCTTGAAATATTCCTCGGAAGCCAGATTGACCGCCACGGGATTCGGCATGGCCTCCAGTTCGGCGTTGATCGCATCGAGCAGGCGTTCGCCCCAGAAGGCATAGAGATCCTTGCCGGCCTTGTTGGCGAATTTGGTACCCATTTCGAGGCGATAGGGCTGCATCAGGTCGAGCGGCTTCAGGATGCCGTAGAGACCGGACAGGATGCGTACCTTCTGCTGCGCGAAATCGAGGTCGTCGGCCGACAGCGTCCTGGCGGCCAGGCCGTCGTAAACATCGCCGTCGAAAGCCAGCACCGCCTGCTTGGCATTATCCGGCGTAAAGGGCAGCGACCAGTCGGCGTAGCGGTTGAAGTTCAGCAAGGCGAGCGGATCGGAAAGGTCCATCAGGTTGGCAATGTCGGCCGGCGACAGCTTGCGCAAAGCCTTGATCAGGGTTTCCGAGTGGTTCAGGTAGGCCGGCAGGGTATGCCTGGCGATGTGCGGCGGCGTCTTGTAATCCAGCGCCTTGGCGGGGGACAGAAAGAGAAGCATGATCGGACTCGAAGGTTTGTGCTCTGCCCATTTTACCGGCTGGTAAAATTACATCTTTGAATTTTCTGGAACACCGATGAAACGCACCCGCTTTGGCGCCCGCGACCGTCTTTCCCGCGATGCGGCCGAACTGCAACGGCTTGCCGCCGGCCTTTCCGAATCCGGCGGCAAGCTGGAAGACGCCTACTGGGAAACGCAACTGGCCGAAGCCGTCGACAGCCTGCTCAAAAACGGTGCCGAAGACGACATCAACACTGCGCTCGACCGCCTGTTCGAGGCCAACCCGCGCGCCCACGACGAACTGGCCGACATGGTCGAGTCGCGGGCCGAGACCCATCGCCTGGAAGCCTCCGGCCAGGCCTTCGACATCCAGCTGTTCGCCGCGCCGGTGCTCGCCTGGTCGCGCTTTTCTATTCCCGCCAGCCCGCTGCCCAAGAGCACGCTGCAGGCGCTGGCCGTGCAGCTCGGCGCCCATGTCTTCGGCGGCGACGCCAAACTGGCGCTGGCCGACTTCCTGTTCAGCCCGGACCAGTTGCCGCGCAGCTTCTGCGACACCTGGCAACTGACCCGCGAACTCGGCGAAGCGGCGCTGGCCGGCGGCCACCTGGCCATCGACACCAAGGGCATGGCAGAAACCAACCGCTTCCTGTCCGACGTCCGCTACCTGGTCGGCGCCATCGCCGTGCCGCACGGCAAGCCGCTGTTCCGCTGGAACGAGGCCGACGGCAGCAAGGACGGTGCGCTCAAGGAATGGCTCAAGCAGGGCAGCCCCAATCTCGAACCGCTGCTCACCGGCTGCGCCTGGCAACCGCTGCTGGCCGATGCCTACCACGCCGCCTGCCGCAACGCCGACCGCCTGTCGCGCCCGTATTCGCTGAAGGCCTCGGTGGCCTTCCTGCAGACCACGCTCGGCCTGATGCCGGCCGATATCCGCGCCGTCGTCGGCCCCTGCTACGACCGCCGGATGGAGGAATACCGCGTCGGCCTCGGCCCGACCACTGGCGAAGAGATCTACCACGGCATCGTCTGGCCGCTGCTCGGCGCCGAGGACGAAGCGACCGACGCCGCCGGCGAGATCGAAGCCGTTCTGCGCGAAGCCGGCGTCAAGGACGTGCTCTTCCTCGACCATCATTTCCCGATGGAATTCTGCGACGACTGCGGCGCCCCGCTCTTCCCCAACCGCGAAGCCGAACTGGTGCACGCCGAAATGCCGGAACAGCCGGCCACCAATTCGCAAGTCCTGCATTGATGGACCAGCCGTCGAACTCGGCCTGGCTGGCGCGTAGCCAGGCGGCTGTCTGGCACCCGTGCACGCAGATGCAGCACCACGCGCAGAACGGCTCGCCGGCCCACCTGCCGCTGGTCCCCATCGCCCGTGGGCAAGGCGCCTGGCTCTACGACTTCGACGGCAAGCGCTATCTCGACGGAATCAGTTCGTGGTGGACCAACCTGTTCGGCCACGCCAACCCGCGTATCAACACCGCCCTGCGTGACCAGCTGGAAACGCTGGAACACGTCATGCTCGCCGGCTTCACGCACCAGCCGGTGGTCGAGCTGTCCGAGCGCCTGTCGGCGCTGACCGGCGGCGCCCTCGGTCATGCCTTCTATGCCTCGGACGGCGCCTCGGCGACCGAGATCGCGCTGAAGATGAGCTTCCACTACTGGCGCAATGTGGGCCGGCCGGAGAAGGCTGGATTCCTTTGCCTGGCCGGCAGCTACCACGGCGAGACGGTCGGCGCGCTGGCCGTGACCGACGTCGCCATCTTCAAGGACGCCTACGCGCCGCTCGTTCGTGCTGCCGCCCACGTCCTGCCATCGCCGGATTTCCGCCTGGCCGAAGCCGGCGAAAGCCCGGCCGATGTTGCCAGGCGCGCGGCAGCGGCCCTGGAGGCCCACCTCGAAGCCCACGGCGAGCGCATCGCCGCGCTGATCGTCGAGCCGCTGGTCCAGGGCGCCGCCGGCATGGCGATGTACGACCCGGAATACCTGCGTCTCGCCCGCGCCCTGTGCGACCGCCACGAAGTGCACCTGATCTGCGACGAAATCGCCGTCGGCTGCGGCCGCACCGGCAGCTTCTTCGCCCATGAGCAAGCGGCTATCCGGCCCGACCTGATGTGCCTGTCAAAAGGCATCTCCGGCGGCTACCTGCCGCTCTCCATCGTCCTGTGCAGCGACACGATCTATGCCGCCTTCCTCGACGACTCGGTCGCCCGCGCCTTCCTGCATTCGCACAGCTACACCGGCAACCCGCTGGCCTGCCGCGCCGCGCTGGCAACGCTCGACATCTTCCAGTCCGACGACGTATTGGCTGCCAACCGGGTGAAATCCGCCAAAATAGGCGCTGCCCTCGCCCCGCTAGCCGACCACCCGCAAGTGCGCCACCTGCGCCAGCGCGGCATGATCGCCGCCTTCGACGTCGCCACCGAAGACCCGCACTTCTCGCGCAGGTTCTACCGCGCCGCGCTGGAACGTGAAGCCTTGATCCGGCCGATCGGCAATACCGTCTACCTGATGCCTCCTTACATCGTCAGCGACGACGAGATCGCCCACCTGGCCACGGCCATCCACGGGGCGCTGGACGCGGCGAGCTGAAGCCATGGCCGGCGCGCAACGCTGGACGGAGCTCAAGCGGCTGATCCACGCCGAAATCATCCGTCTGACCACCTTCAACGCCAGCGACCGCCGCTGGCCGATGCCTTTCGCCGCCGCCCTTTCCTCCGGTTTGCCGCTGCTGGTCGGCGCCTATTTCGGACACATGGACTTCGGCCTGATCTCGTCGCTGGGCGGCCTGGTCTTCCTGTACCTGCCCGAAACGCCGATGCATCACCGGATGGTGACGCTGATGGCCTGTGCCTTCGCGATGATCGCCAGCGATGCCCTCGGTGTCATCAGTCACCTCTACCCGCCGGCAATGACACTGGCGCTGGCCTTCACCGCCATCCTGGTCACCATGGTCTGCCGTTACTACAACATGGCGCCACCGGGCAGTTTCTTCTTCATCATGGCCGCGGCGATCGGCGCCAACGCGCCCGGCGACCTCATGGCCGTACCGCTCAAGGTCGGCCTGCTCGCCATGGGCTGCCTGCTCGCCTGCCTGATTGCCCTCTGCTACAGCCTGTTCGTGTTGCGCCGGCAGCCGCCCGCGCCGATCGCCCCGCGGCCGGCCCCGACCTTCGACTTCGTGATTTTCGATGCCATCGTGATCGGCGTCTTCGTCGGCCTGTCGCTGGCCATCGCCCAGCTTCTCCGGCTCGACCAGGCCTACTGGGTAACGATCAGCTGCCTAGCGGTCATCCAGGGCATGTCCCTGCGCGCTGTCTGGGACAAGCAGCTGCAGCGCATTCTCGGCACCGGCGCCGGCCTGCTGCTGGCCTGGGGGCTCTTGCTTTTGCCGCTTGATGCATGGAGCATCGCGCTGGTCATGATCGTTCTCGCCTTCCTGATCGAAACCCTGGTCGTCCGCCACTACGCGCTCGCCGCCATCTTCATCACGCCACTGACCATCCTGCTCGTCGAAGCCGCCACCCTCGGCCAAATGCCGGCAGCGACCCTGATCGCGGCGCGTTTCTGGGACACCGTTCTGGGTTGCCTGATCGGGCTGCTCGGCGGCATCTGCCTGCACAGCCCGCGCTTTCGTGCCGTGCTCGGCCGCCAGATCCGGCGCCTGATCCCGTCGCGACTGGTCGGCAAGGCGCTTTAGGCCATCGCTGCACAACCATGAAAACCGCCATGCCCACCACGCCCGCCCCCGACCGCCTGACTGCCGAACTTGCTGACGAGTTGCAGGCGATCGCCGCCACCGGCCTGACCCGCCGCCGCCGCGTGCTGGAGACGCCCTGCGGCCGGAATGCTACGGTCGATGGCAAAAAAGTGCTGAATTTCGCAGCCAACGACTACCTAGGGCTGGCCGGCAATGCCGAGATCGCCGGCGCGCTGGCCGATGGCGCCGTGCAATGGGGCGCCGGCAGCGGCGCCTCGCACCTGGTCAGCGGCCACCTGGTGCCGCACGAAGCGCTGGAAAGCGAGATCGCCGCCTTCACCGGCTTCGCCCGCGCCCTGACCTTCTCCACCGGCTACCTGGCCAACTTGGCGGTGACGCCGACCCTGGCCGGCCGCGGCGATGCGGTATTCGCCGACAAGCTTAACCACGCCTCGCTGATCGACGCCATGCAACTGGCCAAGGCCAACGGCGCCGACGTCCAGCGCTACCCGCACAACGACGTCGCAGCCCTGGAAAAACTGCTCGCCACCAGCACCGCCGGGCGCAAGATCATCGTCACCGACGCCGTGTTCAGCATGGATGGCGACCTCGCGCCGCTGCCGCTGCTCTTCGCGCTGGCCGAGCGTTACGACGCCTGGCTGATCATCGACGACGCGCATGGTTTCGGCGTGCTCGGCCCGCAGGGCCGGGGCAGCCTGGCCCATTTCAACCTGCCCGCATCGCCGCGCATCCTGCTGATGGGCACGCTGGGCAAGGCCGCCGGCGTCGGTGGCGCCTTCGTCGCCGGCTCGGCAACGGCCATCGACTACCTGCTGCAAAAAGGCCGCGCCTACATCTTCACCACCGCCGCGCCGCCGGCCATCGCCTGCGCCCTGTCGAAAAGCCTGCAACTGATCGTCGGCGGCGACGCACTGCGCGCCAACCTGATGGCCCGCATCGCCCAGCTGCGCGACGGCCTGGCCGGTCTGCCGTACTCGCTGCTGCCGTCACCGACCGCCATCCAGCCGCTGATCGTCGGCGCCAACGAAGCCGCCGTCGCGCTGTCGACAGCCCTCTGGGAACGCGGCCTGTGGGTGCCGGCCATTCGCCCGCCAACGGTACCGAAAGGCACCGCCCGCCTGCGCATCTCCGTTTCGGCCGCCCATACCGCCGCCGACATCGATACCCTGATCTCCGCACTGAAGGAAAGCGCATGAGCGCACCGCTCGTCTTCCTGCCC
Organism: Betaproteobacteria bacterium; assembly: GCA_020621865.1. GTDB lineage: Bacteria > Pseudomonadota > Gammaproteobacteria > Burkholderiales > Rhodocyclaceae > Azonexus. The sequence continues at coordinate 368,513 of JAHRYW010000002.1, read as the reverse complement.
GGCTGGTGCCTCGGCCGCGGACCGCTAAATGCTGCGGTCGAAAGCAAAAATGGCCAATTTTTCGATTTACCCGGATACGGGGACGCCCCGCTGATCCACGACTTCACCGCCGCTGCCGACGCCATCGCCGACCGCCTGCAGCCCGGCACGGCGCTGGCCGGCTGGTCGCTCGGCGCCCAACTGGCACTGGCCGTCGCCGCCCGTCACCCGGCCAAGGTCGGCAAGTTGATCCTGGTCGCCGGCACGGCCAGCTTCATCCAGCGCGACGGCTGGCCGCACGCCATGCCACCGGCCGTGCTGGCCGAATTCACCGCCGCCGTCGCCGCCGACGTCGAGGCCGTACTGCCCCGCTTCGTCGGCAACTTCAACCGCGGCGACGCCCGCGCCCGGACCATCACCATCGAACTGCTCAAGCTGGCCGACCCGCGCCCCGCGACTGAAACACTGCTCACCGGCCTCCACTGGCTGCGCGACGTCGATCTGCGCAACCTTGCCCCGCAAATCCAGGCGCCGACGCTGCTCATCCATGGCGCCGCCGACCCGCTGATGCCACTCGCCGCCGCTGAGGCGCTGGCCGCCCTGATCCCGGACGCCCGGCTGAGCGTCCTCGATGCTTGCGCCCACGCCCCCTTCATCTCCCGGCCGGACGATTTCCGCGCCGTGCTGCACGGCTTCCTCGATGACTAGACCGTCCAAGGCCCGCATCCGCCAGTCCTTCGAGCGCGCCGCGCCGACCTACGACAGCGCCGCCGGCATCCAGCGCCAGATCTGCGCCGACCTGGCCGCCGGCCTGCCGGCCATGACCCCGGCCCGCATGCTCGACGCTGGTTGCGGCACCGGCCACGCCCTGGCCGCGCTGTGCGCACGCTTCCCGGCCGCCCAAACAGTCGCGCTGGACCTCTCACCGGCCATGCTGCAGCGGGTGAAAACGCCGTGCAGCCGCCTCGCCGGCGATCTTGAACACCTGCCACTGGCCGATGCCAGCCTCGATCTCTACTGGTCCAGCCTGGCCGTCCAATGGTGCGACCTTGCCGCGGTGCTCCGCGAAGCCCGGCGCGTACTGGTGCCGCAGGGCCTGCTCGCCCTCGCCACCCTCGGCCCGGACACCTTCCGCGAACTGCGCCACGCCTTCGCCGGGGTCGATGCCTACGCGCACACGCTGGACTTCCATGGCCCCGACGAAATCGGCCAAATCGCCGCCGACGCCGGCTTTGCTACGGTCAGCCAGAAAAAAACGCAAAAAACCGAATATTTCCCGGACCTCCGGACCCTGCTCCGCGCCGTCAAGGCGATCGGTGCCAACCAGGTCGGCACCGGCCGGCGCGCCGGCCTGATGAGTCGCGGCACCTTCCAGCGCGCCGAGGCGGCATGTGAACAACTGCGCACCCCGGCCGGCCTGCCGCTGACCTACGACGTGATCACCCTTTATGCCCACTCCTGAGCGCCCGCCAATGAACCCGGCTTATTTCCTGACCGGCACCGACACCGAAATCGGCAAGACCTTCGTCACCTGCGCCCTGCTCCATCGCGCCCGCCTCGACGGCCTGAGCGCTGCCGGTCTGAAGCCGGTGGCCGCCGGCACCGACGCTGCCGGGCTGAACGACGATGTCGAAGCCATCCGCGCCGCCAGCAACGTCGAATTGCCGCTTGATATCGTCAATCCCTACTGTTTCGCGCCGGCCATCGCGCCGCACATCGCCGCCGCCGAAGCGGGCGTTACCATTGAATTCGGGAAAATCACCGCCGCCTGCGACCAGGCGCGGCACCAGGCCGAGCGCATCATCGTCGAAGGCGTCGGCGGATTTTGCGTGCCGCTCGGCGACGACCGCAGTGCGGCCGATCTGGCCGTAGCGCTCGAGCTGCCGGTCATCCTCGTCGTCGGCCTGCGGCTGGGTTGCATCAATCACGCGCTGCTGACCGTCGAAGCGATTGCCGCCCGCGGCCTGACGCTCGTCGGCTGGGTCGCCAACCGGATCGACCCGGCAATGGCGCGCAGCGCAGAAAATCTGGCGACGCTGGAAACACTGCTGCCGGCTCCGTTGCTCGGCGTCGTGCCGTACGGGCCGGAAGGCGGCGCCGCTGGCGCCGCCCGCTACCTGAAACTACCCGGCCTTTAGCACCGAAGCCACTTCGCGCAGCCGCTGCTGCAGCCCGCCAACCGCAACGCCCAGCCCCTCGATCTCGCCCAAGCGGGCCTGATGCTCGACGGCCGCCGCGTCAGCCGCGCCGCCGTCATCTGAAAAAGTCGCCAGCAAGCCCTTGATGGTGTGTGCCTCGCGTCTCAAGGCCGCGGCGTCGCCCTGGGCAAACGCGGCGGCAATCGCCGTGCAGTTGTTTTCGACATCCTGCAGGTACATATCCACCATCATTGCGTAAATCTCTTCGTCACCGCCCAGTCGCTCAAGAATCGACCCGCGGTCCAGCACGAAAACCCCTGCCATACATTTCTCCATTATTCCCCGTCGATTCACGATGCCGGGGCAGACGATCATTCAGATTTGCGGCGCTTCCTCATCGCGGAAGCGCTGACGGATTTCCAGGACCTGATCCCAGCCAGCCAGGAAAGCCTCGATGCACAACGGGTCGAAATGCTTGCCGCGCCCGTCTTCCAGAAACTTGCAGGCATCTTCCAGCGACCAGGCCCGCTTGTACGGACGTTCCGAGGTCAGCGCGTCAAAAACGTCGGCGACCGCGACAATCCGTCCAAACAAAGGAATCTGGTTGCCCTTGAGCCCGTGAGGGTAGCCCGTCCCGTCGTATTTCTCGTGATGCGAAATCGCCACCTCGGCGCCCGCCTTCATGATTTCCGAGCGGCTGTCCTTGAGCAGTTCGTGGCCGATCCGGGCATGCCCCTTCATGACCTCGAACTCTTCCGGCGTCAGCTTGCCCGGCTTGAGCAGGATGTAATCGGGAATGCCGATCTTGCCCACATCGTGCATCGGCGCCGCCTCAAGCACCAGTTGCTGCTGCGCCGGGCTGAGATCCAGGCCGACCGCAATCACCTGCGAGTAATGCGCCATCCGCTGGATGTGCGCCCCGGTTTCCGGATCGCGGAACTCGGCCGCCCGCGAGATACGGAAAATCAGCTCCTTCTCGCGCTGGCGGATTTCCTCGGTCCGCGCGTCGACCAGGGCACTCAGGTGCTCGGCCCGGTCGGCCAGGAATTTCTGGCCGGTGCGCAGCGACAACATGTTGCGGGCGCGCGCCGAGAACTCGATGCGGTCGATCGGCTTGGTCAGGAAATCGTTGGCGCCGCCGAGCAGGGCATCGTAGCGGATGTCCTTCTGGTCGTTGGCCGTGATCATCAGCACCGGAATCTCGTTGCGCCCATGCAGGGCGCGGAAGGCGCTGATGAATCTCAGACCGTCCATGTCCGGCATCATGTAGTCCACGATGACCAGATCCGGCACGTTGCTGCGGCACCATTCCAGCGCCGCCACGGGATGATCGAAAAGAACCGGGGTGCAGTCGCCAAGCTTGAGGACCAGCGCCTTGATCAGGGTCAGATTGATGTCGCTGTCATCGACGATCAGGACAGTATGCATAGGCTTTCTTGCTTGCGAGTCAGATGTTTTCGGCAGTATATAATGCCCCGCCATGAAACTACTCTTCGACCTCTTTCCCGTTATCCTCTTTTTTGCGAGTTTCAAGTACTCGGAAAAAAACCCGGAACTCGCCGCCAGCTGGGTCGGCTCGCTGCTCGGCTCGGCCGCCGTCGACATCAAGCAGGCGCCGATCCTGCTCGCCACCGTCGTCGTCATCCTCGCCACCGTCGCCCAGATCGCCTGGGTTCACTTCCGCCACGGCAAGGTCGACAAGATGCTCTGGATCAGCCTCGGCCTGGTCGTCGTTTTTGGCGGCCTGACCCTGGCTTTCCAGAACGAAGCCTTCATCAAGTGGAAACCGACCATCCTCTACTGGGTGTTCGCCGGCAGCATGGCCTTCAGCGCGCTGGTCCTCAAGAAAAACCCGATCAAGGCCATGCTCGGCGAGCAGATGACCCTGCCGGAAGCGGTCTGGGGCAAGGTCAGCCTGTCGTGGATAGGCTTTTTCCTGGTCATGGGCGCGCTCAACCTGATCGTCGCCTTCAATTTCCCGACCGATACCTGGGTCAATTTCAAACTGTTCGGCGGCATGGGTCTGATGCTCCTATTCGTGCTCGGCCAAGGCATGCTGCTGTCTAAATACGTTGAGGAAGATAAATAATGCTGTACGTCATCATCGGTGAAGATCGCGCCGGCACCTTGGATCAACGCCTTGCTGCCCGCCCCGCCCACGTCGAGCGCCTGCAGGCCCTGCAAGCCGAGGCCCGCCTGATCCTGGCCGGCCCCTGCCCGGCCATCGACTCGCCCGACCCCGGCCCGGCTGGCTTCTCCGGCAGCATCATCGTCGCCGAGTTCGCCTCGCTGGAAGCCGCCCGCGCCTGGGCCGACGCCGATCCCTATGTCGCCGCCGGCGTTTACGAAAAAGTCACCGTCAAGCCGTTCAAGAAGGTGCTCCCGGCGTGAGCGCTGAAACTATCGAATTGCTGCGCCAGCGGCTGGCCGTCCTGAACCCCGAGTCGCTGGTCATCCACGACGACTCCCAGCGCCATGCCGGGCATGCCGGCGCGCGCGAAGGCGGCCACTACCAGTTACAAATTGTTGCACAGGCATTTGCCGGGAAAAGTACCATTGCCCGTCATCGCTTGATTTATGATGCTGCCGGTGACTTGATGCGCGGGAAAATTCATGCGCTCAGCATCCGCGCCGAAGCACCCGGCGAAGTATAATTTTCTGTTATTCCCTCCACCCAAGGATAGATACATGCTCAAGCTCTCCCGTCTGGCCGCCCTGCTTGTCGCCGGCGCCATCGTTTCCGCCCCGGCTTTCGCAGCCGACAAGGGCAAGGCCTTCGCCACCGTCAACGGCCAGCCGATTTCCCAGGGCGTTTACGAAGCCTTCGTCGCCGAGCAGAAGGCCCAGGGCAATGCCGATTCCCCGGAGTTGCAGGGTGCCGTCAAGGAAGAACTGATCCGCCGTGAAGTGATCGCCCAGGAGGCCAAGAAAAAGGGCCTCGACAAGAACGCCAACGTCCAGGGCCAGATCGAACTGGCCAAGCAGGCAGTGTTGATCCGCGCCTACCTGTCCGACTACGTCAAGACCCATCCGATCAGCGAAGCCCAGCTGAAGTCCGAATACGAACTGATCAAGACCAACCTCGGCAACACCGAATATAAGGCCCGCCACGTACTGGTCGAAAAGGAAGACGACGCCAAGGCCATCATCGCCAAGCTCGACAAGGGCGAAAAGTTCTCCGAACTGGCCAAGGTCTCCAAGGATCCCGGTTCCAAGGACAAAGGCGGCGAGCTGGGCTGGAGCTCTCCGGCGGCCTACGTCAAGCCTTTCGGCGAAGCACTGGGCAAGCTGAAGAAGGGTGAATACACCAAGACTCCGGTCAAGTCCGATTTCGGCTACCACGTCATCCAGCTCGACGACTCCCGTCCAATGACCCCGCCGCCGTTCGAGCAGGTCAAGCCGCAGCTGCAGCAGCGCGCCGGCCAGCAGCAGGTCGAAAACCTGGTCAAGGAACTGCGCACCAAGGCCAAGGTGGTCGACTAAACACCAATCAGCCATGCGAAAATGCCCACCTTGAGGTGGACAAAAAGCCCACCCCGCGGTGGGCTTTTTCTTTTGGGGAGACGCGCGTGTTCGACAGCCTGAAAAAAATGTTCGGCAAGAAAGCCGATCAATCCGCCCCGGCAACTACCGCCCCTGAACCCGCCGGCAACCAGCCCCAACGGGAAGCCCGCCCGGTGGGTGGCACAGACTTTCTCCGGCGGGAAGCGGTGTTCGACCGCAACAACCGGCTGTCCGGCCACCTGTTTCGCCTCCAGCAATCGAGCCTGCTGGCCGATGGGGAAGGTGGCGTCCAACGTGACTTCGACCGGATTCTGCTCGATACGCTGAATGCCAGCCCCGACGCCTGGAACACCAGTCGCGCCTTCATCCCCCTCAGTTCATCCAGCCTGGACAGCCCGGCGCTGGACCGCCTGAAATCCGCCAATGTCATCCTCATCGTGCAACTGGCGGCCGATGCCGAAGCCAGCATGGTCGGCGAAGCAATTGAGCACCTGCATCAGCGCGGTTTCCAGATCGGCCTTTGCCGACAGCCGAAGCACCCGGCCTTTGCCAAGGTGATCCAGCAGGTCGATTACGCGGTCATCGATGTTGGCGCCAACGAGGCCAGCACTGTCCGCGATTTTTCAGCCGCCGTGCGCGCCGCCGGGAGCGCCCGGCCGCTCCACCTGTTTGCCTGCAACGTCGAGACTTTCGACGATCACCTGTTCTGCCACCAGTGGCACTTCGAAAATTTCCACGGCAAGTTCGCCGAATCGGCGCCGACGCTGGAAAAGGAACAGACCGGCGACCCGCACAAAGCCCAGTTGCTGAACCTGATGCGCCTCGTCCAGAGCGATGCCGAAACCGCCGAAATCGCTGCGGCAATGAAGCTCGACCCCCTGCTCAGCTTCCGCATCCTGCGCTACCTGAACTCACCGGCCCTTGGACTCAGCCACCGCATCGACTCGCTGGAGCAGGCGCTGGTCATCCTCGGGCGCCAACGCCTGACCCGCTGGCTTGCCGTCCTGCTCTTCTCGGTGCGTGAGCCGCAATTCAGCGATTGGCTGATGGTCGAGAATGCGCTGACCCGCGGCCGCCTGATGGAGTCGCTGGGCGAGCAGACCCTGCCCGGCAAGGCGCATGATCCCTTGTTCCTGACCGGCATCTTTTCCTGTCTGGACCGGTTGCTGCGCAAACCCATGGCCGAAGCGCTGGGAGAATTGCCGATCGCCGAGGAAATCCGGCAGGCGCTGATCGAACGCAGCGGCCCCTATGCGGCGTTGCTGGCGGTCGCCGAAGCCGGCGAGGATTTCGACCTGCCGCGCCTGCAAAGCACGGCGCTGGCCGCCGGGGTCGATCCGCATATCGTCAATCGCGCCCTGCTCGCCGCCACAGCCTGGGCCAGCGAAGTCACCGAATACTGGGAATAAGCCGCGGCGAAAACTTGATGCAGGTTGAGGCGCGAATCCTTGCCTGATGGCTTAATCCGCTGCAATGATCCCTCGTTTCATCCTCGCGCTGCTCGGCCTTGTCCTTTCGCTGGCGGCCGCCGCCGATCAATCCCTGCAAGCCTGGATCGACACGGCCTTGCCAGGCACCGTGCTGCGCCTGCCGGCAGGAACCTATCGCGGCCCGGCGCACATTGCCAAGCCACTGACGCTGGAGAGCATCGGCAAGGTAGTCATCGATGGCGGGGGCAAGGGAACCGTGCTGACCATCAAATCCGACCATGTGACGATCCGCGGACTCACCTTGCGCAACAGCGGCGACTCGCACGACGCCATCGATGGCGGGATCATGGCCGAAGGCAGCCATCTGCTGATCGAAAACAACGTCATCGAGGATGTGCTGTTCGGCATTTCGCTGCATCAGACGACAGACAGCATGGTGCGCCACAACCGTATCCGCTCGCGCCCCGTCGACTCGGCCGACCGGGGCGATGGCCTGCGGCTCTGGTACAGCACCGGCAACCGGGTCGAGGACAACGATATCGCCCAGATTCGCGACATCACGGCCAGCAATTCGCCGCGCAACCGCTACACCGGCAACACCATCCGCGACAGCCGGCGGGCCTTCAATTTCCTTTTTTCGCATCGCAGCATCGTCGAGCGCAATCTGCTAGAAAAAAATTCGACCGGCATCATCGCGCTCAACTCCGAGGGCATGATCATCCGCTACAACCGCATCCTGCACGCCATGGATGCCTCCGGGGCCGGCATCGCGCTCAAGGAGACCTCGGCGGCGCTGATCCAGGGCAACGAGATCGTCCATTGCGCCCATGGCATCATGGCCGATTCGCCGATGAATCCGCTCAACCGCATCGTTTTCGTCGACAACCTGATCGCCCACAACATCACCGGCATTTACTTCTACGGCGCCAAGGGCGGACATATCGCCATCAACAACAGCTTCCACAGCAACCTGTGGCCGGTCACCATCATCGGCGACGGCGACCCGATGAGCGATACCTGGTGGGGCAACAGTTGGGACAACTACGAGGGCTTCGACCTGGATGGCGACGGTTTCGGCGACCAGGCGCACGAACTGCGTGCCTGGGCCGATCGCATCTGGATCGAAACGCCAAGCGCCACTTTCTTCCGCAATTCGCCCATCCTGGAATTGCTCGATTTTCTCGAAAAACTGGCGCCCTTCTCGCCGCCTTCGCTGATCTTGCGCGACACAGCGCCGCGCATGAAGCCGCTGCGCCGCTACAACTGATACTCGTCGCCGCCGCCCTGCATGGCCATGTCGACGACGCGCTTGGACAAATGTGGTGCGAAAAGCGCGATCAGGTCGTAATCGTAACGGCGCAGGTAGGTACCGCGACGCAAGGCCAGCCGGGTCGTATTGGACTCGAACAGGTGGGCGGCATCGGTGGCCACTAGGCCTATGTCGCGCTGGGGGTCGAAAGCCAGTGCCGAGATGATGCCGAGACCGAGGCCGAGGCTGACGTAGGTCTTGATCACATCGGCATCGAGAGCGGTGAGTGCCACGTTGGGCTGCACGCCGATACGCTCGAAGGCCCGATTGATCCGTGAGCGGCCGGTAAAGGCTGTGTCGTAGGTAATCAGCGGCCAGCGCGCCAGTTCGTTCAGCGACAGCGGGAGCGACTTCAGGATGGGATGGCCTTCCGGCGCGATCACGCAATGCGTCCATTGGCGCACCGGGAACGAAATCAATTGCGGGTACTGGTCGAGCGCCTCGGTCGCGATGCCGATATCGGCCTCACCGGCCAGCACCCACTCGGCAATCTGGGTCGGGCTGCCCTGGTGCATCTCAAGCTTGACTTCCGGATGCTGGGCCATGAAGTCGCGCACGACGACCGGCAGCGCATAGCGGGCCTGGGTATGGGTCGCCGCCAGCACCAGCCGTCCGGTGTCGCCGGTGGCAAACTCGCTGCTCGCCCGCTTCAGATTTTCCGCTTCGCGCAGGATGCGTTCGGCGATCCCCAGGACGACCTTGCCAGGCTCGGTCACGCCGGTGAAGCGCTTGCCGCTGCGCTCGAAGATGGCGATACCAAGCTCGTCCTCAAGCAGCTTGACCTGCTTGGAGATACCCGGCTGGGAGGTGTACAGCGTTTCCGCCGCCTCCGAGACGTTCAGGCCCTGACGCTGGATTTCGACGATGTAGCGTAGCTGTTGAAGTTTCATTTCAGTAGGGAATTACGAGCAAGGAGTCGGTTGCCAAAACAAAGGGCTATGGACTAATAACTATAAGTTATACCAATCTAACCCAATATTCTTTTTGATTCAAATAGCCACTGCTACGATGTGGGCTATGGATTATCTCTACACCCTTTCTGGTTTTGCCGTTGGCGCCATTGTCGGCCTGACCGGCGTCGGCGGCGGCTCGCTGATGACGCCGCTGCTCGTGCTGCTGTTCGGTGTTCCCCCGGCGACCGCGGTCGGCACCGACCTGCTCTACGCGGCGATGACCAAGGCTGGCGGCACCGTCGCCCACGGACGAAAGGGGCATATCGACTGGGCCATCACCGGCCGCCTGGCCGCCGGCAGCATCCCCGCCGCCGCCATTACCGTCTATATCCTGTCGCAACTCCCCAAGGGCAACAACGTCATTGGCCAGCTGATCTCGCATGGCCTGGGCTTTGCGCTGTTGCTGACCGCCATTGCTCTGCTGTTCGGCCGCAAGCTGCGCGATTACGCCGCCGCGCACGAGGCATCGCCGCTGCGCCAGTGCTGCCTGAACAAGATCACCATCGGCGTTGGCGCCATCCTCGGCGTGCTGGTCACCATTTCTTCGGTCGGCGCCGGCGCGCTGGGCGTTGCCGCACTTTTCTTCCTCTATCCAAAACTTTCGCCGGTCAAGATTGTCGGATCGGATGTTGCCCATGCCGTGCCGCTGACGCTGGTGGCCGGCCTCGGCCACTGGCTGCTCGGCGGGGTTGACTGGACGCTGCTCGGCAGCCTGCTGCTCGGTTCGTTACCCGGCATCTGGCTGGGCACCCATGTTTCCGCCAAGGTTCCGGAGCACATTCTCCGCCGCCTGCTGGCCGCCATGCTGGTCCTGATCGGCACCAAGCTGGTTTTTGCCTGACGTTTTACCCCAAGGACGTTCTTCCATGTACAAATACGATGCCATCGACCGCCAGCTAGTTAACGAGCGCGTCGAGCAATTTCGTGATCAGGTCCGCCGCTGGAAAGCCGGCGAACTGAGCGATGATGAATTCCGCCCGCTGCGTCTGCAGAACGGTCTCTACATCCAGCGCCACGCGCCGATGTTCCGGATCGCCGTGCCCTACGGGATGATGAATTCGGCGCGCATGCGCAAGCTTGCCTCGATCAGCCAGAAATACGACCGCGGCTACGGCCACTTCACGACGCGCCACAATCTGCAATTGAACTGGCCGAAGATCGAGGATGTGCCGGATATTCTGGCCGAATTGGCCGAAGTCGAGATGCATGCCATCCAGACCTCGGGCAATTGCCTGCGCAACATCACCACTGACCAGTTTGCCGGCGTCGCCGCCGACGAGATCATCGACCCGCGCCCGCTGGCCGAGATCCTTCGCCAGTGGACGACCTTCCATCCGGAATTCGCCTTCCTGCCGCGCAAGTTCAAAATCGCCATCTCCGGGACCAAGGATGACCGTGCCGTCACCTGGTTCCACGACATCGGCCTGCATCTGCAGCAGCGGAATGGCGAAGTCGGCTTCCGCGTCATCGTCGGCGGCGGCCTCGGCCGGACGCCGATCCGCGGCGAGGTGGTGCGCGAGTTCCTGCCCTGGCAGCACATCCTGACCTATTGCGAAGCCATCCTTCGCGTCTACAACCGCCAGGGTCGCCGCGACAACGCCTTCAAGGCACGCATCAAGATTCTCGTCCAGGCGCTTGGCATCGAAGCCTTCACCAAGCTGGTCGAAGAAGAATGGGCACAGACCAAGGATGGTCCGGCGACGATCACCCAGGCCGAATTCGACCGCATTGCCGCCCACTTCGCCCCGCCGGCCTACGAAAAGCTGGACGAGCCCGAACTGCCATTTGAAAAATCGTTCAAAAATTGGGCTGACCGTAGCATTCACCCGCACAAGGTGCCGGGCTACGCTGCCGTCACGCTGTCGCTAAAAAAGCACGGTGTCGCGCCGGGCGACATCAGCGCCGAGCAGATGCTCGCCGTCGCTGACCTGGCCGACCAGTACAGCTTCGGCGAACTGCGTGTCAGCCATGAACAGAACATCATCCTGGCCGACGTCAAGAAGTCCGATCTCTACGAAGTCTGGCAGAAAGCCAAGGCCGCCGGCCTGGCAACGCCCAACATCGGCCTGCTGACCGCCATGATCTGCTGCCCGGGCGGCGATTTCTGCGACCTCGCCAATGCCAAGTCGATCCCCATCGCCAACGCCATCCAGGCCCGCTTCGACGATCTCGACTACCTGTTCGACATCGGCGAGATCGACCTCAACATCTCCGGCTGCATGAACGCCTGCGGCCACCACCACGTCGGCCACATCGGCGTACTCGGTGTGGACAAGAACGAGGCCGAGTTCTACCAGGTCACCCTCGGCGGCCGCCAGGGCAACGACGCCCGGCTCGGCAAGGTCATCGGCCCGTCCTTTGCGGCCGAGGAAATGCCGGATGTCGTCGACAAGATCATCAAGGTCTATCTCGAACACCGCCATGCCGACGAACGTTTCCTCGACACTTTCGATCGCATCGGCCTCGACCCGTTCAAGAACCGCGTATACGAAGGCCGCGCCCACGGCAAGGCCAAGGCAGCACAACCGGAGGCCGCATAATGGCGCAACTGATCAAGAACCGCACCGCGACGCTCGACACCTGGAAAACCCTGGAAATCGTCGAAGACGAAACGCCCGAAAATGTTGAACTGCCGACCGGCGACGTCATCTTCCCGCTCGCCGTATGGCAGGCACGCAAGGCCGAGATCATCTCCTGCCACAAGCGCATCGGCCTGCTGATCGACTCTAATGAGCGCATCGAAGACGTTGCCGACGACCTGGAATACTTCGTCGTCATCGCCGTCAATTTCCCGAAATTCGTCGATGGCCGCGGTTATTCCACCGCCGCCCTGCTCCGCCAGCGCTACCACTACCAGGGCGAAGTGCGCGCCGTCGGCGACGTGCTGCACGACCAGCTTTTCTACATGCAGCGCGTCGGCTTCGACAGCTACGCCCTGAAGGACGGCAAGGACGTCGTGTATGCGCTCCAGAAGGGCTTCACCACCTTCGGTGAAACCTACCAGGCCGCCACCGACCAGCCGCAACCCTACTTCCGCCGCCGCGCCTGATCCTGCAAAGAAACCTGCCATGACCCCCAGCCTGCTCAACATCACGCCGGAACTGACGGCCAGCGTCACCACCAAGACCCAGGCCGTCAACGCCCTGCTCGCCGACATCGCCGCCAACTGGTCGCCGGTCACCTTCGCCAACAGCCTTGGCGCCGAGGACATGGTGCTGACCGACCTGATCGTCAAGGCCAAGCTGCCGATCGAGATCTTCAGCCTGGACACCGGCCGCCTGCCGCTCGAAACCTACGACCTGATGGGCGCGGTGGACAAGCACTACGGCCTGAAGCTGAAAATCTACTTCCCGCAACCCGAGGAAGTCGAAGCCTTCGTCCGCAACCATGGCATCAACGGTTTTTACGACTCGGTCACGCTGCGCAAGGCATGCTGCCATGCGCGCAAGGTCGAACCGCTGAAACGCGCCCTGGCCGGCAAACGCGCCTGGATCACCGGACTGCGGGCCCAGCAGGCGACCACCCGCACCGGCCTGCCCTTCCGCGAATACGACGAAGGCAACGGCCTGGAAAAATTCAATCCGCTGTCGGATTGGACCGAAAAGGAAGTCTGGACCTACATCAAGCAGAACGCCGTTCCCTACAACGCGCTGCACGACAAGTTCTACCCCAGCATCGGCTGCGCCCCCTGCACCCGCGCCATTTCGCCGGGCGAAGACGTCCGCGCCGGTCGCTGGTGGTGGGAGAATCCCGAGTCGAAGGAATGTGGGTTGCACGTCAAGGGGTAACCCAAGCCATACGAGTTCATTAAACGAAGCCCCGGCCAAAAAGCCGGGGCTTTGTCATTCCGGAACGCACTGAACCAAGCGCACCAGCCAGGTTCCTATGGCATAGGGAACGGGCACTTCACATCGCTCTGCAGCCCCCCTGCCGACCGGAGGACACCATGGCCACCTACCAGACCACACTTCTCGGCCGCGAAGAAATCGCCGCCTGGACAATGGCATTTCATTTGGCCAAACCGCCTGGCTTCACATTCAAGGCCGGCCAGGCGATCGACGTCGTGCTCGGCGATCAAGCGAGCATTGACGACGGCAATGCACGTCACACCTTCTCTATCGTCACGGCACCGCACGAGGACAAGCTGACCATCGCCACCCGGATGCGCGACACGCCGTTCAAGAATCGCCTGAAGGACTTGCCGGATGGCGCCGCGATCGGCATCGACGGGCCGTCCGGCTCGCTCCTTCTGCATAACCGGCACGAGCGGGCGGCGGTGATGATCGCCGGCGGCATCGGCATCACGCCCTTCGTCAGCATCCTGCGCCAGACGGCCAGCGATCCGCAGCTGCGGGATCTGGTTCTGCTCTATTCCAACCATCGACCGGAAGACGCCGCGTACCTCGCCGAACTGCAGGCACTGGAACGCTCGAACGCGCATTTCCGGCTGGTCGCGACGATGACCCGGATGGGCAATTCCAGCGAACCATGGGCCGGCGCGACGGGCACCATCGACGCCAAACTGCTCGGCCAGATCAGTGCCGAACTAGCGGCCCCGATCTACTACCTGGCCGGACCGCCGGCCATGGTCGCCGCGATGCGTCAGACCCTGAACGACGCCGGTGTAGACGACGATGATCTGCGCAGCGAGGAGTTCTACGGGTATTGATCTCAATGCCGCAAAAAAAACGGCCGGGCAAAAGCCCGGCCGCTAAACTCGCCGGCAGAAGCCGGGCGGAGGAGACAAGGGTTGAAGCGCGGCTCAGTTGGCCCGGGTGGCCTGCGCCACCGAAGCGACCAGGGAAGCTGCCGGGCGGCTGTTTTTGCGGGCGGCCAGCGTGGGCGTTGGCGTGGACGCATGGGCGGTCCAGGCCATGCCGCCGGCCAACGGAATGCCGGCCTGGCGCAGGGTGGCCTCGTAGCTGCCGCTGTCGCGGGTGGAATGCATCCGGGACTCTCCGGAAAAAGCCGGCGAAGCGATCAGCAGGGCCGCAAGACAGATAAGGGGCTTGTTCATGATGGCTGACTCCTTGGAAGCAAACTGAAAATATTGCGTAAAATCGGTTCCGTTCCCGCTGCGGCCCGCCGGAATGGCTGGTGGCAGCGAGGTAGTGATGCCAAGATATCGATTTTGCCGCACCGCAACAAACGATCAATTTTCAGCCAACGCATTAGAAAATCTTAAGCATGCAAGCCCGCCTGCCACCGCTCAATGCCCTGCGCGCCTTCGAGGCGGCGGCACGCCTGCTCAGCTTCAAGAAGGCAGCGGCCGAACTGTCGGTGACCCCGGCGGCGATCAGCCACCAGATCAAGCTGCTGGAAGAGTTTCTCGACCTGGCGCTGTTCAATCGCCTGACCCGGGCACTGGAACTGACGCCGGAGGGAGCGGCCATGCTGCCCCGGGTCCAGGAAGGATTCGCCAGCCTGCTCGCCGCGGTCGAAGCGAGCCGCCGCAAGGAAACCGGCGGCATCGTCACCATCTGCGCCCCGCCATCGTTCGCCGCGCGCTGGCTGGTGCCGCGCCTGGGCCACTTCACGCGGGCTCATCCGGATATCGACCTGCGCCTGTCGAGCAGCGTGGCAATGATCGACAAGTTCGACAAGGACACCGGGCAGGTCGGGCCGGTACCTGGTGACGACCACGGCTTCGACCTGATGATCCGTTTCGGCCGCGGCCACTACCTGGGATATGCCGTGGACCGCTTGTTCTCGCCGGCCTATGTCCCGGTGTGCAATCCGGCGCTGGCCAACGGGACGATGCCGCTGCGGACGCCCGAAGACCTGGCCCGTCACACGCTGATCCACGATGCGACGGTTCCCGAACTGGACGAGCGCCCGGGCTGGGAACAGTGGCTGGAACTGGCCGGCGTCGGGCACCTGAAGAATCGGGTGCGCTCCGTTTATTTCCAGGATGGCGCACTGTCCCTGGCCGCCGCCGTGGCCGGCCATGGCGTCACGCTGGCGGCACGGCCGATGGTCAGCGCCGATGTTGCCGACGGCCGGCTGGTCATCCCTTTTCCGCTATCCATCCCGTCCCGCTACGCCTATTTCGTCAGCACCCCGACCGCCACGGCCAAACGCCCGACGGTGCTTGCGCTGCGCACCTGGCTGATTCGCGAGGCGGCCCGGGAACGCGCTGCCGACCGGTATTCGCAGGCGCAGGAGCGAGCGCCGGAGTAATCCCGAAGACGCTGCCAGCGGGCCGAAAGCGGCAAGCGTCAGGCGACTCGACATTTCCCCTGATTCCAGTCAAGGGGTCTTTGTTGCACCGCAACAAAAGTGGTAGTCTCTGGCTGTATAAAAACATGGTAGTCGAGCGAGAACCCGCATGTCCGAAATCGATCTGAAACGCTTTTTCCTGGAACAGGTGCGCCTGTTCGAAAACTTCCCGGCCGACAAGGTCGAGGAAATCGTCATCAAGTCCCGGCTGGCCACCTACGAGGGCAACGAAGCTATCCTCGAAACCGGCGACGAGGGCCGCTACATCGGCGTCGTCATCAGCGGCCACGCCGAAGTCTCGGTCACCGACAACACCGGCACCCGCGCCGTGATCACCCAGCTGGGCGCTGGCGACGTGTTCGGCGTGATGTCGCTGCTCACCGGCGACCGCATCATGGCCGACGTGATTGCCGGCAACCGCTGCTTCGTGCTGATGATTCCGCAGGAAGTCTTCAACACCTACATCCTGACCAACCCAAAGGCGGTCGGCTACCTCTCCCGGCTGCTCGCCGAGCGTACCCGCGCGATGTCCACCGACGAGGTCAGCGCCGCCGTTTCGCGCGCCGACGACCCCTACGCCCTGTCGCTGAACACCAACGCACCGGGCAAGGTCCTCGTCCTCAACGTCGGCATCAGCCAGATCCATTTCGGCATCTACGATACCGAGGAAAGCGGCGCCGACGTCCATGGCATCATCGACCACGCCGACAAGCAGCTGACCCGGATCACCGTCATGGTCGGTCCGCAGCAAAAGACCGTCGAGCACGCGCCGTTCAAGCTCTCCGACCTGTTCAAGGTGATGACCGAGGTCACCGCCCTGCTCGGCGACGCCTTCACCTTCCATCCGGAAGATGTCAGCGCCATCGGCCACCGTGTCGTGCATGGCGGCAACCGCTTCTCCAGCTCGGTCGTCATCACCTCGTCGGTGATCGCCGAAATCGAGGAACTGTCGGTCTTCGCGCCGCTGCACAACCCGGTCAACGTGGCCGGCATCCGCGTCGCCATGAAGATGTTCCCGAATGTGCCGCAGGTCGCCGTCTTCGACACCGCCTTCCATCAAACGCTGGCGCCCTACGCCTATCTCTACGGCCTGCCTTACGACCTCTACAAGCAGCACGGCATCCGTCGCTACGGCTTCCACGGCACCTCGCACCGCTACGTGTCGCTGAAGGCCGCCGAAGTGCTGCAACGCCCGCTCGGCGAACTGGAAATCGTCTCCTGCCACCTCGGCATCGGCGCCTCGCTGTGCGCCATCGACCACGGCCGCTCGGTCGACACGACGATGGGCATGACGCCCGCCGACGGCCTGATCATGCCCAGCCGCTCGGGCAGCCTCGACCCGGCCGTGATGATCCACCTGATGGAACAGCACAAGATGTCGCCCGAGCAGCTATCGACGCTGATCAACAGCGAAAGCGGCCTGAAGGGCATCTCCGGCATTTCCAGCGACATCCACGAGATCGAGAAGGCGGCGGCTGATGGCCACCACCGTGCCCTGCTCGCCCACAAGGCCTACTGCTACCAGGTGCGCAAGAACATCGGCGCCTATGTCGCGGCGATGGGCGGCATCGACGTCCTGGCCTTTACCGGCGACGTCGGCGAAACCAGCGCCGCGGTGCGCAGCCTGGCCTGCCAGGGCCTTGGCTACATGGGCATCAAGCTCGACGAGGAAAAGAACCGCAACCTCGGCCGCATCGACCAGTTTGCCGTCATTTCCGCCGACGACTCGCCGGTCACCGTGCTGGTCGTCGCCAACGACGACGAACGCCTGGTCGCCTGGGAAACCCTGCGCGCCATCGAGCGTAACCAGTTGATGCTGGCCGCCAAGGCCGAGGAAACGCCGATCCCGGTCGAAATCTCGGCCCACCACGTGCATCTGTCGCAGGCCGACGTCGAAGCGCTGTTCGGGCCCGGCCATCAGCTGACGCCGGAACACGAACTGTCGCAGCCCGGCCAGTTCGCCTGCGCCGAGAAGGTCCATCTGGTCGGCCCCAAGGGGCGCATCGCCAACGTCCGCGTGCTCGGCCCGACGCGCAAGGAAACCCAGGTCGAGATCGCGATGACCGAGCAGTTCAAGCTCGGCGTCCAGCCGCCGATCCGCCAGTCTGGCGATCTCACCGGCACCCCCGGCGTGACGCTGGAAGGCCCGTACGGCAGCACCAGCATCGAGCGCGGCGTGATCTGCGCCCAGCGCCACATCCACATGACGCCGGAAGACGCCCTGCGCTTCCATGTCCGCGACAACTACATCGTCCGCGTCCGCATCGAAGGCGAGCGCCAGCTGATCTTCGGCGACGTCGTCGTCCGTGTGAATCCGGGCTTCCACCTGGCCATGCACATCGATACCGACGAAGGCAACGCCGGCAACATCCGCACCGGTATGCTCGGCTACATCGAGGCGATCCAGAGCCGGCACTGAACGCGACGACTATTGCGTTGTTGAAACGCAAAAATGGGGATGACTGCGCTGGCGCTCATCCCCATTTTTATTTCCGGTAATTTGACCTCGCCAGCGCTGAGTGGCCGTTTATCGGACAAACAAGCACACGCGCCCCTGGCCGCTCTGGGACCCGTTCACGATCGGGATCTTCCGAATGCTACGGTCGGCCGGATATTTTGCCCAAAATCGAAATTTATATCGCCTCTATTGAAGCTTGCGCCAATTGCAACGCTTTGTTTCAGGGCCGGATTTCTCTGTCATAAGGGCTATAACTGAAGTGACGGGATAGGAAAGTACCTCGCCAGTTTCATCGGAAACACTTCATAGCCTTGATGCATGAATCATTTGGGAGAGAAAAATGACCAAGAACACCGTAAGAATTGCGCTGTCCGCCATTGCCTTGGGTTTGATGGCTTCTACAGCTTCCTTTGCCGTTGATACCCCGGTTTATGGCAGTCAGTTGATGACCAATCAGGAACGCATTGAGCATCGCAACAAATTGCGAGCAGCCAAAACCGCGGAAGAGCGTGAGCAAGTCCGGCTACAACATCATGAGCAGATGCAGTTGCGCGCCAAGGAAAAAGGAATGACCTTACCGGACACTCCGCCCGCCCAAGGGGGTATGCAGGGACGCCGCATGGGGCCGGGAGGCGGAATGGGAGGAATGGGAGGCATGGGCCCTGCTGGCGGCATGGGTCCGGGACCAAACCGCTGAGATTCAATGACGGGCATCGGCGACAACCGGTGCCCGTTCAGTACAAACGAGGCTGGGTATGCGCGATGTGCTACCCGCTGGCTCTTCCGACCATTGAATGCAGCACCTTGTCCTTCAGCACCACGGCATGAAATATCGCAGCCGCAACGTGTATCCCGACCAAAGCGATCATGGCATTGCCGAGAACTTCATGAAGTTCCTTGAACACCTTAGCCACCTCTTTGCTGACCGGCAGTGCGGGAATCTCCAACAGCCCGAGCAGGTCGATAGGCAAGCCTTTCCCGGATACCGCGACATAACCGCAGACGGGAAGCAACACCATCAGAAGATAGAGGCCAAGGTGGCCCGCTTTCGCGAGTAAGGCAACCAGTGGAGACATTTCATACACCGGGCTTTTCACCAAGGCACGCGTCAGTAAACGGGGCACCGTCAGTAGGCCAATCAAGCCACCCAACAAAAAGTGGACCTGCATCAACTGGGCTCGCAAAGGATTGGATTTGTCGAACGCCTCATGGCTCCAAACCGCACCAATACAAAGAACTACGAGCAGAACGGTCAGCCAATGCTGAATTCTGACGAGAGGTGGCCAATTCAAGGTTTGCATTTCATCCTCCGGGAGCAAGCTTGCCCTCCAGTCTAGATAGCTGCGCTTAATGAATCCTTAAAAGTACTGCCATGGCCTCATTAACCGGTATTGATGCAATAGCTGCCTATGCTTAGATGGGTTCAAGTGCCGGCTGATGGCCGCCTTCAGCCCTTGAGGCTGCACCGGTTTTCGTACCAGTCTTAACTGGAAATTTCCGGCTCAGATTTTTGCCCTTGCGGGGCGTGATAAAATTAACCGCTTTTCAGTCGGAAAGCGGAGAGCAAGATGAGTGCGCTAACCTTAGGTGATCGTGTGATGCACCCAAACCAACAGGAATGGGGCGTTGGCAAAGTACTCAGCGCCACACCCGACACTCTCGATATTTTCTTTGTTGGCGCGGGCCGAAAAAGGCTTTCACGCGCATTCGTCAGCGTCGAGAAAGTTGAAGGGCTTGCCTCAAAACACCGCCTCCTCGATAACCTGATTGCGACATCAGAAATTGTCAATGATCACTTTGTGACTGTTCCCATGGCGGTTAAACGTTTCAGGGACAACTTTCCGGAGGGGTTCGACGACGCAAGTTTCGTCAAGGCAACGCGTGACGCCAATATGACTGGCCACAAGTTCTGCACTCAACTTCTGAGCCAAGAAGAGCTTTCCCGGCTTGTTGACGAAGGTAGGTTTGAGGATATCTGCGATCGCGCAAGGCACGTTGAGTCAGTAGCAAACCTGCTCACAAAGCTTGAGCGAAAGACGCTTCATGAAACACTCGAAACTCCGGCAAGCCAAAAGTTGTTTTCATTAGGTTTGGCTGACCTTTTTTATGGGGCTGAATCAGAGGAAGCACGTTTCAAACATTTTCTCCGCACGATAGGCATCCTGGATTTAAACAAATGGACGTATGCGACGCTCTTTAATTTCATACGCTACCCGCAGAAACACGCACTGATCAAACCTGCCGTAATCCAGAATGCAGCGAAGGCGCTCTGCTGGCGAATCAACTACAAAGCAGAACCTAACTGGAAGACCTACGACGCCGTCTTACGACTCTACAGTTACGTTCGCACGAATCTACTTGAAGAGGGATTGATCCCACGTGATTTGCTCGACGTACAGTCCTTTGTTTGGGCTATTGGCCAAAAATAAAGCGAAACGGTAGATAAGTTTTTTCAAATCTCAATTTCCCAATGGCCGTTCTGTACTCAGGACCGGCCATTTTTATTGAGGAGGCCACCGGCAGTATTGGCTGAGGAGCACGAATTGGCGATTCGGCAACTTTCAGAGTGAAGCGGCCAGTTGAATGGCCGCAACCCGAACAGGCTGACAGTCCGGTTCTGACCGGCAGGCGCTATTTGCAAAAAAGGCATTTTCCAGTGATCTGGAAAATGCCTTTTTAACCTGAGCGGCCGCTTCAGCCACTCCAGCATCACGCCATCGTCAGGATGCGCTGTCTGCCCGCCATCCACCACCGAGCGCCTTGAACAGATCGACCGCCGCGCCCAGCCTGGCCTGCCGCGTGGCAATCATGGCCGTGACCGCGTCGTTGTGGGTGCGCTGGGCATCGAGCACTTCCAGGTAGCCGGTTTGTCCTGCCTCGTAGCGCAGGCGGGCCAGGTCCAGCGCCTTGCGGGCGTTGTCGACGCGGCGGTTTTGTGCCGTTTCGGCCTCGCCGTCCTGGCGCAGGTTGACCAGCGCGTCGCGGACCTCCTTGTAGGCGATCTGCAGCGTGTTCTGCCAGGCGACCAGCGATTGCTGGTTGATGGCCTTGGCCTGGTCGACGCGGGCCGAGGTGCGGCCGAAGTCGAGGATGGGCATCAAGGCGGCGATGCCGAGCGACCAGGTGCCGGAACCGGCGGTGAACAGGTCAGACAGCGTCTTGCTTTCGCTGCCGATGCTGCCGGTCAGCGTGAATTTCGGGAAATAGCCGGCCTTGGCAATGCCGATGCCGGCATTGGCGGCGACCAGTTCCTGCTCGGCCTTGAGCACGTCTGGCCGGCCTTCGATCAGGTCGGACGGCAGGCCTTCCGGCGGTTGCGGCGGCAGGGGCAGCTGGCGCAGGTCGCCGGTGGCGATCTTCAGCACCGGGTTGCCGGTCAGCAGTGCCAGCTGGTGTTCGGCCAGGGCGCGCAGGCGGCGTTGCTCGGCCAGTTGGGCCTGGACAGCGGCCAGCGAGCCTTCGGCCTGATAGCCGTCGAGCGGCGAAATCAGGCCGGCATCGACCCGCGTGCGCACCAGGGCCAGGCTGTCTTCGCGGCTTTTCAGGGTTTCCTGGCTGACGGCGATCTGGGCGTCGTAGGAACGCAGGGCCAGGTAGGTGCTGCTGACCAGCCCGGCGACGCTGAGCCGGACGGAATCGCGCGAATAGCGGGTGGCCAGGATGGAAGCCTGGGCCGCCTCGTTGGTGCGCCGGACGCGACCCCAGACGTCGAGCTCGAACGAGGTGCTGAGCGCCGCGCTGCGCGAGTGGCGAATCTGCGGCTGGGTGGGCGTAAAGGTCGAGGTCTTGGTGCTCGCCTTGCTGTTGCTGGTCGCCGCCCCACCGTCGATTTGCGGGAAGAAGGAGGCACCGGCCTCGCGGGCGACGGCGTCGGCCTGTTCGACGCGGGCGACGGCCTGACGCAGGTCGGCGTTGTTTTGCAGGGCCTGATCGACCAGGTCGTTCAGCGTCGCATCGTCGAACAGTGTCCACCAGCGCGGGTCAATGGCCGGGTTGGTGGCGATGGCGACCGTTTCGGCCGGCTTGGCGCTGCCGAAAATGCTCGGCAGCAGGTTGGCCGGGCGCAGGTAGTCGGGGCCGACGGCGCAGCCGCTGAGGGCCAGCGCCAGGGCCAGCGGCGTCAGGCGGGTAAGGACGGGGGACATCATGCTTGCTCCTCCTCGTTCACGTCGAGGTGACGGGGGTCGATCTGTTTGCCGCGCTCCAGCCACTTGAAGAACAGCGGCACGAACAGCGTGGCGATGAAGGTGGCGGCCAGCATGCCGCCGAAAACGCCGGTACCCATCGACTGGCGGGCGCCGGCACCGGCGCCGGTCGCCTTGACCAGCGGGAAGACGCCGAGCACAAAGGCCAGCGAGGTCATGATGATCGGCCGCAGGCGCAGACGGGCCGCTTCGATGGCCGCCTCGGCGGCGCTCATGCCCTCGCCGTATTTCTGGGCAGCGAATTCGACGATCAGGATGGCGTTTTTCGACGCCAGCCCAATCAGCACGACCAGACCAATCTGGAAGTAGATGTCGTTCGGCATGCCACGCACCCAGATCGCCGTCAGCGCGCCCATCAGCGCGAAGGGCACGGCCATCACGACAGCAATCGGCAGCGACCACTTCTCGTACTGGGCGGCGAGGATCAGGAAGACCATGATGATGGCGAAGCCGAAGGCCTGCAGCGACGAGCCGGAGCTGCGCTTTTCCTGGAAGACCTGGCCGGTCCAGGCGATGCTGTAGCCGTCGGGCAGCGTCGCGGCGGCGACTTCCTCGACGATCTTGATCGCGTCGCCCGAGCTGACGCCCGGCTTCGAATCGCCCATCACCTTGGCGGCGATGAAGCCGTTGAAGCGCTCGATCTGTTCCGGGCCGACGATGCTGTTGACCTTGCTGACAGCCGACAGCGGAATCATCGCGTTGGTCGTCGTGCTGCGCACGTAGACCTTGCCAATGTCGTCGGCCTTCATCCGGTAATTGGCCTCGGCCTGCAACTGCACGCGATAGACGCGGCCGGCCTTGTTGAAGTCATTGACGTAGAGCGCGCCCATCGTGCTTTGCAGCGTCGTGTAGATGTCGGCGATCGGAATGCCAAGGGCCAGCGCCTTCTGCTCGTCGACCTCGACGAACAGCTGGGGCACGGTCGGCCGGAAGAAGGTCGAGATGCGGGTGAATTCCGGATGCTTCTGCAGCTCGGCGATCAAGGCCTGGGTAACCTCGTTGAGCTTGCGCGGGTCGCCGTCCACCTTGTTCTGGACATAGACCTCGAAACCGCCAGCCGTACCCAGGCCACGGATCGGCGGCGGGTTGAAGACCAGGCCGAGGCCATCCGGCTGCATCATGCCGAAGCCCATGAACTTGCCGGCCAGGTCCTGCGCCTTGCCTTCGCGTTCCGACCAATCCTTCAAGGGGATGAAGATGGTGCCGGCGTTGGGCTTGTTGCCGCCGCCGATCAGGTCGAAGCCGGAAACGATGAAGGTGTGAGCCACCGCCTCGTCCTTGGCGAACATCTGGCGCATGCTCTCGCCGGTCTTCTCGGTGCGCTTCAGCGTCGCGCCGTCGGGCAGGATCAGCGCCGAGATCAGGTAGCCCTGGTCTTCGGCCGGCACGAAGCCGCTCGGGATGATGCGGAAGAATGCTACGGTCGCGCCGATAATCAGGGCAAAAACCAAAGCGCCGATGATGCCGTGCTTGAGCGTAAAGCCGACGGTGCTGGTATAGGTTTGGGTCAGGCGCTCGAACATCCGGTTGAACGGGGCGAACCACTTGTTCTCGGTGTGCTGTGCCTTGAGCAGCAGCGCGCAGAGCGCCGGCGTCAGGGTCAGCGCAACGACGCCGGAGAGCACGACGGCAACGGCGACGGTGACGGCGAACTGCTTGTACAGCTGGCCGGCAATGCCGCCGAGGAAGGCAACCGGGATGAACACCGCACAGAGCACCAGCACGATGGCGATCAGCGCGCCGGTCACTTGATGCATGGCCTTGATCGCCGCCTGCTTGGGCGACAGCTTTTCCTCGGCCATCAGGCGCTCGACGTTCTCCAGCACGACGATGGCGTCGTCCACGACGATACCGATGGCCAGCACCATGGCGAACAGCGTCAGCATGTTGATCGAGAAGCCGAACAACCAGAGGCCGGCGAAGGAGCCGATCAGCGAGATCGGCACGGCGATCATCGGGATCAGCGTGGCGCGCCAGCTCTGCAGGAAGATGAAGACGACGGCAAGCACCAGCAGCATGGCTTCGACCAGCGTCTTGACGACTTCCTTGATCGACGCCGAGACGAAGCGCGTCGTGTCGTAGGGGATCACATAGTCCATGCCCTGCGGGAAGCGCTGCTTCAGCTCATCCATCTTGCTGCGCACGGACGCCGCCGTTTCCAGGGCGTTGGCGCCGGTCTGCAGGAAGATGCCCATGGCGATGGTCGGCTGGCCGTCCAGCGTCACGCGCTGGTCGTAGTTGTAGGCGCCGAGTTCGATACGGGCGATGTCCTTGAGGCGCAGCAGGCCGCCCGGGCCGCTGGCGCGGATGACGATGTTGCCGAACTCTTCTTCGCTGAGCAGGCGGCCCTTGGCGGTCACCGTGTAGACCAGTTGCTGGTCATTCGGCGCCGGCTCCTGGCCGACCTTGCCGGCCGCGTTCTGGGCGTTCTGGGCGGCGATGGCGGCAGCCACTTCGTTGGTCGTCACGCCCAGCTGGGCCATGCGGTCCGGCTTCAGCCAGATGCGCATCGAGTAGTCCTGGGCGCCGAAGATGGTCACGTCGCCCACACCCTTGATCCGCTTCAGTTCGTCGGCGATGTTCAGGCTGGCGTAGTTGGACAGGAACAGCGTGCTGTACTTGCCGCCTTCCGACTTCAGCGCGACGACGTTGAGGATGTCGTTGGAGCGCTTCTGGACGATCACCCCATTGGTCCGCACGGCGGCCGGCAGGCGCGCCTCGGCGGCCTTGACGCGGTTGTTGACGTTGACCGCGGCGAGGTCGGCGTTGGTGCCGACCTCGAAGGTCGCGGTGATGGTCACCGTGCCATTGGCGGTCGCCGAGGAGTTGAAATACAGCATGTTCTCAACGCCGTTCAACTGCTCCTCGATCGGCGCGGCGACGGTCTTGGCCAGCGTTTCGGCCGAGGCACCCGGGTAGGTGGCGGTGATCAGCACGGTCGGCGGCGCGATTTCCGGGTACTGCGCGATGGGCAGCACGCGCGAGGCGACCAGGCCGGCGATGACGATGATGATCGAGATGACCGACGCGAAGATCGGCCGGTTGATAAAGAACTTGGCCATGATCTCAGCCCTTCTTCGCCGGTTCCGCCTGCTCGGCGCCGGGGACGGCCGGCGGATGCGGATTGACCGGCGCACCGGGGCGCAGCTTGATCAGGTTGTCGACGATCACCTTGTCGCCGGCGTTCAGGCCGCCGAGGATGACCCAGTCCTTGCCGTACCACTCGCCGGCCTTGACCGGGCGCGGCGCGACCTTGTTCTCGGCGCCGACGGTCATCACCAGCGTGCCCTGTTCGGTTTGCAGCACGGCCGTCTGCGGCACCAGGAAGGCGCCGTCGCGCTCGCCGGTCAGCAGGCGGACGCGAACGAACTGGCCGGGCAGCAGCAGGCCGTCCGGATTGTCGAACTCGGCGCGCAACTGCTGGGTGCCGAGCGTGGTGTCGATATTGGTGGCAAGGAAATTCAGCTTGCCCGGCTTGTCGTATTTCTGGCCGTTGCCCATGACCAGCTCGACGCCCTTGACGTCCTTGGCCGTCACGCGGCCGCCGGCGAACTTGGCCAGGTCGCTCTCGCCGAGGCTGAAGCGGACCCAGATCGGATTGGTCTGGTAGATCGAGGTGAGCAGGCTGTCGGCGGTGGACACCAGGTTGCCGTCCGACTTGATGGCCCGTCCGGTGGTGCCGGCGACCGGTGCGCTGACCGTCGTCCACGACAGGTTCAGCTCGGCCTGGCGCAAGGCGGCCTGGGCCATGGCGTTGGCCGACACGGCGTCGTCGTAATCCTTTTGCGCAATCGCCTTGGCCTCGGCCAGGCCCTTCAAACGGGCGGCCTCGCGGGCGGTCTGCTCGGCCTTGGCCTTGGCCTCGGCGAGGGCGATTTCATAGGGTGCGCGGTCGATCTGGAACAGCGGCTGGCCGGATTTGACCGTCTCGCCTTCCTGGTACAGGCGCTTGATCAGGATGCCGCCGACCCGGGCGCGAACCTCGGTTTCGCGGGCGCCTTCGGTCTGCGCCATGATCTCGATGCTGGTCGGCACCTTCTGCGGCTGCATCTCGATCGCCGTCACCGGCATCGGCCCCATTGCCGGCGGTCCGCCGGCCGGCTTGTCGCCGGAACAGCCGGCAGCGACCAAGGCACCGATCAGTGCGTAAACGAAAAACGGCAGCGCCTGGCGCTGAATTCCTGAAATGGGGGCCACAATTATTCTCCTTGAATGTTCTCTCTGGGCAGATTATAAACATCCATGAATGTATGTAAATGCTTTTTTGTGTAAAATAGCATTGGTGAGATGGAGCAACAGACGGAAGGTTCGTCGGGAGACTTAAATGGTCAGAAAAACCAAGGAAGAAGCAGGCAAGACGCGCAAGGACATCATCGACGCGGCGCGTCGGGTGTTCCATGAATGCGGGGTCAGCCGTTCCTCGCTCGACAAGATCGCCAAGGAAGCCGGGGTCACGCGCGGTGCCGTCTACTGGCATTTCGAGGACAAGGCAGCACTGTTCTTCGCCATGCGCGAAGACGTCTTCGCGCCGCTGATCGAGCGAACCGATGCCCTGCTCTTCTCGGCCGAGTTGAGCGATCCGCTCGACGCCATCGAAGCCTCGGTCAAGGAGTTCTTCCGCGTCCTCGAAGATTGTTCGGTGGTTCGTGAAGTGTTCGAAATCATGATTTCGCGCTGCGAATACGTCGACGAGTTCTCCTCGGTGCAGAATGAAATCGGCCGCCCGGCGCAGACCTTCCTGGCCAAGATCGAGCGCGTCTATCAACAAGCGGTGGCCAAGGGCACGATGCGCGACGGCCTCGATCCGCTGGTTGCCGCCCGCGATACCTGGGCGTTCACCAGCGGCATGCTGCACCTGTTGCTCAGTTGCCAGAAAGGCACCGACCTGCCGCAGCACGTGCCGGCGATGATCTCGGCCCATATCGCCTTGCGCCGGAAGACTGCCGGCCCGGCCTGATCCCCAAATGGCGCACAGCACGGCCGGAAAGCTACGGTCGGCGGCAAATTTTGGCGAAATTCGTAATGCCGCCCCTGACCGACCGGCGTCGATCCAAACTTGACGCAGCTAAAGGCATTTTCAAAATTTTGCGCAGAGAATGGTGGCCGACCTTGCTTTCCATTCGTCCCTGCCAATGCCCATTCGTGTCCGCCTCGTCCTGCTCGCCACCATCGCCATCCTCTCGATGGCGATCGGGACGTGGCTGGTCATCAGTCGCCTGAACGAAACGCGGATCAGCGTCGAGCGCGAGGTCCTGCACAACACCTGGGCCCTCGACTGTTCGTCGCTGATCCACTACCTGCAGCGCGAACGGGGCGCCAGCGCCGGACTGGTCGCCGCCAATCTGAAGGATTTCGAGACCGTCAAGAAGATGCGTCTGGACAGCAACGCGGCGCTCGAAACCTTGTTCAAGAACCCGCTGGCCACCGAAACCCGCCTGGCCCGGCTGGGCCTGGCCGATCTCCGGGTCAAGCTGATGGAAATCCGCAACGGCGTCGATCACCGGAGCACCGACTGGCGACGCCTGCGCGATGCCTATACCGCCTTGATCAACACGCTGCTCGGCGCCGTTTCGTATGAAATCCTCCATCAGGCCGAAATCTACTCGCCCAAGCTCGACGTGATCGCCGAACTGGCGCTGGCGCGCGAGGCACTGGGGCTGCTGCGGGCCACCGTTAACAGCGTCCGCGGTCAGGTGATCCGCAATACCAGCGACCAGATCTTCATCGCCACCGAACTGACGCTCTACCGGCATCATCTCGATGTGGTCCGGACGCAATCCAGCCAATCGGAAATCAACGCCCTGGGTTCCGCGCTGGACACACAGGACTACACCTGGGTCATGGACGCCATCAACCGGATGCTGAGCAAGCATGAAGTCCTGATCGCCCCGCCGGATGGCGATCAATGGTGGGAACGTTCAAGCCGGCTGATCGACGCCTTGAAAACCCTGGAAGAGAATCTCTTCGACAAGCTGAGCCGGGAAACCACCGAAAAAGTCAGCACCCAGAAAACCCTCGTGCTCTGGCTGTCCGGCGCCGCCCTGGTCATGCTGCTGATCCTGGTCGCTTTCGTCACGATCACCATCGCCCGGATGATGCGCGACCTGAGAGAACTCTCCACCGCGCTCGACCAGATCGTCAAAAAAGAGAACTACGCCATCCGCCTCAAGGATCGCGGTGGGCGCGACGAATTGAGCCAAGCCTTCCAGTTGTTCAACCGGCTGCTCGAATACACCGACCGCTTGATCCGCGACAAGGAAACCCTGGCTTCGATGGATACGCTGACCGGCGTCATGAACCGGCGCGCCTTTATGAAATATGCCGAACGGGAAATGACCCGCGCCACCCGCTATGGCCACAACCTATCGCTGGTCTTCCTCGATATTGATCATTTCAAGCAGGTCAATGACACTTACGGCCACGCGACGGGCGACGAGGTGATCAAGACCTTCGTCGATACCGTCAAGGCAAGAATCCGCGATAGCGACCTGCTGTCCCGCTGGGGCGGCGAAGAGTTCATCATCATGACGCCGGAAACCGGCATCAACGGTGCCAGACACTTTGCCGAGTCCGTTCGGGCGGCGATCGCCGCCACCGAGTTTCCCGGAGCCGGGCATCTGACATGTTCGCTCGGCGTGGCGCAGTGGAAGCCGGGAGAAACTTTTGAATCCTTTAGTTCGCGGGCTGACGTGGCGCTGTACGAGGCCAAGAAGACCGGACGGAACCGAGTGTGCATTGGGTAGATAAGCCATGAGAGTCGGACACGAGTTGCTGAAATGGAGCGATGCGCTCGCCACCGGCGTTGCCAGGATCGACCAGCAACACAAGATGCTGATCAATATTCTGAACGACGCCAACCAGTGCTTCCGCGATGGTCAGGATGCCGAAGCGCAGGTCAAAATCATGGAAGACCTGATCGGCTACACCACCTACCACTTCGACTCGGAAGAGGAGCTGATGGAGGCAGGTGGCTACGGCGAGCGCCTGCCCGATGAGGAAAAACGTCATGTGCGGGAACACCGCGCTTTTGCCAAAGCCGCTTCCGACTACCAGTTGGCGATTAGGCAGGGCAAGCCGATCGACTACGAAATGCTGTTCGGCTTCCTGAACAACTGGCTGGTCAATCACGTGATGGGTACCGACCAGAAGTTCGGAAGGTTTCTAATCGAAAAATCCTAGCTGGGCACCGGTTTCGGCAATTACAGCCCTTCCGGCTGCCGATAGCGCTCGGCTGGGTACGCTTGCCGAAGGTCCGACATCAGCCCCTGGCGTGCGCCATCGAGCGCATCCCAGCGCCCGGCGACATGCAGCGGCGGGATCGTGACCAGCTCGCGACGGTCGAAGCCGACCAGTGCCGCATCGACCAGATCGCCCACTTCCATCACCTCGGGCAGGGTATTGACGTCCACACCGGCCCGTTCCCAGATCTCGGTGCGGGTCGCCGCCGGCAGCACCGCCTGCACGTAGACGCCCCTGGGCGCCAACTCGACGTTCAGCCCCTGCGACAGAAACAGCACGAAGGCCTTGCTGGCACCGTAGATCGACATGCCGAACTCGGGCGCGAAACCGACCACCGAGCCAATGTTGACGATGGCGCCAGCGCCAGACTGCGCGAAGCGCGGCGCGACCGCCGCCGCAAGCCGCGTCGGCGCCGTGCTGTTGAGCGTAATCAGGCGTTCGATATGCTCCGCGGCTTGCTCCGCGAAGCTCCCCACTTGAGCCATGCCGGCGTTGTTGATCAGGATGCCGATACGGGCATCATCGCGCAGACGGGTTTCGAGGGCGGACAGGTCGGCGGCGCTGGTCAGATCGGCCTGCAGCACGTCGACGGCCACATTGCTTTCCTGGCGCAGGCGGGCTGCCAGGGCATCCAGGCGCGCCTTGTCGCGCGCGACGAGGACAAGATCGTGGCCACGCCGAGCGAAGCGCTCGGCGTAGGTGGCACCGATGCCGCTGGAGGCGCCGGTGATGAAGACTGTCGGGAGTGTGTTCATCAGTTTTTCCTTGTTAAGTGCGGTGCAGGCAAGCGCTAGTTCATCCGGACGACAACCTTGCCCCTGGAACGTCCCTGGGCAAGGTATTCGAGTGCTTCCTTGGCCTGCTCGAAAGGAAACACCTTGTCGATCACCGGCTGGATGCGATTCGTTTCGAGAAGCTTGCCGATCTCGGCGAGTTGAGCGCCATCGGGATGCACAAAAAGAAACGAGTAGGCGACGTCGTTCTTTTTCGCAAGCCGCATGATCTTGCGGCTCATCAGCCCGAAGACGAGCTTCAGGACAAAGTTCAGCCCTCGGGCGCGGGCGAACGCGGCATCCAGCGGCCCGATCAGGGAAGCGATCCTGCCCCCCGGCTTGAGGATGCCGATGGATTTCTCGATCGCGTCGCCTTTGACGGTGCCAAGCACCGCGTCGTAGCCGCGCAGCACTTTGTCGAATTCCTGCTTCTTGTAGTCGACCACCTCGTCGGCGCCAAGGCGACGGACAAGGTCAACGTTACCCGTGCTGGTGGTCGTTCCGACGATGGCACCGAGGTACTTGGCCAGCTGGATCGCGAAGGTGCCGATACCGCCGGAGCCGGCCGGAATGAACACCTTCTGTCCGGCACGCAGATCGAGGCGTTCCTTCAGCGCTTGCCAGGAAGCCAGCCCGACCATCGGGATTGAGGCGGCATGCACGAAGTCCAGATTGGCCGGCTTCAGCGCGGCAGCGCTCTCCGGCACGACGGCAAATTCGGCCAGCGAACCGATGCCGAGATCGAAGATGTTGGCGAACACGGCATCGCCCGGCTTGAAGCGGGTCACGCGGCTGCCGACTTCGACGACCACGCCGGCCAGATCGCTGCCCAGCGTGGCCGGCAACTGGAAATGCAGGACGGGTTTGAACATCCCGGTCGGAATGATGTTGTCGACGGGGTTCACACCGGCGGCGTACACCTCTACCAGCAATTCGTCGGCTTTCGGCGTCGGGCGGGGCACATCGGCCAGACCGATCCCGGGCGATTTACCGTAGCGTTTGAAGGTGAGTGCTTTCATCGTTTGGCTGTTCATTTTTGGTCTTTCGTTTTCATCCAGTCCGTTGGCGGGGAAATCCAGAACCGCTGGCACAAATGCCGGTGGTGCTGACAGGCGTTAGAGTGTTACTATCAAATTGAAAGTAACGATACTACCAATTTGAAAGCAAGTCACTACCAAAATAGTATGAACAGCGAAAATATTGCCAACGACTCATGCCCAATCGCGCGCAGCCTGGCCTTCGCTGGCGACGCGTGGAGCATCCTGATCCTGCGGGATGCCCATGGCGGCCTGACGCGCTTTGACCAATTCCGGAAAAGCCTGGGCATCGCGCCGACGATGCTGACCCGTCGGCTGGCGACGCTGACCGAGGAGGGTTTGCTGGAGAAAAGGCGCTACTCGGAGCACCCGCCGCGCGAGGAATATCTGCTGACCGCGGCCGGCCGCGATTTTCTGCCGGTGCTGTTCATGATCGGCGAATGGGGGCGTCAATACCGGGGTGGCGGCAAGCTGGTTCGCTTCTTCGACGCTGAAAACGGCACGGAAATCAAAGCGGTGGCGGTGGATGAAGTCACCGGGGCGAAGATCGGGACGCGTCCGATACGCATGGTCATGCCGGACGCCAGCTGACCGATGCCTTGACCGCTCGCGGGCCGACCAGGCTACGGACAAGGGCAAGCATTACCTACTGTTAGCGATTGAATGTCCGCCAAGCGCACCCTGCTGCCCGATTCCGGCAAGACGCCCTACAATGCCGCCTCGACCACCCCGCTCTCCGGGGCTTTTGCACACTCAGGGAAATCATGATCAAGCAATTTACCAGGACCATCCTCGTTGTCGCGATGGCTGTCGGAATCGGCGCGGCCGTGGCAGATGAGCATGGGCACATGCACCCGCATTTTGCGCCGGATGTCGACGCCTTCCATTCGCTGCTCGCCCCGATCTGGCATGCCCGGCCGGGCAAGGCGCGGACGCGGGATGCCTGCGCCAAGGCCGGCGAGATGGCGAAGAGCGCCGGTGAGATCCGCTCGGCTGATGCGTCGGCGCTGGTCGCCTCGATCGGCCGCCTGCAAACCGCCTGCAAGGGCAAGCCGGCCGGTATCGACGCGGCTTTCCACGATGTCCACGAGGCCTTTCACCAGTTGATCGACGCCCCCCCGCCGGCTTCGGCGCGCTGAACGGCGGCGCCCGATGGAACGCTGCCCCTGGTGCGAGGGATTCGACCTCTACCGCGACTACCATGACCGCGAATGGGGCGTGCCCCTGCGCGACGACCGCGCGCTGTTCGAACTGCTGATCCTGGAGGGCGCCCAGGCCGGCCTGTCGTGGTCGACGGTACTGAAGAAACGGGAACATTACCGGCGCGTCTTCGACGGCTTCGATCCCGAACGCATCGCCCGCTACGACGCGGCCAAGGTGGCGGCACTGCTCGCTGATCCTGGCATCATCCGCAACCGGGCCAAGGTCGCCGCGACGATCGGCAATGCCCAGGCCTGGCTGGCGATGCGGGCGACCGGGCAGTCCTTCAGCGACTTTCTCTGGCAGTTCGTCGGCGGCCAGCCGATCATCAATCACTGGCAGTCGATGGCCGAGGTGCCGGCGAAGACCGCGCAGTCGGATGCGATGAGCAAGTCCCTGGCCAAGGCCGGGTTCAAGTTCGTCGGCTCGACGATCTGCTACGCTTTCATGCAGGCCTCGGGCATGGTCAATGACCACCTGCTGACCTGCCCGCGCCACGCCGAAGTCCAGGCACACGGGCAAAATTAAGCGCCCGCCAAATGCTATCCCCCAAGGGGACTTCCTTCGGGGCGCGGTCAGCGGCAAAAAACAGCCAAAATCGAAATTTCCCGGACTGACCCGGGGACATGAAAAAACGCCAGCGACATCGACGATGTGGCTGGCGTTTTTTGTTGGGGTGCCAGATCAGGCGGCGGGGCTGGCCGCTTGCGTGGCGGCGATTTTCCCGGCGTTGACAGTGGCCGAGACCAGCACCTTGTCCACGCGGTTCTTGTCCATGTCCACCACTTCGAAGCGCCAGGCGACAGCGTCGAAATGATCGGCCGGCATCGGAATCCGCCCGAGGGCGTGCATGATGAAACCGCCCAGGGTATGGAAGTTGTTTTCATCTTCGCCGGGCAGGTCCTCGTCGATATCGAGGACGGATTTGAAGCGCTCGATGCCGACGTCGCCATCGACCAGCCAGGAGCCGTCTTCGCGCTGAATCATGTCGCGCTCTTCCGGCGTCTCGGGTTCGGAGAGTTCGCCGACGATGGCCGACATGACGTCGGTCAGCGTCACCACGCCCTGGACTTCGCCGTATTCGTCGACGATCAGCGCAAACTGCAGGCGCGCCCGGCGGAAGCTTTCCAGCAACTGGGTGGTGGTCACGCTTTCCGGCACATACAGCGGCGGATGGAGGACCGACTCGATGTCGGCCGCGTTGATGCAATGCCCGGGCAGCGCCTTCTTCAGCAAGTCGCCGGTCTGCAAGATGCCGAGGATATGGTCGAGGCCGTCGCGGCAGACGATGAGCCGGGAAAACTCGGTGTCGATGATGCGCTGGCGGGCGACCTCGTCGCCTTCGTCGAGATCGACGACGAACATTTCCCGGCGCGGCGTCATGATCGCGGCAATCCGCTGCTCATCCAGGCGCAGCACGTTGGAGACGATTTCCTGCTCGCTCTCGTGGAAAACGCCTGCTTCGGCGCCCTGTTCCATCAGCACCTTGATTTCATCGTTGGTGACTGGCGGTTCTTCCTTGCGGCGGGCGCCGAGGACGCTGAGGATCGCCGTCGAGGAACTGGACAGCACGACGACCAGCGGATGGGTGACCTTGGCCAGCAGCATCATCGGGCGGGCAATCAGCGAGGCGATGCCCTCCGGCGCCAGCATGGCCAGGCGCTTGGGCACCAGTTCGCCGACGACGACCGAGAAATAGGTCAGCAAGACGACGGTGATGGTCAGCGAGACGCTCTTGGCGTAAGGGGCCAGCATCGGGATGCCGGCCAGCCAGGCGGCCAGAGGATCGGACAGCGCGGCCTCGCCGATGGCGCCGCTCAAGATGCCGATCGAGGTGATGCCGACCTGGATCGTGGACAGGAAGCTGGAAGGTTCCTGGTGCAGGGACAGTGCTGCTTCGGCCCCGAGGCTGCCGTCGTCTGCCAGGTTCTGGAGCCTCGCCTTGCGCGAAGAGACTACGGCAATTTCGGACATGGCGAAAACGCCATTGAGCAGGATCAGTACGGCCAGAAGAAATATATCCATGGTTGAAACCGCCCTACGCATTCATCGTGCGTGCGGTTTCGGTGTTGAAGAACTGGGGAGTATAGCAGCAGCAAAGCCACGGGCTGAGCAGGGGCTTGCCGGCAGCGCAGCGCCGGGGCCTGGGCAATGGCCGCCCCGGGTGCCGGTGAAAGTACCCCCGCCGGCCGGCCGACGCGCTAACATCGGCGATGACAAAAGCCTGTCGGTCTCCTTCGAGACCACTTGAAAGCCATGAACCATCCCCAGCCCCAATCCGAAATCCCCGCCCCCGCACCGGCCGAAGTCAGCTTCTGGCAGGCTTTCCGGTTCTGGCTGAAGCTCGGTTTCATCAGCTTTGGCGGCCCGGCCGGGCAGATCGCCATCATGCACGAGGAGCTGGTCGAACGCCGGCGCTGGATTTCCGAACGGCGTTTCCTGCATGCGCTCAATTACTGCATGGTGCTACCCGGCCCGGAGGCGCAGCAGCTGGCCACCTACATCGGCTGGCTGCTGCACCGCACGCGCGGCGGCATCGTCGCCGGCGCCCTGTTCGTGCTGCCCTCGCTGTTCATCCTGATCGGCCTGTCGTGGGTCTATATCGCCTTCGGCGAAATGCCGCTGGTCGCCGGCATCTTCTACGGCATCAAGCCGGCCGTCACCGCCATCGTCGTCCAGGCGGCCCACCGCATCGGCTCGCGCGCCCTGAAGAACAGCGCCCTGTGGGCCATCGCTGCCGCCTCGTTCGTCGCCATCTTCGCGCTCGACGTGCCCTTCCCGGCCATCGTCGCGGCGGCGGCTGCGATCGGTTACTGCGGCGGGCGGATCGCGCCGGACAAGTTCAAGACCGGCGGCGGGCATGGCAAGACGGACAAATCCTTCGGCCGGGCGCTGATCGATGACGACACCCCGACACCCGAGCACGCCATTTTCAGCGGCGCCAGGCTGCTCAAGGTTGTCCTGATCGGCAGCCTGCTCTGGCTGCTGCCGATGGCCCTGCTGACCGCCGGTTTCGGCTGGGCGCACACCCTGACCCAGATGGGCTGGTTCTTCACCAAGGCGGCCCTGCTCACCTTCGGCGGCGCCTATGCCGTGCTGCCTTATGTTTACCAGGGTGCCGTCGGGCACTACGGCTGGCTGACGCCGACCCAGATGATCGACGGCCTGGCGCTCGGCGAAACGACGCCCGGGCCGCTGATCATGGTCGTCACCTTCGTCGGCTTCGTCGGCGGCTACGTCAAGGCAGTGTTCGGCCCGGACAGCCTGTTCCTGGCCGGTGCCACGGCCGCGCTGCTGGTTACCTGGTTCACCTTCCTGCCCTCGTTCATCTTCATCCTGCTCGGCGGCCCCTTCATCGAAACGACCCACAACGACCTGAAGTTCACCGCCCCGCTGACCGCGATCACCGCCGCCGTGGTTGGCGTGATCCTGAACCTGGCCCTGTTCTTCGGCTATCACGTGCTCTGGCCCAAGGGCTTTGCCGGCGGCTTCGAATGGCTGTCGGCGCTGATCGCGCTGGGTGCCGCCATCGCGCTGTTCCGCTTCAAGGCCAACGTGATCCACGTGATTGCCGCTTGCGCGGTGATCGGCTACCTGGTCCGCGGGCTGGGCTGAGTTTCGAGCCGGCCGGCAAATGCTACGGTCGAAGGCAAAAAATGGCCGAAATTGAAATTTTGGCGGCCGGCGAACTCAGCGCCCCGCCCTGGCCAGCCACTTCAGCACCACGGCGTGCAACGCCACCGGATCGACCGGCTTGGCGACGAAGTCGCTCATGCCGGCTTCCAGGCAACGTGCCTTGTCCTCGGTGAAGGCGTTGGCGGTGACTGCCACGATCGGCACCTGCGCCTTGCCGGGCAGCTGGCGAATCAGGCGCGTTGCGGTCAGGCCGTCCATGCGCGGCATCTGCATGTCCATCAGGATCAGGTCGTAGTCGTTGCCGCCGACCATGTCGAGGGCGATCTGGCCGTCCTCGGCGACGTCGGCAACCAGCCCGACCTCATCGAGCATGGCCAACGCGACCTCGCGATTGATCATTTCGTCCTCGACGACCAGGACCGTGCGCCCTGGGTAATCGCGGCGCAGGGTATCGGCCGCATCGTCGAAGCACGGCGGCTCGCTATCGGCGGATTCGCCGCCGGCCCCCCGCGGCAGGCGGACGGTCAGCCAGAACGTGCTGCCCTGTCCGGGCACGCTGATCGCGCCGGCATCGCCGCCCATCATGCCGGCCAGCTTGCGGGTGATCGCCAGCCCCAGCCCAGTGCCGCCATAGCGGCGCGTGATCGTGTTGTCGGCCTGCTCGAAGGCGCTGAACAGCCGGACCAGATGTTCGGGCGCGATGCCGATGCCGGTATCCTCGACCTCGAAGCGCAGCAGCACGCCGTCGGCGTTCTCGTCGACCGGCGCGACGCGCAGCACGACCCGGCCGGCCTCGGTGAATTTGATCGCATTGGTCGCGTAGTTGAGCAGCGCCTGCTGCAGGCGGGTCGAATCGCCGAGCAGCCTCTCCGGCAGGTCGCCGACCTCGACGACGAGGTCTAGCCCCTTGGCCTGGGCGCGGTCGCGCAGGATAGCGGCGACATTGGCGACAATGGTCTCGACACGCAGCGGCACTTCCTCGAAGCTGAACTTGCCGGCCTCGATTTTCGACAGATCGAGAATGGCGTTGATGATTTCCAGCAGATGCTCGCCGGCCAGCTCCAGGCGGTCGAGCCGGGCCAGCTGCTCGCCGGCCAGCCCGGCGCGGCGGATCAGGTGGGCCATGCCGGTGATCGCGTTGAGCGGCGTGCGGATCTCGTGCGACATGTTGGTCAGGAAGGCGCTCTTCGCCACGTTGGCCGTCTCGGCCGCCTCCTTGGCCTGGGCCAGTTCCTCGGTGCGGCTGGCGACCAGCTCTTCCAGGTGCTGGCGATAGCGGCGCAGTTCCTCCTGGTTGCGCATGCGCTCGGTGATGTCGCGGCTGATCCCGAACAGCCCGACCACCTTTTGATGCTCGTCGAACAGCGGCCACTTGCTGGTCTCGACGTAGCCGACCTGGCCCTCGCTGTTGAAGTATTTCTCGACCTGGTCAAGCAGCGGCTTGCCCTCGGCGAACACCGGGTATTCGGCCTCCGCGTAGGCCCGCGCCGTCGCGGCGGGAAAGAGGTCGCGGTCGTGCTTGCCGATCAGGTCGCGCCAGTGGCGGTGGCCGGTAATATTGGCCAGCGTCTGGCTGCAGAAGCGGAAGCGGCCGTTGGCATCCTTGAAATAGACGAAATCGGTCGTCTGGTTGAGGAAGGTCTCGAAATCGCGGTTGAACTCGGCCAGCCCGCGCTGGGCCAGCTTGCGCCCGGTAATGTCGATGTCCATGCAGACGAAGATCAATTCCCCCGGGTTGTCGCCGGGAATGGAAAAGATGCTGGCCTCGATCCAGCGGGCCTCCTCGTCGCGCGTCCTGACCTGGAACTCGACCGGGCCGACCGGCTCGCCCGAGGCAGCAATGCGCGCAATCACATCGAGAAAGCTGGCCGCCTGCTCGCGCGAGAACATCAGCTGGTCCAGCGACTGCCCCGCCGCTTCCGCCGTCGACCAGCCGAAAAGTCGCTCGGAGGCGCGGTTCCAGTAGATCACCCGGCCCTCGGGATTGAACCACTGCACGGCGACGTCCGGCGTGTTTTCCAGTGTCGCCGACAGTTGCCGGCCGGCCGCATCGGCGCGTCGCCAGGCCAGCGATGTCTGGTTCAGCGAACGCCACAGCGCATGGAAGGTGCCGAGCACCAGCAGGGCCACCACCGCCATGCCCAGGCGCAGCAGCCAGCGGTTGTCCGGTGCGCCGCCCCAGCCGCCGCGCGGCGTCGCCGCCAGCTGCCACGATCCGTTCGGCAGCTTAATATCGGCCAGCACCGGCGCGTCGTCGAATAGTGCCGCCGACCCGAAGAACACCTCGCCGGCCGCCCCCTTGCCGTCCTTGCCGCGGATGGCGATGTCGATGGGCAGCCCGTCCTGGCGCAGACCGCTGGTGACAAACAGTTTCTCGGCGTCGATGACGGCGCTGATCACGCCCCAGAAGTACTCCTGCCCGTCCCGGTCGTTCAGATAGACGGGCAGTCTCGCCGCCAGCCCGATGCCGCCCTGCACCAGGTTGATCGGCCCGGCCAGCACGATCTTGCGGCTCTCCCGCGCCTGCTCGACGGCAGCCCACTGTTCGGGCACCGTGCGGTAATCGAGGTTGAAGGCCCTTTCATTGCCGCGCACCGGGTAAACCATCCGGATCACCAGGTCGGGCGCCAGGACGATATTGCGCAGCTGCGTGCTGTCGTCGAACAAGGGCGCGGCGGCCAGCGCGAAACGCGCCTGATCGAGATCGGGCGCCAGGGCGACCACCCCGAGCAGGCCGCGGACCAGCTGGATGTTGCTGTTGAGATTGCCCTCCAGGGCATCGCGAAAACCGGCCAGGTCGTTCTGGACCCGGGCGCGCAGCGCCGTGGCGTGCTGCTCGTCGTTGATGCGCTCGGCGACGTAGGCCGCCAGCCCCAGCCCGACAACGAGCAGGGCGGTCAGTACCCCCAGGATCCGGCGCCTCATTGCCTGTTTGTCCTCGCCGCTCGGCCGGCTCCCGGCCTGTAGCAACAGGAAAACTCAACGAAAAAAGGCATCAAAAACAACTCCCCGGAGCAAAAGCACAATATTTTTGGGGCCATTGTAGCCATGGCCGGCCAAGGCTGGCAAAAACACAAATCCGCCGAACTTCGCCCCGCCATGCGAATCAAATAATCAATGCCGTCCGATACCCGGCACGGCAAGGAGTGCAGCATGGAACGCACAGCCCCTCCGCAGCGCACGCGACCCGAAAGCGATTCCTTCGGCAGCATCGATGTTGCCGCCGATCGCCTGTGGGGCGCCCAGACACAGCGTTCGCTGGCGCACTTCGCCATCTCGACCGAACGCATGCCGGACGAACTGATCCACGCGCTGGCCGCCATCAAGGCCGCCTGCGCCGGCGTCAACCTTGAATTGGGCCTGCTGCCGGCAACCGTCGCCACCGCCATCATCAGCGCCGCCGAGGAAGTGGCCGGCGCCCAACACCGCGGGGAATTCCCGCTCTCGGTCTGGCAGACGGGCTCCGGCACGCAGACCAACATGAACATGAACGAGGTGCTGGCCAACCGCGCCTCGGAGCTGCTGGGCGGCCAACGCGGCAACGCCCGCCTCGTTCATCCCAACGACGCAGTCAATCTCGGCCAGTCGTCCAACGACGTCTTCCCAACCGCCATGCATGTCGCCGCCGCGACCGGCATCACCCGCGCCCTGCTCCCCGCGCTGCGCCGCCTGCGCGCCGGGCTGGACGACAAATCGGCCGAGTTCGCCGAGATCGTCAAGATCGGCCGCACCCACCTGCAGGACGCCACGCCGCTGACGCTCGGCCAGGAATTCTCCGGCTACGTCGCCCAGCTCGACCACGCCGAGACCGCCATCGCCGCCAGCCTGGCCGGGCTCTATCCGCTGGCCATCGGCGGCACCGCCGTCGGCACCGGCCTCAACGCCCCGCCCGACTTCGGCCGCCTGGTTGCCGCCAAACTGGCCGAGCGCAGCGGCCTGCCCTTCACCAGCGCCGCCAACAAGTTCGCCGCACTGGCCGCTCACGACGGCCTGGTCGCCGCCCACGGCGCGCTGAAGACGCTGGCTGCGGCATTGACCAAGATCGCCAACGACATCCGCTGGCTGGCCTCCGGCCCGCGCTCCGGCCTTGGCGAACTGAGCCTGCCGGAAAACGAGCCGGGCAGCTCGATCATGCCCGGCAAGGTCAACCCGACCCAGTGCGAGGCGCTGACCATGCTCTGCTGCCAGGTCATCGGCAACGACGTGGCGATCACTGTCGCCGGCGCTGCCGGCAATTTCGAACTCAATGTCTTCAAGCCGGTGATCGCCCACAATTTTTTGCAAAGCGTCCGCCTGCTGGCCGACGGCATGGACAGCTTCGAGCGCCACTGCGTGCGCGGTATCGTTGCCAACCGCGAGCGCATCGCCGAGCTGATGGAACGCTCGCTGATGCTGGTCACCGCGCTGGCCCCGCACATCGGCTACGACCAGGCGGCCGAGATCGCCAAGCAGGCCCACCGGCAGGGCAGCACGCTGAAGGAAGCGGCGCTCGCCCTCGGTTACGTATCGGCCGAGGACTACGAACGCTGGGTCGTCCCGGCCGAGATGACGCATCCCGAGCACTGAACGCCCCCAAGCCGGCAAATGCTACGGTCAGGCCGAAAAAACGGCCAAATTTGAAATTTCACCAGAAGGAGGCGTTTCGCACCCAAACCCCGAGGAGAACCATCATGCCGCCCAAATTCGCGCCTTGCCGCCATCTTGTCGGCTCGCTTGTTTTGCTAGCCACCACCCTTGCTCCGCCGCCAGCCATCGCACAGATGCCCGGCGACAGCCCGCTGCAAACCGTCCAGTATCGCGAATGCTCACGCCGCGCCGGCCCCTTCGCCACCCAGGACACGGCCTGGCGAAAATGGCGCGAGGCCCGCGCCCAGGGCTATCCCGTCAGCAATGGCGTCGTCCCCTGCTACGACCAGTACAACACGCGCGGCTACTGCTTTTTTGTCTTCTATCGCTGCTGATGCAACAGCGCTGAAACAGCGTTTGAACTTCTGCAGAGCGCATATGTCATAAATCCAGCTAGCCGGACCGAGCAGTTCTGTACTCGATCATCGTTGACGGGGGAGAAACGTATGAAACGCGCTCTATTGGCCGCCTTATCGGCAATCGCGATCCTTGCCGCCGGCATCGGGGTCATCCAGTTCCAGGACCGTGGCGTCGGCGATGCCCACGCCGAGAATGCGCCTCCGGTAGTAGCTGCCGCACCGCCATCGGCCACACCGCAGCCTGAAGCCACCGTCGTCGATCAGGACGCGCCGTATTTCGAAGCCTGCGCCCGCGAGGGGTTGAACCAGTCCGAATGCGTCGGCCGCCTGATCTGGTTCAAGGCCACCGCCGGCAACGACCGTTTCCACACCTACACCTTCCAGCAGCGCATCGGCGTGCTGGTCGACTGGTTCCGCGTACTGCGCGCCGACCAGCGCGACGACCGCTTCTGGGCCTGGGGCATCATCAACGACCCGGCCTGCTGCAAGCCGGGCGACCCCGACTGCCCGGCCCGCTCGGCCGAGGACACCTACGGCTTCGACTGGTGCCCGGGCGACGACGTGCTGTTGAAATATGTCGGCAAGCCCGGCTATGTCGATCCGGCCTGCGGCCTCAAGGATGCCCCGCTCGACCCGGACGACCCGCACAGCCAGGGCGGCAAGGCCGACCAGCGCCATAGCGCCTGCGACCTGAAGTTCGGCACCTCGACCGGGGCGCTGGGCCTGCGCAAGTTCCCCAACCCACGCTTCGACGCCGCCAAATGGAAGGCGCTGAACGGCAGCAACGCCACCTGGGCCGGTTTCAATGCGACCAAGGCGGCGACCACCGGCATCGAGTCCGACACCCGGGTGACCAAGCTGGCCGACGCCTCGGTCGAGCCGCCCTTCCTGATCGGCACCTCCTGCGGCTCCTGCCACATCGCCTTCGATCCGCTCAATCCGCCGGCCGATCCGGCGCACCCGAAGTGGGAAAACATCAAGGGCCTGGTCGGCAATCAATACACCCGGATGTCCGAGCTGCTCGGCTCCGGCATGCCGAAAACCAGCCTGGAATACCAGATGTTCGCCCACGCCCGTCCCGGCGTGACCGACACCTCTGCCATCTCGCACGACCAGGTCAACAACCCGGGGACCATCAACGCCCTGGTCAATGTTGCCCAGCGCCCGATCTTCAAGGGCGAAATGATCACCAAGTGGCGCAAGGCCGCCACCTGCGGCGCCGAGAAGGACGAGGACAAATGCTGGTGCGAACCCGGCCGCAACGGCAAGTGCTGGCAGAAGAGCACGCGCGACGACGACACGACGACCGTCTTCCTCGGCGGCCAGAAGGTCGTGCTGCCCGGCGTCCATCACATCCTGAAGGGCGGCGAGGATTCGATCGGCGCCCTGGAAGCGATCCAGCGCGTCTATTTCAACATCGGCTCCTGCTCCGAGCAGTGCTGGGTCAACAACTTCAACGACATGCGCCAGCTCGACCCGGAACAGCGCGGCTACGGCCAGACGGCGTTCAACATCGGCCAGTGCCGGCGCGACTGCCCGAACTTCCGGGCCGTCGAGGACCGCCTGCAGAACCTGCTCGACTTCTTCACCTCGGCCGAGTCGGATGAAACCGACCTCTACGCCGCCCGCGCCGGGCAGCGCCAGGCAAGCAACCCGGCCGCCAAATACGGCCGCGCCGACCTGATCGCCGACCTCGACAAGGAATTCGGCAAGGGCGCCGTCGGCCGCGGCCAGGCCATCTTCGCCGACAACTGCGCGCGCTGCCATTCGAGCATCCCGGAAAGCACCGGCGGCGCCTTCAAAAACCGCGATTTCGCAGCGCCGAACGACGCCCACCCGCGCAAGGTGCGCGCCGACTTCCTCGGCAACGACCAGCCAACGCCGGTCACCGAGGTTGGCACCTTCCGCTGCCGCTCGCTGCACTCCAACCACAAGGCCGGCCGCCTGTACATGGAATACGCCTCCGAAACGCTGCGCAAGCAGCCGCCGGTGGCCGACATCCCCGAACGTGGCGAGCTGAAGGACGGCGGCCGCGGCTACATGCGCAACATCTCGCTGGTCAATGTCTGGGCCACCGCGCCGTTCATGCACAACAACGCCATCGGCCCGGAAATCTGCGGCAAGCCGGCCAACAAGGACAACGACTTCCACCGCGCCCGCTACGTCGGCGCCGACGGCCAGTTGCTGCCCGACCAGCCCGACTGCCTGCGCTACGACCCGACCGTGGATGGCCGTTTCGATCTCTACAAGCGCTCGATGCACGAACTGCTGAACCCGAAGGAGCGCGGCAGCAAGCGCACGCTGACCAACGCCGACCTGCTGCTCGACGTCGGCCTGCGCCCGCTCGACGGCAAGACAGAGAAACCGCTCGGCGGCTTCGGCCAGGTCAAGATTCCGATGGGGGCCAGCGCCGGCTTCCTGAACGGCCTGCAATACAAGGAGCTGATCGGCGACCTGTTCCTTGCCAAGCGGCGACCGGAGGCGCTCGAAAAAGCCGGCCGCAAGGACCTGCAGCCGACGCTGGCGGCCCTGGCCGACGACGTGCTCAAGAACCCGGCCCGCTTCGTCGACATCCTGCGCGAGAAGCGCGATTTCCTCAGCGCGCATTACCAGACCTGCACCGAGGAGATTGAAAACGGCGGCCACCGCTTCGGCGAGGACCTTTCCGATGCCGACAAGAAGGCACTGACCGCCTTCCTGGCCACGCTGTGAGCAAGGGGGAGAGGATCATGACACTGACCAAAAGCAGCCTGCTCACCGTCGCCGCGCTGGCGACCGCCGCTACCCTCATGGCCACCCTGGCCGCCTGCAGCAAGCCGGAACCGCCGAACATCGCCTTCGCGCCCTACGACAAGGATTACGCGACCAAGATGAACCTCGCCCAGGTCGAGTACAAATACCCGATCCCGACCGCCGAACTGGCGAAAATAACCCCCGACTACCTGGCCAAGCTGGATCAGGAGCAGCTCGACCAGATCTACGCCCGCCTGCCGGCCGGCCCGATCCCGGACGGCGCTTTCGAGGGCCGCATCCTGCTGCCGCGCGGCGAGAGCGGCAAGTTCCGGCTGTCCGAGATCGTCGGCGGCTTCACCGGCCTCGGCCTGCACCTGAAGGGCCTGCTGATCGAGGATGTCGGCGAGGCGCTGTGGCGCGGCAAGGTCTTCTACCGCGACGAGCGGGTGCTGCGCAACCGCATCGAAGACCTGTCCATCCTCAAGAAAATGGGCCTGGTCGAGGGCGAGCCGAAGAAGATGCAATACGGCGGCAAGGAAACCTGGCTGCTCTTCCCGGCCAAGCTGTACTGCGGCCAGAGCCTGCTTGATGCGCGCCGCGAGTCGATCATCATCGACTACTTCTTCACCGACGAAATCCCCGGCTACCAGGAGAGCCCGGACTTCCTGGCCGGCCGCCGCGGCCTCAAGGTGCGCGACGAGATCCGCATGATCCGGCCCGGCCTCTACCTCGGCCGCGCCTATCTCGACCGCGCCTTCGCGCTCAATTTCACGCTCTA
The DNA here is from genome assembly GCA_020621865.1 of Betaproteobacteria bacterium. GTDB lineage: Bacteria > Pseudomonadota > Gammaproteobacteria > Burkholderiales > Rhodocyclaceae > Azonexus. The sequence continues at coordinate 323,937 of JAHRYW010000002.1, read as the reverse complement.
CGACAAGGCGACCGACGACAAGGCCCGCGACGACTTCGTCAAGACCGGCAAGGTTCAGGAGGATTGCTGGCCCGGCACCCAGACGCGAACGACCGTCGCCGCCGCCAAATCCTGACCCGTTGGCCGGCCATGGACCCCCGGCATGACCTTGCGACTATCCATCCTCGCCGGCCTGTTCGTCCTGGCCTGCGGGCCGGGGGCCGGCATGAGCGGCGCCGCTGAAGGCCACCCGCCGGCCGTCTGGGTCATCAACCCGAGCCAGCCCGGCGACAACCTGCCGCCGGCCGGCCGTTCGCTGTTCGACGAGCTGTTCGCCGTCAGTGCCAACGGCCAGGGCCGGATCGACCTGCCCTTCCCGTTCGAGGCGCTGCTTGCCCGGCTCGACACCCAACTGTCGCGTGACCCCACCCGCGACCCAGCCAGCCGGCAGCCGGCAAGCCGGCGCGTGCTGATCCCGCTCGGCCGCTCGCTGCAGCGCACCGCGGCAGCGCCGGATTACTTCGCCTACCCGCGCGTCGTCGTCGCCGTCGATGCCCAGCCGGCCTCGCCAACCACCCCCTACCTGAAAGACCGGCTGTACATCGGCTACCAGGAGAAATCGGCGGTGCTCGAAGTGATCAGCTACAACGAGGCGGCCGGCCGCTTCGAGTTCCAGCTGGTCAAGGATTACCGGGCCGGCGGCCGGCCACAGGTCTTCTACGCCAACCGCACGCTGTGCTTCGCCTGCCACCAGAACGGCGCGCCGATCTTCTCGCGCGCGCTGTGGGACGAGACCAACGCCAACCCGCAAACGGCCGCCCTGCTCGCTGCGGTCGGTCGCAATTTCTACGGCATCGCCCCGGATCGCGGCGTGGATATTCCCTACGCCATCGACAACGCCACTGACCGCGCCAACGGCTTCGCGCTGACCCAGCGTCTGTGGCGCGAGGGCTGCGGCGGCAACGACCTGCCCGCCCGCCGCTGCCGCGCCGGGCTGTTCGGGGCCGCCCTTCGCCATGCGCTCTCCGGCGGCCAGACGCGAACGGTCGACGAGCAATTCCGCACCACGGTCGCCGACCAGCTGAAGACCGAAGCTAGTCGCCGCTGGCCGGGCGGCCTGGCCATCGGCAACCCTGACCTGCCCAACCGCAATCCGCTGGCGAACACGCCAGTCTGGCCGGCCGAGCCGGCAGCGCGCATCGCCCGTTCGCATGTCGCGGCGCGCTTCGAGCCGCTGGCCCCGCGCCCGCCGCTCGGCACCTGGCAGCCAGACGCGCCGGAGGCGATCAATACGCTGGTTGCCGGCCTGGCCGAATTCGTCTCGGCCGCTGACCGCCAGCTTCTGGAATCAGCGCTGGCCCAGCCAAATAGTGCGACGAAGACGCAGTCGTCGCCCTGCCGGGTCGACCTCGGCGCGTCGCGCTGGTCGCTGCATTGCGCGCCGCCCGCCGGCCAATCCGGCCCGAAGCTGAGCGCCACGCTGGAGCTGCGCAACGGCCGGCCGCTGGGCGGCGTGATCAATCGCCTGAGCCTGCCCGGCGGCACGGCGCTGAGCAACGTGGAGTTGAGCCGTCCCGAAGTCGCCGCCGGTGTCTGGCACTTCACGCCCCGCCAGGACGGCCGCCCGGCCCGCACGGCCGACGGCGACCGGCTGGCCCGGCTGAGTTTCAGCCGCAATGCGGCGCAGCCGGAAAACGCTGAAATGAAGCTCGACATCCGCGAGGAATTCGCCGTGGTCGAGCCGGCCTTGGCTGCGCTGGCCGACTCGCCAGCCGGCGAAGCCTTGCTCGGCCCCACGGCCGTTCCCCGCCGCGCCCTGATCTCCGCGCTGCTGGCCGGCCTCGGCAAGGCCCCGTCCGGCCAGCCGCCGAGCCTCGCCCTGCCACCACCGCGACTCGAAGTGCCAGCCGCGATCCCCGGCAGCACTGCCAGCCCGGCCGTGGACGCTGCCCTGCAAGGCTTTTTCCCGTACTGCGCGGCCTGCCACCAGTCGGCCGAGACCTTCCCGCCCAATTTCCTGACCGGCAGCGGCCCGCAGGTCGCGGCCCGCCTGCGCCAGTGCGCGCCGCGCCTCTATGTGCGCCTGGCCATGGCCGACCGGGCGCCGGATCGGCGCGACAAGACGCCGATGCCGCCGGAGAGCCTGTTGCCGGCTTTCGCCACCGATGCCGCCGGCTGGAAGAACAGCCCGGCCCGCGCCACGCTGATCGCCCAGGTCGGCGACTGGCTGCGCGCCGAAAACGGCCGGCCGCCGGATTTGAACGAATTGCTGGCCAACGGCTACGAGGCCCTGCGCCCCTGCCTGCCGGCACCGTAATGCACCCAAACGAGGGGGAAGCACCATGACCGAAGAACGCGAACGCAGCCCCTGGAAGCGCCGCTTCCTGATCCTCTTCGTGCTGACCATCGCCCTGCCCGCCTTCATCGGCATGGTCATGCTCCGGCGCTTCGGCACCGATGTGCCGGTCGATTACGCCAGCCCGGCCGAGCATTTCAAGTACGGCTCGACCGGCGGCGAGCACGAAATGGGCTTCCCCTACTGGATCTGGCGCGCACTGCCCGAGGTTTGCCCGCAATACCTGCCGGGCAAGGGCTACCAGTCGCTGGGCATGGTCTATGAAAAGAACCCGGACGGCAGCGACCGCGACGTGCCGGTCGGCACCTCGATGCGCCGTTTCCAGGGCATCGACCGGGTGTTCGTCAATTGCGCCGCCTGCCATGTCAGCACCGTACGCACCGCGGCCGACAAGCCGGCCACCATCGTGCTGGGCATGCCGGCCGCGACCTTCAACATGAAGGGTTTCGAGGAATTCTTCTTCCGCTGCGCCGCCGACCCGAAGTTCTCGAAGGAATACATCCTGCCGGAAATCGAGCGCCAGGGCGCCAAGCTCGACCTGCTCGACCGCTACCTGGTCTACCCGATCGCCATCGCCATCATGCGCGACCGGGTACTCGCCCTGGCCGGGCGTTTCGACTGGGTGTTCAAGCAGCACGAGTGGGGGCCGGGGCGGGTCGATACCTTCAACTCGGCCAAGGTCATCTTCAACTTCCCGATGCACCAGCTCGACCCGAAGGAGTTCGACGCGCCGGCCGATTTCCCGTCGATCTGGCGCCAGCGCCAGCGCAAGGAGCCGAAAGAGATGCAACTGCACTGGGACGGCAACAACACGACGGTCGAGGAGCGCAACAAGAGCGCCGCCTTCGGCACCGGCACGACGCCGCCGACCATCGACATCGAGCGCATCAAGCGCGTCGAGGCGTGGATCATGGACGCCCAGCCACCCGCATTTTCGGCTTTTTTTGCCATCGACCGTAGCCTTGCCGCCCAGGGCGCGCCGATCTACCAGAAATACTGCGCCGACTGCCACGGTGCCTCGGGCAGCGACTTCAGCGGCAAGTACGTCGGCACCGTCGAGCCGCTGGCCAAGATCGGCACCGACCGCCGCCGCCTGGACTCCTACACCTACACGCTGGCGGTCAACCAGGCGACGCTGTACGCCGGCTACCCGTGGCGTTTCACCCATTTCCAGAAGACCCACGGCTACGCCAACATGCCGCTCGACGGCCTCTGGCTGCGCGCCCCCTACCTGCACAACGGCTCGGTGCCCAGCCTGCGCGACCTGCTCGAACCGGCGGCCAAGCGCCCGAAAGCCTTCTATCGCGGCAACGACGTCTATGACCCGGTCAAGGTCGGCTTCGTCTCCAATGTCGCTGCCGCCGACGGCAAGAAATTCTTCCGCCTCGACACCAGCGTTCCCGGCAACGGCAACGGCGGCCACGAGGGCAAGGCCTACGGCACCGAACTCAGCCCGGCCGAGAAGACGGCCCTGGTCGAGTTCCTGAAAACCTTCTGAGGAGGCCATCATGAGCGCTTGTTCCTGCAAGACCTGCTTCAAGTACCTCGGCCTCGCCCTGCTGGTCGTCGGCATCATCGGCGCGATGATCGGCTACGACCGCGGCTTCCGCACCTATCCGCAGCCCGACTGGGTGACCGCGACGCCGGAAATGCGCTTCAAGTACGGCTCGATCGGCGCCGAGAACGACGCCGGCGTTCCCTACTGGATCTTCTACGTGCTGCCGCGCGTTTTCCCCGAAAAGTTCGTCCAGGACGGCAAGATCGTCCCCGGCGGCTACGCGGCGCTCGGCGTCGCCTGGGAACAGGGCCAGGAACTGCCAGTCGGCTTTACCAAGAAGACCATCGGCTTTCCCCGCGTCGCCAACAATTGCGCCGTCTGCCACACCACCAGCTACCGCGTATCACCCGATTCCAACCCGGTCTACGTGGTCGGCGGCTCCGGCCACACAACCAATGTCCAAGGCTTCTTCCGGCTGCTGATCGACTGCGCCAAGGACCCGCGCTTCAACGCCGACATCCTGATGGCCGAGATCAATCGTGTTACGCACCTCGACTGGATCGACAGCCTGCTCTACCGCTTCTTCATCATCCCGATCACCAAGCAGCGCCTGCTCGAACGCGAGGCGCAATTCGCCTGGCTCTACCGCAAGGATTTCCCGGAATGGGGCCGCGGCCGCGACGACGCGATGAACCTGACCAAGTACTTCATGATCCGGGCGCCGATGGACGACACCTTCGGCCCGACCGACATGCCCTCGGTGTGGAACCTGAAGAAATACGTCTGGGACAAGGGCCACCGGATGAACTACGCCGGCGACAGCCACGACGCCGGCTCGGTGATCATGGATTCGGCCCTCGGCCTGCTCGGCGCCGCCCCCAAGGACAAGGCGGACTTCGTCGGCCAGGTCAAATGGCTGAAGGACTACCTGTCCGAACTGCCGCCACCGAAATACCCGTTCCCGATCAACAGCGCCAAGGCCGCCGCCGGCAAGCCGCTGTTCGACACCCACTGCGCCAGTTGCCACGCCAGCGACAAGACCGGCACGCCGCTGCCGCTGGCCGCCGTCGGCACCGACCGCGGCCGGCTCGACTCGTGGAACAAGGGGGCCGCAATCAAGGCCAACCAGGTCGTCAAGGACATGGGGCTGGAGCGCAAGGGCCTGGTCGAAGAAGACCTGACCGGCTACGTCGCCGCCTTCCTCGACGGCATCTGGCTGAAGGCGCCCTACCTGCACAACGGCTCGGTGCCGACGCTACGCGACCTGCTCGAACCCGCCGCCAAACGCCCCAAGGTCTTCTGGCGCGGCTACGACGTCTACGACCAGGCCAAGGTCGGTTTCGTCACCGACGGCCCAGAAGCCCAACGCATCGGCACCCGCCTAGACACCGCCAGCAAGGGCGGCAGCAACCAGGGGCATGAATTCGGGACAGGGCTGAGCGCAAGCGACAAGGAGGCGCTGGTCGAGTTTCTCAAGACGCTGTAGGGAGGAAATGCTACGGTCACCGGGAAAAAACGGGCATTTTTAAAAAATCTGCGGCATCGCGAGCTGGCTGAATTAACAACTGCTGCCGCGGCCAAGACCTCGGTATCGAGCGGAACTCGGCCACAACCTGTCGGGCATATCTTCCTATACCGGACACTTGAAGGACTGCTTCACTTTAAAAACTGCCCTATGGACAGTTCCTATGCTTCCCGCAATCCCTGAATCATTGCTGAGCTGACTGGCATTGTGCAGGAGAACTATGAGCATGGAAATTTAAAATATGTGTTTACAACGATCACACTAAAATATAAATTACGTGTGTACTTAGATCACATAGGACTCGAGACATGGAGTTAGTTGGAATCAGCGAAATAGCAACACTTGCATCAGTAAGCCGGGCTGCCGTCAACAACTGGGTCGCTCGCAATCCATCGTTTCCCAAAGCGATAGCCGATCTGGCTTGTGGCCAGATATGGGAAAAGAGCGATGTAACTGTTTGGTTATCGCAGAACAAAATTTTGAGGGAGAACAACATGGATGCAATCAACAACCTTCAGATCGGGAACATCTATACACACGATTTCATCTGCAAATTGTTTGGTGGTGATGCGAAAAGCGGCACCTATCTTCCGCAAAGCAAGCAGACAATTCTTTGTGGTTGTTTTACCAGCGAGAAGAATCCTGACGCCCCAGTAAAAATCCTGGTGGGACATGGCCCGCGAATCATTGCTAAGGCGGAGAGGCTTGAAACTCAAGGCGGATCAATACCTGTATTCCTGAAACAGGGCACCAACCAGTGGGCCTACCAAGGGATCTTCGAATTAGTTCGGTTATCCAGAGACCCAGTGGACTTCGAGAACGAAGCTGTGATCGCTGATCGTTGTGATGTGATTGCCGCACTAATTTTTCGCAAGGTCGAAGCCTAGATCGGTGAACGCTATGGCACTCCACCAGGTAATCAATCCCAACTGCAACAGCGATGTCGTGGTTCCTGTGGAAATGACATCACAGTTTGGTTGGTCAGACCGATTGGCAGGTTCCGGTAAATGCTTTTTCGAGGTGGGAGGCTGGCTGCTCAAGACGTACCTGCTATCGGCCATCTTTTGTGCAGTTATTCTCTTTATGTTGTTTTCTGCCGTTTTTCTCGGCAACCTCAAAGGGAGAAACCGATGTCGATAGACTGCAATTGCCCGGTATGCGGATCGCGAAACACTAAGTCGCTTGCCATCATTCACGAATCGGGGCAGCGGTTTGGTACATCAACCCGCAATTCGATCTGGACAATTTCCGGCGCTTTGGGTCTGGGGCAATCCAGAACCCGAAGTCACTGGGCAAGCCTCCTTGCGATAAATGCAGCACCACCAGGAAAAATAAATTGGCCGTACATTGGCTGGCCGCTCATTGCTGTGACTGTCATTTTCGGGTGGCCACTTTGGGTGGTTCCTGCGGTTATTTTGCCAATCGCCTTGCTTTATGGGGCAAGCGACGATTTTCTGAATGCAGAAAACGGAACGAGGTGGCGCAATACCTTTCGTTGTCTCAGGTGCGGGGGGACATTCGAGCCGTTCAGCAAGGAGCGCGCATGAGCAGCCGCTAGGAGCTCTGAGCGGTTTTTCCGGAAGCTGTTCCGACTCTGAAATTTCAACCGGCCGATCCGTCGCCCCTGGTCAGGCGGTTGGCAGGCTACGCAGATCAGCTACCGCCTCTTTGCCGAACTCCTCACTGAGCAGATGGCTGACCATCCGTTCCGCCGCGTCAGCGGGCGAAGTCAGTTCTCCCTGATGCTTTAGGGCAAGAAAGCGTTCGAGCAGCGGAAAATCCTCGGCCGAGGTGCGGCGTATCGTTGCCTGCATGTCGGTGTCGATAACGCCCGGCGCGATGCTGCAAATTCGCAAGCGACTGACGCAGTCCGCTGCCGCGCAACGGGCATGGTGGTCGAGGGCGGCCTTGGTCGCACCATAGATGCTCCAGCCGGCAAAGGCCGAGCGCCCGGCGCCGCTGGAGATATGGGCGATCCGCAACTGCCCCTGATACTTGCGGGCGAGAGCGTCGCTGAGCAGGAGTGGCGCGGTGATGTTCAGATTGACTGCCTGGACTAGCGCATCGCTTTCCTGGCGCCCGAGGGGCGCGACCGGTCCAAGTGTACCGGCGTTGTTGACCAGCTGCACCGAGGTGGCGCCTGCCAAGTAGCTATCGAGGACGTTTCCGTCGAGCCAGCGCTGCAGGGCGTCGGGATCGGCGAGATCGACCGTGGCCTGCTGGAACAGTTCGGGGAACTGTTCGGTCAGTTCGGGGCACGCGCTACGGGCAAGGCCGAGGACTGGAATCCCCCGTCCGAGCAGGGCGGAGGCCATGGCCTGTCCTAATCCGCGAGTATGGCCGGTGACGATGGCTTTCATGGTTTTCTCCAGGTAACGATAGGTCACTAGTTTAATGCTACCCGTGAATACCTAGGCGGGCTGCCCGCCTGGTTTGCGACACATCTCGCGACGACGGGTTGCGCGCTGGTTTAGTTTGATGAAGCAGCCCCCGGCCGGGAAGCGCCATGGGCTTTGGGTAGCGGCAAGGGGGAGAAAGTTGGCCGCCAATAGCCCGTAGAAACAAATGCTACGGTCAGCCCGAAAAAACGGCCAATTTTGAAATTGCAGCGCCGCTCAGCGGTAGGTCTGCGGATGGCAACGCCGATCCGGATTGACCCGGCGGTCGGCATTCAGTCGGCGCTCCAGCTGCCCGACCGGAGGTTTGCCGTTTACATGCCGACGATCCATGCGGCGGCGCGGGGGGCAGACGCGTTGCTCGGGGTGCAGGCCTGGCAAGTAAGGGCCGTCGGAAGCGTCTTCGTAACACCCGGCGATACGCAGGGCATTCTCGTATCGGTCGAGGGCATATTCGGCGATGGCGGCTGCCCTCGCCTCATCTCTCTTCAGATAGGAGATCGTGGTCAGCGCCTCGAGCAGAATTCTGAGCCCCTTATCGCCGGGGTTTGTTTGGTCCGTCATTGTCTCCTCGCTTCCAACTTATTGCGTGCCTCGTCATCCATCCTCCTGCGCATCTGACACGAAGAAGCTCGAACAAGCTATTGCATCTGTGACGAATACATAGCAAGCAGGATGCCTGCCTCTGCAAAGCCTGCTGGATCAAGGGGCGTTGGTTTTTGAATTTCGCAAGGTGTAAACATTTTCGACACATTTACCGGTTCAAACCGGACGCACCGCTCTCAGTGCTGCGCCCCCCCTGTTCGCAGCCGGCGGCGACAGCGTCGCCTAAGCGACGCTAGCCAGGCGCGATCAACGGGCGGCAATCACCCCGCAGGCGACGCGTTTGCCGGAGTTTCCGGCCGGCTGCGACTTGTAGTCGTCCGGGTCGGCGTGGATCACCACGCTGCGGCCGATGACGCCGGTTGCCCCGGTCAGGCTCAGGCCGGTGAGTTCGGCGCTGTACCTGGCCTCACCCTGGGCATTGGCGATCAGGTTGGGCATGTCGCCGCCGTGGCGCTCGGCGCTGGCGTGATGGCCGTGGGCCTTGCCCATCGGATTGAAATGTCCCTTGGCGCTGCTCGCATCCGGGGCGCTGCAATCGCCGGCCTCATGGACATGGAAACCATGCTCGCCCGGCGTCAGGCCGGAGACCATCGCCTCGACGCGGAGACGACCATTCGCTTCGGAAAAACTGACTTTGCCGGCGACGGCACTGCCGGAACGGGCTTGCAGATCGGCGCTGGCCGCCGGTCCCATGGCGGTGCTGGCGCAACCACCGAGAACGAAGGCAGACAGGGTACCGATAACGAAGGCGGAACGTGACAGCATGCTTTTCTCCTGAGTGATGGTCGGGGCAAAAATGCCCATGGGCTAACCATTGACCAAGCCCGATGCCGAACGTTCAAGCTGTCGCCCTCAATCTTTATAACAATCGGAGATAACAAGATGCGCACTTGTTCTTAAAAGAATATTAAGCCCTTGCTACAATGCCAGGTATTCGACAATCCCCGCGGATTACCCTGCAATGACCCAAAGCTCTACGTTGTCTCATCTCGACTGGCTCGAAGCCGAAGCCATCCACATCATGCGCGAAGTGGCCGGCCAGTGTTCCAACCCGGTGCTGCTCTTCTCCGGCGGCAAGGACTCGATCTGCATGCTGCGCATCGCCGAAAAGGCCTTCCGCCCGGGCAAGTTCCCCTTCCCGCTGATGCACATCGACACCGGCCACAACTACCGTGAAGTCGTTGCCTTCCGCGACAAGCGCGCCGCCGAACTCGGCGAGCGACTGATCGTCCGCTCCGTTGAAGACTCGATGAAGCGCGGCACCGTGGTGCTCAAGCACGAAGGCGAATCGCGCAACAAGCACCAGTCGGTGACCCTGCTCGAAGCGATCGAGGAGTTCGGCTTCGACGCCTGCATCGGCGGCGCCCGCCGCGACGAGGAAAAGGCCCGCGCCAAGGAGCGCATCATGAGCTTCCGCGACGAGTTCGGCCAATGGGACCCGAAGAACCAGCGCCCGGAACTGTGGAACCTCTACAACGCGCGCAGCCACAAGGGCGAGAACATCCGCGCCTTCCCGATCTCGAACTGGACCGAAATGGACGTCTGGCAATACATCGAGCGCGAAGGCCTCGAACTGCCGTCGATCTACTTCGCCCACCAGCGCCCGGTGGTCATCCGCCAGGGCGCCATCGTACCGGTCAATGTGCCGCTGGTTTCCGGCGAACTGACCAACGTCGCCAAGCCGGGCGAAGAAATCGTCGAAATGCAGGTGCGCTTCCGCACCGTCGGCGACATCTCCTGCACGGCCCCGGTTGAATCCGATGCCGACGACGTCGCCAAGATCGTTCTCGAAACCGCCACCACCACCATCACCGAGCGCGGCGCCACCCGTCTGGACGACCAGACCAGCGAAGCCTCCATGGAACAACGCAAGAAAGAGGGTTACTTCTAATGAGCGCCCACCAAGTTGAAGATCACGGCCTGCTGCGCTTTTTGACCTGCGGCAGCGTCGACGACGGCAAGAGCACGCTGATCGGCCGCCTGCTGTTCGACACCAAGACCATTCTCGCCGACACCCTGTCCGCCATCGAGCGCACCTCGCAAAAGCGCGGCATGGGTGCAGTCGACCTGTCGCTGCTGACCGACGGCCTGCAAGCCGAGCGCGAACAGGGCATCACCATCGACGTCGCCTACCGCTACTTCTCGACCGGTACCCGCAAATACATCATCGCCGATGCGCCGGGCCACGAGCAGTACACCCGCAACATGGTCACCGCCGCCTCGACCGCCAACCTGGCCATCATCCTGATCGACGCGCGCAAGGGCGTGCTGACCCAGACCCGCCGCCACTCCAAGCTGGCCGCGCTGGTCGGCATCCCGCACCTGGTCGTCGCCATCAACAAGATGGACCTGGTCGACTACTCGCAGGAAACCTACGAGAAGATCAAGGCCGACTACCTCGAATTCGCCGCCAAGGTCGGCATCGAGGACATCCGCTTCCTGCCGATGTCGGCGCTCAACGGCGACATGATCGTCGACCGCGGCGACAGCCTGAACTGGTACGACGGCCCGACCCTGCTCGACATCCTTGAAGCAGCCCCGGCCGCCCACACCGAGCACACCGAGAAGTTCCGCTTCCCGGTCCAGTACGTCTGCCGTCCGCAGGATTCCGCCAACCCGGACCTGCATGACTACCGCGGCTTCATGGGCCGTGTCGAGGCCGGCACGATCAAGGTCGGCGACGCCGTCACCGTGCTGCCCAACGGCCTGACCTCCACCGTCAAGGCCATCCAGATCGGCGGCGTCGACATCCCGGAAGCCGTCACCGAGCAATCCGTGACCATCCTGCTCGCCGACGAAATCGACACCTCGCGCGGCGACATGATCGTCAAGTCCAACGAAGTGCCGGCCGCCGTCAAGGAAATCCGCGCCACCGTCTGCTGGCTGTCGGAAACGCCCCTGGATCGCGCCCGCACCTACCTGATCCGCCACACGACGCGCGACTCCAAGGCCAAGCTGACTGGCATCGACCATCGCCTCGACGTCAACACGCTGGAAAACCTGCCGGCCGAAAAACTGGCCATGAACGACATCGCCGAGGTCACCTTCAAGCTGGCCCAACCGCTGTTCGTCGATCCCTACCTGGAAAATCGCGGCACCGGCGCCTTCATCGTCATCGATGAAAGCAACAACAACACGGTCGGCGCCGGGATGATTCTTTGAATCTCGTTGCTTCCGCACAAAAAAGCGCCTTCATGGCGCTTTTTTGTTATTGGCAACGGGCAAACCGGCTTATATAGTTAGCATTTTAAGCAATTGCTCATATTTCCCGCGGACCAACTCTCATGACCAACGCCACCACTACCCCGCAGGAAAACAAGGACGGACTCGTTCTCATCGTTGATGATGATCGCACCACGCGCCTCTATCACCAGGCCATCCTGGCCAGCGAATACAAGGTCGAGACTGCCGAATCCGGCAACGACGCCTTGCAGATCCTGAGCGAGCTATCGCCCGACCTGATTGTCCTCGACATCGAGATGCCCGGCCTGGACGGTTATGAAACCTGCCGGCGCATTCGCCAAACCAGTTCCGTGCCGATCATTTTCGTGACCTCGCACAACTCGCTGGAAGCCCAGCTCGAAGCTTTCCAATCGGGCGCCAACGATATCCTGACCAAGCCGGTCGCGCACGACCTGCTGCTGATGAAAGCGGCGCGCGCCATCCAGACCCACATTTGCTCGCAGCGCCTGCAACTCGAGAAGAACTCCTTCAAGAACATGGCGATCAACCTGCTTTCGTCGGTAGACGAAACGGCGGTCGTGCTGAACTACCTGCGCAGCGGCATCCAGTGCCGCTCCTATTTCGAACTGTCGATGCGCCTTGCCGAAGCTGCCCGCTCGATGGGCATGCAATGCTACGGGGTCATCCGCAGCAACAGCGGCGACCATTACTTCCGCAGCGAGGGCGAGCCGACCGGGCTGGAAAAGGAAGTGCTGGCCAAGGTCTCGACGATGGGGGTGCGTTTCCAGTTCAAGACGCAACTGGTCGTCAATTGCGCTCACGTTTCCATCATTTCCACCAACGTGCCGATCGGTGAGCTGGAAAAGGCCACCAATTTCAGTGAAAACCTGCGCCAGCTGGCCGAGGCCACCGAATCGCTGGCCGAGAACGTCGAGATGCGCCAGGAGTCCATGGCCCGCGCCGAGCAGTTGCAGATTGCGCTGATGGGCGCCTCCGGCGCCGTGCAATCGCTGCAGGAGCGGCACCGTCAGATGCTCGCCGACACGCGCATGCTGCTCCAGGAACTGGTGCAGAACATCGAAAACTCCTTCTCCTGGCTCGGGGCGACCACCGACCAGGAAGTCGCGATCAACAACACCATGAACCAATCGGTCGAGAAAATACTCGAATTGCTGTCCACCCGCGGCCAGTTCGAAGACGATTTCGCCACCGTCCTTGGTGCCCTGCGCGGTCCGCAGTCGCAGGGCGACGTCGACCTGTTCTGAGGCCCCGCCACCGGGGTTGCGCCCAAAAAAGGACGAAGGCATGACACGCTGGATTCCGCTGCTCGCCCTGCTCCTGTCGCTGACGGCGACAGCGGATATCTACAAGTGCCGCCTGCCCGACGGCAAGCTGGAAATCTCGAACGCCCCCTGCCCGACGGGCAGCGGAACGATCACCGCGCGCCCCGACGAAAAAGTGCCGGATGCCGCCCGCCAGCAGGCCGAGCGCGATGTCGAGCGGATGAAGGAATACGTCGACAAGCGCGAAGCAGCCCAGCGGGCCGACGAGGCCGCCGCCAGGGAAGAACGCGCCAGCCAGCGCCAGGGCGCCACGGCCGGCTTGCCGACACGCCAGTACGGCGACCCGGATGCCTGCCTGCGGGCGCTCGACCAGCAGGCGCTGGAAGCCGCGCAACGCGTCCGCCTGGAGGCCGAGTGCCGCAGCCTGGTCAAACCGCCCGCTGAGGTGCAGCCGGTTTATGTGCCCATCGTCAGTCCGCCGCATTTCCGGCCGCACCGCCCAGCCAACCATCCGCCACCAGCGAAGCCGGCCGAACCGGTCGCCCCGAGCATTATCTTCTGCCCGCCGGCCAGTAAAAATTGCAGCCGTTAGGCCTCATCGTCGAGCGCGGCTTCCCGTACAATACTGCTGCCTGGTCATCAATGACATCCGGATGACGGTTGCCGAAACGCAAAGGGAAAACAGTGGGACTATTCGATCAGCTCAAGGCGCTTCTGATTCCTGAAGCCACGCCCCAGCCGCAACAAGCGCTACCCGAAGCGCCGCAGACCGAAGGCGGCATTGTCGAGCGCCGCAAGCGGGCGCGGGTCGATGCCCGCGAGGGAACCCGCGTGCTGATCGTCGATGATTCGCGGACCATCGTCACCGCGTTGCGCAAGTTCCTGCGCTCGGCCGGCTACGAGACGCTGGAGGCGATGGACGCCGAGATGGGCCTGGCCATGATGCGCGAACACCGTCCCGAACTGGTCTTTCTCGACATCGTTCTGCCAGGGATGAACGGCTTCGCCGCACTGCGAGCCATTCGCCGCGATCCGGACCTGCGCGACACGCCGGTCATCATGATGAGCGGCAACGAACAGGCCGTCGAACAATTCTTCGGCACCCGGATCGGCGCCGACGATTTCATGAAGAAGCCTTTTTCGCGCTACGAAATCTTCTTCCGCATCGAGCGTCTGCTCGACAGCAACCTGACTCCGCGCCGCGTTGTCCCGCGGGCCGATCCGTCGCCCTCCGGCGCGCCGGCTTAGTCTCCGGCGGCCGCCGTGCCGCCCCCGGCGCTTTCGCGCCCCTCTTTTGCAAGGTTCACCGATGCCTCAGGTCCTGAACATTTTCCCCGACAGCGCGGCCGGCGAGCGCATTCTCGCCGAAACGCAGCGCTGGCTCGAACGCGCCGTGATCGGCCTGAACCTCTGCCCCTTTGCCAAAAGCGTCTTCGTCAAGAAGCAGATCCGCTACGCGCTGACCGCGGCGACCACAGCCGACGAACTGCTGGCCGAGCTGGAAAACGAGTTGAAGTTGCTGGCCGAAACCGACCCGGCCGAACTCGACACCACGCTGCTGATCCATCCGCAGGCGATGACCGATTTTCTCGACTTCCATTTCTTTCTCGGCGAAGTCGACGCCCTGATCCGCAACCTGGGCTATGAGGGCGTTTTCCAGATCGCCAGCCTGCACCCGCAATACGAGTTTGCCGGCAGCGAAGCGGAAGATATCGCCAATTTCACCAACCGCTCACCGTACCCGACCCTGCACCTGCTGCGTGAAAGCAGCATCGACCGCGCGGTGGCGGCCTTTCCGGATGCGGCGGATATATTCGAGCGCAACATCGAGACGATGGAGCGGCTCGGCCATGAGGGCTGGAAAAAGCTCTGGCTGAGCTGAGCCGCTATTTTTTCTGGCCGGATCGACGTCCGGCATCGCCGGTTTCGCTCAGCGAATTTTCCTCTTCACCGAGCGCATGCAGCAGCCAGACCAGATCGCTGCCCTGCACCGGCATCGGCACCATCTGGTTCCAGCTCCAGCGAAAGACCGGGCCGTAGGCGATGTAGCGGGCAAACACGTCGCCGCGCGAACTGACGCCGAAAAACGGCCAGTGCGCCAGCACGGCTTCCTTGAGTTGCGCATCGGTCATGGCGGCACTCCCCGGTCGGATCAACGATGCGATCAGTCTGCGCCGACTGCCGGCGGCAAGCAAGCTGGCCGCAATGGCGAAATGCTACGGTCGGCGGCAAAAAACGGCCGAAATCGAAATTTTCCGACGCTCAGACCTTCTCGTGCTGCGCGCCGTCCTTGCTCTGGCTGCCCAGGGTCAGTTCGGTGTTTTCGCTGAGTGCGAAGAAGAAGGCATCGACGGCCTGCGGTTCGCCGGAGGCGGCAAAGGTGGTTTGACCGCAGTCGCACTGGCCGACCCAGATGGCGTCGATGCCGCGCAGGCCGCGCGTGCTGACCGGGTGGATGCTCGTCACGTCGCCGCCGCAGCCGTTGCAGACCAGCTTTTCCGGCCGCGTCGCCTCGATTTTGGCCTGTGCCTGGGCGATGCGTTGATCCTTGGTGCCGCGATTTTTGGCTTGTCCCATGTCGGGTCTCCCGTTTTTTCAAAGGCTGGCAGGATACAGGAGTTTTACCGCCGACGTTTCAGGCTTCCCAAAAGTGGCAGCAACGCTTGCCCCGGGCCTTGGCCCGATACATCGCCAGGTCGGCGCAGCGGATCACCGCCTCTGGCGTATTCGGCCCGTTCTCGCGCGGGAACAGGCAGATGCCGACGCTGGCGCTGAGCAGGTGATC
The DNA here is from genome assembly GCA_020621865.1 of Betaproteobacteria bacterium. Classification (GTDB taxonomy): domain Bacteria; phylum Pseudomonadota; class Gammaproteobacteria; order Burkholderiales; family Rhodocyclaceae; genus Azonexus. The sequence goes on along the minus strand of JAHRYW010000002.1, from coordinate 308,326 downwards.
GTCCGGCAGACCGGGAATCGGCTGCTCGATCACGGCGATCAGCTTGTCGGCCAGGTGGGCTGCGCTCTCGGCGGAACCGACATCGTGGACGAGCAGGAAGAACTCGTCACCGCCAAGCCGCGAAACGGTATCGGCTTCGCGCATGTTGGCGGCGAGCCGGCGGGCGACTTCACGCAGGGCGATGTCGCCGACATCGTGACCGTAACGGTCGTTGACGTTCTTGAAGCCATCAAGATCAACGAACAACCCGGCATGGCGGCCGGAATCCCGGCGTGCCAGGGCCAGCGCCTGGCTGATCCGGTCGCTGAGCAGATCGCGGTTGGGCAGGCCGGTCAGCCTGTCGTGCAGCGAGCGCTGCAGATGCCGGCGCCGTTCGGCATCGAGCTGGAGTTCGCGCAGGAACAGCTTGCGCCGCTGGTATTCAACCAGGTAACCGGCCGCACCGCCGATCAGGTTGGCCGAGACCATGAAGAAATTCTGGCTGAGCAGCATCGCTTTCGAGTAGTCGTGCAGCCCGCCGAACAGCACGTTATAGAGCACCAGGACCAGCAGATTGACGACCAGAGCCAGAATGAAACGAACGCCGAGCAGGTCGTAAGTATAGAAAGCCGCCAGCATCAAGCCGGGGAAATAATAGGCGCTGCCGCCGGCCGGCAAGTGCCAGAGAATGGCGATCAAGCCGAGCGAGGCGACCAGGCCGACCACGGCGAGCGGTATCTGGTTGATCTTCTCGAACTTCGAAGAGAAGGTCAGCACCAGCACGCCGACCGCGACCAGCACTGCCGCCAGGCGGATGGTCCAGACCAGCGACAGTTGTTCGGGCGGGATGAAGAGGTGATCCAGGGCCCCATACAGCAGATAGACGCTAATCCCGACGATGATCGCCGCCCTTCCCTGATCGCGCCAGCGGGGCAGCATGTAACGAACAAATGCCCGCTCCGTGTCCATGTCGTGGAAACTCAGGGTCAGCGGATGCATTCTGTTCATCGTCGTCATGCCTCGTTGTGGGCCTCACGCTGGAACCTCGGAGACGCCTGCATGCCTCCGTGCTGGGGAGTCCAGAATAGAACAAAGCATCAGCCGCATGCAACCGGGTTTTTCATGACATTCCACGGGCATTAACTAGCCTGTGACCGGGCAGCGCTGCTTGCCTGCGAAATGGCGTGGCAGTTATGTCTATTCGGCCGGCGCCTATGGCAATATGCGCCCATGCACGCCCTGCCCCACCTTGCCGCCGCCGACTGGATTTCCCTGGCCATCTTCTTTGCCTGCTGGGCCGGCTACGCCTGGTATTCCGAGCACAGCCAGTGGGGTGCCTGCGGCCTGATCCGGACCAGCCAGCAATTCCGCCTGCAATGGGCCTACCGCATGCTCGAACGCGAGGTCCGCGTCGCCGACTCGGCGCTGATCGGCAACCTGATGACCAGCGTGTCGTTCTACGCCAACACCACCATCTACATCATCGCCGGCCTGGTTGCCGCACTTGGCGCCTCCGACAAGCTGTTCAACTTCACCGCCGAACTCCCCTTCGGCAATACCGGCAACCGCGAACTGCTCGAAATCAAGCTGATGCTGGTGCTGGCCAGCTTCGTCTTCGCCTATTTCAAATTCACCTGGTCGCTGCGCCAGTTCAACCTGCTCTCCATCCTGGTCGGCGCGGCGCCGCAGGGCAAGACCGGCGAGCCGGGCGTCGACGCCTACGCCCACCGCGTGGCCGGCACCAACAGCCTGGCCGGCGACGACTTCAACCGTGGCATCCGCGCCTACTATTTCGGCCTGGCCGCCTCCGGCTGGCTGCTCAACACCTGGGCACTCGGCCTGCTCTCGGTGATCGTGCTGGTCGTGCTTTATCGCCGCGACTACCGTTCGGCGGCGCTACACGTCCTGCGCGACTGACATAAAAGCGCAAGTTTCGACTTTACGTTTTCAGCCCGTTCGCATATAACAAAAGCCAAGCGCGATGAATGCATGGCCGGTTTTCGTATTGGCGATGCGCCTTGCAGGAAAGTGCTGAAGCGATGAGCAAGCTTGAGCAAGGCCCCAACATAAACTCAACGACAAGCTTCCTCTGAATAAATAAAAAATGTACCATTAATTTTAATTCTAACAACTCACTTATCCGGATATGTCGAGCACCATCATGATCGTCGATGACAACCGGGATAACCTGACGGTCATCGGCGGCCTGCTTAAAGGCGAATACCACGTTCGCGTCGCCAACTCCGGCGAGCGCGCATTGCAGGTGGCGACCACCCAGCCGATACCGGACCTGATCCTGCTGGACATCATGATGCCCGGCATGGATGGCTACGAAACCTTGCGACATCTGCGCGCAATGCCGGAAACACGGGACATACCGGTCATTTTCGTCACCGCGATGACTGCCGACGAAGATGAAGAGGCTGGCCTCAGCCTGGGTGCAGTCGATTACGTGACCAAGCCGATTCGCCCTGCCATCCTCAGCGCCCGCATCCGTACCCACCTCGCCCTGCAGCAAGCCCGCCAGCAACTTGCCAACCAAAACCTCCGACTCGAATCCCAAGTCAGGCAGCGTACGCTCGAACTCGAGTTGATCAAGGAAGTGACCATGCAGGCGCTGGCTACGCTGGCCGAAAAACGCGACAACGAAACGGGCAATCACCTGATCCGCACGCGCAGCTACATCGAAGTATTAATGCAGGGCTTGTGCACGCAGCCGCAATTTGCCGACCAGCTTGATCCAACAACACAGGAGCTGATCGCCAAGGCCGCACCGCTGCACGACATCGGCAAGGTCGGAATCCCCGACGCCATCTTGCTCAAGCCGGGGCGCCTGACCGCCGAAGAGTTTGTCATCATGCGCACGCATGCCCAGATCGGGGCCGATGCACTGACCGAAGCGATCGAGCGCGTCCTGAGTAGCCATGCCGACAGCGAGCGCGAGCAGGACAACCGCTACGCCCTGAGTTTTCTTGAAATCGCCCGCGAAATTGCCGGCGGCCATCATGAAAAATGGGATGGGAGCGGCTATCCGCGAGGCCTCTCCGGAGATGCCATTCCATTGTCCGCACGCCTGATGGCGCTGGCCGATGTCTTCGATGCCCTGGTCTGCAAGCGGCATTACAAAGAAGCATTTCCCATCGAGCAGAGTGTCGAAATTATCCGGCAGGGCCGGGGTTTGCATTTCGATCCGGCGATTACCGACGTATTTCTGGCCAATGTCGATACCTTCGTCGCCATTGCCGACCGCCATGCCGATAGCCATCCCCAAGCGGATGCCTGAGATGAAGCAACGAAGCCTGCTCCCTCTCCTTCTCGCCGCCCTGCTCACAGGCTGGCACCTGCCGCTATCCGCGCAACCAGTGGCGCCGGCCAAGCCGGCATTCAAAGAAATCTTTGCCGATCGCAACCTGCTGGCCAAGTTGCGGAAGGGCGGCTACGTCCTCTACCTTCGTCACGGCTACACTGACAATTCACGCCCCGACCAATTTCCGAACGTCGACCTGGCCGACTGCAATACCCAACGGCTACTCAACGATCAGGGACGCGCGCTGATGCGCGATGTCGGCAAGTCGCTGCTTAAGGCAAAAATCCCGCTTGGTGAAATCATTGTGAGCCCCATGTGCCGGACGCTCGAATCCGCCAAACTGGCCATTGGCGACAAATTCGAGACCGATGAAGCGCTGATGTACTCGGCCAACATGACCCGCGAGGAAAAGCTGCCGCGCCTTCAATCCCTGAAGAAGCTTTTAGCGGCGCCCATTGCGCCAGGCAGCAATCGCCTGCTGCTGGCACACGCCCCAAACCTGGCTGACTTGATCGGTTTTTTTGTCAAACCGGAAGGCACCGTGGTCGTTTTCTCGCAGAGCGGCCCGGAAGGCTACGAATACGTGGCAAGCATTCCACCCATGCTGTGGGAAAAACTGCTGACACCCTGACGTGAAAAATCGCATCCGGAGTTTTCTCGTTTTCTTCCTGCCCCTGGTCATTGGCATCGGGGTCGCCGCATTCCTCGGCTGGCGCGCCTTTTCGTTGTATGACGGCTATCTGGATGCGAGAACCAGTGCGCAAGCGACCGACCTCCACTTTGAAGGCCTGGGCAACCGTCTGAGCAACACGATGCTCAAGACGCAGCAAATGCTGATCACCCTATTGCGCGAGGCAAAGGCCGGCAAAATCGATGAAGCCGGCGCCTATCAGGTGCATTCCGCCGTGGTCGACACCATGTCGGACATGGATGAAGACCTCAAGCGCATGCTGGCAGAGAACCCTCACCCGGAACTGAAAGAAGCCATCGAAGAAGCTGTTCGTGACTTCAGGGCTTACTGGCAACTGGCTGTTTCCGCCACCGACATCGTCGCCATCGATCCATCGGTTGCTGGCCGCTACATCGAAGATGCACAGGCGCTACACGCCGATTTCGCCGAACACATCCTGAACATCAACGCAACGCTCTCAGGCTTCACGCTACAGCGTATCGAATCCGGCGAAGCGCAGTTGCGCGAAGAACAAAGCGCACTGATCCAGTCCACGTTGCAGGCCTGCCTGGTTACCGTCTTGATCTGGGCAATCGTCGTCTTCCTGACCACGCGCAACCTGGCTTACATTTCCTCGGCCCTTGAAACACTTGGCCGTAACGAAGGGCTTCGCGAAGACGACAAGGCCCTGCTTAAGACCATCAAGGGGTTCCTGCTACGCGAAACGGCTCAGGCAACCCTGCAGTTCGCCGAAACCCAGAAGGCGCGCACTTTCGCCGAAACGCAGCTGCAGAACGAACAGGAACAATTGATCCAACTCCTGCGCAGCATGCCCGACCTGGTATGGTTCAAAGCTGCCGATGGGCGCTACCTGCGCTGCAACCCGCGCTTCGAGACCTATACGGGCTTGTCCCAGGCCGAATTGATCGGCAAAACCGACCACGATATCTTTCCGGCAGAGATAGCCGACCGCTTCGTGGCCCGAGACGCTCTCGCCAGCACGCGACAGGAGATCATCTCCGAGCAGGAATGGCGCTCTTTTGCCGACGGCCACCGCGAATTGATAGAGGTGCTCAAGGTGGCCATTCGTAATCCGGATGGCAGTCTGCTCGGCATTCTCGGCGTCGGTCGCGATATTACTGCGCAATTCATGGCCCACAACGAATTGCTGGATAGTCAGGCAGCCCTGAAGCGAACGCAGAACGTCGCCAAAATCGGCAGCTGGGTCTACGACTTCCGCTTCAATTCGCTGATTGGTTCGGAAGAGGCCTATCGACTGCTCGACATCCCGATTGGCACGACATTCACGCCACGCCAGTTCCTCCAGTTTATTTTCCCGGCCGACCGCCGCACGGTCTGGCAGGCTTGGCACAGTGCCCGGCAAAGCGGAATTTTCCAGGTCGAACATCGGGCGACCATCGGCGGCACCCTGAAATGGCTGACCCAGCGCGCCGAAATCGAATGGAACGAAAATGGCACGCCCAACCGCGCCATCGGCATGGTGCAGGACATCACCTCCCTGAAGCAGGCCACCGAAGCCCTGCGCCAGCGGGAGGAGGTTTTTTCCAGCATTGTCAGCCAGGCGGATAGCGGCATTCTGCTCCTCGATATCGATACGTTGGCCATCATCGAATTCAACGATGCCGCCTGTCTGCACCTCGGCTACCCACGCGACGAATTCGCCCGGCTAACGGTGTATGACATGCAGGTCAACGACGACCGAACAGCCACCAAGGCGCGGATTGACGCCATGGTGGCCATCGGCGGCAGCGGTTACGAAAGGCAGTTGCGCTGCAAGAACGGGCAAACGCGGCATTTCTGGATCTCAATAAAGCCAATCCAGGTCGGCGAGATGCGGCGCCTGTCCGCAGTGTGGACCGATATCACCGAACGCAAACTGGTTGAGGAAAGCCTTGCCGCCAGCCAGGAACGCCTTGAAATCGCACAGTCTGCTGCCGGGGTCGGTTTTTGGGGAGTCGATCTCGATACCGGAAAAACCTGGTGGTCTACGGAAGCGGAAAAACTCTACGGCCTCCCCGCCAACAGTTTTGGCGGCACCCAGAAAGCCTGGTTCGACTGCATCCATCCGGACGATGTCGGCCGAGTCGAGCAGGATGTATTGCGCCACATGGAGAACAACGACGCTTTCGAGATCGAGTACCGCATCATCCGCCCCGACGGCGCGGTCCGATGGCTGACTTCGCGCGGTCGTGTCGTTATGCACAACGGTCAGGCAGTACGGGTGCTTGGCGTCAATTTCGACATTACCGAACGCAAGGCCGCCAACGAGGAGCTGGCTCGCTACCGCAATCATCTGGAGGAACTGGTCGCTGCCCGTACCCAGGAAGTTGCCGAGGCACGCGATGCGGCCGAATCCGCCAACCGTGCGAAGAGTTCGTTCCTGGCCAACATGAGCCATGAAATCCGCACGCCAATGAATGCGATCATTGGCCTGAGCCACATCCTACGCCGCAATGCCACGGATAAAACGCAGATCGAACAACTCGCCAAGGTCACTGGCGCGGCCCAACACCTGCTGGGAATCATCAACGACATCCTCGATTTTTCGAAGATCGAGGCAGGCAAGATGCAGCTCGAGCGGTGTAATTTCGATGTTGATCGCGTGGTCAGCAATGTCTGCGCGCTGATATCCGAGAAGGCACAGATCAAGGGACTTGAGGTCGTGTCCGACATATCGGCCCTGCCGCCAATGCTGAACGGCGACGGCATGCGGATCGGACAGATTCTGCTTAATTTCCTCAGCAACGCAGTCAAGTTCACCGAGCGTGGCAGCATCATCCTTCGGGGTAGCCTGCACGGTGAGAACGATGAGCAAGTCGTCGTTCGTTTTGCCGTCCACGACACTGGCATCGGCATGAGCAGTGAAGAAACTGCTCGCCTGTTCCAGGCCTTTGAGCAGGCCGACATTTCCACCACTCGCCGATTCGGCGGCACCGGGCTGGGGCTCGCGATATCACGCCGCCTCGCGGAACTGATGGGGGGGAATATCGGCGTCGACAGCACACCGGGCACAGGCAGCACCTTCTGGCTGGAATTGCCGCTGGACAAGGTCGAGGGCCATCGCCAGCGGCAAACGGCGGCAGTCCTGCCCCCCGGGTCCCGCGTGTTGATTGTGGATGACATTGAGGATGCCCGCCAGGCCATGGCCGCCACGCTGCTGGAATTGGGTGCCGACCCGACCACTCTTGCCAGCGGCCGCGAAGCGATCAACGCCATCGTTGAGGCGGATGCAGCCGGCGCCCCCTATCGTATTGTGCTCCTCGACTGGCAGATGCCTCACATGACCGGTCTGCAGGCCGCAGCGGAACTCAACGCCCTGCGCCTCTGTGATCGCCCCACCATCCTGCTGGTCAGCGGCACCCTCGATGCACCGCGAGATGATCTCAACAAGGTCGGAATAGCCGGCTTTATCGCCAAGCCACTGACCGCCTCAAACCTGCTTGTCGCACTTGAGCAGTATCAGGACAGCCATCCGGCCGATAACGCCCAGACAGCCAGTGACACGACGATTCGCGGACATCTGGCTGGCTACCGTGCGCTGCTCGCCGAGGACAACCGGCTCAACCAGGAAGTCGCGGTCAGCCTGCTCGAACATGTTGGCCTACAGGTCGATGTCGCAGAGGATGGGCTCATTGCCTTGGAGCGTGCCGCCGCCGTTCACTACGACCTGATTCTGCTCGACGTGCAGATGCCCAACATGGATGGATTGACGGCGGCTGGCCGCCTTCGGCAGATGGCCGGCTATGCGCAGACTCCTATTGTCGCCATGACCGCCAACGCCTTCGACGAAGACCGGCAGATCGCCCTCGCCGCCGGGATGAACGAGCACATCGCCAAACCTGTCGATCCCGACGCGCTTTATGCGATCTTGTATCGTCTGCTCGGTTCGCCGGCCCACTCGCCAGAAGGCACGCCTAGACATGCTCAGGAAGCCTCGCCGTCCAGCGATATCCTCTCCCGAATTAGAGGGCTCGACCTTCAGGCAGGCCTACGTTCGGCCAAAGGTAACCGCAAGCTGCTCGTCGAACTGCTCAACATGTTTGCCGATACGCACGGCAAGGATATCGAAAAAGCCAGCCACGACCTGCTTAGCGGCGATTACAAGAATGCCCGCCTGATTGTCCATTCGCTCAAGGGCGCCTCGGCCACGCTCGGCTTCACGGAACTTGCCAAGTTCGCTGCCAGCGTCGAGAAAGCCATCGTCGCGAATACGCCAGCCGGGGAAATTTCCCCGGATATCCAAAGGCTCGGCACCTGGCTGGAAGACATCTTTCAGCAGTTACGCGAGATCATTCCCCATACCGAGGTCGAGGTATGCAACCGGGCAACGATTGACACTGCGCAGTTGGCCAGCGATCTGGCGGCCTTGCGCAGGCTCCTGGCCACCGACGACTTGACGGCAACAGATGCCTTCGCTGCCCTGAAATCCCGCCTGAATGCCTTTGCCGGTCGATCGGTCGGCCGCCTGCAACTGGAAATCGACGACTACGATTTCTCCACCGCCCTGCAAACCCTGGACGCCATCATCAAAGCCCAGCCCGTGTTACGCGAAGAAGCCTAGTCCAAGGCCAAGACGCAAACAACCCAGGCGACGCTGAACGATAATGTAACGATGTCGCGCGCCCTTCTCTACACCATCGTCTTCATCGAAGGCTTCTGCTCGCTCGGCGCCGAGGTCATCGCCCTGCGCCGTCTGGTCCCGCATGTCGGCAGCTCCATCGTCGTCACCGCGCCGACCATCGGCTTCTTTCTGCTCGCCCTGGCCCTTGGCTACGCCTCCGGCGCCCGGGTGGCGGCCGACTACCGGCACATCGTCGCCCGCAACTTCCTGATCTCGGCGGCGCTGGCCGGCATCGGCCTGGCTAGTCTCTCCGTCGACGGGCTGTTCGCCCATCTGCAACCGGCGCTGTTCGCCTACCTCTGCTTCATCGCCGGCGTGCTCTGCCCGCTGGCCTGGCTGCTCGGCCAGACCGTGCCGATCCTGACCAACCTGATGCAGGCCGAACGCACCGGCGAAGCCAGCGGCTTGGCCCTCTACTGGTCCACGCTCGGCTCCTTTCTCGGCTCGCTGACGCTGTCGCTGGTCGTCATGCAATGGCTGGGCGTCTCGGCCGCAGTATTCGCCTGCTCGCTCGGCCTGGTCGCCGGCGTCATCCTGCTCGCCGGAAAAAATTTGAAATTTGGCCTATTTTTGCTGCCGACCGTAGCATTTGCCGCCCTGCTCAATCTCCAGTCGCCGCTCACCGCCGACACCGCCTACGCCGACTACATTGTCGGCCCGGTCGCCCTGGCCGGGCAGCAGGCTCCACGCGCCTTCTTCGTCAACAACTCGCTGGCCTCGCTGATCGACGACAGCGAACCGCCCAACTACACGCGCTACATCAAGCACCTGCGCCAGATCCTGCTCGACGACCTCGGCTTCAAAGGCCGTGAAATCCTCGTCCTCGGCGCCGGCGGTTTCACGCTGTCGCACCGCGAGCCGCTCAACCGCTACACCTATGTCGACATCGATCCGGCTATCCGGGCCATCGCCGAAAAGCACTTCCTGCACGAACCGGCCCGCGGCGAATTCATCACCGACGACGCCCGCCGCTTCGTCGCCACGACCGAACGCCGCTTCGACGCCGTCGTCGTCGACGTCTACAGCTCGCACACCGCCATCCCCAGCCATCTGGTCAGCCGCGAATTCTGGGCCACCACCCGCCGCGTGCTGAAACCCGACGGCCTGCTGCTCGCCAACCTGATCCTCGACGGCAAGCTGGAAACCCCCTACGCCCGCAATCTTCTGGCCACCATCGACAGCATCTACGGCCGCTGCGCCGTCGACGTCTTGCAAAAAGGCAAGCCCCTGGCCAACGTCGAAGTCACCTGCTTTGCCAGCAGTGAAGCCACGACAAACAGCATTTACATCGACGAAAAAAACCGCGCCGACCTCGACCTGGCACGCTCACGCCCGACCCCATGACGATGGCTTGACGGTGGCTTTGACAAGCAGGGTGGCGAGGCGTATGTTTTCGCCAGCCAAAGACCGGCAGCAGCCGGCAAACAGAATCGCCTGACACCACACCAACTCGTCCGGGGGGGACACCTTGCAATTTGTGAGCAGCCTAAACACTGGCAGCAACGACCTCGTGCACAGCCTGGCCGTGCGCCTGATGCAACACCTCGTCGTACCGACCTTCGTGCTCGACGCCGAACGCCGCGTCACCATCTGGAACCACGCCTGCGAGCGCCTGACCGGCATCCCGGCCAGCGAGATGGTCGGCACCGGCGATCACTGGCGCGCCTTCTACAACGAACCCCGCCTCTGCCTGGCCGATATCGTCGCGCTCGATGAATTCGATCAGCTCGACAATCTCTACGCCGCCCATACCAGCCCCGGCGAATTCGGCCACGGCCTGCGTGCCGAAAACTGGTGCACGATGCCGATCAGGGGCGAGCGGCGCTACCTGGCCGTCGATGCCGGGCCGATTTTCGACGACCACGGCAAGCTGATCGCCGTCGTCGAGACGCTACGCGACATGACCGACCAGAAACGGGCCGAACTGGCCCTGCAGAACCTGGCCGCTCGCGACAGCCTGACCGCCCTGGCCAACCGCCGCTCGCTCGACGAAAAACTGCAGATTGAATGGAAATGCGGGCAACGCGCCGGCACTTCGATGGCCTTCATCCTGGCCGACGTCGATCATTTCAAGAAGTACAACGACCATTACGGCCACCAGAAAGGCGACGACTGCCTGCGCGCCGTGGCCAGCGCCATTGGCGCCACCGTCTTCCGGCCCGCCGACATGACGGCGCGCTACGGCGGCGAGGAATTCGCCGTGGTCATGCCGAATACCGATCTGACCGGCGCCAATGCCGTGGCCGAACGCATCCGCGAGGCCATCGTCGATCTGGCGCTACCGCACAGCCAATCGCCAACTGCCGACCACGTCACGCTCAGCATGGGCGTCTCGGCCATCGTGCCAAACCTTGAATCGAGCCTGGAAAACCTCATTGCCGCAGCCGACGCCGCGCTCTACCAGGCCAAGCACGAAGGGCGCAATCGCGTCGTCCTGGCCACCCCGGACTAACTCAGCCCAGGCGGCGGCGTGCCTCGAACAGGCACACCCCGGCCGCCACCGAAACGTTGAGGCTCTCAACGCTGCCGTGCATCGGTATCCTGACCAGCTGATCGCAATTCTCGCGGGTCAGCCGGCGCATGCCCTCGCCTTCGGCCCCCAGTACCCAGGCCGTCGCCTTCGGCCATTCGGCGGCATAGAGATCGCTCTCCGCCTCGCCGGCCGTGCCGATCACCCAGATCTCGCGCTCCTGCAGTTCGCGCAGGGTACGCGCCAGATTGGTCACCATCACGTAGGGCACCGTCTCGGCGGCACCGCAGGCCGTCTTGGCGGCCACGTCGGTCAAGCCGACGGCCCGGTCCTTGGGTGCGATCACCGCATGGACGCCGGCTGCATCGGCAACGCGCAGGCAGGCGCCGAGGTTGCGTGGATCGGTGATGCCATCGAGCACGAGCAGGAAAGCGGGTTCTTCGAGGGTATCGAGCACGTCGTCGAGATGTGCCGCCTTGCGCCCCCCCTCGATGCGGGCGATGACGCCCTGATGACGGGCGCCCGGCGCCATGCCGTCGAGCCGCTTGCCGTCGCCGGCGATGACCTTGACCCCCTGCAATTCGGCATGCGCCAGCAGGTCGCGGGCCCGCGCATCGTGGCGCGTCGCATCGATCATGATTTCCTTGACCGATTCCGGGTCGTGGCGAAGCTTGGCGGTCACGGCATGAAAGCCGTAGATCAGACGGGAAGACATGGGGACTTTCGTGAATTCGGATGGCGGATTTTACCCTGCCCGCCGCTGCCGCCAAAAACCAGGCCGGCCGATACCGCTCAGAAACCGCGGAGCAGCGAATCCTCGCGCGAAATCCAGCGCGACAACAGCATGTCGTGCAGCGCGATGTGATTGGTCATCCAGCGGGCCAGCAGCGCTTCGAGTTCGCGAATGCGCGACACCGTGTGGGAACGGTCGAGCGATGAAACGATTTCCTGCACCTTGGCAGAGATCGCGGCATGGTCTTCCATGTGCGCCTGGCAGACTTCCCGGTCGACGGTCAGCAGCAGGGACTCGCGCATGATGGTTTCCTCGTTCTTGAAATGTTCGAGGATGAAGGCAAACACGTCGCCGAGCAGGCAGATCAGTTCACCTTCGCAGCGTTCCCGCCGCTCCGACCCGCAACTCCGGCAGTCGGCATAGGTCTGGTAGTCGATGCAGACGCGATGCAGATTGGCGATCGAGGAAACCAGGAAACGATGCTCGAAATCGATCAGGCGGTGGCCGGTGACCAGTTCCGGCGGCAATTCGCCGGTCTCCCGCCAATGCGCGACCACATCGGACAGCCGGTCAACGGAAACCATCGTCGTCCGTGATTTGGCAACCATCCGTTGAGCGGTCATCGCTATTCCGAAAGTGTAAGAGGCGAATATTCTACAGTAATCACCAAGCCAGTTGCCTAACATATTTTCAGCGATTGTAGTAATGTCAGACCAACGCCAGTCGAGGGGGCAAAGGTGCTGACCGAGAATCAGAAGCGCTGGGGTGTCGATCAATGGGCGGCCTATCTGAGCAGCCGGGAACTGCCGTGCATGCCACGCTCCAAGGCCATGCTGCTGGCGCTTGAAGCCTGCCAGGGCGAGCGACTGGCAGCCCGGGAACTGGCCGATATCGCCGGCGGCGATCCTTTCCTCTGCCTGCGCATGCTGCGCGAAGCCGAGAGCCATCGCGCCCAGCGCCTGGGTCATGAAACGACGACGCCGCTCGGCGTCGTCATGCAACTCGGCACCGACACCTTCCGCAAGCTGCTGCTGGACTGCCCGGAAACCGACGAGACAGCAACCGGCCTGGCCGCCTGTGAAGCCCGCGCCTATCTTGCCCGCCACCTGGCCTTGCGCTGGGGATCGGCCCGCGCCGACGTCTCCCCGGAAGAAATTGCGATGGCCGCCCTGCTCTCCGAAATCGGCGAGTTGCTACTCTGGTCGTTCGCCGATGAGTTACCCAAGGCAGCGCTGGCAGCCCTGCATTCCGGGCAAGCCCAGCGTTCCATTCAGGCCCAGCTCGATACCTGCGGCTTCCGTTTCAAGGATTTGTCGCTGAAGTGCGCGACCATCTGGCATCTGCCGTCGCTGCTCACCCAACTGATCCGCGGCATCGACAATCCGCGCGCCAACCTCTCACGCGTCTGCGTCGATGCCGCGCGGCACCTGTCGACAGGCGGCCCGGACGACCCGGCCCTGCCGGCCGACATCGCCGAAGCGAGGCGGCTGATCCCCGGCGCCACGCTGGAGTGGCTGAGCGAGCAACTGCCCGGCCTCGACGAAGAACAAGCCACCAACATTGCCCGGAAAGCCGCCGACCTGATCGACCCGACGCATTCCTGAGCAATGCTACGGTCAGCGCCTTTTTTGGCCCGTTTTTTGAGTTCCCTTCACGGCACTGCTCTTGGCCTTGGGCACCGTCGCCTTCTTGCCGGCCGGCTTCGCTGCGGCCTTGGCCGGCTTGCTCTTCTTGGCCGTGCCAGCCGGCTTCTTGGCTGATACCTTGGCCTTGGCAGCGGTCACCGCCTTGACCGGAGAAGCCGCCTGCCGCACCGGCTTGACCGATGCCTTGGCGACCAGCGGCCGGCTGGCCACAGAGCCCTCCCGCTTGGCAGTGCCGGCACGGCCGCGCGACGCCTGGACGTCACCAGCCAGCACGAAGTCGATCCGGTTCGACTCCAGATCGGCCCGCACCAGCCGGACCCGCACCCGATCACCGAGACGGAACCGCTGACCGGTCCGCTCACCGAGCATCTGGTGCTTGATGTTGTCGAACTGGAAGTAATCCGAACCTAGTTCCGATACGTGCACCAAGCCCTCGATGTAGATGGTGTCGAGCGCGACAAAGATGCCAAAGGCAGTCACTGCCGAGATCGTGCCGTCGAATTCCTCGCCGATCCGCTCCTTCATGAAGAAGCACTTCAGCCAGTTCTCGACATCGCGCGTCGCCTCGTCGGCCCGCCGCTCGGTCGCCGAGCATTGCAGGCCGATATCGTCCCATTCGCGCGCCGGCACGTACTTCTCGCCAGCCAGCACCGCTTTGATCGCCCGATGCACCAGCAAATCGGGATAGCGCCGGATCGGCGAGGTGAAGTGGGTGTAATGCTCGTAAGCCAGGCCGAAATGGCCGACATTGTCCGGGCTGTACATCGCCTGCTTCAGCGAGCGCAGCATCACCGTCTGCAGCAGCTGGAAATCCGGGCGCTGCTTGACCTTCTCAAGCAGGATGCCGTAATCCTTGGCCGTCGGATCGTCACCGCCACCAAGTGCCAGCCCGAACTCGCCGAGGAAAGTGCGCAGGTTCTTCAGCTTGTCCTCTGACGGCCCTTCGTGGATGCGGTACAGGCAGGTCTGCTTATGCTCGGCGAGAAAATCAGAGGCGCAAACATTGGCCGCCAGCATGCACTCTTCGATGATACGGTGCGCATCGTTACGCACCACCGGCACGATGTTCTCGATCTTGCCCTGATCGTTGAACAACATCTGCGTCTCGGTCGTCTCGAAATCGATCGCCCCGCGCTGGCCGCGCGCCTTGTGTAGCACGCCGAACAGCTTGTACAGGCTCTGAACGTGCGGCAGGACGCTGCGATGCGCATCGCTGTCCGGCTGCTTCTCGCCGGACAGCCAAGACCAGACGAGGTTGTAGGTCAGCCGCGCATGCGAGCGGAAGACCGCCGGATAGAAACGATACTTGCCAATCTTGCCACTGGTGCTGATCTCCATGTCGCAAACCATGGCCATCCGCTCGACATCCGGATTCAGCGAACAGATACCGTTGGACAGCTTCTCCGGCAACATCGGGATCACCCGGCGCGGGAAATACACCGAATTGCCGCGCTCCAGCGCCTCCTTGTCGAGCGCCATACCCGGCTTGACGTAATGGGAGACGTCGGCGATCGCCACGACCAGCCGCCAGCCACGGCCCTTCTTCTCGCAAAAAACGGCATCGTCGAAATCGCGAGCCGTCTCGCCGTCGATGGTGACGAGCGGCAACTCGCGCAAATCCTCACGGCCAGCGAAATCGGCCTTCTTGACCTTGTCCGGCAGCGCCTTGTTCTCGGCCTGCGCCGCTTTCGAAAACTCGAAAGGCAGGTCGTGCTTGCGCAGCGCAATCTCGATTTCCATGCCCGGATCGGCATAGTTGCCCAGCACCTCGATGATCCGGCCGATCGGCTGCGAAAATTTGCTCGGCTGCTCGATAATCTCGACCATCACCACCTGCCCGGACTGCGGCTTGTGTTTCGCCTTACTCTCCGGCGGCACCAGGATATCCTGTGCAATGCGCTTGTTCTCCGGCGCCACGACCACCACGCCGTGTTCGACGAAGACCCGGCCGACGATCCGCGTATTGACCCGCTCGGTCACCTCGACAATCCCGCCCTCCGGCCGCCCCTTGCGATCGATGCCGGTGACCCGGACCAGCGCCCGGTCGCCGTGCAGCACCTTGCGCATCTGATGCTGGTCGAGAAAGATGTCGGCACTGCCGTCATCGGGCACCAGGAAGCCGTAGCCGTCCGGATGCCCCTGGATACGGCCCGGCGTCAGGCTGGCCCGCTCGGGCAGGATATAAGCGCCCTTGCGGTTGCGCAGCAGTTGTCCTTCGCGCTCCATGGCGCCCAGGCGACGCTGGAACATCTCGCGTTCACCGCTGGTGATATCTAGCAGATCGACCAGTTCTGCAAACTCCAGTGGCCGCCCTTCGTCGGTCAGAACCTGCGACACATACTCGCGCGAAGGGAGCGGAAACTCATAGCGAGCCAGCTCGCGCTCAAGGAAAGGATCGGCACGACGAACTTTTGTTAACTTTTTTCTTGACATCAGTTTTTCTTTCTCTATAATGACGGCTCTTCGCACCTGTGCCCAGGTGGCGGAATTGGTAGACGCACTAGTTTCAGGTACTAGCGGGTAACTCCGTGGGGGTTCGAGTCCCTTCCTGGGCACCAGCGATTTTGATAGAAGGCCTTGTGCAAACAAGGCCTTTTTTCATTTCTGCCGCTGAATTCGACCACTGACCAACGCGGTCAGCCTGCCAAACGTGGCGCATTGTCTCACAGCCAGCCCCCGTCGTCGCGCCGAAACAATTCCTAACACTTGCGTACACAGCGCGGGTAATCGGCATGCATCGCCATTGCGTTATTCGACTTGTCCAAACGACAAAACGAGTCGAATCATGAAAAAGCTTTCCACCCTCTGTATCGCTGCCATCCTGGCCCTTACCGCTACCACCTCTGCCCAGGCCGACTGGGGCCGCCACGGCGGCTACCGCGGCCACGGACACCACTACCATGGCGATTCCAGTTGGGTCGGCCCGGCAGCCGTACTGGCCATTACCGGCCTGGCCATCGGTGCTGCCGTCGCCTCGCAGAACTATTACGCAGCCCCGGCCCCGGTCTACAGCGCCCCGCCCCGTCCGATGCCGCCGCCGGTCGAGTACGACACCTGGTATTACTGCGGCTCTTCCGGCCAATACTATCCTTACACCAACGCCTGCCCGGAAGGCTGGCAGGCCGTTCCGGCCCGCTGAAAATAAAAACGGGCCCCTTGGGGCCCGTGAGCTTGGCATTCTGGCAGCCAATTACTTGAACGGGTGCTGCTTGAGAATGGTCTCGTCGCGTTCGGGGCCGGTCGACACGATAGCGATCGGCACTTCGCAGAGTTGCTCCAGACGGTTCAGATAAGCCTGGGCATTCACCGGCAGGTCCTCCCAGCGCTTTACGCGGAAAGTCGTCCCTTCCCAGCCCGGCATCGTTTCGTAGATCGGTTCGCAACGCGCGACCTCATCCGCCCCGATCGGCAGCAGATCGATCACCTTGTCGCCCAGCTTGTAGCCGGTGCAAATCTTGATCTCCTTGAGGCCGTCGAGCACATCGAGCTTGGTGATGCACAGCCCGGTCAGGCCGTTGATGCGGGCCGAACGACGTAGCAAGGCAGCATCGAACCAGCCGCAACGGCGCTTCCGGCCAGTCACCGTACCGAATTCCTTGCCGACGGAGAACATCTGGTGACCAGGCGTGCCTTCGGTATCGATATCCAGCTCGCTCGGGAAGGGGCCGCCGCCGACGCGGGTGCAGTAAGCCTTGGTAATGCCCAGCACATAGTGCAGCATGCCCGGGCCGATACCGGCACCGGCCGCGGCCTGACCGGCAACGCAGTTGGACGAGGTGACAAACGGATAGGTGCCGTGGTCGATGTCGAGCAAGGTACCCTGGGCGCCTTCGAACAGCATGTTGTGGCCGGCCTTGTGGGCGTCGTACAACGCCGCCGAGACATCGACGACCATCGGCTTGATCACTTCGGCATCGGCCATCGCCTGATCGTAAACGGTCTGGAACTCCACCGGCTCAGCCTTGAAATACTGGGTCAGCACGAAATTGTGGTAATCGAGAACTTCTTTCAGCTTCTCGGCGAAGCGCTCCGGATGAAACAGGTCATAGACTCGCAGGCCACGC
Source organism: Betaproteobacteria bacterium (assembly GCA_020621865.1). GTDB lineage: Bacteria > Pseudomonadota > Gammaproteobacteria > Burkholderiales > Rhodocyclaceae > Azonexus. The sequence continues at coordinate 290,815 of JAHRYW010000002.1, read as the reverse complement.
CGGGAAACCTTGTCCTCATAGGTCGGGCCGATGCCCTTGCCGGTCGTGCCGATTTTCTTGTCCGCGCACTTTGCACCTTCCCGAGCCTTGTCGATGGCCGAGTGGTAAGGCAGGATCAGCGGGCAACCCGGGCTGATCTTGAGACGCGAACGGACGTCAATGCCGCCCTTTTCCAGTTCGGCGATCTCGGAAATCAGATGATGCACGTCGAGCACGACGCCATTGCCGATATAGCAATCGACGCCGTCGCGCACGATGCCGGAGGGCACCAGATTCAGCTTGTAGACCTGTTCGCCGACAACCAGCGTATGGCCGGCATTATGGCCGCCCTGAAAACGAACCACACCCTTGGCGTGATCGGTGAGCCAGTCGACGATCTTGCCCTTCCCCTCGTCGCCCCACTGGGTGCCCACCACGATGACATTCTTGGCCATTTTTCCTAATCCTCTTGTATTGCTTCAATAATCCAGTGTTCGCCGACCAGCGCCAGCTTGCGATCGCAGATCGGACCTTCGCAGGCCATCTCGCCGGGTAACAGTTCGACGACGATCTCGCCCTGTTCGCGCAAGGCGGCGACGTGCGCGGCGAGCTGCGGGTCATGCCCGGCGTGCGGCGCAAGAATGGCACCGACAGGTTTGCCAGCCGGCACCAGACGCGCAACCTCGCGCAAATCCATCGAAAATCCGGTAGCCGGGCGCGCCCGGCCAAAAGCCTTGCCGGCGCCGTCATAACGCCCACCGAGAGCGATGGCGGCCGGATAGCCATCACAGTAGGCGGCAAAAACGACACCGTTGTGATAGTGATAGCCACGCAGATCGGATAGATCGATAGAAAACGGCAATTCAGGCGCCCCAGCCAGCAGGTGGCGCAAACCATCCAGGGCCGCAGCAATCGCCGGCAGCGGCGGCAATTCGGCGGCAGCTCTATCCAGTACTTCAGCACCACCATAAAGCTGCGGCAGACGCTGCAGCGCCTCGCGATAGGGCGAAGGAACGTCGGCGCAGGCCTCAGCCAGCCCGGGGACGTCCTTGGCCTGGAGCAAGCTCAAAACGTTGTCCTCGGCTTCCTGCGGCAAGCCGGCCGCTTCGGCCAGCGCGCGAAAGATGCCGACATGACCAAGATCGATGCGTCCGATCGGCAGCTTGATCCGCTGAAAGGCACCGGCCATCAGGCGAACGACGTCAAGGTCGGCGGCAATCCCGGCGTAGCCATAGAGTTCGGCACCGATCTGAACCGGCTCACGGCTGGCGGATATGGTTGCCGGCAAGGTATGCAGCACGCTGTCGCAATAACACAGGCGGGTCACACCTTGGTGATTGAGCAGATGCGCGTCGATACGCGCCGCCTGCGGCGTAATGTCGGCCCGCACGCCCATGGTCCGGCCGGAAAGCTGGTCGACTAGTTTGAAGGTGCGCAGCTTCAGGTCCTGACCGGCACCGGTCAGCAGCGATTCGAGGTATTCGAGCATCGGCGGCATGACCAGCTCGAAACCGCGGCTGCGAAAATGATCAAGCACCGTCCGGCGCAGGCGTTCGATGCGCGCCGCTTCGGCGGGCAGTGCATCGGCAAGGTATTCAGGTAAAAGCCAGTTCATGAAAACACAATCAGAAGGATCAGGCCGATCAGCATCGAAGTCAGGCCGACGAAGCGGATCTGGCCGTCCGAAAATTGAATGAGACGGCGGAAGGTCTCACGCCAAGCTGCCGGCGCGATGAAAGGCATCAAACCTTCGAGCACAAGCATCAAGGCGAAAGCCAGGAGAAGGGTCGACGTCATTTACCCTTGTCGCTACCGCGCCCCGTACTCTTCATGTACTTGAAGAATTCGGAATTCGGCTCGACCACCAGCACGTCACTCTTGCTCCTGAAGCTGCCACGATAGGCTTCAAGGCTACGGTAAAAGGCATAAAACTCGGGATTTTGACCAAACGCCTGGGCGTAGGTACTGGTGGCCTTGGCGTCGCCTTCACCCTTGATTTTCTGGGCATCGCGATAGGCTTCGGCAACGATCACTTCGCGCTGGCGGTCGGCATCCGCACGAATCTTCTCGGCTTCAGCAGAACCCTCGGAGCGCAGTTCGTTGGCAACCCGCTTGCGCTCAGCCTCCATCCGCCTGTAAACAGCCTCACTGACTTCGGTCGGCAGTTCCACGCGTTTCAAGCGAACATCGACAATCTGCACGCCAATCTTGCGCGCGTCCGTATCAGCCTTTTCGCGCATCTGGTCCATGATCTTGTCACGCGAACCGGACACCACGTCATGCACCGTACGCCTACCGAATTCCTCGCGCAAACCGGCATTGACGGTCTGGTTCAAGCGGGTCTTGGCCCGCGACTCGTCACCGCCGACCGAAATGTAGTAGAGCTGCGGATCGACGATGCGCCACTTGATGTAGGAGTCGACCAGGACGTTTTTCTTCTCGGAGGTAATGAAGCGTTCCGGTTCGGCGTTGTCGAGCGTGATGATGCGCTTTTCAAAGTAACGCACGTTCTGAACCATCGGCACCTTGAAATAAAGTCCCGGTTCGGCAATCGCGCGCTTCATTTCACCCAACTGAAAGACGACGGCAAACTGGCGCTGGTCGACGGTGAAGATCGACATCGCCATGACCACCAGTACGGTAGCGACAATGCCGCCCAGCAAATTGATGCGCGAAGTCATCAGCGTCCCTCCCGATCACGCGAACGCAGCGAACCATCGCGCGAACTCGAAGAATACGAACCGCCTCCCACCTTGGGGGCACTTTCCAGTTGAGGTGGCGCCTCGGTAGACAGAGGCGTTGCCGCTCGCGCGGTCGACGGGGCAACCGACGCCTCTGGCGCAGCCTGCGCGGCTGGCATGGCACTGGCAGCCTGCATCAGCTTGTCGAGCGGCAGATAAAGCAAATTGCCCTGCCCCTTTGCATCGACCATGACCTTGCTGGTGTTGGCATATATCTGTTGCATAGTTTCCAGATACATCCGCTGGCGAGTCACTTCCGGCGCCTTGGCGTATTCGCCCAGCACCTGCTTGAAACGTGAGGCATCACCGTCGGCGGACTGAATGACACGCTGCTTGTAACCATCAGCCTCCTGAAGCAAACGTGCAGCCGTGCCCTTCGCTTTCGGAATGACGTCATTGGCATAGGCCTGGCCTTCATTCTTCTGCCGCTCACGATCCTGGCCAGCCTTAACCGCATCATCGAAGGCGGCTTGCACCTGCTCTGGCGGCTGGGCATTTTGCATCGTCACCTTGGAAATCAGGATGCCGCTCTGGTAACGATCGAGAATGTCCTGCATCAGCTTGGCGGCCTGCGTCGCGATCTGCTCACGACCTTCATAGAGCACATAGTCCATCTTGCTCTTGCCGACGATTTCGCGCACGGCAGTCTCAGCTGCGCCCATCACGGCATCATCTGGATGACGGTTATTGAACAGATATTCGACTGGATCCTTGAGGATGTACTGCACTGCAAACTGGATGTTTACAATGTTTTCGTCGTCGGTCAGCATCAGCGCTTCCTTGAGCACCTTGTTGCGCTCGCTGCCGCGGTAGCCGATTTCGATGGTACGCACACCGGTCAAATTAACCAGCTCGTGCGACTGGATCGGGTACGGCAAGCGCCAGCGCAGACCTGGATCTGTTGCTTCCTTGAAGCTGCCGAATTGCAGCACGATGCCGCGTTGCGAAGCATCGACGATATAAAACCCGGAGGCCAGCCATACAACGGCAACCAGGCCCAGCAACAAACCAATGCCACCGCCGAGGAAACGCGGATTGAAATCGATCTGCGGCATGCGCGGGCCATCGCCACCGCCATTCCCACCACCACCGCCACCTTTGTTGCCGAACATGCCAGACAACTTGCGGTTGAAATCTCGCCAGAGCTCTTCGAGATCAGGTGGGCCATCATTGGGGCGACGCGGGCCACTGCCGTTGGGCTTGTCACCGTCATTACCGCCACGGTTGCCCCACTGCGGGTCATTGAGCGACATGAATATACCTAGGGTCGGAATCATGGATGTCGGGGATTCAGTAGATGTGATCGTGTTGTGCTTCTCGTTCAGCTTCGACCAGGGCCTTTTGTCGGGCCTGAGCCTTGGCTATTGCATATTCGGCCAGCGATTCACGCAGTAAATCGAGGCCCTCTCCAGAACGCGCACTGATGCGAACGCGCGCGATATTACCATACTCGTCCCGCTCAACCCCCGGCGCAGCGTCGGTAAGGTCGATCTTGTTCCAGACAACAACCTGCCTGACAGATTCCGCGCCAATTTCGGTGAGCACCTTGTTGACCTCGAATATCTGCTCATCACGAGCGTGACTGGCACTATCCACGACATGCAATAGCAGGTCGGCATCGGTTGCCGCCTCCAAAGTCGCGTGAAAAGCATCAACCAGGGAGTGCGGCAAATCCCGGATGAACCCAACGGTATCGGAAATAACGATATTTCCGGCCCCCTCGATCCACAATTTGCGGGATGTCGTATCCAGCGTCGCAAACAACTGGTCGGCTGCATAGACACCGGCATGGGTCAGCGCATTGAACAGTGTCGATTTGCCGGCATTGGTGTAGCCAACCAACGAAACGTTCAAAACATCGCCGCGCATCCTTGCCCGACGCTGAACGCCGCGCTGCCGTGAAAGCTTGCTCAGCCGCTCTTTCAAAAGTTTGACGCGATTCCCAAGCAGCCGGCGATCGGTTTCGAGCTGTTTCTCGCCAGGGCCGCGCATGCCGATCCCGCCCCGTTGCCGCTCAAGGTGAGTCCAACCGCGAACCAAACGGGTGGCCAGATGCTCAAGTTGCGCCAGTTCGACCTGCAGCTTGCCTTCGGCGCTGGATGCACGTAATGCAAAAATATCCAGAATCAGGCTCGTGCGGTCTACCACCCGGCAGTGCAACGAACGTTCCAGATTACGCTGCTGCGCCGGAGACAGCTCATGGTTAAAAATAACCAAATCAGCCTGGGTCGCCGCGATCATTGCACTGATTTCGTCAACCTTGCCCTTTCCGGCATAGGTTTTTGGATCAGGACTCTGCCGCCGACCTTCGACTTCAGCCACCACCGTAGCACCGGCCGATTCCGCCAGCAAACGCACCTCTTCCTGCTGATCTTCGAGATCGAACTGGCCAAAGTCAAGCTGAACGATCACCGCGCGTTCACCGGCGGCGGGTCGTTCAATCATGGGCGTTTTTGGAGAAGAAAGGGACGAACCCGTCAGGCCGACGGGTCACTGGAGAGGTGTCGATTATTCGGCAGCCTGTTCCTGCTGGAGGTTGACCGGGCGTGCCGGAACCACCGTGGAGATGGCGTGCTTATAGACCATCTGGGTAACCGTATTCTTGAGCAGCACAACGTACTGATCGAAAGACTCGACCTGGCCCTGCAATTTGATCCCGTTAACCAGGTAAATCGAGACTGGAACATGCTCGCGACGCAGAGCGTTGAGGAAGGGGTCTTGTAGAAGTTGCCCTTTGTTGCTCATGGTGTGGACTCCATGGTGGTAGTTGTTATGAGGGTCCTAATGTACCCAAATTTGGGGGGTGGTGCCAAAAAATTTGCAGATTATTTCTTGTCTTTGTCGGCAAACGGGTTCTTTCCGGAGACGAACTGAATGCGTAGCGGGGTACCCTGCAACTTGAAGGCTTCGCGGAAAGTATGTTCGAGGTAACGGCGGTAACTGTCGGTAATATGCTCGACGGCACTGCCATGAATGACGACAATCGGCGGATTCGATCCACCTTGGTGGGCATAGCGAGGTTTTGGCCGGAACAAGCCGTGTTTGGCTGGCGCCTGCTTGGCGACTGCATCAATCAGGACACGCGTCAGGCGCGGCGTCGTCAATTTGGCCATGGCTGCCGCATAGGCCGAATCGACCGAGCGGAACAGGTTATCGAGGCCAATATTGTCGCGCGCCGAGATGAAGTGAAACTTGGCAAATTCAAGAAACTTTAGCTTGCGTTGCAGGGTCTGTCGTGTCTGCTCGCGAACGTAGGAATCGAGGCCATCCCATTTATTGACGGCAACCACCAGCGCCCGGCCGCTTTGTACGACGAAATCGGCAATATGCGCATCCTGGTCCGAAACATCGGCCTGGGCGTCGACCATCAAAATGACCACGTTGGCATCTTCGATCGATTGCAGGGTTTTGACCACCGAGAATTTCTCGATTGCCTCGAATACCTTGCCACGTTTGCGCATGCCGGCGGTATCGACCAGCACATATTTCCGGCCGCCCTTCTCGAAATCGATCTCGATCGAATCACGGGTCGTGCCCGGCGCATCGAAAGCGATAACACGTTCTTCGCCAAGCAGGGTGTTGATCAGCGTAGATTTGCCGACATTGGGGCGGCCGACGATGGCAACGCGCACGGCATCGGAATGCCACTCGTCATCTTCCGGCTCGGGAAAACTTTCCAGCGCCATCTCGACCAAGCCACGCACGCCTTCGCCATGCGCCGCGGAAATGGCATTGGGTTCCCCCAGTCCAAGCTCGTGAAAATCGGCCTCCACCATGCCGGAATTCATGCCTTCTGCCTTGTTGACCGCCACCAAGACCGGACGGTCGATGCGGCGCAGCTTGTTGGCAATTTCCTTGTCGTGTGGCGTCAGACCGGTACGGCCATCGACCACGAAAATAACGGCGTCAGCTTCGGCGATCGCCTGCTCGGTCTGGCGGGCCATTTCATGCAGGATGCCTTCCTTGACCAGCGGCTCGAAACCACCGGTATCGACAACCAGGTAAGGCTTCTTGCCCAACTTGCCATGGCCGTAATGACGGTCGCGCGTCAGTCCGGGCATGTCTGCGACGATAGCGTCGCGCGACTTGGTCAGGCGGTTAAAAAGCGTGGATTTGCCGACATTGGGACGGCCAACCAGAACTAGCGTAGGTTTCATTGCGCCTCGATTGCACTCACGCTGCCGCCGGTAGTCTGCACCAACACCGCCGAGCCGAGCATTTGAAGGGGTGCGCGAACCGGCGTACCGTCGGTTTTCTGGCGAGCAGCAAAGCTGCCGTCTTCACGCGAAAGGAAGTGTACGACGCCCTCAGCATCGGCCACGGCAACCAGCCCGCGACGAACGACCGGCGCTGAAAGGCGACGGTGTTTCAGTTTGTCCTGCTTCCAAAGGCTGCTGCCCGAGGAGCGGTCCAGTGCATAAATGACGCCCTTGTCATCGGCAACAAACAGGTAGCGCCCATCCATGGCTAAGCCGGCCACCGAGGAAATATCCTTGGACCAGATCATCGCCCCGCCCTGCCCCATGTCGAAGCAAGCAACACGCCCCTGAAAGGCCACCGCACAAATCTGGCGCCCATCAACAACTGGCGAAGCGACGATATCGGCTACCCGATCAAGCTCCGTAGCCCCCTTGGGTAGCGCAACCGCGCCCTCCCAAATCGGCGCGCCGTTCTGCAGGGATAGCGCAACCAGTTTGCCCCCCGGATATCCGACGAATAGGTATCGATCGGCAAACACCGGAGAACCAGCAGCCCGCACCGACAACGGGGGCGTCGACCGCTGATATGCCCACTTGCGACCACCGTCACCGGCGTCAAAAAGGAATACCTGATTGTCACCACTCTTTACTGCAACACCATCGTCACCAACAACCGGAGTGGCGAGAACTTCGCTCGAAACCCGTGCTTTCCAAAGCGCCTTGCCTTCATCCGCCGAAAATGCCAGCACCTCGCCCTTGGCCGTTCCAACGACGACCAATCGGCCATTGGCACCGACGCCGGCCGACAAGGGTTGACCGGCATCGATTTTCCAGATCACTTTGCCGTCTTCAACTCGGCTGATCATTCCATTCTGGCCAGCGACAAAGACCTTCCTGTCGACGATGGCAGGCGTGAAGGTATAGTCCCCCGACTTGCCAACACTCGCTGACCACTGGGTACTGACCTCGGATGCTGCGGTCAAGGTCGGCAAAGGCGCCATTTTCGGACCCGAGCTCGAAAACGGATTGATCGAATCCAGTGTGTCAGATACCGTAGCACAGCCTCCGAGCAACAAGCCGGCCGCGGCATACAGGGCAAGTAGCGGGCGGGACATCAGACGGCCTCGCCCTGGCTGTCGAGCTTCTGCTGCAGCAGTTCGCGTCCGGCGCCAGACTTTTCGCCCATCTTTTCCAGTGCCGCCTTGTACGCCACGCGCGCCTCAGCCTTCTTGCCTTGGGCACTCAGGACGTCGCCTTTCAATTCAAGGAACCGGACATCGAGCGCCGGTGCATGTTTGGCATCGAGTTGTTTGAGTGCCTCGTCGTAGGCCTGCTCGTCGAGCTGCACCGCCGCCAGGCGCAGTCGTGCCAGATCGCGGATTTCATCCTTGCCGTTTTCAGCGACCCAGCTCAACTGGGTTTTGGCCGTTTTCAGGTCGCCCGCGTCAAAAGACTGCTTGGCAGCGACCATCGCTCCGAGCGAAGCGTAGGCAGTTCCACCGAATTTTTCGGCCAGTTCGCCGGCAGCGGCCTTGACTTTCTGGGCATCACCAACACCGGCAGCCTGTTCGAGCACACCGTAAATCGAAGCCGCTTTGGCCGACTGCCCGGCCTGGTACCAATTCCACCCCTGCCAGCCGACAACCCCCAGAGAAGCAGCGACAACAACACTCGTCACGAGGTTGCCATACATCTTCCACCAGGTCTTCAGCGTATCGATCTGTTCCTGTTCTTCGAGGTCGTAATGCGCCATGCTGCTTATTCCTCTTCGTCCGAATCAATCAGTTGTCCGATGATGGCTTCGGCCAGGTCATCGATTTTCAGTTTCAGTTGGGCCGAGCCTTCTTCGCGCAACGACTTCAGTTGCGCTTCGCCAGTCGCCGCTTCGTCATCGCCGATGATGACTGCAAACGTCGCACCGCAACCGTCGGCCTTCTTCATCTGCGACTTGAAGCTACCACCACCGCAATGCTGCAATACGTTGATGCCCTGGTCGCGCAGACCTTCAGCAACACGAAAGGCCATACGGGATGCCGACTCCCCCTGATGCACCAGGTACACGTCGGGCGCCGGTGCCGCCGGTTCGCCACCCGACTCCTTGATCAGGGCAATCAGGCGTTCGACACCCATGGCAAAACCGCAGGCCGGCGTGGGTTTGCCGCCCAGTTGCTCAACCAGGCCATCGTAACGACCGCCTGCACAGACCGTGCCCTGAGCGCCGAGCTTGTCGGTCACCCACTCGAAAACGGTCAGGTTGTAATAATCGAGGCCACGGACCAGACGCGGGTTGATCGTAAAAGACACACCGGCATCGCGCAGCACACGCTGGACACCTTCAAAATGACCCATCGATTCAGCGCCGAGGAAGTCAATCAGCTTCGGCGCCGCGGCACAGAGTTCCTGCATCGCTGGATTTTTGGTATCGAGAATGCGCAGCGGATTGGTGTGGAGGCGGCGCTTGGCCTCCTCGTCGAGTAATTCGGCATTTTCCTCGAAATAGGCAATCAGTTCTGCCCGGTGCAGAGCTCGTTCCGCAGGCTGGCCGAGGCTGTTGAGTTGCAGTTCGATGCCGTCAAGGCCGAGATCAGCCCACAAACGGGCACCCATCAGGATCATTTCGGCATCGATATCCGGTCCGTTCATCCCGAAAGATTCGACACCAACCTGGTGGAACTGGCGATAACGCCCTTTCTGCGGGCGTTCGTGACGGAACATCTGCCCCATGTAGTAAAGGCGCTGCGTCTGACGCGCTGCCAGGTTATGCTCGATGACTGCACGTACGCACCCGGCCGTACCTTCCGGGCGCAAGGTCAGGGCTTCACCATTCAGGCCGTCGATGAAGGAATACATTTCCTTTTCGACGATATCGGTCACTTCACCAATGGCGCGCTTGAACAGCGGCGTCGGCTCGACGATAGGCATGCGTATTGGACGATAACCGTAACCCTTTAGCCAGGCACGGATGGTGTCCTCGAACAGTTCCCAGAATTCAGCCTCCTCGGGCAGGACATCGTTCATCCCGCGGACGGCTTGCAAGGTTTGACTCATGACTTCAGTTTCTTGGTATAGGTGCGCTCGACATAGCGCTCGATGATTTGCTTGAATTCGTTGGCGATATTGTCCCCCTTCAGGGTGACCGTCTTGACGCCATCTTCGTAAACCGGTGCCGACGGTGCTTCGCCGGTCCCCGGCAGCGAGATGCCAATGTTGGCATGCTTCGACTCGCCCGGGCCATTGACGATGCAGCCCATGACGGCCAGTGTCATGTTCTCGGCACCGTCATACTTTAGCTTCCACTCCGGCATCTTGGCGCGCACGAAGTTCTGCACCTCGCCCGCCAGTTCCTGGAAGAAGGTGCTGGTTGTCCGGCCACAGCCCGGGCAAGCCGCAACCATCGGGGTAAAGGCGCGCAAGCCCATGGTCTGCAGAATTTCCTGGGCAACGATGACCTCCTGCGAACGCGAACCACCGGGCTCTGGCGTCAGCGAGATGCGAATGGTGTCGCCGATGCCTTCCTGCAATAGCACCGAAAGCGCCGCGGTTGACGCAACAATTCCTTTGGAACCCATGCCAGCCTCAGTCAAACCGAGGTGCAACGCGTAATCGGCACGCCTGGACAGCTCGCGGTAGATGGCAATCAGATCCTGCACGCTGGAAACCTTGCACGACAGGATGATCTTCTCGCCTGCCAGCCCCACCTCTTCGGCCTTGGCAGCTGATTCCAGCGCTGAGGTCACCATGGCATGGCGCATCATTTCGGTTGCATCGAGGGGCTGCGAACGGCGGGAGTTCTCGTCCATGATCCGCGCCAGCAATTCCTGGTCGAGACTGCCCCAATTGACGCCAATACGCACTGGTTTGTCGTACTTGCAGGCCAACTCGACCATCTGGGCGAACTGCTCGTCTTTCTTCTTGCCGAAACCGACGTTGCCCGGGTTGATCCGGTACTTGGCCAAGGCCTCGGCACAGGCCGGGTGCTCGGTCAGCAAGCGATGGCCGTTATAGTGAAAATCACCGATCAGCGGCACATTGCAGTTCAACCGATCCAGGTGCTCACGAATCTTCGGCACAGCCGCCGCCGCTTCCGGCGAGTTGACCGTGATCCGCACCAGTTCGGAACCAGCCCTTGCCAATTCGGCGGTTTGCAAGGCCGTCGCCAGATAGTCGGCGGTATCCGTGTTGGTCATCGACTGAACGACCACCGGAGCCACGCCGCCCATCCGAACATGACCAACCAGACAGGAACGGGTCGGCCGTTTTTGCACTTCGCTCACTGCTTACTCCAGAACCAGACGGGCCACATCGCCCTTGGTATGCGGCGCCAGATCGATCGCCTGACCATGCCAGAAAACCCTGACGCCAGGCGCGTAGCCGATAGTCAGCGACAACGGCCCCTGGCCGGACAGGACCTGCTCAGTTCCTGCTGCCAGACGCTGCGAGAAAACGACCTTGTTGTCACGATCCCTGACTTCGAGCCAGGACTCCTTGTCAAACAGGAAACGCATCTGCGGCGCTGTCGCCACCGAGGTAGCGGCGGGCGCGGCATCGGCTTGTGCTGCAGCCGGAGGCGGCGGGGTGATTTCCGCGGGCGCCAGCGCCTGGGGATTCATGATCTGCTGCGGTGTTGCACCCGGCGGGAAGACCGGGTCTGCCACCGGTGCTGCAGGTGCCGGGGCGGGCGCTTCCTTGCGCGACATCGAATTGAGCAGCGCCTGCATGCCATCGTGCAGCGGACCAAGATCGGCTGGAATCAGAAAATAGATCAGGGAAGCCAAGACAACCAGAATGGCACCGATCAGCACCACCACCCGATCCCGCCGGGAAGCGGTACCGCCGGACTGGGGCATCGATGCTGGACGAGAATTCTGAATGGCCAGGTTGTCAGCTGGTTTCTCCAGGACCACATCCAACTGAAGCATCAGGGGAGCCGAATCGACCTGAACCAAGCGCGCATAATTGCGCACGAAACCACGGATGAAGGTTTGCCCCGGCAGGTGCTGCCAATCGCCGCTTTCCAGGGCCTCTACCTGCCTGCTGCCAAGTTTCAGGGTCTGGGCGATATCGCCAACCTGTAAGCCCAGCGCCTCTCTGGCCTGGCGAAGCTTCTCGCCTACGGGTTGTTCTACAGCGACAGCGCTGTCGTCTCCAACAACATTCTCGATATTGACCTGCTCACTCATTCAAAACTGCCCTTCAGGAATTCCTGATACTCCGGCGACGACGGATAGCGACTACGCAGTTGCGAGGCATACCCGCTCTCGCCACTCCGGTTACCCAATTTGCGCTCAAGTCGCAAACCGAGCCACAGTGCGTCGGCTGTGGGCGGCTCCATCATTCGTAGCGCGTCATTCAGGTAAATTTTTGATTCTTCGAGAATTCCACGCTTGTAGAACAGCTTGGCCAATTCGATGCGTGCGTTCAGAGCTCCATCGCGAGAAAGCTGCAAGGCCTTCAGCAAATAGTTTTGCGCCCCTTCCAGGTCACCGGCCTTCAGGGCGCAAGTCCCGGCGTTCGTGTAGGCACGATCCGGGGTTTCATAGAGCGGACTCTTCAGGGCATTCAGGAAATAAGCGATCGACTGGCGCTCCTTGCCGGTCTGACAGAGGAACCAGCCATAATTGTTGTTCACCTCGGGGTCGTTGGGCGCGATATTCAGGGCTTGGCGAAAATCATCCTCAGCCTTGTCGTACTCCTTCAATCCCAGACGAACCAGTCCGCGAACGCTGTAGGCGGGGAAATAGCTGGAGTCGGCACTGATCGCGATCTGTAATTCATCCAGCGCAACCGCATTGTTGCCAACCTGAAAGTACATGGCGCCCAGTTCGGTGTGAATCTTGGCCCGCTCTCGGGGCTCGCCTACGCCTTGCGACTGCGTACCAGTCGCTGGGTTGTAATTGTTTTGCGCCTGTACCGAGGTGATCAGGCAGATAGCCAAACCGATACCCGCAACAGCGTTCTTCAGGGAACAGACTTTCACGAACTTGCCTCCATCAGGGGAATCACTCGTCCGGCGGTTCGCCGGGTCTTGTCCTTGACCTGACCGGCCAATTGGCCACAGGCCGCATCAATGTCGTCACCGCGCGTCTTGCGCGTCGTGGTGACAATGCCGGCCTGAATCAGGATTTCGGCAAACCGGCGCACCCGCTCCGCCGGCGAGCGCTTGAACGGCGACCCCGGGAAGGGGTTGAAGGGAATCAGGTTGAATTTGCAATGGACATTCTTGACCAATGCCAGCAGTTCGCGGGCATGGGCATCGCTGTCATTGATACCGTCGAGCATGATGTACTCGAAGGTGATGAAATCGCGCGGCGCCTTGTCGAGATAGCGCTTGCAGGCCGCCATCAGCTCATTGAGCGGGTATTTCTGGTTGATCGGCACCAGTTGGTCGCGCAACTGGTCGTTCGGCGCGTGCAACGAGACGGCCAGGGCGACCGGGCATTCGTCGCCAAGCCTGTCCATGACCGGAACCAGCCCGGAAGTCGAGACCGTCACCCGACGGCGCGACAATCCGTAGGCATTGTCGTCGAGCATCAGGCGCAGTGCGGTGACGGAATTTTCAAAATTGGCGAGCGGCTCGCCCATGCCCATCAGGACGACGTTGGAAATGATCCGCTCGTCGCCGTGAACGGCACCCAGTGCCTTGTTGGCCTGCCACAACTGACCGATGATTTCGGCCACTGACAGGTTGCGATTGAAGCCCTGCTTGCCGGTCGAACAGAAGGCACAGTCCAGCGCGCAACCGGCCTGCGTCGAGATGCACAGCGTGCCGCGGTCGTCTTCGGGAATGAACACCGTTTCGACCGCGTTGCCGTTACCGACATCAATCAAAAACTTGCGCGTGCCGTCATCCGACAGCTTGTCGGAAACGACCGCCGGCGGCGCCACCACCGCCCTCGCCTTGAGCTTTTCGCGCAGGCTCTTGGCGATGTCGGTCATGGCGTCGAAGTCCGCCACGCCGGAGCGATGGATCCAGCGCAACACCTGGCGGGCGCGGAAGGGCTTTTCGCCCTGTTCGGCAAACCAGGCAGTCAGGCCTTCGCCATCGAAATCCAGCAGATTGACGGTCATGCAGTTTTGATCAACGGCCGGAATAGACGTTCATGCCCGGGAAGAAGAAGCCGATTTCGACAGCGGCGGTTTCCGGGGCGTCAGAGCCATGGACAGCGTTGGCATCGATGGATTCGGCGAAATCGGCGCGGATGGTGCCGGCGTCAGCCTTCTTCGGGTCGGTGGCGCCCATCAGCTCGCGGTTCTTGGCGATGGCGTTTTCGCCTTCGAGAACCTGAATCATCACCGGACCGGAGATCATGAAGGAGACCAGATCCTTGAAGAAGGGGCGTTCCTTGTGCACAGCGTAGAAGGCACCGGCTTCCTGCGGGGACAGCCAGGCCATCTTGGAGGCGACGATCTTCAGGCCGTTGGATTCGAAACGGGAGTAGATCTTGCCGATGACGTTCTTGGCAACTGCGTCGGGTTTGATGATGGAGAGGGTGCGTTCGATAGCCATGAGATTGCTCCGGGAAAGCTAGTCAGTTGAAAAACGGGCAATTTTAGCAGACTCGGAACGCAAACGCCCGTATCACTGCGTAACGGCTTTTGCGTTACCCGATGCCAGCAGAGGATCGCGCAGGAGAGCGAAGTTGCGTGGTGCGACGTACTGAAACAGCTCCTTGCCGTCGGCGTCGACCACGATATCGAGCCCCTTGTCCGGATAAAGCAGATGGACGCGTTTTTCCGAAACGACCACGCGCTCGCCCGGCGGACCAAAGCGCTGGACAACCGTTGCCTCATCGAGATTAACCGTCGGAATCACCGAAATCGCCTTGATCGGCAACTGGTCGGCGGCCGCCAGATCATCCGGGTGGAGCGTGATCCGGCGCGTCGTGCTTTCCATGTGCTTGGCTTTGACGGCGCGATCCCGCATTTCGGAAATTGCCTCATTTTTGCCATCGACCGTAGCAATCACCTTGGCCAGCACAAAACCTAGCGCCACCTGCGAGTAATAGCCCTCCAGCGTACCCATTTCGCCGGGTTCGGCAATGATCGCCACCTCGATCTCGCTGCCCAGTTGCTGGCGAACATCCCCCAGCGTGCTGACGCCTGGCTTCAGCCCGAAAACACGGCTGCCGCCCTGGCCGTCAAGCTCGATCTGCCACGGCAGATTGCTGTTCGGATCAACCCCCTCCTGCTTCCCGGCACCCGGTATGAAAAACGGCAGAACAAGCGCCGCAACAACAAGCGCAACGATGGCAAGGGCAAACTTCATGGGAGTCCAGTGCTATTTCCGGGGAGTGGATTGTGCCATAGCCCCTTGCTAGAAAGCAGAAAGCCCCGGCCAGGGCCGGGGCTTCGCATGGCGAAAAGCGCTTCGATTAAATCATGCCTAGTTGCTGGGGCAGCCACAGCGACAAGCCGGGCCAGTACGTCACCAGCATCAGGAAACACAGCATCGACAGCAGCCACGGCCAGACGGCCACGGTCAACTCGGTGATGCCCATCTTGGTAATACCTGACGCCACGTACAGATTGAGACCAACCGGCGGGTGACACATGCCGACCTCCATGTTGACCACCATCAGGATGCCGAAGTGCACCGGGTGAATGCCCAGCGCCACAGCCACAGGGAACAGGATGGGCGCAAAAATCAGCACGATCGACGACGGCTCCATGAAATTACCGGCCAGCAACAGGATGACATTCACCGCCAGCAGGAAGGTGATCATCCCGAGCCCATTGCCCAGCATCCAGTCAGCCAAAGCCTGCGGAATATTCTCGTTGGTCATGATGAACGAGAAGAGCACGGCGTTGGTGATGATGTAGAGCAACATCGCCGACATGTTGGCCGAGTTGAGCAGCACCTTCGGCACGTCCTTCAGACCCAGATCGCGATAGATGAACACTGCGCAGATGAAGGCGTAGACCGCGGACATTGCCGCCGCTTCGGTTGGCGTAAAAATGCCGGTGTAGATACCGCCCATGACCACGACAATCAGTAACAGCCCCCAGACCGAGGCGCGGAACGCTTGCCAGCGCTCGGCCCAGGTCGCCTTCGGCTGGCGCGGGTAGTCAAATTTCTTGGCGCGATACCAGGTCACACCGCCCAGCGTTGCCGCCAGCGCCAGACCCGGCAGAACACCAGCCATGAACAGCGCGCCAACCGAAGTATTGGTTGCGACTGAGTACATCACCATGACAATGGACGGCGGAATCAGGATGCCGAGCGCTCCGGAGGTGGCAATCACCCCAGCCCCGAACTTGTTCGGAAAGCCCGCCTTGACCATGGCCGGCAGCAGGATGGAGCCAATCGCCACCACCGTCGCCGGGCTGGAACCGGACACCGCGGCGAACAGCGCGCAGGCCAGCACGCCGGCCAGACCGAGACCGCCATACCAGTGGCCAACCATCGACGTGGCGAAGTTGATCATCCGCTTGGCCACCCCGCCATGGGTCAGGAAGTTGCCGGCCAGGATAAAGAAGGGGATGGCCATGATCTCGAACTTCTCGATGCCAGTAAAAAGCTTCAGCGCCACCGACTCGAGCGGTACCTGGGTCATCGTGAACAGGAAGGTCAGAACGGTCAGGCCGAGCGAAATCGAAATCGGCATGCCGGTCAGCATGAGGACGGCCAGTAGGCCGAAAATCACCAGGGCGTTCATTGCTGATCTCCTTGCTTGTCATCTGCAATGCGGCGTTCGCCGAGGCGACGCTCCTTCTCCGAAGCCGCTTCGTCACCATGGCGACGTTCTTCGCCACTGCGGCGTTCACCGAGCTGCTCGTGCTTCAGGTCATGCATGTGCAGGTTGTCGCCCATCCCATAGACGTCGACGTCAATCGGCAGTTTTTCCTCTTCCTCCAGGCCTTCGACATGGCCGTGGTCGTGGTGCGGCAGTTCGCCCGTTTTGACGAAACCCCAGGCCACTTGCAGGAAGCGGAAACACATCAGCGACGAGCCGAGCGGAATGGCGCTGTAGACGATCCAGGTCGGCCATTCGAGGTCAGGTGTCGTCGGACCTTCGTACAAATCTTCGCCAGCAATGCCCAGGAAATTGTAAATGGCATAGTGAGCGCCGTTTTCCCAGACGAACTGGGCGCCCAGGGAACCGACAATACCGGTGAACAACGCACCGGCCAGCAGTCCGAAAATAATGAACTTGCCGCGCATGTTGTCTTCGAGGCGGTTGATCAGCACGTCGACACCCACGTGGATGCCGGTTCGCACGCCATATGCCGCACCGAACTTGGCCATCCAGACGAACATGATGATGCAGAGTTCCTGCGCCCAGCCAAAGTTGAGACTGAGCAGCCAGTCCTGCAAGCCGGGGATTTCAACCCCGGCCATGTAGCGATGCGCCACGGACACGAAGATAATCAGCGTGGCCGCCCCCATCAGGAAAGTGACCAGCAACTCTTCGAGGTGGTTGAGTAGCTTGTTGAACATAGTGAGTTCCCCCGGTGTGATTCGGGGGCCGCAGCCCCCGATCTAGTTATTGCGCTGCGGGTTACAGGCTATCCGGCTTGAAGCCGATGTCCTTGTAGACCGCCTGGATGACCTCCTTGCCAATCCGCCCTTCCATCTTCTGATGCACGGGCACCATGGCCTTCTTAAAGGCCAGGCGCTCTTCCTTGGTCGGCACGTAGACGGCCGTCTTGCCGCTCTTCTTCACCGCATCCAGCGCGCTGTCATTCTCGACCTTGGCAATCTGGTTGGCATAGCGCGTCGACTGCTCCATGGCATCTTCAAGCTGCTTGCGGATATCTGCCGGCAGACCTTCCCAGAACTTCTTGTTGACGATGACCGCATAGCCGAGATAACCGTGATCGGTCAGCGCTAGGTGTTTTTGCACTTCGTGCATCTTCTGGGTATACAGGTTGGAAATCGGGTTTTCAGTCCCATCGACCACACCGGTCTGCAGCGCCTGGTAAACCTCGGAGAAAGCCATCACCTGAGGCAAGGAGCCGATTGAACGCATCTGCTCTTCAAGAACCTTTGAAGACTGAATGCGCATTTTCTTGCCTTTCAGGTCAGCCGGCGTCTTGATCGGTGTATTGGCCGAGAAGGACTTGAATCCGTTGTCCCAGAACGCCAGGCCCTTGATGCCCTTGGGCTCCAGCTTGGCCAGCAGATTCTTGCCGACCGCACCGCCGGTGACTTTGTGCAGGTCGTCATAGCCATTGAAGATGAAGGGCAGATCGAAGACCTCGAATTCCTTGACACCGAGGGGGCCGAACTTGGCCAGCGACGGCGCCAGCATCTGCACGGCGCCCAGCTGCAGCGCTTCCATTTCTTCCTTGTCCTTGTACAAGGTCGAATTGGCATAAACCTCAACCTTGACCTTGCCCTGGGTCAACTCGTTGGCCTTCTTGGCAAACATCTCGGCCGCCTTGCCCTTCGGGGTATCGGCCGCAACAACGTGACTGAACTTGATAACGATAGGTTGC
Source organism: Betaproteobacteria bacterium (assembly GCA_020621865.1). Classification (GTDB taxonomy): domain Bacteria; phylum Pseudomonadota; class Gammaproteobacteria; order Burkholderiales; family Rhodocyclaceae; genus Azonexus. Next base: position 272,457 of record JAHRYW010000002.1, on the reverse strand, counting down.
TGTGCGTACACGGCCAGCGACATGGCTCCGGCAAACAGGCCCATCAGCAGCTTGGAAACTTTCATTTTTTCTCCTCCAGAAGTAGGTCGCCCGGTTATTGGATTGCGACTGAGTGAAAGTATTACGAAATTCATAACTACCGCGTATTGTGGATTTCCACATGACGCCGCATCCATAAAAAAACCGCCGGACCAGCCGGCGGTTTTTTATGTCGTAATGCGCAGTTAATGATGCTCAACGACAGGGCGCGGCGTGTGAGGAATAATGAGATCGGGCGCATCGTCCAGCACCAGTTCCGGCCGCTCGGCCTCATCGCTCGTTTCGTTGTTGAGCACAGCATTCATCCGCTCGACATCGAGCGCCTTGCACCACTTGGCAACGACCAGGGTGGCCACGCTGTTGCCGATGAAATTGGTCAAGGCCCTGGCTTCTGACATGAAGCGGTCGATACCGAGGATCAGCGCCAGACCGGCCACCGGCACGGTGCCTACCGCCGACAGGGTCGCCGCCAGCACGATGAAACCACTGCCTGTGACGCCGGCGGCGCCTTTCGAAGTCAGCAACAGGATGACCAGCAGGGTAATCTGCTGCCCCAGATCCATCGGCGTATTGGTTGCCTGGGCAATGAACACGGCGGCCATGGTCAGATAGATTGAGGTACCGTCGAGATTGAAGGAATAACCGGTCGGCACAACCAGGCCGACGACCGATTTCTGGGCACCGGCATTTTCCATTTTCGCCATCAGGCGCGGCAGCGCAGATTCGGAAGAGGAAGTACCGAGGACCAGGAACAGTTCCTCCTTGATGTACTTGATCAGCTTGATGATGGAAAAGCCGTGAGCAGCTGCGATACTGCCCAGCACCCCGAGAATGAAGATCACGCAGGTCAGGTAAAAGGCGCCCATCAGGCTGGCCAGCTGCGCCAGGCTACCAACCCCATGCTTGCCGATGGTGTAGGCCATCGCGCCGAAAGCGCCAATCGGGGCAACTTTCATGATCACGCCGACGATGCCGAACAGCACGTGCGACAGTTTTTCGATCAGGTCGAAGACCGGCTTGCCGCGCTCGCCAAAAGCGTGCATGGCGTAGCCGAACAGGATAGAGAAGAACAGGACCTGCAGCATGTCGCCCTTGGCGAAGGCATCGACGACGCTGGTCGGGATGATGTTAAGCAGGAAATCGACCGTCGATTGCATCTTGCCCGGCTCGGCATACTTGGCAATACCCTTGGTATCGAGCGTCGAGACATCGACGTTCATGCCGACGCCCGGCGCCCAGACGTTGACCACAATGAGGCCGATGATCAGGGCGATAGTGCTGACGACCTCAAAGTAAAGCACGGCCAGACCGCCGGTCTTACCAACCTTCTTCATGTCTTCCATGCCGGCGATGCCAACGACAATGGTGCAGAAGATGATCGGGGCGATGATCATCTTGATCAGCTTGATGAACCCGTCGCCCAGCGGCTTCATCGCTGCGCCGGTCTCGGGGTAGAAATGCCCGAGCATCACGCCGATGGCGATGGCGACAAGCACCTGGAAATAGAGACTCTTGAATACCGCTTTTTTGGCCATGGAATTTGCGCTCCTCTGATGGCGACCTCCGGAAGGCTCCGGAAACGGGCCGCAGTATCACCAAAGCGCAGACAGCCGACCATTGTGGTTATCCGAGTTGTGGAAACCCGCAATACCCTGGCCGGGAAAAACGTGGTGTACCATTTTCCCAATGAACTATGTCCTTCCCGTTTCCCCTGGCAGTTCGCGCCGGCTACGCTGGCTGCTTGCACTCCCCAAGTTCGGCATCATCCTGCTGCTCGCCGCCCTGCTCTCGCTTCTCTGGCTGCTGCACAGGAACGAGGCCGAGGAAGAACGTTCTGTGCTGATCAAGGATGTTCTCTGGCTGGAACAAAATCTGCGCTTCCACCTGGATGGCAATGAAGAGCAATTCCAACAACTGGCTTTGGAGATCGCCGACCACCCCGAACGGCAGAAAATATTCCGCGTACGGGCCGAACACTTGCTCAAGAATTCCCCGGACATCGCCCAGATTCTCTGGATCGACGCCGGGCAACAGCTCATCGAAGCCCTGCCGACAGCCCCGGCCTCCGCCCCCCAAGGCCCGCCGTTCTCCGCTCCGTCTACCAGCAAGGCTTTCGAACTGGCCAGCCGACTCGGCAAGCTCCAGTACAGCGAGCCTTTTTTCCTTGAGGACCATCGCGCCTTTGTTGCCCTGTTCGTCCCGATCTATCGCGAACGCAAGTTCGCCGGCATGCTGGTCGCAACCTATCCGCTCGATACGCTGCTGGCCAACCAGGTGCCCTGGTGGTTCACCGAGAAATACAAGGTCGAGATTATTGATGACAATGACATTCAATACGCCACAAAGACCAATATCGAAGGGAATAGCAATCTTCGTCACATCATTCCCTTCGACCCTCCCGGCGGAGGGCTGCTGCTGCGCGTCACCGGCTATCGTTCGCCGGACAACACCCTGCAACGCCTGCTGGTGGTCGCCATCTTCCTGCTGGCGGCCGGCGTCTTCTGGAGCCTGTGGCTGGTTCGCGACCTGATGAAAAAACGCTCGCATGCCGAAGAGGCCCTGCGTGCCGAGCATGCGTTCCGGGCGGCCATGGAGGATTCGTTGACTGTCGGCATGCGGGCCCGAGATCTCGTCGGCCGGGTCATTTACGTTAACCCGGCGTTCTGCCGGATGACCGGGTTTGCAGCCGAGGAACTGGTCGACCGAAACCCGCCCATGCCCTACTGGGCACCGGAACAGCTCGAAGAAACCTATGCCATGCACCAAACGGTGCTAGCCGGCGAAGCCCCCAAGGATGGCTTCGAAATCACTTTCATGCGCAAGAACGGCGAACGCTTCCAGGCACTGATTTACGAAGCCAAATTAATCGATGGCAACGGCAATCACACCGGCTGGATGGCCTCGGTACTCGACATTACAGAGCGCAAGCGGGCCGAGGAACTGGCCCGTCAGCAGCAGGAGCAGCTACAGTTCACTTCCCGCTTGGTGACCATGGGCGAAATGGCCTCGACGCTGGCCCACGAACTCAACCAGCCACTGGCGGCCATCGCCAGCTACAACACCGGCTGCCTGAACATGCTCGACAGTGGCCAGGCGACGCCGCAGGATCTGCACCCGGCACTGGAAAAAATCGGCCTGCAGGCCCAACGTGCTGGCAAGATCATTCGCCGCGTGCACGACTTTGTCCGCAAGAGCGAACCCAAGCGGGCGCCTTGCGCCGTTGGCGAAGTGGTCGAGGACTGCCTCGGCTTCGTCGAAGCCGAGGCCCGCAAGCGCCACATCAGGATCGACTGCGACCTGCCGCCGCTCCCGCCCGTCCCGGCCGACCGCCTGATGCTGGAACAGGTGCTTCTCAACCTGATCCGCAACGGCATGGAAGCGATGGCGGCGACCCCCGAACCCGAGCGTACATTGCGTATCGCCGTTGAAATCGGCGACGGCGAACTGCTCGTCAGCGTCAGCGATCAGGGCAGCGGCATCGCCCAGGAAATCCGCGACAAGCTGTTCATCGCCTTCTTTACGACCAAGCCGGAAGGCATGGGCATTGGCCTCTCGATCTGCCGCTCAATCATCGAATTCCACCGCGGCCGTTTGTGGGCCGAAGACAACCTCAATTCACCAACCGGAAGCGGTACGATATTCCGCTTCACCCTGCCCCTGGAAGCGACATGAGCCTGCCTCAACAAGCCTACCTGGTCGACGACGACGAAGCGATCCGCGACGCCCTAACCTGGCTGCTCAAGTCACGGGGCATGCCCTGCACTGCCTTCGACTCGGCAGAGAGCTTCCTGGCTGCCTGGCACAAGGAGATGAGCGGCTGTGTCGTCCTCGACATGCGGATGTCGGGAATGAGCGGGCTGGATTGCTTCGACCACCTGCGTGAACGCCAGTCGACGCTGCCGGTCATCTTCCTGACCGGCCACGGCGACGTGCCCTTAGCAGTCGCCACACTCAAAAAAGGGGCTTTCGATTTTTTCGAAAAGCCGCTACACGACAATGAGTTGGTTACCCGCATCGAGGAAGCGATGGCCCTCGACGCCCGCCAGCGGGCGGCAAATGCTACGGTCGATTCGGTAAAAGCACGAATTTCGAAATTAACCACCCGCGAACGCCAGATCATGGAACTGGTAGTCGCCGGCAAATTCAACAAGGTCATCGCCGACGAATTGAACATCAGCATGCGTACCGTCGAGGTGCACCGGGCCAATCTTTTCGACAAGATGCAAGTCAAGACCGCAGTCGAACTGGCCAATCTGCTCAAATCCGGGGGCTGACGCTTCCCTAAGCTGTCATTTTTCGCTAGCATCTCGGCAACTTTCTCGTCGCCATCACCGGCGCAATCCATTCGATACACCCTTCCCATGAGGCAACCATGAGCGAGCATATCCATTACGTCACCGACGACACGTTTGAAGCCGAAGTGCTGCAGTCGCAGCTGCCGGTTCTCGTCGACTACTGGGCTGAATGGTGTGGTCCCTGCAAGATGATCGCTCCGATCCTCGATGAAGTCGCCAACGAATACGCCGGCAAGCTGAAGGTCACCAAGGTCAACATCGACGACAACCAGGGCACCCCGGCCAAGTACGGTATCCGCGGCATTCCGACGCTGATGATCTTCAAGAACGGCAATATCGAAGCAACCAAAGTCGGGGCGCTGTCCAAATCCCAACTCGCTGCCTTTATTGACAGCAACCTGTAATCTCCGTAGTCTCCATGCCTGAAAGTGCGCTCTGCGCTTTCAGGCAGACGCGACAGGCAAGCTGTCCGGCGTCATTCCCCTCCCCCTAGATCTCCGATCTGCGCCCTGGCCTCCGGGCACTCGCCCGTTCTGTAACCGGCGCCACACTCTCCCACATGCAACTCTCCGAACTCAAGACACTACACGTCAGCAAATTGCTCGACATGGCCACCGAACTGGCGATCGAAAACGCCAACCGGATGCGCAAACAGGAACTGATCTACGCCATTCTCAAGGCCAAGGCCAAGAACGGCGACACCATCTACGGCGACGGCACCCTGGAAGTGCTGCCCGACGGCTACGGTTTCCTCCGTTCCTCGGATACTTCCTACCTGGCCAACCCGGACGACATTTATGTTTCGCCATCGCAGGTCCGCCGCTTCAACCTGCGCACCGGCGACACCGTCGAGGGCGAGATCCGTACCCCGAAGGATGGCGAGCGCTACGTCGCGCTGACCAAGCTTGATCGCATCAACGGCTTCTCGCCGGAAGCCAACAAGAACAAGATCATGTTCGAGAACCTGACGCCGCTGCACCCGACGCGTCACCTCAAGCTCGAACGCGAGATCAAGTCCGAAGAAAACATCACCAGCCGCGTCATCGACATGATCGCCCCGATCGGCTGCGGCCAGCGCGGCCTGCTCGTCGCCCCGCCGAAGACCGGCAAGACCGTGATGCTGCAGAACATCGCCCACGCCATTACCGCCAACCATCCGGATGTCGTGCTGATCGTGCTGCTGATCGACGAGCGCCCGGAAGAAGTCACGGAAATGACCCGCACCGTCAAGGGCGAGGTCGTCGCCTCGACCTTCGACGAGCCGGCCACCCGCCACGTCGCGGTCGCCGAAATGGTCATCGAGAAAGCCAAGCGCCTGGTCGAACACAAGAAGGATGTTGTCATCCTGCTCGACTCAATCACCCGTCTGGCCCGCGCCTACAACACCGTCCAGCCGGCTTCCGGCAAGGTGCTGACCGGCGGCGTCGACGCCAACGCCCTGCAGAAACCCAAACGCTTCTTCGGTGCCGCCCGCAACATCGAGGAAGGCGGCTCGCTGACCATCCTCGCCACGGCGCTGATCGATACCGGTTCGCGGATGGACGAGGTGATCTACGAAGAATTCAAGGGCACCGGCAACTCGGAAATCCACCTCGACCGCCGCATGGCCGAGAAGCGGATGTACCCGGCGGTCAACGTCAACCGCTCCGGCACCCGCCGCGAAGAACTGCTGCTCAAGCCCGACGTGCTGCAGAAGATGTGGGTCCTCAGGAAGCTCTGCTACCCGATGGACGATCTCGAAGCGATGGAATTCCTGCTCGACAAGGTCAAATCGACCAAGGGCAACCAGGAGTTTTTTGATGCCATGCGCCGCGGCTAAGCGCTCACCCACCCAAGCTATTGCAAGCGCGTGACTTTTCGAAGATAATCACGGGCTTCCCAGATCGGCCAAATCCGCCGGTCGCTAGATTAAAGGACAAAAGATGAAAGCCGATATCCACCCGATTTACAAAGAAATCCAGGTCAGCTGCTCGTGCGGCAACACCTTCGCGACCAAGTCGACGATGACCAAGGACGCCTTCCACGTTGAAGTCTGCTCCGCCTGCCACCCGTTCTACACCGGCAAGCAGAAGATTGTCGATACGGCCGGCCGCGTCGAGCGTTTCAACCAGAAATTCGGCGCCATGCGCGGCAAGGCTGCTGCCTGATCTGCTCGAAATGCGTTATAAAAGGCAGCCGACTGGCTGCCTTTTTTATTTCTGGCCCACATGTCTGATCTTCTCGCGCTGATCCGCCGCGGCATCCGCCTGCCCCCGGCAGGCTGGATGCTCGCCGCCATGCTCGCTTTCTATGTCCTGGCAGGGCTCTTCGGACGCGACCCATGGAAGGGCGAGGACGCCATCCATATCGGCACCGCCTGGCACATGCTGCATTACGGCGACTGGCTGTCGCCCGATCTGGCCGGGCGCCCATTCCACGAACCGCCGCTCTACTACTGGACGGCGGCGCTGACCGGCAAGATTTTCGGCTGGCTGCTCCCCCTGCATGAAGCCATTCGCCTGGCCAGCGGGATCTGGATCGCCCTGGCGTTGATGGGGCTGTACTACGCCGGCCGCGAACTCTATGGCGAGGAATCGGCTGCCGCCAGTCCCTTGCTGCTCGCCGGCTGCGCCGGCCTGCTTTTCCACGCCCATGACGCACAGCCGATGCTGATCGCGCTTGCCGCCTACGCCGGTGGCCTGGGCGCCCTCGCCACCATCGGCCGCAAGCCACGATTGACCGGTATCTACTACGGTGTGGCTGTCGCCGGCTGCCTGCTCGGCACCGGCATCGCACCAACCCTGCCTCTGCTGGCCATCGCCCCGGTCGCCTGGTGGCTGTCGCCAGATCGCCCGAAGGCGCTGCACACCCTGCTCATCGGTCTGGCCATCGCCGCCGCCCTGAGCCTGCCGTGGATGCTGGCACTATTCAATCTGGAACCTTCCCGCTTTCAAGCCTGGCTGGCCACCGAACTGGCGCCGCTGCAAACACCGTTTTCCATTCTCGGCGGCAGCCGCTTTCTGAGCATGCTGCCCTGGTTTGCCTTTCCGGCCTTGCCGCTAGCCGCCTGGACCCTGTGGATCCGCCGTCGCGACTGGCATACTCCGCAACAAATACTGCCGCTGGCCTTCCTGCTGCTCACCGTGCTGATGCTGGCCTGGACTTTCCGCCCGCGGGAAATCCCCTCGCTGCTACTGCTGCCGCCGCTGGCCTTGCTAGCCACACCCGGCGCGCTGACCCTGCGCCGCGGCGCCGCCAACGCCTTCGACTGGTTCGCAATGTCGACTTTCAGCCTGTTCACTGCCGTGGTCTGGGTCTGCTGGTCGGCCATGGCACTAGGCTGGCCAGAAAAGCTGGCCAAGCGCATCGTCGTGTTACGTCCCGGCTTTGTCGGCCAGTTTGATCTGCTGGCACTACTTATCGGTCTGATGGCTACCGCCTGGTGGATCTGGCTGATTTTTACCGCGCCGCGTTCGCCCTACCGCAGCCTGACGCACTGGACCCTGGGCTTTACGACACTATGGCTGCTGGCGACAACACTGATCCTGCCCTGGTTTGACTACGGCAAGACCTATCGCCCGATTGCCCAGGCGATCGCCCATGCCCTGCCTGACAATCACGGCTGCCTGGCCGAGCGCAAACTGACCAACACCCAGTTGGCCTCGCTGGCCTACTTCCTCGAAATCGAACCGATCGCTGAAAGCTCCAAGGTCGGACAGTCCTGCGACTGGTTGCTGGTCGTCGGCGACACACGTGAGGAGCTGGCTGCCCCGAGCGACCAGTGGACCAAGGTCTGGGAGGGGCGCCGCCCCAGCGACCGCAGGGAAAAATTCCGCCTTTTTCGGCGCTTACCGTAGCATTTGGCCTGCGCCTTCCGCCAACGGCGGAACTAGCCCGGAACCCAACCCGGGCAGCCTGATTCAACCAGCCGTCTTGACTAGGAAGTGCTCGCGGTAATACTTCAGTTCGTCGATCGATTCGTAAATATCGGCCAACGCGGTGTGCTTGCTCTTCTTCTTGAAGCCCTTGTAAATCTCCGGCTGCCAGCGCTTGCACAACTCCTTCAGAGTACTGACGTCGAGATTGCGGTAATGGAAGAACGCTTCCAGCGTCGGCATGTAGCGTGCCATGAAACGGCGGTCCTGGCCGATCGAATTGCCGCACATCGGCGAATGGCCGGCCAGCGAGTATTTTTTCAGGAATTCCAGCGCCTCAGCTTCCACCGCCGCCTCGTCCGCCGTCGACGCCTTGACCTTGTCGATCAGACCGGAACGACCATGGGTTTTCTGGTTCCAATCATCCATACCGGCAAGAATTGCATCCGACTGGTGAACGACCCAGGCCGGCGATTCGGCGACCATTTCTAGATCCGAGTTGGTGACGACCATCGCCATTTCGATGATGCGGTCGCCATCCGGATTCAGGCCGGTCATTTCCATGTCCAGCCAGACGAGGTTGTTTGCGTTGCCTGCCATATAATTGCCCGATTCCATCAAAAGCCCGATTTTCTCACAGCTTGGCCCCCATGCCCGACTCCCAAGAATTCACTGCACTCTTTCTCGCCTTTTTTGCGCTGACGCTGGCCGTACGCCTGTGGCTGAAAATCCGCCACATCCGCCATATCGGCACCCACCGCGGCGCGGTGCCGGCGGATTTCGCCGCCACCATCGCCCTGGGCGACCACCAAAAGGCCGCCGATTACACGATCGACCGCGTCAAATCGGTCATTTTCGCCATCGTCAGCGAAGGCGTCGTGCTACTCGCTTTCACGCTCGGTGGCGGCCTGGCCGCACTGCACGGCTTGTGGGCGCCCCGCCTCGACGGCCTGACTTACGGCCTGGCAATGATCTTCAGCGTGATGGGCATCTCCGGCCTGATCGACCTGCCCCTGTCGCTATACCGCCAGTTCGTTATCGAGGCCCGCCACGGCTTCAATCGGATGACGCTGGGCCTGTTCTTCTCCGACCTCGTCAAGCAGACCCTGCTCGGCGTTGCTGTCGGCGCCCCGGTCATTCTCGCCGTGCTCTGGCTGATGGGCGCCATGGGCGACCTATGGTGGCTCTACGTCTGGCTGTTCTGGAGCGCCTTCAACCTGCTCGCGATGTTCGTCTACCCGACCTGGATCGCGCCGCTGTTCAACAAGTTCTCGCCGCTCGAAGAAGGCGAGATGAAGCGCTGCATCGAAGCCCTGCTGACCCGCTGCGGCTTCCGCTCCTCCGGGCTGTTCGTGATGGACGGCTCGAAGCGTTCCAGCCATGGCAACGCCTACTTCACAGGCTTCGGCAACAACAAACGCATTGTCTTCTTCGACACCCTGCTCAACCGCCTGGCGCCCCCCGAGATCGAGGCCGTGCTGGCCCACGAACTGGGCCACTTCCGGCGCCATCACGTGATCAAGCATATTGCCCTGATGTTCGCCGGCTCGCTGGCCCTGCTCTGGCTGCTCGGCCAGTTGATCGACGCCCCGTGGTTCTACGCCGGACTCGGCGTACCGGCACAGAATACGGCGCTGGCGCTGATCCTCTTCTTCCTGGTCATTCCGGTCTTCACCTTCCCGTTCACGCCGCTGACCAGCTACCTGTCGCGACGCAACGAATTCGAGGCCGACGCCTACGCCGCCGAACACGCCTCGGCCACCGACCTGATCCGCGCCCTGGTCAAGTTGTATCAGGACAACGCCTCGACCCTGACGCCCGACCCCTTGCACTCGCTGTTCCATGACTCCCACCCGCCGGCGGCGCAGCGCATCGCCCGCCTGCAGCAACTGGAGACTCCCGCATGAACAAGTTCGCCACGCTGATCGGCGCCAGTCTGCTGACGCTCCCCGCCATCGCCGCCGAGCCCTGGGGGAACGCCGATCCCAAGGCGGGCAAGGCGCTTCACGACAATCAGTGCGTCGCCTGCCACGTCCGACTCTATGGCGGCGACGGCAGCAAGATGTACACCCGTGACGGGCACCTGCTATCGACCAAGCTCGACATCCTGCAACGCGTCGCCACCTGCAATGCGCAGACCCGGGCCGGCTGGTTCCCGGAGGACGAGGCCGATGTGGCTGCCTACCTTAACCAGCAGTTCTACCACTTCAAAGACTGATGCACGGTCGCGTCATCGCCGCTCATGGCCGGCAATACGTCGTCGAACTGACCGACGGCAGCCGGCTTCCCTGCTTTCCGCGCGGCAAGAAAAGCGAGGTGGCCTGCGGCGATTATGTCGACCTCAAGCGTACCTCCGACGACCAGGGTGTCATCGAAGCGATCCAGCCGCGGCGCAGCCTGCTCTACCGCTCCAACGAAATCCGCCAGAAGCTGATCGCCGCCAACGTAGATCAACTGGTCATTGTCGTTGCCACTGAGCCGGCCTTTTCCGACGAACTGATCGCCCGCGCCCTGCTTGCCGCCGACAGCGAGGACATCGAGACGCTGATCATCCTCAACAAGGCCGACCTCGCCGACAAACTCCCGGCTGCCCGGACTCAACTGGCCACCCTGTCCGGACTCGGCTACCCCATCCTCGAACTGTCGGCACTCGACCACGCCGAAGATCTTCGACCTTACCTGCAGGGCAAGACCAGCGTCCTCGTCGGCCAGTCCGGGATGGGCAAATCGACCTTGGTCAATGCCCTGATCCCGGCCGCCAATGCGGCCACCCGGGAGATCTCGCAGGCGCTCGACTCCGGCAAGCATACGACGACGCACGCGACGCTCTATCACCTCGACCCCGACAGCCACCTGATAGACTCGCCCGGCCTGCAGGAATTCGGCCTGGGCCATCTGGACCGCCAGGACATCGAAAACGCCTTCCGCGAATTCCGCCCCTATCTTGGCCAGTGCCGCTTCCGCGACTGCCGCCATGATCGCGAACCTGACTGCGCACTGAATGCTGCGGTCAGCGCCGGAAAAATCGAAAAATCGCGTTTTGTCATCTATCACCGTATCGTCGGCACCCAGCGCCCGATTTGAATCCTGGTCACAGGCGCCTTTCGGCATCAATCGCAAGCAAAAGACGGTAGCAATATCGCCGACACAAGGTGATAATTCTGCCAAAGTTGTAATCTTTGCGCGACCGGAGAAAATGCCATGGGCGCTAGCCAAGCGACCGTATTGATTGTGGACGATACGCCGGAGAACCTTAGCGTTCTGGGCGAGCTGCTGCAGCCGAACTATCGGGTCCGTGCCGCCAATTCCGGCCGCCGTGCGCTGCAGATCGCCCTTGGCGACCCAACCCCGGACATCATCCTGCTCGACGTCATGATGCCGGACATGGACGGCTACGACGTCCTCGCCGAATTGCAGGCCTCCCCTGCCACGCGCAACATCCCGGTCATTTTCGTCACGGCCATGGACGCAACACAGGACGAGGAACGCGGTCTCGAACGTGGCGCCGTCGATTACATCACCAAGCCGATCCGCCCCAGCATCGTTCTCGCCCGCGTCCGCACCCAGCTTGAAATCAAGCGGGCCCGCGACGTACTGTCCGGTCAGAACAGTTTCCTGGAGGCCGAAGTCGCACGCCGCATGGGCGAAAACCAGCTAATCCAGGAAGTCAGCATCCACGCCCTGGCGCGTCTGGCCGAGACCCGCGACCCGGAAACCGGCAAGCACCTGCGCCGCACCCAGGAATACGTTTTGACGCTGGCACGGGCGCTATGCGACCACCCCCGCTTCGCCCACTATCTCGACGAACGGACCATCAACGCGCTCGCCCAGTCGGCCCCGCTGCACGACATCGGCAAGGTCGGCATCCCCGACCACATCCTGCTCAAACCCGGCAAACTTACCCCGGAAGAATGGGAGATCATGAAAACCCATGCCGAACTGGGCAGCAACGCCATCGCCCAGGCCGAAGCCGACGCCGAGAAGCCGGTCGAGTTCCTGGCCATCGCCAAGATGATCGCCCGCTCGCACCACGAAAAATGGGACGGTAGCGGCTACCCCGACGCCCTGGCCGGCGATGCCATCCCGATCGCCGCCCGCCTGATGGCACTGGCCGACGTTTTCGATGCCCTGACCTGCAAGCGTGTCTACAAACCAGCCTTTTCTTTCGACGAAGCCTATCGCATCATCGTTGAAGGCTCCGGCAAGCATTTCGATCCCGATGTCGTCCAGGCTTTCGTCCGTGAATACGACCGCTTCCAGAACATCGCCAAACTCTACGCCGAATAACGACTCCGTGCCCCGGCCTACCACTGATCATCGACCGATCGCACGGGTAGCGAGCAGTTTTAGAAATCCAGAACCATGACCCTGCTGCCCTCATCCACCCTCGCCGACATCATGACCAGCGACGTGCGCAGCTTGCCGCCGCACGCCACGCTCAAGGAAGCCGGTCAGCTGATGGCCGAGGAACGCCTGTCCAGCCTGCTGGTCTGCGATCAGGGAAAGCCGCTCGGCATCGTCACCGAAACTGACGTCCTGCGCGCACTGCATGAGCGAAAACCGGTCGATATCCGCCTCGACGCGCTGATGTCGAGCCCGCTTATCACCGCCCCCCCGCACCTCGACCTGATCAGTGCCCGCCGCCTGGTAGAAAGCCGGCGCATCCACCATCTCGGCGTCGCCGATGCGGCCGGGCGCATTCTCGGCATGGTCAGCGATACCGACTTCCGCTTTCATCTCGGCACAGCTGTTTTCGGGCACCTGCGTACGCTGGGCAACGCGATGGATCAGAAGACGCCGCAAATGGCGCCCGATGCATCGCTGGGGCAGGCCATCGCCTGCATGCTGGACCACGCCGCCGACTACCTGATCGTCGTCGAGGATGGACTGCCGATCGGCATCGTCACCGAGCGCGATATTCCGCGCCTGATCAACCAGTTCCAGCAACCGCACGATATTCCGCTGCGCATGGCGATGAGCTCACCCCTGCGCAGCGTCCAGCTCGACACCTCGGTGACCATCGCGCTGGAGGCGATGAACCGTTTTCGCCTGCGGCACATGGTGGTGCTCGACAGCGAGGGGTGCATTGCCGGCGTCATCAGCCAGCGTCGGCTGTTCGAGCAACTGGCCCTGGAACAGCTGTCGAGTGCGCTGCTCCAGGTCCATCAGGAACGCGACCGCCTGCGCCTGGAAACCCACCTGCAACTGGCGCTCGACGTCGGCGGCGCCGGTAGCTGGGAATACCGCCACGATCTCGACCACCACATACTCAGCGACGGACTGATCGCCCTGCTCGGCTGCACGCCGGTCAATGCCCCACGCACCCTTCGGGACTGGACGGAGCGCGTGCACCCCGAGGACCGGCCGCTGCTCAACGCAGCGGTCGACGAGTTAAAGGCGGCAAAATCGACATCGCAGATCATCGAATACCGGATTCGCCACGAAGACGGTCACTGGCTGTGGGTCGAAGACCGCAGCTGCGTCACCGAGCGCAACGCCGACGGCAGCCCGAAAATCACTGCCGGCGTGCTCAACGACATCACCGAACGCCACCTGGCCCGCCAGCAGATCACCCGCCAGAATCGTGCCCTGCGCATGATGAGCGGCGTCGCCCAGGCGCTTGTCCGTCATACCGACGAGAAGCTGATGCTCGACGAGGTCTGCACCGTCGTCGTCGAAATCGGCGGCTACCGCATGGCCTGGCTGGGCGAAGCCAGCAACGATGTCAAAAAATCCATCGTCCCCCGCGCCGAGTCCGGCGACTCCAACAACTACCTGTCCTCGATCGACATCAGCTGGGCTGACTGCCCGAGCGGCCAGGGGCCGACTGGACGGGCCATCCGCACCGGCATTCCGGTGATCATCCGCGAGACCGAGAGCGATCCGACCTACGTGCCTTGGCGAGCTGCCGCGCATGCCGCCGGGTTCCGCGCATCGATCGCCCTGCCGGTACGCGTGGACGGCAAGGTGCTCGGCGCGCTCAATCTCTATTCCGACAAGCCGGATGCCTTCGACGATGACGAAGTCAGCCTGCTCAGCAATCTGGCCGGCGAACTCGGCCTCGGCCTGAGCATGCAACGCTCGCGGCAAACCCTGGCACGCAGCGAGGAAATGCTGCTCCAGGCGCAACGCCTGGCCCGCATCGGGCACTTCACCTTCGAGCCGAGCAGCGACACGCTAACCGGCTCGCCGACGCACGACGAAATCTTCGGCATCACGCCCGGCGAACTGCTCGATACGGCCTCCTGGCGCGCCCTGATCCACCCCGACGACCGGGAGCGCATGAGCCGCTACGTACGCGATCATGTCTTCCGGGGAAAACTGCCTTTCGACAACGAATACCGGATTGTCCGCCGCAACGACGGCCAGGAGCGCTGGATCCATGGTGCCGGGCAGATCATCGTCGGCAACGACGGGCGGGTCACCCGCTTTTTTGGCACCAGTCAGGACATCACCGAACGCAAGCAATTCGAACAACGCCTGAGCCAGAGCGAGGCGGAATTGAAGGAGGCCCAGTCCGTCGCCCACCTCGGCAGCTGGACGCTGGACATCGTTTCCGACACGCTCAACTGGAGCGACGAGGTTTACTCTATATTCGGCTTGCCACCGGGTCACCCGCTGGCCTTGATCGATTTCATCGAGCGCATTCACCCCGAGGACCGGGAGCGCGTCATGGGCGACTGGCAGGCCGCCCTCCATGGCAAGCCCTACGACAGCGAGCATCGCATCGTCGTCGCTCAGCAGGTACGCTGGGTGCGCGAACGCGCCCATGTCCGCTTCGACAGCAATGGCGCTCCGATCTTTGCGGTCGGCACCGTACAGGACGTTACCGAGCGGCGGGAATCCGAGGAGCAACTGCGCAAGCTGTCGCTGGCCATCGAACAGAATCCGCACAGCATTGTCATCACCAACACCCACGCCGAGATCGAGTACGTCAACGACGCCTTTGTCCGTAACACGGGCTACAGCCGTGAAGAAGCCATCAGTGCCCATCCCGGATTGCTGCGCTCCGGCATGACACCGCCGGAAACCTACGCTTCCCTGTGGGCAACGCTGGAACGCGGCGAAATCTGGCGTGGCGAATTCGTCAACCGGCGCAAGGACGGCACGGTGTTCGAGGATTTCGCCATCATTTCACCGGTCCGCCAGCCCGATGGCCGGATCAGTCACTATCTCGGCATCCAGGAAGACATCACCGAAAAGAAGCGCAACCAGGCCGAACTGGAAAGCTACCGGCGCCACCTCGAGGCGCTGGTCGCCGAACGTACCGAGCAACTGATCCTGGCCAAGGAACAGGCTGAATCGGCCAGCCGCGCAAAGACCTCCTTCCTGGCCAACATGAGCCACGAAATCCGCACGCCGATGAACGCCATCCTCGGCCTGACCCACCTCGCCCAGCGCGATGCCGGCGATGCCGAGCAACAGAAGCGCCTGGGCAAGGTCACCGAAGCGGCGCAGCACCTGATGACCATCATCAACGATGTGCTCGACATCTCGAAGATCGAGGCCGACAAGCTGGTCCTTGAGCACACCGATTTTTCGCTGGCCGAAGTCTGTGCCAATGCCTGCAACCTGGTCGCCGTGCGCGCCGAAGCCAAGCACCTGCCGATCAGCACCCAGCTCGATGCGGCCATTCCGGCCAGACTGCGCGGCGATCCGCTGCGCATCCAGCAAATCCTGCTCAACTTCCTGTCCAACGCCATCAAATTCACCGAGTTGGGCCGGATCTCGCTGTGCGCCAGCCTGCGGCAAAACGACAGCAACGGCATCGTCGTGTACTGTGCGGTGACCGACACCGGCATCGGCATTGCCGCCGATGCCCAGGCCCGCCTTTTCCTGCCCTTCGAGCAAGCCGACAGTTCGACCACCCGGCGCTATGGCGGTACCGGCCTCGGCCTGGCCATTACCCGCCGTCTGGTCGAAGCCATGCACGGCGAAATCGGCGTCGAAAGCGCGCCCGGCCGGGGCAGCACCTTCTGGTTCACCATGCGCCTGGCGCCCGCGCTGACGAGCGCCCCCGCCCTGGCAGCCAGCCGGAGTCCGCAACCGACGCACCGGATCGGCGCCAACGTGCTGGTCGCCGAAGACAATGCCATCAACGCCGAAGTCGCCAGCGACCTGCTACGCAGCGCGGGGCTGACCGTAAGCCATGCCGCCGATGGCGGCGCCGCGCTCGATCTGGCCCGGCGCCAGCATTTCGACCTGATCCTGATGGACATGCAGATGCCGGTCATGGACGGCCTCGAAGCGACCCGGCAGATTCGTGCCCTGCCCGGCTACGCCCGGACGCCCATCCTGGCCATGACGGCCAATGCCTTCGACGAGGATCGCGACGTCTGCCTGGCGGCCGGCATGAACGACCACGTCGCCAAGCCGGTCGCCCCCGACGTGCTGTATGCCGCGCTTGCCCGCTGGCTGCCCAGCCAGCCGCCGCCGGCGATACCGCGCAGCGAATCCGCCGAACCGCCGCCCGAACTGACCGGGATCACCGGCCTGGACAGCCAGTTTGGCCTGCAAGCCGTGCGCGGCCGGGTCGACAGTTATTGCCGGCTGCTCAACAAGTTTGCCGAGAACCACGCCGACGATTTTTCCCGGATTCGCCAATGCCTGGCCGCGGGCAACGTCGACGAAGCGCGCCGCCTGGCCCATTCGCTGAAAGGCGTTTCGGCCACGCTCGGCGCCGTCGACATCCACCGGGCATCGGTCACGCTCGAAGAAGCCATCAAGGCCGGCTGGAGCATTGCCCAGCTCGAACCGCTGATTGAAGAAACCGCCAAGGTATACGCCGCGCTGCGCGAACAACTCGTCCGCCTGGCCCAGCCCGCCCGGAACAACCCGGAAATCGGCAACGCTCCGGCCACCACCGCCTTGATCGAACGCATCCGGCGGGAACTTCAAGTTGGTGAAATCAGCGTCCAGGAACTCGTCAACCAGCAGGCCACCACCCTGCGCCTGGTCCTCGGCATCCGTTATCAGGAATTCGAAGAGCTGGTTGCCTCCTTCGATTTCGAAAGCGCCCTGGCCTGCCTCAACGCCGCCATGCCGCCGAAAATTCCAGGCTAGGTGGATCGTTCCCCATCCAGCCAGCGTCGCACGCCCAGCCCGGCGGCGCGGCCGCTGGCCAGGCAGGCAGTCAGCAGATAGCCGCCGGTCGGCGCCTCCCAGTCGAGCATCTCGCCGGCGCAGAAGACGCCGGGCATGGCGCTCAGCATCAGCGCTTCGTCCAGCGCCTCGAAGGCCACACCGCCGGCCGTGCTGATCGCCTCGTCGAGCGGTCGCGTGGCGACGACCGGCACGGGCAGCGACTTGATCGCGGCGGCCAGGCCGGATGCCGAGTTCAGTGTCGGCGCCGGGCACATTTCACGCAGCAGGGCCGCCTTGACCCCCTCGATGCCGGCCCGCCGGCGCAGGTGATTGGCCAGCGAATCGCGCCCACGCGGCCGTGAGAGCTCTTCGGTCAGGCGTTCCAGGCTGCGCCCCGGAGCCAGATCGAGATGCAGCGCGGCATGGCCGTCGGCGGCCAGGGCATCGCGCAACGGGGCCGACATCGCATAGACCAGGCCGCCTTCGATGCCGGTCGCCGTGATGTTGAATTCGCCCTGCTGGCGATGGGCGCCGACCGAGGCGATGACCGCCTTGAGCGGCTCGCCGGCGTAGCGTTCGCTGAAATACGGGCTCCAGGCCACGTCGAAGCCGCAATTGGCCGGCTTCAACGGGGCAACCGGCACGCCGCGACCGGCAAGCAGCGGGACCCAGGCGCCATCGGAGCCGAGCCTGGCCCAACTGCCGCCGCCGAGGGCGAGCACCACGGCTTCGGCCTCGACCGCGATCTCGCCGTCCGGCGTGGCGAAGCGCAACTTGCCGTCGGCCCAACCCAGCCAGCGATGGCGCACATGAAAATGCACACCCTGCCCGCGCAGGCGATGCAGCCAGGCGCGGAGCAGCGGTGCCGCCTTCATTTCGGTCGGAAAAACCCGGCCCGAGGTGCCGACGAAGGTCTCGATACCCAGGCCGTGGATCCACTCGCGCAGCTGGCCCGGCCCGAAGGTATCGAGCAGTGGCGCGATGCGCTCCGCCCGGGCGCCGTAGCGCCGGATGAAATCGGGCAGCGGTTCGGCATGCGTGATGTTCATGCCGCCCTTGCCGGCCATCAGGAACTTGCGGCCGAGCGAAGGCATGGCATCGAAAATTTCGATTTTTGGGCTTTTTTTCGGGCTGACCGTAGCATTTGCCGTAGCCAGTGCCTCGGCCGCCATCAGGCCGGCCGGGCCGCCGCCGATGATGGCAACGCGCGCCACCGTCAGCCGCCGTCCGTCTTGTCGGCCGGCCCGGTCAGCAGACCGTCCGGTATCTCTTCCTCGTCGAGCGGGAAGACCGTCACCGCCACTTCCGGCTCGGTGCCGCCCCCGCCGAGGATGATGCCGCGCAGCGGGGAAATGTCGGAGAAATCGCGGCCGAAGGAGAGCGTGATGTGCTCGGTATTGGGCAGCAGGTTGTTGGTCGGATCGAAATCGACCCAGTCGTGCCCCTCGCCCGGCGCATAGACCGAGACCCAGGCGTGCGAGGCGTCGGCGCCGATCAGCCGCGGCTTGCCCGGTGGCGGCCGGGTCAGCAGGTAGCCGCTGACGTAGCGGGCGGCCAGCCCCAGGGCGCGCAGGCAGGCGATCATCAGGTGGGCGAAATCCTGGCAGACGCCGCGCTTGTTTTCCAGCACTTCGAGCACCGGCGTCGAGACCGTCGTCGCCTCCGGGTCGAACTCGAATTCGTCAAAAATCTTGGCCATCAGGCGCCGGGCGCCGACCAGTACCGGCGTGCCGGGCGGGAAGCAGTCGGCGGCATAGGCCGCCAGTTCGTGCTTGACCCGGACGTGCGGGCTTTCGAACAGGAAACGGAGGGCGTCGAGATCTTCCGGGCGCGGCTCGGTGGCGTCGTAGGCCAGACGGTCGCGGACCGACTCCCAAGCCGGCGAATCCTCCAGGTCGCCCGGCAGGTGCGGCGCCACGGCGATGGTCATGACCGAACGGATGACCAGGGCCTCGTGCGGCACATGGAAAGCCACCCAGGTGACCGGATTGCCGAAGGCATCCTGCCCGTCGCGACGCCAGGTCGGCGCCGGATCGATATCGATGCATTGCTCCTCGACCCGCTGCCAGGCGAGGACCCGCGGCGACAGGTGAAGCTGCTGCTGCGACAGGGAAACCGGACTGCCGTAGTCGTAGCGGGTTTCGTGCAGGACGTGGTAGCGGACGGCATCCATGGTCATAACGCCATCGTCTGCCGGCTGACGTCGCCGACATGGGTGAAGTAGCGCATGCCCAGCCAGTCGGAAAGCTGGACGGCCGCCTGATCCAGTTCGCGAAGCCGGGCGGCCAGTTCCTCGCAGGGCTCGCATTCCCGGCAGCCGCTGAATTGCAGGTGCTCCAGCTTTTCCAGGTTGAAGCCACGCAGGCGCTCCAGTGCCCCGGCCAGGTCGCCTTCGAAATCAGCGCCCAGTTCGCGCGCCATGCGTTCCAGGTAGCGGGTCAATACGCTGGCCTGGAAGAGGACGCCGTGCGGATTGCTGTCGTCGAAGACGAGCAGGTCGATGACCGGCAGCAGTTCCGGCAGGCGCGAGTAGCGCGAGCGGTAGGTGATGATCGAGTCGGTCAGTTCGAGCAGCCACTCCAGCGAGCCCGGGCCGCGCGTCGAGGGCATGGACAGGAAATGCGCCACGGTCTGCGCCAGGAAGGACAGACGCTCGAGCCGGCGGCCGATGATCAGGAAACGCCAGCCGTCGTCGCGCGTCATGTTGTCCATCGCAAAGCCGGTCAGCGAGGACGAAACGCCCAGCACTCGGTCGAGGAAGGCAATCGCCTCAGTCAGCGTCGGATGTTTCTTCAGCGCCGCCTGCTGGTCGCGCTGCAGCCGGTTCAACGAATGCCAGTGGTCGAGCGACAGACGTTCACGAACATGGGTGGCCGACCACATCAGGCTGCGGATGCTGCCGGCCAGGCTGCCCGGCTGGGCCGGATCGTAGATCGCCTCAAGCAGGGCATGTTCGCTGCCTTCCTTGATCTCGGTGTCCTCGCCCGGCCCGGGCAGCACGCCGAGGCGCTGGGCCAGTTCAATGGCCGAGGCGACGGCCGGGGTCTTCTCGCCGCCGGCTTCGACAACACGGGCCAGGGCGACACGCAGCATGCGGGCGCTGTCGTCGAAGCGTTCGGAATAGCGGCCGAGCCAGAAGAGGTTTTCGACCACCCGCGACGACAGGTTGGAACCGGCCCGGACCAGGTCGCGAACGCCGATCGAGGGCTTGAGCAGCGTGAATTCGCTGACCGGGCCGTTGGTCAGCACCCAGGTATCCTTCGAGGCGCCGCCCCGCTGCATCGAGATGATGCGCGTGCTGGCGCCGGTCGCCACGCGGGCCAGGCCGCCCGGCATCACCGAGTAGCCACCGTCGGCATTGACCACGGCGTAGGCGCGCAGGCCGACCGGCCGGGCGAGCAGGCGCCGCTCGTGCTGGCGGCTCCAGGTCGGCGCCTGCGACAGGTTGATCATCTCCTGCGCGACATAGGCGTGCGGCCGGGCCTCGATGCGCCGCAGCAGCTCGGCGCGCGCCTCGCCCTTCAACTCGTAGCCGAAGACCGGCTCCATGTTCTGCGTCGGGTAGGCCGGCTTGATGACCAGGTCGTCGAAGTTTTCCTTGACGAAATCGAGGGCCGGCTTCTCGCCGCACCACCAGGTCGCCACCGACGGCATGGCCAGCTTTTCGCCAAGCAGGCGCCGGCAGATGGCGGGCAGGAAGCCCATCAACGCGCCGGAAGCGAGCAGGCCGCTGCCCAGCGCATTGGCGATCACCACCCGGCCGGTACGCGCCACGTTGAGCAGGCCGGGGATGCCGAGCGCCGATTCGCCGCGCAGTTCCAGCGGATCGCAATAACCATCGTCCTGGCGGCGCAGGATGACGTGGACGCGCTTCAGGCCGCGCAGGGTCTTCAGATAGACCGTATCGCCACGCACCGTCAGATCCTGCCCTTCGACCAGCGGGAAGCCTAGGTAGCGGGCCAGGTAGGCGTGCTCGAAATAGGTTTCGTTGTACGGCCCCGGCGTCAGCAGCACGATGTGCGGCGCTTCGTCGCCCTCGACCGGAGCCAGCGCCGTCAGGCCGTCAAGCTGGTCGCGGAAGAAGTCGGCCAGATGCTGGACGTGCAGGTCGCGGAACATTTCCGGAAAGACGCGCGAGACGACCAGCCGGTTTTCCAGCGCGTAGCCGGCCCCGGAAGGCGCCTGCGTGCGGTCGGCGATGACCCACCAGCGGCCGTTCGGCGAGCGTGCCAGATCGACGGCATAGTGGTGCAGCCAGACGCCGCCGACCGGCTTGACGCCCTGGCAGGGCCACAGGTAGCCGTGCTGGCCGTAGACCAGCGACGGTGGCAAGAGCCCTTCGGCAAGCAGTTTCTGTTCGCCGTACAGGTCGGCCAGCATGGCGTTGAGCAGCGTCGCACGCTGGGCGACGGCGGCCGAGACCTCGGCCCATTCCTCGGGCGGGATGATCAGCGGCAGCGGGTCGAGCGCCCACGGCCGGTCGGCGCCGTTAGGGTCGGCATAGACGTTGTAGGTAACGCCGTTTTCCTGGATGCGCCGGTCGACGAAATCCAGCCGCTGGTGCATTTCCTCCGGCGCCACCGAATCGAGGTGGATGAAGAACTGCCGCCAGTGCGGACGCACGGCGCCGTCGGCCGACAACATTTCGTCGTAGCGGCGGGCGCTCTGGGGATAGATTGCGAGGAGTGTGCGGGCCATTCAGCGGGGGAAAAAGACCAAAAGGCCGGAAATGGAGCGTCTCCGGCCGAATGCTACGGTCAAGGCGATTTTTCGGTCAAAAACGCCGCAAGTCTAGCGTAAACGGGTGCTCGGCGCTGCGCTCCGGGGCCTTGGCCAGCATCTTGCCCGGCGTGTGGCCGAAACGGAAGAAGCGGGCCAGACGACGGCTTTCGGCCTCGAAGGCATTGACCGGGAGGACGTCGAAATTGCGGCCGCCGGGATGCGCGACGTGGTACTGGCAACCGCCCAGCGAGCGTTGCATCCAGGTATCGACGATGTCGAAAACCAGCGGCGCCTGGACGCCGATGGTTGGATGCAGGCAGGACGCCGGTTGCCAGGCACGGTAGCGGACGCCGGCGACGAACTCGCCGTTGGTGCCGGTGTTCTGCAACGGCACCGGGACGCCGTTGCAGGTCAGCACGTAGCGGTCGGGCGCCATGCCCTTGACCCGGACCTGGACGCGTTCGACCGAGGAATCGACGTAGCGCACCGTGCCGCCACCACCGCCCTCCTCGCCCATGACGTGCCAGGGTTCGAGTGCATGACGCAGCTCGAACTCGATGCCCTTGACGGCGAAATCGCCGTATTTCGGGAATCGGAATTCGAAATGCGGCGCGAACCACTCGGCCTGGAACGGGTAGCCGGCCTGCTGCATTTCTTCCATCACGTCGCGGAAATCCTGCTCGACGTAGTGCGGCAGCATGAACCGGTCGTGCAACTCGGTGCCCCAGCGGGCCAGCCGCGGTGCTTCGTAGGGCTCGGCCCAGAAGCGGGCGATCAGGGCGCGCAGCAGCAGTTGCTGGGTCAGCGACATGCGGGCGTGCGGCGGCATTTCGAAGGCCCGCAGTTCGAGCAGGCCGAGCCGTCCGGTCGGGCCGTCCGGCGAGTACAGCTTGTCGATGCAGAACTCGGACCGGTGCGTGTTGCCGGTGACGTCGGTCAGCAGGTTGCGCAGGATGCGGTCGACCAGCCAGGGCGGTATGTAACCACCGGGCTGCGGGATCTGCCTGAAGGCGATTTCCAGCTCGTAGAGGCTGTCGTTGCGCGCCTCGTCGATGCGCGGCGCCTGGCTGGTCGGCCCGATGAACAGCCCGGAGAACAGGTAGGACAGGCTCGGGTGGTTGTGCCAGTAGGCGATCAGGCTCTTCAACAGGTCCGGCCGGCGCAGGAAGGGCGAATCGTTGGGCGTCGCACCGCCGAGCACGAAATGATTGCCGCCGCCGGTGCCGGTGTGGCGGCCGTCGAGCATGAATTTTTCGGTGGTCAGCCGGGTGTAGTAAGCCGACTCGTAGAGGTGGGTGGTCTGGTCGACCAGCTGGTCCCAGCTCCTGGCCGGGTGGATGTTGACCTCGATGACGCCGGGGTCGGGCGTGACGCGGAAATGCGTCAGGCGCGGATCGGAGGGCGGCTCGTAGCCTTCAAGGATGACGGGCAGCGACATTTCCTCGGCAGTCGCCTCGACGGCGGCGACGATTTCCAGGTAGTCGTCCAGCGTGTTGGCCGGCGGCATGAAGATGTAGAGCTTGCCGTCGCGCGGCTCGGCGCACATGGCCAGGCGGGTGATCCAGCCGGCCGATTCCTTGAAGCCGGGCGCGGTGTCGGTCGGCTTTTCCCAGGCCCTGCCCTGGCCTGCGGCGGCCGCCCCTTGATCGGCACCGCTCGGCCGCGACTGCATGCGTACCGCGGCCTGGCCGGTCACCCGGCCGCGCAGGGCGGCGTAACTGGCCAGAGGATCGGTGGCTGTCTCGGCATCGGGGACATTGACGTAGGGATAGTCGCTGGCTGCCGTCCATGGCTGCGAGTCGATCGGCAGCCGGTAGCCCATGGCCGAATCGCCAGGGAACAGGTAGCAGCGCTCGGCACGCAGGAACCACGGGCCGGTCTGCCATTCGTTGCGGGTGTTCTTCATGATCGGCAGCACGTGGCCGACGGTATGGCTCAGGCCCTGGGTGAACACCTTCATCAGGCGCTCGCGTTCAAGCGGGTCATCAACGCGCGAGTCGAAGGGATCGACATTGCCCGGCAGGCGGCGCTCGCGCCACAGGTAGTAATAAACATCCTCGAAGGCCGGGAAGACGTAGTCGCCGGTCATTCCGAGGCGTTCGGCGACGCGCTTCAGGAAGCGTTCGGCCTGCTCGCTGGTCGCGCCGTAGTTGATCTTCTCGTCGGCGTAGAGCGCCGGCGAATTCCAGATCGGCTCGCCGTCCTTGCGCCAGAAGCAGTTCAGCGACCAGCGCGGCAGCTGCTCGCCGGGGTACCACTTGCCCTGGCCGAAGTGCATCAGGCCATTGGCGGCGTATTTCTCGCGCAGGCGGTGGAATAGCTCGGCAGCGTACAGGCGCTTGGTCGGGCCGAGGGCGGCGGTGTTCCATTCGGCGCCGTCCGGATCGTCGGTGGCGACGAAGGTCGGCTCGCCGCCCTGGGTCAGGCGGACGTCCATTTCCAGTAGCTTTTCATCGATCCGGTGGCCGAGGCCCTCGATCTCGGCCCATTGCTCGTCGGTATAGGGCTTGGTGACGCGCGGTGCCTCCCAGATGCGGGTCACCTGCATGTGGTGGCCGAACTCGGTTTCGCATTCGTCCAGGCCGCCGCTGACCGGCGCCGCCGAACCGGGCTCCGGCGTGCAGGCCAGCGGGATATGGCCTTCGCCGGCAAACAGGCCGGAAGTCGGGTCGAGGCCGACCCAGCCGGCACCGGGCAGATAGACCTCGGCCCAGGCGTGGAGATCGGTGAAGTCGGCCTCCGGGCCGGAGGGACCGTCGAGCGATTTGACGTCGGCGGTCAGCTGGATCAGGTAGCCGGAAACAAAACGGGCGGCCAGGCCGAGGTGGCGCAGGATCTGGACCAGCAGCCAGGCCGAGTCGCGGCAGGAGCCGGTCTTCTTGGTCAGGGTTTCTTCCGGCGTCTGCACCCCCGGCTCCATCCGGATCGTGTAGCCGACGTCGTTCTGCACCCGGGCATTCAGCGCGACCAGGAAATCGACGCTGCGCATTTTTTCACGCGAGATGCCGTCGAGGTATTTCTGGAACAGCGGTGTCGCCGGCAGCTTGTACAGATAGGGCGTCAGTTCGTGACGCTGCCAGGCCTCGTAGGCGAATGGAATCTCTTCGGCGTGCGGCTCGAGAAAGAAGTCGAAGGGATTGATGACCGACATCTCGGCCACCATGTCGACCTCGATCGTGAACTCGCGGGTCTTTTCCGGGAAGACCAGGCGGGCCAGGTAGTTGCCCTGTGGATCCTGCTGCCAGTTGATGAAATGTTTGTCCGGGCCGATCTTCAGCGAGTACGACAGGATGCGCGTTCGCGAATGCGGACAGGGGCGCAGGCGGATGACCTGCGGACCGAGGTTGATCAGCCGGTCGTAGCTGTAGGTGGTGACGTGATTCAGTGCAACATGGATGGACACGGGCAAGCTCCGGGCAAAGTGACTGGACACCTAAAAGCAAGACACGAACCAGCGCGCAAGTCTTTGTTTTTATTTGTCCGGAATTTTCGCATGCACCGCGTGAAAGCCCGATGACACGGCGCTTGCACCAAGCCGGTGCCGTTCAGGGAAGCTTGATGAATCCGTCCGCGTCGAGCGGGATGAAGGGATTGAAGCAAACTTCCCAGAGGAAGCCGTCCGGATCGGCAAAGTAGCCGCGAAAGCCGCCCCAGAAAACCTTGTCGGCCGGACGAACCAGCGTCGCACCGGCCGCGACGGCCTCATCCAGCGTCGCGACGACCGCGGCCTCCGACGGCACGTTGTGGGCCAGCGAGAATCCGGCAAAGCCGCTGCCCGCGGCTGATACCGACGCATCTTCGGCCAGCGCCTCGCGCTGGAACAGGGCAAAGGCCACCGACCCGGCCAGGAAGAAGGCGACAGCCTCCTGGCTGGCCGACGATTCCCGCCAGCCGAGCCGCTTGTAGAACGCCCGGCTACGGGCCAGATCGGCAACGCCAAGAGTGATGAAGCTGATGGTCTGGATCATGGGAACGGGATGCCCGGACGCGACTCAAACACATCAATTACCATCACCATGACAAATCCTTTATTCACACTCAAACACAAAAATCAGGTTTTTCTTAAAAAGACAATCCCTCTGCTACTTTGATATTAACAAGTGTTTTAATGTCTTAACAAAGCCTTAAGCTTTCCCGGAATTTTTTGCGGGAATATCTCGTATACGGTATCGGGGATACCTCACCCTACCATGTCCACTCAAACAGACAAGGAGTCCACCCATGGCGACTATTACCCCCTCTTCAGGCTTCACTGGCGACTGGTCTGATTTCATCGACCATATCGATGCATTGACCGTCAGCAGCGCAACCGACAGTTCTGTCAGGCTTGACATCCTAAGTACGGAAGATGATCAGGAACTGGCTGAACTTAACGGAGGCCAACTGGTAGTCAGTGGCACAGGCTTCGTGGTCGACGGCAATACCCCGCCGGGCGTTACCGGAGGCACGATCACTCAGCTTCAGTTGTTCGGCAACACCGATTCGCTGCTGTTCACCATTTCCGATATTAATCTGAACTTCGATACCTTTGCCACGCTAGCGGCCGAAGGGGACCTCGACGAGCTTCTGGAAGTGGAAGCAGATGATTTCGGGGATGACCACGGCGACGATCACGGAGACAGCGTCGAAGAGGAGGATGACGAAGATGCCGACGACCATCCCGGCGAGACCGATGATTATTACGAGGACAACGGTGCCACCAACGACAAGTTGAAAGGCGGCAACGGTGACGACGATTACTTCGGTGGCGGCGGCAACGACGCCATGAAAGGCAATGACGGCGATGACGACCTCTTTGGCGAGGACGGTAACGACAAGCTGAGCGGCGGCGACGATGACGATGATCTATACGGCGGTGCCGGCACTGACAGCCTGAGCGGCGACAAGGGAGCCGACACACTGTACGGGGGCGCCGGAAACGATAAGCTGAAGGGCGGCCAGGACGACGATTACCTTGCAGGTGGCGACGATGACGACAGTCTGAAGGGCGATACCGGCGACGATACCGAGTATGGCGATGCAGGCGACGACAATCTGGCTGGCGGATCTGGCGACGACACGCTATATGGTGGCCTGGGCGACGATAACCTGAAGGGTGATGCTGGCAACGATCACGAGTATGGCGACGACGGCGACGACAGGCTGGCTGGCGCGGCCGGCGACGACAATCTGCTCGGAGGCTTGGGCAACGACATTCTCAAGGGCGACGGCGGTAACGATACGCTGGACGGTGGCGAGGACGACGACACCTTGGCAGGCGGCGGCGGCGACGATGTGCTGACCGGCGGCCTGGGCAACGACATTCTCAAGGGCGATGGTGGTAACGACGAGTTGGCCGGCGGCGACGGTGATGATGTACTCAAGGCTGGCGGCGGAAACGACGTGCTGAGTGGCGGTCTGGGCAACGACCTTCTCAAGGCCGAAGGTGGTAACGACGACCTGGCCGGTGGCGATGGTCACGACGTACTCAAGGCAGGTGGCGGCAACGATATCCTCAACGGCGGCTTGGGCGACGACGATCTGTTTGGCGAGGGCGGCAACGACGTCTTCGTTTTCGACAGCCCGGATGCCATCGACGACATCTACAAATTTTCCACCGGCAAGGACTCGATCGAAATTGATAGCGCAGCCTACGGCGGTAACAGTCACAGCGCCTCGGTCAGCTTCCAGTACGACAGTTCGACCAAACTAGGCCATCTGTTCTACGACGCTGACGGCGATGGCGCCGGTGCGGCCGTCGAAGTCGCCACCATCCATGGCGGCTCGGTCAACGTCGATAGCGACGTGACCATCATCTGACCGGCGGGAAGCGTCCGGCTTCACCCGCCTCGCTTGAATCGACCCCGGCTGCGGTACAGCCGGGGTTTTTGTTGATTGTCACGCCACCAGGATCAACGGCTGGCCGCTTCGAATAAATAGGCGAAAGCCGATGCCCTTATTTCAGCACATGCTTCTGCAGTTTGGTCATGCTGGGAATGAGGATCCGCTTGCCGTCGACGACGATCAGGCCAAGCCCGATCAGGTCGTGCAGGATGCGCGAGAAATGCTCCTGGGTCAGATTCAGGCGCGAGGCGATCACGCCTTTGTTGGTGGCCAGCTCGAGCACGACGTTGTCATTGGCTTGCTCGTGCTCCGGCAGTTCGTGCATCAGGTAGCCGATGACCCGCTGGGTGCCGGAATGCAGCGAATACGATTCGACGTCGATCATCAGCTGATGCAGGCGCATGGCCATGCCGGCCAGCATTTTGCGGACGAAAGCGTGGTCGGCTGCCAGTTCTTCGTAAATCGCCGCCTTCGAGATATGGAGCAACAGCGAGTCGGTCAGCGCCTGGGCGAATACGAAATAGGCCTTGTCCATGAACATGATGGCTTCGCCGAAGCTCTGGCCGGCCTGGATGATCTCGACCACCTTCTCGGTGCCCTGCGGTGACGAGATTCCCAATTTGATCTGGCCATAGACCAGGACGTGGAAGCCGGTGCAGGCATCGCCCTGGCGGAACAGCGTATCGCCTTTGGCGACCCGTATCTGATGCACGCCTTTGGCCATTTTGGCCAGTTCTTCCGGTGCCAGTCCTTCAAACAGGGGGATACGACTCAAAAGGGTATCGATCTGTATCGGCTGAAAATCCCGCATGCTCTCTCCTCTACTGGAACCACGTTCGCTGCCAATTCATTTGGCATTTGTCGGCCACATTGTGGCTTTTGATCTGAATCAAATCAAGTCATGGTAACCGTAGTAGACACACTTGCCTACCCTCCCGCCGGCAAAGCTCACTACCAGCGGGCATTCAGCGCGGGCCGCCGTACTCGTCGGCCAGGCGGTCGTAATGTTCGTGCGCCTCGGTTTCGGCCAGGGCGGCGGCATACCACTCCTGCAGCGCCGGATGGGCAAGCATGGCATCGCGGTAGGCGGCGGCCTGCGGCGGCAAGGGCACGTTGTAGACGTTGAAGCGGCAGACGATGGGGGCAAACATCGCATCGGCCACCGAGAAATCGCCAAACAGCCAGGGGCCATCGCCGGTCGCGAAGCGGCTGCGCGCTTCCTGCCAGATCTCGATGATGCGGTCGATATCGCGCTGGACCTCCGGCGTCGCCGGCTTGCCCGTGAGGCGGAGCTTGAGGTTCATCGGCATGAAGGTGCGCAACTTGGCGAAACCGGCGTGCATTTCCGCCGAGATGCTGCGCGCCCGGGCCCGGGCCTGCGGGTCGGCCGGCCACATCTGCGGGTGGCGCTCGGCCAGGGTTTCGGCGATGGCGATGCTCTCCCAGATCTGGAAACCATCCTCGTGCAGGCAAGGCACCCGGGCATTGCCGGCCAGCGGCTTGAGCGCTGCGTTGTAGTCGCGCCCGGCCACCGAAACCATGTGTTCGGTAAAAGGAATACCAAAATGCTTCATCAGCAGCCAGGGACGCAAGGACCAGGACGAGTAGTTCTTGTTGCCGATGTAGAGATCGAACATGGAGGGCTCCTTGACGGGTTTGACTGGACTCACTTTACCGCAAGCCGGCGTCCGGGCGGCGAGCTGATATGCCACTGGGGAACATTGCGCGGCGCCGCCTTGTCCGAATCAGTAGGCTGGCCCAGCGGGCGAGGCCAGCAGAAAGAGCGCCGGTCGTGGCCGGGCATTGATGAAACCTTGGATCGACTGAGGAAATGCCATGAAAAAAATTGCCGTGTTACTGATTGCCATGCTCAGCCTGTTGTCCGGCTGCGTGGTGTACGACGACCATTACCGTGATGACAGACATCATCGCGACCGCGACGGTTCCTGGAATCGCGACCGCGACCGGGATGGCGTACCGGATCGCCAGGATCGGCGTCCTGACAACCCCAATCGCTACTGAAATCAGTCAGCCCTCCGCCGGGGTGCTGCCGTGGCAGCGTAAGCGGCGGTCTTGCGGTAACACCTGAACAAGCCGTTTTTCACTGCCGGCCGGGCAGCGGCTGGCAGTCACCTTTGTCCGTACCGACTTTGCACTCGGCAGTGCCCGCGCGCAGCCCGTATAATTCGCGCTCCCCGCTTAGCCCGGACGACGATTGCCTGCCATGTTCAAGTCTTTCAAATTTCGCCTTTTTTTGCTCTCGACCGTAGCATTGCTGGCCGCCTGCGGCGAGGTCGAGGACACACGCCCCGGCCAGCCGGTCAAGACGCGGCAGACGGCGTTCAAGGAGATCGTCAAGGCTTTCGAGCCGATGGGCGTGATGCTGCGCGAGAACCGCTACGACGCCGACAAATTCGCCGCCCACGCCGAACGGCTGCTGGCCAGGCGCGATGGTCCGTGGTCGCATTTCGGCCCGGACACCAACTACCCGCCGACCAAGGCGACGCCCGACGTCTGGCAGCAGCCCGAACAGTTCGAGAAGGACAAGCAGGCCTTCCTGGCCGCCACCGACGCCCTGCTCGCCGCCGCCCGCAGCAAGGACAAGGCGCAGTCGGAAGCCGCCTACGACAAGGTGCATGAAGCCTGCAAGACCTGCCACAAGCAGTTCAAGGAACGCTGAGCGCACTGGAAGACCCGCATGTTGAGACTGACCGAACTGAAGCTGCCGCTCGACCACGCCGCTGACGCGCTGCGTCCGGCCATCTGCCAGCGCCTGGGCATCGCCGACAGCGAATTGCTCGATTTTTCGATCTTCAAGCGCAGCTACGACGCGCGCAAGAAATCGGCCATCGTGCTGATCTACACGCTGGACATCTCGGTCGCCAACGAAGCGGCGCTGCTCGCCCGGTTTGCCGACGATCGCCATGTCGGCCCGACGCCGGATACCAGTTACAAGTTCGTCGCCCAGGCCCCGGCCGAACTGCCGAGCCGCCCGGTCGTCATCGGCACCGGCCCCTGCGGTCTGCTCGCCGGGCTGATCCTCGCCCAGATGGGCTTTCGGCCGATCATCCTCGAACGCGGCAAGGCCGTGCGCGAGCGGACCAAGGATACCTGGGGCCTGTGGCGCAAGAACAAGCTGAACCCCGAGTCGAACGTCCAGTTCGGCGAAGGCGGCGCCGGCACTTTCTCGGACGGCAAGCTGTACAGCCAGATCAAGGACCCGCAGCACCACGGCCGCAAGGTGCTCGAAGAGTTCGTCAAGGCTGGCGCGCCGGAAGAGATCATGTACGTCAGCAAGCCGCACATCGGCACCTTCCGGCTGGTCAAGATGGTCGAGAACATCCGCGCCACGATCACCGACCTGGGTGGCGAGATCCGCTTCGGCAGCAAGGTCGACCGACTGCAGATCGAGGACCACCAGGTGCGCGGCGTCGTGCTGGCCGATGGCTCGACCATCGCCACCGAGCACGTCGTGCTGGCCATCGGCCACAGCGCCCGCGACACCTTCCAGACCCTGCACGAACAGGGCGTTTATATCGAAGCCAAGCCCTTCTCGATCGGCTTCCGCGTCGAACACCCGCAGACCCTGATCGACCAGGCGCGCTTCGGTCCCAACGCCGGCAATGAAATCCTCGGCGCCGCCGACTACAAGCTGGTCCATCACTGCAAGAACGGCCGCGCCGCCTACAGCTTCTGCATGTGTCCGGGCGGCCAGGTGGTCGCCGCCACCTCGGAAGAAGGCCGTGTGGTCACCAACGGCATGAGCCAGTATTCGCGCGCCGAACGCAACGCCAACGCGGCGCTGGTCGTCGAAGTCAAACCCGAGGACTTCCCCGGCGACTACAAGACCAACCCGTTGGCCGGCATCGATTTCCAGCGCCACTGGGAATCGGCTGCCTTCGTCGCCGGCGGCGGCACCTACGAGGCACCGGCCCAGCGCATCGGCGACTTCCTCGCCGGCCGGCCATCGACGGCGCTGGGCGCGGTCGATCCTTCCTACCAGCCAGGCGTCCACATGACCGACCTGGCCAGTTGCGTCCCGCCCTACGTGATTGAGGCCCTGCGCGAGGCGATCCCCGCCTTCGACAAGCAGATCCGCGGTTTCGCGATGGCTGACGCCGTGCTGACCGGCGTCGAGACGCGCACCTCCTCACCGATCCGCATCAAGCGCGGCGCCGACTACCAGAGCATCAACACTCGCGGCCTCTACCCGGCCGGCGAAGGCGCCGGTTACGCCGGCGGCATCCTGTCGGCCGGCGTGGACGGGATCAAGGTAGCCGAGGCGGTGGCCTTGTCGATGGTGCAGCCAACCTAAACGAACTGCCCGGCTACCCAGCCTGACGACCAGGCCCACTGGAAGTTGTAGCCACCCAGCCAGCCGGTGACATCAACGACCTCGCCGATGAAGAAAAGGCCGGGGGACGCCTTGGCTTCCATGGTTTTCGATGACAGCGCATCGGTCGACACCCCGCCAAGGGTCACTTCGGCCTTGGCGAAACCAAGCGTGCCGGCCGGCATCAGTTGCCAAGCGTTGAGGCGGGCAGCGAGGGCATCGAGGTCGCGCCGACCGAGTTCGCCGATCGGTCGCGTCAGCAGCTTTTCACCACCATAGAGCGCACACCATTCATGCGCAAAACGGCGCGGTAGGTGCTCCGCCAGCAGGTTGGGCACATGCACGCGGCCCTGCCGATGTTCCTCCAGCCAGGCGCCGGCATCCAGGCCGGGCAGCAGGTCGATTTCGACCGGTAACTTACGGCCCGCCCGATATTCCTGCATCTGCCAGTAGCTGGAGATCTGCAGGATGGCCGGCCCGGAGAGGCCGCGATGGGTGATCAGCACATTCTCGCGGAAACTGGCCGGCCCGAACTGCGCCACGGCATCGAGCGTGGAACCGGCCAGCGGCTTGATTGGTTCGAGCACCTCCGGCGCCAGGGCGAGCGGTACCAAAGCCGGCTTGGGGGCAATGACGGGAATGCCGAATTGTTCGGCGAGGCGGTAGCCGAAGGGGCTGGCACCGATTTTCGGAATGGCCAGGCCGCCGGTGGCGACGACCAGCGACTGGCAGGTGAAGTTGCCTTGATCGGTGGCCAGCGTATAGCGCCCGTTACCCTTGGCGCGCTCGATCTGCTGCACAGCACAGGGCATGGCCCATTGCACGCCGGCATCGTCGCAGGCATCGCGCAGCATATCGATGATGTCGACCGCTGATTCATCGCAAAAAAGCTGGCCATGTTCGCGCTCGTGGTAGGGGATGCGCCGCTTTTCCAACATCGCGATGAAATCGAACTGCGAGAACCGCGCCAGCGCCGAGCGGCAGAAATGCGGGTTCTGGGACAGATAGTTCTCGGCGCTGACCGTGCGGTTGGTGAAATTGCAGCGCCCGCCCCCGGAGATACGAATGCGCTCACCCAGCGCGGCCGAATGGTCGACCAGCAGCACCCGCTGCCCTCGGGAGCCGGCCTGGGCAGCGCACATCATGCCGGCGGCGCCGGCGCCGATGATGATCACGTCAAAATGCATGGGGATTGTTCAAGGCAGAAGGCGGCGAATTTTATCACCCGCTTCAGGCAGGGATCGGCGGCCCTGCCGGTCGCTGCTGAAATACTGTTTCAAGGACCCAGTCGCGGCGCGACGGCAACGTGACAGTTTTCCCGCTGGCAAAAAACTCGCCGCGACGCATCATGTTGTTACGCGGCAATTTCAAACAAGTGTTTTGTATATTTTCCACCAACCTATTGATCCAGATCAGTAATTCTCATTGCTGCGGCGCACCAAATATTCCAAGTATACTGTTACAATAAGAACGTTGTAATTCCATTCCCTCACATAAGGAGCGTATCGATGTCGATCAATACCGAGCAATTCGCCGCCGCCAACAAGGCCGCCGTTGATTCCCTGCTGTCCGTCGCCAATACCGCCCTGGCTTCCGCCGAGCGTATCGCCACCCTGAATCTGGAAACCGCCCGTTCGGTTCTGGAAGACTCCGTTTCCAACGCCAAGGCCATCATGGGCGCCAAGGATCCGCAAGAAGCCCTGAGCATCCAGGCTTCCCTGGCCAAGCCGAACGTCGAAAAGGCTGTCGCCTACGGCAAGTCGGTCTATGAAATCTCCGCCGAAACGCAAGAACAGCTGGCCAAGATGGTCGAAGCCCAGTTCGGCGATTTCCAGAAGAACGTTGCCGCCATGCTGGAAAAGGCTGCCAAGTCCGCCCCGGCCGGTTCCGACGTTGCCGTCGCCGCCGTGCAGAGCGCCATCGCTGCCGCCAACTCCGCTTTCGACAACATGCGCAAGGCTGCCCAGCAAGTGACCGAAATGGCCCAGAGCAACATCGCCGCTGCCACCAGCGCGACCGCCAAGGCTGTCAAGAAGTCCAAGTAATCCCGGCACTCGCTGTCGCAAAAATGCCCGCTTTGATGCGGGCATTTTTTTGCTTGCTGCGATAGCCAGCCATTTGGGGCACCGACGTCAAAATGCTACGGTCAGCCCGAAAATTTGGCCAAAATCGAAATTTTCGGCCGCAATGAATCAGGCCGCTTCCGCCATCGGCACCAGGAAATCCTTGCTGATGCCGTCGCCGAGCAGGTAGATGCGATCCATGAAATCGGTCAGCCACTCATGCAGGCCGTGCGCCAGAATGTCCTCGATCCGCCCGTAATGCAGTTGGGCGTGCAACAGGCCGGCCTGGCGGGCCGTTTCGCCGGACTGGCGATTGGCGACCAGCTCCAGATTCTTGATCACGCTGTTCAGACAGAAGTGCAGCGAGCGCGGCATGTCCTTGTTGAGGATCAGCAACTCGGCCACCCGATCCGGGGTGATCACGTCGCGGTAGACCTTGCGGTAAACCTCGAAGGCTGACACCGAACGGAGCAGCGCCCCCCATTCGTAGAAGTCGGTCGCCCCCTCGTCGTCGTGCGGACGCAGTACGTGATATTTGACGTCGAGAATGCGCGCCGTATTGTCGGCGCGTTCGAGCAAGGTGCCGAGGCGGATGAAGTGATAGGCCTCGTCCTGCAGCAGCGTACCGAGCGTCGTGCCGCGCGACAGCGATGAACGCATTTTGACCCATTCGAAGTAGTCGCCGATGCCGGCGCCGAGCAGTTGCTCGAAACTCTTCTCCTTGGCCTCCAGCCAGGTGGCATTCAGCGTTTCCCACATCTCGGTGGTCAGCGTGCCGCGCACGGCGTGGGCATTCTCGCGGGCCAGGCGCAGACAGCTGTGGATGGACGACAAGTTATCCGGATCGCTGACCATGAATTTCAGGACATTTTCGCCATTGACCGTGGCGTATTTTCTGGCGAATGCCTCTTCCAGACTGTTCAGCGCGATGATCGCATTCCAGCTCTGGTTGGCGGCCTCCTCCGATTGCGGAACGAGGGACATCTGCCAGGTGACGTCGAGCAGGCGGGCGAGGTTTTCTGCGCGCTCGATGTAACGCGACATCCAGAACAGGTGATCGGCAGTACGACTCAGCATGGCTTAATCCTCCAGAACCCAGGTATCTTTGGTACCGCCGCCCTGCGACGAATTGACGACCAGCGAGCCCTTGGTCAGCGCGACGCGGGTCAGGCCGCCCGGCACCATATTCACGCACTGCCCCGAAGACAGCACGAAGGGGCGCAAATCGAGATGGCGCGGCGCGATGCCTTCCTCGACGAAAGTCGGGCAATTGGACAGCGCCAGCGTCGGCTGGGCGATGTAGCCGTCCGGCTTGGCGATCAGCAGTTGGCGGAAATGCTCGATCTGCTCCTTGGTTGATGCCGGCCCGACTAGCATGCCGTAGCCGCCGGCCCCGTGCACCTCCTTGACCACCAGCTCCGGCAGATGCGCGAGCACGTAGGCCAGATCGTCCGGCTTGCGGCACATATAGGTCGGCACGTTGTTCAGCTTCGGCTCCTCGCCGAGGTAGAAGCGGATCATGTCCGGCACGTAGGGGTAGATCGACTTGTCGTCGGCGACGCCGGTGCCGACCGCGTTGGCCAGCGTGACATTGCCGGCCTGATAGGCACGGATGATGCCCGGGATGCCCAGCGACGAATCCTCGCGGAAGACCGTCGGGTCCATGAAATCGTCGTCGAGGCGGCGATAGATCACGTCGACCCGCTGCGGCCCCTGCGTCGTGCGCATGTAGACCACCTCGTCCTTGACGAACAGATCGCGCCCCTCGACCAGTTCGACCCCCATCTGCTGGGCCAGGAAGGTATGTTCGAAATAAGCGCTGTTGTAGGCCCCCGGCGTCAGCACGACAACGGTCGGATCGGTGACACCATTCGGTGCGACGGCCCGCAGTTTCTCCAGCAGCATGTCCGGATAGTGCTGGACCGGCGCCACCTTGTGCTTGGCGAACAGTTCCGGGAAGAGGCGCATCATCATCTTGCGGTCTTCGAGCATGTAGGAGACGCCTGAGGGCACGCGCAGGTTGTCTTCCAAAACGTAAAACTCGCCCTCCCCGGCACGGACGATATCGACGCCGGTAATGTGCGCATAAATCTGCCCCGGCACATCGACGCCCTGCATGACCGGACGGTACTGCGCGTTGTTCAGCACCTGCTCGGCCGGAATGACGCCTGCCTTGAGAATCTCCTGGTCGTGATAGACGTCCCAGAGGAACATGTTCAAGGCCTTGACGCGCTGGCGCAAGCCGGACTGCAGGGCCTTCCACTCGGCCGACGGGATGACCCGCGGAATGATGTCGAAGGGAATCAGGCGCTCCTTGCCCGCCTCCTCGCCATAAACGGCAAAGGTGATGCCTACCCGATGAAAGGCCAGGTCGGCTTCCGCCCGCTTGCGCTCGATGCGCTCCGGCGGCGTCGCCTTCAGCCAGTCCTCGTATCCCTTGTAATGAGCCCGGACGCCGCCTTTGGCGTCATACATTTCGTTATAGAAGTTCATCTTGTACTCGTCGCTGAGGATGCTCTCAACTGAGTCATAGCAGGTTCCATACCAAAACAAATATCCATTTCAAATCATAATGATAAGCATAAAACGACAAAGCACCAGCAAAGCGCACGCACCATCCGGGTGCAGACAATCCGGTGCGGTGCATGCCCCGCACCTGAACGAATCCTCGCCGCCGCCACCAAAGTACTAGCGCGCGATGAGCAGCGGCAGGACAAATCTATGTCTTTCGTAGTACCCACTTGACAAATGGGCAGCATCTGACACAATGAAATTATAAAAATACACATAATTAACAAATGCAATAATTAGCATTTCCTGACATGAGATCAATTCGCGTCGCATCTTCATCGGCAGACAGCATCAGCCAGGCCGTATCAGAGTTGACGACCCAACTTGCCGGCCAGGACTACGCGATCGTTCTTTTTTTCTGCGCCGACAGTTTCGACCAGGCCGGTCTGGCGGTTGCCATGCGCAGCAGCTTCCCGGGCTGCACGTCGCTGATCGGTTGCACGACCGCCGGCGAAATAGGCCCAGCCGGCTACCAGCACAACTCCATCGTCGCCATCGGCCTGCCTGCCGGCGATTTCTCCGTGACGACGGCCTTGTTGCCGCAGCTCGACGAATTCAACATTGCCGATTGCGAACAGCAGGTTCGCAATGCCCTGCAACGTACGACAGCCAATGGGCCGGATAACGAGATGCAGGGGCAATTCGCCTTTTTGCTGATCGACGGCCTGTCCCGCCGCGAGGAAGCGCTGGGCAAGGCGGTTCAACTGACCCTGGGCAGCATCCCGGTCATTGGCGGCTCGGCCGGAGATTCGCTACAGTTTCGTCAGACCTGTGTCTTCCACGACAACAGCGCCCACACCAATGCGGCGGTACTGGCCATCATTTCCACCCGCTTACGCTACTGCTTCGTCAAGGCCCAGCATTTCGAGCCGACGGCCAATCGCATGGTCATTACCGGCGCCCGACCGGAAGCCCGGGTCGTCACGGAAATCAACGGCTATCCGGCTGCCACCGAATATGCGCGCATCGTCGGCATTCCCCCCGAACGGCTCAATCCCGATGCCTTCGCTGCCTTTCCGGTGGTCGTCAGGGTCGGCGGCCAGGAATATGTCCGTTCGATCCAGAAGGTGAACCCGGACAACAGCCTGAGTTTCTATTGCGCCATCGACAAGGGAGTGGTCCTGTCGCGGGCGGTTGGCGTCGACCCCTTGCGCAACCTGATCACGGCGCTGGATGCCGCCGATGCCGAAATCGGTCCGCTGCAGGCCGTTCTTGCCTGCGACTGCATCCTGCGCAACCTGGAATTCAAACAAAGCGGCCAACTTGAAGAAATCTCGGCATTGCTGCGCCAGCGCAAGGTCACCGGCTTTCTCTCCTTTGGCGAACTGCATCGCGGCATCCACGTCAACCAGACCTTCAACGGCATTGCCTTCGGCCAGGCAGCCAGACGCGAGGGGCAAGAAGCATGATTCCCCGCCTCCAAGCCCCGATCAACACCCATACCACCTCCGAGCCGGGCGAGGCGGCGGACGAAATCGCCCGTCGCGACAAGATCATCGACGTCCTGATGGACCGCATCGAACAGGATATCGGGCAGCAGGCGTCGGACTACAGCTTCTTCCAGACCGCCATCCTGCTCGACACCAAGGTTCGCGAGCGGACCGCCCGACTGGACGAGGCGATGGCGGCGCTAAAGCACACCAACGCCGCGCTTGAACAGGAAAAACAGGCCGTCGAAGCCGCCCAGGCCCGGTTATTTGCCGCGTTCAGCAACAGTTCCGATGGCTTCGCGCTATTCGATGCCGATGACCGACTGAGCATGGCCAACCAGCAGTTTGCCGAAATCTGGCAGGCCGCCGGCAGCCCGGCAGCGCCGCTGGAGGGCAAAACCTTCGCAGACTTGATCCAGCACCTCCAGCAGACGGCTCCGGGCAGCGACTGGCCGACCCGCTGGCAGACCCTGCATCGTGGCGTGCGTACCGGCGAGGCCGCCACCATCGAACTCCATGTTCGCGACGATCTGTGGATTCGCCTCTCCGAACGGCCGGCCGGCGACGGAAGCATTGTCGGCACCTACGCCGACATCAGCGAGATCAAGCAGCGCGAAACCCAGCGCCGCGAGCGCGAGTTGGCCGAACAGGCAGCCCTGCTCCAGACCACCCTGGACAACCTGCCGCAGGGCGTTGTCGTTTTCGACGCCGACGACCGCCTCCTGGTCTGGAACAATCGCCTGCTCGCCATGCTCGACCTGTCCGACGGCGAACTGGCCCAACGCATGCCGCGCCTGAGCCTACCCAAGGTCCTGGCACCGCTGCCGCCGACGCAGGAAATACAGGACCAGTCCGAATGGATCATGGTCGACGGGCGCACCCTGAGCATCCGTTATGCGACGATGCCCGGCGGCGGTTCGCTGATGACGCTGACCGACATTACGCTGCGCCGCCTGCAGGAAATCCATATCCAGCAACTGCTCGACGAAATGCGCGCCACCTTCGAGAACGCCCACGTCGGCATCGTGCATCTGCGCAACCGGGTCTTCGTCAATTGCAACGCCCGGATGGCCGAGCTGTTCGGCTGGGATTCGCCGGAATCCCTGATCGGCAAGACGACGGAAACCATCTACGCCAGCCATCAGGACTGGCAGGAAGACGGTGAGTTGGCCTACGACGAACTGGCCAGGACCGGCGTCAGCGACCGCGAATATCAGTTTTCCAAACGCGACGGGACAGCGGTTTGGTGCCACCGTACCGGCCGGGCAATCAATCCCAAGGACCCGCAGGGCGGCTCGATCTGGGTCTTTGCCGACATCACCCAGCGCCGCCAGCAGGAGGCCCAGCTGCGCCTGGCCCATACGGTTTTCGAGCACAGCTCGGAAGCCCTGATGCTCACCGACCGCGCCGGCATCATCGCCGATGTCAATCGCGCTTTTACGGTCGTCACCGGCTATTCCGCCGAAGAGGCCATCGGCAAGCCGGCCAGCATGCTCAACTCGGGCCATCAGCCGAAGGAGTTCTACGCAGAAATGTGGCAGACCCTGCTCGCCAACGGCCGCTGGAGCGGAGAGCTGATCGATCGCCGCAAGAACGGCGAGTGCTATCCGAAATGGCTGTCGATTTCGACCGCCTACGGTCAGCACGGAGAAATCGTCAATTTCATCGGTTCTTTCCAGGATATTTCGGAACGCAAGGCCGCCGAAGAAAAAATCCGTTTCCTGGCCCATCACGACGCCCTGACCACCCTGCCCAACCGCCTGCTGCTGCGCGACCGCTTTGGGCAAGCCATTGAGCAATGCAAGCGCACCGGCAAACTGATGGCTTTCATGTTCCTCGATCTGGACGAGTTCAAAGGCATCAACGACTCGCTAGGCCACCGCGTCGGCGACGAGTTGCTGATCGCCGTCGTCCAGCGCTTCCGGGACTGCCTGCGCGAAACCGACACGATCAGCCGCCAGGGTGGCGACGAATTCATCATCCTGCTCAACGACATCGACAGCCCGGTCGCCGCCGCCGCCGTCGCCAACAAGATCCTGAACAGCATGACCATGCCCTTCGACATCCAGGGCCACCAGATCAATTCGTCGGTTTCCATCGGGATCGCCATGGCGCCGATCGATGGCGGCGACTTCGACATGCTGTTGCAAAAAGCCGATATCGCGATGTACAACGCCAAGGAGCGCGGGCGCGGGCGTTTCAGCTTCTTCCGGCAGGACATGAACGATGCGGCGCTGAATCGTCATCGACTGGTCAACGCCATGCACAAGGCGCTGGACGATGGCCAGTTCCAGCTGCATTACCAGCCCCAGACCTCGATACAAGACAACAGCCTGATCGGCAGCGAAGCGCTGCTGCGCTGGATCATGCCAAACGGCAAATCGATCAGCCCGGTGGAATTCATCCCGATCGCCGAAGAAACCGGATTGATCCTGCCCATCGGCGAATGGGTGATCGGCGAAGCCTGTCGCCAGTTGCGCCAGTGGCACGATGCCGGCCTGGCCATTAAAACCGCGGTCAACGTCTCGGGCGTCCAGATCTATCACGCAGACATCCCTTCGCTGCTCGCCAGACACACGCGGGAAGCCGGGATTGCCCCCTCGGCCATCGAGGTGGAACTGACCGAATCGACATTGATGAAGGACAGCCAGATTGTCCGCGAGGTGATCCGCGAATTCAAATCCCTAGGCTGCTCGGTTGCCATCGACGACTTTGGCACCGGCTACTCCAGCCTGGCCTATCTGAGCCGCTTCCAGGTCGACAAGCTGAAAATCGACCGCTCCTTCATCGCCGGCTCGGCAGCCAGCGAAGAAGACCGGGCGATTGTCCGCGCCATCACCCAGATGGCGCATGCCCTGAAGCTGAACGCCGTCGCCGAAGGGGTCGAAACCCCTGCCCAGCTCTCCTTCCTGAACGCTTGCGGCTGCAACGTCGCCCAAGGCTATCTGATCAGCCACGCCCTGCCCGCCGAGGAATTCAAGCGCTTCGCCAACCAGCCACGCCCCTCCCCGGAGCTCGACTGGTGTCTTTGATGCTCAACCCATCAAAATTGCGGACGTAAAAAAACCGCCGGCAGACCCGGCGGTTTTTTATTTGAACGCCTGGCTTGCTTAGGCGCGTTCGAAGATCACGGCAATACCCTGGCCGCCACCGATACACATGGTGACCAGCGCATACTTGCCACCGATGCGTTCCAGTTCGTACAGCGCCTTGGTGGCGATGAAGGCACCGGAGCAGCCGACCGGGTGGCCGAGAGCGATGGCGCCGCCGTTCGGGTTGGTCTTGGCCGGATCGAGACCGAGCACCTTGGAAACGGTCAGTGCCTGGGCTGCGAAAGCTTCGTTGGACTCGATGACGTCCATCTGGTCCAGGGTCAGGCCGGCCTTCTTCAGGGCCAGCTTGGTAGCCGGGATCGGACCTTCGCCCATGACATCGTTCGGCACGCCAGCAACGGCATAGCCGGCGATACGGGCCATCGCCTTCTGGCCGGCCTTGGCAGCAACATCGGCAGCCGCCAGCACGAAGAAGGCAGCGCCGTCGTTGATACCGGAAGCGTTACCGGCGGTCACGGTACCGTCCTTCTTGAAGGCCGGCTTCATCTTGGCCAGCGACTCCATGGTCGTGCCGCGCTTGACGTGCTCGTCGGTATCGAACACCACGTCGCCCTTGCGGGTCTGCTTGACGATCGGCACGATCTGCGACTTGAAGTAGCCGGCGTCGATAGCGGCGGCGGCGCGACGCTGGGATTCGACAGCGAAGGCATCCTGGTCTTCACGGGTGAAGCCGTGCTTGGTGGCCAGGTTTTCGGCGGTAATACCCATGTGGCCGACGCCGAACGGGTCGGTGAGCACCGAGACCATCGAGTCGATGGCCTTGGTGTCGCCCATGCGAGCGCCCGAACGCAGCGCCGGCATCAGGTAGGCGGCCTTGGACATGACTTCGACACCGCCGCCGATACCGTAGTCGGCGTCGTTCAGCATGATGTTCTGGGCCGTGGTGACAATGCCCTGCAGGCCGGAGGCGCACAGGCGGGAAACCTGCATGGCGACGGAATCCATAGCCAGACCGGCCTGGATGGAAGCAACTCGGGAAACGTAGGCGTAACGGGAATCGGTCGGCATCGTCGTGCCGACGGTGACGTAGTTGATGGCCTGGGGATCGACGCCGGAGCGGGCCACGGCCTCCTTCATGACGATACCAGCCAGTTCGGTAGATTCGAAATCAGCCAGGGCGCCACCAAAGGCACCGATAGCGGAACGAACTGCGCTCAGAACGACAACTTCTCTGCTCATGTAACCACCTCCACTTGAAAATTCATTCAGCCCACCAGGCTGGCGAGCCCCAACAAAAAGAGCAACAACATCCATAGCACCGTGGCTCGCCAGACGAGGCCAACAGCACTTTGCATGAATTCGACATCAGCCGGATCACCCAGCCCCAGTTCAGCCCGATCGGATACTTCGACCCCTTCCGCAACCGGCCGTCCCAATTGAACCCCCAGCGCCCCGGCACCGGCAGCGAGAACGACGCCCAGATCACGGTCCGGCCACTGGGCCGGTTGGGTCCGCCAGCAGTAGGCTGCATCCTCGAAGTCGCCGACGATGGCAAATGCCGAAGCGGTAGCTCGCAGGGGCAGCCAGTCGATAATACCGAAAACCTGGCGGGAGAATATGGAAAAATCATTGTGCTGCGCAGCATCGGCGGCCTGCCAGCGATCACGGACGATCAGCGACAAGCGATACAGCAGGGCACCGCACGGCCCGGGCAGCAGGATGAACCAGAGCAGCACGGCGAAAACGTGGCGATGCGATGCAGCCAGCGCGCCTTCGATGGAAAGGCGGGCAATATCCTCGGA
This sequence comes from Betaproteobacteria bacterium, assembly GCA_020621865.1. Taxonomy (GTDB): domain Bacteria; phylum Pseudomonadota; class Gammaproteobacteria; order Burkholderiales; family Rhodocyclaceae; genus Azonexus. Next base: position 229,388 of record JAHRYW010000002.1, on the reverse strand, counting down.
GTTCATGCCGGAAGTCGAACGCCCCTGCCATTCGCCAAGCAGTTGCCGGGCGCGTTCCAGGTCACCAAGATTCAGTGCCAGTTGGATATCGGTGTAGTGATGGCTGAACTGACGGAAACCCATGGTCAGGTAGAGCACGCCGATATTGAGCAGCAGGGCAAAAATCGGACTCAGCGAATAGAGAAGTCCGTAGACCACCCCGACCAGAAGAACCGGCAGCAAGGCAGCCAGGCACCAGGCGAGCACGCCATGGCGGTAGGCGCCGGCATTGAAACGGGATTCGATGAAATCCGCCCACGCGCCCAGTGGCTCGGCGATCACGCGCCGGTAGTCAAGGGGTTGCAGTTGTTCGATGAGAAAGACTGCAATCAGCGAGAGAAGACTCATTTGGGGCTGAGAGTTGCCGTATTCGGCTTATTGTCATGTATCAAGACGTCACGATACCACAAGCTTCCGTGCCGTGGAGCAGGCCGAGGCGCTCGCTCAATGAGCGGATCATGCCGGCCGTGGCACCCCAGATGAAATATTCACCGTAGGGCATGGCGAAGTAATTGCGCAGCGCGCCGCGATAGTGGAGCGAATGACGTTGATGGTTGGCCGGATCGAGCAGGAAGGCGAGCGGCACTTCGAAGATTTCGGCCACTTCGAAGGGGTCGGGCTGCAGGTCAAAGGGCGGCCGCACCAAAGCGACCACCGGCGTGATGCGAAAACCGGTGCCTGTCCGGTATTCAGGCAGGAAGCCAAGAATTTCGACCCGCCCCCGGGCCAGGCCGATTTCCTCTTCGGTTTCGCGTAGCGCGGTATGTATCGGCGAAAGGTCGGTGTCCTCGACCCGCCCACCGGGAAAACTGATCTGCCCGGCATGGTCTTTCAGGTGCGCCGTGCGCTGGGTCAGCAACACGGTGTGTCCCTCGTCGCGCAGGACAATGGGAAAAAGCACCGCCGCCGGCGTCAACGGCAGATCGCCGGCACCGTCTTCGTGGACGAATTGCCCGGCCAGCGGCTCAGGCAGCAGACTGGCCCGCAGGCGCTCCAGATCGAGCGTCATGCAGCCTTGGAGTCTTCCTCGATCTCGGCATTGACCGCAGACAGGGCATCCTGCAGCGTTTCCTCGGCCAGATCGTTGATCGTCGTCGCGACCAGATCGGCCGATTCGATGGCCCCGACCGGCAAGCGCTTGCTGTCCAGACTGGCGATCATCACCGCCGCGGCGCCGGCCACGCGCAACAGCGCCTGGCGTTCGCCCATCAGCATTTCGAGTTCTTCGCGCAGCAGCGCAATTTCCTGGTCTTTTTGGGGCATTTCTCTCTCCTAGAATCGTTTTTTTAGGGTCATCGTACTGCCGTCGCGCTGCATTTCCATCCGGTTCAAAAAGCTCATGCCGAGCAGGGCAATCGGCATCTCGGCGGGCAGCACGACCGCTTCGACGTTGTGCAAGGTGATGCCGCCGATCGTCACGGTATCGAGCGGAATCCGGGTGACGACCACCTGTCCGTTGGCTGTGCTGGTCATGCCGCGCTGGCCACGGCGGAGGTCGAGGCCGATCCGCCGGGCATCGTTTGGTCCGAGCGCGATGGAGGTCGCGCCGGTATCGACCACGAAGCGAACCGACGTACCATTGACGGTACCGGTCGTATAAAAATGCCCCTGGACATCGGCCGTCATGATGACCTTGTCGGAGCCATCGCCATTCGAGACACCGACGGCATGCTGGCCAACGCGCAAGGGCCTTTTCTTGCCACCGATCTCGACCATGATCTGGTCGCCATTGATCGACAGGACCTTGACGCCGTCCAGCGTCTGGCCGACGGGCACCGCCTGCGGTTCGCCTCCGTTGATCATCAGCATGGCCTTGCTGCCCATGATGCCGGCCAGGCCAACCTCTTGGGCCATCGCCGGCAACGGCATCAGGACCGCCATCGTCATCAGTCCAAGCAGCGTAGAATGAGCCCTCGCTTTTCCGGAGTTTGCCATCGCCATGAAACCAGTCGCCATCTTTCGCCACTCTCCTACTGAAGGTCCGGGTTATTTTGCCATATTCCTGGAGCGGCACGGGATTCCCTGGCGGCTGATTGCCATCGACGAAGAGGCGGCGGTACCGGCGACGGCCGACGACTACGCCGGGCTCTGTTTCATGGGCGGCCCGATGAGCGTCAACGATCCACTGCCTTGGATTGAACCCGTCTGTTCGCTGATTCGCGACGCCGCTGAGAAAAACCTGCCGGTCATCGGCCATTGCCTGGGCGGCCAACTGATGAGCAAGGCCCTGGGTGGGCGCATCACGCGCAATCCAGTCAAGGAAATCGGCTGGGGCGAAGCGCTGGGCGAGGATAACTCGGTTGCCCGTGACTGGCTCGGCGCCTTTGCCGGCCAGCGTAGCACCGTCTTCCAGTGGCACGGCGAAACTTTCAGCCTGCCCGCCGGCGCGACCCGTCTGCTCGCCAACAGCTATTGCGCCAACCAGATGTTCGCGCTCGGCCCGCACCTGGCCATGCAGTGCCACGTCGAAATGACGCCCGAAATGATCGCCAAGTGGTGCGAGCAATGGGCGGATGAAGCAGCGGCGGTCGCCGATCAGGCCAGTGTCCAGACGCCGGAGATGATGGAGCAGCAGATTGCGGAACGCCTGCCGGTCATGCGCCAGCTTTCCGAGCAACTCTATTCGGTGTGGATCAAAGGTCTGACCCGCTGAACGAAAAAGGCAGCCGAAGCTGCCTTTTTCAATTTTGGCCCTTTTTTGGGGCCGACCGTAGCATTTGCCTCAGTCGCGGAAATTGCCGGCCTTGATCGGGAAATCCGTAACTTCCTTGCGGATCAGTGCGATGCAATCCTGCAGATCGTCGCGCTTGGCGCCCTGGACGCGCACCGCGTCGCCCTGAATCGAGGCCTGAACCTTCAGCTTGGCATCCTTGATGATCTTGACCAGCTTCTTGGCCAGTTCGGTCTCGATGCCCATCTTGATCTTCAGTTCCTGCTTGACCTTGTTGCCGGAGACTTTCTGGACCGGCTGGTGGTCAAGACGCTTGGTGCTCTCGACTTCCTTCTTCTCCATGGCTGGGAAGAGGATGTCCTTGATCTGGTCGAGCTGGAAGTCGGAGTCACCGTGCAGCGTGATGACCTTGTCCTTCTCGTTCAGTTCGAGCTTGGCGCTGGTGCCCTTGAAGTCGTAGCGATTGTCGATCTGGCGAATGGCGACGTCGACGGCATTCTTCAACGCCACCATGTCCGCTTCGGAGGTGAAGTCAAAGCTCGGCATGGCGATTACCCGAAGTGACAGACGTAGTGATAGGCATCGCCTTCGGCGACCGAAATCTCGAAGGAGGAATTGCCCGGCACATTGAAGGACTGGCCTTCGCCCCAGGTCGTCCACTCGGACTCGCCCTTGAGCTTGACACGGCAGGAGCCGCCGACGCCTTCCATGATTTCCGGCGCGCCGGTGTTGAAGGTCAGGGTGGACGGCAGGATCACGCCGACCGTCTTCTTGGTGCCGTCGGCCAGCACTACGGTGTGGCTGACGCACTTGCCGTCAAAGTAAACATTGGCCTTCTTGACCACGGAAACGTTGTCGTATTGCGACATTTAAATACCCCAGAGTTTCTGAATGACTGATTTGGCGATAAAGCCGACCATGCCGAAGGCGAGCACGAAGAAGAGCACGAAGGTGCCCGTCTTGCCGGCCTTGGACTTCCAGGCGATCTCGCCGATGATGAACAGCATGAAGATGATGAAGGCCGCAACGCCCCAGGTCGAGAAGAAATCCGCGATCTGTTCTTCGTTGAACCCAAATACGGTGCCGCCCTCCATCGCTTAGCCCTTCTTCTTGCTTGCCGGCTTCTTGGCGGCAGGCTTGGCTGCTGCCTTGGCGACAACGGCCTTGGCAGCAACCTTCTTGACCACCGGTTTCACAGTAGCCTTGGCCGGCGCAGCCTTCTTCGCAGCCGGCTTCTTGGCAACCGCATCCTGGCCTTCCTTGCGAGCGCGCAGGTTGGCGGCGATACGCATGCGCAGGGCATTCAGTTTGATGAAACCACCGGCGTCGCGCTGGTCGTAGGCACCAGCATCGTCCTCGAAGGTGGCGATGGTCGAGTCGAACAGCGAATCGGTCTTCGAGTCGCGGCCGACGACGATCACGTTGCCCTTGTACAGCTTCAGGCGGACGGTACCGTTGACCGTCTGCTGCGTGTGGTCGATCAGCACCTGCAGCGCCTTGCGCTCCGGGCTCCACCAGTAGCCGTTGTAGACCAGGCTGGCGTAGCGCGGCATCAGGTCGTCCTTGAGGTGGGCGACTTCGCGGTCGAGGGTGACCGATTCGATAGCGCGGTGGGCGCGCAACAGGATGGTGCCGCCCGGGGTTTCGTAGCAGCCGCGCGACTTCATGCCGACGTAGCGGTTCTCGACCAGATCGAGACGGCCAATACCATGCTTGCCGCCGATTTCGTTCAGCGTACCGAGAACTTCGTGGGCCTTCATCTTCTTGCCGTTGATCGCGACGACGTCGCCCTGGGCAAATTCGAGGTCGAGGTACTCGGCCTTGTTCGGCGCCTTTTCCGGCGACACGGTCCATCGCCACATCGACTCTTCGGCTTCGGCCGCCGGATCTTCAAGGTGACGACCTTCGTAGGAGATGTGCAGCAGGTTGGCGTCCATCGAGTAGGGCGAGCCGCCCTTCTTGTGCTTCATGTCGATTTCGATGCCATGCTTCTCGGCATAGGCCATCAGCTTTTCGCGGGACATCAGGTCCCACTCGCGCCACGGGGCGATGACCTTGATGCCCGGCTTCAGCGCATAGGCGCCGAGCTCGAAGCGGACCTGGTCGTTGCCCTTGCCGGTCGCGCCATGGCAGATCGCGTCGGCGCCGGTTTCATTGACGATGTCGATCAGGCGCTTGGCAATCAGCGGACGGGCGATCGAGGTGCCGAGCAGGTACTCGCCTTCGTAGACGGTATTGGCACGGAACATCGGGAAAACGAAGTCGCGGACGAACTCTTCGCGCAGGTCGTCGATGTAGATGTTCTTTGGCTTGATGCCGGCCTTCAGGGCCTTGGCGCGCGCCGGTTCGAGCTCTTCGCCCTGGCCGAGGTCGGCCGTGAAGGTGACGACTTCGCACTTGTAAACATCCTGCAGCCACTTGAGGATGACCGAGGTATCCAGACCGCCCGAATAGGCCAGCACAACCTTCTTGATGTCGCTCATTTCCGTTTCCTAGTTTTCGATTAACCCTGCCGCTCAGCCCTGAATCCGGCCCAGCAGCAAATATTCCATCAACGCCTTCTGGACGTGAAGCCGGTTCTCGGCTTCGTCCCAGACCACCGATTGCGGCCCGTCGATCACTTCGGCCGTTACTTCCTCACCGCGATGCGCCGGCAGGCAGTGCATGAATACGGCCTGCGGATCGGCCACCCGCATCATGTCGCCATCGACGCACCAATCGGCGAATGCCTTGATCCGCTCTTCGTTCTCGGCCTCGAAGCCCATCGAGGTCCATACGTCGGTGGTGACCAGATCGGCACCGCGGCAGGCATCCATCGGGTCCGCAAAGACCTTGAAGCGCGCCGGATCGATCTTGCCGACCAGTTCCGGCTGAATTTCGTAGCCCGGCGGCGTCGACACGTGAACCTTGAAGTCGAGCACTTCGGCAGCCTGCAGCCAGGTGTTGCACATGTTGTTGGCGTCACCGACCCAGGCCACGGTCTTGCCCTGGATGCAGCCGCGATGCTCGATGTAGGTATAGATGTCAGCCAGTATCTGGCACGGGTGGTATTCGTTGGTCAGGCCGTTGATCACCGGCACGCGCGAATGCGCGGCGAAGCGCTCGATGATTTCCTGTTCGAAAGTGCGGATCATCACGATATCGCTCATCCGGGAGATCACCTGGGCCGCATCCTCGACCGGCTCGCCGCGCCCGAGCTGGGAATCGCGGGTGTTCAGGTAGATCGCCGAACCGCCGAGCTGCTGCATGCCGGCCTCAAAGGACAGGCGGGTGCGCGTGCTGGCCTTTTCGAAAATCATCACCAGCGTGCGGTCGGAGAGCGGCCAATACTTCTGGTAGGACTTGAACTGGTTCTTGATCCAGCCGGTGCGTGCGAAGAGGTATTCGAATTCGTCGCGGCTGAAATCATTGAACTGCAGGAAATGCTTTATGGCCATGATTTAACCCGCCAAAAACGCCTTGATCAGCGGAACGCTACGGTCGACCAGTTCTTTGGCCTCATTTTCGCTGAAGGTCAGCGGGGGCAGCAGGCGGATGACCTTGTCGGCGGTCACATTGATAAGCAGGCCGGCAGCCAGCGCCTGGCCAACCAGTTCGCCGCACGGCCGGTCGAGCTCGATGCCGATCATCAGGCCATGGCCGCGAATCTCGACAACACCCTTGAGCCCGGACAGCGCCTCGGCATACAGCTTGCGAATCAGCGCGCCGACCTTCTCGGCATTGGCCATCAGGCCATCCTGCTCGATGCAATCGATAGTCGTCAGCGCCGCCGTGCAGGCCAGCGGATTACCGCCGAAGGTCGAACCGTGATTACCCGGCCCGAACAGGCCGGCCGCCTTGCCGTTAGTCATGCAGGCGCCGATCGGCACGCCGGAGCCGAGACCCTTGGCCAGTGTTGCGACATCCGGCTGGATGCCGGCATGCTGGTAGCCGAACCATTTGCCGGTCCGCGCCATGCCGCACTGGACTTCGTCGCAGATCAGCAGCCAGCCCTTTTCGTCGCACAGCTGGCGCAAACCCTTCTGGAACTCGATAGAAGCCAGATGGATGCCGCCCTCGCCTTGGATGATTTCCAGCATCACGGCGACGATGCTGTTGTTGTGCTCGGCGATTTCCTTGATGGCGTCGAGATCGTCGTACGGCACGCGCAGGAACCCGTGCACCAGCGGCTCGAAGCCAGCCTGTGTCTTGCGGTTGCCGGTCGCCGAAAGGGTCGCCATCGTGCGGCCGTGGAAGGCCTTTTCCATGACGATGATGGTTGGCGATTCGATACCCTGCTTGTGGCCGTAGAAACGCGCCAGCTTGATCGCCGCCTCGTTGGCCTCGCAACCGGAATTGCAGAAGAACACTTCTTGCATGCCGGAACGCTCGCAAAGCTTGTCGGCCAGTTGCTCCTGGCCGCTGATGCCGTAGAGGTTGGAGGTATGCAACACGCGCCCTGCTTGCGCCGCAATGGCGGAAACCAGCTTGGGATGAGCGTGGCCGAGCGTGGAAACGGCAATGCCGGACAAGGCGTCCAGATATTCCTTGCCCTCGGTATCGGTAATCCGGCTACCCTGACCGTGGCTGAACGCCACCGGCAACCGGGCGTAGGTATTCATGACATGCGACATGAGGCAACCCCAAAAAACAAAAACGGCGGCCAGTGCCGCCGAAACGACCGCAACACTCGCCGGGAAGCGGAATTAGTTGCAGAAACCTGAATGTTAAGTGAAAAATAGCGCCTTGTATAGAAGACAGAACCATGCGCATCGCCATATTCAACCAGAAGGGCGGCGTCGGCAAAACGACGACAGCCCTCAATCTCGGGGCCGCCCTGAGTCGTGCCGAAAGACATCCGCTGCTGATCGATCTCGACCCCCAGGGTCATCTTTCCAGCATCCACGGCACCACACCCGCCGAGGCCAACCGCAGCCTGTTCGCCTTCTTTCAGGACACGTGCCCACTGAATGACCTCGAAGTCCCGTGGGAACACATCGGCCACCTAATACCGGCTCACCAGCAACTGATCAAGGTTGACTCGATCTTCGGCAAAGGCCCCGCCGTCCTCAACAAACTGCGTATCGGCCTGGAGCACCTGGAAACCAGCCAGCCGCGCCGCCCCTGCATCATCGACTGCTGCCCCTACATCGGCGTACTGGCACTAAACGCCATCTTCGCCTGCGACTGCTTGGTCATCCCGGTATCGACCGACTACCTGTCGCTGCAAGCCGCCGACCACATCACCCGCACCCTGAAGGTCCTTGAACCCGTACTTAAACGCCGCATTGAGCGCCGCTACCTGCTCACCCGCTTCGACCGCCGGCGCCGGATGAGCGACGACATCCGCAGTAAACTGCGCGAACGCTATGGCGACGACGTTCTTGATGCCGTCATTTCCGAAAACGTCGCCGTCGCCGAAAGCCCGTCACTGAACCGCGACGTCTTCCGCCACAACATCTCAAGCCCCGGAGCCCACGACTACAAGCAACTACTCTACGAACTGACCGAACGCGGCGATCTTTAATTTTGGCCTTTTTTTGGCGGCGACCGTAGCATTTGGAAAAATGCATGTCGCTCCGTAAGCCATAATTATGGATACCGCGCACGCTTCTGCTAGAATGCCGGCACACAAGGTCGCATCGCCCGCAAACGCAGAGTAGAACAATGACAACCCCAGAATCGACCACATTCATCATTGTTGGCCTGACCCGAGAGGGAAGAAAATTCCGCCCCAGCGATTGGGCTGAACGCCTGTGCGGCGTTATGTCCGCCTTCGGCGCCGAACGCAAAATGAAATACTCCCCCTACGTTGGCCCCGGCGACTACAACGGCGAAAAAGCCGTCTTCGTCGATGGCCGCCTCGGCGAAATCGAGCCGATGGCCTACCGCTTCATGCTCAACTTCGCCCAGGACAACGACCTACAAATTGTGGACGGCGTCTGCTCGATCGACGGCAAAAAATAAGCAGTTTCCCAAAACACCGGAAATAAAAAAGGCGCCCGCAGGCGCCTTTTTTATTTCCATCGATCCGCGGATCAGGCGGCAGCAAGTGCCTTGATCTGAGCAGACAGACGGCTCTTGGTACGGGAAGCCTTGTTCTTGTGAACAATCTTCTTGTCGGCAATGCGGTCAAGCACTGCGACGGATTGCTGGAAGACACCCTGAGCGGCGGCTTTATCACCAGCTTCGATCGCCTGACGCACACGCTTGATTGCGGTACGCAGGGTCGAACGCAGGCTGGCGTTATGGGAGCGCTGCTTGTCAGCTTGACGGGCGCGCTTGCGGGCTTGTGCGCTATTGGCCATGAAAATAAATCCAAAAGTAAAAACCAGAAACGACGAGTCTAGCACACCATTCACAAAAAAAGAACAGCAGTCAGCAATTTCTAGCCCCGCCTTAATCTGACCGTTCGTCATCGGAAACCAACCGACAATCCGGATAACATTCTCTTCGACCACCAAGACACTACTATTGAGCCATGAATAAAGGAGATTCCATGAAAGCCCCCCCCTTCACCACGAAATCCGTTTTTTCTCAAGGGTTTACGTTAATCGAAATACTGGTAGTAGTTGCGATTATCGGCATTCTCGCCTCCATTGCGCTTCCCGCCTATCGAGACTACGTCCTGGTTAGCAGGATTCCGGATGCCACATCCGGTTTGTCGGGAATACGCTCGCGACTGGAAACAAATTTCGACAACAACCGGACCTACGTTGGGTTCGATTGCACTACAGCCGTTACGTCATCCAACTTCAATTTTTCCTGTACCGAACAAACAGCCAACACTTACACGATTCAAGCGGCGGGCACCGGCCCGATGGCCAACTTCACCTTTACGGTTGATCAGGCGAACAATCGCACCAGCGTGGTCTTAGAACCAGGCTGGTCTGGTGGCAACTGCTGGATCACCCGGAAAAGCGGTTGCTAGCCATGACTTCGCGTCGCAGCCTTGACGGGCTATCTCTCATCGAAATGTTGGTCGTCGTGGCAATCGTGGCTATCTTGGCTGCTACCGGGATACCCAGTTTCAACGAGTGGATACAAAACACCCAGATTCGGACGGCCGCCGAATCAATTGCCAGTGGGCTGCAAAGCGCCCGGGCAGAAGCCATTCGACGCAGCACCCCCATCGAATTCACCTTGACTGGGAATGGTGGTGCCGGTGAAACCGGCTGGCAGATCGTGGAGCGCAACACCGGATCAATACTACAATCGGCGACTCCCGGCGAAGGCTCCCGTAATGCGACGCTGGCTACCACACCAGGCGACGCTCGCACTGTGACTTTCTCTTCGTTAGGTCGAGTCCTCGACAGCAACGCTGATGCCACGCCAGTACTGACTCAAATAAACATCGACAATCCCAGCGTGGATTCAAGCCTAAGCCGTGACCTCCAGATCGGAATTTCAGTCGGTGGATCGATCCGCATGTGCGACCCAGCCGTCTACACCACCGGGGACCCAAGAAAATGTTAAGCAGCCGCCCCTGCCACACGCCCAAAGCCCAAACCGGCGTTGCCCTGCTTGAAGCCTTGATTGCAGTTCTGGTTTTCTCTTTTGGGATTCTCGCAATCGTCGGCCTGCAAGCCAATGCCATGAGAATATCCACGGATGCCAAGATACGTATCGACGCGAGCAATATTGCCAATATGCGCGTTGGCGAAATGTGGGCAGACCCAACAAACCTTGCGGGCCACGCTGTTGCCGACGAACCGATAAGCGATCTTCCCGATGGAAAAATGACCGTTGCGGTGGCCGCTGACGTTGTAACAGTCACGGTTACCTGGAAAGTACCTGGAAGCAGCGATACCCAGAGGTATGTATCAACAACCAGAATCAACCCCAACCCGTAATGAATGCGAGAACGTACAAAATGCACACTCAGCCTGATCAACGCGGTTTTGGACTGATAGAAATCATGGTTGCCATGCTAATCGGGATGCTGGCGTCCATCGTCATATTCCAGGTTTTCAGCGTTTCTGAACGTCAAAAGCGAACCACGACCGGCAGTGCCGATGCACAGACCAACGCTGCCTTTGCCCTCTACGTAATCGAACGGGATGCGAAAATGGCCGGCTTCGGCCTCGAAGCCGATTCAATGGCAGCATGCAACAAGGTATTCAGTTATTACAACGATGGCTCTGTAGAATCAAATATAAGTGCATTTTCACTTCCCGCTGCAGTTAGCCTAACTGATGGCGGAGGTAGCGCCCCCGATCAAATCGCGATCGTGTATTTCAGCGACCCCTCTGACGGCAACTTTGTCATTCCAAGCAGTACGACATTACGCTCAACCATGCCGGCTCCATCCTCTGAACTTAATGTAAACAGCACCAGTGGCTGCGTTGAGGGAAAGCTGGCCATGCTGCAGCAAGATGGTAATTGCACCATCATGCAGGTTACGGAAGTACAAGCTCCGGCGCTCAAGCTACAGCACAACCCGGGGAGTACTCCAACCTTCAACCCTAAAGTTCCGTATATGACCGCAAATAACTGGCCAGCATATACAAAAGGAGCCGTACTGAGGTGTGGCGTTTCTGCCGACCTAACTATTCGCACCTACCGACTAAACTCGAATACGCTAGAGTCGATGGATTCGACCACAGCCGTGTTTCAAACGGTATCGCCAAACATCGTTGCTCTGCAAGCACAATACGGGGTTGCTGATGCCGGTTCGTTAGCTGTCAACCGGGATGACCAATGGACAGACGCGACCGGAATCTGGGCCAAGGGAACGCTGGCACATGGCGACGGTAATGGAAAGAGAATCAAGGCGATGCGTGTTGCCGTCGTTGCGCGTAGTTCGGAATATGAAAAGCCAGAAGGCAACGCGTGCACCACGACCACCAGCGGAATGGTTGACGACTTGTCAACTTGGGCGAACCTGTCAGCCATCAAAAACCTCCCCGACTGGCAGTGCTACCGCTACAAGGTAGTTGAAACCGTAATCCCGTTGCGTAACGTCATCTGGGCCAACACGAAGTAAGGACGTCACCATGAACAACGCCTGCCCATCTCGTTGCACTATTTTTCCTCCTAATCGACAGACTGGACTTTCCCTACTCGTCGCCCTGATCGCGCTGGCCGCAATGTCCATGGCAGGTGTCGCCCTGATTCGATCCATTGACACCAATTCGCTGATCGCCGGCAACTTGGCGTTCCGCCAAAATTCGACCACCAGCGCTGATACAGGCGTAGAAAATGCCCGGAATTGGCTGATGGGAAAAACAACGGCCTATCTTCAGGACAACGATACCGAAAACGGCTACTACGCCACTCGAACCGATGCCGGGGGTGACGATGGAAAGGGAGTGGATATAACTGGCAGCCGAACCAAAAGCAGCAGTGACAATGTCAAATGGATCGACACCAAGGGTGATGAGCAACCGGGTTCCCACTCACCGTTTTGCGAGGCCAACAACGACGCGAACGGCAATCGGATCTGCTACGTAATACACCGGATGTGCGGCGTTGCCGGAGACCTCGAGAGTTCTGACTGTAGCGTATCGACCAGCAGTACTTCCGACGGAAACAGCGAAGGCGCGGTAACTCGCGAGATGGGTTACCAGCCGATCCTTGCCGGAACTGGCGCCATCATGGGCCGCTACCGAATCACTGTTCGGGTGTCAGGCCCTCGGAACAATAACAGCTATGTACAGGTTTTCATTCAGCGCTGAACAGCTTGCAACCAGTTCATCCCCGGTCATGCGCTTGCAAACCGGTAGAGTTTCAATGGAGGTAACAATGAAACGCCCCCTCTGCTTAGAGTTTCGCCGCATCGCGATTGGTCTGGCCTTTATCGTCCCAATGCTGACAGGACCAGCAACAGCCGCTGAAACCAAATTGGCTGATATTCCGTTGGCTAATGCAGCAACTGTTTCCATATTGCCCAATATTTACTTCGTGCTTGACGACTCTGGCAGTATGGGCTGGGACCACATGCCGGACTATGTCAATGGTAATTACTGCCGGGGCATAGGCCGCGATCTAGTCAACTGCCGTGCAGGCGACCCACCCTTCTATGCCAGTAGTTTTAACCGGGTTTATTACAACCCGATGATCAATTACACCGCGCCTATCAATGCCGATGGCTCAAGCAAGACCAGCTATACGACATGGACCAGCGTACCCAAGGACGGTTATGGCATCCAGAGCACCGAAACCATTAACTTGACAACAAAATATCCGGAAAGGGTAGCCTGCAAGCGTTCCGATGACGACCCGAACGGTGTCAATTGCAAGGCTCAAATCGATGGCACCAGCTACCTGTATCCCAACACGACGTATTTCAATATCCGGACCAAAGAAGGAGCGCCCTTTTATTACACTGTCTCCGTAGAATGGTGCACCAACCGCGACACTTCTCCCCGTTTCGGCACCGCCGGTACCTGCCAGACCAAAAAGGACGCCGCTCATCCCTACGTCCGATATTCCGATTGGACGAGGGTCGACATAATTCCATCAGTAAACAGCTATTCTGGCCCCAACAGCACAACGCGAACCTATGCTGAAGAAATGACCAACTTCGCAAACTGGTATGCTTGGTACCGGACCCGGATGCAAATGACCAAGACCGCTGTCGGGCAAGCCTTCTCGAAAATCCGCGGGACTCCGCTCAGTGATATTGATGACCCCAACGACAAGAACTTCTTCCACGCCCGCATCGGCTATTCAACAATCAACGAGACCGGGACAAATGAAGGTGCGGAATTCCTAAATATCCGCAATTTTGATAGCGGGCAAAAAGCAAACTGGTTTGCCAAGCTCTATGGCGCCGTGCCGAGTGGTAGCACACCACTGCTGGGCGCCCTGGCCAAGGCTGGGAGAATTTACGCGGGCAAAATTGGTACCGATCCAATCCAGTATTCCTGCCAGCGAAATTTCACCATGCTATCAACTGATGGCTATTGGAATTCAGTAACTGATACATACGGCCCAAACAAAGAGGACGGCATAACCCGCGTCGGCGACCAGGACGGCGCAAAGACCGTGCCCCCCCCATCCTTTGACAAGTTGAGGAAGGGCAACACCTTGGCGGACGTTGCATACTATTACTACCATACCGATCTGCGACCAGGCAGTTGCGGCGTCTGCGAAGACAATGTCCCCCCTGCTGGCACCAAAGAAAACGAAGACGACGTAGCTGAACATCAGCACATGACCACCTTCACTATCGGACTTGGCGTGGATGGTTCGCTTGTGTACCAAGATGGTTATAAAACCAGCACAAGTGGAGATTATTACGCCCTCAAGAATAACCCTGACGGGGTTTGGTGGCCCGACCCAACTGACACAGAGGATCTTGATCGTATCGACGACCTTTGGCACGCAGCCGTCAACGGTCGAGGAACCTATTTGAGTGCAAAGAATCCAGAATCCCTGATCAATGGATTGAATGATGCGCTCGGTTCGATTGCCGCAAGTAATGGCTCCGGTGCAGCAGCTGCAACCAGCAGTCTGGAACCAGTTCTGGGAAATAATGCATTCTTCGTCGCCAGTTATAACACTGTCACCTGGGACGGTGAATTGAGTGCAAAAACCATCGATCCAGTAACCGGCGAAGTAGCCGTTACAGCCACCTGGAAAGCTGCAGGCCTGCTTGACAGCAAGATAGCCAGCAACGGCTTGTCGGACACCAGAACCATCTATACGTCAAATACCACATCTCTGATCAGTTTCGACTACAGCAACCTCTCAGCAACCCAAAAGGCATATTTCAACAATAACCAACTCAGCCAGTACAGTGACTGGTCGGGAAGCCAGATTACCGATGGCACACCGGAAAACCTGTTGAAATACATTCGTGGCCAAAATCGCTACGAAGACCAAGATCGTGACACTAACTCCTATGGTGCTTACAGCCGACTGTATCGTGACCGACCCACAACGCTGGGCGACATTGTGCACGCCCAACCGGTTTACGTGCAGGCTCCGCCCTACAGCTTTGCCGATAGTGGTTACGATGCATTCAAGACAAGTCAGGCAACCCGGGCACCCACGGTCTATGTGTCGGCCAACGACGGCATGCTGCACGCATTCGATGCAGAAACCGGCAAGGAGCGCTGGGCCTATGTACCGCCAATCGTGATGTCGAATTTGTGGCGTCTCGCCGACAAGGATTACGCCAACAACCATCGCTACTTCGTCGATGGTCCGTTGACGGTCGCCGACATCAATGATGGCGGCGTCTGGAAAAGCATCCTCATAGGCGCACTGGGCAAGGGGGGCCGAGGTTACTTTGCGCTGGACATTACCGATCCGGCATCGCCAAAATACATGTGGAGTTTTACAGCCGATACAAACCCCAACATGGGCTATAGCTACGGCGCCGCAACTGTCACTAAGGTCGATGGTATCTGGGTGGTTCTGCTACCGTCTGGCTACAACAATATTCCGGAGAGCGGCAAATACACCAGCGCTGACGGTATTGGTCGACTGTTCATCCTCAATGCAAGCAGCGGAACCCTGATCAAGCAAATTTCGACGGATGTTGGCTCGGTATCGACGCCTAGCGGATTAGCCAGGATCAATCCTCGAATCCAGTTCTTCGAAACGGACAATTCAGCCACCTTGGCATATGGCGGCGACCTGTTTGGCAATCTCTGGCGTTTTGACCTGCTCAACGGAACCGTGTCCAAGATCATCGCCCTGGGCAGCAATCAACCCATCACCGTAGCTCCCGAAATAGCCGATGCCAGTGGCAAAACAGTGCTGTATTTCGGTACAGGCCGCTATTTGTCACAGGATGACCTTACGCTGGACAAGCAGCAGGCCATTTACGGTATCAAAGACAATGGGACCAGCGAACTTGCCCTTAGCAGTTTGGTTGAACAGACAATTACCAGCAACAAACTTACTACTAACACCGTGGACTGGAATGTCAATGGTGGCTGGTTCATTAACCTGATTGACGATAATGAACGCGTCGCACTCGAAGCCAAACTGGTTCTGGGCACCTTGATTGTTTCAAGTATCGTCCCTTTAAATACGGAATGTGAGCCGGGAGGACGGGGCAACCTTTATTTCATCGATTATTTCTCCGGTGGAAATGTTGATAATGGGCAGTCCGTATTCAGCTACCCCTCACCGATTGTCGGGATGTCTGCAATTAGAACCACCGAAGGGATCAAGATGGTTCCCGTCACAGCCGATGGCAAGGTAGGAAGCCCGCGAAAAGTTCCAACGAAACCACCCAGTAGTGGTGGCACTGAGTCTGGAAGACGTTTGATGTGGCGAGAGCTTGTTGAATAAGCGTTGGCAAAGCAAAAAAAACGCCCCTTCTAGGGGCGTTTTTTTCGAATACATGCGTATCACGGCAGCTCTCGCCGCGTCACTGGCGCTTCATTTGGGTGTGTTGATGCTCAATAGCAAGAAACACTCCGAAGGTAACTATGGCAGCGTTCAGCACAACCGTATCGCCGAGACCGAGCGGGGAATGCTAGCGAAGCTTACGACTCCGCAAGATGAGAATGGTCAACATCTGACAAATCGCCCCCCTCACGAAACGAGTTCGAATATGCTAGAACCCCGTTATGGATCAATCACCACCGCACCGGAATCTCCCATTCCAGGCCAGTTGACGTCGACCGATCTCGGCACGCAAGCGCCAAGCCCCGCTCCTGCTCGTTATTTCGATCGTTACGAAGTTGACCGTCCGCCAAGAATCATCGACAACCTTGACGCGACTGACGGGCCTCTTGACAAAGCACTAGCCGATTTCTACGTCAATGGCTCGATTGTCATCGAGTTATTGATCAGCAAGAAAGGCTCGGTGGACAGGCTGAACATAGTAAACACGACACTACCCGATGCAGTTGTTCAGATCGTCGTCGCGCAAGCCACGCTGGCAACCTTTATTCCAGCAATGCTAAATCATAAAGCAGTCCCAAGCCGGATAGTGATCGAGCTATCCATTCGCGAAAAACCCAAAGACTAACCGACCCGACTCCACTTCGAACCTTCTGAGCTAGTGAGCCAGCTCCTTCGGCAAAGGGAAGGAAACCCCTTCCTCAACTACCTCGCGTTGAACGATCAGCGCATTTGTCAGCCCCTGAATCCGTTCTACAACACGCTCGACCAATATTTCCGGTGCCGAGGCTCCTGCCGTTACGCCAACCCGTTGCTTTCCGGGAAACCAGGCGGCATCAATTTCTTCGGCACCGTCGACCAGATAGGCCGAAACTCCCCGAGCCAACGCAACCTCCCGCAGTCGCCGCGAGTTAGAGCTATTCGGGCTGCCCACGACGATTACCAGATCGCAGTTTTCGGCCAGCGCCTTGACTGCATCCTGGCGGTTCTGGGTGGCGTAGCAGATGTCGTCCTTTTTTGGCCCCTGGATATTCGGAAAACGTTGCTTCAAGGCATCGATGACGATAGTCGCATCATCTACGGACAGCGTGGTCTGGGTGACGAAGGACAGATTATCTAGGTCATTGACCTGCAGATCTGCGACGTCCTCGGCGGTTTCGACCAGGTACATGCCGCCCTCGCTCTGCCCCATCGTCCCTTCGACCTCCGGATGGCCCTTGTGGCCGATCATCACCACTTCGCGGATCTGGTTGCGCATCTTGCCAACTTCGACGTGCACCTTGGTGACCAGCGGGCAGGTGGCGTCGAAGATCTTCAGCCCGCGGGCCTCGGCGTCTGCGCGGACGGCCTTGGAAACACCGTGGGCGCTGAAGATGACCGTGCTGCCGGCCGGCACTTCGTCCAGTTCCTCAATGAACACCGCCCCCTTGGCGCGCAGGTCATCGCAGACGAACTTGTTGTGCACGACTTCGTGGCGGACGTAGATCGGTGCGCCGAATTTTTCCAGTGCCCGCTCGACGATGGCGATGGCACGCTCGACGCCGGCGCAGAAGCCACGGGGGTTGGCGAGGATGATTTCCATTACATGATTCCGATGATTTCCACCTCGAAGCGGATCGTTTTTCCGGCCATCGGGTGGTTGAAGTCGAACAGGGCGTGCGTCGCGTCGAGCTCGCGCAGGAAGCCGGCGAAGGTACCGCCATTGGGCGCGGTGAATTCGACGACGGAATTCTCCTTGAGTTCCATCTCGGCCGGCAGGCCATTGCGGGCGATGCGTTCGACCAGGCGCTCGTTGTGCTGGCCGAAGGCCTGTGCCGGTTCGAGTTCGAATACGAAGCGCTCGTGCGCCGGCAGGCCGATCAGCACCGATTCGAGGTTTTCTGCCAGTTGGCCGCTGCCCATCTGCAGGGTCGCCGGACTCATATCGAACGTGGACAGGAACTCCTCACCGTCGGCCGTGGTAATCCGGTAGTGCAGGGTCAGGAAGCTGTCGGAACGGACGGTGGCGCTCATTGGGGATTCTCTTTCTTTTTGGTTTCAGTCAACTGCTCGACAACGAGCAAAATGGCGCCGACCGTAATGGCCGAGTCGGCGACGTTGAAGGCAGGCCAATAAAAGCCAGCCGCGTGCCACTGGATGAAATCGACGACCGCCCCGAAGCGCACACGGTCGATCACGTTACCCAGGGCCCCCCCCATGACCAGCGTCAGAGCCAGCGAAAGCAGTTTCTGCTGCGGCTGTTGGCGAAGCATGATGGCGATCCAGCCGGAGATGCCGAGTGCCAGCGCCGTGAACAGCCAGCGCTGCCAGCCCGGCTGGTCGGCCAGGAAGCTGAAGGCAGCACCGGGGTTGAAGGTCAGCACCCAATTCCAGAACGGCGCGACGTAGATCGTCTCGCCGAAGCGGAGGTTTTCCAGCACCAGCCACTTACTTAGCTGGTCGAAGACAACGATGACCCCGGCCAGCCCATACCAGTGGGCCGCCTTAGGCACAGGTGCGGACCTCGCCTTCGCCGTGCAGATTGCTGACACAACGGCCGCACAGACCGGGATGCGCAGCATCGGCGCCGACATCGTCGCGGACGTGCCAACAGCGCTCGCACTTGGCGTGTTCGAGCGGCGTGGCGATGACGGATTCGTTGTTGTCGCGCAATGCTACGGTCGATGAGCAAATCAGGACAAATTTCAAATCGTCGCCAAGCGAAGCCAAGGCTTCGTACTTCTCGCCAGCACAGCGGATTTCAACCGCGGCCTGAAGTGCCGAGCCGATCTTGCCGGCTTCTCGCTGCTCTTCCAGCGCCTTGGTCACATCGGCTCGGACGCCGCGGATCAGCGCCCACTTGGCCAGCAGTTCGCCCTCGCCGTCCGGCTGCGGCAGTTCGTGCCAGAGCTGGAACATCACCGATTCATCGTCCTTACCGGTCAGCACCTGCCAGACTTCCTCGGCGGTGAAGGCGGTGATCGGCGCCAGCAGGCGGACGAAGGCCTGGGTGATGTGCCACAGCGCCGATTGCGCCGAACGGCGGGCGACCGACTTGGGGGCCGTGGTGTACAGGCGATCCTTCAGGATGTCGAGGTAGAAGCCGCCGAGGTCTTCGGAGCAGAAGGTTTGCAGGGCTTGGACGACGCGATGGAACTCGTATTTGTCGTAGTCGGCGCGGCAGTTGTCCTGCAATTCGCGGGTCAGGGCCAGCGCGTAGCGGTCGATTTCCAGCCATTGCCCGACCGGCAGCATGTCGGCGCCGGCATCGAAGTCGGAAACGTTGGCCAGCAGGAAGCGCAGCGTATTGCGAATGCGGCGGTAGCCTTCGACGACACGCTTCAGGATTTCGTCGGAAATGGTCAGCTCACCGGAGTAGTCGGTCGAGGCCGTCCACAACCGCAGGATGTCGGCCCCCATCTTGTCCGAAACCTGCTGCGGCGCGATCACGTTGCCCTTGGACTTGGACATCTTGTGGCCCTTGCCGTCGACGACGAAGCCGTGCGTCAGCAGCGCCTTGTATGGGGCGCGGCCGTCGATGGCGCAGCCGGAGAGCAGCGAGGACTGGAACCAGCCGCGATGCTGGTCGGAACCTTCGAGGTAAAGGTCGGCCGGGTAGCTGTGTTCGGCAGCGTGCGAGCCGCGCATGACGTGCCAGTGCGTCGTGCCGGAATCAAACCAGACGTCCAGCGTGTCCTTCATCTTGACGTACTGGTCGGCCTCGGCGCCAAGCAGTTCGGCCGCGTCGAGGCTGAACCAGGCTTCGATACCGGCCTTTTCGACGCGCTGGGCGACCTGCTCGATCAGCTCCGCAGTACGCGGATGCGGCAGGCCGGTCTCCTTGTGCAGGAAGAAGGGAATCGGCACGCCCCAGTTGCGCTGGCGCGACACGCACCAGTCCGGCCGGGTCTTCATCATGCCTTCCAGGCGGGCGCGGCCCCAGGCCGGGAAGAACTGGGTTTCATCGACGGCACGCTCGGCGATCCAGCGCAGGGTCGAGGCATCCTCGCTGGTCTTGTTGTCCATGCCGATGAACCACTGCGTCGTCGCACGGAAGATGATCGGCGTCTTGTGGCGCCAGCAGTGCGGGTAGCTGTGTTTGATTTTCTCGTTTTTAAGCAGCCGACCGTAGCATTCGAGTTCCTGCAGCACCAGCGGGTTGGCTTCCCAGACCGTCTTGCCGGCCAGCTCGCCGACCGACAGCGCCGGCGTCGTGCTGATGAACTTGCCGTCGTTGCCGACCGGGTTATTGACCGGCAGGCCGTACTTCTTGCCGATGTTGTAGTCGTCCACACCATGCGCCGGCGCCGTGTGCACCAGGCCGGTACCGGCCTCGGTGGTGACGTGCGTGCCGCAGATGATCGCCACGTCGCGCTGCTGGAACGGGTGCTTCAACAGGATCTGGTCGAGCTTGTCGCCCTTGCAGGAAGCGATGATCTCAGCCTCCAGGCCATAGCGCTGCAGGCAGGCCTCGGCCAGTTCATGAACCAGGATCAGGGAACCCTTGGCCGTCTCGTACAAGTCGTATTGCAACTCCGGATGCACGCTGACCGCCTCGTTGGCCGGCAGCGTCCATGGCGTCGTCGTCCAGATCACCGCGAAGGCCGGGCCGCGCAGGTGGGTCAGGCCGAAGGCGTGGGCCAGCTTTTCGGCGTGGTTCTCATGCACCTCGAAAGCAACGTCGATGGCCGGCGAGTTCTTGTCCTCGTACTCGACTTCCGCCTCGGCCAGCGCCGAACCGCAATCCAGACACCAGTTGACCGGCTTCAGGCCCTGATAGAGGTAGCCCTGCTCCAGGATCTTGCCAAGCGCCCGGATTTCGCCGGCCTCGGCCGAGAAATTCATGGTCAGGTAGGGGTTGCCCCAATCGCCCAGCACGCCGAGGCGGATGAAATCCTTCTTCTGGCGCTCGACTTGTTCGGCGGCATAGGCACGGCACAGTTCGCGCACCTTGTCGGCCGGAATGTTCTTGCCGTGCTGCTTCTCGATCTGGTGCTCGATCGGCAGCCCGTGGCAGTCCCAGCCGGGCACGTAAGGCACATCGAAGCCGCTTAGCGTCTTGGAACGGACGATGATGTCCTTGAGAATTTTGTTTACAGCGTGGCCGATGTGGATGTCGCCATTGGCGTACGGTGGGCCGTCGTGCAGCGTGAAGCGCGGCCGACCGGCGCAGATCTCGCGGATACGCTGGTAGAGCTTTTTTTCCTGCCACTGGGCCACCCATTGCGGCTCGCGCTTGGGCAGATCGCCGCGCATCGGGAAAGCGGTATCCGGTAGGTTCAGGGAGTCTTTGTAATCAGCCATTTTGCGTGCTCACAGCTTGAAGAAGGCCCGGGCCGCCGCGGCATCTGCCGCGATCTGCGCCTTGAGGGCATCGAAATTGGGAAAACGTTGCTCGTCGCGCAACTTGTGCACAAAACGCACGGAAATGTGCGCGCCGTAGATGTCGCGGTCGAAATCGAAGAGATGCACTTCCAGCAGCGGCCGGGTACCGCCGACCGTCGGCCGGATGCCGAGATTGGCCACGCCTGGCAGCGGCCGCTCACCCAGCCCGCCGACTTCGACGGCAAAGACGCCGGTCATCGGCAGCGGATTGTGGCGAATGCGGATATTGGCCGTGGCGAAACCGAGTTGCCGACCGATCTTGTCGCCATGCGACACCTGGCCGTCGATGATGTACGGACGGCCAAGCAGCCGGGCGGCGCGCGCCATGTTGCCGGCCGCCAGCGACTCGCGCACGGCCGAACTGGAGACCCGCTCGCCATCGATCGTAACGCTGCCCATCGCCTCGACCGTAAAGCCGTGGCGCAGCCCGGCCGCCTGCAGCAGCGCGAAATCGCCGCTGCGGCCGCAGCCAAAGCGAAAATCGTCGCCGATGATCAGATGCCGGACCTGGCACCCGCGGACCAGCACCTGCTCGATGAACTCGTCGGCCGACAACGCGGCAAAAGCAGCATTGAACGGGCAGATCATCGCCTGGCTTGCGCCGTACTCGGCCAGCAGCTCCAGCTTCTCGCGCAAAGTAGTCAGGCGGGCTGGCGCCGAAGCCGGGGCAAAGAATTCGCGCGGATGCGGCTCGAAAGTCAGCACTGTTGGCGCCAAGCCGCTCTGACTGGCGATTTCGGCCAGTCGACGCAGCAAGG
Source organism: Betaproteobacteria bacterium (assembly GCA_020621865.1). Lineage (GTDB taxonomy): Bacteria > Pseudomonadota > Gammaproteobacteria > Burkholderiales > Rhodocyclaceae > Azonexus. The sequence continues at coordinate 207,269 of JAHRYW010000002.1, read as the reverse complement.
CCGCGTGCCCGAGATGGACACCATCGAAATTGCCGATGGCGAGCACAACGGGAGCAGGAACGGGACGCGAATGACCGCGAAAGACGCGCATGGGCAGACTGGCGAAAAAAACGTTGAATTATAACGATCTATGACTGCCAACGGATACCGAAACATCGGCTGGCACCGGCCCCTGCCCGGAAAATCTGGCAAACATGGCAAATGGCTTTTCGCTATAATCATCGAGACTAACAAAAATAATCCCATTGACATTAAATGCTTGAACTGATCAGCCATGTTGTCCAGATTTCGGCGCGGCGCGACCGCACCGAAATCAATTCAGCCATGGTCGACGCGCTGCTCGATCTGTTCCACCCGCAGCGGCTGACCATTTTTCGCTGCTACGCCGGCGGCAAGAAGACGATGGTCTTCGCCTGCGCCGGCGCCGGACCCAACGGCCAGTTCCTGCGCAACGCCTACCTGCCGGATCGCGATTATTGCCAGGCAATTGAGCGTGACCCGCTGCTCAGTCGCTGCCGAAAGGAAATGTCGGTCGTCCTCGATATTCTCGACGACGGCTCGCACCGCATCGTTTTTCCCGTCATCCGCCTCGACGAGCCGGTCTATCTGATCGACCTGTCGCTATCGGAAGAGTTTTCGGCCGATCAACGGGTTTCGTTGATGGGGCTGATCGAGTACTTCGGCAACCATATCGCGCTGCTCGATTATGGCGAGGCCGACACCCTGACCGGATTGGCTAGCCGCAAGACCTTCGACAAGCATCTGTTCGAACTGCTCGGGCGTGCCGCAACCGACGAAGTGCAAGGGTATTCGGGCAGCACCCCCAGGCGTCGCCACGGCAAACCGGAAGGCACCCACTGGCTGGCGGTTTGCGATGTCGATCACTTCAAGCGGGTCAATGACGATTTCGGGCACCTGATCGGCGACGAAGTACTGATCATGCTCGCCCAGGCGATGCGCCAGTCTTTCCGCTTCGACGATCAGCTTTTCCGTTTCGGCGGTGAGGAATTCGTTGCCTTGCTGCAACCGACCGAGCAGGAATTTGCCACCGTCACGCTGGAAAGATTCCGCAAGGCGGTCGAAACGCAGATTTTCAGCCGCGTCGGCCACGTCACCGTCAGCATCGGCTTCAGCGCGCTGCTGCCCAACGATACGCCGACCGACGCCATCGACCGAGCCGACGAAGCGCTCTACTACGCCAAGCGCAACGGCCGCAACCGGGTCGAGTGCTACGAAAAGTTGGTTGCCGAAGGCAAACTGACTGCCAAGGAAGTGGCCAAGGGCGAAGTCGAACTGTTCTAGCCGAGCAGGGCCAGCTTGGACTTCGGTCCCGGCGGATGCTTGATGAAATACTGGCGAATGCCGCGGACGATCGCTCCGGCCAGCTTTTCCTGGTAGGCGTCGTCGTTCAGCCGTTGCTCTTCTTCCGGATTGGAAATGAAGGCCGTTTCAATCAGCGCCGACGGAATATCCGGCGCCTTGAGCACGGCGAAGCCGGCCTGTTCGACACTGGCCTTGTGCAGGGTATTGATGTTGCCCAGTTCGCCGAGCAGGTATTTGCCCAGTTTCAGGCTGTCGTTGATGGTCGCCGTCTGCGACAGGTCGAGCAGCGTGCGAGCCAGGAAGAGATCCTTGTTGCCGATGTTGACGCCGCCGATCAGGTCGGCCTGGTTTTCCTTCTGCGCCAACAGGCGGGCCTGGGTGCTCGAGGCGCCCTTCTCGGACAGCACGAACACCGACGACCCCCTGGCATCCGGCTTGATCCAGGCATCGGCATGGATCGACAGGAAGAGGTCGGACTGCACGCGGCGCGCCTTCTGGACACGCATCTGCAGCGGCACGAAGAAATCGGAATCGCGGGTCAGCACGGCGCGCATGTTCGGCTCGGCATCGATGCGCGCCTTCAGGCGGCGGGCGACTTCGAGCGTGACATTCTTTTCGTAGGTGCCGGCCTTGCCGACGGCGCCGGGATCTTCACCGCCATGCCCAGGATCAAGCGTGATGGTGACCAGGCGATCGACGATCGGCTTGCCGGATTTCTTGCCGGTATGCACCTCGGGGGCTTCGAGCGGCTTCTCAGCCTTGGCCTGGGCAGGCTCACTCGGGCGCGCTTCACCAACCGGAATATCCGGCTCGGTCTTCAGCGGCTCGACAGCCTCTTTGCGGCCTTCAAGCAGGGCCATCATCGGGTCCGGCGGATTGACCGGATAAACGTCGAGCACCAGCCGGCGGCCATATTCACCGGCCGGTTCCAGTGTAAACACCTGCGGATTGACCTTGCCCTTCAACTCCATGACCAAGCGTACGACGCCCGGCTTGAAGCGGCCGGCGCGCAGCAGTTTGATGTTCGGATCGTCGGTGGCCACCTTGCGGGCCAAACTATCGAGAACACTGTTGAACTCGACGCCTTCGATGTCGACAACCAGGCGATCCGGGTTTTCGACGGTGAAATGGGTGAATTTGAGCGGCGCGTCGTGTTCGAGCGTGACCCGGGTGTAATCGGCGGCCGGCCAGACGCGGACGGCAAGTACCGATGGCAGCTTGTTGGCGGCGCCGGCCAGCGGCGTCACGGAAAGGATCAGCGAGGCGCCGGCGAAACGCAGGAGCTGTCGGCGCCCATGGCTGGGATGAGCGCGTTTAGACATGCTTGCCCTTTCGGTGTATCTGCCAGTGCTTCGAGGACACGCCCGAGACCTGCATGATGAAGGCGCAGCCGCAGGTCTGGCGCCGGAAGGCAGCCTTGAGCGCGGTCCGGCCATTCGACCAGGCAGACCGCAGTATCGTTAAAGTATTCATCAAAGCCCGCATCGAGAAACTCCTCTGGGGACTCGAAACGATAAAAATCAAAGTGATATAAGTATAAGCTCGAAATTACGTAAACTTCAACCAGTGAATAGGTAGGACTTTTAACCGGCCCAGTGTGGCCGAGTGCCCGGATCAGCGCCCGCGACAGCGTGGTTTTGCCCGCCCCGAGGTCGCCTTCGAGAAAGATGATGAGGCCCGGTTGCAGCAATGGCGCCAGCATTTCACCCAGATGCTGGGTCGCCGCCTCATCGGGCAACTGGAAAACGGCGGTAAACTCGGGGCTATGCACGATCAGGACTCCACGGTGGATTACGCGGCACTCAAGGAAAAAATCCGCGAGGCCGGCAGGGAACTCGGCTTCGCGGCCGTTGGCGTGGCGCGGGCCGAGCCCGGGCCAGCCGTCGAACGGATGCGCGAATGGCTGGCGGCAGGCCGCCACGGCGAGATGGATTATATGGCCCGCCATGCCGAATTGCGCGCCCACCCCGAGCAGCTGCACCCGGGCACGGTCACGGTAATCAGCGCCGCGCTCGACTATCTGCCGCACGCCAAGACAGCCGACCAGCCGGACCAGGCGGCGATTTCCCGCTACGCCCAGGGGCGCGACTACCACAAGGTCATCCGCAGCCGTCTGCAAAAGCTGGCCGATGCCATCGCCGCGATCACCGGGCCGTTCGGCTACCGGGTCTTTTCCGATTCGGCGCCGGTCATGGAGGTCGAATTCGCCAGCCAGGCTGGCCTCGGCTGGCGCGGCAAGCACACGCTGCTGCTGTCGAAGCAGGGATCGTGGCGCTTTCTCGGCGACATTTACACCGACCTGCCGCTGCCGCCGGACGCCTCGATCGAGGACCACTGCGGCACCTGCTCGGCCTGCCTGACTGCCTGCCCGACCGGCGCCATTGTTGCCCCGTATCAGGTCGATGCGCGGCGCTGCATTTCCTATCTAACCATCGAACTGGCCGGCCCGATCCCCGAGGAATTCCGGCCACTGATCGGCAACCGCATCTACGGCTGCGACGACTGCCAGCTGTGCTGCCCGTGGAACCGCTTCGCCCAACTCGGCGACCGGGAATTCGCGCCGCGGCACGGCCTGGACAGTGCCACGCTGGTTGACCTCTTCGCCTGGAGCGAAGCCGAATTCGACCAGCGCCTGGCGGGCAATCCGATCCGCCGCATCGGCCATGAGCGCTGGCTGCGCAACATCGCGGTGGCGCTCGGCAACGGGAATGCTACGGTCGAGGCAAAAAATGCCCTGAAATCAAAATTCGACCATCCGTCACCGCTGGTCCGGGAACATGTCGCCTGGGCGCTGCAACGGCTGGATTTAGCGCAGGACTAAAAGAGTAGCCGCACGTTTCAAGACGAGCGGTGCGACTAGAGGCGCGGCCATTTTCAGTGCCGCGTCACCCCGCCTGGAAAAACCTGCGGCGCCGGTTGCCCGCTACGCGGCGACTCGTTGATATCCAGCCAGAAAGCTCCCAGGCGCTTGACCGCTTCAACCAGATCGGCCAGTTCAAGGGGGTTCCTGACAAAGCCGTTCGCTCCGTGCGCATAACTTTTCAGGCAATCTTTTTCGGCAACCGACGAGGTCAGGATGACGACCGGCAGGCATTGGGTGCGCTGATCGATGCGCAGGCGGGCCAGGACTTCGTGCCCGCCGATCTCCGGCAAATCGATATCAAGCAGCACCGCGACCGGCAATGGTTCGCTCCGCAGGTGGGCAAACTCGCCTTCGCGAAACAGGTAATCCAGTGCCTGCTGCCCGTCACGCACGACATCCACCCGATTGCCTGGATGCAGGGTGTTCAGCGAGCGCCTGATCAGAAACTCATCCTGGGCATTGTCTTCGACGAGCAGGATTACTCTGGCATTCATTTTTCTTTTTCCAAGGGCAAGATCTGAATTGCTGCGAGCCGCCTGAATAAGACCCGGCGCCTGCAATACCGTTCCGGATTATCGTTTGCGCCGAGGACCGTGTCTGCTAGGGGAATTGCCGGTCATGGCCGGCACCAGGCTTCGCCAAGGTCGGTTGATTGTGGCTCAGCGCTCGACCGGCCGCCCCGGGTCGGCGCACCACTCGCTCCACGAGCCGGCGTAGAGGCGGGAACCGGGCAGCCCGGCGATTTCCATGGCGAGCATGTTGAGGCAGGCTGAAACACCGGAACCGCATTGATGGACGACCTGGTCGGCCAGCGCACCGGCAAGGACGGCCAGCCATTCGGCGCGCAATTCGGCGGCCGGCTTGAAACGGCCGTCGGGACGCAGATTGTCCTTGAAGAAGCGATTGACCGCGCCGGGAATGTGTCCGCCGACCGGGTCCATCGTTTCGTTCTCGCCACGAAAACGGTCGGCGCTGCGTGCATCGACCAGATGCATGTGCGGCGTTTCGAGACATTCGAGCACGTAGTCGGCCTTGACCAGCATCTCCTGCGGACTGGCGACGAAGGTTTCCGGGAGCAGTGTCGGCACTACGTCGGTCAGGATTCCCTCTGCGGCTTGCCAGGCCTGCAGGCCGCCGTCGAGCAGCGCCACGGCATCGTGGCCGAGCCAGCGCAGCAACCACCACAGGCGCCCGGCGATCATGCCCTGGGCGTCGTCATACACCACCACTTGCGTCGTCGCACCAACGCCGATTTCACCCAGGCGCCGGGCCAGCGTTTCCGGGTCGGGTAGCGGATGGCGGCCGTTGCAGCCGGTCATCGGCGCCGACAGGTCGCGGTCGCAATGCAGGAAGATCGCACCGGGAATGTGGCCGGCCGCGTAGGCACGCTCGCCGTAACCGGTATCGGCCAGCTGGTGACGAACATCGATGACCAGCCAGGAAGGATCGTCGAGATGCGCCTTGAGCGTCGCGACATCGACCAGCGTGGTATAGCTCACGGCTTATTCGTCCAGCCAGGCCTTGGCGTCGTCGGCATTGTCGA
>JAHRYW010000002.1:199385-201530 GCA_020621865.1 Betaproteobacteria bacterium | reverse complement strand
GTATAGCTCACGGCTTATTCGTCCAGCCAGGCCTTGGCGTCGTCGGCATTGTCGAAAACCTCGACATCGGCATTGACGAAGGTCTGCGACAGCCAGGCGCTCCACGTCACCCACTGGCTGTCGGTGACCACGGCGACGCGCTTGAAATCGTTGGCATGGGCGCGCGAGAACCTGACCTCCTCCCAGGCCACGTCGAGCGTCAATCCGGCCATCTGGCTGAGGTCGAAGTAAAGATCGACCGGCCCTTCGAACTTGACCTTGAAATTGACGACTTCCTCGAACTCCTTGTAGTCGGCCAGCGTGAATTCGCCGAAAACGGAAACGCCTACACGGTTCGGTTGATGGTCGATGACGATCATGATTGCTCTCCGCTGTTGTTGTGATTCCAGTGTAACCCGGATTCCGCCACAGTGGCCCATCCCGGGCATATCGCAGGGCAAGCCGGGAACTCTTGGCCGCCGCCGCCTTCCAATACGACGTACGGGTAGCCTGATGGCTTCCCGTGCTTTCCTGGGGGAGTAGCTCTCCGCCATGGTGTCGTCAATACGAACAGATGCGCAAACTGTTCCGGCGCCATGGGCAATCCGCAGCCCGGATTGCGAGCCAGACCCTTGCCGCGCGGCAGGGTCTTGTCTCGCCCGAGTTTCCCGGTCATCCGGGGCCTCGGCAGGCAGGCGGAACAGGAAGGAATCGCATCATGGAAACAATCGGCACCTGGTGGATGTGGACCGGATTTTTCACAATCGTGCTCGTCATGCTGGCCATCGACCTGCTGGTCGTCGGCGGCGGCAAACAACATCGGGTCAGCCTTCGCGAAGCGGCGGGCTGGTCGGTCATCTGGGTCGCCGTCTCGCTCGCCTTTGCCGGTGCGCTCTGGTTCTATCTCGACGCCTCGCTCGGACGCGAGATCGCCAATCAGAAAGCCCTGGAATACATCACCGGCTACCTGATCGAAAAATCACTGGCGGTCGATAACGTCTTTGTCTGGCTGATGCTGTTCAGCTTCTTCGCCATCCCCCTGGAATTGCAGAAACGCGTGCTGGTGCTCGGCGTTCTCGGCGCCATCGTGCTGCGCACGGTGATGATCTTTGCCGGCGTCTGGCTGATCGCCCAGTTTCACTGGCTGCTCTACGTCTTCGGCGCCTTCCTGCTGATCACCGGGATCAAGATGTGGTGGTTCGCCGACGAAAAGCCGGATCTGGCCAACAATCCGCTGATCCGCTGGATACGCCGCCATATGAAGGTGACCGACACCTTGCACGGCGAACGTTTTTTCATCTCCCGGAATGAAGGCGGCCGGCTGGTTCGCTACGCCACGCCGCTGTTTCTCGTCCTCGTCCTGGTCGAAATCTCCGACCTGATCTTCGCCGTCGACTCGATTCCCGCCATCTTCGCGATCACCACCGACCCGTTCATCGTGCTGACTTCCAACGTCTTCGCCATCCTCGGCCTGCGCGCCATGTACTTCCTGCTCGCCGACATGGCCGATCGCTTCGCGCTGCTCAAGTATGGCCTGGCCATCGTGCTGATGTTCATTGGCGTCAAGATGCTGCTGATCGACATTTACCCGATTCCGGTGCTCTTCTCGCTCGGGGTCGTCGCCGCCATCATCGGCACCTCGATCGTTCTCTCGCTGCGCCAGGCTCGTCCGGTCGAATCAGGACAAGGCTGATCGCCATGCTGCCCATCCCGCTCACCCCGCCGGGCAATGCCAGCAGCCGCGCCAGCGCCCTGACCCGCGACATCGCGCCCCGCCAGGACCGAATTCCGGCTGACGACCGGGTCGACCTGCCGGAAATCCAGGAATCCTTCCGGATCAGTTTCAGCGACCAGGCGCGCGTGCAGCACGCGGCCAACCAGCCAGAACATCGGCCTGACCGGCGTGAAGGTTTGGGACCGACCGGGGTCGATGCCTATCGTCGCGTCGCCACCTTCTGAGCCGATTCAGTCGCCCTCGACCGGGCTGGCCCGGGAGAAATGGGTGGCGGCGATGCCGGACAGGATGATCAGGCCGATGGCGAACCAGGACGAGGCGCCGATCACCTCGCCCCAGATCAGCATGCCAAACAGGCTGGAGAAGATCACCGTGCTGTAGGCCAGCGCCGCCGACATCATGGTCTTGCCGCGGCTGTAGGCGCGGGTCAT
>JAHRYW010000002.1:197354-199048 GCA_020621865.1 Betaproteobacteria bacterium | reverse complement strand
GCCAGGTAGATGGCGAGGAAGATCGCCGAGGTGTAGTTCAGCGTCACCGCCGTCGCCAGCGGCAACAAGGTGATCGCGTAGAAATAGGAAAACAGCGCCGAGAAGCCGACCACACCCCGGGTGATCTGCCAGCGCCAGTGTTCGGTCCGCAGCGACACGCCGCGCAGGCGAACCAAGCCGTACATGATCAGCAGCGAAATAAAGCTGCGGTAGAAGGTGATCTCGACCGCCGAATGCGTCTCGGCGGCCAGCTTGACGCAGACACCCATGCAGGCGAACAGGAAGCTGGCGGCGATCATCCACAGGGATTGCATGCGGGAAACTCGGAAGGGGGAAACAAAAGGCGCCGGATATTACCCGGCGCCCCGAATGCTACGGTCGGCCCGAAAAAAAGGCCAAAATCGAAATACGCTCAGCGCGCCTCGATGGCCGACTGCATGATCCGCCGATAGAACTCGTGGAAGTGCTGCATACCGTCCTCCATCGGGCTCTGGTACGGGCCGACCTCGTTTCGGCCTTGTGCCAGCAGCGCCTTGCGGCCGCGGTCCATGCGCTCGCCGATGTCGTCGTCCTCGATCGCCGTCTCCATGTAGGCGGCGCGCTCGGCCTCGATGAACTCGCGCTCGAAATCGACAATCTCCTCGGGGTAGTAGAACTCGACGACATTCATCGTTTTGTCCGGCCCCATCGGCAGCAGGGTCGACACGACCAGCACGTGCGGGTACCACTCGACCATGATGTTCGGGTAGTAGGTCAGCCAAATCGCGCCCTGCGGCGGCGTTTCGCCACGGTCGCCGTAATACTCGCGGACCACCTTCTGCCAGCGGTTGTAGGCCGCCGACGAAGAATCCTTCATCAGCGAGGTGATGCCCACCTTCTGCACCGAGTACCAGTCGCCAAACTGCCAGGTCAGGTCGTCGCAGGTGACGAAATTACCCAGGCCCGGGTGGTAGGGCACGACGTGGTAGTCCTCCAGATAGACCTCGATGAAGGTCTTCCAGTTGTAATTGCACTCGTGCATCTCGACGTGGTCGAGCTTATAGCCGGTGAAATCCAGGTCGCGCGCGACCTTCATGCCGCCCAGGTCGACGTTGGCCGAGCGCGGTCCCTTGAACAGCAAGCCGTTCCAGTTTTCCAGCTGGGCCTTGTCCAGGTTCAGGCAGGGGTTCTGCGGAAAATGCGGCGCGCCGATCAACTCGCCGCCCTGCTCGTAGGTCCAGCGGTGGATCGGGCAAACGATCGGCCCGTTCAGCTTGCCGGCGCCCTGCAGCATGATCGCCTGGCGGTGGCGGCAGACGTTGGACATCTGCCAGATGCCGGCATTCTTGCCTTCGGCGCCGCCATTGAGCAGCATCTGGCCGTGGTCCTTCCACTCCAGCGAACGATAGTCGCCCGCTTCCGGCACCATCAACTGGTGGCCGACGTAACCCGGACCGGCATCGAAAATGAGCTTTTTCTCCAGCTCATGAATCGATTGATCGAAGTACCAGTCCACCGGCAGTTGGGAAACTGCTGGGGCCAAACGGGACAGATTCGCCACGTCGGACATTCCACGCTCCAGCGGGTTGAAAAAACAGGATTTTACCCCGCCCCGCATTTGACCTGAAGCCCCTGGATAGAGTATTTTCGCGTGTTTCCCCGAACGCCCCAGACATGGACCCAACGCCCATCGCCGCCATGAAATTCGAGACGGC
>JAHRYW010000002.1:194225-197344 GCA_020621865.1 Betaproteobacteria bacterium | reverse complement strand
CGAACGCCCCAGACATGGACCCAACGCCCATCGCCGCCATGAAATTCGAGACGGCGCTTGCCGAACTCGAGGACATCGTCGCCAGCATGGAAGGCGGCAAGCTCGAACTCGAAGCCTCCATCGCCGCCTACAAGCGCGGCATGGAGCTGATGAAGCATTGCCAGTCCCAGCTGACCGATGCCGAGGAACAGATTCGCGTGCTCGAAAACGGCCAGTTCAAGGACGTCGACCGCAACACCCTGGAGGCCTCGTGAGCGCCCAGCCCTTTGCCGAATGGATGGCGGTCACTCAGGACCGCGCCGAATCCGCGCTCGGCCGCTTCCTGCCCGGTGCCGACAGCATTCCGGCCCGCCTGCACGAAGCCATGCGCTACGCCACGCTCGGCGGCGGCAAGCGCGTCCGCCCGCTGCTTGCCCACGCCGCCGGCGAACTGACTGGCGCGACGCCGGCAGCGCTCGACATCGTCGGCTGCGCCGTCGAGATGATCCACGCCTACTCGCTGGTCCATGACGACCTGCCGTGCATGGACGACGACGTGCTGCGCCGCGGCCGCCCGACCTGCCACGTCGAATACGACGATCCGACTGCCCTGCTGGTCGGCGACAGCCTGCAGACCATGGCCTTCGAACTGCTCGCCAGCCAGCCGCTCGGCGAGCCGAAGCAGCAACTCGAAATGATTGCCCTGCTCGCCCACGCCAGCGGCTCGCGCGGCATGGCCGGCGGCCAGGCGATCGACCTCGCCTCGGTCGGCCAGCCGCTGACCCAGCCCGAACTGGAGCTGATGCACGCACTGAAGACCGGCGCCCTGATCCGCGCCGCCGTTCTGCTCGGCGCGCTGGCCGGCTCGCCGCTGAGCGCCCAGGAGCGTGCAAATCTCGACCGCTTCGCCAAACGCGCCGGCCTGCTCTTCCAGGTCGTGGACGACATCCTCGACTGCACCGCCAGCACCAGCACGCTGGGCAAGACCGCCGGCAAGGACGAAGCCGCCGCCAAACCAACCTACGTCAGCCTGCTCGGCCTCAACGACGCCCGGGCCTACGCCGACGAACTGCGTGCCGACGCCCGCGAGGCGCTGAGCATCTTCGGCGAGCGGGCCAGCCGCCTCAACCAGCTGGCCGACTTCATCTGCCATCGGCAATTCTGAAATGCCCTACAGCCTGCTCGACACCATCAACAGCCCGGCCGACCTGCGCCAACTGGACCGCAAGCAGTTGCCGCAACTGGCGACCGAACTGCGCGCCTTCCTGATCGACTCCGTCTCGAAGACCGGCGGGCACCTGTCGTCCAACCTCGGCACGGTCGAGCTGACCATCGCCCTGCACGCCGTGTTCAACACGCCCGAAGACCGCCTGGTCTGGGACGTCGGCCACCAGTGCTACCCACACAAGGTGCTGACCGGCCGCCGTGAAGGCATGAACACGCTGCGCATGCACGGCGGCGTCTCCGGCTTTCCGAAGCGCTGCGAAAGCCCCTACGACACCTTCGGCGTCGGCCACTCATCGACCTCGATCTCGGCGGCGCTCGGCATGGCACTGGCCGCCAAGCACAAGGGCGAGGACCGCAAGGCCGTCGCCATCATCGGCGACGGCGCGATGTCGGCCGGCATGGCCTTCGAGGCGCTGAACAACGCCGGCGTCGCCGATGCCGACATGCTGGTCATCCTGAACGACAACGAAATGTCGATCTCACCGCCGGTCGGCGCGCTGAACAACATCCTGACTCGCCTGACCTCAAGCAAGACCTACAACGTCGCCCGCGAGGCCGGTCGTCACATGCTCGGTTTCGCCCCGCCTCTGCTCGAACTGGCGCGACGCGCCGAGGAGCACGTCAAGGGCATGATCGCCCCGGGCACGCTGTTCGAGGAGTTCGGCTTCCATTACTACGGCCCGATCGACGGCCACGACCTCGACGCCCTGATCCCGACGCTGGAGAACCTGAAGAAGCTCAAGGGCCCGAAGTTCCTGCACGTGATCACCAAGAAGGGCCAGGGCTACAAGCTGGCCGAGGCCGACCCGATCCTTTACCACGGCGTCGGCAAATTTGCCGCCTGCGACGGCATCCAGTCCGCCAAGGGCCCCGGCAAGCTGACCTACACCCAGGTTTTCGGCGACTGGCTGTGCGACATGGCCAAGGCCGATTCCCGGCTGGTCGGCATCACCCCGGCCATGCGCGAAGGTTCCGGCATGGTCCGCTTCGCCAACGAGCACGCCGACCGCTACTACGATGTCGGTATCGCCGAGCAGCACGCCGTGACCTTTGCTGCCGGCCTGGCCTGCGAAGGCCTGAAGCCGGTCGTCGCCATCTACTCGACCTTCCTGCAACGCGGCTATGATCAGTTGGTGCATGACGTGGCACTGCAGAATCTGCCGGTCGTTTTCGCCGTCGACCGCGGCGGCCTGGTCGGCGCCGACGGCCCGACGCACCACGGCACCTTCGACCTTTCCTTCGTCACCTGCATCCCCAACATGGTCGTCATGACCCCGGCCGACGAAGCCGAATGCCGCAAGATGCTGTCGACGGCCATGGCCATCGACGGCCCCAGCCTGGTCCGCTACCCACGCGGCAGCGGCACTGGCGCCGTGCCGGAGATGAATCTCGACACCCTGCCCGTCGGCAAGGGCGAAATCCGCCGCCAGGGCAAGGATGTCGCCCTGCTCGCCTTCGGCAGCCTGGTTCCCGCTGCGCTCGCCGCCGGCGAGGAACTCGACGCCACCGTCGCCAATATGCGCTTCGTCAAACCGCTCGACATCGAACTGATTGTCGAATTGGCCGGGAACCATTCCCTGCTGGTCAGCATCGAAGAGAATGCCGTGATCGGCGGCGCCGGCTCGGAGATCGAGCGCGCGCTGGCGGAACGCGGGCTGAACGTGCCGGTACTCCGCCTCGGCCTGCCCGACCGCTTCATCGACCACGGCGAACAAGGTCAGCTCCTCGCCGAGCTCGGCCTCGACAAGGATGGCATCGTGCACGCCGTGCGGGCGCGAACCAGCAGACAATAACCCCCACAGAACAGTCCATGAACGCCCCCACCCTCAACATCCCCGACGTCCAGAACTCTGCCGATACGCGCCACATCGCGATCAACAAGGTCGGCATCAAGTCCATCCGCCACCCGATCA
>JAHRYW010000002.1:12777-193959 GCA_020621865.1 Betaproteobacteria bacterium | reverse complement strand
GACTACGACGTCACCTTCATCGGCGACATCTGCCACGGCGAGATCGCCACCTCGGTCAAGGTCGTCGTCCCGGTGACCAGCCTGTGCCCCTGCTCGAAAAAGATTTCCGAGCGCGGCGCCCACAACCAGCGCTCGCATGTCACCGTGACAGCCCGCACCAACGACTTCATGTGGATCGAGGAAATCGTCCAGCTAGTCGAACAGGAAGCCTCCTGCGAGCTGTTTGGCCTGCTGAAGCGCCCGGACGAGAAATACGTCACCGAGCGCGCCTACGACAATCCGAAATTCGTCGAGGACATGGTCCGCGACGTTGCCGCCCGCCTCAACGCCGAACCGCGCGTCGATGCCTACGTCGTCGAATCGGAGAATTTCGAGTCGATCCACAATCACTCGGCCTACGCCCTGATCGAAAACGACAAGACGCGCCCGAGTACACACTGCACGGAAGCCTGATCGACGCCGCTGACCGTAGTCGAAATGCTACGGTCAGCGGCAAAAAAAGGCCAAAAACAAAACGGGGTGCCGAAGCACCCCGTTTCTTTTTGAACCTCAGGAAAACTGCTTAGGCAGCAGTCGTCACCTTGCGGGTCAGCTTTTCCTTGATCCGAGCCGACTTGCCCGAACGCTCGCGCAGGTAGTACAGCTTGGCGCGACGGACATCACCGCGACGCTTGACTTCGATCGAAGCAACCAGCGGGGAGTAGGTCTGGAAAGTACGCTCGACGCCTTCACCAGAAGAGATCTTGCGCACGGTGAAGCCGGAGTTCAGACCACGGTTACGCTTGGCGATGACGACGCCTTCGTAAGCCTGCAGACGCTCGCGGTTACCTTCCTTGACCTTCACCTGCACGACGACAGTATCGCCCGGGGCGAAGTCGGGAATGGTCTTGCCCAGACGGGCAATTTCTTCTTGCTCGAGTTGTTGAATCAGGTTCATGTGAGATCCTTAAATTTTATAAACACTTACTCACCGCATTGCTCCTCTCCGGATATTTCCGTGAGGAGTTGCGTTTCCTCCGCGCTCAACACGCGGTGCGCCAGCAAATCCGGCCGGCGCTTCCGGGTTCGCGCCAACGACTGTTTCAGCCGCCAGCGACGAATTCTCTTGTGGTCGCCGGACATCAACACCTCCGGCACCGCCTCGCCCTCGTAGATTTCCGGGCGGGTGTAGTGCGGACAGTCCAGCAAACCACCGACAAACGAATCTTCCACCGCCGAAGCGGCATCTCCGAGCACCCCCGGCAACTGGCGGACGACGGCATCGATCAACACCATCGCCGGCAACTCGCCGCCGGAGAGCACAAAATCTCCGATCGAAATTTCCTCATCGACGCAGCGCTCGATCAGACGCTCGTCAATTCCTTCATAGCGGCCGCAGAGAAGGATCAAACCTTCCTCGCCGGTCGCCAGCTGCATCACGCGCTGATGGGTGAGCGGCGCGCCCTGCGGCGAGAGGTAGATGACCCTGCTCTTCGCCTGGCCTGCCTCGCGCTGCTGTGCCTTGGCTGCCGCAATCGCCTTCTCCAGCGGTCCCGGCTGCATCAGCATGCCCGGCCCGCCACCGAAGGGGCGATCATCGACCCGCCGCCAGGCATTCTCGGCGAAATCCCGGGGATTCCAGCCCTGCCATGCCCAACGCTGCTCTTCCAGCGCCCGGCGGGTAATGCCACTCTGCGTCACGGCCGCGAACATCTCCGGGAAGAGGGTCACGCAGTCGAACCGGATCACCGGCCGCCGCTCCCGCGACTCACCAGTCGCTCCCCCACTCCACGCGGATCAGTCCCGCTTCCTTCTCCACCGCCAGCACTACCGCCGCGACAAACGGCAGCAGGCGTTCGGTGCCATCCTCGCCAACGACGCGCAAGACGGCGTTGGCACCGGTTTCGATCAGCCCGGCGACTTTGCCGAGCCGCTCGCCGGCGGTATTGACGACTTCCAGGCCGATCAGGTCGGCCCAGTAGAACTCGTCTTCTTCGGTCGTCGGCAACGCTTCACGCGGCGCCCCGACCAGCAGCCCCTTGGCGGCCTCGGCGGCGGTACGGTCCTCGATACCTTCCAGGAGCACGACGACCCCGTCGCCATGAGTTTTCAGGCCTTTCAGCCCGCACTCACGCCACGGCTCGCCTTCCCGGGCGACCCACCAGACCGGCATTTCTGCCCAGGCCAGCGGATCATCGCCAAAGGGGTACAACCTGAGCCAGCCGCGAATCCCGTAGGGGTCGGCGAGCCGCCCCAGAACGACGATTTCGTTGCCAGCCAAAGCGAACTACTTAGGCGGCTTGCTGGGCAGCGTGTTGCTTGACCAGACGGGCAACCGTCGGCGACAGCTGGGCGCCGTTCTGCTGCCAGTAGGTCAGACGATCGACGGAAACGCGCAGGGCTTCGGCATTGCCGGAGGCAACCGGATTGTAGAAGCCGATACGCTCGACGAAACGGCCGTCACGACGGTTACGGGAATCGGTAACAACCATGTTGTAGAAGGGACGCTTCTTGGCGCCGCCACGGGCAAGACGGATAACAACCATGGGAATACTTTCGTTAGCTGGAAAAAAGACCAAAGATTATAACGCTTTATCAAGGAAAAACAAGCCACTTAGAAGACTGAAAACACGACTACGTCCAGACCTTCATTTCGTCTGCGACCTGCGTCAATGGCGAAAAGGCAAATATTTGCTATCCTCCGGCAACCATGACCAGCGCGCCAGAGCCTCTCGCCTCAATCAACCCCGAAGCCAACATCAAGAGCATTCTTGAATGGCTAGCCCTGGCCCACGGCCGGACCGGCGCCGAGGACGCCGATCAGCTTCACCGCCAGCTCCTTTTGCTGCGCGAGGCACCGATTCCCAACATACAGCGCCTGAAACTACTCGATCTGCTATACGTTCAGGCAGAGCGGATCGCCAGCGCTGAACTGCCGCGCCTGAAGAAAATCTCGCTGCCAATATCGCGCAAGCTGCGGCAGCGAGTACGCATCCTGCTCGACCTGCTGGAAATCATGGCCCAGGATTATTTCAACACCCTGGCCGACCTTTTCGATCCACAGGGCAGCAGCACCCTGCATTTCCCGCACACCTCGCTGCGGCGCGCCATGGGCGCCATCGCCTGGCAGGTCCGGATCACCCACCTGATTGCCTCACCTTGCGCCCACGGTCTCTGGCAACAATTGCATGCTGCCTTCAATACCGCCCGCCGTCTCGGCCTGGAGGATTTCCCCGGCCCCAATGGCGGACCGAGCATCCGGCACACCTATTCGGCCATCCTGCTCAGCGCCATTGCCCAACCGGCCGCGTTTGCCGCCCGCGAACTTGAGTTCATCAGCGAATACATCGCCAGCAGCACCCAGCCGCTTGAGTTTTTCGACACGCCGCCGCTCAACCGCCAAGGCATCTTCTGGATAGATCCGGACAAGGATTTTCCGGCGCAAGCGCTGATTCGCCGCATTCCCAGCCCGGACACCCAAGTCCTTTACTTTTGCTGCGACCTGATTGCCGACAATACCCTCAAGCACAGCAAGGCGCTGCAGCAAGGCAGTCCCGCCGCCTCCCTGGGGCTGCCCGCCTTTGCCGATACGCACACCGGCCCCGGCATCCTGCTGCGCCTGAACAAACTCTGGGGCCACCCGGTAAAACGCCGCTTCTCGCGACGCCGGCAATCCTACCGGGCGACCATCTGCTCCGGTCTGAACAATCTCTGGCAACTCATTCGCACGCCCGAAAAATTCAACGGCTTCAGCGAATGGATGGTGACCAACGAAAGCCCGGACGGCTACGCACTGATGCACGTTTCCGGACATACGGAGAATATTCGCGTCGGCGACATTGTCGCCATGCAACCGATCGGCGAACACAGCGAATTCATTCCGGTCTGGCACATCTGCCTGATTCGCTGGGCCATTTCCGAAAACCCGGAACATGTCGAACTGGGCTTGCAGATATTCGCACCCAAGGCCATCCCGGTCGAAGTCGCGCACCCGTACGAACTGTCGAGCAAGGTGTCCGCCTTGCTGCTGCCCTCGACGCCGCCGCTCCGCCCGACCCAGTCGCTGATCGTGCCGACCGGCCTGTTCAAGGAAAACACCCGCCGCATCATCGTCATCCTTGAAGAAGACAACCTGGAGATTCGCGAGGTGCAGGCCACCCGCCTCGACGAACAGACCAACAGCATCGAGATCTTCAGCGTTTCGCCGGACGAGACACACTAGCGGCAACCAGGCCGCCGAACAGGACGACGGCCCAGGAAAAGTGCAGCCAGACCAGGAAGACCGGGAAGACGGCAAAGGCGCCGTAGATGCTCTTGAGCATCGCCGAGCTGACCAGGAAGGCCTCGAAGATTTTCTGCATGACGGCAAATGCCACCGTCGCGAATATGCCGCCGGTTAGCGCCGCCCGCCGCGACACCTCGGCATTGGGCACCGCGTAATACAGGAACGAGAAAAACAACCCGAGGAGCAGCACGGCGACGCCCTTGAGCGCCACGCGGCGAAACCAGACCGGTTCGTCGAACAAGCCCAGCGACGTGGTGACGGCAAACGACATGGCACCGGCTACCGCCCCGAGGACGAATGGCCAGACGGCCATCACGAAGGCGTAGAGACGCAAACGGGCCAGCACTGGCCGCGGCTTGACCTGCCAGAGGTGGTTGAAAGCCCGCTCGATGGTATTCATCAGCAGAAACGCCGTGATGCCAAGCACGGCGATGCCGGCCAAGGTCAGTTGCTGGGCCTTTTGCGAAAACTTGCCGATATTGCCGGCAATGGCCCCGGCTGCTCCCGGGGGCAGCAAGGCTTCACGGATCAGCAGGTCCAGCCTGGCCACCAGCAAATCAAGAAAAGGCACGGCGTGGGCCACCGAGAGGACGACTGCGACCAAGGGCACCAGCGCCATCAGCGTTGTAAAGGCCAAGGCCGAACTGGTCTGCATCATGTTCTCGCTGTGAAAGCGGCGGAAGATGCTCGGGGAGCCGGTTTGCTTCGTTTGACGGCGACGGTTTCGGGGGAGCGCTTGCATGGGGCCGTATAATAGCCGACCGAGCCATTTGCTCCCCCATTCCGGCCACTTCGAAGCAGTCCCATGCCTTCCCGGCATATTTCGATTTTGGCCAAAAAAACGAGCCGACCGTGACATTTACCCGCTACCAGATCGCTGCCAGCGCCAGCCTCATCGCGCTGATCTTTCTTTGCCTGGCCTGGGAGGGCTGGCTGGCCCCGCTCAAGCCGGGCGGCTCATGGATGACACTGAAGGCAGCCTTCCTGCTACCTGCCCTGTTCGGGGTCCTGCGCGGCAAGCGCTATACCTACAAATGGCTCTCGCTGTTCATCCAGTTCTACCTGATGGAAGGGCTGCTACGCGCAACCAGCGACACCGGCCTGTCACGCTGGCTGGCAGCCGGAGAAACAGCGCTCGCGCTGATCGTGTTCGTCTCGGCCATTCTTTACGTACGCGCCACCCGCCCCCTCAAAGAAGAAAAAGCCGCCCAGTCGAACTGAAGCGGCTTTTCCCGGAAGCAGCGGCAAATCAGACGTCGCCCTGCGCCTTGACCTTGTCCAGCGATGAATGCAGGCGGTTCAGGGCATTCAGGTAGGAGCGCGCCGAAGCGATCACGATGTCGGTATCGGCGCCGTTGCCATTGACGATGCGGCCAGCCTTGGACAAGCGCGTGGTGACCTCGCCCTGGGCATCGGTGCCGGTGGTGATGGCATTGACCGAGTAAAGCAGCAGTTCGGCGCCACTGGCGACGATGCTTTCGATGGCCTTGAAGGTCGCATCGACCGGACCACCGCCGTCCGCCTCGCCTTTATGCTCGACGCCACCAACGCTCAGGATCACCTTGGCGTGCGGCATTTCGCCGGTTTCCGAACAGACATGCGAGTACAGCAGCTTGTAATGCTCCTGATCCGGCGTCACAACCTCATCCGAGACCAAGGCGTGCAGGTCTTCATCGAAGATTTCGTGCTTACGGTCGGCCAACTCCTTGAACCGCGCGAAGGCGGCATTCAGGGCCTCGTCGCTGTCCAGTTCGATCCCCAGTTCCTGCAGGCGCGTCTTGAACGCATTGCGGCCGGAATGCTTGCCGAGGACCAGCTTGTTCTGCGTCCAGCCGACATCCTGGGCGCGCATGATCTCGTAGGTCTCGCGGTGCTTCAGCACGCCATCCTGATGGATGCCGGACTCGTGTGCGAAGGCATTGGCGCCGACCACCGCCTTGTTCGGCTGCACCGGGTAGCCGGTAATCTGCGACACCAGCTTGGAGGCCGGCACGATCTGCGTCGCATCGATCCGCGTTTCGACCGGGAACACATCGGCACGGGTGCGCACCGCCATGACGATTTCTTCCAGCGAGGCGTTACCGGCCCGCTCACCCAGACCGTTGATCGTACATTCGACCTGCCGGGCGCCGGCCAGCACCGCGGCCAGGGAATTCGACACCGCCAGCCCGAGGTCGTTGTGGCAATGCACCGACCAGACGACCTTGTCCGAATTCGGCACGCGCTCGATCAACTGGCGCATGGTTTCGGCGTACTGGAAGGGAATGTTGTAGCCAACGGTGTCCGGGACGTTGATCGTCGTCGCGCCGGCCTTGATCACTGCCTCGAAGATGCGGCAGAGGAAATCCAGTTCCGAACGCCCGGCATCCTCGGCCGAGAACTCGATATCGTCGGTATATTCGCGCGCCCAGCCGATCGCCTTGATCGCCTGCTCGACGACCTGATCCGGCGACATGCGCAGCTTCTTTTCCATATGGATCGGCGAAGTGGCGATGAAGGTGTGAATTCGCCCCGACTTCGCCGGCCTGATCGCTTCGCCGGAACGCCGGATATCGTTCTCGCTGGCCCGCGCCAGCGAGCACACTGTCGAATCCTTGATCGTCTGCGCAATCGCCTGAATGGCGTCGAAATCACCGGGCGAAGCGGCCGCAAAACCGGCCTCGATCACATCGACCCGCATTTTTTCCAGCTGGCGGGCAACGCGGATCTTTTCTTCCTTGGTCATCGATGCGCCCGGGCTCTGCTCGCCGTCACGCAGGGTCGTATCGAAAATAACGAGATGCTGCTTCATGTTCTGCTCCGAAAACTCACGGTGCCTTGCGCTTGATCAGGCCAAGCGCGGCCAGCACATAGCCGGACAAACCATAAACGACAAAGAATCCGAACAGGGCAATCTCGGGACTGTAGGCGACCAGCGCAAAGCCCAGCGCAATCGCGGCAATCACGAAGAACGGCACGCTCTTTTTCAGGTTGATGTCCTTGAAACTGTAATAGCGAATGTTGGAGACCATCGTCACGCCGGCAAAAATGGTCAGCACGCAAGCCAGCCAGCGAATATCGCTGCCCGCCACGCCGCTGGTGATCATCACCCAGACCAGTCCGGCGACCAGCGCCGCCGCCGCCGGCGAAGGCAAGCCCTGGAAATAGCGCTTGTCCATCACCTCCAGCGTCGTGTTGAAACGGGCCAGACGCAACGCCGCCCCCGCACAGTAGATGAAGGCTGCGATCCAGCCCAGGCGGCCGAGGTCGCGCAGCGCCCATTCATACATAACCAGGGCCGGCGCGGCACCAAAGCTGACCATATCGGACAACGAATCGTATTCCGCACCGAAGGCCGATTGCGTATGGGTCAGCCGAGCCACCCGGCCGTCCAGCCCATCGAGCACCATGGCGATGAAGATCGCCATCGCCGCCCGTTCGAAATCCCCCTGCATCGCCTGCACGATGGCAAAGAACCCGGCGAACAACGCCGCCGTCGTAAACAGGTTGGGCAACACGTAAATACCGCGCCGTTTAACTTCCGGGTTGAACAGCGCTTTACGGGGTTTGAGTTCGGTCATGGGCAAACAATCAGTGGGCAACCGGAAAAGGATACACCGGGGGCAACCAAAATCCACAAACAATAAGGGCGGTGCAGTCTCCCACACCGCCCAGAGCGAAGGTAGCGCTAGGCGCTATCGAGCCAGCGATTCAGCAATTAGTTCTTGGACTGATCGACCAGCTTGTTCTTCTTGATCCACGGCATCATGTCGCGCAACTGGCCGCCGACCGTTTCGATCGGATGCACGGCATTCAGGCGACGGCGAGCCGTCATGCTCGGGTAGTTGGTACGACCTTCGAGGATGAACATCTTGGCGTATTCGCCGGTCTGGATACGCTTCAGTGCGTTGCGCATGGCTTCGCGGGACTGGGCGTTGATGACCTCCGGACCGGTCACGTACTCGCCGTACTCGGCGTTGTTCGAGATCGAGTAGTTCATGTTGGCGATGCCGCCTTCGTACATAAGGTCGACGATCAGCTTCAGTTCGTGCAGGCATTCGAAGTAAGCCATTTCCGGCGCGTAACCCGCTTCGGTCAGGGTTTCGAAGCCCATCTTGACCAGCTCGACGGCACCGCCGCACAGCACGGCCTGCTCACCGAACAGGTCAGTTTCGGTTTCTTCGCGGAAGTTGGTTTCGATGACGCCACCCTTGGTGCCGCCGTTAGCAGCGGCGTAGGACAGCGCGATGTCCTTGGCCTTGCCGGAAACGTCTTGGTAGATGGCGATCAGGGACGGCACGCCGCCACCCTTCAGGTACTCGGAGCGAACGGTGTGGCCGGGACCCTTCGGGGCAACCATGATCACGTCGAGGTCGGCGCGCGGCACGACCTGGTTGTAATGCACATTGAAGCCGTGAGCGAAAGCCAGCGTGGCGCCCTTCTTGATGTTCGGCTCGACGTCGTTTTTGTAGACTTCCGGAATGTTTTCGTCCGGCAGAAGGATCATGACGAGGTCGGCAGCAGCAACGGCATCCTTGACTTCGGCAACATTGAGGCCAGCGCCTTCGGCCTTGGCCCAGGAGGCACCGCTCTTGCGCAGGCCAACCGTGACGTTGACGCCGGAATCGCGCAGGTTCTGCGCGTGGGCATGACCTTGGGAACCGTAACCAACGATGGTGACTTTCTTGCCCTTGATCAGGGAGAGGTCGGCGTCCTTGTCGTAATAAACTTTCATGAAATCCTCTTTATATACAAATAATTAGACTTTAAGAACACGATCACCGCGACCGATGCCACAGACACCGGTACGGACGGTTTCGAGAATCAGGCCGGCATCGAGCGCTGCAATGAAGGAGTCGAGCTTCGAGCTCGCACCAGTCAACTCGATGACATAGGTCGATTCCGTAACGTCGATGATGCGGCCACGGAAAATATCGGCCATACGCTTCATCTCTTCGCGGTCCTTGCCGGTAGCGCGAACCTTGATCAGCATCAGTTCGCGCTCGACATGCGCAGCTTCGGAGAGATCGACCACCTTGACCACATCAACCAGCTTGTTGAGCTGCTTGGTGATCTGCTCGAGCACTTCGTCGGAACCCGAGGTCAGGATGGTCATCCGCGACAGCGACGGGTCTTCCGTCGGTGCCACGGTCAGCGATTCGATGTTGTAGCCACGGGCGGAAAACAGCCCGGCCACGCGGGACAGTGCCCCGGCTTCGTTTTCGATCAGGATGGAAATGATGTGTCGCATATTATTTTCCTTCCCCGCTTACAGATCTTCGGCGAGGATCATTTCGGTCAGCCCCTTGCCGGCGGCCACCATCGGGAAGACGTTGGCACCCGGATCGATGATGAAGTCCATGAAGACCAGATCGTTCTTGTGCTCGGTGAAGGCCTTGCGCAGCGCCGGCTCGACGTCTTCCGGCTTTTCGATACGCATGCCGACATGACCGTAGGCTTCGGCCAGTTTGACGAAATCGGGCAGCGACGTCACATACGACTGGGAGTAGCGCTTCGAGTAGAACATCTCCTGCCACTGGCGGACCATGCCCAGCATGCCGTTGTTCAGGTTGATGATCTTGACCGGCAGGCCATACTGCTTGCAGGTCGACAACTCCTGGATACACATCTGGATGGAACCTTCGCCGGTCACGCAGGCGACCGGCACATCCGGGTTGGCCATCAGAACGCCCATGCCGTAAGGCAGGCCGACACCCATGGTGCCCAGGCCACCGGAATTGATCCAGCGACGCGGTTTGTCAAACTTGTAGTACTGGGCAGCAAACATCTGGTGCTGGCCGACGTCGGAAGTCACAAATGCGTTCCCGCCCGTGACTTCGTACAGTTTTTCCACGACGTACTGCGGCATGATGTGCTTGGACTGGCGGTAGGCAAGCGATTTGCGGCCACGCCATTCGTCGATCTGCTTCCACCAGTCGGCCACTTCAGGATCAGCCTTGAAGCTGCCGTCCATCAGTTTGAGTATTTCATCGAGCACATCGGAGACGTTGCCAACGATGGGCACATCGACCTTGACGCGCTTGGAGATGGAAGAAGGATCGATGTCGATATGGATGACACGGCGCTTTTCTTCGCCGAAATGTTCCGGATTGCCAATCACGCGGTCATCGAAACGAGCCCCCACGGCGAGGATCACGTCGGCGAAATGCATCGCGTTGTTGGCTTCGAACGTCCCGTGCATGCCGAGCATGCCAACGAACTGCGGATCGGTTGCCGGATAGCCACCCAGCCCCATCAGCGTGTTAGTCACCGGGAAATTCAGCTTGCGCGCCAGTTGAGTCAGCTTCTCGGCAGCGTCGGAAAGAATCACGCCACCGCCGGTATAGATGATCGGGCGCTTGGCTTCCTGCAGGATCTGCACAGCCTTCTTGATCTGCCCCAGATGCCCCTTGACCACCGGGTTATAGGAGCGCATCTGAATCGTCTTCGGATAATCGAATTCGCACATCTGGGCGGTAATATCCTTGGGGATATCGACCACCACCGGCCCCGGACGGCCAGTCGCCGCAATGTGGAAGGCCTTCTTGATCGTTACCGCCAGATCCTTGACGTCCTTGACCAGGAAATTGTGCTTGACGCAGGGGCGCGTGATACCGACCGTATCGCACTCCTGGAAGGCATCCTGGCCGATGTACTGGGTCGGCACCTGACCGCACAGCACGACCATCGGAATGGAGTCCATGTAGGCGGTTGCGATGCCAGTCACAGTGTTGGTCACGCCCGGACCGGAAGTCACCAAGGCAACCCCAACCTTCTGCGACGAACGGGAATAGGCATCCGCAGCGTGAACAGCTGCCTGCTCGTGCCGAACCAGAATATGCTTCACCTGATCCTGCTTGAAAAGCGCGTCGTAAATGTGCAAAACGGACCCACCCGGGTAACCGAATACACAATCGACCTTTTCTTCTTGCAGGCACCTGATTACAATTTCTGCACCGCTGATCATCATTCTTGAGCCCAAAAAAGCTATTGCCTAAAAGGGCGTAACCTTAATCGACCGCCCCTTTTCGGTCAAGGTTTCCCGGCATATCCCCATATTGCTCAAGGCCTTTTGAAAGAAACCACCCTGGCATCGCCCCAACAACTTTCCAGCTTTCTAGAATCCGTCGAGCGCCGGGCATTCAAACAGGCAATGTTTGCCGTTCGCGACGAGGAAGCTGCACTGGACATCGTCCAGGATGCCATGATGAAACTGGCAGAAAAATATGGGGATCGCCCTGACGAAGAGTTCCCCATGCTCTTCCAGCGCATCCTGCAGAACACGATTCGAGACTATTATCGGCGCAGCAAGGTCCGCTCGATGTGGACCACCCTGCTCTCGGCTTTTTCCCCGGACGACGACGAGGACTACGACCCGCTGGAAACACTGGCCGCCGACGAAGACGACGCCGGCCCAAAAACACCGGAAAGCAAGCTGCTGCAGGTCCAGACACTGAATCTGATCGAAGACGAAATAAAAAAGCTTCCGCCACGTCAACGCGAAGCCTTTCTCATGCGTTACTGGGAAGACATGGATGTAGCCGAGACTGCAGCGGTAATGGGCTGCTCGGAAGGCAGCGTCAAGACCCATTGCTCACGAGCCACCCATACGCTTGCAGTCGCGTTGTCGGCGAAAGGGATAAAGCTATGAACGAAGAACGTTATGCATATCGCGTTCGGCAAACGCTGAACCACGGACTGAATGACATTCCCGCGGCCGCCTCGCGGCGGCTCGAAGCTGCCCGTCACCTGGCGCTTTCCAGGCAAAAACAGACCGTCAGTGAGCTCGTGTTCGCCGGTGCTGGCACGCTTGCCTCATCGGCATCCAAAGTACACATCCCGTTCCTCAAACAAGCCTTGGCCATCGTGGCCTTGCTGCTGGGAATGTGGATTTCCTTTTACTGGCACAGCGTTCAGTATGTAACCGAACTGGAGGAAGTTGATAGCGCCCTCCTTGCCGACGATCTCCCGCCCGAGGCTTTTCTGGACAACGACTTCTTCGAATGGCTAAAAGACGACTCATCGGAGGAGTAATCCTCAGTTTCGCGCTGTCCACAACGGCTTTCGCCACGCCACCGACTTCGGCGATCATAGGCACGCCACCGCAACCTGCGTGGACCCAGTTATCTCCGCAGCAGAAAAACATTCTCGCCCCCCTCGCCAAGGATTGGGACGATCTTGAAAGCATTCGCAAGAGAAAATGGCTGGGAATCGCCGAGCGCTATCCAAGCATGAAACCGGACGAGCAACAGCGTATGCAGGACAGAATGCGCGAATGGGCCAGATTGAGTCCGAGCGAGCGCACCAAGGTCCGAGACACCTATAAGGACTTCAAGCAACTCCCACCAGAGCAAAAACAGGTAGTCAAACAAAAATGGGACGCCTATAACCATCTGCCAGCTGACGAAAGGGACCGCATTCGCAGCAGCGGCAAGTCCTCAAAGCTGCTTGCGCCCGCGGCTTCAACTCCGACTGAATCGGCGACCACTTCCGGCACCGCAACCCCATCCCCAACCAACACTCTGCGCTAACATGTCTTCGTCCCCAGGTATCAAGCGGCAGCTGGTCTGCCTGCTTTACGAGGCGCTGGTCGTCTTCTCCGTTTTGATTATCGGCTTTTTACTACCCCAGATAGTTCTGTCAGGTTTCGGCTGGAGCGCAAGCCCTAGAGAACTGTGGTTTCACGTCTTCGCTCTGCTGATGCTCTATTTCGTCTGGTGTTGGCTTAACGGCGGGCAAACTCTGCCGATGAAGACCTGGAAATTGCGCTTGGTCGATGCCGATGGCTCAGCCTTGCGCCCATTGCAGGCTATTTTGCGCTACCTGATCGCATGGCCGAGCATCATGTGCTTCGGGATTGGCCTGCTGTGGGCCTTGGTCGACAAGGATCACCGCTTCCTTCACGACAGGTTGGCTGGCACAAAAATCCTCAGCACCACGCTTGATTAGCGGCGCTCAACCCACCATAACATTCCTATAGCCATCAACAGGAACATTGCCGACGGCGCTACGGCGCTCGCAAAGGGCGGCCATGCGTTGATCACACCAAGGTTTGAAAACAACCCGTTGAGTGCATAAAACAGGATACCAAGCATGACACCGGCAAAAATCTTCAAGCTGACGCCACCAACCCGGTTGTGGGAATATCCGAAGGGCAAGGCAAGCGCAACCATCACCAAAGCCGCCAGCGGATAGACCAGCTTCTTCCAAAGAGCGATCTGATAACGTTCTGATTTTTGACGGTTTTCAGACAAGTGCTCGGTATAGTTGAGCAAACTCAATAACGACATGCGCTCCGGCGAAACCATCAACACCGCCAGAAGATCGGGGGTTACCGCGGAATGCCAAACGTCTTCGTCGCTATGCTCAACCCGGGATGAATTTCCATCAAGGACAGTGCGTACCACACCCTTGAGAGCCCAGTTACCGGGAGGCACAAACGTCGCCTCCGCCGCGTCCGTCACCGACTCCAGTGAATTATCCAAATTGAAGTGATAGATTCGAATTTTCTCAAGACGAGCGTCAGCGCCAGCCCGCCGGATATTGACAAAACTTCGCCCATCCTTGACCCACAGGCCCGATTCGAAGCCCTGCTGCGCAATAACCTTGCTCATCGCATTGGCTCGCATTTCCTGAGCCATTCGCTCGGAATACGGAACAACACCTTCGCCAACCACAAAAGTCAGCAAGGCCAGAAGGCCGGCAACCCTGAACAAAGACATCAGCAGGTCGCTGGTTGCCAGCCCGGACGCTCTGAGGACCGTTATCTCGGAATGACGGGCGAGAGTGGAAAGCGCGTACAAGGCACCGATCAGGGTGGCGATCGGTATCAGTTCATAGACCAACGCGGGAAGACTTAGCGCGACAAAAGAAACGGCATGGCCAAGTTGATACCCCCCCCTGCCGACACTGCGCAGTTCGTTAACCAGATCAAAAAAACTGAACAACGCAAGGAATGCAGCCAACACCAGGAACACTGCGACCAGAGTCTCGCGCATTAAATAGCGTTGGTATAGATTCAACCGGAACATCAGGCGCCCCCGCCTCGCCATACGGCACGAACAGCCATTCGATGATGAAAGAGGATCACGAGGGGCAGCAGCATCAACAGGTGAACAGCAGTGGCGCCAACCCAGAAGGAGAGCTTGCCCTGCGCCACCCATGCCTGGCTGGCCGACATCAGGTTGGTGTAGATGGCATAGATCAAGATGGCAATCAACATGTTGGCCGAACGTCCGGCCCGAGGATTGACGTAGGACAAGGGAATGGCCAGCAAGGAAAGAATCAGGGCTGAGACCGGCATCCCGATGCGCCACAACAATTCGGCGCGAGCCGGGTTGCTGTCATCGCCAAGCAGTTCGGTGATCGGCATCCGACTCGGTGTCTGGTCGGCCGGCGTAGCCTCTCTATCCTCGACACGCATCCGATAGCGCTCGAATTCCAAAATCTTGAATTGCGGCGTTCCGGGCTCCACCTCGTAGCGCCGACCGCGGTCGAGGACAACAAACCGGTCTCCGTTGGCAGCGACTTCCTGGTGACCGGAGTTTGAGATCACAACACCCAGCTTGCCTTCCTGAACCGAAGCCACAAACACATTACCAACCTGACTGGCATCGCTGGACAATGCCTCGACGAAGAATACCCGCCCGCCTTTTTTGACCTCTCTAAACACCCCCGGCGAGACCTGGGTCAACTCGCTCTTGGCTGCCAGACGCTGGCGATAATCAGCGGTCTGGTAGTTCGCCCATGGCGAAAGGAATCCCGCCAGCAATGCGATGGCCAGGACGATGGGCAAGGCAAACTTGATCACCGGGCGAACCCAGGCAGTCAGCGGCAACCCCGACGAAAGCCAGACGACCATTTCCGAATCGCGGTAACTTCTGGTCAAACTCAGCAAAATCGAGACAAACAGCGTCAACGACAGCAGAATCGGCATGAAATTCAGGGCCGCGAAGCCGAGCAGCGAAGCAACGGCTTCCGGAACAATACGACCGCCCGCCGCATCCTTGAGCAGGCGAATCATTTGAGTGGAGGTCAGGATGGCCAGCAGCGCTACGCTGATGCCGGCAGCTGCCTGGGCGAACTCGCGCCGTACGGCGCGCTCGAATATCATGCTTTGACGAAACCGAAAAAATGCGAGGATAATCCCTCGAATACTGATATTTCCCTGATCAGGAGCAGCTTGTGGAATTTAGCATAAAAAGCGGTAGCCCGGAAAAACAGCGTAGCGCCTGCGTCGTGGTCGGGATATTTGAATCGAGAAAACTGACGCTTCCGGCGGAATTGCTCGACAAGGCGTCCGGCGGTTACATTTCCGACATCATCCGCCGTGGTGACATGGAGGGCAAGGCCGGCAGCATGCTGCTCTTGCACAATGTTCCAGCCACGCTCTGCGACCGCATCCTGCTCGTCGGCCTGGGCAAGGAAAAAGATTTCAAGGAAAAGGAATTCGCCGCCGCGGTTCGCACCACGGTCAAGGTGCTGAATGAAACGGGTGCCTTCGACGCCTCCATTTTCCTGACCGAGCTGACCGTCCGTAAACGCAGCATTGCCTGGCGCGTGCGCCAGACGGCAATCATCGCGCTGGATGCCACCTACAAGTTCGACCAATTCAAGAGCAAGAAGGAAGAAATTCGCCGGCCGTTGCGCAAATTGACGCTCAGTGTCGAGCGCCGCAACGAACTGGCTCCGGCCGAAGAAGCGCTGGCCCAGGGCATCGCGATCGCCGAAGGCATGGCCATGACCAAGACTTTGGGCAACCTGCCGCCAAACATCTGCCATCCCACCTATCTGGCCGAGCAGGCGCAGGAGATGGCCGAGGAATTCAAGCTGGGCTGCGAGATTCTCGAGCGGGCCGACATGGAGAAACTCGGCATGGGGTCTCTGCTTTCCGTGGCGAGAGGCTCGCACCAGCCGCCGAAGCTGATCGTCCTCACCCATCAGGGCGGCAAAGCCGGCGACAAGCCGATCGTTCTGGTCGGCAAGGGCGTCACCTTCGATACCGGCGGCATTTCGCTGAAGCCGGGTGCAGACATGGACGAAATGAAGTACGACATGTGCGGCGCCGCCAGCGTGCTCGGCACCATGCGCGCAGCGGCCCGCATGGCCCTGCCGATCAACCTGACCGTCGTCGTTCCAGCCACCGAGAACATGCCGGGCGGCAACGCCAGCCGCCCCGGTGACATCGTCACGTCGATGTCCGGCCAGACTATCGAAATTCTGAATACCGACGCCGAGGGACGCTTGATCCTGTGTGACGCCCTGACTTATGCCGAACGCTTCGAGCCGGACACGGTCATTGATGTCGCCACCTTGACCGGCGCCTGCGTGGTCGCCCTGGGCTCGGTAGCCACCGGCCTGTTTGCCAACAAGGACGGCCTCGCCCGCGACCTGCTCGACGCTGGCGAGGAAGCCAACGACCGCGCTTGGCACATGCCGCTGTGGGATGACTACCAGGAACTGCTGAAGAGTCCGTTCGCCGACATGGCCAATATCGGGGGACGCTACGGCGGCGCCATTTCGGCCGCCTGCTTCCTGTCGCGCTTCACCAAGAAGTTCGAGTGGGCCCACCTCGACATTGCCGGCACCGCCTGGAAATCCGGTGCCGACAAGGGCGCCACCGGCCGGCCGGTGCCGATGTTGACGCATTACCTGCTGCAGCGCGCAGGCAAGCTCAATTGACCCAAGTTTTTTTCTACCACGGCGCGTCCGACAAGATCGCCGCTGCCTGCGCGCTGTTGAGCGGCGCCTATGCCAAGAAAAAACCGATGCTGGTCTTTGCGCGGGAAAAGGAAATTGCCGGCAGCCTCGACCGCATGCTTTGGACCCATGCGGCCCTCAGCTTCGTGCCGCATTGCCGGGCCGATTCGCCATTGGCGGCGGAAACCCCGATCCTGATCACCGACACGCTGGAAAGCATCTCTCAGCACGAGCGACTGATGAATCTCAGCCGCGAAATTCCGCCGGGGTTTTCGCGCTTCGAAAACCTGATCGAAGTCGTCGGCCAGGACGAGGAGGACCGCGCTGCCGCCCGCGACCGCGTCAAGCTCTACAAGGAGCGCGGCTGCGACGTCCGTTACTTCGATCTCAGCGATCGCTAAGGAACGCTCTTGCCCAGCCCCATCCTTGCCCGCGCCGATGCGCTGATGAACCGCAAGCGCCAGAACGACGTCGAATTCGATGACGTTCCGGTGTTGATCGATGCCGTCGACGACGATGATATTCCGCTCCTGCTCGACGCCGAGGCTGCGCCCTCCCTCGAGACAGCCATAACCGCGGAACAGCCCGAAGAGCCTGCCTCCGCAATAATCGCCGAGCCCCCCGCTGCAACCCTGCAGTCAGCGCCCGGGCAGCCAGAGATCGAGATCGCGCCCGCGGACGAACCACCACCGACCCTCGACCCCGGCCTGCGCGACCTGCTGGTTCACGAACTGGCCCGCCGCGTCGAGCAGCGGCTGAGTGCCGAGCTGCCGCGCATCATCGAATCGACGGTCCGCGACTTTCTGGCCGAACAGGAAATGATCGCCAGCCAATCCGCGCAGGACTGAGATCGCGCCAATACCGGCGCCATGCTCCGGTATAATTTGGGGTTTTCCCCTTTTCCGACAAGTCCATGGAACTCGCCAAAGCATTTGAGCCGGCCGATATCGAACGTCGCTGGTACCCCGAGTGGGAAGGCCAGAATTACTTCGCTGCGGGCATCGACCGTAGCATTGCCGACAATTTCTGCATCCTGCTGCCGCCGCCCAACGTCACCGGCACGCTGCACATGGGCCACGGCTTCAACCAGACGATCATGGACGCGCTGACCCGCTACTACCGGATGCGCGGCCACAACACGCTGTGGCAGCCAGGCACCGACCACGCCGGTATCGCCACGCAGATCGTCGTCGAGCGCCAGCTCGATGCCCAGGGCGTTTCCCGCCACGATCTCGGCCGCGAGAAGTTCCTCGAAAAGGTCTGGGAATGGAAGGAGTATTCCGGCAACACCATCACCAAGCAGATGCGCCGGATGGGTACCAGCCCGGACTGGAAGCGCGAGCGCTTCACGATGGACGCCGGCCTCAACAAGGTCGTCACCGAAACCTTCGTCCGCCTCTACAACGAAGGCCTGATCTATCGTGGCAAGCGCCTGGTCAACTGGGACCCGAAGCTGCACACCGCCGTTTCCGATCTCGAAGTCGTCCAGGAGGAAGAAGACGGCTTCATGTGGCAGATCCGCTACCCGCTGGCCGATGGCTCGGATAGCCTGGTCGTCGCCACGACCCGCCCGGAAACCATGCTTGGCGACACTGCCGTGATGGTGCACCCGGAAGACGAGCGCTACAAACACATGATCGGCAAGCTGGTGAAGCTGCCGTTGACCGGCCGCGAAATCCCGATCATTGCCGATTCCTACGTCGATCTCGAATTCGGCACCGGCTGCGTCAAGGTCACGCCGGCGCACGACTTCAACGACTACGCGGTCGGCCAGCGCCACAACCTGCCGATGATTTCGATCCTGACGCTGGACGGCAAGATCAACGACCATGCGCCGGAAAAATACCGCGGCCTGGACCGCTTCGACGCCCGCAAGGCCGTCGTCGCCGACCTCGAAGCCGAAGGCATCCTAGTCAAGGTCGACAAGCACAAGCTGAAGGTACCGCGCGGCGACCGGACCGGCGTCGTCATCGAGCCGATGCTGACCGACCAGTGGTTCGTCGCAATGTCCAAGCCGGGCGCCGATGGCAAGTCGATCACCGAAAAGGCGCTGGACGTCGTCCACTCCGGCGAGATCAAGTTCTACCCGGAAAACTGGGTCAATACCTACAACCAGTGGCTGAACAACATCCAGGACTGGTGCATCTCGCGTCAACTGTGGTGGGGCCACCAGATCCCGGCCTGGTACGGCGTCAATGGTGAGGTCTTCGTCGCCCAAAACGAGGCGGAAGCCCGTCACCAGGCCGACCAGGCCGGTTACGCCGGCCAGCTCCAGCGCGACGAGGACGTCCTCGACACCTGGTACTCCTCCGCCCTGTGGCCGTTCTCGACGCTCGACTGGAGCGGCGACGAGGCGACCGACGCGGCCAATCAGGTGCTACAGCAATATCTGCCGTCGTCGGTGCTGGTCACCGGCTTCGACATCATCTTCTTCTGGGTCGCCCGCATGGTCATGATGACCAAGCACATCACCGGCAAGATCCCGTTCAAGCACGTTTACGTGCACGGTTTGATCCGCGACGGCGAAGGCCAGAAGATGTCCAAATCCAAGGGCAACGTGCTCGACCCGATCGACCTGATCGACGGCATCGGCATCGATGCGCTGGTCGAAAAACGCACTTTCGGCCTGATGAATCCGAAGCAGGCCGAGAGCATCGCCAAGAAGACCAAGAAGGAATTCCCGGACGGCATCCCGGCCTTCGGCACCGATGCGCTGCGCTTCACCTTCGCCTCGCTCGCCTCGCCGGGCCGCGACATCAAGTTCGACCTCAACCGCTGCGACGGCTACCGCAATTTCTGCAACAAGCTGTGGAACGCCACCCGCTTCGTGCTGATGAACGTCGAAGGCCACGACCTGGCGCTCGACCACCAGCAGCAGGCCGGCTCCAATGCCTGCATCGTGCCAGCCGGCGAACCGCGCCTGAAATTCAGCTTTGCCGACCGCTGGATCGTCAGCCAGCTGCAACGCGTCGAGGCCGAGGTCGAGCAGCACTTCATCGACTACCGTTTCGACCTGCTCGCCCAGGCCATCTACAAATTCGTCTGGGACGAGTTCTGCGACTGGTACCTGGAAATCGCCAAGGTCGAGATGCAGACCGGCGACGACGCCCAGCAGCGCGGCGCCCGCCGGACCCTGGTGCGCACGCTGGAAGCCGTGCTGCGCCTGGCCCACCCGTTGATCCCGTTCATCACCGAAGAATTGTGGCAGACCGTTGCCCCGATCGCCGGGCGCAAGACGCACGATTCGATCATGCTCGCCACCTACCCGCAAGCCGACCTGTCACGCGTCGACGAGGCCTCCGAAGCCAAGGTCGAGCGCCTAAAGGCGCTGGCCTACGCTTGCCGCAACCTGCGCGGCGAGATGGGCATCTCCCCGGCACAGCGCACGCCGCTGCTGATCGCCGGCGGCGGCGACGAAATTTCCGAGTTCGCCCCCATCCTGCAAGCTCTGGGTAAGCTGTCCGAGGTACAAATCGTGAACGACATGCCGGCCGACGCCATGGCACCGGTCGCCGTGGTCGGCGAGACGCGCCTGATGCTCAAGGTCGAGATCGACGTCGCCGCCGAACGCGAGCGCCTGAAGAAGGAAATCGAAAAGCTGGAGAAGCAGATTTCCATCGCCCAGGGCAAGCTCGCGAACGAAGGCTTTGTCGCCCGCGCCCCGGCCGCCGTTGTCGAACAGGAAAAACAGCGGGTCGCCGAATTCAGCGCCACGCTGGAACAACTCAAACCGCAACTGGCCAAGCTGGGCTAAACAAAGGAAACCCGATGTCCGCTGACAAGCGCTCGTTCTTCTCGAAAATTTTCGTGGCCCTGATGATCTTCACTGGCCTCGTCTGGGCGTGGACGGTGGCCTTCATCATTTCCTGGCCGTGGGACAAGACCAGCGACTGGAAGCCGGAATTCCGGCTGATCGCCACCTGCGTCAAGAACCAGCAAAAGGAAGCCTGCGGCGTCGCCTATGGCGAACTGGCCGCCGCCCGTGCGGCCGGCCAGTTCGAGTCGCTGACCCCGCCGGAAGCGGCTGGCGATCTCGATGAGAAAAAGAACTGGCTGAAGTGGAAGGTCGAAAATGGCCTGTTCGAAGTCAAGGCCTCGTCCTGGCACTTCCAGACCACCGTCCGTTACCGCCTGGAAAACGACGTGCCGGTTCTGGTCGAGTATCAGGACATCGAAGCCAAGGCGTTCTACTACGGCGTCGCCGCGGCGCTGTTCTCGCTGCTTGGCATCTACCTGCGCAAGCTGCGCGGGTAGTTTTTACCCTTCAACGGGGCTGATGCCCCGTTGAAATCGGGAATGCTACGGTCGGCGGCAAAAAACGGCCAAATTTCAAATTTTGTCCCGCAGCATCACCCGAACCATGCCGCGCAGGGCGTTGCCCAGCCAGAAGCCACCGACCAGATCGGCGGGCCGCAACACCGCCTCGCTGGCTTTCCCGGCAGCCAGCAGTTCGGCCCGCAACACACCGGGCAAGGCGCCGCTACTGAGCGGCGGCGTCAGCAGGATTCCGTCGCGTTCGACGAAGACGTTGCTGCGCGCCCCTTCCGCCACCTCGCCACGCTCGTTCAGGAAGACCACATCGAAGAGTTGCGGATCATCGGCCAGCGTCGCCAGGGCCGCATCGTAAATCGCCCGGTCGGTCGTCTTGTGGCGACGCAGCGGATAGGTCGACGTAATAGCCTCGCCGGCGAGCAGCGCATGGCGCAAACCGGCCGGCTCGTCGCCGAGGGGAAATGACGCCACCTCGACCCGGCCATCCTTGGCCAGCGTCAGCCGAACCCGCCAGGTTCCCGACGCCGGTTGCTGATCCAGCGCCGCGCCCACCGCCTGCTCGTCGCAAGCAAAACCCAACCACTCGGCAGAGCGGCGCAGTCGTTCCAGATGCCCAGCCAGGCGAGGATAGGCACCCTCTTCGCGGCGCAGCGTCTCGATCAACTTGATGCCCGGATCGCACTCGCTCAGGAAGCCTGCCTTCAGCTGGCACTCGGCCCACTCCGCCGCGGCATCGGAATCGGCGACGATGCCGCTGCCGATGCCCAGCTTGCCGCGCCCATCCGCACCCAGCTCCAGCGTCCGGATCGCCACGTTCAGCCGGCAATCGCCATTCGGTGCCAGCCAGCCCAGGGCGCCGGTGTAGGTGCCGCGCGGCGAACCCTCCAGTTCGCCAACGATCTGCATCGCCCTGATCTTCGGCGCCCCGGTGATCGAGCCGCAGGGAAACAGCGCGCGCAGCAGTTCGCCGAAGCTGCGGCCGGCAACATCGGCCGACACTTCCGAGACCATCTGCCAGACGGTCGGGTAATCCTCGATCTCGAACAGGCGGTCGGCAACGACGCTGCCGTTGGTGGCCACCCGACCGAGGTCGTTACGTAGCAGGTCGACGATCATCAGGTTCTCGGCCCGGTCCTTGGCCGAGTGGCGCAGTTGCTCTGCCGGCGCGTGGCGCGGTGCCGTCCCCTTCATCGGCCGGGTAATCAGCCGGTCGCCCCGGCGTTCGATGAACAGTTCCGGCGACAGCGAAACCAGCCCTTGCCGGGCATCGCCGACGAAGCCGCCATAACGCACCGGTTGGCGTTCACGCAGCCGCGCATAGAGGGCCAGCGGCGCGCCGAACCAGTCAAAATCGAGCGGGAAGGTGAAATTCACCTGGTAGCAGTCGCCCGCGAAAATCAGGCTTTTTACCCGGCCGACCGTAGCATGGTAGGTTTGCGCATCGATCGCCGGCCGCAGGCCGCCCACCCCAGCCGCGCCGGCCTGCTGCGCCAGCCAGGCATCGGCCGCCTCGCGCGACAACTCCCGGCGGTCGGCAAAGCGCCAGAAGCGCCCCAGCACCTGCGAACCCGCATGCCAGCCTGGCGGCGCCGATTTCGGCTCAAGCAGGTAACCGAGTTCGTAATCCAGCCCGACAACGGTCCACAAGGCCTCGTCCTGAAGCCTGCTCAGTGCTGCATCGAACGACGCGCCGTCACGCACCTCAAGGCAATCGACCAGGCCGGTAAACAGCCAAGCGGCGGGTTCGCCTGCCGGCGCCCGCCTGTCTTCAAAAAATGCGGTGAATTCGGCGCTTATTTGCGTTTCAGGAAAAACTCGAAGACGCGATTTTCTTCACGATGCTCAAGCAGCTCGTTACCGGTCTGTTTGGCAAAGGCCGGAAAGTCCTTCAGCGATCCCGGATCGGTCGCCAGGACACGCAGGATCTTGCCGGATTCCATCTCGGCGAGCGCCTTCTTGGTACGCAGGATGGGCAGCGGGCAGTTCAGCCCCTTGACGTCGAGATCGCGATCAAATTCCATGGTCGTTCGGCAAATGGTTTGGATGCGCGATTTTACTCCGAATTAACGGCGCTTTTCCTTGAGTTCCTCGATCTGGCGCTGCTTCATCTCGCGCAAACGGGCGTCGATCGACGATTGTTCGTAGAAATTGGCGTCCCCGGCCTTCTGCGCGAACTCCAGTTGCTGCACCGCCTCCGCCGTCTGCCCCTGGAGGGCGTAGACCTCGGCCAGCGAGCGATGCTGCATGGCCCGACGACCCAGCCCGGCATAGCTCTCGGTACGCAGCTTGTGCAGACGGACATCATCCGGATAGTTCGCCAACTGGCTCTCGGCAAAACGCAGCGCCTCGTCGAAGCGCCGCGCCCCGGTCAGCGCCGCGCCGTAACCATAAAGCAGGCCGAAATTCAGCGGAAAACGCACCATCGCATCACGATAAATGGCCAAACCTCCAGCCACGTCCGACTGGGCGATCCGCAGATCGGCCCGCAGGTGCTCAAGCATCGGTGCCGAAACCTTCAGGCGGCGTGTCGCATCGATCTCCTTCTCGGCGCCAGCCCAGTCCCTCGCCCGGTAACGGGCAAAAGCCAGCCCGTAGCGAATCGCCGCCTCCGACGCAAACTTCTTCTCGCGCAACAGGCCCTCCAGATCCTTGACCGCCTCGGCCGGAATGCCCTGCATCGCCCGCACCTTGGCACGGACCATCTGAAAATCGACGCTATCCGTCACCTGCCGATAAGCCACCACCTGCTCGCGATTCTGCATGTCGGTCAGGCGCTCGCCGGTTAGCGGGTGGGTCCGCAGGTAGACCGTCGCGTTGTTCTCGTAAAGGCGCACCGATTTTTGCAGGCGCTCGAAGAAATCGGCCATACCGCGTACGTCAAACCCGGCCTTGCGCAGGATATCGAAACCCTGGCGATCCGCCTCGCGCTCGAAATCGCGAGAGAACGCCAGTTGGGCTGAAATCGCGCCGGCCTGCGTGGACACGAGCGCCGCTCCCGCCGCCTGGCCGCTCGACCGCGCCGCCAGCAAGGCGAGCGCCATGGCCACCATCGACGCCATGCCGATCTGCTTCGACTGGAACACCTGCCGCGCAATGTGGCGCTGCGTCACGTGGGAAATTTCATGGGCCAGCACGCCGGCCAGCTCCGACTCCGTCTGGGCCGAGAGGATCAGCCCGGTATGCACGCCGATGTAGCCCCCCGGCATGGCAAAGGCGTTGATGCTCGACGCGTTGATCGTGAAGAAATAGAAACCGAAACCCGGATCGTTGCTGACCGCCCCCAGACGCCCGCCCAACTGGTTCAGATAGGCTTCGATATCGCCGTCGTCGAGATAAGTCGGTTCGCGCCAGCGGATCTCGTGCATGATCTGCACGCCGATTTTCTTCTCCATGCTCAGCGACAACTCGTTGCTCGCCACATCGCCCAGTTCCGGCAAATCGTCAGCCCACCCGGGTTGGGCAGCCAGAGCGCAGGCGATCAGGGCGGCGACGAATCGTTGCTTGAAGTGCATGGTGCTATGATATCGCAGCCCGAAAAGCCGCTCCCAGCGGTTCGTAACCAATCGTAAATTCCTGTGACCAATCAGACTCTCACCCATT
This sequence comes from Betaproteobacteria bacterium, assembly GCA_020621865.1. Lineage (GTDB taxonomy): Bacteria > Pseudomonadota > Gammaproteobacteria > Burkholderiales > Rhodocyclaceae > Azonexus. The sequence goes on along the minus strand of JAHRYW010000002.1, from coordinate 169,145 downwards.
TCGACGCCGCCGGCCAGGCCCATATGGTCGACGTCGGCAGCAAGACCGAAACCGCCCGTGTCGCCCGCGCCGCCGGCAGCATTTTCATGCAACCGGAAACTCTCGCCCTGATCCGCTCCGGCTCGGCCAAGAAAGGTGACGTACTGGGCATCGCCCGCATCGCCGCCATCCAGGCCTCGAAGCGCACCGGCGACCTGATCCCGCTCTGCCATCCGATCGCGCTGACCCGCGTCGCCGCCGATTTCACCGTCGACGAGGCGCAAAGCGCCGTCCATTGCGAAGTCACTGCTGAATGCTTCGGCCGTACCGGCGTCGAGATGGAAGCGCTGACCGCCGCCTCGGTCGGCCTGCTGACCATCTACGACATGTGCAAGGCCGTCGATCGCGGCATGCGCATTGACGGTGTCCGCCTGCTCGAAAAGAAGGGTGGCAAATCCGGCCACTGGACCGCCGAATAAGCTTTCGCCCCATGCACGAACTACGCAGAAGATTCCTCAAGGGCGGCGCCTCCGCCGCCCTGCTCTCGCCGCTGCTCGGTACCGGCCTGCTGACCCCGTCAGCCGTGCTCGCCGCCGAATGGAACAAAAGCGCCTTCACCGCCCGCAACATCAATGATGCACTGAAGGCCTACGGCGCTACTGGCGCAGGCGAGACGCGCGACATCGTCATCACCGCCCCGGAGATCGCCGAAAACGGCGCCAAGGTCGAGATCGAAATCACCAGCAATATCGCCAACACCCGCAGCCTGGCCATCTTCGCCGACAAGAACCCGATGCCGCTGTCGTCGGTGATCGAGTTTTCCGGCCCAGTGCTGCCCTATGTCAGGGCCCAGCTGAAATTGTCGGAAACCCAACGTATCCGTGTCGTGGCTAAAACCAGCGACGGCAAGACCCATGTCGCCTTCCGCGAGATCAAGGTCACCCTCGGCGGTTGCGGAGGCTGAGCATGAGCGCACCGATCAAGATACGCGCACAAATTCAGGGCGAAACCGCCGACGTCCGCATCCTTATGCAGCATCCGATGGAAACCGGGCAGCGCAAGGATGAAAATGGCCAAACCGTCCCGATGAACTTCATCCAGAACTTCACCGTTTCACTGAACGGCAAGGCAGTCATCGACGGCCAACTGAACACGTCGATTTCCCGGAACCCGCTATTCACTTTCAAGGCCCGGGGCATCAAGGCCGGCGACAAGCTGTCAGTCACGTGGACGGACAACCTCGGCGAACGACGACAGGACGATACCGTCGTCGCCTGAGCCTGCTTCGGAGCAATAAAAAAAGCCCGCCTGAAACCAGGCGGGCTTTTACATTTTAATCCGGAGCTCAGGCGCGCTGGATGTTGGAAGCCTGCTTGCCCTTGGGGCCTTGCACGACTTCGAAGGAAACTTTTTCGCCTTCCTTCAGGGTCTTGAAACCATTCATGTTGATGGCGGAGAAATGCGCGAAGAGGTCTTCGCTGCCATCGTCAGGAGTGATAAAACCAAAGCCCTTGGAATCATTGAACCACTTGACAGTACCGATTGCCATGTTTGCAACTTTCATACAAAAAACGAACAAATTTCCGGGTCTCCCCGACTCCCTGTTTGAGCTCAACGACCCGGTGCTCATGGCAACCTCGATGCAGCTTGAATCCAAACACACTGGCTTTCTACCCCGCCTGAATATCGTCGTCAACAAGTTTCGATGGCGCAGCGCAGCATAAAACCAGGCAAGGGATTTGCTTGACGTGCACTGGAAATCGGGCGTTTCTCGTGCAAATTATTTTATATTGCGGATTGAGACGGACTGTATAGAATCGAGCGCATGGCTACGAAGTATCAGGAAGGCGGACAACTTGAGGCACAACGCAGCAAGTTGGGACCGCCGAAGATGTACAAGGTGGTGTTGCTGAACGACGATTACACACCGATGGATTTCGTCATCACCGTTCTGCAGCGGTTTTTTTCTCTGGACACTGAACAAGCGACACGAATCATGCTCAAAGTTCACAACGAAGGTCGAGGCGTGTGCGGCATCTTCCCGCGCGACATCGCCGCTACCAAGGTGGAACAGGTCATTGCATTCGCGCGCCAGCATCAACACCCGCTTGCTTGCATCATGGAGGAAAACTGATGATTGCCCAGGAACTCGAAGTCAGCCTGCACATGGCCTTCGTCGAGGCGCGTCAAAAACGCCACGAGTTCATTACCGTCGAACACCTCCTGCTCGCGTTGATCGACAACCCGTCAGCCGCCGAAGCCCTGCGCGCCTGTGGGGCCAAGACCGATACGCTGCGCAAGGATCTGACCAATTTCATCGATGAGCACACGCCGACCGTTTCCGGCGAGGACGACATCGACACGCAACCGACGCTGGGCTTCCAGCGCGTGATCCAGCGCGCCATCCTGCATGTGCAGTCCTCCGGCAAGAAGGAGGTCAACGGCGCCAATGTGCTGGTCGCCATCTACGGCGAAAAGGATTCGCATGCCGTTTATTTCCTGCAAAAGCAGGGAATTACCCGGCTCGACGTCGTCAATTTCATTTCGCATGGCATCAGCAAGGTGCCGCAGCCGCAGAAATCCGCCTCGGAAAGTGAAGTCGAGACCGAAGGCGAAAAGGCCGAAGCTGGTCCGCTGGAGCAATACACGATCAACCTCAACGCCTTGGCGCTGCAGGGCAAGATCGACCCGCTGATCGGCCGCGACAAGGAACTGGAACGTGTCGTCCAGACGCTGTGCCGTCGGCGCAAGAACAATCCGCTGCTGGTCGGCGAGGCCGGCGTCGGCAAGACGGCAATCGCCGAAGGCCTGGCCCGCAAAGTGGTCGAGGGCGAAGTGCCGGAAATCCTGGCCAAGGCCAATGTCTATTCGCTGGACATGGGTTCCCTGCTGGCCGGCACTAAATATCGCGGCGATTTCGAGCAACGCCTGAAGGGCGTGCTCAAGGCGCTGCAGGACAATCCGCATGCCATCCTGTTCATCGACGAGATCCACACGCTGATCGGCGCTGGTTCGGCTTCCGGCGGCACGCTGGACGCCTCCAACCTGTTGAAGCCGGCACTCTCCTCCGGGCAACTGAAGTGCATCGGGGCGACGACCTACACCGAGTTCCGCGGCATTTTCGAGAAGGACAGCGCGCTGTCCCGTCGCTTCCAGAAGATCGACGTCAATGAGCCGTCGGTGGCCGAAACCGTTGAGATCCTCAAGGGCCTGAAGGCCCGCTTCGAGGCGCACCACGGCATCAAGTACTCGGCGACGGCGATTTCCTCGGCGGTCGAACTGTCGGCCCGCTACATCACCGACCGTCACCTGCCGGACAAGGCGATCGACGTGATCGACGAGGCCGGTGCTGCCCAGCGCATCCTGCCCAAATCGAAGCAGAAGAAAACCATCGGCAAGACGGATATCGAGGAGATCGTCGCCAAGATCGCCCGTATCCCGTCACAGCACGTGTCGCTGGATGATCGTGGCGCACTGAAGAATCTCGACCGCGACCTGAAGGCGACCGTCTTCGGCCAGGACAAGGCGATCGACGCACTGGCCAAGGCGATCAAGATGGCCCGTTCCGGTCTCGGCAATCCGGGCAAGCCAATCGGTTCCTTCCTATTCTCCGGCCCGACCGGTGTCGGCAAGACGGAAGTGGCCAAGCAGCTCGCTTATTGCTTGGGCGTTGAACTGCAGCGTTTCGACATGTCGGAATACATGGAACGCCATGCCGTGTCGCGGTTGATTGGCGCCCCGCCGGGCTACGTTGGGTTCGACCAGGGCGGCCTGCTGACCGAGGCGATCACCAAGAAGCCTTACTGTGTGCTGCTGCTCGACGAAATCGAAAAGGCCCACCCGGATATCTACAACATCCTGCTGCAGGTCATGGACCATGGCACGCTGACCGACAACAACGGGCGCAAGGCAGATTTCCGCAACGTGGTGATCATCATGACCACCAACGCCGGCGCCGCCGATCTGCAGAAGACCTCGATGGGCTTCACGTCGAACAAGCAAGCCGGCGACGAGATGGCCGAGATCAAGCGTCTGTTCACGCCGGAATTCCGCAACCGCCTGGATGCCACGATTTCCTTCGCGCCGCTCGACCACGAGATCATCCTGCGCGTCGTCGACAAGTTCCTGATGCAGTTGGAAGAGCAGCTGCACGAGAAGAAGGTCGAGGCGCACTTCAGCGAGGCGGTCAAGGAAATGCTGGCTACCAAGGGCTTCGACCCGCTGATGGGCGCGCGCCCGATGGCCCGGCTGATCCAGGACACGATCCGCTCGGCGCTGGCCGACGAATTGCTGTTCGGCAAGCTGGCCAGCGGCGGCCGGGTGACGGTCGATCTCGACAAGGAAGGCAAGATCAGGCTCGATTTCGAAGAGGAAAAGGCCGAAGCCGTCGTCTGAACGATTGCCATCCACCCCGAAAGCCGTGCAACATTGCACGGCTTTTTTATTTCGAGGATTTTTCCATGAGCTTCAAGACCCCTGATCTGTGCGATGAATTCGAATCCGAACTGGGCAAGACCGTCCGCGTCGTCGCCCCGATGTTCCAGCGCTACGGCGGCCGGACCAGCTTTTCCGGCCAGATCGTCACGCTGAAAATCTTCGAGGACAACTCGCTGGTCCGCGAAGTCTTCGGTGAAGACGGCAAAGGCAAGGTGCTGGTCATCGACGGTGGCGGATCGCTGCGCTGCGCACTGGTCGGCGACCAGCTGGCCATCCTGGCCGCCAAGAACGGCTGGAACGGCGTGGTCGTCTATGGCTGCATCCGCGACTCGGGCGACATCAACGGCATCGACATCGGGGTCCGGGCGCTCAACACGCATCCGCAAAAAACACTGAAGAAGGGCGTCGGCGACAAGAATGTGGCCGTCACCTTCGGTGGCGTCACTTTTAACCCGGGCGAATGGCTGTACGCCGACGAGGATGGCGTGCTGGTCTCAAGCAAGCCGCTGGTCCAGTCGTAAAAAAACCGGGATGAAAATCCCGGTTTTGGGCATTTTTTGGGGCCGACCGTAGCATTCCCGGTCGGCCGAAACCTCAGCCTTCGAGCAGCACCGCACTGTCGCAGCCAACCCGAATGGCCCCCCAGTGGCGGCCATCAACCATCAGCGGCAAGTTGATTTCGGAGAGGATTTCGCCGGTATCGCGGGCATAGGTCTGGACCAGCAAGGGCAGCGTGTTCTTGGCGCCACGCTGGCCGGTCACGTCGTCCCAGATGCGCCGGGTGCGGTTGCCGACCAGATCCTTCTCGTAATTGCCGGTCAGCGGGTTCGAATATTTGCGGTTGTGGATGGCGCCATAGCCGCGCGTGTCGATGATCAGCGTATAGACCCCGCCCTTGAGTGCCTGCAAGGCGCTCTCGAGAATTGGCTGGATGTTCTGCTCGAAGGCGCTGCAATAGCTGACCTCGTATTTCTGCGGATTGGTGCCTGGCATCGGGCGGTAGTTCTGATCCCAGATATCGACGCCCGATTTAGCCAGTTCTGCCAGGCGCTGCTGGATCGTATCGCGGAAGTGGCGTGCTTCGTCCACGTTGTAATCGAAGGACCCGCGGCCGATCTTGAAGCGCGAAACGAGTTCCTGGACGCTTTCGGTCGCCTGGCTCAAGGTCTGCGTGGACTGCTCGGACGACTTCATGCTGCCGGTGACTTCCAGCGACAGTCCGTGCACCTGCGCCACAGCTTCGTGCACCTGCCCGTTGGTCGCCGTCAGTTGCTCCATGGCCGCAGCAATCTGCGTCAGCTGGTCGCCGGTCCGCTCGAAATCGCCAACCATGCGCTGGAACTCACCAGACGAGCGCTCGACGACCTGGCGCGTCTGCTGGATGTCATGGTTGATGACCTCGTTTTCATTCTGCGTTTCGCGGACCAGGGAAATCATGCTGCCGATGTTGTCGTTGATCTCCTGCGTCGCGACGTTGACTCGCTCGGCCAGCTTGCGCACCTCGTCGGCGACCACGGCGAATCCACGGCCCATCTCGCCAGCCCGTGCCGCCTCGATAGCCGCGTTCAGGGCGAGCAGATTGGTCTGGTCGGCGATGTCCTTGATCAGCCCGGCTATCTTGCGGATGCTGTCGGAGCGTTGGGCGAGATGATCAACGGTTTCGTTGAAGGTCGTCAGCTTGTCGCTGACCAGATGGACCTTGCTGACAATTTCATGCATCTCGTTGAGCGACGCTCGCGCCGTCGCCAGATTGGCGTCGGTCGAATGCGAAATCAGCTCGGTCGAATTCGACACTTCCTGAATCGCCTGGATCGCCTCGCCGCTCGAACCGAACACCACGTTGGCGATTTCGCCCTGCCGGCTGGCCCGCAACGCCGTCGAGGAGACGGTCTTCTTGACGACCACCGCCTCGCGGGCGATGTTGACGCTCATCTTGCGTACCTCGCTGATGATCTCGCGCATCTTGTCGGCGAAGCGGTTGTAGGCCTCGGCCAGGGTGCGCAGTTCGTCGTGGGTGATGGTCGGCAGGTTGCGCGAGAAATCGCCCTCGCCGCGCCCGATTTCGTCGAAGATCGTGGCAATCATGCGGATCGGACGCAGGATCAGATAGCGGATGTAGAGAATTTGCAGCAGATTCCAGCACAGCGCCACGACGGTCAGGCCGATCATCAATACCAGACCGTGATCCATGCTCTCCGAGATGCGCTGCAGGGCTTCGGCACTGATCCCCGCCTTGCCCATTTCCTCGGCCACCATCCGCTTCTGCTGGAAATAGACCCCGAGATAAGCCAGATCGACAAAAAACAGCAGCAGGAAACTCATCAGTTTCTTGGTCAACGAGTTCCAGAAAGTCCGCTCGTTCCAATCGTATAGCCGTTTCAATATTTCCATTTTTACCGCCAGAAAATACAAAATTTGCTGAATTCAATACCCCTTCTTCCCTGTCGTCAAGTCGGAAAATCCCAGTCGGCGCTACCCACCCGGATGCCATCCGAACCGGCATAATGCTGCATCGCATTTCATCAACGCGAATAATATTTCACATCGTGAAATACAGCGCCCAACCCATTGTTTTAAATTAAAATAATATCGTCTTATGTCTTATATAAGACTATTGCTGCCCCGCAAAAAAAACTCTATACTTTCCCCCATCGACGCTGCACCCGGAGTATCCGGCGCAACGCCGTTATTTCCCCGAACCACATCTCCTGAGGAATTCACATGAGCACTCGCGAACAGCAAATCGCCGCCCTCGAAAAAGACTGGGCTGAAAACCCCCGCTGGAAAGGCATCAAGCGCGGTTACTCCGCTGCTGACGTCGTCCGTCTGCGCGGTTCTTTCCAGGTCGAACACACCCTGGCCCGTCGCGGCGCCGAAAAGCTGTGGGATCTGGTTAACAACGAACCGTACGTCAACTGCCTGGGCGCCCTGACCGGCGGCCAAGCCGTTCAGCAAGCCAAGGCCGGCATCAAGGCCATCTACCTGTCTGGCTGGCAAGTTGCTGCCGACAACAACGAGTACGCCGCCATGTACCCGGACCAGTCCCTGTACCCGGTTGACTCCGTGCCGAAGGTTGTCGAGCGCATCAACAACGCCTTCAACCGCGCTGACGAAATCCAGTGGTCCAAGAACATCAACAAGGGCGATGCCGCTCACGTTGAATACCACCTGCCGATCGTGGCTGACGCTGAAGCCGGTTTCGGCGGCGTGCTGAACGCCTACGAACTGATGAAGGCCATGATCCGCGCTGGCGCTGCCGGCGTGCACTGGGAAGACCAGCTGGCTTCCGTCAAGAAGTGCGGCCACATGGGCGGCAAGGTTCTGGTTCCGACCACCGAAGCCGTGCAAAAGCTGATCGCTGCCCGTATGGCAGCCGACGTCTACGGCGTGCCGACCCTGGTTATCGCCCGTACCGATGCTGAAGCAGCTGACCTGCTGACCTCCGACTACGACGAAAACGACAAGCCGTTCCTGACCGGCGAGCGCACCGCCGAAGGCTTCTACAAGACCCGCAAGGGCCTGGACCAAGCCATCTCCCGCGCCATCGCCTACGCCGAGTACGCCGACCTGGTGTGGTGCGAAACCGGCACGCCGGATCTGGAATACGCCCGCAAGTTCGCCGAAGCCGTGCATAAGGTTCACCCGGGCAAGATGCTGGCCTACAACTGCTCGCCGTCCTTCAACTGGAAGAAGAACCTCGACGACGCCACCATCGCCAAGTTCCAGAAGGAACTGGGCGCCATGGGCTACAAGTACCAGTTCATCACCCTGGCTGGCATCCACTCCATGTGGTACAACATGTTCGACCTGGCCCAAGACTACGCCAAGCGCGGCATGTCGGCCTACGTCGAGAAGGTTCAGGAGCCGGAATTCGCTGCCCGCGACCGTGGCTACACCTTCGTTTCGCACCAGCAAGAAGTCGGTACCGGCTACTTCGACGACGTCACCACCGTGATCCAGGGCGGCAAGTCCTCCGTTACCGCGCTGACCGGCTCGACCGAAGAAGAACAGTTCCACTAAGAAGCGACCGCTTTAGCGCCGCCTTATCCGGCGGCAAGAGGCCAGCACTCACAAGGTGCTGGCCTTTTTCATTTTTGGCCGAAATTTTCGGCCGACCGTAGCATTTGCCCTCTCGCCGAAGGCACGTGCTCAAACCGACGGTCGGGACCACATCCAGCCGAGCACCAACAGCGCAACGAGCAAAGGCAGGTAGCGCCAGGGATCGGGCAGGCTGAGCCAACCACCGACCACGCTGATCGCCATCAACACCGTCGCCGTTCGCTTGGCAACATTGGGAATCGCCCGATGATCACGCCAGGCGAGGATGGCCGGGCCGACTTTCGGATGCGCCAGCAGCTTCGCCTCCCATTCCGGGTGCGAGCGGGCGAAGAAATAGGCTGCGAGGATCAGGAAGGGTGTCGTCGGCAACAGGGGCACACGACACCGACCAGGCCGAGCCCCACCGAAACAAGGCCGAGAGCGCGAAAGACGGGCGTTTTCATGGCTTAGCGCAGCTCCCAGTAGCTCGGCCGACTGTAGGTTTCCTTGAGCAGGTCGATGAACAGCCGGACCCGAAGCGGCAGATGGCGGCGCTGCGGGAAAACTGCGTAAATGCCCATCGGCGGCGCCTGCCAGGCGTCGAGCACCGAGGTCAGCGTGCCTTCCTTCAGATCCTGGCCGACCTCCCACAGCGAGCGCCAGGCCAGGCCGCGACCGGCCAGCGCCCATTCGTGCAGAACGGCGCCGTCGTTGCACTCGAAAGTGCCGCCGACCTTGATGGTATCGACCGCGCCGGAGACCGGATCGCGAAACACCCAGCCGCGCTGCTGGCCGAGCGACAGGCAATTGTGTTGCGCCAGATCGGCCGGCTCGCGCGGTACGCCACAAGCCACGAGATAGGCCGGGCTGGCCACCACCATGCGCCGCATTTCGCCAAGGCGGACGCTGACCAGGCTGGAATCGGTCAATTCGCCGATACGGATGGCGCAGTCGATGTTCTCGTTGAGCAAATCAACCAGACGGTCGCTGAGATCGAGATTGACCGTCACTTCCGGATTGGCCTGCATGAACTCGCCAACCAGCGGCGCGACATGCCGCCGCCCAAAGCCGGACGGCGCCGAAACGCGCAACTGGCCGCTGGCCCTGACACCGCCCAACGAAACGGCGGCCTCGGCATTGGCCAGATCGTTGAGCACCTTCTGGCAATCTTCCAGAAAGGCCTGACCTTCAAAGGTCAGCGTCAGCTTGCGCGTGGTCCTCAGCATCAAACGAACGCCTAGCCTGGCCTCCAGGGCATCCAGGCGCCGGCCAATGATCGCCGGCGTCACCCCCTCCAGCCGGGCGGCTGCTGACAAACTGCCACGCGTCGCGACATTCACAAAAGCCGTGATCTGCTTGAAGGAAGACATGATTTTATACCTGGAGTAAAAGAATCTTCGCCGAAATACCGGCTTATTTTATCTCCGAAGTAATAATAGAATCCAACTCATCCAATCTTCACACCATTCAGGCCGTCAACAATGCAAACCACCGAATTGCTCCTCGTCGGTGCCGGCGCTTTCCTCGCCGGCGGCATGAACGCCATTGCCGGCGGCGGTACCTTTTTCTCGTTTCCCGCCCTGCTCGCGGCCGGTGTGCCGCCGGTCATGGCCAATGCCAGCAATACCGTCGGCCTCTGCCCAGCCAGCCTGGTCAGCGCCTGGGCCTATCGCCGCGAAGCCCTGCGCCATGGCAAGTGGGCGCTGCTGCTGATCATCGTTTCGCTGCTTGGCGGCATTGCCGGCGGGCTGCTGCTGCTCGCTACCAGCAACGAATCCTTCTCGCGCCTGATTCCCTGGCTGCTGCTCGTGGCCACCGCGCTGTTCGCCTTCAGCAGCCAGTTCTCGCGCCTGATCAAATGGGCCAAGGGCAAGCTGGGCGGCAACGTTGACGTGCGCAACCCTGGCGGCCCGGGCGGCGCCCTCTTCCAGCTCATCGTCGCCATCTACGGCGGTTTTTTTGGTGCCGGTATGGGCATCCTGACGCTCGCCGCGCTGTCCATCCAGGGCTTCGAGGACATCCAGGAAATCAACGCACTGAAGAACCTGACCTCGGGCATCAACTATTTTGTGTCATCGACGACCTTCATCATCGCTGGCGCCGTCAGCTGGCCGCACACCACCGTCATGCTGATCACCGCCATGGCCGGCGGCTATGCCGGCGCCTCGGTCGCCCGCCGCCTGCCCGCCATCTGGCTGAAGCGGCTGGTCATCGCCGTCGGCGCCAGCCTGACCATCATCTATTTTTTCAAAACCTACGCTTAACCCTTAATCCAAGGAGTCTTCCATGAGCCTAAACCTGCCCCAGGGCGTGCAAATCACCGGCGACATCAAGCCGGGTTACGAATCCATCCTGACTTTCGAAGCCCTCGAACTGGTCGCCAAGCTGCACCGCGCCTTCGAAGCTCGCCGCCAGGAACTGCTCAAGGCCCGCGTCGAGCGCCAGGCCCGCATCGATGCCGGCGAAATGCCCGACTTCCTGCCGGAAACCAAGCACATCCGCGAAGGCGACTGGAAGATCGCCCCGCTGCCCAAGGCCCTGGAGCGTCGCCGCACCGAAATCACCGGCCCGGTCGAAGCCAAGATGATCATCAACGCCTTCAACTCCGGCGCTGACTCCTACATGACCGACTTCGAGGATTCCAACTCGCCGAACTGGGACAACCAGATCCAGGGTCAAATCAACCTGTACAAGGCCATCCGCCGCGAACTGTCGTTCAAGAACGAAGCCGGCAAGGAATACAAGCTGAACGACACCATCGCCACCCTGCAGATCCGTCCGCGCGGCTGGCATCTCGATGAAAAGCACGTGCTGGTTGACGGTCAGCGCGTCGGCGGCGGCATCTTCGACTTCGCCGTGGTCTTCTTCCACAACGCCAAGGAGCAGATCGCCCGCGGCGCCGGCCCGTTCTACTACCTGCCGAAGATGGAAAGCCACCTCGAAGCCCGCCTGTGGAACGACATCTTCGTCATGGCCCAGGACCACATCGGCCTGCCGCAAGGCACCATCAAGGCCACCGTGCTGATCGAAACCATCCTCGCCACCTTCGAGATGGAAGAAATCCTCTACGAACTGCGCAACCACTCCTCCGGTCTCAACGCCGGCCGCTGGGACTACATCTTCTCCTGCATCAAGAAGTTCAAGAAGAACAAGGACTTCTGCCTGGCACAGCGCGGCGCCATCACCATGGAAGTGCCCTTCATGCGCTCCTACGCGCTGGCCCTGGTGCAGGCTTGCCACAAGCGCGGCGCCCCGGCGATGGGCGGCATGTCGGCCCTGATCCCGATCAAGAACGACCCGGTGGCCAACGAAAAGGCCTTGGCCGGCATCCGTCACGACAAGACCCGCGACGCCAACGATGGCTTCGACGGCGGCTGGGTGGCTCACCCGGGCCTGGTGCCGATCGCCATGGAAGAATTCGTCAAGGTCCTCGGCGACAAGCCGAACCAGTGGGAAAAGCAGGTCGAAGGCAACTTCGGTCCGGCCCAGTGGCTCGATTTCCGTCCGGAAGCCCCGATCACCGAAGCAGGCCTGCGCAACAACATCAACGTCGGTATCCACTATCTGGGTAGCTGGCTGGCCGGCAACGGCTGCGTGCCCATCCACAATCTGATGGAAGACGCCGCCACCGCCGAAATCTCCCGCTCGCAAGTGTGGCAGTGGGTCGTTTCGCCGAAGGGCATCCTCGACGACGGCCGCAAGGTCACCGAAGAGATGGTCCGCCCGATGATCGCCGAGGAACTGGCCAAGGTGAAGGCCACCGTCACCGCCCAGGGCGAGGACACCGCCACCTACGATCAGGCCGCCGTCATCTTCGACAAGATGTCGCTGACCCCGGACTACCCGGAGTTCCTGACCCTGCCGTTGTACGAAGCAATGGCGTAAAGCATAAAAGGCTGGAGCGAGACAGGAGCGCCGGGGTCAAACCCGGCGCTTTTTTCATTCCGGACGCCCAATGCTACGGTCGGCGGCAAATTTTGGCCAAATTTGAAATTTCCCGCCTCAGCGGCGTGGCCCGGCCGTCACGTCGAAACTGGCCTTGCCCAGCGTGTGCTGCCAGAGCGTAAAGCCGACGATAGCCGGCGTCGCCCCCGCCTCGACCGGCAGCTTGTCCACATCGAGCGCAAAAACCGTGTAGGTGTAGCGGTGCTTGCGGCCGACCGGCGGGCAAGGGCCGAAGAAGCCGGGTTTGCCGAGATCGGTGTTGCCTTCGACCGCCCCGGCTGGCAACGCGCCGTTCTCGGCGATTTCGCCCACATCCTTGGGAAGGTTGTAGGCCACCCAATGCCAGAACCCGCTGCCGGTCGGCGCATCGTGGTCGTAGAAGGTGATCGCGTAACTTTTGGTGCCGGCCGGCGCGCCGGCCCACTGGAGCGCCGGCTTGACGTTTTCGCCGGAACACCCGAACTCGTTCCAGTAAAAGCGCGCCGGAATCGGCGCCTTGGCCTTCAGGCTGCTGCTCTTCAGCGTAAAGCCGTCAGCCGCCTGAACGCCGGCCAGCGGCAGCAGGGCAGCCAACAAAACAAACAGTGTTTTGCTCATGCTCATTCCTCGTTGGTTGATGGAAAGCGAAATACCGATTGAAATTTAGCACGATGGCATCGCCGGGCGCATGCGCCTGCTGATCTGACTCCTGCAAAGCCGGTTCGGCAACACCCGGCCCTATTGGAACAATGGGCAGTAGGCCTGATTTCTGAAAAGCTACGGTCAGCGCCAAAAAATGGCCAAAACCGAAATTTCGCCCTGGTCCCTGGCTTTAGCATTCAATACCATTAGTAAAAAATAAACTGACCATTTACCCCCTATTGCTGACATCAAAGAAACCATAGACTTCACACAACCCTTATCGAGGACAGCATCATGCTCGGTGCTCTGACCCAATTACTGATCTTCCAGCTGGTCGGCGAAGTCGTCGCCCGCGGCCTGGCCCTGCCGGTACCCGGGCCGGTACTCGGCATGCTCTTCCTGTTTGTCGCCCTGCTGCTGCGTGGCGGCCCGCCGGCACCGCTGCAGTCAACCAGCCAGAACCTTCTGCAACACCTGTCGCTGCTCTTCGTGCCGGCCGGCACCGGCATCATGGTGCATCTGCACCGGGTCGCCGACGAATGGCTGCCGCTCGCCCTGTCGCTGCTGATCAGCACGGCAGCGACACTGATCGTCACGGCGCTGGTGATGAAACTGTGCATGCGCGCGCCCACCGGAGACGCATCATGACCCAGGACATCGGCCAGATCTGGGTTTACCTCTCCGCCTCGCCGCTGCTCGGCTTGACCATCACACTGCTCGCCTACCAGGGCGCCTTCTGGATCTATCAGCGCACCGGCCACAATCCGCTGGCCAACCCGGTGCTGATCGCCGTCGCCGCGCTGGTGATCTTCCTGAGCCTGACCGGCACCTCCTACGAAACCTATTTCGCCGGCGCCCAGTTCGTCCACTTCCTGCTCGGCCCGGCCACCGTCGCGCTGGCCATCCCGCTCTACACACAATTCAAACGGGTCCGCTCGATGCTGCTGCCGGTGCTCGCCGGGCTGCTGGCCGGCAGCCTGACCGCCATCGTCTCGGCCGTGCTGGTCGCCCGCCTGCTTGGCGCCAGCAGCGCCACGCAACTGTCGCTCGCCCCCAAGTCGGTAACGACGCCGATCGCCATGGGCATCGCCGAGCGGATCGGCGGTATCCCGTCGCTGACCGCTGTGCTGGTCATCGTCACCGGCATTCTCGGCGCCGTCGGCGCGCGCTTCGTCTTCGATGCAATGAAGGTGCGCGATCCGGCCGTCCGCGGCTTCGCCATCGGCATCGCTTCACACGGCATCGGCACCGCTCGCGCCTTCCAGGTCAACGAGCAGAGCGGCGCCTTCGCGGCGCTGGCCATGGGCATGAACGGCGCGCTGACCGCGCTGCTGGTGCCGTGGCTGGTAGCCATTCTTTAGTCGCCCGGGTCGTTGGCGGCTTTTGCGACCGACGACCAGGCAATGACCAATAACTAATACCAACCGACTACTAGGGTAAGCACCAATGGCCGAACCGGCGCCGACGGCGAAAAATCTCACCGTGCTCATGCGATCCCTTTCCGCCCAGCCCCGTCAGACCTGGCTGTGGCTCGCTCCCTATGTCGCCATCGGCGTCTTTGCGCTGGCCATGCTGATTGTCACCGGCCTGCTGCAGTGGCGCGAGCTGGATACCGCGAAATCGGCGCTGGAAGGCGACATGCACTGGGCCGAGCGGACCATCGAGAACCGCCTGCAGGCGCACCAGGACTTCCTCGGCGAACTCGGTCGCGACCAGGAATTCAAGCAGCTGACCTACGAAGCCTTCCAGGTCCGCGCCGGGCGCTACATCAACGAAGCGCCGGAAATCATCGCCATCGTCTGGGTCGATATCGACGGCAAGGTCGAATGGGTCGCCCCCAACGAATCGACCGTCACCTTCGTTGGCGACCAGTTCGCCGGCAGCCGGCTGGAAGCCCTGCAGGAGGCGCTGCGCATCCGGCGCACCGTCGTTTCGCCGGACTATCGCGACGCCACGCTGGGCCCGATGCACGACATCATCTTCCCCGTCCAGCGCGGCCGGGCCGACCTTGGCGCCTTCATCGCCGTACAGTCGCTGGAAACCCTGCTCCGTGCCACGCTGCCCACCGCCTTCACGTCCCGCTACAGCCTGACCGTGGTCGATGCCGAAAACCGCGAGGTGTTCAACAACTCGTCGGTCAAACCAACCGACCGTCAGCTCTCCGGCACCATCAGCCTCGACCTGCCCAACAACCGTCTTGGCCTGAACATCGTCGCCTACCGTGGTGGCGGCGTCTGGCTGACCTTCCTGCCGGCGGCGCTGATCATCATCCTGACCGTCGTCGCCACCATCACGCTGATCCAGCTGCGCCGGCACGCCCAGCACCGCGCCGAAACCGAAGAAAAGCTGCGCGCCGCCTACGCCTTCCGCCAGGCGATGTCGAATTCGCTGATCACCGGCCTGCGCGCCATCGATCTCGAAGGACGGATCACCTTCGTCAATGCCGCCTTCTGCCGGATGACCGGCTTCGAAGAAAAGGAACTGGTCGGCCTCAAACCGCCCTACCCTTACTGGCCAGCCGAAGAATTCGAGCGCCTGCAACACAACATCGACACCGCGCTGGCCGGCAGGGCGCCCGCCGCCGGCTTCGAGATGCGCATCATGCGCAAGAACGGCGAACGTTTTTACGTCCGCCTTTACTTCTCGCCACTGATCGACACCAACGGCCAGCAGATCGGCTGGATGGCCTCGATGAACGACATCACCGAGCCGAAGCGGGTGCGCGTCGAACTCGAACGTGCCCACGAGCGTTTCGAAACGGTCATCGACGGCCTCGACTCGGCGGTCCATGTCGCCGACGTGCATAGCGGCGAAATCCTGTTCGCCAACCGCGCCTTCCAGAACATTTTCGGCTTCGACTGCGTCGGTCGGGATTCGGCGCTGGTGACCGCTGCCTGCCGGCCGAACACCGAATGGCTGCACCATGATCCGGCCACGTTGGGTGCTGAGCAACTGCCCTGCGAGCTGTTCGACGGCGAAATCCAGCACACCCTGTCTGGCCACTGGTACCACCTGCACGAGCGCGCCATCCGCTGGGTGGACGGACGCACCGTGCGCGTCCAGATCGCCGCCGACATCACCGACAAGAAGCACATCGACGAGGTCAACCTGCAGCAGCAAAAGCGCCTGGAGCAGACCTCGCGCCTGATCACCATGGGCGAGATGGCCTCCTCACTGGCTCACGAACTCAACCAGCCGCTGTCGGCCATTGCCAACTACTGCGCCGGCTGCGTCAAACGCATGCAGGCCGGCAACTACAAGATCGACGACCTGCTGGCCGCGATGCAGAAGGCATCCGACCAGGCCGAGCGGGCCGGCAAGATCATTCGCCGGATGCGCGACATGGTCAAGAAGGGCGACCCCAACCGGCAACCCGTCGCCCTCGCCGAGCTGGTTGACGAAACCCGCGCCTTCGCCGACATCGAGGCCCAGCGCACCGGTACGCAGATCGTCGTCGACCTGCCCGAGAATTTGCCCAAAATCGTCGTCGACCGCATCATGATCGAGCAGGTGCTGCTCAATCTGGTCAAGAACGGTATCGAAGCGATGAGCGACGTGCCGGTCGAACGCCGCCAACTCAGCATCCGGGCCAGGCTGCTGGACGACCGGATGCTCGACGTTTCAGTCACCGACCAGGGACACGGCCTGGCCGAGGAAGACATGGAAAAGATTTTCGCCCCCTTCTACACCACCAAGGCCGAAGGTATGGGCATCGGGCTGGCCATCTGCCGCTCGATCATCGAGTTCCACCAGGGCCGCCTGTGGGTCACGCCACGCCGCGAAGGCGGCACCGTCTTCCATTTCACCGTACCGATCGAGGAAAGTACCGAGGATAACGATGAGTGAATCTAGCCAAACCATTTTCGTTGTCGACGACGACGAAGCGATGCGCGATTCGATGACCTGGCTGCTCGAAGGCGAAGGCTTCCGCGTCGTCTGCTTCGACTCCGCCGAGAGCTTTCTGAAGGCTAGGCGCGACGACATGCGCGGCTGCCTGGTGCTCGATGTCCGGATGCCGGAAATGAGCGGCCTGGAACTGCACGAGAAGCTGGAGGCGCTCGGCTCGCAGTTGCCGATCATCTTCGTTACCGGCCATGGCGACGTGCCGATGGCCGTCTCGGCATTGCAGCGCGGCGCCTGCGACTTCATCGAAAAGCCGTTCAACGACGAAGACATCCTCTCCCGCATCCGTCGCGCCCTCGAACTCGATGCCGAATTGTCGGCCCGCCGCCAGCGTGACGGCGCCATCGCCCACCGCCTCGATCAACTGACCCAGCGCGAACGCGAAGTCATGCAGCTGGTCGTCGCCGGCAAGCTCAACAAGCAGGTCGCCGACGAACTGAACATCAGCATGAAGACCGTCGAAGCCCACCGGGCGCGGGTCATGGAAAAAATGGGCGTGCGCACCCTGGCCGAACTGGTCAAGGCGGTGATGACCGTCAATTGATGCCGGCCCGCCGGCCGGCGCCTACAGCGGAATGATGTCGTCGCCGCCGGAGCCGAAATTGGTGTCGTAATGGCGCAGCTGGCGCACTTCCTTGCGGCGCAGCAGCTTTTCCTGAACCTTGGCCGGCAGGTCGGTAAAGAGAATCAGGTCCTTGGCGATCAGCAACTCGATCGTATCCTCGATGACCCGGACGAAATCGCGGTCCAGCGCATCCAGTTCGTTCTGCCGCCAGCGTTCGTGGATGAACTGGAGAACCTCGGGGTTATCCGCCGGCAGTGCCTCATGCGCGTTGCCAAGCGGCATCGGGTGCAATTCCGAAATTCGACCCTCGCCATCTCTCCCCACGTAAAGCATGCCCGTTCCTCTCTCAGTGAATCGGCGAAGTCTGCATCAGCCGATGTCGATTTGCAATTGACGCCAGGTCGGCGCTGCCCTGTCTTTAGTAGTTCTTGACCTTGCCCTTGGGCGGCATTTTCGGCGTGCCGGTAAACGTGGCCGGCGGCACTTTGAAACCTACCGCCTTGCCGCCAGCGTCATAGACGATGTTGGCCGACTGATCCTGCGGCTTGTTGCGGCTGGCGGTGATCTCCATGGCCGCAGCGCGGGCCGGGGCCGTGCGGTCAAGCTCGCTGCGCACGATGCGCACCCGCTCGGCGGCGATGCGCTTGTCGATCACCTCGGTCGCCATGCCGCGCTCGACCAGCTTTTCCCGCATGCTGAGCAGCGCTTCCAGTTCCTTCGAGGTGCGCAGCGAACGCATCGGCTCGCCCCATTTCTCCTTGGGCTGGCTGACGGCGATGTTGAACTCCTCGGGATTGGTCACCAGCTTGGCAATCTCCAGGCGGTTCTGGCGCATTGCCCACTCCAGCGCGCCATCGCCCCAGTCGTTCTTGGCCGTGCGCTCGGCGCCCTTCTCGATCAGCTTGCGGGCAATATCCTGATGACCTTCGTAAACCGCCATCATCAGCACGCTGGAACCGTTGGTACTCCTGGCGTTGATATCAGCCCCCTGCTCGATCAGGTAATCGGCCACCGCCGTATGCCCGGCGAACACCGCGTAATGCAGCGCCGACCACTGGCGCGCCGGCGCATTGATCCGCGCCCCGCGTTCAAGCAGCCATTTGACCGCCTCCAGATGGCCGCGCCAGGCGGCCAGCGCAATCGCCGACTCGCCGTTGGCATTGAGCTTGTTGATGTCGGCGCCCCGCGAAACAAACAGGCGCATCAGATCGATCTTGCCCTCCCAGGCGCCGATCATCAGCCCACTGCCGGTGCGGCTGCCCATGTAATCGGGCGGCATGCCGGCATCCAGCCATTTCTCGGCCTGGCGCAGATCGCCCAGCTCCATGCTGTTGGCGAACAGCAGCGGATCGGGCGCCGCCGGATCGGCCGAAAAAACTGGCACCGCCGCCGCCAGCGACAGCCCCATCCCGATTATCATGACGAGCATTCTTGCAGTTCGATTCATCGCAATTCCATTGCCTCAGGCCAGCCCCCATTTTCTCATGACGCGGACCGAATACCGGCTTTTTGCGGCGCTGGCGCTGTCGCTCACCCTGCACCTGCTGCCCTTTGTTCCGAATTCCGATTTTGAGCAAAAAAAGCCGCCGACCGTAGCATTCACGGTCGCCGAACTGCGCCCGCCGCCCGCCCAGCCCGCCGCTCCACCGCTGACCCTGCCCGAGCCACCGCAACCGGCCGCCGCCGAAAAGCCGGCCAAAGCCAAGCCTGAACCGAAACCCGAAGTAAAAAGCCAGCCCCGCGCCCCACAAACCTGGACGCAGACGGTCCGCGAACACCTGAAAAAACTCGACGCCGCCGGCCAGTTCTACCCGGCCGAAGCCATCGCCCAGGGGCTGCAAGGTCAGGTCGACGTGCTGCTGATCATCGACGAAACCGGCAAGGTCACTGCCGCCCGCGTCGAACAAGGCAGCGGCCACCCCATCCTCGACGAAGCAGCGTTACGCGCCGTCCGCTCACTGCAATCGCTGCCGGCCGACGCGCCGCGGCAGGTGGTACTGCCGGTGCGGTTCAGGTTGCGCTGATCGATTGAAACAGGCTTGACCGCCTGTAGCTGATAGCGGCCAGAGCCCCATCCGATTACGCACATGATAAATTCATAGCCTGATTAAACTGGGCGCAATCGAGCCCGAATGCACACCAGAACGGAAGCGAACATTTTGGACGACAAATATATTGCCGAAGAGGCGAACCGCCTTCGCGCAGAAGCGCTCCTGAGGCCAGGCGCTACAAACCAAGTTGGTAAAGCAACGCCAGATTGGCCAGATAAACCTGTAGCAAGCCCATCGCTCAACTATTTCCAATTGTCGTATCGTGGAAAATTTATGCGGACCCTCTACTCAAGTCCGATCATGCTCGTATTTCTGCTGTTCCCGTCGGACGCATATTTCAGGGGGTTGAGCAGAAACGGCGCACTGGGCCTGATGTTCGTTCTATTCGTCATCCAGGCTTGCTACAACTACTACAAATGGAAGAGCACAGAGCAAGGTGCCGACACAGAAAACATTCGGGCTACTGAGTGAGTCAAGCCAAGTGCCGAATCAACCCCAAGCTGCCCGTCGGAAAATTCGGATTTTGGCCAAATTTTCCGGTCGACCGTAGGCTTTTGCGCCAACGACCATCCCCGGCCTGTCAAATCGCCCCGTCGGCCCGTAGCGCGGCGATCCGCTCGGCGGCGTATCCCAGCCCGGCCAGTATTTCGTCGGTATGCGCCCCGAGTTCTGGCCCAATCCATTCAGTGCCGCCCGGCGTGTCGGACAGCTTGGGGACAATGCCCGGCAGCTTGAATTCCTTGCCACCGGGCAGTCTGGCCGACTCGAACATCTGGCGGGCGATGAATTGCGGGTCGGCGAACATGTCGGTGGCCGAATAGACGCGCGACGACGGGACCTCGGCGGCAGCCAGCAATGCCAGCACCTCGGCTTCGTCGTGTTCGGCGCACCAGCGGTCGATCAGGGCGTAGATTTCTTCGCGCCGGGCGTCGCGGCCGGTGTTGTCGGCCAGGGTCGGATCGTCGGCCAGGTCGTTGCGGCCGATGGCGTTCATGAAGCGCTTGAAGATCGCGTCACCGTTGGCGCCGATGGTCACGTGCTTGCCGTCCCGCGTGGTGTGGGTGTTGGACGGCGTGATACCGGGCATGATGTTGCCGGTGCGCTCGCGGACGAAGCCGAAGACGTCGAATTCCGGGACCAGCGATTCCATCATCGCGAACACCGCCTCGTAGAGTGCGACATCGACCACCTGCCCGGCACCACCGTTGACCTCCTTGTGGCGCAGCGCCATCAGCGCGCCGATGGCGCCCCATAGCGCAGCGATCGAATCGCCGATGGAGATGCCGGTGCGCACCGGCGGCCGGTCGGGAAAGCCGGTGATGTAGCGCAGGCCACCCATCGATTCGCCGACCGCGCCGAAGCCCGGCTGGTCCTTGTACGGCCCGCTCTGGCCGAAACCGGAAAGGCGGACCATGACCAGCCCCGGGTTGTCAGCTTTCAGCGCCTCCCAGCCCAGGCCGAGCTTTTCCAGCACGCCGGGGCGGAAGTTCTCGACCAGGATGTCGGCCTCGGCAATCAGCTTGCGGACGAATTCGCGGCCTTCCGGGTGCTTCAGGTTGGCCGTCACCGACTTCTTGTTGCGGGCCTGGACGTACCACCACAGCGAGGTGCCTTCGTGCAGCTTGCGCCACTTGCGCAGCGGGTCACCGCCGTCGGGCGACTCGACCTTGATCACTTCGGCGCCAAATTCGCCCATGATCCGCGTGCAGAACGGCCCGGCGATCAGCGTGCCGAGTTCGACGACCTTGAGGCCGGCCAGTGGCTTTTGCGCCATGTCCTTTTTCCCCTCGCTCATTGCGGCTCCCAATGTTCGATTTTCATTTTTGCCCCAAATAAGCGGCCGACCGTAGCATTGACGGCCAGCGGGTCGCCGCTGGTCGCCATGCTTAGCCGGCCTTCGCCGCCGCCGAGCAGGTGGCCGGCGGCGAGCAGGCGTTCGAGCTGGCGGGCGACCGGTTCGCCGGTATCGAGCAGCGTCGTGCCGACCGGCATGCGGCGGGCGATGGCCGCGGCCACCCACGGGTAATGCGTGCAGCCGAGCACCACTACATCGGCGCCGGCCACGGCCAGCGGTGCGACGAAGGCGTCAAGCAGGCGCTCGACCTCGGCGCTGTCCGGTCCCTTGGTTTCGATCGCTTCGGCCAGACCGGGGCAAGGCTGGGCAACGATGCGGTGGCCGTTGGCGTGGTTGCCGACCAGGCGCTGGAAGCGCTCGCTGTGCAGGGTGCGCGTCGTCGCCAGCACGCCGATCACGCCACTCCGGGTCAGCGCCACGGCCGGCTTGACGCCCGGTTCCAGCGCGACGATGGGCAGCTCGACGGCAGCGCGGATCGCCTCGGCGGCGGCGGCCGTCGCCGTGTTGCAGGCGATGACCAGCGCCTTGGCACCGCGATGGACCAGCGCTTGCGCGATCAGCACGCCGCGTTCGCGGAGGAAGGCTTCCGGCCGGTCGCCGTAGGGCAGCAGGCGGGTGTCGGCGAAATAGAAGAAATCCTCCTGCGGCAGGCGTTCGCGCAGGGCGCGCAGGACCGTCAGGCCACCGAGGCCGGAATCGAAAACTGCGATGGGCTGGTGGTTCAGAAAAGCTCCCCGGACCGCCGGCAGGTTTGCCGCTCGATCAATCCCTGTCCGACGACTGGAAGACGGCGCGCAACTGGTACAGGTAGCCGCCCGTTGCCACCAGGCCGACGACGACGCCAAGCACGTATTTCATGGTCGAGGTGACGACCGACTCCGGCACGAACATGATCCACCAGGCCGCGATCAGCAGGCCAAGCAGGACGCCGCGCAAAACAATCCACTTGCGGACTTCCTTTTTTCGCTTCAGCAACTCGTCGGCGCTCACGGCGGCCGGGGTTTGGTCTGTAGTCATCGCAAAACACCAGAAAATGGGGAAACGGCGCAAATTTTACTGCAAAAAGAAAGCCTGCCCGCTGGCTTGCGCCGCCTTCGCTCGGGCTCGCCAAAGCCGGCCCCGGCGATCAAGTTTTTCGTCATAGTTCCGGCCGGCACTGTAAACTGGCCGCTATCCTTGGCCAGGCGGCCAAAACACCCGACTGGCCAAGGATTGGATCGTATTTTCTCTCCCAAGGACGTCAAATGAAAATCGTGATCGTTGATGACGACGAAGCGATGCGCAACCTGTTGCGCACCATCTGCGAGGGCGAAGAGCACAAGGTCGTGGCGCAGTTCCCCGATGGGCGCGGCCTGCTCGATTTCGTCAGGAACGAGCGACCCGACGTCGTCTGCCTGGATTACGAGCTGCCGGGTAAAAACGGCTTCGAATTGCTGGCCGAGATGGACGTCACGGCCAATCAGGTCGCCGTCGTGATGATCACCGGCTCCAGCGAACCCGAACTGCAGGGCCACGCCGCCGACCTGGGCGCCGCCGGCTTCATTCAAAAGCCCTTCCAGGAAGCCCAGATCATCAACGAACTGGCGCAGATCGAAAAGGCACGAGCGATTGCCGCGCGTGCCGCCTCGGCCCCGGCCGAACCGATAGCGCCGAGCCCTGCTGACACACCGGCTGCAGGGGACAAGCCGCCAGCCGCCGAAACCACCTTCGCCGAGAGCAGCGCGGTCATCCCCCGCTCGGCCGTCATCGTCGACGACAGCGGTGCGATCCGACAGCTGCTCAAAGGGGTGTTGCAGGAAATCGGCATCAAGGTGATCGGCCTGGCCAGCAACGCCGAGGAAGGCATCGAAGTGGTCCGAAAAACCCGCCCGGCGCTGGTTTTCCTCGACGTCAACATGCCGGGGATGAGCGGCCTCGACGCCCTGCCACATATCCAGGCCGCCTGCCCGCCAACGAAGATCGTCATGGTCACCGGCAACGCCAGCCGCCCGGTCGTCCAGGCAGCCATCGCCGGCGGCGCCATCGGTTACTTCCTGAAGCCGATCCGCCCCGCCCTGGTCGAGGAATTCATGCGCAAACTGCTCAAACGCTGAAGAATCAGGGCTAGCGTCCCTGCTTCAACATCCGGTCGTAGAGCACGACATTGACCGTCGCCGCCAGGTTCATGCAGCCATGGGTCGGGATATAGACGATGTCCCGGCACCATGAGGTGACATTCTTCTTCAGGCCTCCATCTTCCGGGCCGAAGATATAGAAGGCCCGCTCCGGGTGCTGGTATTCGGTCAGCGGCCGGGCATCGGGATGTACCTCGATGGCGACCGGCACACAGCCGAAGGGAATGACCTGCTACAGATCGTCGACGCCGATCAGCGGCAGTTGCAGATGAACCTGCTTGGTATCGGTGCGGAAAGCCGAGGCCCGCTCGTAGCGGGTGCCGGTATAAAAGACGGTATTGACGCCATAGCAACCGGCGGCACGCATGATGGCGCCAACGTTCTCCGGCCCCTTGGGGTTGTAGAGCCCGATGCACGAATAGCCGGTGTAGCCCTGCACGGCCTGCTTGCGGGTGATGGTTTCCCGGCCGCTCATCGGTCTTCGCGCGTATGCCACAGGCGCAGCAAGTAGATCGTCGACGCCTGGATTTCGTAACGCATCTCGTATTGGCCGACGAGAATTCGCCGCACCTCGCGCGGCTCGAACTCTTCCAGCTTTTCGCCAATGCGCGGATTTTTGAGGAGGGTGGTCGGCGCGGCAGCCAGCGATTGCACGGTACGCGCCGCAGCCGATGGGTTAGCCGGCGCCAGAAACTCGTAGAGGCGCGCCAGGTCCGACAGCGCCTTGCTCGTCCACTTCAGTTCCATCAGCGCGGCAGCGGCAGGGTCTGGTCAGCTCCCAGACTCTCGGCCCAAGCCTGCACCGACGAGTGATCGATCACCCTCCCGGCATCGACATCGGCCAAGGCCTCGCGGGTCAGGCGGCTGCGTTCTTCTTCCTGGTCGACCCAGGCGGCTAATGCCTGCTTGACGATCCAACCCCGAGAACGCTCCAGACGGGCCGCCATCTGGTCGATTTTTTCAGCCAGCGGCAACGGTACGTGCGCCGTCAGCACTTTGGTTTCCACTTGCGCCATCGCTTGCCTCGATAAAAAGCCATTCAGATTCAATCGTAGTGATTAACTATGATTAACACAAGAAAACCACCATCGGGTCCGCCCCAAAAACAGAAGCCCCCTTGCGGGGGCCTCCGTGGCTGGGGCGATTGGCCCAGCTTACATGCGTTCGATCATCGCGTCGCCGAAGGCGGAGCACGACAGTTCGTCGGCGCCGTCCATCAGGCGGGCGAAGTCGTAGGTCACCTTCTTGTCACCGATAGCGGCTTCCATGGCCTTGATGACCAGGTCGGCAGCTTCCTTCCAGCCCAGGTGGCGGAGCATCATTTCGGCCGACAGGATCAGCGAACCCGGGTTCACCTTGTCCAGACCGGCGTACTTCGGTGCCGTGCCGTGGGTGGCCTCGAAGCAGGCGTACTGGTCGGAGATGTTGGCGCCCGGCGCGATGCCGATGCCGCCGACCTGCGCGGCCAGCGCGTCGGAGATGTAGTCGCCGTTCAGGTTGGTGGTGACGATGGTGTCGTACTCGGCCGGGCGGAGCAGGATCTGCTGCAGGAAGGCGTCGGCGATGGAGTCCTTGACGATGACTTCACGACCCGAGTTCGGGTTCTTGAACTTGCACCACGGGCCGCCGTCGATCAGCTCGGCGCCGAATTCTTCAATGGCCACCTTGTAGGCCGTGTCGCGGAACAGGCCTTCGGTGAACTTCATGATGTTGCCCTTGTGCACGATGGTCAGCGACTTGCGGTCGTTGGCGATGACGTACTTGAGCGCAGCGCGGACCAGGCGGGTGGTGCCTTCGATCGAGATCGGCTTGATGCCGATGCCGGAGGTGGCCGGGAAACGGATCTTCTTGACGCCCATTTCCTCCTGCAGGAACTTAACGATCTTCTTGGCGCCTTCGGACTCGGCGGCCCATTCGATGCCGGCGTAGATGTCCTCGGTGTTCTCGCGGAAGATGACCATGTTGGTCAGTTCCGGGTTCTTCAGCGGCGACGGGACGCCCTTGAAGTATTGGACCGGACGGACGCACTGGTAGAGGTCGAGTTCCTGGCGCAGGGCGACGTTCAGCGAACGGATACCGCCGCCGACCGGGGTCGTCATCGGGCCCTTGATGGACACCGAGTATTCCTTCAGCGCGTCGAAGGTTTCCTTGGGGAACCATTCGTCCGGACCATAGAGGCGGGTGGATTTTTCACCGGCGTAGACTTCCATCCAGTGAATCTTCTTGGCGCCGCCGTAGGCCTTGGCCACGGCTGCGTCGATAACCTTGATCATGACCGGCGTGATGTCGATGCCGATGCCGTCGCCTTCGATGAAGGGAATAATCGGATTGTTCGGGATCGCTTGTCCCGGAACGATTTTCTGACCACCTTGCGGAACCGTGATGTGAGATGCCATATCCACTCCATGAGTTGTTTTATTGGACGACTTGGGTCTTGCGTCTAATGTCCCCGTGGCGGGGAGAGCGGCCTCGGGGTTTCCGGCGGCCGGCTGCATCCATAATTATGAGGCAAAACGGGCAACGGTGTCAGCCCTTGGCCGGATCGGCAAAAGGCTACGGTCGAAGGCAAAAAAGGCCAAAAAACGAAAAAAGCGAAGACCAGAACGGCCTTCGCTTTTTAATTTCCGCCCTCATCGGGCGAGATTAAAACTTAAACGCGGGCTGCCTTCAGCGCCGCATTCAGCGTCGGGCTCGGACGCATGATCGCCTTGGTCTTCTCCGGATCGGCCTTGTAGTAGCCGCCGATATCGACCGGCTGCCCCTGGACCATCTTCAGTTCGGCGACGATCTGCGCCTCGTTGGCGGTCAGGGTCTGGGCCAGCTTGGCGAAGCGGGTGGCCAGTTCCTGGTCCTCGGTCTGCGCGGCCAGTTCCTGCGCCCAGTACATGGCGAGGTAGAACTGCGAACCGCGGTTATCGAGCTCACCGGTTTTCGGCGACGGCGACTTGTTGTTGTCGAGCAGCTTGCCGGTGGCGGCATCCAGCGTCTTGGCGAGCAGCACGGCGCGCGGGTTGCCTTCCTTGATGCCCAGTTCTTCCAGCGACACGGCCAGGGCCAGGAACTCGCCGAGCGAATCCCAGCGCAGGTGGTTTTCCTGAACCAGCTGCTGGACATGCTTGGGTGCCGAGCCGCCGGCGCCGGTTTCGTACATGCCGCCGCCGTTCATCAGCGGGACGATGGACAGCATCTTGGCCGAGGTGCCCAGTTCCATGATCGGGAACAGGTCGGTCAGGTAGTCGCGCAGAATGTTGCCGGTCACCGAGATGGTGTCCAGGCCGCGGGCAACGCGTTCGAGCGTGAAGCGCATGGCACGAACCTGGGACATGATCAGGATTTCCAGGCCGCTGGTGTCGTGGTCCTTGAGGTACTTGTTGACCTTCTTGATCAGCTCGGCTTCGTGCGGACGATAGCTGTCCAGCCAGAAGACGGCCGGCATGCCGGACTGGCGGGCGCGGGTGACGGCCAGCTTGACCCAGTCGCGGATCGGCGCGTCCTTGACCTGGCACATGCGCCAGATGTCGCCGGCTTCGACGTTCTGGGTCAGCAGCACTTCGCCGGTGTTGTTATCGACGATGTTGGCGATGCCGTCTTCGGCGATTTCGAAGGTCTTGTCGTGCGAGCCGTATTCCTCGGCCTGCTGGGCCATCAGGCCGACGTTGGGCACCGTGCCCATGGTCTTGGGATCAAAAGCGCCGTGCCATTTGCAGAAGTTGATGATCTCCTGGTAGATGCGGGCAAAGGTCGATTCGGGCATCACGGCCTTGACGTCCTTCAGACGGCCGTTGGCGTCCCACATCTTGCCGCCGTTACGGATCATGGCGGGCATGGATGCGTCCACGATGATGTCGTTGGGCGAGTGGAAATTGGTGATGCCCTTGGCCGAATCGACCATGGCCAGACGCGGCCGGTGTTCCTGGCAGGCGTGCAGGTCGCGGATGATCTCGTCGCGCTTGGATTCCGGCAACTGCTTGATCTTCTCGTAGAGGTCGACCATGCCGTTATTGACGTTGATGCCCAGCTCCTCGAAGGTCTTGCCGTGTTTCTCGAAGGCGTCCTTGTAGTAGATCTTGACGCAGTGGCCAAAGACGATCGGGTGCGAGACCTTCATCATCGTCGCCTTGACGTGCAGCGAGTAGAGAATGCCGGACTCGCGGCAATCTTCCAGGGTCTGCTCGTAGAACTCGCAGAGCGCCTTCTTGCTCATGAACATCGAATCGATGATCTCGCCTTCGAGCAGCGACAGCTTGGGCTTCAGCACGGTGGTCTTGCCGCCCTTGGCGATCAGCTCCATGCGCACTTCGCGCGGCTTGTCGAGGGTCATCGACTTTTCGCCGTGGTAGAAGTCGCCATGCTCCATGTGCGAAACGTGGGTCTGCGACCACTGCTTCCATTCACCCATCGAGTGCGGGCGCTTCTTGGCGTAATTTTTGACAGCCTGCGGTGCGCGGCGGTCGGAGTTGCCTTCGCGCAGCACCGGATTGACGGCGGAACCGAGGCACTTGCCGAAACGCGCCTTGAGGGCCTTCTCTTCGTCGGTGTTGGCAGCTTCCGGGTAATCGGGAATGGCGTAGCCTTTTTCCTGCAGCTCCTTGACGCAAGCCTTGAGCTGGGCGACGGAGGCCGAAATGTTCGGCAGCTTGATGATGTTGGTGTCCGGCAGCAGGCACTTCTTGCCCAGTTCGCCCAGGGTATTGGGCACCTTCTGGTCATCGGGCAGGTAGTCGGAGAATTCGGCGAGAACGCGGGCCGACACGGAAATATCAGCCTTTTCGATTTCGATGCCGATCGGATCAGTAAAGGTCCGGACAATCGGCAAGAAGGCACAGGTTGCCAGCAACGGGGCCTCGTCCGTGAGGGTGTAAATGATCTTCGACTTACCTGCGGCCATGGGATTTCCTCGACTTGGGTTGATTTACGCGGGGCGAATATACGCCTTTCGCCTTTCACGGTGCTTACAAAACATCAAAATTACGGCACCAGACACCGCCGTCGACCGGCCATGCATTTGGAAAACCCGATGCTAGAATCATCGGCTCATCGAGGAGATTTCGGGGAATGAAGATTTCAGTCGGCCTCTATGGCACCAACGCGCACCAGATCGCGCTGGCCATGATCCAGGGGTTCAACAAACACTACACGCTGTTCCGCCAGACCTGCCGCGAAGCCAAGACACGCTTCGAGCACGGCGACTGGCTGGGCGTGCACAAGGCGGTCAAGGAGCGCATCCGTTTCTACGACGACCGCGTCGATGAATGCGTCGAGCGCCTGCGCAACGAATTCGACGCGGCGACCATCGATTACGCCACCTGGCAGCAGATCAAGCTGCTCTACATCGGCCTCCTGCTCAACCACAAGCAGCCGGAGCTGGCCGAGACCTTCTTCAACTCGGTGACGACCAAGATCCTGCACCGCAATTACTTCCACAACGATTTCATTTTCGTCCGCCCGACCATTTCGACCGAAAACCTCGAAGGCGACGACAGCCAGACCTACCGCAGCTACTACGCCAAGGAAGACGGCCTGCGCGGCGCAGTGCGCAAGATCGTCGGCGATTTCGACTGGCACCGCCCGTTCGCCAACCTCGACCTCGACGTCGACTATGTCTATGCCGCCGTGCACAGCTTCCTGAACGGCATGCCGCGCCGCGAGGTCAATTTCCAGATCCAGGTGCTCGGCTCGGCCTTCTATCGCAACAAGGCCGCCTACATCATCGGCAAGGCGATCAACGGCTCGGCTGAATATCCCTTCGCCATCCCCGTCCTGCACGACGATAACGGCAAGCTCTACCTCGACACCATCCTGCTCGACGCCTGGCGGATCGGCCTGCTCTTCTCGCTGTCACGTGCCTACTTCATGGTGGACATGGAAGTGCCGTCCGGCTACGTCCAGTTCCTGCGTTCGATCATGCCGGCCAAGCCGCGCTCCGAGCTGTACATCATGCTCGGCCTCGGCAAGCAGGGGAAGACGATGTTCTTCCGCGATTTCATCTACCACGTGCATCATTCGGAAGACAAATTCATCATGGCCCCCGGCATCCGCGGCCTGGTCATGCTGGTCTTCACGCTGCCGTCCTTTCCCTACGTCTTCAAGATCATCAAGGATGTCTTTGGTGCCTCGAAGAACATGGATCACGCGACCGTCAAGCGCAAGTTCATGATGGTCAAGCAGGTCGACCGCGTCGGCCGGATGGCCGACACGCTGGAATTCTCCAACGTGATGTTCCCGCTCAAGCGTTTCGACGACGAGGTGCTGGACGAATTACGCACCCTCGCCCCGTCCTGCTTCGAGATCGACGGCGACCAGCTGATCATCAAACACCTCTACATCGAGCGCCGGATGGAGCCGCTGAACATCCACCTCGACCGGATGGAGCGCAGCAACAACATCGAGGGCCTGGAACACGCCATCCGCGAATACGGCAGCGCCATCCGCGAAATGGCTCAGGCCAACATCTTCCCCGGCGACATGCTGTGGAAGAACTTCGGCGTCACCCGCTACGGCCGCGTCGTCTTCTACGACTACGACGAAATCGAGTACATGACCGACTGCAATTTCCGCCGCATTCCGCCTGCCCCGGATTTCGAAACCGAGATGTCCGGCGAGGTCTGGTATTCGGTCGCCAAGAACGACGTCTTCCCGGAAGAATTCAGCACCTTCCTGCTCGCTTCGCCGGTGCTGCGCAAGACCTTCCACAAGTATCATTCCGACCTGTTGTCGCCGAAATTCTGGCAGGACTCGCAGCAGAAGATCCGCGAAGGACACGTCGAGGATTTCTTCCCGTACCCGGTCGAACTCCGCTTTTGCAATACCCAGCCGACAACCAGCGGCTGATCCGGCAAATCACAAAAACAACACGCAGAAAAAAGTCATCAACCTCAATGGAGAGACAGCATGTCACTAAGCATTGCCGTAGTCAGGGAGCGTCTACCCGGTGAAAGCCGGGTTGCCCTCGTTCCCGAGACTGCCAAGAAATTTGCCGCCCTCGGCGCCAGCCTGCGCATGGAGCAGAGCGCCGGCATCGAGAGCCACTTCCTCGATTCCGACTACGCCGACGTTTCGCTGGTCGGCGGCATTGCCGAGGCCTACGCTGGCAGCCAGCTGATCCTGCGCGTCACCCCGCCATCGGCGGAAGAAATCGCCGCACTGCCCGAAGGCGCCGTGCTGATCGGCCTGTTGAAACCCTTTGAAGACAAGGCCCGGCTGGCCGCGCTCAATGCCCGCAGGATCACCGCCTTCTCGCTCGAACTGTTGCCGCGCATCTCGCGCGCCCAGAGCATGGACGCCCTGTCTTCGCAGGCCTCCTGCGCCGGCTACCAGTGCGGCCTGATCGCCGCCGCCCGGTGCACCAAGTTCTTCCCGATGCTGACCACCGCCGCAGGGACGATCAGGCCGGCGCGCGTGCTGGTCATCGGCGCCGGCGTCGCCGGCCTGCAAGCCATCGCCACCTGCAAGCGCCTGGGCGCCATGGTCGATGCCTATGATGTGCGCTCCGCTGCCCGCGAACAGATCGAATCGCTCGGCGCCAAGTTCGTCGACACCGGCGTCGCCGCCGATGGCAGCGGCGGTTACGCCCGCGAACTGACCGCCGAAGAGAAAGCCGCCCAGGCCGAGAAACTGACCAAGGCGGTTGCCATGGCCGACGTCGTCATCACCACCGCCGCCATTCCCGGCAAGAAGGCGCCGGTGATCATCACCACCGAGATGATCGGCCGCATGAAATACGGCGCCATCATCGTCGACATGGCCGCCGAATCCGGCGGCAACTGCGCGCTGACCCAGCCCGGCGAACACGTCATCGCCAACGACGTGAATATCCACGGCCCCTTGAACCTGCCCTCGCGCATGCCGACCCACGCCTCCGAGCTCTACGCCAAGAATCTCTACAACTTCCTGTCGCCGTGGATCAAGGACGGTGAGATGAATATCGACTGGAGTGACGACGTGGTCGCCGGCACCCTGCTGTGCAAGGACGGCGTCACCGTCCACAGCGTGGTCAAACAGGTAATGGGAGAAGCGTAATGGACGGCCTGCTCGCTTTATATATCTTCATGCTCGCCGCCTTCACCGGCTACGAGATCATCGCCAAGGTCCCGGTCATCCTGCATACGCCGCTGATGTCCGGTTCCAACTTCGTCCATGGCGTCGTCGTCGTCGGCGCCATGCTGATGCTCGGCAGTGCCGACACCGTGCTGCAACAGGCCATCGGCTTCTTCGCCGTGGCGCTGGGGGCAGCCAATGCGGCCGGCGGCTACGTCGTCACCGAGCGCATGCTCGCCATGTTCAAGAAGAAGGAGGGCGCATGATGAGCCTCCCCCTCTACGTTCAAGGCGCCTGGTTCCTCGGCGCGCTGCTCTTCATCTTCGGCCTGAAGGGCATGAGCTCCCCGGCCAGTGCCCGTAAAGGCATCGTCCTCGCCGGCTACGGCATGCTGATCGCCATTGCCGGCACCTTCCTGGTTCCCGGCCTGAAGAACCTCGCCCTGATGGTCGCCGCCTTGGGTCTCGGTGGTGCGGCCGCCTGGATCTCCGGCAAGAAGGTCAAGATGACCGACATGCCGCAGATGGTCGCCATCTACAACGGCATGGGCGGCGGTGCGGCGGCGGCGATTGCCGCCATCGAGTTCGCCAAGGGCGATGCGCACAGCACCGTGACGACCATCCTCGCCGTGCTCGGCGCGCTGATCGGCGCGGTGTCCTTCACCGGCTCCTGCGTTGCCTGGGCGAAATTGCAAGGGGTGCTGAAGAAGGCCATCCGCCTGCCGGCCCAGAATGCGGTCAATGTGATCCTGGCGCTAAACGCCATCGGCCTCGGGATCGCCATGGTCGCCTTCGCGCCAGCCAAGCCGGAGTTGATCCTGTTCTTTTTCGCCATCTCGCTGATCCTCGGCCTGATCGTCACGCTGCCGATCGGCGGCGCCGACATGCCGGTGGTGATCTCGCTGTTCAATGCCTTCACCGGCCTGGCCGTCGGCTTCGAAGGCTACGTGCTGGGCAACCCGGCACTGATCATCGCCGGCATCGTGGTCGGCGCGGCCGGTACGCTCTTGACCCAGCTGATGGCCAAGGCGATGAACCGTCCGCTATCCAACATCCTGTTCACGCCGATGGTCGCTTCCGGCCCCGGCGAGGCGATCAGCGGATCGATGAAGGAGGTCGGGCCGATCGATGCGGCGGCGATGATGCGTTACGCCTCCAAGGTCATCATCGTGCCGGGCTACGGCATGGCGGTGGCGCATGCCCAGCATAAGGTCTGGGAGATGACCTCCATCCTCGAAGAAGCCGGGGTCGAGGTGAAGTTCGCCATCCACCCGGTGGCCGGGCGCATGCCGGGCCACATGAACGTGCTGCTGGCCGAGGCCGGCGTGCCTTACGACAAGATTTTCGATCTGGAGGAAATCAACGGCGAGTTCGGTCAGGCCGACGTGGCGCTGATCATCGGCGCCAACGACGTGGTCAATCCGAGCGCCCGGACCGACAAGGCCAGCTCGATCTACGGCATGCCGATCCTCAATGCCGACCAGGCGCAGAACGTGATCGTGATCAAGCGGGGCAAGGGTACGGGTTACTCGGGGGTGGAGAATGCGCTGTTCTATACCGACAACTGCCGGATGCTCTACGGCGATGCCCAGCCGATGGCCGGGGAGATCATCCAGCATTTGAAGGCGATGGGCTGATCTACCGCCGCACCAACAAAAAACCGGGCCAATGGCCCGGTTTTTTGTTAAATGCTAGGGTCGGCCGGTTATTTTGGCCAAAATTGAAATAATCAGCCGTGGCCGGTGCTGCCGAACCCACCTTCGCCGCGATGGCTGGCGTCGAAATCGTCGACGATATTGAAGCCGACCTGCAACACCGGCACGATGACCAGCTGCGCGATGCGGTCAAGCGGATTGATCGTGAAACCGGCATGGCCTCGATTCCACACCGAGACCATCAGTTCGCCCTGGTAATCGCTGTCGATCAACCCGACCAGGTTGCCGAGCACGATACCGTGCTTGTGCCCCAGCCCCGAGCGCGGCAGGATCATCGCCGCCAGGCCGGGATCGGCCAGGTGAATCGCCATGCCGGTCGGCACCAGCGTCGTCTGGCCCGGTTCGACATGCAGCGGCGCTTCGATGCAGGCGCGCAGATCGAGGCCGGCCGAACCCGGTGTCGCATACTGTGGCGGCGTTTCGCGCAGGCGGTTGTCGAGAATCTTGATGTCGATCTGATGCATCAGTGTTTTCCTGTGAGTTGGGCGATGTGTTCGATCAGTTGCCGGGCCAGCACCGATTTGGGTGCCGGCGTCAGCGGATGGACACCGGCATCGTCGAACAACACCAGCCGGTTGTCGTCGCCGCCGAAGCCGTCCTGGATCAGGTTGCCGGCAATCAGCGGGATATTCTTCTTGCGCCGCTTGGTCTGCGCATATTCTTCGAGATTGCGGCTCTCGGCCGCGAAACCGACGCAGAACGGCCCGCCCGCCATCGCCGCCACTTCGGCCAGGATGTCCGGGTTCTCGACCAGTTCAATCGGCGGAATACCGCCGGCGTCCTTCTTCAATTTGTGCCCGGCGGCATTGGCGACGCGGTAATCGGCCACCGCGGCCACGGCGATGAACACATCCGCCGCGGCGGCCCGGACCATCACCTCGGCATGCATGTCGAGCGCGCTACGCACATTCACGCGGTCGACGCCCTGCGGCGCCGCCAAGCCGACCGGCCCGGAGACCAGCGTCACCTGCGCGCCAGCCTGCCGCGCGGCGCGGGCCACGGCATAGCCCATCCGTCCCGACGACAGGTTGGTGATGCCGCGCACCGGGTCGATGGCCTCGAAGGTCGGCCCGGCAGTAATCAAAACCTTCCGACCGGCCAGCACCTTGGGCGCGAAGAAGGCAATCGTTTCCTCAAGGATTTCCTCCGGCTCCAGCATCCGACCGGCGCCGACTTCGCCGCAGGCCTGCTCGCCGCTGGCCGGGCCGAGGATAGCTACGCCATCGGCCTGCAGTTGTACGATATTGCGTTGCGTCGCCGGGTTTTCCCACATCTGGCGGTTCATCGCCGGCGCCACCAGCAGCGGGCAATCGCGGGCCAGCACCATGGTTGCCAGCAGGTCGTCGGCCATACCGTGGGCGATGCGGGCCAGGAAATCAGCCGAAGCCGGGGCGACCAGGATCAGGTCGGCCTGCCGCGACAGGTCGATGTGCGCCATGGCGTTCGGCATCCGCGCATCCCACTGGTCGAGATAGACCGGCCGGCCGGACAGCGCCTGGAAGGTCGTCGCGGTGACGAAGTGCGTCGCCCCCTCGGTCATCGCCACCTGCACCTCGGCGCCCGCCTTGCCGAGCAGGCGGACCAGTTCTGCCGCCTTGTAGGCGGCAATGCCGCCAGTGACGCCAAGTACGATGCGTTTTCCCGATAATTCCATTGTCTTGCCATTAGAATTGGACTCCGCTCATTCTACTGGAAAAGAATATGGCGATTACCGACTGGCCCGAAGGCGAACGACCGCGCGAGCGCCTGCTGGCGCACGGCCCGGAAGCCCTGTCCGACGCCGAATTGCTGGCCATCTATCTGCGGGTCGGCGTCCGGGGAAAAAGCGCTGTCGATCTGGCGCGCGACCTGTTGCAGCGTTTCGACGGCCAGCTGACGACCCTGGTCGACGCCTCGCTGGCCGAACTGGCCAGCGTCTCCGGCATCGGCATGGCCAAGGCGGCACAACTGAAAGCCAGCTTCGAACTGGCCCGCCGCGCCCTGACCCAGGAAATGGCCGTCCGCGACAGCTTCACCTCGCCAGGCAAAGTCCGCGACTGGCTGCGGCTCAAATTGGGCAGCCGCGGCCACGAAGTCTTCATGGCCCTGTGGCTCGACGCCCAGAACCGGCTACTCAAGGCCGAGGAACTGTTCACCGGCACGCTGACCCAGACCTCCGTCTACCCGCGCGAAGTGGTCAAGGCGGCACTGGCCCACAATGCTGCGGCAGTCATCCTGGCGCACAACCACCCGTCCGGCATCGCCGAACCGTCGCGCGCCGACGAGATGCTGACCCGCTCGCTGAAAGACGCGCTGGCCCTGGTCGACGTCAAGCTGCTCGACCATTTCATCGTTGCCGGTCATACTCCCCCGCTCTCCTTCGCCGAACGGGGATTGCTATGAAAAAACACAAAACCCCTTGAATGGATTCAGGAGTTATTGTTATACTCCCGGGCTTTCTTCTAGCGAATTCTGGAGCACCATCATGGCGCGAGTCTGCCAAGTAACGGGTAAAGGCCCGATGGTTGGGAACAACGTTTCCCACGCCAATAACAAAACGAAGCGCCGCTTCCTGCCGAATCTGCAGTATCGCCGCTTCTGGGTTGAAACTGAAAACCGCTTCGTGCGTCTGCGCGTTTCCAACGCCGGCCTGCGTCTGATCGACAAGAACGGCATCGATTCCGTCCTGGCCGACCTGCGCGCCCGTGGCGAAGTCTGATTAAGGAAGGATACGAAAAATGGCTAAAGGCGGTCGCGAAAAAATCAAGCTGGAATCCACAGCTGGTACCGGTCACTTCTATACCACCTCCAAGAACAAGCGCACGACGCCTGAAAAGCTGGAGTTCATGAAGTACGACCCGAAGGCACGTAAGCACGTCGCTTACAAGGAAGTGAAGCTGAAGTAATTCAGCTCCTCCGGCATTCGACAAACCCGCCTTTCGGCGGGTTTTGTTTTTTCAGGCCTGCTGCCTGCGCAGCAGGAAGAGCCAGACGTAAGCCACGATGCCGGCAAAGACCAGCACCGACCAGTTGGCCATCGACAGGCCAAACAGCTCCCATTCACGACTGGTGCAAAAACCGGTGGCCAGGAACAGCGACGGCCACTCCATGCCCAGCCAGTCCACCAGGCGCTCAATCATGTTCGGATCGGTGAAGCTGCATTCCGGCGCCAGATGCGGGTAAGCCTGCATCCAAGTCTGGTAGGCCGCAACACCGGTGCCAAGCACCGCCAAGGCGCCGATCAGCCCGGCCCATAGCAGGCGTGCCGAAGGCAGCGCAAAGCCGAGCAGGCCGAGGCCACCGATCACCATGTAGAGCAGACGCTGGAAGATGCACAGCGGACACGGCGCCAGGTGGTAGATCTCTTGCAACACCATGCCAGCGGTGACGAGGCCGAAACAGCCCAGCGCCAGCGTTGCGAACCAGGCCCGCAAGGGCACTTTCGAGAAAATCATCAAGACCATTCCTAAATCGACGGACAACCGGGATTCTAAGGCATGCCGGCGATGCCCGCGAAACACTCCAATGGGACAGGCAAGCGCGGCACGGTGGACCGGCAACCGGCCGGCCGTTAAGATAGCCGGATGAATACACGCATCCTGCTCGTCGAAGACGACGAACGACTGGCCGAACTGACGGCCGAATACCTGACCAAGAACGATCTCGACGTCAGCATCGAACCGCGCGGCGATACCGCCGAGGCGCGCATCCTGGCCGAACAACCCGATCTGGTCATCCTTGACGTGATGCTACCCGGCAAGGACGGTTTCGAGGTCTGCCGCGCCGTGCGCTCGCAATACCGCGGCGTGATCCTCATGCTGACGGCGCGCGACGAGGATTTCGATCAAATCCTCGGCCTCGAGATGGGCGCCGACGACTACATCGCCAAACCGGTCCAGCCGCGTGTGTTGCTGGCCCGCATCAAGGCTCTGCTGCGCCGCCTGCCGAGCCCCGAAGCAGCAAACGGCGAGTCGGACAACATGGTCTTCGGCCAGTTCAAGATCAGCCAGGCGACCCGTACCGCCTCGCTGGCCGGCCAGACCATCGATCTGACCACCGCCGAATTCGACCTGCTGTGGCTGCTCGCCAACCACGCCGGCAATGTCCTGTCGCGCGACGACCTGTTGCAGGAACTGCGTGGCATCGGCTTCGACGGACTCGACCGCTCGATCGACGCCCGCATCTCACGCCTGCGCAAGAAGCTGAACGACGACCCGGAAAACCCGACGCGCATCAAGACCGTGCGCGGCAAGGGCTACCTGTTCAGCAAGCATGACTGGAACTGAGGGGCCACCGCCCGAATCGACCGGCAAGGAGCGCAGCCTCGGCCTCGCACGCTCGCTCTTCCGGGTTTCGCTGCCGCGCTGGCGCGGCGGGCGCTACAGCCTGTCCAAGCTGTTCTTCAACTTTTACCTGCTGGCGATGGGGTCTTTCGTCGCCATCGCCTTTACTGCCGATTTCGTCATCTCCACCGCCCAGCGCGGCATCACCGACGACTACGCACGCCGCTTCATGCGCGGCACGATCACCCTGATCGAGGACGAACTGTTCCGCCATCCGCGCCGCGAGTGGCAAAAGACGATCAAGGAACTCGACGAGAAATTCTCCTATCGCCTGGGCATCGTCGAGCGCATGACGCTCGACCGCAAGCTGACCAACGATCAGGTCAACAAGCTTGATGCCGGCGACATCGCCATCGACCACGCCGGCGACATCATGTATCACCGCCTCGGCACCTCCAGCCAGGTGCTGGTCGTCGGCCCGCTGGCCTCGAACCGCAATCCTGAAGTGACAGATCGCCTGCCGCTCGAACTGCGCCTGCGCCTGCTGACCTGGAGCCTGATCGGCGTCATTTTCGCGGTCGCCCTGTGGTTCTGGATCCGCCCCGTCTGGCGCGACCTGGAAACCCTGCGACAGACGGCCCGCGATCTCGGCGACGGTCATTTCGACGCCCGCTCGCCGGCCGCCCGTACGCAACTATTCGCGCCGCTGTCGGACACCATGAACAGCATGGCCGAGCGCATCCGGCAACTGCTCGCCACCCACCGCGAACTGTCCTGCGGCATCTCGCACGAACTGCGCACGCCGATTGCCCGCATGCGCTTTGCGCTGGAAATGCTCTCCGAAACCGACCAACGCGAAGAACGCGAGCGGCTGTGGGCAATGATGGAAGCCGACCTCGACGAACTCGACCAGTTGATCGACACCAGCCTGACCTACGCCCGCTTCGAGCGCGAAGCCCCAGAAGCGCACCTGTCCACGGTCAAATTCGCCGACTGGCTGAGCGACGAGGTCGATGCCGTCCGCCTGCTTGGCCGCCAGCTCGAGGTCTCGGTTGATACCGAAAAGCTGCCGGAAGGCCTCTGCGTAGACCTCGACCGCAAGGCCATGCCCTACGCCCTGCGCAACCTGCTGCGCAACGCCTTCAAATATGCTGCCAAGCGCATCTCGGTCAACGCCGAAATGCTTGGCGACAACATCCTGATCCACGTCGACGACGATGGCATCGGCATTCCGCCGGAAGAACGCGAACACATCTTCTCGGCCTTCACCCGACTCGACCGCTCGCGCGACCGCTCGACCGGCGGCTACGGGCTCGGCCTGGCCATCGCCCGCCGCGTTCTCGAACTGCACGGCGGCACGGCGACGGCCGACGCCTCGCCGCTCGGCGGTGCCCGCTTCACGCTGACCTGGAAGGCCCGGCGCTAGGGCGGTTACAAAGCGTCACAGAAGATCAAAACTGGTTACCGCTCGACAACGCTCGCGCAACAGACGCTTGGCCGGCGCCTCCCTAGAATGCGAGGCATGGAAGAAAACAAAACCCATCAAGAGGCTGAAAAGGAAACGACCAAAATGAACATCAAGCAATTTATCGAAGCAACCCGCCAATATCTGTTCCAGCTGGCCCCCGCCCAGCCGGCGCTGGCCACCATCCCCGTTCGCAAGGCACGCTGATGGCCTTTGCGGACAACCTGCCGATCAGCGAGTCGCTTGGCGTCTTCGTTGGTGTCACCGGTTTCGACTGGCTGACCGAAGGCCAGGCCGAGCCGCTGAAGGCAGTCATTGCCGCAATTGCCGCCGGCGCCATCATCGCAGTGAGCCGCCAGATCCTGAAGAGGCGCAGCAAGCGCTGACTGATTTACCCTCCTCTCGAATATCCCCCGATTCGAGAACTCCCTGTTTCCCCGCCCTGGTGGCGGGGATTTTTTTGCCCGTCACCCAGTCGAACAGCGGCGACCCTGGGCAAATGCCACGGTCACCCCGATAAATGGCCAGAATTCAAAACGCCGAGGTGCTGTCATGAAGATACCGGGATTGTCGGCATGGAGTGCGTTGGCGAGCGCCATACCCTGGCTGCT
Source organism: Betaproteobacteria bacterium (assembly GCA_020621865.1). Classification (GTDB taxonomy): domain Bacteria; phylum Pseudomonadota; class Gammaproteobacteria; order Burkholderiales; family Rhodocyclaceae; genus Azonexus. The sequence continues at coordinate 129,548 of JAHRYW010000002.1, read as the reverse complement.
GCTTCTTGGCCTCTGCGCACCCGGCGCAATTGCTCAGGGGCAAGCCCAGCACTTCCGCACGATCACTGTCACCCAAGGCCTCGATTCACCCTGGGGCCTGGCCTTCCTGCCGGATGGCCGCAAGCTGGTGACCGAACGGCCCGGCCGGCTACGCCTGGTCGACGCCGATGGCCGGCTCGATCCCCAGCCGGTCGCCGGCGTCCCGCCGGTGGTGGCGATCAACCAGGGCGGCCTGCTCGATGTCGCACTGCATCCGGACTTCGCCCGCAACGGCTGGGTCTATCTCTCCTACGCCGGCGCCGGCGCCGACGGCTACGGCACCGAGGTCCTGCGTGGCCGGCTCGATGGCCACGCCCTGCGCGACGTCGCGGTGATCTTCCGTATGCAGCCGAAATCGACGACCAGCCATCATTTCGGCTCGCGCCTGGTGTTCGACCGCCAGGGCTTTCTCTACATCACGCTCGGCGAACGCGGCGACAAGGAGCGCGCCCAGCATCTCGACGACCATGGCGGGTCGGTGATCCGCCTGCATGACGACGGCCGGGTGCCGGCCGACAATCCTTTCGTCGGCAAGGCCGGCGCCTGGCCCGAAAAATTCACGCTCGGCCACCGCAACATCCAGGGCGCCGCGCTGCATCCGCAAAGCGGCGAACTCTGGGCGCACGAGCACGGCCCGCAGGGCGGCGACGAGATCAACATCATCCGCGCCGGCCGGAACTACGGCTGGCCGGTCATCACCTATGGCCGCAACTACATTACCGGGACGAGCATCGGCGAAGGCACGGCCAGGGCCGGCATGGTCCAGCCGCTGTGGCAATGGACGCCGTCGATCGCCCCTTCCGGCATGGCGTTCTACACCGGCGACCGCTTTCCGGCCTGGCGCGGCAACCTGTTCGTCGGCGCCCTGAAAGGCCAGATGCTGGTCCGCCTGACGCTGGACGGGGAACGCGTCGTCCGCGAAGAACGCCTGCTGCAAGGCGAACTCGGGCGCATCCGCGACGTTCGCAACGGCCCGGACGGTTTCCTCTATCTATTGATCGACGGCAGCCGCGGCAAGATCATCCGCCTCGAACCCTCACCCTGAATCTGCCGTTTGCCGCTCGCTGGAGGCAAGGCGCAGGGCGGTCATCAATACCCACAGCGACAGGACGCCGGAAGCCAGGCGCTCATGCAGGCCGACACGGCCAACATCGCCCGCCGACATCATCAGCCCCATGAAGAGCAGGCCGGCGATGCCGGTGGCCACCGAATACGGCGCCAGCCCCCGCAGCCCCCGGGTATCGCGGAATAGTAGGCCGCCGAGCAAGGCGGCAGCGGCAATGGCCAGGAAGGCGATGGTCGCCGCCAGGCTGTGCAGGCGCTGCTCGGTCACCGCCGGCGCCAGGCAGCCCGGTTCGCAGGCGAACAGGCCGGCGCCGATCCGGCCCAGGCCATTCAGCGCGATCAGCGCGGCAACCAGCAAAACCAGGAAACGACGCTCGCTCAGCCGGCGCAAGGCGGCATAAAAAGCCGCTGCATAGGCAACGTGGAGCGCACCGCTGGCGACGAACCCAGCGTAGCGCATGAAAGCGGCGTTCGAGCTGCCGCGCTCGCCGAGTTCGCTGATGTATTGCGCGACATGATCGAAGCCGGGGCGCAGTTCGCCGGCGATGACGATGACCGCCGCCCAGAGCAGCGGCGCCAGAATGCCGCAGAGCAGGCCGGCACGCATCATCCGTCGTGCCATGCCGGAGGCCGTCAGGCCGCTTCGCCGAACCAGTTGGCGCCGAGGCAGGCGCGCAGGGCCAGCCGGGCCCGATGCAGCTGGACGAAACAGTTGTTGCTGGTGATGCCGAGGGTCGCGCAGATCTCATCGGTGTCGAAACCGAGCACCTCGCGCATCGTAAAGATCCGGGCGCTGGCTTCCGGCAGGCGGTACAGGCAAGCCTCGAAAACCTCCCAGAACTGCTTGCTTTCCATGGCTTCCTGCGGCGACTGCCACTCCGACGGGCGGGTATCCTCGGTCCAGTGTTCGCGGTCGTCAAACCAGGAATTCAAATTTGGGCCGTTTTCCGGCTCGACCGTAGCATTCTCGCGTCCCTTGCGGCGCAACACGTCGATGATCTTGTTTTTCAGGATGGACAGCACCCAGGTGCGCAGCGAGGCGCGCGAGGCAAATTTTTCACGCCCCTGCAGGGCGCCGGCCAGCGCTTCCTGCACGGCATCCTCGGCCTGCGCCTTGTCGCGCAGCTGGATTTCGGCGAAACGCAGCATGTCGCGGCGCAGGCTTGTGAGAAACTCGGGGTCTTGCAGGGGGTCCAAGGGCATGTCGGCTCGCCGTGTTTTGTAGCACGGGATCATACTGCAAAAAATTTTGTAAGGTTTTCATGGTCGCGCCGACTAATTGATCAGGCCGCTCAAGCCAACGACGAATGACTGGAACTGAAATGATCAGCTGCAAGGAAGCCACCCGCCTCGCCTCGCTTCAAATGGAACGCAAGCTCACCCTCGGTGAGCGTGTGCAATTCCGTTTGCACCTGGCGATTTGCGTCGGCTGCCGGCGGGCTGAAAAGCAGTTCGCCTTCATGCGTCAGGCGATGGGCGCCTGGATGGGTCAGAAGGACTGATCCACTCACCTCAATTTCAACGGAGACACTCATGAAAAAGCAAAACATCATTTCCATCGCCGTCGGTTCCGCCTTTGCCGCCATCGCCCTGACCCCGACGGTCCACGCCGCCGAAAATCCCTTTGGCGCCAGCAAACTGGAAGTCGGCTATCAGTTGGCCGAAGCCGACACCAAGATGAAGGACGCCAATTGCGGCGCTAACAAGAAGGCTGCCGAAGCCAAGTGCGGTGCGGACAAGAAGGCGGCAGAAGCCAAGGCCGCGGCCGACAAGAAAAAAGACGGCGCCTGCGGCGGCGACAAGAAGAAAGACGGTTCCTGCGGCGCCAAGAAGTAAGCCGACATCGACCCCCGGCGGTGCGGGCTTAGCCCCGACCGCCATTTCTTCCCGACTGGAGTCATCCCCATGTTGGCACGCCATGCCCACGGCGCCGGTCTCGGCTTTCGCCGCGAACTGATCGCCCCGCTGAAAACTGCCGTCCCCGAAGCCATCCGCTTCTTCGAACTGGCCCCGGAAAACTGGGCCGGCATGGGCGGCCGCTCCGGCAAGGAGCTGCGCCATTTCACCGAGCGCTATCCTTTCGTCTGCCACGGCCTGTCGCTGTCGCTCGGCGGCCCCGGCCCGCTCGACGAAGCGCTGCTCCACCGCATCAAGGCCTTCATGGCCGAACACGGCATGACGCTCTATACCGAACACCTGTCGTGGTGCGCCGATGACAGCCACCTCTACGACCTGCTGCCGATCCCGCTGACCGAAAATGCCGTCAGATGGACGGCCGAGCGGATCAAACGGGCGCAGGACATCCTCGGCCAGCGCATCGGCATCGAAAACGCCTCCTACTATGTCGCACCGCCGGGCGCCGAAATGAGCGAGACCGACTTCATCTCCGCCATCGTCCGCGAGGCAGACTGCCTGCTGCATCTCGACGTCAACAACATCTACGTCAATAGCTGCAATTTCGGCTTCGATCCCTTCGCCTTCATGAACGCGCTGCCGCTGGAACGCACCTGCTACGTCCATGTCGCCGGCCACTGGGTCGAACCGGACGGCCTGCTAATCGACACCCACGGCGCCGACGTGATCGACCCGGTGTGGAGCCTGCTCGAAGCGGCCTACGCCCGGATCGGCGGCGAGGTGCCGACCTGCCTGGAGCGCGACTTCAACATCCCCGACCTGCCGGTGCTGACCGCAGAAGTCGAGCAGATCGCCCGCCTGCAGGCCGCCGCCATTTGCCGGAAGGCCGCCTGATGAACGCTGCCCACCAACCCGGCCTTCAGGCCGATTTCCAGAATTTCCAGCGCGCCTTCGCCGGCCACCTGCGCGACCCGCACCACGTAGCGCGCCCGGCCGGCGTGCCGGCCCGGCGGATGGCGGTGTACAACGAGCTGCTGTTCAACAACATCTGCGGCTTCGTCGACGCCTGCTTCCCGGTCAGCCGGGCCATCCTCGGCGAGCAGCGCTGGCGCCGCCTGACCCGCACCTTCTACCGCGACTGGCCGCTGCACACGCCCTGGTTCCGCGAAATCCCCCGCGAATTCACCCGCTACCTGGCCGAAGGCGACATCCGCCTGTCGCTGCCCGCCTGGCTGGCCGAACTGGCGCATTACGAATGGGCCGAACTGGCCGTCGACGTGATGGATTGCCCGATCCCCGCCCACGATCCGGCCGGCGACCTGCTGACCGCCCCGGTCGCCCTCAACCCGGCGCTGCTCAATCTGGCCTACGCCTGGCCGGTGCACCGCATTGGCCCCGACTACCGGCCGCGCAAGGCGCAACCGACGCATCTCGCCGTCTATCGCGATGCCGACGACGCCGTGCAGTTCAGCGCCATCAACGCCGTCACCGCCCGCCTGCTGGCCCTGCTCGCCGCTGCGCCGACCACTGGCGAAGCGGCCATCCGGCAGATTGCCGCCGAACTGCAGCACCCGGCCCCGGAGCAACTGCTGGCCCACGGCGCCGCGCTGCTCGACGACCTGCGCCGTCAAGGCATCGTTCTCGGTTGCCTGATCTGAAGCGACATCGCGGCTGTAAGTTTTTCGCCGTGCCGACGACTAATGATCAGCCCACCTTAACGGAGAGCAACATGAAAACCATCGTCACCCTCGCCGCCATAGCCCTGTCGGCCGCCTTCAACCTGGCCCAGGCCTTGGACATCCAGCCCTATGCTGCGGAAGCCCTGGCCGCCAAACAGAAGGCCGGCGAAGCGGTGGCCCTGCATTTCCATGCCGACTGGTGCCCGACCTGCCGCGCCCAGGAAAAGGTGTTCAACGGTTGGAAGGGCGACGCCTCGGTGCCGGGAACGCTGCTCATCGTCAATTACGACAAGGAGCGTGAACTGAAGCGCCAGCTCGGCGTGCGCACGCAATCGACGGTGATCGCCTACAAGGGCGCCAGGGAAACCGGACGGCTGGCCGGCGACACCGATCCGAAAGCCCTGCGCGCCGTCCTCGACAGCGCCAAATAAGCGCGCGCCGCCATGGACATCCCGCTCGCCCACCTCGGCCTGAGCCTGGTCGCCGGCAGCCTGACGACGCTGTCTCCCTGCGTCTTCCCGATCCTGCCGCTGGTCATCGGCGGGGCGGTACAGGCCAACCGCCTGGCCCCGGTCGCCATGGGGATCGGCATGGCGACGTCCTTCGCGCTGATCGGCATCGTCCTCGGCGCCCTTGGCCCGGCGCTCGGCATCGACTCGGACAGCGTCCGCCTGTTCGGCGCCTGGATGCTGATCGCCTTCGGCCTGGTCATGCTGGTGCCGGTGCTCAACCAGCGCTTCACGGAATGGATGCTGCCCATCGCCTCCAGCGCCAATGCTGCCTCCTCCCGGCTGGATGGCGGCTCGCTGGGCGGCGCGCTGCTGCTCGGCGGCGTGCTTGGGCTGGTCTGGAGCCCCTGCTCCGGCCCGCTGCTCGCCTCGGCACTGACCCTGGTCGCCAGCGAAGGCGGCGCCATGCGCGGCGGCATCATCCTCGGCCTGTTCGGCCTCGGGGCCGCGATCCCGCTGGTCGCCGTCGCCTACGCCTCGCGCCGGGGCTTCAATGCCGCCCGCGGCTGGGTGCTGCAACGCATCGACGGCATCAAGAAGGCCTTCGGTGTGATCATCATGCTCACCGGGCTGGCGATTCTGTCGGGTGCCGACAAATGGCTGGAAGCGCAGATCGTCGGCGTGCTGCCCGATGCCTGGGTGCGGGCAACGGTCCTCTTCTGAGGACGGTCCCGATCAGAAATCGAGGCGCAGGCTGATCCACTGCCGGCGCTCGACAATCCGGTCGGCCGGGACGTTGTAGGCCTTGTACTCGAAATGCGCGCCGTTCAGCGACTGGATGGTCCAGGCCAGTTCCCCGCCCATCCCGGCGACGCGGAACGGGTAGGCCAGCTTGGTATCGACCCGGTGATACTTCAGGGCCTCGGTGTTGATCGACCATTTCATCTTGCTCTGCCAATAGGCCGCGGCCGAAAACTCCAGGCCGTAGGGCAGCTTCTGGATCAGCAGCAGCGAGGTTGAGCGATGCGGCGTGCCGTATTCGGACAGTTCGTCGATATGGCTGAATTTCTGCGGGCTATGCAGGCTGTTGTTCGGGTTGGCCAGTGCCGAAGCCAGGTACTCCGCATCGATGTCGATGAACATCTGGCTGAACACCAGCTTGGTCGAATCGATGGGCTGCCAGCGCCACTGGTACTCGACGCCGCGCATCCGCACGTCCTGGATCGGCGTCATCGCATCCGGGATTGTATTGTCGTCATCGTTGCGATCGATGACCAGCAGGCGGTTATGGACCTTTTCGTCGAACAGCCGCACATCCAGGCTCATCCGCCAGTCGCGCCAGTCGCCGAGATAGCCGATTTCCCAGGTGTCCATGCGTTCGGAGGGCATGTTCGGGTCGCCGCGGAACTGGTACTTGCTGCCGTTCCACCAGTCGCCCCGGTAGTCGACCGTGCTGCCCGTTCGGTAGGCCCGTGAAGCGCCGATGCGCAGCGTGTTCTGCCGGTTCAGATGGAAGGCCAAGCTGGCCCGCGGCGCGAAGTGGAAGCCGGCCAGGCTATCCTGTTCGCCCGACAGGCCGAGATTACCGGTCAGCCAGTGGACCGGCTTCCATTCCATGTTGCCGAACAGGCGCGTCACCTCGCGGCTGACATCGCCCTGGCCAGCCAGCGTGGTCTGCGCCCGGACGCTATCCTGGCGCCAGCTGCCGCCCCAGGCGAGCCGGACGGTGTCGGCCAGGTGCAGGTTGTGCAAGGCCTCGATTTCATGGCGGCTGCCTTCCGCCCCCCACGGATCGTAAATGTAGGGCGTGCCGCCGCCCGGATTGACGAAGGCTTCCGAGCCCTTGTCGATGGAATAGGCGTAGCGCAGCACGAAGTCCGAGTCGAGCGACAGGGCGCGCCGCCATTGAAACTGCAGGTAGCTGCTCGACTGGTCGAAGTCGCGTATCGGGTTGCCCGGACTACTCTGCCAGGTCGAGGTATCGAGCCGGCCGCGCTGGGTCACCGCCGAAACGTGGCCGGCACTGACCTGCAGGCTGTCGCGTTCGCTCAGCGTGAAGTCGGCACGAAAATCAAACAGCCGCGAATAATAGGAATCGATCCAGTCGTGCTGGTTGCGCAGGCCATCGTCGTTCTGCTGACGGAAGGTGAAGCGGTAATCACCGGCTTCGCCCAGCTTGCCGCCGGCCCGCACGCTCTGGTCGCGGACGTTCTGGTTGCCATAGTTGGTGGATACCGAGACGCCGCGCACCAGCGCCGGGTCGACCGTGATGATGTTGATGACGCCAAGGAAGGCATTGGAACCATAAGACACGGCATTGGTGCCGCGGACGATCTCGATGCGCTCGATGTCTTCCAGCGCCACCGGGATCAGCGCCCAGTTGGTGCCATTGCGAAAGGCCGGCGAGTACATCGAACGGCCATCGACCAGCACCTGCAGGCGCGGCGAAAATTCCTCGTCGGTCAGGCCGTGGTAGGTGACGCGGGCGGCCTCGGTGGTGTTGGGATAGGTCTGGAAGCCCGGTACCAGCCGAAAGATGTCGTTCAGGTCGCGGATCGGCAGGCTGCGGATCATCTCGCGGTCGATCACGGTGACCGAAGTCGGTGCATCGGCCAGGCGTTGCGGCAGGCGGCTGACCGAGGCGACCACCGGCATGCTGGAAAAATACGGGTCATCCTCCGCCTGCGCTGACAAGGACAACGAGGCCAACAATGCCCCTCCCAAGGCACACCATGGCAAGCACGACAGCGAGAGGGGGAACTTATCGGCAATCACGGCTGTTATCCGGCAGGCCACGCTCCTGAAGCGTCGTCCCCGGCCACTCCGGGGAAATCCATTTTCTTGGGTCAGCAGCCAGGATGTATTTTAGCAAATATTGATACATATCAAGCTGTATAAATACCGGCTACGCAGGCTGAATCAGCCGCACTTCGCGCTGCGGGAAGGGAATGGCCACGCCGTGCTCCCGGAAAGTCCGCCAGATGGCGAAATTGACGTCGGAAACGATGTTGCCCTTGCCCTCCTCCGGGTCGTCGATCCAGAAGCCGAGATCGAGGTTGATCGCGCTGTCGGCGAACTGGGTCAGGAAGACCTTGGGCGCCGGCTCGGCCAGCACCCGGGGATGGGCGGCAGCAGCCTCGGCCATCAGGCGGCAGGCCAGGTCGAGGTCGCTGTCGTAGGCGACGCCGACGCTGGTGGACAAGCGGACCCGGGTATCGGACCAGGTCTGGTTCTGCACCGTGCTGCCGATCAGCGTTTCGTTGGGAACGATGAATTCGCTGCCGGCCGGGTGCTTGAGTACCGTGTAGCGCGTCGTGATCTGCGTCACTTCGCCGCTGTCGCTGCCGACCTGGATGATGTTACCGATGCGGATCGAGCGGTCGAGCAGGATGATGAAGCCCGACACATAGTTGCTGGCGATCTTCTGCAGGCCGAAGCCGAGGCCGACGCCGAGCGCGCCGGTGAACACCGAGAGCGCCGTCATATCGATGCCGACCAGGGCCAGGCTGGCCAGGATGGCGATCACGGTCAGTGCCGCCTTGGCGACGCGGACGCCGACGATGCGCAGGTTGGCATCGAGCGAATGGATACGCATCAGACGCGCTTCGATGACGCCGGCGATCCACAGCGCGAAGACGACGGTCAGGAAGACGGTGGCGATGCCGCGCAGCACCGTCCACAGGTCGATGTGCTGCTTGCCAACGTGGAACTGCACGCTTTCCATCGCATCGATGACGAAGGGTGCCAGGTCGGTGATGTAGAGCGCCAGCCAGCCCCAGACGGTGGCCGCGATGATGCGCTCCCAGGCGGTTAGCCAGGTGGCCCGCGGAAAAGCCTGGCGGAGCACGAAGACGACGCCGCGCACCAGCGCCATGGAGCCGAGCAGCGGCATGGCCAGCTTGAGCAGATTGACGTGCACGACGCTGCCCAGTACGGACAGGGCAAGGCCGGTCAGCACCATGCCGGTCAGCGGAAAGGCCAGGCGCGAACTGGCGTCGGAGATCCGGCCCGCCCCTTCGGCATGGCGGCCGCGCCACCAACTGGCGATCAGCCCGGCGAGCCCGAGGCAGGCAATCAGCGCCAGAAGCTGCCAGATGAAATCCGGATCGCGGGCATCAGCCAGCAGATCGTTGATCAGGCGCAAGGCCTGGTTTTTCTCGCTCATGCGTTGCGCTCCAGCGCGGCGGCGAAGAAGCCATCGGTGTTGTGCACATCGGGCCGCAGGCGCAGGGTATCGCCAGCGATGGCGATGTCGTGCCGGGCGAGGATGTTTGATGCCGGGAGCAGCTTGAAATCGGGGTGCTTGGCCAGGAAGCCGGCGACGATTTCGTCGTTCTCGGCGGCAAGCAGGCTGCAAGTGGCATAGACCAGGCGGCCGCCGGGGCGGACCAGGCGGGCGGCGGCTTCGAGGATCGAGGCCTGTTTGACGGTCAGTTCGGCGACCGATTCCTCGCTCTGCCGCCACTTCAGGTCAGGATTGCGGCGCAGCGTGCCGAGGCCAGAGCACGGGGCGTCGACCAGCACGCGGTCAGCCTTGCCGGCCAGGCGCTTGATCTTCTGGTCGCGCTCGTGCTCGATGCGCACCGGATGGACGTTGGACAGGCCGGAACGGGCCAGGCGCGGCTTCAGGTTGGCCAGCCGCTTGTCGGACACGTCGTAGGCGTAGAGCCGCCCGGTGTTGCGCATCATGGCGCCGAGCAGCAGCGTCTTGCCGCCGGCGCCGGCGCAGAAGTCGACGACCATTTCGCCGCGCTTGGGTTCGAGCAGGAAGCCGAGCAACTGGCTGCCTTCGTCCTGCACTTCGAAAGCGCCTTCCAGGAACAAGGCGCTCTTGGCCAGCGCCGGCTTGTCGCGCAGGCGGACGGCGAGCGGCGACAGCGGGCCGGGTGCGGCGGCGATGCCGTCGGCGGCCAGCTTGTCGAGCAGCGCCTCACGGTTCATCTTCAGCGTATTGACGCGCAGGTCGAGCGGCGCCGGCTGGTTCAGCGCCCGGGCCAGGGCGACCACTTGGTCGGCGCCGAACTGGGCGGCCAGGCGCTCGTACAGCCAGTCCGGCAGGTCGCAGCGCACAGCCGGCGACAGGTCTTCATCGCTCATGGCCTTGGCGGCGGCCAGCCACTCTTCCTCGCTGCCCTTCAATACCGGGGCCAGTTCGCGCTGGCTCCAGCCACGCGTCACAGCCAGCGCGGCCAGCAGCCGGCGGCGGTTGGAGAGTTGCCCGGCGCAGCGCGCTTCCAGGCTGCGCCCGCGACGCAGCACGGCAAACACGGTTTCAGCGACGAAAGCACGGTCGGCATGGCCGAGTTCGCGGTGTTCGCGGAAATAGCGCGAGACGACGGCGTCGGCCGGGTGCTCGAAGGTCAGCAACTGGCCGAGGACGGCTTCGGCGTGGGCGAACAGGGCTGGGGTAAAGCGGGCTTTCATGGCATTCCTATTTCGGTGGCGACTTGTTCGTAAACGTCGCCTTTCTTGTCGGTAAATCGGATTTTAACCGGCAGACGGTGGCGGTCGAGTGCAATCCAGATTTCGGTCACGTTGCTACCCAGCGCCCGCAGATGCAGGGTACGGAAATGGCCGGCCGGTGTAGCAAGTTCTTCTTCGCCCAGAGAGTCGAGCTCGTGACGCTCGTATTTCTTGCCGGTGATGACGCCGACGGTCGCTCCGACTTCCGGTCGCGGCAGATAGGCGAGCTGGTAATTCAGCGACAGGATGTCCTGGGCGCCGGGGGCAATCGGCTGGACCTTGCCGCTGCGCGACAGGCGCACCTCACCGGCCGTCCAGTCGAAATCGGCGTTTTCGTTGGCATCCTGGCCGTTCTTGCGGGTCCGGTACGACTCGGGTTGCAGACCGCCGGCGACCAGCCGGCCGCTGCTTTCGTTCTCGAAGCGGATGGTCTTGAACAGCGCGGCCAGGCCGACTGTTTCGGTCATCCCGGTCAGCCGGTAGCGGCCGTCGGCAGTGAATTCCCAGTTGTGTTCGGCGCGACCGATCTGAAAGCCTCGGGTCCCCATGTAGATGGCGTAGCGGATGGTGCCACTGGCCGGCAGCAGGGGTTGGGCCGGCTCCGGCGGCGCGCTGGGCGCCGATGCTACGACCACAGAATCAACGGCTGGCCCTAGGGTCGGCTCGTTTTTTTGCTCAATTTCGGAATCCGGCTCCGGCGCGGCCGGGACGACCGGTGCTTCCGGTGATGCCTTGGCCGTAACCAGGGGTGCGGTTTTTGCTGTTTTCGGGCGCGGTTTGGCGGCCGGCTTGGGTTCGGCCGGCGCCTTCGGTGCCGCCGGCGGTGGCTGCAGCTCGGCGCGCAGCGTCACCGGTTCGTCGGCGCCGCCGAACAGCTCGACGTCCGGCCCGAACAGGGCGGCGACGTGGATGCCGAGCGAGGCGGCGAGCGCGGCGACGATGGCAAGGGGCATGGCGGTTCAGCGCAACTCGGGTGCAAGCAACGCGGCACCGTCGGCCTGCTCGGCGGCCAGGCGGACACAACCGCCGTCCAGGGTCAGCTTGTCTTCGGCAAACCAGCGCACGGCCTGCGGGTAGATCTTGTGTTCCTGGACCAGGATGCGCGCCGCCAGGCTGGCTTCGCTGTCGCCATCGAGCACCGGCACGGCGGCCTGGATGATGACCGGGCCGTGATCGAGCGTGGGGGTGACGAAATGCACGGTGCAGCCGTGGATGCGCACGCCCTCTTCGAGCGCCCGCTGGTGGGTGTGCAGGCCAGGAAAGGACGGCAGCAGCGAGGGATGGATGTTCATCAGCCGGCCTTCGTAGTGGCGGACGAAGCCTTCGCTGAGGATGCGCATGAAGCCAGCCAGGACGACCAGATCGGGCGCGAAGCCATCGATGCATTCGGCCAGCGCAGCGTCGAAGGCCTCGCGCCCGGCGAAAGCCTTGTGGTCGAGGTGGCGGGTCGGTATGCCGGCCTTGGCCGCGGTCGCCAGCCCGGCGGCATCGGGCCGGTTGCTGATCACGGCGGCGATGTTGACCGGCAGATTGCCGGCATCGCGGGCGGCGATCAGCGCCTCCATGTTGCTGCCGCGGCCGGAAATCAGGATGACGATATTCTTCATTTCAAAAAACTCACCGGTAAAAAGATCGTGCTGGCCACGGTGTGGGTCAGCCGGGAAAAATTGCGGCCATTGCGATCAGCGACGATCTTGGCCATGAAATCGAGCAGCCCCATGATCCGCCCGAACTCGCGCTCGAAGGACAGGTTGCGGTTGCCGGGATCGAGCTCGTTCGAGATCAGGAAGGGCTCGCCGGCCGCATTACGGTCGTGGCCGAGCTTCCAGACGGCGACATCCATGTTGCGGGCGCTGTTGTAGAGCTTCATTTCGTTCAGGCTGTCGAGGACGTAGAACTCCTCTTTGTGCTCGTAGGCAGCGTCGACCATGGTCAGCAGGCCGTAAACCAGCGCCGCAACGCGGTCGCCGGTGTAGGACTCGGTAAAGGCCAGAGCCGCAGCCGGCCCCTCGCGCAGCCCGTTCAGCTCCGGCCAGCGTTGCTGCAGGCGCTGCTTCAGGCGATCCAGCGCCGCCTCGCGGCTGGGCTGGCCGGCCTTCTTCCATTCTTTTGGATTGCGCTTGTAGAGCTTGTCGGCGATCAGCAGCAGGCCAGCCACCACCTCCTCGCGGTTGGTGTCGGCAATGCGGTCGACCTCGGTCTTGGCCAGGTATTTGACATCGACCGACGACTCCGTCTTGCCGTCCTTGCCCAGTTTGGTCGAGCAGGCCGCCAGCACCAGGGCGAGAAGGACGGCCAGCCAGCGCATCAGGCGGCCTTGCTCTTGACGTAGCCGATGCCGAGCGGAATCAGCGAGGAGATGATGATGCCGATGATGATCAGCGACAGGTTGGCCTTGACCCAGGGCAGGTTGCCCAGCCAATAGCCGGCCAGGCACAGCGAGACGACCCAGCCGGCGGCACCGATCAGGTTGAACATGGTGAAGCGGGCGTAGCTCATCGACCCGATGCCGGCCACGAAGGGGGCGAAGGTGCGGAACAGCGGCAGGAAGCGCGAGATGACCAGCGTCTTGCCACCATGTTTTTCATAGAAGGCGTGCGTCTTGACCAGCGCATCGCGGTTGAAGAAGCGCGAGTTTTCCCAGTGGAAAACCTTGGGGCCGAGGAAGCGGCCGATCTGGTAATTGAGCGTGTTGCCGAGCACCGCGGCAACGATCAGCACGGCGATCAGCGTAAAGATGTCCATCCCCCCTTCGCCGATGGCGGCCAGCGCCCCGGCCACGAACAGCAGCGAATCGCCGGGCAGGAAGGGGGTGACGACGAAGCCTGTTTCGGCGAAGACGATGAAGAACAGGATGCCGTAAATCCACAAGCCGTGCTGCTGCACCAGGACCGCCAGATGTTTGTCGAGGTGAAGGACGATTTCGATGAATTGGGTCAGGATTTCCATGCGGCGCGCCGGGCTTTGAATGAGGATGCATTTTACCCCATGCCCCCCTTGAAGCAGGGCTGGCTCCCCAGGAGAAACACCCATACTCCAGTTGTCATTTATAACTTTTGTACTATCCGATACTATTCCCAAAACACAAACTGGAAAGCTGTTCATGTTCGGATTCATCAAGCGCTTGTTTGGCAGCCAACCTGCCGGCCGCCCCGAGCGCCCGGCCGCCCCCGCAGCGTCGCCAGTCGCCGCCAGGCCCGCCGCACCGGCCGTGGTTCTACAGCGCGACGAAATCATCGATGCCACCACCCGGATCGCCGGCTACCGCTTTTCTGCCCGCCGGGTCGCCCCGGCGGAAGAGATCGATGCTGCGGCGACGCATGAGGTCCTGCTGGCCAGCAACATCGCTGCCCTGGCCGAGCGCCGTCTCGCGCTAATCCCGATCTCGGTCGACAACTGGCAGCGCCTCGATTACCGCCCCCTGATCGCCGCCCGGACAGTGTTTGCGCTCAGCCCGCCGGCGCACCCGGACCAACTGGCCGAATGGCAGAAAACCGCCGACGCCATCCATGCCTGCGGCGCCGGCATCGTGCTGGACAGCGCCGCCCTCGATGCACTGGGCGACGCCGCCGGCCGCTACGCCGATTATGTGCTGCTCGATTTTTCCGCCGCCTCGCTGGCCAACTTCGAACAAGCCATCCGGACGCTGCGGACGACCCACCCCAAGGCCCAACTGATCGCCGACCGGGTCAATCGCTGGCCGGAGCATCGCTACTGCCTGGCCAACAACATCGCCTACTGTCTCGGCAGTTTCAGCACCGCGCCGGACGAGGAAAAGCAAAACGGTGAAATCGACCAGAGTCGCCTGATCCTGATCGAAATGCTCAATGGCCTGCGCCAGGAAATTGATCTCGAGGACCTCGCCCAGATCGCCAAGCGCGACCCCGGAGTCGTCGTCAAAGTGATCGCCATGGCCAACTCCCCGCTGCTCGGACTGCCCCAGACCGTGACCAGCATCGACCAGGCGATCATGGTACTCGGCCGGCAGCAGCTCTATCGCTGGCTCTCCATCGGCATGTTCCGCGCCGGTTCGGCCTCGCCCCGCGACGAAGTGCTGCTCGAACTGGCGCTGGCCCGCGGCCGCTTCCTGGAGTTGCTCGGCCAGGAAAAATTTGCCAAGGCGGAATGTGACGAACTCTTCCTGCTCGGCCTGCTGTCGCTGCTCGATTCGCTGCTCGGCCTGCCGATGGCCCAGGTGGTCGAACGCATCCATCTGACGCCGGCGCTGCGCGAAGTCCTGCTCGACAACGGCGGCCCGCTCGGCCGCTACCTGCTGCTCGCCATCGCCGTCGAAAAAGGCCACGTCCAGAATGTTGCCCGACTGGCCGACCAGCTCGGCCACTCGCTGGAGGCCGTCGAAGCCGCCTCCATCGAAGCAATCGCCTGGGCCGAGGAAGCAGCCGGTTCGACCTGACGCTTGCCCGACGAGCGCTTCCCGACAAGCCTCGCCCGGAATTTCAATTTTTGGCCTTTTTTGGGGCCGACCGTAGCATTCCCCATGTTTTACTGTAGATCCGGTGGACATAAAAAAACCCGCCGCAGCGGGTTTTCTGGATCGACGCAGCGGCTTACTTGCGGCGACGCACGGCACCCAGGCCGACCATCGCGAGCGCGACCAGGGCCATAGAACCGGGTTCCGGAACCTGATTACGGCCCGCGACATAGGTGAAGTCATCGACGATCACCCAGTCGTAGCCGCCAAGCGAGGTCAGTTCGACGCGCGAGATGCCGCCGTGTTGTGCGCCAAAGAATTCGGAGAACGAGGCACCGGCGCTACCGCCAACGAAGACCACGCTTTCCAGCAGGTTGTTGGCGGAGTCGTACAGCGAGACATTCCAGCTCGGGTTGGCTGCGCCCCAGTCCATGCCGAAGGCCGAGACGGGATTGGCAAAGGCGATCGAGAATGCGCTGGTGCCGGTGGTATCGCGGGTGGTCAGGGTCTGGCCGCTACCCAGCCAGTTGCTGCCGCCTTCGCCGAAGGGAGCGATACGCAGGGTGCCCGAGGTGGTCGAGAAAGTAACGTCGCCAACCGTGTAGCTAGTGGCGTTACCGCTCGCCATGCCGGTAAAGTCGATGACGCTGCCGCCAGCCAGGGCGGGATCGGCGCTCGACGAAATCAGTGCGGCGTGGCTCAGCGAGGATGCGCAGATCATCGCTGCGGCAAGTAGCTTCTTCATGCTTTTCTCCGGAATAAAATTTTGGAGATAAGCCGGTAGCAAAAATCATTCCCACGCAAAAATCATATTGATTTGTAATGATTCTTCAAAAAACCAAATCAATCACTGTCAAATATCCCGACACAGCCGAATCAGGCGTTCCAAAGGCGCAGCGCGCGCCCCGGAACGCCCCCAGTCAGCTTATTTCAGGTCGAAGCGGTCGAGATTCATCACCTTGTTCCAGGCAGCGACGAAGTCATTGACGAACTTGCCACCGGCATCGGACTGGGCGTAGATCTCGGCCAGGGCGCGCAGTTGCGAGTTGGAGCCGAAAACCAGGTCGGCCCGGGTGGCCGTCCATTTCACTTCGCCACTCTGGCGGGCCCGCCCTTCGAAGCGCTCGCCGGCTTCGGTGGTCGGCTTCCATACCGTCCCCATGTCGAGCAGATTGACGAAGAAATCATTGCTCAGGGTTCCGACGCGCTGCGTGAACACCCCATCCGGCGACTGCCCGGTGTTGGCGCCAAGTACGCGCAGGCCGCCGACCAGCACGGTCATTTCCGGCGCGCTGAGGGTCAGTAGCTGCGCCTTGTCCACCAGCATGGCCTCGGCCGGGACGGTGTAGGCCCGCTTCTGGTAATTGCGGAAGCCATCGGCCTGCGGTTCGAGCACGGCGAAGGATTCGGCATCGGTCTGCTCGGCCGAGGCATCGGTGCGTCCGGGCGTGAAGGGTACGGTGACCGGATGACCGCCGGCCTTGGCGGCAGCTTCGAGCGCCGCACAACCGCCGAGCACGATCAGGTCGGCCAGCGAGATGCGTTTGCCGCCGCTCTGTGCGCCGTTGAATCCTTGCTGGATGCCTTCCAGGATAGCCAGCACCCGCGCCAGCTGGGTTGGCTGGTTGGCGTCCCAGTCCTTCTGCGGGGCCAGCCGGATGCGGGCGCCATTGGCGCCGCCGCGCTTGTCGGAGCCGCGGAAGGTGGCGGCCGAGGCCCAGGCGGTGGCGACCAGTTCGCTGACTGAAAGGCCGGAGGCCATGATCTTCACCTTCAAGGCGGCGATATCGGCAGCATCGACCAACGGATGATCGACCGCCGGCACCGGGTCTTGCCAGATCAGGTCTTCCGCCGGCACTTCCGGGCCGAGGTAGCGGACCTTCGGCCCCATGTCGCGGTGGGTCAGCTTGAACCAGGCGCGGGCGAAGGCGTCGGCGAAGGCCGCCGGGTCCTTCTGGTAGCGGCGGGCAATCGGTTCGTAGATCGGGTCGAAGCGCAGCGACAGGTCGGCCGTGGTCATCATCGGCGGGTGTTTTTTGCTCGGGTCGTGGGCGTCGGGAATCATGTCCTCGTCGCGCACGCCAGCGGCATGCCACTGCCAGGCGCCGGCCGGGCTCTTGACCAGCGTCCACTCGTAGCCGAACAGGGTGTCGAGGTAGCCGTTGTCCCAGCGCGTCGGATTCGGTTTCCAGGCGCCCTCGATGCCGCTGGTCGTGGTGTGCACGCCCTTGCCGGTACCGAGTTTATTGATCCAGCCCAGGCCTTGCTCCTCGATTGGCGCCCCTTCGGGTTCCCGGCCGACCAGGGCCGGATCGCCGGCGCCGTGGGCCTTGCCGAAGGTGTGGCCACCGGCGATCAGGGCGACGGTTTCTTCGTCGTTCATGGCCATCCGGGCGAAGGTTTCACGCACGTCGCGGCCGGAAGCGACCGGGTCCGGCGCGCCGTTGGGGCCTTCCGGATTGACGTAGATCAGCCCCATCTGCACGGCGGCCAGCGGGTTTTCCAGATCGCGGTCGCCGCTGTAGCGCTGGTCGCCCAGCCAGGTGTTTTCCTTGCCCCAGTAGATGTCCTCTTCCGGCTGGTAGATGTCGGCCCGGCCGCCACCGAAGCCGAAGGTCTTGAAACCCATCGATTCCATCGCGACATTGCCGGCCAGGATCATCAGGTCGGCCCAGGACAGCGCGTTGCCGTATTTCTGCTTGATCGGCCAGAGCAGGCGGCGCGCCTTGTCGAGGTTGCCGTTGTCCGGCCAGCTATTGACCGGCGCGAAACGCTGGTTGCCGGTGCCGGCGCCGCCCCGCCCGTCGGCGGTGCGATAGGTGCCCGCGCTGTGCCAGGCCATGCGGATGAACAGGCCGCCGTAGTGGCCCCAGTCGGCCGGCCACCAGTCCTGCGAGGTGGTCATCAGCGCCGTCAGGTCCTTCTTGACGGCCGCCAGGTCGAGCTTCTTGAATTCCGCCGCGTAGTCGAAATCGGCACCCAGCGGATTGGAAGCCGGGGCATGTTGATGCAGGATGTTCAAGTTCAGCTGCTGCGGCCACCAGTCGCGATTCGACCGCGTGCCAAGGGCTGCTTTAATGCCATGCGTGCCGGCAAATGGGCATTTTTGTTCGTTGCTCATGGTTCTCTCTCGCTCTCCAGGGTTGACGGATGTTATGCACTAAGAATCGTAGTCAACGGATGTTTCAGTTGCCAGTGAGTTAGTCCTATGGCGACGATGGCCTGCCGCTATCAAGGAGCAATCTGGGATAATCCCGGCATGCCGACCATTGCCCGCCTCCCCGACCTGCTGATCAGCCAGATTGCCGCTGGCGAAGTGGTCGAAAGACCTGCCTCCGTCCTCAAGGAACTCCTCGAAAACAGCCTCGATGCCGGCAGCAAGGCGATCCAGGTGCATCTGGAGGAAGGCGGCGTCAAGCTGATCCGGATTACCGACGACGGCTGCGGCATCGCCAAGGACCAGCTGGCCCTGGCCCTGACCCGCCATGCCACCTCCAAGATCGCCAGCCTCGACGACCTGGAGCGCGTCGGCACCCTCGGCTTTCGCGGCGAGGCGCTGGCCTCGGTCGCCTCGGTCGCCCGCCTGAGCATCACCAGCCGTGAACGCGGCGCCACCCACGCCTGGAAGCTGCGCGGCGAGCCGGGCGCCGAACCTGAACCTGCCGCCCTGATGGCCGGCACCGTGGTCGAGATGCGCGACCTTTATTTCAACACCCCGGCCCGGCGCAAATTCCTGAAGTCGGAAAGCACCGAGTTCGCCCACTGCGCCGACGCCGTCAAGCGCCTGGCCCTGACCCGCCCGGATGTCGCGATCAGCCTGACCCACAATGGCCGCAACCTGTTCCAGCTCGCCCCGGCCGACGCACCGCGGCGCATCGCCGACATCCTCGGCGACGACTTCCTTGGCGCCGCCCGCGCCGTCGAGGCCGGCGCCGGCGCGCTGGCCATCGCCGGCTTCGCCATCGACCCGACCCGCGCCACCGACGCCAAGGACGGCCAGTACGTCTTCGTCAACGGCCGCTTCGTGCGCGACAAGATCATCAGCCACGCCCTGCGCGAAGCCTACCGCGATGTACTGCACGGCAGCCGCCAGCCGGCCGTCTGCCTATTCGTCAACATCGACCCGGCGCTGGTCGACGTCAATGTGCACCCGGCCAAGACCGAAGTCCGCTTCCGCGACTCGCGCGCCATGCACCAGTTCGTCTTCCACGCCATCCAGCGCACGCTGGCCGCGCCGGTGCAGGCCGAAGCGGCCCCGGCGCTGGTTGAACGCGGCACAGCGAACGCCGAATACTCAAATGCTACGGTCACCCCGAAAAATCAGCCAAATTTCGAATACGCCCCGCCGCTGCGCCACCAGGCCAGCCTCGGCGTCGCCGAACCGGCCGCCGCGGCCTACCTCGCCTTCGCCCGTGCCGCGCAAGACATCGGCCAGTCGCCCGCCCCTCGCCCCGAAGTCGCCCCGCAATTCCAGCCCATCGAAACCGCTGACCGCGACGGCCCGCCGCTCGGCTACGCGCTGGCCCAGCTGCACGGCATCTACATCCTCGCCCAGAACGCCCGCGGCCTGATCCTGATCGACATGCACGCCGCGCACGAGCGCATCCTCTACGAAAAACTGAAGGCCGCTTTCGACCACCGCCAGATCGCCACCCAGGCCCTGCTCATCCCGGCCGTCTTCGCCGCCGACCCGCTCGACATCGCCGCCGTCGAAGAACACGCCGAAGCGCTGGCCGACCTCGGCTTCCAGATCGCCCCGCTCGGCCCCAACCAGTTGGGCGTGCGCGCCGTCCCTGCGCTATTGCAAAGCGGCGACCCCGCCGCGCTGGCCAAATCGCTGATCACCGAACTGCGCGAACACGGCATCACCCAGCTCGCCACCGCCCGCCGCAACGAACTGCTCGCCACCATGGCCTGTCACGGCGCCGTCCGCGCCCGCCGCCAACTGACGGTGCCGGAGATGAACGCCCTACTCCGCCAAATGGAAGAAACCGAACGCGCCGGCCAATGCAACCACGGCCGACCGACGTGGACGGAGCTGACGATGGAGCAGCTCGACAAGCTGTTCTTGCGCGGGCAGTAGGAACCAAATATCCGTTTCAAATAGACGCCAGCACCCCGCTGCCGTATCCTTTCAGGGTCAAGCCATTTCACCCAATCAACATATCACTACTAGGAGGATGGCTTTGAAATCTATTTTGGGAGGCCTAATTTCACGGCATCCAAAAGATTCATAACAAATTTTGAATTCTTAATTGACGAAATCGCCTGCCTTTTTGGGAGGCTTACTTAATAGTTGGGCGTCATAGAGCATGCGAAATACTGTTCCCGTCTTCGTCAGTTCGACCTTCGTTGACCTGCAGCCATATCGGAATGCAGTGCGCGACTCACTACACAGGCTGGAAGCTGTGGTCCGAGGGATGGAGTACTTCGGCGCTCTCCCTGAGACGCCACGAGACGAATGTCTTCGCATAGTTCGCAGTTGTAGCTTCTACATCGGCATCTTCGCCATGCGGTACGGGAGCATTGATGGGGAGTCAGGCAAATCACTCACTCAACTTGAATACGAGGAGGCGCAGAGGCTCCGCCTTCCAAGCTTGATTTACTTGCTCGACGAAGAGCGGCAGCCTGTTCTGCCGAAGTACATCGAATTCGGGGAGCCAGCCGAGAAGTTGCGAGAGTTCAAGCGCACGCTTAAGTCGAGCCACGTCGTGAGCTTCTTTACGAGCCCTGAAGATCTGGCGGTCCGAGTTTCTCAGGATCTGCCGGCGCTCATTGAGAGATCGGGAACGCCGATTCAGAGAGGGGAACTAGCAAAGGTTGTGGAGTCGCTGCCACGGGTGACTTGGCTCACACCGGAGCGATTTGCTTTCCTCAAGAAGGAGGTGGCGGAGACTGGTGGAATTGCCCCGTCAGACGAAGTACTCAAGGAATTGATGGAGTTCTTGCTCTCTGGCGATCGTCTAGCCGCCGTCTTCCTTTTGGCAAGGCGCGCTCGGCTCGACCTGCGCGAGGCCACCGACGCACTTATGGAGATTGAGCGCCGACTCTTTGCCGTAGTAGAGCGCGGGGCTCGTTTATTGGAGCAGGAGCGGTTGGAGAACTCCATCGACGCAGAGCCGAGAGACGAATGACGCCCAACCCATCCATCAACCCGGACGCTGCGCGATGAAGCCGCGCAGCGCCGGTTATGTCAGACGTTAGGCATTCTCATGACCGAGCTCACAAGTGCCATTGTTTCCCACGATCACGACGCAATTGAGAAAGCGCTTGCTTCAAACGCTGCCCTGGCAAATGAGCGAGTCAATGGTTGGCTGCCGTTAGAGTGGGCGGAAAGAACCGGAAATATCGTTACTCTCGTTCGTACCGCCAGGCTCATCAATCACGAAATGAGTTCAGCACTCGCTCTACAGCGATTGAAACAATACGTCACCTTAGTTTCGGCTACTGAGTACGAGCCAATAGCACCAGAGGCAGTGGCTGAAATGGTTTGGACCTGCGTGTTTGCTGGAGCCACATTCAAAGTGGACCGATGGAAGAGACCCTTTATCGCCTCGAAGGCTCAAGCTGAAGACATCGGCTACTTAATCGCGCGGTCTGGCATTTCTTCACCAGAGCATCTGAAAGCCGAGGTTACTAACCAAAACGGGTCAGAGTCGATTTGATTTTCAGTAACGCCATTAAATGACCAAGTCCGCCAACCTCGCCCCACCCGGTGCCGGCCTGCCGGCATTGGAACGCTGGATTTCCAGCGCCTTCCTGCAGACGTTGCGCGCGCTCCTGAGCAAGGATGCGCTGAGCCGCTGGCTGCGGCGGGAGACGGAGGCGGCGCTGGCCCTGGCGGCCAGCCTGCCGGATTCGCTGGCTTGCGAACCGGTCCTGCTGGCGCGGGTGACAGGGCTGGAGGACAGCAGCCGCTGCTGGTCGGCCAACATGGTGCTGCAGCATCTGGTCATCGTCGATACCGGTATCCGCCAGTTGGCCGAAGCCCTCTCGGGCAACACAGCGTTCGGGCGCGAGGTGCGTATTGCCGAGGTCAAGCCGGTGCCCGGGGCCGGTGCTGAGCAGCAGGGTTTGCTGCGGGCGGCGGTCGACGACTATGTGCGGCTGATCGACACGCTCGGCGATTTGCGCACCCCGCTGCGCCACGCCCATCCCTGGTTTGGCGAACTCGACCTGCGCGGCTGGCATGCGCTGTCGGCGATGCATACGCTGGCCCATCGGCGCCAGTTGCAGCGCATCGTGGCACTGCAGATGAAACGCTTGGCGACCTCGACGGTCTGAATTTTTTGATTTTGGCTGATTTTCGAGGCCGACCGTAGCATTCGGAAAAATTGGCCACGGACCGATAATATGGGCGCTATCGGCCATCGCCTTGGCCGTTTCATGCAGTTGAACGAGGAACCGCCATGTCCAAGCCCGCCACCCTGATCGTTACCGTTGTCGCGGTGATCCTCGCCGTCGTCCTCAACCCGTCGGCCGACCTGCATCGCGACAAGATCAAGGCGGCCATCGCCGAGCGCAGCCAGTTGGAGAAGCTGCTCGGCATCGGGCAGCTGACCTCGTTTGCCTCCCGCTACCATTCGCTGGGCATCGCCTCCTACACCACGGTCAATGACAAAGTGACATCGGTCGGCGCTTTCGGCATCGTCTTCGTGCCGGACTGAACCGGGCACCGCCATGACGTCGCCATCCTTGCATCGCGGCGGAAAACTTCGTAGTCTGTGACGCAAGGCCCCGCTCCGGCGGGACGCGTTTGCTTGCAGGCCGGCCTGATGCCGGCACCGGTTCAGACCACGGAGGCAGCCATGCCCAGCCTTTATTCCCCGCCCGGTTTCACCCGCCGCTTCTGGCGCTTTCTGCCCGCGCTGCTGGCCTTGTTCTGGCTGACCGCCTGCCAGCAAAGCCGAGCCCCCGATCTCCCGGCCACGGCCGGCGCCGAACCGCCGCCTCCCGCCGCTGCACCGGCGCCACCACCCCCTCCCCCGCCGCCAGCGGCCGTCGAGGCGCCCCGCCCGATGCCCGCACCGGCTCCGGCACCGGACAAGCCGCCCCCCAAAACGAGCGCCAAGCCACCAGCTGCCGCCAACGGCGGCGGCCACACCGCTGGCGAGGCCCCGCCATCGATCCCGCAATTCGACTGGCCGCCGCCCAAGGCATCGGCACAGCAGGCGATTCCCGACAAGTGGCTGCGCACCGGGGCAGCACCGACGCTGGCCAGCGTCGCCGACAAGTTCGAGAAATCGCTGAAGCTGGCCGGCTACGCGCAGCGCAGCTATTACTCGGTGCCACGCGGCTTTGCGCTGGCCACCCAGTTCGAGCAGATCCGCGCCGACGGCACGCCACTACCCGGCGACGACCGCTGGAAGGTCGGCCCGCCGCGCGTCGGCAACCTGTCGCTGCTCGCCTTCATCCAGGCGCTGGCCCACGCGCCGGCCGGCACCTACCGGGCCATCGTCTTCGTCGTCACCGACGCGCCCTGGGTCCAGTCGCCGAGCGCCCCGAGCGAGGCGCAGATCATGGCCTGGGCGGGCAGCGGCGCCGCCTCCCTGCCGGCGGCCATCGGCCAGCTGCCCTACGGCGAAGGCTACCGCGCCCATGCGCTGATCTACGAATTCCGCAAAGGCAACTCCGGCCCGGCCGAGAGCATCCTGCCCAGCGCGGTGTCCGGCGAAACGCACCTGGAGCGCGGCGGCATCTGGACGCCGCTGAGCATCCTGTAAGCCAGCAAACGTCATGGCCAACCCCCTGTTCATCAGCTACCGGCGCAGCGACACGACCGGCGAGGCCGGCCGCCTGGCCGATTCGCTGGAACGCCTGATGGGCGCCGCCTGCGTCTTTCGCGATGCCGACGACATCCGGGCCGGCGAGGATTTCGCCGACGTGTTGCAGCGCGAACTGGCCGGCACGCAAGCCGTCATCGTGCTGATCGGCAAGCGCTGGCTGGCCGAGCTGAACGCCCGCCTGCAGCGGCCGGAGCCTGACTTCGTGCGCATCGAGATCGCCACCGCCCTGCGCCTCGGCAAGACGGTGATCCCGGTGCTGCTGCAGGGTGCCGAACTACCGGCCGGCGACGCCCTGCCGGACGACCTGCGCGGCCTCGTCGCCCGCCAGGCGGTCAGCCTGCGCGAGGAAGCCTGGGCCCAGGACAGCAGCCGCCTGGCCGACGCCATCGGCCGACCCTACCCGTGGCGCTTGGTCGCGCTGCGGGCTGCGGTCGCCGTACCGGCCATCGTCATCGCCACCAAATACACCGTTGGTGCCCTGGCGCCGAATGCCGCCGATCAACTGGGCCTGGCCCGCGCCTTGGTGCTAGGTCTGCTGGCGCTCTATGCCGGAGCCGAGTGGGCGCTGTGGTGGCGCCGGCGGCAGCGAAAGGCCTAGCTGGTAGAAAGCGCCCGGACGACGCCGCGAAACAGGTAATCCTTGACCTTCTGTTCCACCGGCAGCTCGTCGAAGGGCACCAGGCAGGGGTGCTCCCTGGCGTCCGGGTTCTTCACCGGCCCGAGCTTCCAGCCCTCGGCCAGCTTCTGCGCCATCCACGCTTCGTGACTGGCCTGCGGGCCGGCCGCGGGGTCGTTCAGGTGCATCTCGACGACGTGCAGCGCGCTCTCCCGCTGCCATTGCGGCGCCTCTTCCCAGGCCGGCTGGCTGTGATCGCCGAGCGCCTCGCAATAGGCGCGATTCACTTCGTGCGCGACGCGGGCGATTTCTTCCTTGGTCATTGGCATCCCTGTCCGGGCAAATGGGCAAGCGCTCATTTTGCCAGCATCCGGGCCGGCCGGCACCCCGCCCGGTGGCGCACCGGCGGCACCGGGGCTATGATGGACGAATCCGCGCCGGACCGGCGCGCCCCGTTGCGAAAGAGACCGCCGATGGCCCTTCCCCTCAACAAGCGCGACCACGACATCTTCCTCAGTTACGCCCACAGCGACCGCCCCTTCGTCGAGAAGCTCTATCGCTGGCTGCAGGAATCGGCCGGCCTGCAGGCCTGGTGGGATGACCGCGACCTGGCGGCCGGGGCGATGCTGGCCACCGACCTGCAACGCGCCATCGAGCGCTGCCGGGCCGTGCTGCTGGTCGCCTCCGACGAATCGCTGGCGCGCGGCTGGGTGCTCAACGAATACAACGCGGCGATGGACCAGCGCGCCAATTTCCGCGGTTTTCGCATGGTCGCGCTGCGCATGGGCGGCGCCCGGGTCGACGAGCTGATGAAGGGCATTTCGTGGATCGACGTACCGGACGGCGAACTGAGCGCCGACATCGCACTGGCCATCCTGCGCGCCCTGCATCCGAGCGAGAACCAGCCCAACCCGGCGACCTCGCGTGACGTTTACGTCAGCGCCTCGTGGCAGGCCCAGGACAACGCCAGCGCCACCGCCGTCTGCCGCCACCTGGTCCGCCAGGGGCTGCGCCTGGTCGGCGATGCGCCGGACCAGAAGGGCTTTGGCGCCGGCAGCCGGGTCGAGCGCATCATGAGCAGTTGCGGCGCCTTCGTCGCGATCATCCCCTTCCGCGGCGAGCCGCTCGCCACGCCGGGCCAGGCGCCGTACAAGTATTTCCTGCAGGAGATCGCGTTCGCCGCCAGCCTGGGCCTGCCCAGCGTGGTCATCGCCGATCCGCGGGTCGGGCTGGCCGACGGTGACGACCGGCAATGGCTGCGCATGGAGACCGCCGCCGAATTAGTGCCGGCCGCCCTGCAGCCGGCGCTCAACGATCTCTGGGACGTCTGGCAGAAGCCGAGCCGGCCGCACTACGTCTTCTGCGCGATGGACCTGGCCTCCGAGGACACCCGGCTGACCGGGCCGGTCCGCCAGTTGATCCAGCTGATCACCTCAATGCCGACGGTGGTCGGCGACGAGGTGCACGAGGGCAACCCGGAAAACGTCAATGCCGCCGTCCGCCACGCCGTCTGCGACGCCCTGCTGGTCATCGCCGACCTGACCGACGACAATCTGAACACCTGCATCGAGGCCGGCATGGCGCTGGCCACCGGCGCCAACCTCGAACTGCTCGCCGCCGGCGCGCCGCGCCGCCCGCCCTTCATGCTGCGCGAGCGCAACATGCCGACCTACGCCAACCGGATCGAGCAGATCGGGCTGATCCACAAGCTCAGCCGGCCGTATCGCCGACGGGTCATCAACGCCGAACTGTAGCGGCCGATCCGATGATGCCATCGCTGAAAAGCTGGGCTAGGACGCTCAAGCAGCACACGCTGACCGTCTATTTTGCCGCCCGCGACCCGCGCACGCCGCTGCTCGTCCGCCTGCTGGCCTTGATGGTGGCAGCCTACGCGCTGAGCCCGATCGACCTGATCCCGGATTTCATCCCGGTCATCGGCTATCTCGACGACCTGTTGCTGCTGCCGCTCGGCCTCTGGCTGGTTGTTCGCCTGACGCCGCCGGAAGTCATCGCCAACGCCCGCCAGCTGGCGGCGCAGGCGACCGAAAGACCGGTCAGCCGGGGCGCGGCGGTAGCGGTGGTCGGCTTGTGGGTGGTCCTCGCCGTGATTGCCACGCGCTGGGCGGTCGACTGGCTGGCCCCGGGCAACGGGCGGTAACAGCGGCGGTGCACCGGTTTTTTAATTTTGGGTAAAAAAACCGGCCGACCGCGCCCCGAAGGAAGTCCCCTTGGAGGATAGCATTGCCCCGGCGCCGGCGAAATACGGCTTTAGGTCGACGGCGTGGTCCCAGGCTGGCTGAGCGGCAGCCAGATGGTGAAGGTGGTGCCGGCCCCGGGCTGGCTGGCGACTTCGATCCGCCCGCCGTGCTTCTCGATGATGCCGTAGGACACCGACAGGCCGAGCCCGGTGCCCTTGCCGACCGGCTTGGTGGTGAAGAAGGGATCGAAGATGCGGGCCATGATTTCCGGCGGAATGCCGCTGCCGGTGTCGCTGACCGAGACCCACACCTGGTCGCCGCTACAGCCGCTCTTCAGCGTGATCCTGCCCTTCTGGGGAATGGCCTGGGCAGCATTGACCAGCAGGTTCATGAACACCTGGTTGATCTGCGACGGCCGGCATTCGATCCGCGGCAGCGTGCCGTAGTCGCGGACGATCTCGGCCTTGTACTTGATCTCGTTGGCGACGACGTTGAGCGTGCTCTCCAGGCCGGCGTGCAGATCGACCCATTCCATGGCGATTTCGCCGGTCCGCGAAAAATCGCGCAGGTCCTGGACGATCTGGCGGACCCGGGTGGTGCCGTCGATCGACTCGGTGATCAGCGCGCCGATGTCTTCGCGCAGGAAATCGAGATCGGCCTTGCGCTTCAGGGCATCGATATTCTTCTTGAACTCCGGCTGCTCGGCGAGCAGCGGTTCGATCGTCGTCGACAGGTCCTCGATCAGGCGCATCAGTTGATCGACGTAGTTTTTCAGCGTGCCCAGGTTGGAGTTGACGAAGCCGATCGGGTTGTTGATCTCGTGCGCCACACCGGCCGCCAGCTGACCTATGGAGGCGAGCTTCTCGGACTGCAGCAGCTGGTTGTGGGCTTCCTCCAGTTTCTGGATAAGCACGCGCTGTTCTTCCTTCTCGCTCTGCAGCGCCCGGTTGACCCGCTCGTTTTCGCGCAGCGCCGCCTCCAGTTGCTGGGTCCGTTCGCGGACCTGGTTTTCGAGCGCCACGCCGGACTGGAAGGCGCTGAAATCCGAGGCCTTGGCGCTCATGTCGCGCTCGGCCCGGTTCATCAGGGCCGTCACGATCTTGTTCAGACGAACGATTTCGCGCTGGAGCGCCGCTTCCTGCGGCGAGGCGCCGGCGGCAGACAGATCAGTCATGTTTATCCTCGCCGGCGCTGCCGATGGCAATGCCGGTAAAAGTCTGGTTGACGTGGACACCGCCGTACTGCTCGCCATAGGTGCTGAAGCCGACCGTGTTGTTGCGCCGGAACAGTTCGCCGACCGGCACCTTGAGCTGTTTCTGGGTGATTTCCAGGTTGCGCAGGATGCAATCGCAGCCGAGGGTCAGCGCCAGCGGGCCGATTTCCTCGCGAAGATTGGCGAAAGTCTGTTCGAGATTGGCGTAGATGTCGCCGCCGCGCGCCACGCGCAGCACGATGCCTTCCTCGATCGCGCAGTAGAAGGTCAGCGTGCCGTCCGGATTGGCCTTCTGGATCGAGCGGACGTAATCGGTGCCGTCGAGCACGACGACCACCGGCGTCGCCGCGAAATGATCCGGTGTCAGGTCCTCGACCGAGACACCGAGCACCCGGGCGTATTCCTCGGCGGCCGGCAGGCCGTTGATTTCCTTGACGATGCGGTGTTCGGCATCGGCCTCGGTGACGACCAGGCGCTCGTTTTCGCTGATGAAATTCTGGGTCTTGAAGATGCGGACCGGCAGCGGCGTGCTGACCAGCAGCAGGACGGCGCTGTTGTCGCGGAAGGCCCCGTCGTGGAAGACCTGGGTACTCACGAATTTCAGGTCGTCGCCGGCCGAGCCGCCGCACAGGTGGATGCTGCCCAGCGCCGCCTGCAAGGCCTGGACGACCGGCTCCTCGCGCACCGACAGGCCGTCGATCAGCAGCAGTGCGAAAGCGCGCGATCCCTTGACAGGCTGCTCGTCGAGGCGGTGCAGCAAGTCGCGCACGAATTCCTGGCCGCGCACCACATCGAAATGCGCCAGATCGGGCAGGCAGGCGGCGACGGCCGCCCCGGCCCCCACCCCAAAGCTGACCCCGGACAGGCTCTGCGCCCGGTAGCCAGCGGAACCGATCTCGCCGGCCGTGGTGCAGCCGATCACCGGCACACTGCCGAACAACTGGTTCAATTCGTCGGCCAGGGCAGCGAGGTCGTAATCGCTCGAGCAGAAAAACACGACCATCGCCATATCCGGCTGCGCGACCCCGGCATGGAATTCCCGGGCCGCCTGGCGCGCATCGCCAGCGCAGGAATGGCTGATGCGAAAGGGAGTATCGGTCGTCATATCGTCTCCAGACCCGTCTTCTGGTTGTTGTTGTGCTTGTGCGCTGCCCGTTGTGCAGCTCTTTTCGATTATCCGTACTCTGGCCGGGCTGTCCAGAGATTGCCGATGGCCGGTAAAAATTCAACGCTGCGGCAGAATCATGATACAAACGGTTCAAACGAATTCGCCGGCAAGCAGAATTGTTGAACCCGGGGCGGCAAGGCCACTCCAAAAGGACGAAAAGCCAAGACCATTCAGCACTTCAGCTTCTGGCAGCGCACTTTCGAACCCAAGCCACCAAGAAACCGAATGGCCCACGACATTTCACTGATCACCACCATCGCGGCGGCCTTCGGCTTTGCCCTGATCCTCGGCTTCGTCGCCGAACGCCTGAAGACGCCCGCCCTGGTCGGCTATCTGGTAGCCGGCATCCTGATCGGCCCGGCGACGCCGGGCTTCGTCGCCGACATGAGCACCGCGTCGCAGCTGTCCGAAATCGGCGTCATGCTGCTGATGTTCGGCGTCGGCCTGCATTTCTCCATCGACGACCTGCTGTCGGTCAAGCGCATCGCCGTGCCCGGCGCCGTCGTCCAGATGAGCCTGGCAACCGCGCTCGGCCTGGGTATCGGCCTGTGGTGGGGATGGGAACTCGGCCCGGCGCTGATTTTCGGGCTGTCGCTATCCTGTGCCAGTACCGTGGTGCTGCTCAAGGCGCTGGAGTCGCGCGGCGTGCTGAGCACGATGAACGGCCGCATCGCCGTCGGCTGGCTGGTCGTTGAAGACCTGGCCACCGTCCTGATCCTGGTGCTGCTGCCGCCGCTGGCCGGCGTGCTCGGCGGCACGGCCGCGGCTGAAGCCTCCGGCCCGCTGTGGCAGGCGATCGGCAAGACACTGCTGGAAGTGGCGGCCTTCATCGCCCTGATGCTGATCGTCGGTCGCCGCGCCCTGCCCTGGCTGCTCTGGCAGGTCGCCCGCACCGGCTCGCGCGAGCTGTTCACGCTGGCCGTGATCAGCGCCGCAATCAGCATCGCCTACCTGGCCGCCCAGTTGTTCAGCGTTTCCTTCGCGCTGGGTGCCTTCTTTGCCGGCACCGTGATGCGCAACTCGGAATTCAGCCACCGGGCCGCCGAGGAGTCGCTACCCTTGCGCGATGCCTTCTCGGTGCTGTTCTTCGTCGCCGTCGGCATGCTGTTCGACCCGGCCATCCTGGTCGAACAACCCTGGCAGGTGGTCGCCGTCGTCGCCATCATCGTGGTCGGCAAGTCGCTGGCCGCGCTGGCCCTGGTGCTCGCCCTGCGCTACCCGCTCAACACCGCGCTGACGGTCGCCGCGAGCCTGGCCCAGATCGGCGAGTTCTCCTTCATCCTGGCCGGCCTCGGCCTGACCCTCGGGCTGTTTTCCAATGACGGCATGAGCCTGGTGCTGGCCGGAGCGCTGATTTCCATCGCCCTCAATCCCTTCGTCTTCGCCCTGGTCGAACCGCTGCGCGCCTGGGTGCTCAGACATTCGGCCACGGCCCGCCAACTGGAAGACCGCGACGACCCCTACGCCCAACTGCCGGTCAGCACCGAGCGCAAATACCTCGAAGGCCAGGTCGTGCTGGTCGGCTACGGCCGGGTGGGCCAGCGCATTGCCAGCAACATGAAGGCGCGCGGCATCCCGTATGTCGTCGTCGAGCAGAACCGCGAGCAGGTCGAAACCCTGCGTCGCCAGGGTTGCGCCGCCGTCTCCGGCAACGCCGCCGACCCGGCGGTGCTGATCCAGGCGCACATCGCCCATGCCGCGATGCTGGTCGTCGCCATGCCCGACGCCATCCATATCCGCCAGATGGCCGATTGCGCCCGCACGCTCAACCCGGCCATCGAAATCGTGCTGCGCACCCATAACGACGACGAATCCGAACTGCTGCGCCAGGAAGGCATCGGCACCGTATTCTTCGGCGAAGAGGAGCTCGCCGCCGGCATGAGCCGGCATATCCTGCAGCGCTTCCCGCCGCTGGTCACCGAGTAAATTTTTAGACGGGAGAACAGCCATGGCTGCCCTGAAAAACATTCTCGCCGCCACCGATTTTTCGGCGCCGGCCCGCCATGCGGCGGAACGTGCCGCGCTGCTCGCCCGCGAGCTCGGCGCCATGCTCGATCTGATCCATGTGGCCGCACCGGCGCCGATGGAAAAGCTGCGCCACCTGCTCGGCGAGTTGCCGGCCGAAATCGAGCAGCGCCTGATCGGTGCCAGCCGCGACGAATTGCAGCAACTGGCCGCCACGCTGCACCAGCACCACGGCGTCTCGGCCGGCTGCCAGGTCGCCTACGGCCCGCTGATCGAGGAAATTGCCTGTCGTTCGGCCAAGCTGCCGGCCGATCTACTGGTTTTCGGGTCGCACGGCAGCAGCTTCATGCGCCACCTGTTCCTTGGCTCGACCGCCGAACGTCTGCTCGGCCACAGCAAACTGCCGATGCTCGTCGTCAAGCAGGCAGCACACGAAGCCTACAAGACGCTGCTCGTCCCGGTCGACTTCTCCGCCTCGTCGCAGCGCGCCATCGCCACGGCGCAAGCCATCGCCCCCGGCGCCACCCTGATCCTGCTCCATGTCGCCGCCCTGCCCTTCGAAGGGAAGCTGCGCTACGCCTGCATCGACGAGTCGATCATCGCGCGCTACCAGTCGGCCGCCATCGCGGACGCCAAGCAGGCGCTGCTGGCCTTGCAGCAAAGCGCAGCCCCCGACGCCAGCCGAATCCGGCTGGAAGTCGTCGCCGGCGATCCGGCGCAATGCATCGTGCAATGCGAGCAGGAGTTCGACTGCGACCTGATCGTGATCGGCAAACACGGCGAGAGCCTGGCCGAAGACATCCTGCTCGGCAGCGTCACCCGCCACGTCCTCGAAGAATCGCAAAGCGACCTGCTGATTTCGCAGTGAGCCGGCGGCACGCCTACCCTGCGTGATAGCATTCGCCGCCATGAATTCGCCGCTGCCTCCCGCCATCCTGATCATGGGCCCGACTGCCTCGGGCAAGACGGCGGCCGCTATGGCGCTGGTCGACCGCTTCCCGGTCGAACTGATCAGCGTCGATTCGGCCCAGGTCTTCATCGACATGGATGTCGGCACGGCCAAGCCGGACCGCGCCACGCTGGCCCGCTACCCGCACCGGCTGATTGACCTGATCACGCCGGAGCAGAGCTATTCCGCCGCCCGCTTCCGCCACGACGCGCTGGCCGCGATGGCCGAGATCACCGCGGCCGGCAAGGTGCCGGTGCTGGTTGGCGGCACCATGCTCTACTTCCGCGCCCTGTTGCACGGCCTGGCCGATCTGCCGCAGGCCGACGCCGCGCTGCGCGCCGAGATCGATGCCGAGGCGGCGGCCGAGGGCTGGCCGGCGATGCACGCCAAGCTGGCTCAGTTGGACCCGGCGACCGCCGCCCGCCTGCACCCGACCGACAGCCAGCGCCTGCAGCGGGCGCTGGAAATCTGCCGGCTGACCGGCCGGCCGATGTCCGAATTGCTGGCCGAGAGCGAGAAGCAGAAGCCGCCCTACGACTTCCTCAGCATCGGCCTCCTGCCCTCCGACCGCGCCGTGCTGCACGAGCGCATCGCCCGCCGCTTCGACGAGATGCTGCTGGCCGGGCTGGACGATGAGTTGCGGATGCTGCGCGGCAAATACGACCTGCACCCCAACCTGCCCTCGATGCGCTGCGTTGGCTACCGCCAGGCCTGGGAAGCGCAGGAAGGCCTGATTTCGCGGCCGGAACTGCGCGACCGCGGCATTTTCGCGACGCGCCAGCTGGCCAAGCGGCAGATCACCTGGCTGACCAATTCCTTCGAGGCTGAAACCTTCGACTGCCTGGACCCGGCGCTCAGCGAGCGGGTCGCGGCACGTACTGCCGAGTTCCTGGCCGCCCGCTAGACCAAACGCTACGACCATAGAAACAAAGGCTGGCCCTAGGGTCGGCGGCAAAAAACGGCCAAAATCGAAAAAACGCTCAGGTCTTCAGCAACACCTTGAGGTCGTCTCGCCTTCAGATCACTCGACGACCGCCTCCTTGCGGGCCGCGAGCAGCGAATAGACAGTGGGCACGACGAACAACGTGAAGAAGGTGCCGAGCAGCAGGCCGCCGACGATGACCCAGCCAATCTGCTGGCGGGATTCGGCGCCCGCGCCGGTGGCCAGCGCCAGCGGCACGGCGCCGAGCACCATGGCGCCGGTCGTCATCAGGATCGGCCGCAGGCGCAGGAAGGCCGATTCGATGACCGCCTCCTTGATCGCCATGCCCTTCTCCTGCAACTGGTTGGCGAATTCGACGATCAGGATGCCGTGCTTGGTGATCAGGCCGACCAGCGTGACCAGGCCGATCTGGCTGTAGACGTTGAGTGTGCCGTTGGTCAGCCACAGCGCGAGCAGGGCGCCGGCCATCGACAGCGGCACGGTCAGCATGATGATCAGCGGGTCGCGGAAGCTCTCGAACTGTGCTGCCAGCACCAGGTAGATGAAGGCCAGCGCCAGCCCGAAGGTGAAGGCCAGCGACGACGACGATTGGCGGAATTCGCGCGACTGGCCGTTGTAGTCGACGGCGTAGCCCGGCTTGAGCAACTGGTTGGCGACGCCGTCCATGTAAGTCAGCGCCTCGCCCATCGAGTAGCCGGGCGTCAGGTTGGCGGTGATGCTGACCGCCCGGCGCTGGCCGAAGTGGTTCAGCTCGCGCGGGGCGACGGTTTCCTGCACGGCGACCAGATTGTCCAGCGAGATCATGCTCCCGTCGCGGCCACGGGCATAGATGTCGCGGATGTCGTCGGGCTTGGTGCGGTCGATGTCGGCGACCTGGACGATCACGTCGTACTGCTCGCCGTCGCGCTTGAAGCGGGTGACCTGGCGGCCGCCGAGCAGCGTTTCCAGCGTCCGCCCGACCGTCTCGACCGGCACGCCGAGGTCGGCCGCCTTGTCGCGCTTGACCTCGATCGACAGCTCCGGCTTGTTCAGCTTGAGGTCGGTGTCGACATTGGCCAGGCCGGGATTCTTGGCCAGTTCGACCAGGAACTGGCTGGTCAGCTGCTGCAGCTCCTGGTAGCTGGCCGAGGTGACGATCACGAAGTTGATCGGCCGCTCGCGCGGGCTTTGGCCGAGCGAGGGCGGCGTGATGGCGAAGGCCAGCACGCCGGGAATGGCGGCGAATTTGGGCGCCAGTTCCTTGGCGATCTCCGGCGAGCGTCGGTCGCGCTGGTTCCAGTCGGTCAGGCCGAGGAAGGAGGTGCCCTGGTTCACCACCGGATTGCCGGAAACGACGAAGTAGCGCTCGACGTCCTTGGTCTGGCTGTAGATGCTTTCCATCTGCCGGGCGTACTTGTCGCTGTATTCGAGCGTCGCACCATCCGGACCGACGAAGGCACCGAGCACGATGCCGCGATCCTCGATCGGCGCCAGTTCGGACTTCAGCGACTTGAGCAGCACGACGCAGGAGCCGGCGACGAGCACGAAGGCGACGAGGACGATCCAGCGCCGGTTCAATGCTACGGTCAGCACCTTTTTATAACCAAAATTCAAATTGTCCAGGAAGCGCTCGACCAGCAGGAAACCCTTGCTGTGCTTTTCCTCGTGGCGAAGCAGCAGCGAGCACATCATCGGCGACAGGGTCAGGGCGACGAAGCCGGAAACCAGCACGGCGCCGGCCAGGGTCAGCGCGAACTCGATGAACAGTTTGCCAGTGCGCCCGGTCATGAAGGCGACCGGGGCATAGACGGCGGCCAGGGTCAGCGTCATCGCGACGACAGCAAAGCCGATTTCCTTGGAGCCCTGCAAGGCGGCCTGCATCCGCGGCATGCCCTCCTCGATGTGGCGGAAGATGTTCTCCAGCACGACGATGGCGTCATCGACGACCAGGCCGATGGCCAGCACCATGGCAAGCAGGGTCAGCGTGTTGATCGTGAAGCCGAGCGCAAACATGATGCCGAAGGCGCCGACCAGCGAGACCGGGATGGTGACCAGCGGGATCAGCGTCGCCCGCAGGTTGCGCAGGAAGAAGAAAATGATCGCCAGCACCAGCAGGATCGCTTCGGCGATGGTCTTGAACACCGACTGGATCGAACGGTCGATGAAGACGCTGGAATCGTAGGCGATCTTGGCCTGCATGCCGGCCGGCAGTTCGCCGGTGATGCTCGGCAGCTGGGCGCGCAGGGCCTTCGACAGCTCCAGCGGATTGGCCGTCGCCTGCTTGATGACGCCGAGCCCCACCGCCGAGCGCCCGTTGAAGCGCACCGAACTGCGCTCCGAAGCCGGCCCCACTTCAACGCGGCCGATATCGCGGATGCGGACCGGATAGGCGCCGACCGTCCGGACGATGATCGCCCCGAACTCCTCCGGCGTCTTCAGATCGGTATTGGCCACCACCGAGAACTCGCGCTGGCTGCTCTCGATGCGCCCGGCCGGCACCTCGACGTTCTGCGTCTTCAGCGCCTCCTCGACGTCGGCCGGGGTCAGCTGGTAGGCCGCCAGGCGCTGCTTGTCGAGCCAGATGCGCATGGCGAACTTGCGCTCGCCGAAGACGCGCACGTCGGCCGCCCCGGGCAGCGTGGTCAGGCGTGGCTTGACGATGCGGCTGGCGATGTCGGTGACTTCCAGCGCCGAATGCTGGTCGGAGGAAAAAGCGATCCAGACAACCGGGTTGGCATCGGCCTCGACCTTGGCGATCACCGGCTCGTCGACGCTGTCCGGCAGCTTCTTGCGGACCCGCGAGACGCGGTCGCGGACATCGGCCGCCGCTGCTTCCGGCGGGCGCTCCAGCTTGAAGCGCACGGAAATCTGGCTGTTCTCGGCACGCGAAATGGAAGTGATCACTTCCACCCCCTCGATGCCGGCCAGCGAATCCTCCAGCGGCTTGCTGACCTGCGACTCGATGATCTCGGCCGAGGCGCCGCGATAAGTCGTATCGACGGTGACCACCGGCTCGTCGATCTTCGGATACTCGCGCACCGGCAGCCGGGTGTAGGAGACGATGCCGAGCAGCATGATGACCAGCGACAGCACGGTCGCAAAGACCGGCCGCTTGATGCACAGATCGGAAATCCTCATTGGCCGGCCGCCGCGCCGTTGCCCTGGGTGCTCGCCGGCAGGCCTTCGCCGATGGCCTTGACCGCCGCCCCGTCGCGCAGCTTCAACTGGCCGGCGGTGACCACCACGTCGCCTTCGGCCAGGCCCTCAACCACCTCGACCTGCGCCGCGCGGCGCACGCCGATCCGGATCTTGACCAGCTTTGCCTTGCCATCGACCACCTTGAACACGGCCGGCTGGCCGCCCGGCACGATGGCCTGCTCGGGCAGCATCAGGACGCCCTTGCGCTCGCCGAACAGCAGGCGAACACGGACGAACATGCCCGGCCGCAGCTTGCCGGCGGCGTTGTCGAGCCGGGCGCGGGCGGCAATGGCGCGGCCGTTGGGATCGACCAGCGGATCGGTGGCGTCGAGCACCGCCCGGAATTTCTCGCCGGCCAACGCATCGGTTGTCACCTCCACCGCCTGGCCCTTGTTCAGCCGGCCGATATAGGTTTCCGGCAGCTTGAAATCGACGCGCAGCGTGGCGACGTCCTCGAGATTGATCAGTTCCTGGCCATCCTTGACGTAGTCGCCGACACCGACATTGCGCAACCCGACCATGCCCCGGAACGGCGCCCGGATGCTGGTCTTGGCCAGCCTGGCTTCGGCCAGCTGGACGGTCGCCGCCTGGACCTTCAGCGTCGCCGCCGAATTGTCGACCGCCTGCTGGCTGAGGAACTTGCGGCCGAACAGTTCGAGGTTGCGCTGATGGCTGCTCTGCGCCAGCGCCAGACTGGCCCGCGCCTGCTGCAGTTCAGCCTGCTGGACGGCGGCATCGAGGGCGACCAGTTCCGTCCCCTTGCCGACCACGGCGCCATCCTTGAAGCCGATGGCGGCGATGCGCCCGGCGATTTCCGGCCGCAGCACGACCGACTCGTTCGATTTCAGCGTGCCGACCGCCGAGACGTCATCGACAAAATCGTTCGGCTTGACCCGTGCCACCTCGACCGACGTCGGAAAGCTGGCCAGGGCGCCGCCGCCCGGCTTGCCCGGCGCTGCCGCCGCCGGGGCGGGCTGGCTACCGGCCGGTGCCTGCGGCCCGGTGGCCGGCGTGCGGTTAGCGGTGTAGGCGATGAAGCCCAGGCCGGCCAGTCCGGCGAGAGCAAGAGCGATGATTCCGTAGCGGGTATTTTTCTTCATGGGTTTCGGCCGGCAACTGGACTGACCAAGCAGTCAGTAATAGCCCGGATTGTAGCGAACTGACCGGGCCCGCCGAAGCAAATTCAGTCGCTGCCGAATTCGATTTTGGGCATTTTTTCCGCCTGACCGCGCCCCGAAGGAAGTCCCCCTGGGGGATAGGATTCGTCGCCCGGAGCTGCCTCGAAGGCCGTTGCGCAGGCATTCGGCCCGGCGCCCCTGACCGGCGCAACACTGACGAAGACGACGCCGGCGCGCAGCATGCCGAGATATTCCGCGGCACTGCGCGAGACATCGATGATGCGCTTGCGATGCTTGCCATGCATGCGGTCGTTAACCTTGACGATGGCGCACAGATCCTTGTCCAGGCGTCGGACGGCAAGCAGCGTCCCCAAGGGGAAGCGATTGCTGGCCGCCGTGAATTGACGGACGTCGAAACGCTCGCCGGTGGCCGTCCTTCGGCCCTGAAAACCGTTACCGTAGAAACTGGCCTGGCCACGCAGGCCGGGAAGATCGTCGTCGATCAGGTCGGCCGGCCCGAATTCCGTGGCCGGCAAGGCCGGGCGCCCGCTACGGAACGCCGCCTTCTTGGCCGGCCTGGCATGCGCCAGCTTGGCCGATACTTGCTTGGCAGAAACTTTCTTACCCGCCGCCCAGACTGCCGGGGCGGCGTTCAGCAACAACAGGCCGCAGGCAAAAGCCGCGACCTGCCGTAGCCATTTAGACCACGAGGGTCTGCGCTTCGTCACCCGAACGCGCCCGGATCTGGCCGATGCGATAGACAGTCTCGCCCTGCGCCTTCAGTTCGGCCATCGCCGCATCGGCATCGGCCGCAGCGACAACGATGACCAGGCCGATACCGCAGTTGAAGACGCGGTGCATTTCGTTCTCGGCGACATTGCCTTCGGCCTGCATCCAGTCGAACAGCTTGGGACGCGGCCAGGCGGCCTTCTGCAGCTCGGCGACAGTGTTTTCCGGCAGCACGCGCGGCACGTTTTCGAGCAGGCCGCCGCCGGTGATGTGGGCCATGCCCTTGACCGTGACCTTTTCGAGCAGCGCCAGCACTTGCTTGACGTAAATGCGGGTCGGCGCCATGACGACGTCGGCCAGCGTGCGCTCGCCGTCAAACTTGGCGTTCATGTCCGGATTGGAGCGCTCGATGATCTTGCGGACCAGCGAGTAGCCGTTGGAGTGGGCGCCGGACGAAGCCAGGCCGAGCACGACGTCGCCCGGGGCGATGTCCTTGCCGTCGATGGCCTTGGACTTTTCGACGACGCCGACCGCGAAACCGGCCAGGTCGTATTCGCCATCCGGGTACATGCCCGGCATCTCGGCAGTTTCGCCACCGATCAGCGCGCAACCGGCCAGTTCACAACCCTTGGCGATGCCGCCGACGACCGAGGCCGCGGTGTCGACATCGAGCTTGCCGCAGGCGAAGTAATCGAGGAAGAACAGCGATTCGGCACCGAGCACGAGGATGTCATTGACGCTCATGGCAACCAGATCCTGGCCCACCGTATCGTGGCGATTCAGTTCGAAAGCCAGGCGCAGCTTGGTACCGACGCCGTCGGTACCGGACACCAGCACCGGCTCCTTGTAGCGCTTGGGCACTTCGAACAGCGCACCGAAACCGCCGATGCCGCCGAGCACGCCGTCGCGCAGGGTTTTCTTGGCCAGCGGCTTGATCCGGTCGACAAGGGCATCGCCCGCATCGATATCGACGCCGGCATCACGGTAGGAAAGGGAGGTATTCTGGGTCATGGTCTGGAAACTCGCCGGATGCGGCGCTAAGCCGCTGGAAAAAACGGCGATTTTACCCGAAACCGGCAGCCTCCCCTAGCCGGCCTGCCGACCCCGGACTGGCAAGCGCTCCCGGCCGCCTTCAGGCGCTATTGGCGGGCCGGTGTCCGGCGCTCACCGCCACTTCCTTGTTAACTTCCTCGCCCGGCTTGGCCATCAGCACGACCAGACCTGCCGTCAGCGCGGTCAAGCACCAGAACATGAAGAAGCCGACCGAATAAACCACCATCGGCGGCCAGTCGACTGGCTGACCGAAGAGATAAAGCATCTGCGGATCGATGAAGGCGAAGAAGAAGACTTCACCGAGCGCAGCAGTGAAGAACGACAGAAAAAGCAAGTTGATCCATTTCGACATGCAGGTCTCCCTTGGCGACTGATCACTTGAAGCTTGAACGGCGGGCGGCAACCGACGGCGCCCAGACTGCGTTTGGACAACGGCATGGCATAAAGTTCCGGCCCGGGGACGTCCGAGCCGGCACGAAGCGAGCGTGAGCCACCGATTGCCGGGTACTATCTGCCTTTCGTCCGTAAAAAAGTTCTCCCGCAATGCGCAAGGAAGTCGAAGAAAAGCCCAGTTACGCCGTCGTCGCGGCCGTCCAGGTCCCCTCCGTCAGCGACATCGAGTTCGAGGCATCGCTGAGCGAACTGCGCGAACTGGCCAAGACGCTGGGCTACATGGTCGTTCATACCTTCATCCAGAAGCGCGCCAGTTTCGACACCACCGGCTATCTGGGCATCGGCAAGCGGCAGGAGATCGAGCACTACGTGAACCACGAGGCCGAATTCGAGATCGACGCGATCCTGGTCGACCACGAGATTTCGCCCTCGCAGGCGCGCAACCTGGAGAAGGAAACTGGCTGCCCGGTCATGGACCGGACCATGGTCATCCTCGAAATCTTCCACAACAATGCCCGCTCGCGGGCCGCCAAGGCGCAGGTGGAAATCGCCCGTCTCGGCTACATGGCGCCGCGCCTGCGCGAGGCGGCCAAGCTGGCCGGGCCGCAGGGCCGCCAGCGCAGCGGCGTCGGCGGCCGCGGGGCCGGCGAATCGCACACCGAGCTCGACCGTCGCAAGATCCGCGACCGGATCGCCGAACTGCAACTCGAAATCGTCGCCATGGACGCCGAGCGCCAGACCCAGCGCGCCCGCCGCCATGAACGCCAGGGTCTGGCCAGTGTCGCGCTGGTCGGCTACACCAACGCCGGCAAGTCGACGCTGATGCGAGCCCTGACCGGCAGCGAAGTGCTGGTCGCCAACAAATTGTTCGCGACGCTGGACACCACGGTGCGCACCCTGCACCCGGAAAGCGTGCCGCGCGTGCTGGTCAGCGACACCGTCGGCTTCATCAAGAACCTGCCGCACGGCCTGGTCGCCTCGTTCAAATCGACGCTCGACGAGGCGCTCGATGCCGGCCTGCTGCTCCACGTGATCGACGCCAGCGACCCCGGCTTCGAACGCCAGCTCGAAGTCACCGACAAGGTGCTGGCCGAGATCAGCGCCGATGAAATACCGCGCCTGCGCATCTTCAACAAGATCGACCACGTTGAAGACGCCGAAGCGTGCGCCGCCGCCCTTGAGGCACAGTATCCCGGCTGCGTGGTGATGAGCGCCCGGCGCCCAGACAACGTCGCCCGCCTACGCCAGACGATCATCGATTTCTTCCAGAAGGATCTGGTCGAGACCGAGCTGTTCCTGCCCTGGTCGGCCCAGCAGTTGCGCAAGGAAATCTACGCCGGCTGCCAGGTGCTGGCCGAACGCGCCGACGGCGACGGTGCCTTCTTCAGCGTGCGCGGCGCCCCCGACGTCCTGGCGCGCCTGCACGAGCAGATCGGGCCGCAAGCCTGAGTCCCCGCGGGGCGGAGCCGCTCAACGGAGCAATGCTAAAATACGCCCCCGGTTTTATTCTGATCCCCCGATGCGCCAGCTAATTCTCGACCTGCTGCCCGAAACCCCGCCGACGCTGGACAACTTCGTCGCCGGCGGCAATGCGGAAACGCTGGCCCTGCTGACCGAATGGCTGGCCGGCGTGCGCGCCGACACCTCGTTCTGCCTGTGGGGCGAAGCCGGCTCCGGGCGTTCCCATCTGCTGCAGGCCAGCGGCTTCGCTTATGTCGACGCGGCGCTCGACCCGGCGCTGAGCACCGCCCCCGCCGCCGAACAACTGGCCGTCGACCACGTCGAAGCACTCGACGAAGTCGGTCAGATCGCCCTATTCAACCATTTCAATCGTCTGAAAATGGCCTCGGGCATGCTGCTGACCGCCGCCGCCCAGCCGCCGGCCCACCTGGCGCTGCGCGAAGACCTGCGCACCCGGCTCGGCTCCGGCTTGATCTGCCGCCTGCAGCCCTTGTCCGACGCCGAAAAGGCCGAAGCGATCGCCGCCCAGGCCAGGGAGCGCGCCCTCAAGCTGGCGCCCGAGATCATCGACTACCTGATGCGCCACGCGCCGCGCGACATGCGCACGCTGTCGTCCATCGTCGTCGCGCTCGACCGCTACACCCTCGAGCAAAAACGCGCCGTGACCCTGCCACTGCTGCGCGAATTGCTGCACGCGCCCCATGCCTGAATGCGGCCGGGCTGCTACGCTGTCGGCTCTGCCGACCCGCTGCTGGAGCGCCCATGAGCCATAGCAAATCACCGACCGGCACCTGTCTGGTCTGCGGCAAGAACTTCCCGGTTCGCGAGCTGGTCGCCGCGCCGCTGGTCCGCGACAACATCGCCGGCGATATCCGCCATGAGCACCCCGAATGGTCACCCGCCGCCGCCATCTGCCAGACCGATCTGGCACGCTACCGGGCGCAGCACGTTCACGCCCTGCTCGTCTCCGAGAAGGGCGAACTCTCGGAACTGGAGCAGGCCGTCTTGCACAGCCTGCAGACCCACCAGACGCTGGCCGC
Source organism: Betaproteobacteria bacterium (assembly GCA_020621865.1). Classification (GTDB taxonomy): domain Bacteria; phylum Pseudomonadota; class Gammaproteobacteria; order Burkholderiales; family Rhodocyclaceae; genus Azonexus. The sequence goes on along the minus strand of JAHRYW010000002.1, from coordinate 87,758 downwards.
CGACGTCGACAGCGACTACGAGGAAAACTGGAGCTTCGGCGAAAGGCTGGCCGACCGGATCGCCGACTTCGGCGGCAGCTGGACTTTCCTGATCATCTTCGGCCTGTTCATCGTCGCCTGGATCATGATCAACTCGCTGGTTCTCTACTGGCGGCCGGTCGATCCCTTCCCGTTCATCCTGCTCAACCTGCTGCTCTCCTGCCTGGCCGCCGTCCAGGCGCCGATCATCATGATGAGCCAGAACCGGCAGGAGGCGAAGGACCGCCTGCGCGCCCGCAACGACTACCAGGTCAACCTGAAGGCCGAGCTGGAAATCCGCCAGCTGCACGAAAAAATCGACCACCTGCTGTCGCACCAGTGGGAGCGGATGATCGAAATCCAGGAAGTCCAGCTCGATCTGCTCAACGAATTGCGCCGCCCCCGGTAAACTGCGCCCCAATCCAAATTCAGCCCACGAACCATCATGAATCTTGCCCTTTTTGACCTCGACAACACCCTGCTCGCCGGCGACTCCGACTTTGAATGGGCGCAATTCCTGATCAGCAAGGGCGTCGTCGACCGCGAGCTGCAGGAAGCGAAGAACATCCAGTTTTACGAGCAATACAAGGCCGGCACGCTGGACATCTACGAGTTCCTCGCCTTCCAGCTTGCCCCGCTGGCCCGTCACCCGCGCGCCGAACTCGATGCCTGGCACCGCGAATACCTCGACCGCCACATCCGTCCGATCATGACCGAGCCATCGCGCGCGCTGGTCCAAAAACACCTGGCGGCCGGCGACCTGTGCGCCATCGTGACCGCCACCAACTGCTTCGTGACCGGCCCGATCGCCCGCGAATTCGGCATTCCGCACCTGATCGGCACGATTGCTACGGTCGATGCCAAAAATGGCGCATTTTCAGGAAAACCGACCGGCACGCCCTCCTTCCAGGGCGGCAAGATCACCCGCGTCGAAGCCTGGCTCGAATCGCTCGGCCTGTGGTGGGGCAGCTTCGCCAACAGTTATTTTTACAGCGACTCGCACAACGACCTGCCGCTGATGCAGAAAGTGACGACGCCAGTGGCCGTCGACCCGGACGACAAACTGCGCGCCCACGCTGGCGAACACGGCTGGGCCATCATCAGCCTGCGCTGAATCCATGCGCATTCCTTTCCTGAGCCCCGAGGCGCCGTTTGCCATCCTCGTGATGGCCGTGCTGCTGATCTTCATCCTGCGGCCGCTCAAGGCCATGCGCCCGTCGCTGATCAACACCAGCGTCTTCTTCCTGGCCTGCATCCTCGGCGACATACTGGCCGGACAAATCTCCGGTGGCTCGACCAGCAAGGCAGCGGCCGGCTGGCTGCGCCAACTCGCCGTGTTCGGGGAAGGCCTGGCCGTCATCCGCTTTCTCGGCCTGGCCTTCTTCAATGTCGCCCTGCCCCGGGTCAACCTGCGGATTTCCGGCATCCTCGGCGACATCCTGGTCATCATCGGCTACATCGGCTGGGCCTTTTTCCGCCTCAATTTGGCCGGCGTCGAACTGAACCACCTGTTCGCCACCTCGGCCGTCCTGACCGCCGTGCTCGCCATCTCGATGCAGGACACACTGGGCAACCTGCTCGGCGGTCTGGCCCTGCAAATGGATAATTCGCTGGAAATCGGCGACTGGATCAGGATTGACGACCTTTCCGGCCAGGTCACCGACATCCAGTGGCGCTTCACCGCCCTGCTGACCCGCAACGGCGAAAAGGTGGTCGTCCCCAACAGCCAGTTGATGAAGGGGCGCTACTACGTACTGTGCGACAAGCACCAGGCCCAACCGGGTTGGCGGCGCAGCATCGGCTTCAACGTCGACCTGGCCGTCCCGCCGGGCAAGATCATCGAACAGATCGAAGGGGACATCACCGACGCCAGCATTCCGAATGTCGCCGCGTCCCCGGCACCGAACTGCGTGCTGATGGATTTCGGCCCCGGTTACGCCCACTACGTCCTGCGCTACTGGTTGAAAAATCCGCAACTCGACGATCCGACCGACTCCGATGTCCGCGTGCACATCCTCGCCACCCTGCAGCGCAACGGCATCCGTCTGGCCACCGACGACCACACCATCCACCTGGTCAAGGAGGGCGCCGCCCACCGCGAGGAAGTCGAAAGCCGCGAAATGCAGCGCCGCCTGCAGGCGATCAACGCCATCGAACTGTTCGCCCGCCTGTCCGATACCGAAAAACGCCATCTGGCCGAACACCTGATCAAGGCACCGTTCGCCCGCGGCGACATCATCACCCGCCAGGGCGCCATCGCCCATTGGCTGTACATCATGGTCAGCGGCGAAGCGGAAGCCTGGTGGCAGCCGCCGGAAGGCCCCCGCCGCCTGCTGGAAAAACGCGGCCCGGGCAGCGTTTTCGGCGAAATCGGCCTGATGACGGGCGCCCCGCGCCGGGCGACCGTCGTCGCCAGCACCAATGTCGAAGCCTACCGGCTGGACAAGGCCGGCTTCCAGTCCATCATCGAGCAAAGACCGGAACTGGCCGACACCCTGTCCGGCATCCTCGAACGCCGCCTGCAGAACTTTGCCGAACTGGAGCAAGGCTATATGGAAGGACAGGGCAAAATGGCCCAGCCCATCCCGGGCAGCGCAGCCATCGGCCGCAAGATTCGCGAATTCTTCGGGCTGGATTGATCGTGAATACGCAAACTCCATGAATAATCACGCACTTCCAGTAAAATCCACATTTTTTCCGCAGCGCACACGCGCTGACTGATCGGTAAAAGTGATCCGCAAATTCATTTCCCGCGTTTTCAGCGGCAAAAAACCCAAGGCCAGCAAGCACGAACCGGCCGTCATTCCCGTCTCCAGCCACGGCATCACCCGCGACCGCCTCAGTTCCGGCAGCCGGCGCGTCTGCGAAACCCTGCAGGGCCATGGCTTCAAGGCCTACGTCGTCGGCGGCGCCGTGCGCGACCTGCTGATCGGCGCCGAGCCCAAGGATTTCGACATCGCCACCGACGCGACGCCGGAAGAAGTGCGCCGCGCCTTCCGCCGCTCGCGCATCATCGGCCGCCGCTTCCAGATCGTGCACGTCATGATGGGCCAGGAAACCCTGGAGGTGACCACCTTCCGCGGCACCCTGGACGAGAAGACGAAGACCGACGAACACGGCCGCGTGCTGCACGACAACGTTTTCGGCAGCCACGCCGAGGACGCCGCCCGCCGCGACTTCACGGCCAACGCGCTGTACTACGACCCGGCCACCGAGGCGGTCATCGACTATCACCACGGCGTCGGCGATCTCAAGCAGAAGACCCTGCGCATGATCGGCGAACCGCGCGCCCGCTACCGCGAAGACCCGGTACGCATGCTGCGCGCCGTCCGCCTGGCCGCCAAGCTCGGGCTGATCATCGACCCGGAAGCCAGGAAGCCAATCCGCGAAATGGCCGAACTGCTCGAAAACGTCCCGGCCGCCCGCCTGTTCGACGAAATGCTGAAGCTGCTGACCTCCGGGCATTCGGTCAAGTGCATCACCCAGCTGCGCGACGAAGGCCTGCACCACGGCCTGTTGCCGCTGCTCGACGTCATTCTCGAACAGCCGATGGGTGAGAAGTTCGTCATGCTCTCGTTGAAAAATACCGACGACCGCATCCGCCAGGACAAGGGCGTTTCGCCCGGCTTCCTGTTCGCCACGCTGCTCTGGCACGAAGTGCTGGCTCACTGGGAAAAGCTCAAGGGCGCCGGCGAGCCGAAGATTCCGGCGCTCTACAAGGCGATGGACACGGTGCTCGACGTGCAGGGCGAAAAGCTCGCCATCACCCGGCGCATCGCCGGCGATATCAAGGACATCTGGGCCCTGCAACCGCGCTTCGAACAGCGCTCCGGCAAGCGCCCCTACGGCCTGCTCGAACAGCCGCGCTTCCGCGCCGGCTACGACTTCCTGGTCCTGCGCGCCCAGTCCGGCGAACTCGACATGGAAGTGGCCGACTGGTGGACGCGCTTCCAGAGCGTTGACGGCGACCAGCGCGCCGAAATGCTGATGCCCGAACAGGCTGGCGATAAAAAGAAACGCCGGCGCCGCAAAAAACCGGCAAATTCTGGCGCCGACCGTAGCATTCCGGCCGAATGAACACCGCCTACGTCGCGCTCGGCGCCAATCTCGGCGATCCGGCCGCCACCGTTCGCGCCGCCTTCGCGGCGCTAGCCAACCTGCCGGAAAGCCGCGTCGTCCATAGCTCCTCGCTGTACCGGACGGCACCGGTCGGGATCACCGAACAGCCGGAATTCGTCAATGCCGTCGCCGAACTGGAAACCACGCTGGCGCCGGAGGCCTTGCTCGACCAGTTGCTTGAAATCGAACAACGCTTTGGCCGCATCCGTGCGGAGAAGAACGGCCCGCGCACGCTCGACCTCGACCTACTGCTCTACGCCGACCAGTTCATCGACCTGCCGCGCCTGACCCTGCCCCACCCCCGCCTGCACCTGCGCGCCTTTGTCCTCCAGCCGCTGGCCGAAATCGCCCCGGCGCTGGTCATCCCCGGTCGCGGCACGGTGGCCGCCTGGCTGCCGGCCGTCGCCAACCAGGGCATCATTCGCTTGTGAACGTCTTCGGCCTGCACATCCCCGTACTCTGGCAGACGGTGACCTTGCTGGCCCTGTCGAACGTCTTCATGACCTTCGCCTGGTATTCCCACCTCAAGCATCTCAACGAAAAACCCTGGTGGATCGCCGCACTGATTTCCTGGGGCATCGCGTTGTTCGAATACCTGCTGCAGGTGCCGGCCAACCGCATCGGCAACACCGAACTGAACCTCGGCCAGCTGAAGATCCTGCAGGAAGTCATCACCCTGGCCGTCTTCGTGCCCTTCGTCGTCTTCTACATGGACCAGCCGCTGAAGCTCGACTATCTGTGGGCGGCGCTGTGCATCCTGGGCGCGGTTTATTTCGTTTTCCGGGGTTGAGCGGACTGCCGGTCGCACGGCAAATCATTCCCTTGCCCCTTTGGTAGCCACCCGAAGTTTCATTTAGCCTATCGCATGACATTATGCTAACTTCCAGCCTTCATTTGGATGATGGGAGAGCAGGGTGCGGTCACTTCATACTCTGGTCGTTCTGGGGGGTCTAGGCGCCCCGTTGCTGGCAACGGCTGCCACACCCGCTGAGGTGTTCACCCGGGCAGGTGCGGGGATAGTGGTTTTGGAAGCTCTGAACGGAAAGGGGCAGCCCCTGGGAGTTCAGTCCGCCACGGTGATTGGAGCGGGACGTCTGGTAACTGCCTGCAACGGCCTCGAGGACGCGGCCAGCCTGCAGGTGACGGCCCAATCGGGGAAATTTCCAGCCGCGGTGACAGCCCGAGACCGGGAACGCAATCTCTGCCTCCTTGCGACCGACGGCCTGAAGGAAACTCCTTTGTCAGTGGGAACCAGTGCGCCGCCGACAGGAAGCCGGATTCTCGCCATTTCAAACGCCTTGGCCCTTGGAATTGGCATTTCCGAAGGTGTGATCTCCGGTACACGAACCTTCACCGTGGGCAGCTTCATTCAATTTACCGCTCCAATATCGCCCGGCTCGGAAGGCGGCGCCCTGCTGGATGAAGAAGGAAGGCTGCTGGGTATCATCGACTATCGACGCCGGGACGGACAGAACGTCAATTTTGCTTCGCCAGCGGCCTGGATAAGTGAAGTGGAGACTCGCGCCCAGGCAGCCGTATCCCACCTCCGACAGTTTGATCGCGCCGTGCTGCTGACCAAGGAACAGAAGTGGACCGACCTGCAAATGCTGGCAGCGAATTGGTCAAAGGAAGAAAAGAACAACCCTGATCCCTGGCGCTTCGTTGTTACAGCAGCCAGTGGTCTCGGCGACAAGGAAGGCGAATTGCGGGGCTGGCAGGAATGGCACCGCGTCGATCCCGGCTCGTCGACGGTTGCGGTGGGGCTCGGCCGAGCGCTACTTGGACTCAGCAAGAAAGAGGAAGCCCTGACTCTGGCCCGGCAGATAACCGCAGGCAACTCGGAGGATGCCGTTTCCTGGCTCCTCCTGGGCCAGGTACGGCAGTCAATGGGCGAGTTCGCCGAAGCTGAGCAAAGCTTTCGCCGGGCCGTGGAACTCGACCAATGGCTGATTCCCGCTTACCAGAGCCTCGCAGCACTCGCCCAGGCACGTGGCGACAGCAGGAGCGCCGTTGCCGTGTGGCGCCGAATATCCGGGCTCTTCGGCGACGCCACCTGGCCAAAAATCAGCTTGGCTCAGGCATATCTGGCCGCTGGCGACCCACCGCGGGCATGGGGCGCTCTGGCACAAGTTGCCATTGCCGACGCCGACAGCGCGTTGGTCTGGTATTGGAAGGGCGTCGTCCTTGCCCGCCTCGGCTGTACCGAGCAGGCAATCGCGGCTTACCGCACGAGCCTGGATAAAAAGTTTGACTACCCTGACTGGGCCTGGGGTGGAATCGGCTACGCATTGGCGGAACAAAAAGCTCATCGCGAAGCTGCCGAGGCCTTCCGATCTGCCGCCAAAGCCAATCCCGGCTTTGAAGAATGGCGCTACCAGTTGGCGGTAAATCTTAAGGACGCCCACTTCGGAGCAGATGCCCTGACGATCACCGCGGACCTGGTAGCCAAACAGCCAGAGGTGGCGAAAAACTGGCGCCAGCATGGTTTTGTCCTGGCAACGATGGGGCGGGCAGCCGAAGCAATTCCCGCGATGGAGCGATCACTGCAGCTGGAACCAAAGCAGGGCAAGCTGTGGGCTGCTCTGCTGGAAACCTATCAACAGGTCGGCCGCCGAGAGGATGCCAAGCGTGCCTATCAAACCCTGCGCGGAATCGATGCTGAACTCGCCCGTGCCGCCTATCGCGACACCATTCTCCCCTACGAGGAGGTGACCCAGTGAAGACATGTAATATCGTGGCAGGCTTGGCCTGGAGCCTGGCCTTAACGGCCGCCCACGGGGAACCGTCAGCCGACGACGCACAAATGGTGTTTGCGCGCGTTTCACCATCCGTGGTCACGATCAAGACGCTAGACCACAAAGGAGCCGACGACGGCATGGGCAGCGGAGTCGTCATCGGCAATGCGCTAGTAGTCACCAACTGCCATGTTGTGCAGGCGGCAGCTTCGCTGCGTGTTGCGTCAGCCAGCGGCGAACTCTCCGGGAAATGGGTGCGCCAGGATCCGGATCGAGATATCTGCCTATTGAGAGTGGATGGCCTGAGCGCCCCCGCCGTGGCCTTGCGCCCAAGCACATCATTGTCAGCAGGCGAGCCGGTATTTGCGGTTGGCAACCCCCTGGGGCTGGGCTTGGCCGTCAGTCGTGGTCTGCTCACCACCAGGGATGTACGGAACGGACACCCATTGATAGTCGCCAGTGCCGCCGTGTCGCCAGGCTCCAGCGGCGGAGGACTCTTTGACCGCGAGGGCAAACTGGTCGGTATTACTACCGCCATTCTAGGGACCGGGCAAAATCTCAATCTGGTCCTTTCATCAGACGGCCTGGAGCGTCTGGCGACCGAGGGTAAAGTGCCGCAGCCTGCCGCACCGCCGCCAGCGGATCACCGCTGGAACGAGGAAGCCGTCTCCCTGCAAAAGGCGAATGACTGGCCCCGCCTTGAAGCCCATGCCCGGGCCTGGATGGCGACTCGCCCCCGGGCGGCTGATGCATTCACCTTCCTCGGTCTGGCTCAAGGCGCCCAAGGCCGGCCTCAAGAAGCCGCCGCCAGCCTGAAGCAGGCGGTTGAGTTGGATGACCACAATGCCTTCGGCTGGCTACAGTACGCCGCGACCTTGCGCTCGCTAGGCCGCAAGGCCGAGGCCGAGAAGGCCCTGGGGCAAGTAATGGACCTGCAGCCAGGGGATGGGCAATCCAAAATGCTCCGTGCCGACTGGCTACGCGCCGAAGGAAGACAGGACGAAGCGCGCCGCGAGATCAAGGAAGCCCTGCGTCTGACCCCGGGCCAGAGCCAGGCCTGGCGCACCCTGGGATTGATTGAGGATGCGAGGGGGGATACCGGAGCAGCCCAACAAGCCTTCCAGACGGCTCTACGCCTGGGCGAGGAAGACGCCGAAATGAAGCAGCGACTTGCCCAGATACTTGCTGCTTCCGGCAAACCGGACGATGCGAGTCGGCTCGCTTCGAGCGGCGGCGAACATGGCGTATCGACAACGCAGCTTGCCATCGGCCTGGCCGAATTGAAGCGAGGACGCCTGGGACCAGCGGAAGACGCCCTGCGCAAGGCAGTTGCAATCAATCCCGCTTCGGCGGAGAACTGGAGCGGACTGGGCAATGTGCTGACGCAGGTCAAGCGCCTGGCGGAGGCCGAAGCGGCGTTCGATCGAGCAGTGCAGCTTGCGCCGAACAATGTCGAAATGCTGACCAACCGCGCGATCACCCGCCGCACCTTGGGGCGCAAGAATGAAGCCCTGGAGGATGCGCGCCGGGCAACGGTCATGGCACCGAATTTTGCGCCAGCATGGGCCATTTATGGCGTCACCCTTGCCGACCAGCGCCAATTCCGCGAAGCTGCCGCGGCCTTCACCAAGATGGACGAATTGGGCAAGACGGCCATTGGAGACCTGGTCAACATGGGTGATATCCGGGCCGAGGCGGGAGATACGGAAGGCGCGCTGAAAACACTTGCCCGAGCCGAGGCGATCGATCCCAGGCACGTCGGAATGTGCGTTACCACCGCCAAGGTACTGGGCCGCAAGGGCGACATCGCCCAGGCCCTAGGTTATCTGGAACGAGCCCTGAAGGAAGACCCGACCAACGTGAATGCCTGGAGCAGCAAAGGCTATTCCCTCCTGAAACTGGGCCGCCTGCCTGAAGCAGTCGAAGCCCTGGAAACGACTGTCCGCCTGGGGCCGGATTTCGCTAACGGCTGGATCAACCTAGGCGAGGCGCAATTGCGGAGCAAAAACCTGGGACAGGCAATTCCCGCGCTGGAAAGGGCCATCGTCTTGGCTCCCGCAGCCGCCGATGCTCGCTTTTACCTCAGCCAGGCTTACCTGGCTGCACGCTTGCCGGCGAAATCGCGGGAACACGCCCAATTCCTTCTCGCTCGCCAGCAAGTCCAAATTCCGGCCCAGGGAATTATCGCAATGAGCTACCTGCTGGAGGGGGACTCGGCTGCTGCCAAAACGGCTTATCTAAAACTCAAGGCAGCGGCCCCTGCAGTCGCCCGGAATCTGCGCGAACAGGCCATCGCCAGCAAACTCCCCGCGGCCATGGAGCTTCCCGAGTAAATCCGGATTACGTCTTGCTGGCGGCTACCGGATGAACTCTTTTTCCATTTTCGTGGCCAAACGAGCCGCCTGAAGCAACAGCCGCAAAGCAAAACGGCCGCAATTCGCGGCCGTTCTTGTTTCAGCTGATCGGGTTCAATCCAGCGTCGCGATGTACTCCGCCACCGCATTGCGCTCGAACTCGGTCAGTTTGGATGCGACGGTGTGCATCACGGCATTGTCATTGGTCCGTTCGCGGCTGTTGAACTGCTTGAGCTGGTCTTCGGTGTAGCGCGGGTGCTGGCCGGCCAAGCGTGGCAGTTGCGGGGTGCCCAGGCCCTTGGGGCCATGGCAAGTCGAACAGGCCGGCAGGCCGGAAAACTGGTTGCCGCGGCTGAAGATGAACTTGCCGACGGCGAGCAGTTCCGGGTCCTTGGCCGGGCGGGCGCTCGGCTTCTTGGCTTCGAAGAACTGCCCGAGCGCCTTCATTTCGGCCGGGGTCAGGTCCTCGGCCTGCGGCTTCATGGTGTCGCTCTTGCGCTTGCCGGATTTGAATTCGCTGAGCTGCTTGGCGATGTATTCCGAATGCTGCCCAGCCAGGCGGGGGAAGATCGGGCTGGCCGATTCGCCTTCCATGCCGTGGCAGAGAAAGCAGCGCCCGCCGACGATTTCCTCGGCCCGTGCCAGGTCGGCCTTGGCATCGGCCATGGCTACCCCGGAAACGAGCGCCGACAACAGACCGCCCACGATCAGAAATCCTTGCTTGACGTTCACGGCACTCCCCTTTTCATCGCAAATATAGGTACATTATTAAATAGTAATTCGCTTACAACAGGCTTTCAATCGCAGCCTGTTCAAGCCCTCACGGGAGCATGCCAGATCCCGATGAAAAACAGGAGACGCCCCATGAACCGCCGCCAGTTTCTTCACCATTCGGCCGCCCTCGGCGCCCTGACCGCCGCCGAGTTTGCGCCGTGGCAGAGCATCCAGGCCTTCGCCAGGGAGATGGACGATTTCGTGCGTGGCCCGGCGGTCAAGGATCACCCGTTGCGCCAGGTCTCGCCGCACGTCTGGATGATCTTCTCGCCGGATGGGTTCCCGACCCCGGAAAACCAGGGGATGATGTGCAACATCACTTTCGTCGACACCGCCAAGGGGCTGGTCGTCGTCGATTCCGGCGCCTCGGTACAGATCGGCGAAATGGCCATCCGGCAGCTCAGGAAGACCTTCAACAAGCCGGTGATCGCCATCATCAACACCCACTACCACGGCGACCACTGGCTGGGGAACCATGCCTACGTCGAGGCCTACGGCAACAGCCTGCCGCTCTACGCCCACCCGGGCACGATCAAGGCCATCGAGGGCGTGCAGGGCAACATGTGGCGCACGCTGATGGAGCAATGGACCAACCAGGCCACGCTCGGCACCCGTGTCGTGCCGCCCAGGCAGCCGCTGGAACACGGCGCTGAATTGAAGTTCGGCGACGTGACGCTGCGCCTGCACCATTTCGGCACCGTGCACACGCCTTTCGACCTCTGCGTCGAGGTCGTCGAGGACAAGCTGATGCTGGTCGGCGACGTGGCCATGGACCGGCGCATCGCCAACATGGACGACGGCTCCTACCTCGGCACGCTGAAGGCCTACGACACGCTGGAAAAGACCGGCTGCACGGTCTGGCTGCCCGGCCACGGCGAACCCGGCGCCAAGGTCCTGCAATGGAACCGCGAACTGTTCGAAGGCATCTACCGCCCCTGCGAACAGGCGATCAAGGACGGCCTGCCGCTCGAAGCGGCCAAGGCGCAGGTGCTGAAAGACCCGCGCGTGGCCAGCCGGGCCAGGGACACCAAAGGTTTCGAGACGAACATCGGCAAGTACGTCAGCCTCGCCTACCTGGAAGCGGAGGCAGCGGGCTTTTGAGACAGATGATCGATTGGGGCAACACCATGCGCGGTGTTCTGGCACTGGCCGCCAACCTGCTGGCAGCCAACGGCCCGGCGCTAGCGGCGAACGACCAACCGCCGGCTACCGACCTGCGCGCCGAGGCCGCCGAGGCCGCCCGGCTGGGCGGCCCACTGGTCGTGCTCTACAGCCGCCGCGACTGCAAGTATTGCGAGACGGTCAAGCGCGACTACCTGAAGCCGCTGGCCAGCCAACCACGCTACCGCGACAAGCTGCTGATCCGCCAGATCAACCAGGACAGCGACCAGCCGCTGCTTGATTTTCGGGGCGAGCGGACCACCCACGCCCGCTTTGCCGCCAGCGAGAAGATCAAGCTGGTCCCGGTCGTCGCCTTCTACGGCCCGAACGGCCAGCGCCTGGCCGAATCCATCGTCGGCGCCCGGCTGCCGGACTTTTACCCGAGCTACCTGGAAACGGCCATCGAGCAATCCATCGCCGCCGTGAAGGCGAAATAGGCCGCAGCGCACCATGACAGTGAACGAACTGATCGACTACTTCGGTGACAAGACCGCGCTCAGCCTGGCCGGGCTACTGATCGGTATTGGGTTCGGCTTTTTCGCCCAGCGCTCGCGCTTCTGCCTGCGCTCGGCCGTTGTCGAATTCTGGAGCCGGCACGGCACGGCCAAGCTGGCCATCTGGCTGCTCGCCTTTTCCACCGCCGTGATCGCCACCCAATTGTTCATCAGCGGCGGCTGGCTGGATGTCTCGCAGGCCCGGCAACTGGCCAGCACCGGCAGCATTTCCGGCGCCGTGATCGGCGGCCTGCTGTTCGGCATCGGCATGATCCTGGCGCGCGGCTGTTCGTCCCGGATGCTGGTGCTGGCCGCCAACGGCAACCTGCGCGCCCTGCTCACCGGGCTGATTTTCGCCGTCACCGCCCAGGCCTCGCTGAACGGCGTGCTCTCCCCCTTGCGCCAATGGCTGTCCGGCCTGTGGACCATCGCCGGTGAACAGCGCGACCTGCTGGCCAGCGCCCACCTCGGCCACGGCGGCGGCATCGTCTTCGGCGCCATCTGGCTGGTCGCCGGCATCCTCTTCGTGCTGCGCAGCCGCCTGCGCCACCTGGAATGGCTGAGCGGCATCGGGGTCGGCCTGTCGGTCGCACTGGCCTGGCTGGCCACCTACCAGTTCAGCACGCAGTCCTTTGAGATCGTGCCGGTGCAGAGCCTGAGCTTCACCGGCCCCTCGGCCGACATCCTGATGCTCGTTCTGTCGCCGCCCGGCCAGCCGTGGAATTTCAATATCGGCCTGGTCCCCGGCGTCGTCCTCGGCTCCTTCGTCGCCGCCCTGCTCGGCCGCGAACTGAGGCTGGAAGGCTTCAAGGACGGCCACAGCATGCGCCGCTACCTGGCCGGGGCCGTGTGCATGGGCTTCGGCGGCATGCTGGCCGGCGGCTGCGCGGTCGGCGCGGGCGTCTCCGGCGCCGCCATTTTCGCGCTGACCGCCTGGCTGTCGCTGATCGGCATGTGGCTGGGTGCCGGACTGGCCCATCGGCTGATCGACCGGCCAGCAAAGCGGCTGGCAATGGCCGATGACGCCCCCCAAGGAGAACTGGCAGCACTGCCCTAACGCCTTTGCCAAGCTGATCATCAGCCTCTGCAATCCGAACTTTCTATTGCTTGGCATAGTCATAGAAACGTCTTGAATCACCCATTGCAATGCACTCGGGAGACGACCATGGGCGCGAGTTGTTACCTTTGCGAACGGCGCTACGACACCATCAACGGTCAAAGCCCAGGCGACGCCGTCGGCGCCTGCAAGCTATGCGGTGTTTTGGCCTGCCTGGCCCATGGCATGCGCAATGCCAACGACCCTGCCTTCATTTGCGGCTGCTGCGTTCCAAACCTGCTGACGGTCGCCGCGCTCTGGCACCTGCGGGGCGGGGATACGCCGCCGAGGCATTCGCCGGACGACGGTCAGGCATCGCCGAAAAGCCCGTCCGGCTTTGCGCAGTTGGCGCCGGGAATTAGCAAGCTGGAAGATCTCATCACCGACATTGCCGACGATCAATGGGCCTGGATCGATAGCGATATCGAGTACCTGTTGAAGCTGATGGTCGACCGCGAAGCGCCGGCCGCACTGCGCGCCTTTGCCGAGCCGGAGGCCATCGTGGCACGAACCCTGATGGCTGCGGCGATAGCCATTGCCACAAAGCTCAACTTGCCGTCGGATGAGATGCACCCGATGCTGCAGCAGGCGATGCAGGCGGCCGTGGTGAACCGTTATGGCTGAGGTCAAGATCACCGTCCGTGCCAAAGGGACGACGTCGGCGGCCACGTTGGCTGAACGAGCGCTTGATCCCGTATTGGATTCGGCCAAATACCTGCGGGTCGCAGTCACCGGAGCGCCAAGGCGCGAGGAAGTGTTGGCGGTCGATCCCAATCGGCGACAAGGCGCCTCGGGCAATGAAATCCAGGTGATGGCCGGCCAGCTTGGTCTGAAATATAACGAAACTGCCGCCGGGCTTGCATCCCCGGCAACGTATTGGGCCTACCTGCTATCGCAACTCCTCAACACGCCAACCGGGCGCCTGCTTCTTGGCACACTGATCGCCGCCTGGACCGCCGCCTGGATCGACGGCTCACAGTTCATCGGGGAGAAAGGCATAACGCTGTTTTTGGTCGACGCGAAGACGCTCGGAGTACTGGGCCTTGTGTCCCTGATTGCCAAGCTGATCTCAGCCATTCTCTCCCTTCTGCTGGCCGTGGCGTTCAAGAAATAGGCCCCTGCCCGGCGGCCTTTGGCTACCCTCCAACCCAAGCCTCTCCACCCAAATGCTACGGTCGGGCCGGTTTTTTACGTAAAACGTAAAAAACGGCCAAAATCGAAATTCTCCTGCTCGGCGCGCCAAGTACATTTTCGTCACGGGCCGGCCCGTGACCACCGCAAACGCAAATGCGAATGGTTGCTATTTGCAAACAATTTGTTACAATTCGGGCCAACGACTGACTATTCAATAAATCGCCCAGCCAGCCACGGCCCGTTTCATCGCCTGCCCAGCCAGCCACGCAAATCAATTCAGGGGGTTATCCATGATTGCGTCGCCGGTTCACAAACCGACGGGTTTGCGCCTGTCCAGGCTTGCCACGGCTCTACTGACCTTGCCATTGGCCATGTCGGCCCAGGCCAGCGAGGAAAAGACACTTTCCCAGGTACTCGTCACCGACCAGCGGGAAGCCCAGATCGAGCGCAAGGACAGCTATGTCCAGAAAATCGTCATTTCCGAAGAGGAAGTCGAGCGCTTCGGCGATGTCTCGGTCGGCGACGTGCTCAAGCGTCTGCCTGGCATGTCCTTCACCGGCCCGGCCGGAGTCAGCAAGGATGTCCGCATGCGCGGCTTGGACAAGGGTTACACCCAGTTTCTGATCAACGGCGAGCCGGTGCCGGGCGCGACCAAGGATCGCCAGATGCAGGTAGACCGCCTGCCGGCCGACATGATCGAGCGCATCGAGATCATCCGCAACCCGAGCGCCGAATACGACGCCGGCAACGTCGGCGGCATCGTCAATATCGTTCTGAAGCAGCGCATCGACGAAATCACCCGCACCCGCATCAGCCTGGGCCGCAACGGCGGCCTCGATGTCGGCGACATGATCGCCCAGACCAGCAAGCGCTGGGACAACTTCGACCTGCTGCTGGCGGCGTCCTACACCAAGGGCGCCGAGGATGTCATCGAAGACAAGACAACGACGACCTATAACCCCACGACTGGCGCCGTGACCAAGATCGCCAACGAATACAAGCCGAAACCGGTCGACAAGACCGAATTCCTCTTTACACCCCGGCTGACCTGGCGCTTCGGCCAGGATCGCCTGAGCATCGACCCGTTCATCTCGAAGGGGACCGAGGACAAGAAAGAGCGCAGCACGGTGGACAACAACACCTTTGTCACCGAGCGCAAAGCCGTCAACGAAAACAAGGATGACCAGATCGTCCGCCTGGGAGGGCGCTACGATGGCGTGACCGCATGGGGTACCTGGTACGCCAAGGCGGCAGCCCAGCAGACCCGGGCCACCAAGGACAAGAAGGACACGACCACCTCCTACAACAGTTCTGGCGCGAGAACAGGCTCCAAGGTAGCGACCGAGGACGAGGAAATCGACGAGCGCATCCATTACGTCGGGGCCGGCGTGATGATCCCGCTGGCTGGCATGCACCGCGTCTCCAGCGGCGTCGAAATGCGCTTCGCCGAATTCGACACCAGCAAACCCAAGTACGAATGGACCTATAACGCCGCCGGCGCGCAAACCGGGTATTCGGTCAAGACCTCGCCCAAGGAGAGCTACAACATCGCCGAGGACAAGGCCATTTTCTATGTCCAGGACGAGATCAACCTGTTCCAGCGTCACTGGATCACCCCCGGCGTCCGTTACGAGCACACCCAGCGCAAGGCTCACGGTACCGGCTTCGAGTCCGATGCCTCCACTGGCGCGACCAATCCCTCGGTCCATTACCGCTGGGCCGTGATGGACGACCTGAATCTGCGCGCCAGTTTCGCCAAAACGCTCAAGCTGCCCAAGTTCGACAAACTCAACCCCTTTGTCACCTCGGTGTCGGGTAGCGCTACCAACTCCTCGACCCCGGATACCGCCGGCAATCCTGACCTTCGCCCTGAAAGTGCCAGGGGCTTCGAATTCGGCTTTGAAAAGCTGTTCTCTGGCAACCGCGGCATCGCCGGCATCAACTTCTATGATCGCCAGGTCAGCGACTACATCGAGGACCGCACCAAGTGGGAAGGCACCAACTGGGTCAAGCGGCCGTACAACGTCGGTGACGCGCATTTCTGGGGCGTCGAAATCGACTGGCGCTTCCCGCTCTACGAAAAGCACGGCCACGTCCTGAACGTCGTCGGCAACCACGCCGAACTGCGCGGCCTGGTGCAGACCCAGACCGCCGGCAAGGTCAACGTCAAGGACATGCCACCGCGCATCACCAACCTCGGCCTCGACTATCGCCATCGCCCGACTGCCACGTTCGCCGGCTTCTCGATCAACTACACACCGAGCTTCAGTTCGATGGCGATGAACGACGACGGCACGGAAATCGAGGACAAGCGCTTCAACGCCCGCACCGGCCTCGACCTCTACCTCGGCCGCGCCTTCAGCCCGCTGGCCGAAATCCGCCTGATCGCCCGTAACGTCCTGGGCGTGGACAAGGCCGAATACAAGGTCAAGCGCAACACCGCCGGGGCCGTCACCAGTATCGAGGACAAGGTCGAGCACTCGCGTCCGACGGTCATGCTCGCCTTCGAAAGCCGCTTCTGAAAACAGCCCCCTTTCCGCTGACCTTCCTCCATGCCAGGACACCGCTTGCCGGTGCCCTGGCTTTTGCGCTGGGCAGCCCGTTGTTGGCGCAAGAAACGCTCCTTCCCGAGGTCGCCGTCAATGCCAAACGCGGCGCCTCCACCGAATTGCGCCGCCATGCCTCGGCGGCCAAGATCGTATTCGACCGGGAGGAACTGGATACCCTGGATGCCGCCAGTATCGGCGACCTGCTGCGCAAACTGCCGGGAACGGGCGTCTTCGCCGACCCCGACAACCGGCGCGGCCGAGGCAAGGGGCGTGACCGCAACATGCCGCAGATTCTGGTCGACGGGCAAGCGCTGCCGGGCGGCGATCGTTCGGCCGGCACGGCACTGCGTCTTCCCGTCGATCTGATCGAGCGGATCGAGGTGATTCGCAACAGTACGCCGGAATTTCCGGCGGCCGGCCCGGGCGGCATCATCAACCTGGTTCTGCGCGACGTTCCACCGCGAGCGACCCGGGGCGCCCGCATTGCCGTCGGCATGATCGACGGCGAACCCAGCCTGCGCCTGGAAGGCCAGTACGGCGAACGGCTGGACGACTTCGGCTACCTGCTGGGCGGCTCGCTGCAGAGCTACGCCCAGGCCGGCCAGGTGGACACCGACATTCAGCGCTTCACGGCGGGCAATCGCAGCGAATGGACGCAGGAACATATCCGCGAACAGGGGCGGGACGACAATCTGGCCCTGACGCCGCGCGTCCATTGGAACCTTGGCAGCGGGCAGCAACTGGCCCTGTCGTCCTTTCTGAACCTGAGCGACAACCAGCGCGATACCCTTGTTGTCCGCCAGCGCTACGCCGACCCGATAGCCGGCAGCGCACTGGCCGGCATCGGCGAAGATCGCGAAGCCGAAAACAGCCGGCGCGGCAGCGGCCGCCTGAATGCCGAATGGCGCAGCAGCCGGCCGGGTGGCGACGAACTGCTGGCGCGACTGACCGTGCAGGGCGAAGTCGAGCGCAAGGACAAGCAGATCGAAAAATTCGATGCTTCCGGCGCGCCGACCGGGAGCAACGACGAAAGCACGCAGCGTTACGAACGCGAAGTCGGCGCCCTGCTCAAGGACAAACGCCTGATCGGCGACAGCCACCTGCTGACCACAGCCGTCGAATGGCGCGCCAGGAACAGCGACGACAGCCAGACCCGGCTGGCCGACGGCGCCCCGACCGGCAATGCCGCCGACCGCCAGGCCCGGATCGAGGATCGCCGGCAGATCGCATGGATCCAGGACGAGTGGCAGATTGCCGACGACCACACGCTGACCCCCGGCCTGCGCTGGCAGGGGCAGCGCGGTTCGGTAACTGACGGCGTCGGTAGCCGGATCGAGCAGTCGCATTCCGCCCTCGACCCGTCGCTGCATTACCTGTGGCAATGGTCGCCTTCGCTGAACCTGCGCAGCAGCGTCGCGATGAACAGCAAGGCGCCGGGCGCCAAGGACCTGAGCCCGGTCGTCCGCAGCTCGACCGGCAGCAATACCTCGGCCAATCCCGACAAGGCCGGCAATCCCGCGCTCGCCCCGGAGCGCAACCTGAGTTTCGACCTCGGCATCGAATACTTCCTGCCCGAGCGGGCCGGCACGGTCGGCCTGTCGGTCTTTCATCGCCAGATCGAAAACCAGGTCCAGAAGCTGGTGGCCTTCGAAGGCGGGCGCTGGATCGAGCGCCCCTACAACGTCGGCGATGCCGAACTCGCCGGCGGCCTGTTCGACTTCAAATGGCGCACCGATGCCCTGCACCTGCCCGAGCTGACCGTGCGCGGCAATCTGTCCTACACGCGGACCCGGCTCAGCCACAAGGTCGACGGCCAGGGTGCCGGCGAAGGGCCGCGCCAGAGCGCCAACCTGGGCTTCGATTACGATTTTTCGGCCTGGCCGCTGACGCTGGGCGGCAACCTCAACTACATCGGCCGGCTCGACCGGGAAAGCAGCGCCCGGGTTCGCCAGGAACAGGGCGTCCGGCGCCAGATCGATCTCTACGCGCTGTACCGGCTGGATCGGCAGCTCAGCCTGCGGCTGTCGCTGCAGAACCTCAGCCAGTCCGTGCGCGAGAACTCGGTGCAGGAATACGACACGAACGGCGACTTGAGCCGTCTTGAAAACGACTGGGAAAAGAGCTTCACCAGCATTTTCCTGGCCCTCGAAGGCAAGTGGTAACCCCAAGGAGCCCCTTATGAAAATCAACCTCAAAGCACGTAGCTGGCACACCTGGGCCAGCCTGATCCTGGCACTGCCGATCCTGATCGTCGGGGCCAGCGCGATCTTCATCGCGCACAAGAAATCACTCAATACCGAGGACATCACCGTCAATGCTAAATGGCTCCCCGGTTATCAGACGGAGGAAACCAAGGCAACAGGCGTCGAGCCGCGCACGGCATTGACGACGCGCGGCGGCACGACCTATGTCGGAACCCAGGAAGGCCTCTACAGCCTGGAAGGCGACACCCTGGCCGCGGTCGAAGCGCTGGCCGGCATGCCGGTGCGCGGCCTGGCCGAGAGCGGCTTTGGCCTGGTGGCCGCGGCCAAGAACGGCATCTGGCTGGAGCAGCGCGGCGAATGGACGCGCGTCATGAAGGGCGACGCCTGGAACGCCGGCACGCGCGCCGATGGCTCCGTGGTCGTGTCGGTCAAGGACAAGGGCCTGCTGGTCAGCGCCGACGGCCGGCAATGGCAGGCCGACCCGCTACTCGGCAAGGCGCTGGCCGCGCTGCCGGGCACGGTGACCGAGAAGCCGCTGACCCTGGGCAAGCTGATCATGGACCTGCACACCGGCCAAGCCTTCTTCGGCAAGAAGGGCGAGTGGATCTGGATCGACCTGGTCGGCCTGGCCATGTGCCTGCTGGCGATGACCGGCGTCTACATGTGGTGGCGCGCCGAGAAGCGCAAGAGCGCACTGGCCGCCGGTCAGGCATGATGGCGACGGCGCTTGGCTTGCTCGGGCTGGTCTGCCTGGCCTTCATCCTCTGGCTGACGGTCGATGGATTGCGGGCCATCGCCGCACGGCGGGCCGCCGAGATCGCCAGGCAACCGCTGCACATGGTGGTCGCGGAACGCCGGGAGGTGGCCGGCGAACTGCTGAGCCTGCGCCTGATAGCAGCCAAGGGCCGCGTTCTGCCGTCGTTCCGGGCCGGACAACATGTGTTGCTGCAGGCGCCGGCCGGCCCCGGCGGCAAGACCATCCGGCGCGCCTATTCGCTGGCCGCCTGGCAGCCGCGGCCGAAGGCCTACGAGCTGGGCATCAAGCGCGAAGCGATGGGCACGATGACCCCGTGGCTTTGGAAGCATTTGCAGGAGGGCAGCGCAGTGACGATATCGCGGCCGCAGGGGACGTTCGCTCCGCCCCGCTCCGCCCGCCCCCTCGTGCTGATCGGCGGCGGGATCGGCATCACGCCGATGCGGGCGATGATCCATGAGGGCGCGGCCAGCGGGCGCCAGATCGTCCTCTTCCACGCCGCCCGGACGGCCGGCCAACTACTTTACCGCGACGAGTTCGAGCGCTTGGCGGCCAGTCACCCGAATTTAAGCTACCTGCCGATTCTGTCTCGCCCGCAGGCCGGCGCCTGGCCGGGCTTGTCCGGACGCCTCGATGCGGCGCTGATCCTTGCCCAGGCGCCCGAGGCCCGCGACGCCGAGTTCTGTCTCTGTGCCGCCGACAGCATGATGGCGCAGTTGCGCGCCGACCTGACTGCAGCCGGCATCGACGAGCACAGACTGCATTGGGAAGCCTTCGGGGTCAGCGCCGGCGCTGGCAGCGCCGGCCTTCCGCTGGCGGTGCAGACCCCGCAAGGCAGCCGGCAATACCTGACCCGGGGAGCGCCAACCCTGCTCGCGGAACTCGAAGCCAACGAGGTCGCCCTCCCCTCGGAATGCCGGGCCGGCAGCTGCGGCCAGTGCCTCGCAACGCTGGATTCGGGCGAGGTCGACTGGCTTGCCAAACCGGAAATCGACATCCCGGCCGGGAAGATACTCCCCTGCATCTGCGCGCCGCGTTCACCGCTGGCGCTGTCGATTCCCTAAGTCGCATGCCGCATCGACCGGTCGGGACAACAACTGTAGTCCCGGCCGTTGAAGGGACTACCGGCTGCTATACACCGCGCTCTCGAACTCCACAAAGCTCGGATAGGCCACGGCATCCTGGAAAGGCAGTATCTGGCTGGCCCAGTAGGCGCCAATCCCGGTCTGCCGGTCGATCCAGTAGTAGCAGTTGGCCAGCCCGGTCCACATCATCGAACCGGCTGGGCGTCCGGTCGGGGTCTTCTCCCGGTTGAACAGGAAACTGTAGGACCAGCCCTTGTCCTGGCCGGCGAAGAATTCGCCGCTATTGCTCAGCGACGGTATCGACGTCGTCCATCCGCTGCTGGAAAGCCCCAGCTCTGCCAGGCCGTCCTTGCCCATCAGGGCGATGGTTTCCGGCTTAAGGACGCGACCACCCTCGCCCATGCCTTCGTTGAGGATCATCCGGATGAATTTCATGTACTCGCCAACTGTCGCGTACAGGCCGTGCCCGCCGCAATCCATCTCCGGCGGCTGGGGCAGGACGAGGTCGGGCAGCGGCGTCAGTTGCCCATGCTCGTTTCGATCGTGAATGCTTACCCGGCGACCGGCCATCTGAGGGCTCATCGTGAAGCCGATATCGACCATGTTCAGCGGGGCGAACAGGCGTTCGCGCATGACCTCGCCCAGCCGCTTGCCGCGAATCTTCTCGACGACCCGGCCGAGCCAGTCGATATTGACGCCATAGCTCCAACGTTCGCCGGGATCGTTCAGCAGCACCGAGCGCATCGACGCGAAGGTGCAGGAGACGATGGTCGGAATCCCCCTGGCGGTGCGGTACTGAAGATCGGCGGCGCTGAAGAACTCGTAACTGAGGCCGCTGGTATGCAGGAACAGATCCTTGATCGTGATCTTGCGCCGCGGGGCGCGGGTCTGCGGCTGGCCGGCGGTATCGAAGCCAGTCAGCACCTGGAGCTCGGCGATCTCCGGCAGGTAGCGGTCGACCGGGTCGCTCAGCGACAAGCGCCCTTCCTCGATCAACTGCAGCGCACAGGTCACGGTCATCGCCTTGGTCGTGGAAAAGATGGCAAACACGGCATCGGTGGCCATGGGCATGGCCGGATTGCCGAGCTCGCGCGTTCCGGCGGCGCCCTCGTAGAGGTTGCCCTGGCGGTCGGTGACCATGGCGACGACGCCGGGGACGCCACCGTGGCGATGGACGGATTGATGCAGCAAGGCATCAAGCGCCCGCTTCAGTTGAGGCTGATTCATTGAATGTCTCCTTTAGCACGCGGATGGTTGAGTGATCCCGACCGCTCCGCCTTTCTCCGGTCGGGAAACCCAGTCTAGGAGCCGCCACGGCGATGGAATGTCGGAATCTGGCAAGGCGCTGTCGGATTCCGGCAACAAGCTCAAATCGCCGATCCGCCCCCGCCAGGCAGCGCGCCGAGGCCCGCGGAAACTTCATGCCAAACCCAGACAGGCGTCTGCCAGATAGCGACAGCCCGATGCAATTTCCTTGCGCAAACTGAGCCGCAAGTCCGGTTCAGACACGCCGTCGCCGCGACCACCGGCTGCGTCGCGCCTTCCGTGACGCCCGGGTTTTTCCAACAAAGAGCGTATTCACGCCAAGGAGACAATCAATGCACCAGAAGACCGTCATCGCCCTCAAACTGGCCGCCCTGCTCGGTGCCAACCTGCTTCTTGCCGGCAGCGCCCACAGCGTCACCATCGACGCCGGCGACTACACCCGCCTGCCCGACGGGACCAACCTGGCCGTGCTGTATTACCAGCACTTCGAGGGCAAGCAGTTGTACAGCCAGGGCAACAAGCTGTCTGGCAACGCCCGGCTGAGCGCCGACATCGGCATCCTGCGTGGCGTGCGCTTCGTCGATATCGGCGATTTCACCGTCGTCCCGCAGTTTTTGCTGCCGTTCGGGCAGTTGAATACCGGTGGCGACCTGGCCGGGCTCTCGTCGACCAACGGCATCGGCGACCTGATCTTTGCCCCGACGATCCACCTGATCAAGGATCCCGAGCGCAAACGCGCCTTTGCCGTCACGCCGTGGCTCTACATGCCGACCGGCAATTACGACCGCAACAACGCGCTGAACGCCTTTGGCGAGAATCGCTGGAAGCTGGACATGCAGGTCGGCTACATCACCCCGCTGTCCGACAAATGGAGCCTGGACCTGATCGGCGACGTCGTCTGGTACGGTGACAACAACGATTTTGGCAACACCAGCGCGAGGCTGAAGCAGAGTCTCTCCTATCAGCTCCAGACGCACCTGCGCTACCACATCACCCCCGGCACCTACCTCGCCGGCATGCTCTCCTACGACTGGGGCGGCGAGACCAAGGTCAACGGCGTCAGCCAGGGCGATCGCCAGGAGCGGACCAAGGCCCTGCTCACCGTCGGCCACTTCGTCACCCCGAGCATCCAGATCCTCGGCTCCTATGGGCAGGATCTTTCCGTGCGCACCGGCATCAAGGAAGACAACCGCTTCAACCTGCGGCTGGTCAAGGTTTTCTGAGAACGACGGCGGCCGGCCGAAACGGTCGGCCGCCGCGTCTTGGTCACGACGGTTCTTCAACGAGCCAGCGATATGCGATCATCGGTCGCAGCTTCTCCATGGGTATTTTCAAGGGGAAAAAATGGACTTCTTGCAGAATGCTTTGCTCCTTGACGGCCAGGGCCGCCCCGTCACGGATTACGAACTGGTCCGCTCAAGACATTTCGACGAAATACGCGCCTGGTCCGACCAGGTGTACATGCCTTACAAGGCCACCCCCAACGGCACCGTCCGGGAACCGGATTCGGTGCTGCACGCCGTTTCCATCGGCAGCATGATCCTCAGCCGGTTTTCCTACGGCATACCCATTCATTTGTCCGATTTCTCGATGGGCCCCGGCATGGGCATGGCGCTCACCACCGTGCGCGGCAACGCCCGCCACTGGATCGATACCGGGGCGTTCGCCGAAACCCCGGTCGGCCACACCTTTCTCGTCGACACCAGCCGCACCGATTACTGGGCCGATTTCGACCCGAATCACCTGCAGGTCAATATCACCTTCCCCCACCAATACCTCGAAGAGCTCTTTCTGCGCTGGTACGGCGTACCGGCCGAAGCGGAAATCTGGCGGCGCAAGCTCTCCTTCGGCGGCCCGAACTCGGCCTGGGTGGCGCTGCTCGGCTATGTCTGCCGCTGCGTCGCCGAAACCCCGGAACTGGTCACCAAAGGCCCGCTCGGCAGCCATCTGGAAGAAATGCTCGGCATGCACATGCTGTCGGCGTGGTTGAGGCAGAGCGGCACGGAAGCCGGCAACCACCGCCTGCGCGGCAGCGTCATCCCGCGCTGCGTCAAGATCGCCGAGGAATACATGCAAACCCACGCCCGCGAATGCCCGACCCTCTCTACGATTGCCCTGGCCGCCGGGGTCAGCGTCCGCAGCCTGAGCAACTCCTTCAGGCAGTTTCGCGGCTACACCCCGATGGCCTTTCTGCGCGAGCAGCGCCTGCAGGGCATACGCAAGGCGCTGATGGCGGCGCCGCCCGGCAGCACGGTCGTCACCATCGCCAACCTGTGGGGCTACTCCAGCCTTGGTGTCTTCGCCGCCGCCTACTTCAAGCGCTTTGGCGAATATCCGTCGATGACCCTGAACCGGCTGCGCACCTGTTGAATCCCGCGGCCGGGCAAATGCTACGGTCGGCCGGAAAAATTGGCCAAAATCGAAAAACGGAATTGGCCGCAGCGATGACCGACCTCACTTGACCAAGGGGCGGATGCTGGAAAATCCGCCGTCGAGCGACCAGACCTGCCCGGTGACGCGGGCGGCCGAATCGGACAGCAGCCAGGCCATCAACTCGGCCAGCTCGTCCGGCGAGCCGATGCCAGGTAGCGGGTATTGCCGGGCCGCCGCCTCGCGGGCGGTCGGGCTGGCGATGACGCCGGCCGAGGCCGGCGTTTCCATGATGCCGGGGGCCACGGCATTGATGCGGATGCCGTTGGCGGCATAGGTTGCGGCGACGCCACGAACCAGGCCCTCCAGCCCCGCCTTGGCCGCCGCGACGGCCTCATGGTTGGGCGTACCGATGCGCGCTGCGGCGGATGAGACCAGCACGGCCGCCCCCGGGCTGCGCGCCTCGCGCAGACCACCGACGAAGGCGGCGAGCGTGTGAAAGGCGCTGATCAGGTTGGCGCTCAGGCAATCGTTGAAATCGGCCTCGCTCATGCGATGCAGGGCGCCAAGACGGATATTGCCGACGCAATGGGCCAGCGCGGTGGGCAGCATCTGATGGTCCTTGGCCACCTGCAGAATGTGTTGGGCACCCGCCACGGTCGAGCAATCGGCCGCCACCTGCAGGTGCTGGTCGCCGAACGCTGCGCTCAGGTGTTCAGCCTGGCGGCTGGTGACGATCAGTTGCCAGCCCTGGGCGGCGAGTCGAGCCACCAGGGCACGCCCGACACCACCGGCAGCGCCGGTCACGAGTGCAATCCTGTTCATGTTCGCTCCTTGCTGCACGCCATGTTGTCATGGACGTTAAATTTCAATAAGCCGATTTGCCGGATAATTTTGCGCATATTGCGATTGTTGTTTTAATTTGTCTAGGACAAAATACGCATTATCTGTCCTCGAAAGCACGGCCATGTCACTCCGCCGATCCGCCATCCTCGCCTTGCTGTTTGCCTTGGCGCTCAGCGCATGTTCGACGGCGCCCCCTGAAGGCCTGCGCCCGGTCACTCCCTTCGACCTCAACCGCTACCTCGGGCAGTGGTACGAGATTGCCAGGCTCGACCACTCCTTCGAGCGCGGCATGAGCGACGTCAATGCCACCTACCAGTTGCAGGACGACGGCAGCGTCAAGGTCATCAACCGCGGCTACGACACCAGGCGGCAGGCCTGGAAGGAAGCGATCGGCCGCGCCCTGTTCATTGGCGACAGGCAGACCGCTTCGCTCAAAGTGTCGTTCTTCGGTCCCTTCTACGGCGGCTATCACGTGATTGCGCTCGATCAGCAGGACTATCGGTGGTCGCTGGTCGCCGGGCCGGATCGGGATTATTTGTGGATTCTTGCCCGTGACCGGACGCTGCCGGCCGAGGTCCGCGAACAACAGGTCAGCCAGGCCAAGGCACTCGGCTTCGCCACCGACAAGCTGATCTGGGTCGACCAGAAGCGGGCCGATACGCAGTAAAGCCCGCCGGAATGCGCGCCCGGAAAAAAGCCGATCTGCCGAGCAAGACCTGCCTAGTCTGCGGCCGCCCCTACCTATGGCGAAAAAAGTGGGCGGCCGTCTGGGACGAGCTTAAATATTGCTCCGAACGCTGCCGGCGAAACCGCCAGGGAAAGGCATGAGCACGCTCCGCCTGATCCTGGGCGACCAGCTCAATCCGGCGCACCGCTGGTTTTCGGCGCCCGACGAGCACACGATCTACGTGCTGATGGAAATCCGCCAGGAAACCGATTACGTCCTGCACCACGCCCAGAAAATCATCGCCATCTTTGCCGCCATGCGCGACTTCGCCCGGCAACTGGCGCTGGCCGGCCATCGCGTGCATTACCTGGCGATCGACGATCCGGCCAACCGCCAATCGCTGCCGGCCAATCTGGATGCGCTGATCGCCGAGCATGCGGCCAGCGCCCTGGAGTACCAGGCGCCGGACGAATGGCGGCTGGACCGGCAGCTGGCCGACTACGCCAGTCGGCTCGCAATTCCCTGCCGGATGGTCGATAGCGAACATTTCTACACCCGGCGCGACGAAGCCGCGCAGCTCTTCGCCGAGCGCAAACAATGGCTGATGGAACACTTCTACCGCCAGATGCGCATTCGCCACGGTGTGCTGATGACCGCCCCCGGCAAGCCCCTGGGCGGCCAGTGGAATTTCGATCACGACAACCGCAAGCCCTGGCCCGGCCTGCCGCGCGAGCCGTCTGACTGGCGCACGACCCACGATCATTCGGCGCTCTGGCAAAGCGTCCAGCAGGCCGGTGTCGCCAGCTTCGGCGAGCCGAGCGCGCAGCGCTTCCGGTGGCCGCTGAACCGGGTCGAAGCCCTGCAGCAACTCGATGACTTCATCGATGAAGCGCTGCCCCATTTTGGTGACTTTCAGGATGCGCTGACGTTTCGCGCCTGGCGGCTTTTCCACTCGCTGCTGTCCTTCGCGCTCAATACCAAAATGCTCAATCCGCGCGAAGTCGTCACCAGGGCGACTGAAGCTTATGAGTCGGGGCGCGTGCCGCTGGCAGCAGCGGAAGGCTTCATCCGGCAGATCCTCGGCTGGCGTGAATACGTGCGCGGCGTCTATTGGGCCAACATGCCCGGCTACGAGACGCAAAACTGCTTCGACCACCAGCGCCCGCTACCGTCATGGTTCTGGACCGGCGAGACAAAAATGCGCTGCCTGGCGCATGCCATCGGCCAGTCTCTGGAACACGCCTACGCCCACCACATTCAGCGCCTGATGGTCATCGGCAACTTTGCGCTGCTTGCCGGGCTGGACCCACGGGCGGTGCATGGCTGGTATCTCGGCGTTTATATCGATGCCTTCGAATGGGTCGAGCTACCCAACACCGTCGGCATGAGCCAGTTCGCCGACGGCGGCAAGCTGGCGACCAAACCATATGTATCCAGCGCCGCCTATATCGACCGCATGAGCGACTACTGCAAGGGCTGCCATTACGACAAAAAAGCGCGGCTTGGCGAGCGAGCCTGCCCGTTCAATGCCCTGTACTGGGATTTCTTTGCCCGCAACGGCCAACGTCTGGCGGCAAATCCCCGGCTCGGCATGGTCTATCGCCAGCTGGCCAAAATGAGCCCGGCGGCCTTGCTGGCCGTGCAGCAGAAGGCGGATGAAGTTCGGGCAGGCATTGAAGATTTGTAGAAGGCCCGCCGGTAGCCATCACGCCCCCGTCGGCCGGCCTATCTGGAGAAGCCAGCCTGCCGTGCTCTTTCGAGCAATGGGCAAGCTGGCGATTCGCCGTTCGTTAATTGACTGCCGTTGGCGGGTCGAGGACCAGCTTCCCGTCCTTGACGGGAATCGTCTCGCCCGGATCATGTTCCAAGCGGACCTGCCCTTCCTTGCCGTCAAGGCGATAGGTCACGTCGTAGGCAGCAACCTTCTCGGTCGTTTCATAGACGGTTCGGCAGCGTTGCTCGACCGATGAAACCGTATCGCGCTCCTGCATGCCTTTCTGCACGGTGTTGCCGGCATAGCCACCGGCTGCCGCGCCGGCCACGGTGGCCAGCGTATTGCCGGCGCCCCGGCCGATCTGGTTGCCCACCACGCCGCCGAGGACGCCGCCGATGACCGTGCCGGCAATCCGATGCTGATCCTGCACCGGGGCCCGCCGCTGGACCGCGACATCCTGACAATCCTGATGGGGAATCCTGACCTTTTCCTTGATTTCCGCAACAGCCAGGACTTCGGCCGATTTCGGCTGAGTCAGCATCTTGTAGCCGGTTACGCCACTGGCGCTGATCGTCACCATGGCCACCGCCCCGATGGCGATTCCTTTGATGGTTGATTTATCCATTTTGATTTCTTTCCGACACTGGAATGGCAATGTTTTCTGCAACAACGACAAAAGGCCGTCACTGCAGCAAATTCATTGCAAAACCGATGCCAAAAGAACAAATCGTCGTCAAATCAGACAGTTGCCAACATCGCCTGGCCCAAAAATCAGCCATTCTGTCGCCGGGCAGCGACAGACAATCCGCCAACACCGGCAAGCAACTGATTAAAAACGAAATTCCTTGTCGCCAATTGACGAAAGCAGGCCAGTGGCGACCCCGATCGTAGCCGGACTGCCCCGAATGCTACGGTCAGCCCAAAAAAATGGCCAAAATCCAAATTTCCTACCAGTACGTCCGGCGGCCAGCTTTCGCGCCGAGGAGGCTGGCTAACGGCCCCCACCTTGCAGCCGGATGACGACGGAATCAACGCCGGACGGCGTTGTCCAAGCCGGTGCGTTACCGATGGACGACGAGACTGTCGCCCCGGCACCGCAGCCGAGCTGGATTCCCAGCGTCACACCGCCAAGGAGAGCCACAATGAGCAAACCCTACGTCAAGCTCGACAAGAGCAACGCCGCCGTCCTGCTGGTCGACCATCAGGCCGGTCTGTCGTCCCTGGTCCGCGACATCGAGCCGGACACCTTCCGCAACAACGTGCTGGCGCTGGCCGACCTGGCCAAGTATTTCAAGCTGCCGACCATCCTAACCACCAGTTTCGAGAACGGCCCCAACGGCCCGCTGATGACCGAACTCAAGGACACTTTCCCGGACGCCCCATACATTGCCCGCCCCGGCCAGATCAACGCCTGGGACAACGAGGACTTCGTCAACGCGGTCCAGGCCACCGGCCGGCGGCAGCTGATCATCGCCGGCATCGTCACCGAAGTCTGCGTCGCCTTCCCGGCGCTGTCGGCCCTGGAAGAAGGCTACGAGGTCTTCGTCGTCACCGATGCCTCCGGCACCTTCAACGAAATCACCCGCGATTCCGCCTGGCGGCGCATGGAAACCGCCGGCGCGCAATTGATGACCTGGTTCGGCGTCGCCTGCGAACTGCACCGCGACTGGCGCAACGACATCGAGGGCCTGGGCACGCTGTTCGCCAGCCACATCCCCGACTACCGCAACCTGATCAACAGCTACACCACGGTGCAACGCAGCAAGTAAGCCGGCCCCGTCCCCAGACCATCACCCCGGAGACGCCCATGCCCCCCATGCTTCGCATCGCCACCCGTAGCGCCGATCTCGGCGACGGCATGCTGGTTCGCCGCGCTCTGCCCAGCCGCCAGCAACGTATGGTCGGCGCCTGGTGCTTTCTCGACCATGCCGGGCCGGTGGATTTTCCGCCAGGCCGCGGCATGCACGTCGGCGCCCACCCGCACATCGGCCTGCAAACCTTCACCTGGCTGCTCGAAGGTGAAGTGCTGCACCGCGACAGCCTGGGCAACGAGCAAATCATCCGCCCCGGCCAGGTCAACCTGATGACCGCCGGGCGCGGCGTCGTCCATACTGAAGATTCGCTGACCGATGGCAGCCGCCTGCACGCCGCCCAGTTATGGATCGCCCTGCCGCCCGCCATGCAGGACTGCCCGCCGGATTTCGCCCACCACCCGACCCTGCCTCAATGGCAGACACAGGGCGCAACCGTCACGCTGCTGGCCGGCGATTACGGCGCCCACAGCGCGCCGACCCGGCTGCACTCGCCGCTGCTCGGTCTCGACATCGCCAGCCCGGCGGCAGCGACGATAGACCTCGACCTGCGCCCCGACTTCGAATACGCCCTGCTGCCGCTGACCGGCTCGGTTCGGCTGGACGACGAAAGCGTACCGGCCGACGAACTCGCCTATCTCGGCCACGGCCGGGACAAACTGCGCCTGGGCCTCGCCGCCGACAGCAAAATCCTGCTGCTCGGCAGCCAGCCCTTCGCCGAACCGGTGCTGATGTGGTGGAATTTCGTCGGCTACGACAAGGCGACGATTGCCACCGCCCAGCGCCAATGGGAAAGCGGCGACGCCCGCTTCGGACCAGTCGGCGACGGCCGGGCGCCCCGCCTGGCAGCCCCGCCCCTGCCCTGGCCGGGATATTGAGCCAGCCGGAAGGAATGGCGGGTTCAGTCCCGCTCGCTTATCCTTTTCAATCCGCATTTCCGACAACGATCACCCAGCCCCACTGCCCGCCATGAACAACTCGCACCAAGCCGCCGTCGACGAAGTCATCAAGACCCGCTATTCCTGCCGCGCCTTCCTGCCGACGCCAGTGCCCAGGCCGGTCATCGAAGACATCCTGAACATTGCCGCCCGCGCCCCTTCCGGCACCAACATCCAGCCCTGGAAGACCTGGGTGCTGACCGGAGAAAGCAAAGTCCGGCTCAGCGAGCGGATCATCGCCGCCTTCGACGATCCGGAAGAGGCGGCGACCCACGCCGAGTGCTACCCCTACTACCCGCGTAAGTGGGTATCGCCCTACATCGAGCGGCGGCGAAAGATCGGCCTCGATCTCTACCAGTTGCTTGGCATCCAGAAAGGCGACGCCGAGCGGATGCACAAGCAGCACGCCCGCAACTTCCAGTTCTTCGACGCCCCGGTCGGCCTGATGTTCACCGTCGATACGCTGATGGAGCAAGGCAGCTGGCTGGACTACGGCATGTTCGTGCAAAACGTCATGCTGGCTGCCAAGGCGCGCGGCCTGGACACCTGCCCGCAAGCCGCCTTCGTGCAATTCCACCGCATCATCCGCGAGGAACTGGGGCTGGCCGAAAACGAGACCTTCGTCTGCGGCATGGCCCTCGGCTATGCCAATCCGGAAGCGCCGGAAAACGCCCTGAAAACCGAACGCGCCCCGCTGGCAGAGTGGGTTCGGTTCAAGGACTGAGCAGACTGGCCGAGGTTTTAGAGTAGATCACGTGAAGACAGTCCAATGCACAGGGAACACGCTATGAAGACCGCAATACTGGGGGCTGGCGCAGTCGGCTGCTTTTATGGCGGAATGCTCGCTCGCGCCGGGCGGGAGGTTGTGCTGATCGGCCGCACCGCGCATGTCGATGCTATTCGTTGCGGCAGGTTGCGCATGCAGACGCAGAGCTTTGACGAACGGGTGCCGGTTTCAGCCAGTACCGATGCCGCTGCTGTCGCTGGTGCAAAGCTGGTACTTTGCTGTGTCAAATCAAACGACACTTTGCAAGCCGCCGAAGATATGGCGCCGCATCTTGAGCCCGATGCGATCGTCCTGAGCCTGCAAAACGGCTACGACAACGCCGAACGCCTCCAGCAGTCCCTCGGCCGCCCGGTATATCCGGCCGTTGTCTATGTCGCCACCGAAATGGCCGGCCCCGGACACCTCCGTCATCACGGACGCGGCGAACTGGTCATTGGTCAATTTGCCGGGAGTTCGGAGCTTGTCGCCGAATTTGCCTCGGCTGGCGTCCCTGTGAGCATCTCCGACAATGTCGCCGGTCAACTCTGGGCAAAACTGGTGATCAATTGCGCCTACAACGGGCTCTCCGCGATAACGCAAATGCCCTACGGACAGCTTGTCGTCGGCGATGGCATGCGAGAAGTCATCGACGACGTCGTCACTGAATGCCTGGAAGTCGCCAAGGCCGACGGGGTGAGCGTGCAGGATGACATTCGTTCCGCCGTGGCCGGCATTGCGCAATCGATGGCCACGCAAATTTCTTCAACGGCTCACGATGTCGCCCGTGGCCGGCGAAGTGAAATCGATTACATCAACGGCTATGTCGCGCGCCGGGCTGCAATTCATGGTATCCGGACGCCGGTGAATCGCACCATCCTTGCTTTGGTGAAGCTACTCGAACAGCCCAGGGCAGAATCAAAATCGCTCAGTTAAAGCCGGCGACAACGGCTGGAACTCGGCCAAAGCGGCAGTACAGCCAGCGGCCTTACTCGGGCGGCAATGTGCTGGTGAAGCGCTACCCATCTCTTGTCGACTCCCGGTAGACCGCTCAGGCCAAGACAGCCGATAACATGGAATGGATGTACGCCGGACGGATGCTGCCCCAGGAACGCCAGACTTTCAGTCCTTTGCCGTCGTCGTGGGTCGGCCTGTTAAAGGTTCGTAGTAACCAAGGGCGAACTTAAGCAGGCAAAGCCCCTTGAATCGCATTGACAACTATGTCCCGGTCAGCATCTGTCAGACATACACGGCACCACTCCGTGGACATAGTTTCCCATACACTTGTGGAACTCTTCAAAATGCGATCCCCTACCAAACTCGGCCACCGGTGGAAATCTGGACTCAGTAGAGCATCCTCCAAATAGGTATGTAGGTCGCCAGCCCCAACCCCAAAGCGCTCGTGCAGTCCCGCCCAGTTTTGATCACGAAGTCCTAGGAAGACAACCCTCTCTGGTGCATCACCACCAGGTAATCTCACGCAGCCCTGTGCCTCCTGTTGGTCGCCATCAAGAATACCAACACCCGGTTGAGGTAGCTTCCCTTCAACCGCTAATTTCCCCATCATGGCGACCACGTTGGCCGGCCCAACGGATGAGATTTTGATTCGTGACATGATGGTTTGGCCGTCTTGGTGACGTGCAACGATTTCACGCACCCAGACCTCAGCAGACCGATCTTCTACATACACAAATGCTTCAGGATGGACGATTTCATCGAGCTTTGTAAGAGCAAACTCTGGGCTGGCGCCGTATAGAACGCTTGGCCCTTCACCTGTCGGAAGCAACAGCACTCGCGCTTCTGCCGGAAGTTCCTCCAGGACGTACGGACTATGCGTCGAAACTATGATCTGTAGACGACGCAGGCGGCTCTGCTTGATGAGAAAGTTAATCAGACGTCGTTGCGCTTTAGGGTGAAGCGATGCTTCGACTTCATCAATAATCACCAGAGAGTGATTGGGTACTTCCTGAAGAGCGCGCATAAGGTCCAGTGACGTATCTTCGCCGGCCCCCTGATGGAATTGAGATATCTCGCCAAATGCTCGCTGGAGGAGTCCAACAGAGCGGTTTGCGTTTACATCTGGTGCAGCAAAGCGTGCATTTTCGTAGTCACGCCCTAAAATATACGAAAGATGGCCGCGGAATTCATCGGATAAGGCCTCCGTAGAAATTTCGCCAGCCGCAAGACGGGCTACACGCGCGTACCCTGCAGTAGCGTCTAATGGCAGGGTTCGTGCCACGTCAAACCAAAACACTCTTCTTCTATAGCGCTTCTCAGGAAAACTCCAGCGCTTAGTAGGTTTGCGTATCTTGAAACCCTGTGTCTGGTCACCAAGCCTAATCTGGTACCCAAGCTCAATGCCTTCTAGGGTATCCCAATGGGTGTCCAGGAAGAAGTCAGATGGGTAGTACCCGCTTTCCTCTGTCTTCTCGTAGGCTGCTGCTGCCACCTTCAGTACAGTACTCTTACCGGCACCGTTTTCACCAACAACAGCTACGACCGGAAACTTGAATTGGACTGTTTGCCCGCGCCAACCGCGTAGACCAGTAATGTCCAAGCGTTCCAAGAATTGAGGCCATTGCCCTCCTTGGAATTGGTCTCGTATTCTCGTTATCTCACCGATGTCCATAACCCCCCCTGGATATTTTTTGGAATATTAGCCTAGGATTGTCGCTCAGGTTAGCAATTCCCCAGGCTACCAACTTCAGTTAATTGTCCGGTAATGACAATTTTACCGACGCGGCCGAGTCGTACCTCCAACGTCAGGAATGGTCTACAAACCGCCCCCAGCGCAACCTTCCACACAAATACTACGTTCGGCCCAAAAAACGGCCAAAATCGAAATTTCTTCTACCCCAAAAGAAATCCCCGCCGCAGCGGGGATTTCTTTTGGGTGAGCCAGCCCGCTTCAGCGCGGGAAGTACATCTTTGCCTTGTCCAGCTTGTAGGTCCACGGCAGCTTGGCGTTTCTCCAGCCATTGACGGCGCGCTGGCCGGCTTGGGGGCCGTCCTTGACGGTGTCGCCTTCGACGCCTTCGGCGATGCTATACACCTTGCTGTAGCCGGCCGTTTGCAGGCGGTCCTGGGCCTTCGAACTGCGGTCGCCGGAGCGGCAGATCAGGATGATGGGCGCATCTTTGCCGAGGCTCATTTCGGCCATTCGGCGTTCGATTTCCGGGACGAAGTCCTGGTTTGGCTCCAGCTTGTACATGTGCCGCTTGTCGTCCCAGTCGGTCATCATTTCAGGGTGTTCGACGTAGGGCACCAGCGCGTCGGCGTCGCTGGGCCAGCCGACGTACATGGCTTCGGCCCGGGTGCGGACGTCGAAGAAGGCGACGCCCATGGGGTTGGCTTTCTTCATGTCGTAGGCTTGCTGCGGCGTCAGGTAGAGGCCGACCTTGGACTTCTTGACCTCGGGCAGTTTGTCCCAGTCGGTGCTGCCGGGTGCCCAGTCGGCGGCCATGGCCTGCGTGGCGGCAGCCAGCGCGGCGATGGCGAGGAGCTTATGGATGGCGTTCATCAGGCGATCCCCGGATTGTTGGCGGCGCCTTTCAGCGTCGGCAGGTTGAGTCGCACCGGCTTGACGGTCTTGATGTCGCGCAGGTATTCGGCGACGACGTCCCAGATCGGCGCGCCGGCGCCCTTGGCTTCTTCGGAGACCGGCGCCCAGCCGGCGACCTTGTAGGTCTTGGCCGGGTCGATCGGCTGGCCCTTGAGCATCATGTTCTGGATGCGGCTGCCCATCTTGGCGGTCGGGTCGCAGGTCCATTGCAGGCCGCCGACGCGGACCATGTCGCCGCCCTGCTGGTAGTAGGGATCGGGGTTGAACAGGTTGTCGCAGACGTCTTCGAGCACGGTCTTGATCATCTCGCCGCTCATGTTGGTCACCGTCGTCCATGGGTAGGTGATCGCCGTCTGGTCAAGCACGTGTTCCATCAGGATCGGCTGGCCGGGCAGCAGCGAGGTGCCCCAGCGGAAGCCGGGCGAGAAGGCGATTTCGGCGTCCTTGACGTTCATCAGCGCGTCGAGGATGACCTGGTCGAAGGTGCCGTTGAAGTTGCCGCGCCGGTAGAGCAGGCCCTCGCTGACCGCCAGCTTTTCGTTGAGCTTGGCCAGGTAGGGCGCGCGCGCCTTGTCGATCAGCGCCTGCATGTCGCGGTCGGCCGGCAGCAGGTTGGCGAAGACGGGCAGCAGCTTGTAGCGGAAGTCGGCGATCTTGCCGTTCTTCACATCAAAGTCGAGCACGCCGAGGTATTTGCCGTTGGAGCCGGCATTGGTGACCAGCGTCTGGCCGCCGGCATTCCTGACGACGACCGGCGCCGGCATGCCGTCGTGGGTGTGGCCGCCGAGGATGGCGTCGATGCCTTTGACGCGCGAGGCCATCTTGAGATCGACGTCCATGCCGTTGTGCGACAGCACGACGACGACCTGCGCCCCGGCGGCGCGGGCTTCGTCGACGGTCTTCTGCATGTTCTCTTCCTGGATGCCGAAGCTCCAGTTCGGGGTCTGCCAGCGCGGGTTGGCGATCGGCGTGTAGGGGAAGGCCTGGCCGATGGTGGCGACCGGCACGCCGTTGATGTTCTTCATCACGAAGGGCTTGAATACGGCGTCGCCGAAGTCGGTGGTCTTGACGTTCTGGGCGACGATGTCGATCTGGCCGGCGAAATCCTTTTCCTCGATTTCCTTGACGCGCGCCTCGCCGTAGGTCGATTCCCAGTGCAGGGTCATGATGTTGACGCCGAGCGCCTTGCAGGCGTCGACCATGTCCTGGGCGTTGGTCCACAGCGCCGTGCCAGAACCTTGCCAGGTGTCGCCGCCATCAAGCAGCAGCGCGCCGGGGCGGGTCGCCTTCATGCGCTTGACCAGCGTGGCCAGGTGGGCGAAGCCGCCGACCTTGCCGTAGGTGCGGGCCGCCTGCTCGAAATTCAGGTAGGTGTAGGCGTGGGCCTCGATGCTGTTCGGCTTGAAGCCGAAGTGCTTCAGCAGGTGGTCGCCGACCAGGTGCGGCACCTTACCGAACTGGTCGCCGAAGCCGAGATTGACGTTGGGTTCGCGGAAGTAGATCGGCAGCAGCTGGGCGTGGCAGTCGGTGATGTGCAGCAGGCTGACGTTGCCGAATTTGGGCAGGTCATACAGCTTGGCGGCGCCCTTCTCGGCCAGCGCCAGTTCGCTGTGCAGGCTCATGCCGCCGGCAGCGGCGACGGCGAGGACCTGCAGGAATTCGCGGCGATTCATGCTCATGGGGGGTTCCTTCGAAATTCTGTTCCGGCCGGGCCGGAAAAAGACCCGGCGGGTTGCCCCGGCCGGGTTAACCACGCAGATTCAGTCTTTGTTGACCGGCGATTCCGGATCGACCAGGAAGGCCACGATGTGGGTGATCTGCTCCGGGGTCAGCCAGTTGTGCAGGCCGAAACGCGGCATGTTGGTGCACGCGGAAAAGGCGTTGGAGTTGTAGATCTTGTCGTAGGCGTACTTGATGATCTCGTCCGAATTGCCGCGGATCTTGCCGAAGTGCTGCAGGCTGGGGCCGATGGTGCCGTAGGCGACTTCCTTCTTGGCCAGCTGGTGGCAGGCGTAGCAGTTGCCGCCGCGCAGCTTGCCGGCCGGGTCGGGCTGGATGAAGCCGATGTGGCCGCCGGTGCCGACCGCCGCCAGCTTCTCGCCTTCCTTCCAGTCGCCGATCAGCTTGCCTTCGACCGGGTAGCGGATGGTCGCGGCGTTCAGCTTCTCCAGCTTCTCGCCGATCTTGCGCGGCGGGTTGTCGCGGTACTGGCCGCAGGTTTTCATCGTCTCGTCCTGCGCCAGGCGGCTCATCCAGTACTTTGGATTATCGTCGCGGAAGGAGCTGCGAAAGACTTGCTCGGCATCCTTGGCGTATTTGCCGCCGGGCGCTTCAAGCGCTTTCTGGGCGAAGGCCGGGGCGGCAAATGCTACGGTCAGCCCGAAAAAAAGGCCAAATTTGAAATTCATGGTCGTCCCCTTTTCAGCGCTTGATGCCCGGCGTTTCCATCACGGTGCCGGTCGCGGTTTTTTGCAGGAAGGTTTCCAGCGCGATGATCGAATCGGCCAGGTAGTTAGGCTCCGGCCAGCGGGCCTGGCGCATGCAGTCGATCAGCCGGCGCTGCATGGTCCACACCGTGCCCTGCGAGACGCGGTAGGACGGCCAGGTCTTCATCGCGAAGCCGGCGCCGTCCTGGGTGGTCAGGTTGCCCAGCTCCTGCAGGCGGATGCGCTTGCCTTCCTGGCCGTGGCAGATGGCGCAGGAAAAGTCCTGCGGACCGGATCGGCGGTAGAAGAT
The DNA here is from genome assembly GCA_020621865.1 of Betaproteobacteria bacterium. Classification (GTDB taxonomy): domain Bacteria; phylum Pseudomonadota; class Gammaproteobacteria; order Burkholderiales; family Rhodocyclaceae; genus Azonexus. The sequence goes on along the minus strand of JAHRYW010000002.1, from coordinate 50,608 downwards.
GTACTCGCCCATCTTGGCCATTTTGGCTTCTTCGGGGTGGGTCGCCGGCACGTTGATCTTCATGCCGTTCGACTTGGCGCCGATGTAGGTGACCAGCGCCTCGATGTCGGAATCCTTGCCCGGCTTGGAATACCACTGTTTGGTCACCTCTGCCTGTGTGAAGCCCTGTAGCGTGACCATGCAATGGACGAGGCGGGACTCGACGTCCATCACCTTGCCGGTGTCCTTGAAGTATTTGGGCAGCGCGGCATAGGCGCCTTCCAGCTTGCCCGGCCCCTGGCCGAGGTCGCATTGTTCCAGCGAGGCGTTCTTCGGGCCGCGCTTTTCGGTCCACAGGCCTTCGCCCTTGAGCTCGAACAGGTCGGCCGGGTTGCCGTCGGCCAGCGCTTCGCGGTACTTGGCGATCTCGTCGGCCACCTTGCTGTCCTGGGCCGCCACACCGCCGGCAAAGGCAGCAAATACAGCCGCCCCAACCAGCGTTTTCATCAAACGTCGGATCATCACTACTCCTCCACGGGGTAAGTTTTGGCGGCAGCGGCGGTCTGCGCCGCTTCGCTGCCGTTGTTGCAGACGGCCTTGGTCAGGCGATGGCGACTTCGTCGCTGCGCGTGTCGCCCTTGTTGTCCTTCCAGCTGACCGTGATCTTGTCGCCCTTGGCGCCGCCCTTGAACTTGAAGGCGAGGTAAGGGTTCTTGGACACGGAAGGCCCGAACTCGCAGCTCAGCACCGTCTTGTCGCCATGCTTGGCGGTCAGCTCGGTGATGAACCAGGCCGGCACGACGGCGCCAGCGGAGTCCTTGCGCTGGCCGGTTTCCATCTCGTGGCTGACCAGCACCTTCACTTCGGTCACGCCATCCTTGTTGGCGGCGCGGATTTTCATTGGATTGCCCATGTTTCTAACTCCTTGAATTCGTATCGATTAGCCGCCGCAGCCACCCAGGGTGACCTTGATTTCTTTGGTCGCCATGAAGAACTTGCCGTCCGATTTGACCAGCGCGTAGATATTGGAGGTCTGGCCCATCTTGACGCGGGTCTGGACGTTGGCTTCGGTGCCCTCCGGCAGCACGAAGGTGGCGGCCAGGGCGTTCGGGTTCTTCTCGATCAGGATGGCGACCATGCTGATGTTGGGCAGGCTGGCGCTGACGCCGACCGGCACGACGGCGCCGTTTTCGGCGATGTCCGGGCCGGTGACCTGGACGTCCTTGCTGTCGGCCGGGCTGCCGGCGCCGAGCGCCTTCAGCGTGTCGGCCATGCTCTTGGCGTCGAAGGCAGACTTGTTCCAGTCGGCCAGGGCCATGCCCGGGGTGATGATGCCGGCGGCGGCGAGCATGCCCAGCAGGGCGGCGCCGGAGCCGGATTTGAGTACTGTGCGGCGTTGATTGTTCATGACTTCTCCTCTGTTGAAATTGGGGTTACTTCGAGCCGGCGAGAATCCACTTGACCAGCGTGGTCAGGTCCTCATCCTTCAAATGAGCGTTTGGCGGCATCGGGACATTGCCCCAGACGCCCTGCCCACCGGCCTTGACCTTGGCGACCAGCCGCGACTCGGCATCGGGCTGGCCCTGGTAGCGGGCGACCACTTCGTTGTAGCCGGGGCCGACGATCTTGCTCTTGATGCCGTGACAGGCCATGCAGCCGCTCTTCGTCGCCAGTTCCAGCGTGCCGGCATCGGCCGCCTTCTTGGCGGCTTCCGGGCCGAGCGTGCGGGTGCCGCGCACCGGGCCGAAGCTGCGGTTCTGGTCGGCCAGTTCGCCGTGCGCCGTGCGGGCGTATTCGGGCAGGGTCGAGCCGATCTGCACTTCCGGCTTGCAGTTCTTCATGCAGGCGACGTTTTTCACATCCGGCACCCCGCCGTTGCCGATGCCGCCCTTCTTGGCCGACGGTCCGGGCCACATGCCGTGGTCGGTCGTCATGCCGTTGCGGTTGGGCATCCTGGCCTGGACTTCGGCGATGTTCTTGTCGGACAGCGTGAAGTCGCCGGGCACGATTTCGGCAAGGTTCAGGAAGTAGGCGAGGATGGCGTAGACGTCGTCCGGCTTCAGCGACTTGGGCGCCGTCCACGGCATGGCGCGGTAGATGTAGTCCCACACCGTCGAGATGGTCGCCACCTTGGTGAAGGTCGTGCGCTGCGGGATGTCGCCGGTCAGGAAGCCGGAAACCCGGCCGCTCTTGATGTCTTCCGGCTTGGTGCCGCCGATCAGCGGGGTGAACACCTCGTTGGATTCGCCAAAGGAACCGTGGCAGGAGGCGCACTTTTCCTCGAACAGCTCCTGGCCGCGCTCGACATTGCCCGAGCCCTTGGGCAGGCCCTTGAAGTCCGGGCGCACGTCGATGTCCCAGGCCTTGACCTCGGCCGGCGTGGCCTGCCTGCCGACCCCGGCGTAGTGGTCGAAGGCCAATGCTACGGTCGGCGCCAAAAACAGGGCAAAAACGAAAAGGGATTTACAGGACCTGGACATTGCTGACCTCCCCGCCTTCGACGATCTTCCAGGACTGGATCGCGTTGTTGTGATAAATCGACTTGGTGCCGCGCACCTTGCGCAGTTGCCCGTAGGTCGGCTGCACGTAGCCGGTTTCGTCGATGGCGCGCGACTGCAGGATGGCCGGCTTGCCGTCCCACACCCAGTCGACGTTGAAGCGGGTCAGCGCCTTGTTCTGGATCGGTCCTTCGAGGCGTGCCGTCTTCCAGTTGATGCCGCCATCAAAGGAGACATCGACCTGCTTGATCCGGCCGCGTCCCGACCAGGCCAGGCCGGAGACGTTGAAGAAGCCTGGCGAGAGCAGCGTCTGGCCGCCGGATGGCGTGGTGATGACCGACTTGCACTCCTGGATCGAGGTGTATTGGCGATGCAGGCCGCTCGGCTGGAGGTCGATGTAATGGATCGCCTCGTCCTTGGTCGCATACGGCTGGTCGCCGACTTCGATGCGGCGCAACCACTTGACCCAGGACACGCCCTGCACGCCCGGCACCACCAGGCGCAGCGGGTAGCCGTTTTCTGGGCGGAGCATTTCGCCGTTCTGGCCGTAGGCGACGAAGACCTCGCCGGACTCGACCATTTCCATCGGGATCGTCCGCGTCATCGCCGAACCGTCGCCGCCCTCGGCCAGCACGTAGCGGGCCTTCTTGTAATCGACGCCGCAGTCTTCCAACAGCAGCTTGAGCGGCACGCCGGTGAATTCCGAGCAGGACAGCATGCCGTGCGTGTATTGCACGGTGGGCACCGCGACGTTGCCCCATTCCAGCCCTGTGTTGGCGCCGCACTCGATGAAGTGGATGCGCGACACCGACGGCAGGCGCATCAGCTCGTCCATGGTGTACACCTTCGGCTTCTTCAGGAAGGCCGGGTCGGAACCGTTGATCATCAGGCGATGCTTGGCCGGATCGACGTCGTGCCAGCCCTGGTGATGGCGCTCGAAATGCAGGCCGGACGGCGTGATGATGCCGAACAGCCCCTGCAGCGGCGCAAACGACACCGAGGCACCGCCGACGCGGGTCAGGCCCGGCGACTCGCGGCGCAGCAACTGGCTTTCGTACTTCGACGGCATGCCGTAGGGGTTGGTCGCCACCGGCAAACCAAGGCTGGTCGCCCAGGGCGGCAAATTGAGAATGTCCGGATCGCCGTCGGCGGCCCGGGCCGCCAGCGGTGCGGCCAAGGCCGCGCCGGCGGCAAGGAAGCTCTTGCGCAGAAAATCGCGCCGACCGCTGCCGACCGCCGTGATCTGCTCCGCCGACAAGAAATTCTCCGGCGCGGGACGCAAACGCCCCGCTTGTTTGATGTCACCCATATGGCTAAAGCCCTCCACTTGTTTATTTGACGTCGGTGCCGCAATTCGCCGGCGACACGCCCAACTGGTCACCGAGATCGCGGCTGGCCACCGTGATGCTGACCGTCCGGCAGATATCGACGAAATTGGGATCGACGACCCGATAGAAAACCGTGCTGCCATCCCGCCGCCGGTCGACCACGCCGGCCCGGTACAGGATGTTGAGATGCCGCGAGATGTTGGCTTGGGTCAGGCCAATCTTTTCCACGACCTCGTGGACGGGACGCTCTTCGGCGCAAAGGCAGGAGAGAATGCGCAAACGCGTCGGATCGGCCAGCAATCCGAAGTAATGCGCCACCTGCTCGAATACCTGCAATGTCTCGTCCATGCTGTTCTTTTTGATTTCAATCAAGAATTAATGTATAACTACGTACTTATATAGTCAACTACTAATATTGTTGCGACGCAGCATGCAATCGGTGCCGAAGATTTATCCCTTTGGCACTAGGCCGCTTCCGACAAATCACCAATAATTCCGGCTATATAAACAATCGACAACAACTGAGGAGATGTCTCGATGAAACTGTTCGTTCCCATCGCCACGCTTTGCCTGCTGGTCGTTTCCAGCACATCGCAGGCCGCCGATCCCAATCTCGCCCGCAGCCTGGCCGCCACCTGCGCCAACTGCCACGGTACCAACGGCAACGCCATCAAGGGTTCCGGCATGGACGCCCTGGCCGGTATGGAAAAGGCCAAGATGTTGCAGAAGCTGGCCGACTTCAAGAGCGGCGACAAGCCGGCGACGATCATGCATCAGATCAGCAAGGGCTATACCGAGGCCCAGCTCGACCTGATCGCCACCTACTTCGCCGCGCAGAAATAAGGGAGACGAACATGATGCTGATGAAAAGACGCGATTTCCTGAAGGCCGGCGCTGCAGCCGGTGCGATGGCCGCCCTCTACGGCTGTGCCGGCGGCAGCAAGGCCAGTGGCCATGTGGTTGTGGTCGGCGGCGGTTACGGCGGCGCCACGGTCGCCAAGTACCTGCGCATGTGGAGCGAAGGCGGCGTCCAGGTAACGCTGATCGAGCGCAACCCGACCTTCATCTCCTGCCCGATTTCCAACCTGGTCATCGGCGGCCAGAAGACGATGGAAGACATCACCATCAGCTACGACGGCCTGAAGAGCAAATGGGGCGTCCGTGTCGTCCAGGACGACGTCGTCGCCGTCGATGCCGCGAAGAAGACGGTCACCCTGAAAGCCGGCGGCAACCTGAGCTACGACCGCCTGGTGCTGTCGCCCGGCGTCGATTTCATGTGGGACGAGATTCCCGGCCTGAAGAGCGCCGAAGCCCAGTCCAAGGTGCTGCACGCCTGGAAGGCCGGCGCCCAGACCGTCGCCCTGCGCAAGCAACTCGAAGCGATGAAAGACGGCGGCACCTACGCCATCGCCATTCCCAAGGCCCCCTACCGCTGCCCGCCCGGACCCTACGAGCGCGCCAGTCTGGTCGCCAACTACTTCAAGGAACAGAAGCCCAAGTCCAAGGTCATCATTCTTGATGCCAACGAGGACGTAACCTCCAAGAAGGGCCTGTTCACCAAGGCCTGGTCCGACCTCTACAAGGGCATCATCGAGTACCGCAACAACAGCGAGGTCAAGGACGTCGATGTCGCCAGCAACACCGCCATCCTCGAATTCGACAAATTCAAGGCCGACGTGCTGAACGTCATCCCGCCGCACCGCGCCGGCGACATCGCCGCCAAGTCGGGCATCAAGCTGATCAACAATCGCTGGGTGGACGTCAACTGGCTGTCGATGGAATCGACCAGCACACCGGGCATCCACGTGCTCGGCGACGCCATCTTCCCGGCGCCGACCATGCCCAAGTCCGGCCACATGGCCAACCAGCACGGCAAGCTGGCCGCCGCGGCGATCCTCAATCTGCTCAACGGCCAGGAGCCGAACCCGGCGCCGGTGGTGATGAACACCTGCTACAGCTTCGTCGACAGCAAGAACGTCATCCACGTTTCCTCGGTGCACCAGTACGACGCCGCGACCAAGACCGTGCAACCGGTCAAGGGCGCCGGCGGCGTTTCGGCGGCGCGCAACGAACTGGAAGGCAAGGTGGCGCTGGGCTGGGCCAAGAACATCTGGGCCGACATGCTGACCTGACTTTCCGCCAGACCACGACGAAAGGCCGCGTTCGCGGCCTTTCGTTTTTCCGGCATCCCGATTTGCCGATAAAATAGCCGTACAACACAATAACCACGGCTCACCGCCACCCTGCCCCAGCGCCTGCTGCACCACCCGCCACGGAAGTTGACGACCGATGGGCGGCTCTGTGATGCTAGGCACCGTCAAATCGTCTCCCGGACGCCCAAACCCATGTCTGCACAAAGCATCACCCGCCGCCTGACCCAGGCCGACCTGACCAAGCTGTACGCCGCCAGCGAGAAGGTCGTCATGTTCACCTGCTACGACGCCAGCTTCGCCCGCCTGCTCGATGGCGCCGGCGTCGAAGTGCTGTTGATCGGCGATTCGCTGGGCAACGTCATCCAGGGCCACGACACGACGCTGCCGGTCACCGTCGCCGACATCGCCTACCACACCGCCGCCGTCAAGCGTGGCTCCGACCGTCCCTTCATCATCGCCGACATGCCTTTCGGCAGCTATCAGGAATCGCCGGAACAGGCCTTCCGCAACGCCGTGACGCTGATGGCGGCCGGCGCCCAGATGGTCAAGCTCGAAGGCGGCAAGGAAATGGCCCCGACGGTCACCTTCCTGGTCAGCCGCGGCATCCCGGTCTGCGGCCACGTCGGCCTGACGCCGCAGTCGGTGCACGCACTGGGCGGCTACAAGGTCCAGGGCAAGGGCGAAGCCGCCGCCCAGCGTCTGAAGGACGACGCGCTGGCGCTGCAGAATGCTGGCGCGACGATGATCGTCCTCGAAGCCATTCCCGCCGTGCTGGCCGCCGAAGTCACCGCCGGCCTGCACATCATCACCATCGGCATCGGCGCCGGCAAGGACTGCTCCGGCCAGGTCATGGTGCTGCACGACGCCTTCGACATCCCGCCGGGCAAGAAGGCCAAATTCGTCAGAAACTTCATGGAAGGCGCCACCAGCATCACCGACGCCGCCGCCCGCGCCGTCGCAGCCATCAAGGATGGCAGCTATCCCGGCCCCGAACACACCTACTCCGCTTAAAGCCATGCAAATCCATTCCAGCATCGCCGACCTACGCTCGGCGCTCAAGGGGCGCGGCCGCGTCGTTTTCGTGCCGACCATGGGCAACCTGCACGCCGGCCACATCAGCCTGATGGAACAGGCGCGTACCCACGGCGACACGGTGGTCGCCTCGATTTTCGTCAATCGCCTGCAGTTCGGCCCGAACGAGGATTTCGACAAGTACCCGCGCACCTTCCAGGCCGACTGCGACAAGCTGACGGCAGCCGGCGTCGATGTGCTGTTCGCGCCGACCGAAACCGATCTCTACCCGGAGCCGCAGGAATACGTGGTCGAGCCGCCGGCCATCCAGAACATTCTCGACGGCGAGTTCCGTCCCGGTCATTTCCGCGGCGTCGCCACCGTGGTGCTCAAGCTGTTCAATATCGTCCAGCCGCAGGCCGCGGTCTTCGGCAAGAAAGACTACCAGCAGCTGATGGTCATCCGCAACATGACCCGCCAGCTGGCCCTGCCGATCACCATCGTCGGCGGCGAGACGGTGCGCGCCGACGACGGTCTGGCGCTGTCCTCGCGCAACGGCTACCTGAGCGCCACCGAACGCGCCGAAGCGCCGCGCCTCTATCGCCTGCTTAATGAAATCCGCGACGCCATCCGCAACGGCGAAAGCGACACCGCCAAACTGGAACAAAATGCCATGGCCGACCTGGCTTCAGCCGGCTGGAAAACCGACTATGTTGCAGTGCGACAACAGTCCGACCTTTCCGTGCCAAATGGCGTAAACACGCCGCTGGTGGTGCTTGCCGCCAGCCGCCTCGGCAACACGCGGCTGATCGACAACATCGAGGTCTGAGGACAGCGGAATATCCATAATTATGACCGTTGACAGAGGGGCTATTGTCGCTACAATTCGCTTCCCCCAACTGTCTGGATGAGTGAAACCATGCAGAGAACAATGCTGAAATCCAAGCTGCACCGCGTGACCGCAACCCACGCCGACCTGCACTACGAGGGTTCCTGCGCCATCGATGAAGACCTGCTCGAAGCGGCAAACATCAAGGAATACGAACAGATCGACATCTGGAACGTAAACAACGGCGAGCGTTTCACCACTTACGCCATCCGCGCCGAACGCGGCTCGGGCGTCATCTCGGTCAATGGCTCGGCAGCCCGCCGCGCCGCCCCGGGCGACATCCTGATCATCGCCACCTTTGCCGTCTACAACGAGGTTGAACTGGCCAAGTACGAGCCGGAACTGATCTACGTCGATTCGCAGAACCGGATTACCCGTCGCGGCCACAAGATTCCGGTACAAGCCGCCGCCTGACCGAGAACTAATTCACATTCCGCAAAAACCCGCCTGTTGGCGGGTTTTTCTTTTGCGTACAATGCCCTGCACAAAATCCTATAAATAGTGGAGACAAAATGGGCATTGTATTCGCCAAGACCCCGAAGGGGCAGGACGAAGTTGCCACGCGTTCGGGCAGCTTGTCGCCCCGGGTGCGGCGGGTCCTGATCTTTGTAGACGGCAAGCGAACGGTCGACGATCTGCGCGGCATGCTGCAGTCCGACGACCTGCAGCACACGCTGGGCATGCTCGAGGAAGAAGGCTACATCGAGTTCTTCGACATCTCGGGTACGCCACCCGCCGTGCCGGCCGGCCAGACTGCGCTACCGTCGATTACCGCCTTCGGCGAACTGCCGGCCGCGCCCGACCCGCTGCGCTTGCAGCAGGCCAGAAACTTCATGGTCAATACGCTGAATGCCTTCGTCGGCCCGCTCGGCATGACCTCGCTGCTCGACCGGCTGGAAGTCGCCAACAGCCATGCCGACCTGCGCTCACTCTACGACGAGTGGTATCACGCCATGGTGATGTCGCGCGACGGCAAGCGCGAGGCCGAAGGCCTGCGCGCCAAGCTGCTGCAGGTGATCTAAAAAATCGGGAGGCCGCAGCCTCCCAATTTCTCAACTCTCCGCCTCGACCTTCGGTTTCCGGCTGCGCGGCGCGCGGCGCGGAGCCTTCGGCTTTTCAGCCACCGGCTCGACGGGCACAGGGGCTTCGGCTACTGCAGCAGCCGGTTCGGCCTCCTTGCGCGGACGACGGCCGCGACGTGGCTTGGGCGCTTCTTCGGCAACGGCTGGAGCAGCGGCCTCGACTGGCGCCGTCGGTTCCGGCTGAACGGCTGGTGCCTCGACCGGCGCCTCGGCGACTGCGGCCGCTTCGCCGGCTGCCCGCCCCCGGCCTTCCTTGCGCGAATGCCGCCCGCCGCGACGGCGCGACGAGGACTTTTCTTCAGCCGCTGGCAAGGAGCTTTCTTCGGTTTTCGCCGCATCCGGGTGGGCGATCTCACCCGGCGGGACGGCACTCGGCTCGGCCGGCACTTCCGGTTCGGCCGCCGACACTTCGCTGTCGACCGGGCGAGACTGGGCGCGCATCACGTAGGTGCCCGATTTTTCGTCACGACCGACGGCCAGCAGGCCGCGATGAACCGCTTCTTCGAGCAGGTTGCCGAAAGTGCGGAAGCCGAAATAGCTTTCGTTGAAGCCGGGATTGCGGCGCTTCATCACTTCCTTGAGCACCGAGGCCCAGACGCGGTCGTTTTCGCCACGGTCGGCCATCATGTCGGCAAAGGTCGATGCCGCCAGTTCGACGGCCTTGGTCTTGCGCGATTCGATCTTGTCGCGGCGCTTTTCCTCTTCTTCCGGCGAACGCTTGCCGCTGTCGCGCTCGCGACGCAGCGCACCCCGCTGGGCTTCGCGGTCGCGGACCAGATCGTCGTAATAAATGAATTCGTCGCAGTTGGTGATCAGCAGGTCGGAGCAGGATTGCTTGACGCCGACGCCGATCACTTTTTTGGCGTTCTCGCGCAGCTTGGAAACCAGCGGCGAGAAGTCGGAATCGCCGGAAATGATCACGAAGGTGTCGACGTGCGCCTTGGTGTAGCAGAGGTCGAGCGCATCGACGACCATCCGGATGTCGGCCGAGTTCTTGCCGGACTGGCGGACGTGGGGGATTTCGATCAGTTCGAAATTGGCCTCGTGCATCGCGGCCTTGAAGCCCTTGTAGCGCTCCCAGTCGCAATAGGCCTTCTTGACGACGATGCTGCCCTTGGCAAGCAGGCGCTCGAGGACGGGACGGATGTCGAATTTGTCATACTGGGCATCGCGCACGCCGAGGGCGATATTCTCGAAATCGCAGAAGAGCGCCATGCTGGCGGTATCGCTGGGTGAGGCCATGAATAGCTTTCAACAAGTGGGGCCCCAAGTATACCGCCTGCTCGCCTTCGCCCGCTGGCTCAAGTAACTAGGCTTTTTTAGCGAACATCAAAGCCGATAGGCTAGGTGGGGCACTACCATCGGTCCGCCAAACAATTTCCGAAAGGGGGAAAACAATGAGTGGCGCTTTCACCAAATCGATGGCGCGGAACATTTTCTACGGGGGGACGGTTTTCTTCTTCCTGTTGTTCCTTGCGTTGTCATTCGATACCCATTCGCAGCTTCCGAAACGTGACATGCGGCAGAACATCACGCCGCAGATCGCCGAAGGCAAGAAGCTTTGGGAAGTCAATAACTGTATCGGTTGCCACACCCTGATGGGTGAAGGTGCCTACTTTGCCCCGGAACTGGGCAACGTCATCGTTCGCTACGGCGACGAAGGCGTCAAGGCATTCATCCAGAGCCGTCCGAAAGAGGGTATCCCGGGTCGCCGTAGCATGCCGCAGTTCAACTTCACCGACGAGCAGCTGAACGCCATCGTGGCTTTCCTGAAGCACGTCAATTCGATCAACGATGCTAACTGGCCGCCCAACGACCAAGGCTGATCGAGAGGAGACACTGAACATGCAATTCAAATCCCAAGCGGTTGCAAAACCCTACTTCATCGCGGCAATCGGTCTGTTTGTCGGTCAGATCCTGTTCGGCCTGATTCTTGGCCTGCAGTATGTGCTCGGCGACTTCCTGTTCCCCGCCATTCCGTTCAACGTGGCCCGCATGGTCCACACCAACCTGCTGATCGTGTGGCTGCTGTTTGGCTTCATGGGCGGCGCGTACTACATGATCCCGGAAGAATCCGAGACCGAACTGTTCAGCCCGAAACTGGCGCTGGCCATGTTCTGGATCTTCCTGGTCGCCGGCGCGCTGACCATCGTCGGCTACCTGGCCGTTCCGTACGCCACGCTGGCTGAACTGACCGGCAACAACATCCTCGAAACGATGGGCCGCGAGTTCCTCGAACAGCCGCTGCCGACCAAGCTCGGTATCGTCGTCGTGGCGCTGGCCTTCCTGTTCAACATCACCATGACGGTGCTGAAGGGCAAGAAGACCGCGATCTCGCTGGTGCTGCTGATCGGTCTGTGGGGCCTCGCTGTCTTCTTCCTGTTCTCCTTCTACAACCCGGTGAACGTCGTTCTCGACAAGTTCTTCTGGTGGTGGACGGTGCACCTCTGGGTGGAAGGCGTGTGGGAACTGATCCTCGGTTCGTTCCTGGCCTTCGTGCTGATCAAGACGACCGGTGTTGACCGTGAAGTGATCGAAAAGTGGCTGTACGTCATCGTCACCCTGACGCTGATCACCGGCATCATCGGTACCGGTCACCACTACTTCTGGATCGGCACGCCGGAATACTGGCAGTGGTGGGGTTCCATCTTCTCCGCTCTGGAACCGATCCCGTTCTTCGCCATGACCGTCTTCGCCTTCAACATGGTGAACCGTCGTCGTCGCGAACACCCGAACAAGGCCGCCGTCCTGTGGGCCCTGGGTACCGGTGTGATGGCCTTCCTGGGCGCTGGCGTGTGGGGCTTCCTGCACACCCTGGCTCCGGTCAACTACTACACGCACGGTTCGCAGATCACCGCCGCTCACGGCCACATGGCTTTCTATGGCGCCTACGCCATGGTCAACCTGATGATGATCTCCTACGCCATGCCCATCCTGCGCGGCCGTGCTGCCAACAGCAACAAGTCGCAAGTGCTGGAAATGTGGTCGTTCTGGCTGATGACGGTCGCCATCGTGTTCATCACGCTGTTCCTGACCGCCGCCGGCATCCTGCAAGTCTGGCTGCAACGCGTTTCCGAGTCCCCGCTGCCGTTCATGGTGGTGCAGGACAAGATCTCGCTGTTCTACTGGATGCGCGAATGGGCAGGCGTTGCCTTCCTGATCGGCCTGATCGTCTATATCACCAGCTTCTTCGTGGGTGGTGACGAGAAAGAAACCGCTTAACAGCTAGCTACTCCACGTAGCACCCGAAGCGCGGACCGAAAGGTCCGCGCTTTTTTTATGCGCCGGATTCAGCGCGCCTCATCCACCGCCTGGATCATCTTGTCCTCGAACTCGCGGAGCATGCCATCGTGACCGGCCAGCGGGGATAACGCCCCGAGCACGGCGAGCGGCCGCAGCATGCCGATCTTGGTCGCCCCATTTTCTGTATAGACTGAAATCCGGAACGGCAGAGCCAAGCTCAGGCTCACGTCGATGGCGAGCAGCCGTTCAGTCAGGCGCTGGCTGCCGATGGCATAGACCTTGGCCTCTTCGTCGAACTCGATCTCCTTACCGCCCAAACTCGCGCCCAGATCCTGGACATGCAGCAAGCTGAAGCCGAGGCGCAGGATCACCTCCTCCAGATCGACCGAGGCTTCGTAGAACGACTTGTCGCTTTCGACGATGTAAACCATGATTTTTCCCTGAACTTGAAGACGCTACCGGCCGCCATTGTTCCAGAAATGTCGGTGCCAATCTTGGCCTGGCAGCGAATTTGGTTTTTGGCCATTTTTTGCCGCCGACCGTAGCATTTCCCCCGGCGCAATTTTTTGCCCTGCCTTCTTAGGGCAGATCAAGTCCCAGCCAGCCCCCGGCCGCTATCATCCGGCCCATGACTTCTGTTGCCGCGACTCCCGCCACCCGACGCCTGCCCGGCGACTTGGCCATCTGGTTTTTCATCCTCGCCGAGATGCTCGCCTTCGCCGTCTTCTTCGCGACCTACGCTTTCGCCCGGGCCAAGAACGTCGAGATGTTCAATCTCTACCAGCACACCCTGGACCGCAACCTGGGGGGCCTGAACACCGTGCTGTTGATCACCGGCTCGTGGTTCGTCGTGCTCGCCGTACAGGCCGCCCATCGCGACGATACACCAGCCATCTCGCGCAACATCCTGCTCGGCTGGCTGTGCGGCGCCGGCTTCCTGGCCGTCAAGGTCATCGAGTACTCAGAAAAGTTTGGCGCCGGCATTTCGCTGTCGACCAACACCTTCTACATGTTCTACATCTCGCTGACCTTCTTCCATTTCATGCACGTCATCCTCGGCATGGTCATCCTGACCGTCCTCTGGTTCCAGTCGCGCCAGGGCATGTATGGCAGCCACGGCGCCAATGGCCTGGAAAGCGGTGCCGCCTACTGGCACATGGTCGATCTGCTGTGGATCGTTCTCTTCCCGCTCGTTTATGTGATGCGCTGATGATTGCCGCCCTGAAAAACCCCGCTAACCGCGCCTGGCTGGTCCTCATGGTCGCCACGGCGATCACCTGGTACCTCGGCGAAGTCGGCGCCGCCGGCACCGGCGCCATTGTCGCCATGCTGCTGATTGCCTTCGTCAAGGGACGCCTGGTCATCCTCGACTTCATGGAACTGCGCGAGGCGCCGAAGATGTGGCGCATCCTGCTCGAAGGCTGGCTTATACTGGTTTCCAGCCTGATTCTGCTTGCTTACTGGATCTCCCTCAAATGACCGAACTGCCCTTCTACGAACCTTCCGGCAACGAAATCTCGCTGTTCGAACACGCCTTCAACCAGCGCTTGCCGCTGCTGATCAAGGGACCAACCGGCTGCGGCAAGACGCGCTTCGTCGCTCACATGGCGGCCCGCCTGAAACTGCCGCTGTACACCGTCGCCTGCCACGACGACCTGACCGCAGCCGACCTCGTCGGCCGTCACCTGATTTCCGACAAGGGCACCTACTGGTGCGACGGGCCGCTGACCCGCGCCGTGCGCGAAGGCGGCATCTGCTACCTCGATGAAGTGGTCGAGGCGCGCAAGGACACCACCGTCGTCCTCCACCCGCTGGCCGACGACCGCCGCATCCTGCCCATCGACCGCACCGGCGAAACCCTGGAAGCTCCGCCCAACTTCATGCTGGTCGTCTCCTACAACCCCGGCTACCAGAACCTGTTGAAGGGCCTCAAGCCCTCCACCCGCCAGCGCTTCGTCTCGATGCGCTTCGACTTCCCGAGCGCCGACCGCGAGCAATCGATCCTGATCGGTGAAACCGGCTGCGACGCCGACCTCGCCACCCGCCTGGTCGGTATTGCCAAGGCCTTCCGCGCCCTCAAGGACCGCGACCTCGAAGAAGTGGCCAGCACCCGCCTGCTGGTCTATGCCGCCACGCTGATCAAGTCCGGCTTCGACGTCACCGCCGCCTGCCGCGCCGCCCTGGTCGAAAGCCTGACCGACGACGAGGAAACCGTCGAGGCACTGATGGAAATCATCAATGCAACCTTCGGACGATGACGATTTCGGCTTCACCGAAGAAAAGCCCGGCCAGGGTTTGGCCGTGCTCGCCGAAGTCTTGTTCCTGGCCAACCTGCTGCTGATTCCCGGCCTCGGCTTCCTGATCCTGGGCGGCCTCTGGCTGCATTTCCGGCAAACCGCACCTGCCCTCGCCCGCCAGCACCTCAAGCAGGCGACGCTGGTCAGCCTGTGGGGCGGCCTGCTGATCGTCTGCTTCGCAGCCGGCATCCTCTACGCCGGCGGGCTCAACTGGGAATACACCTGGGTCTCCCTGATCCTTTATTTCACCTGTATTCATTCGACCCTGGTCCTGTGCGGCATGTATGCGCTGATCAAGGCGATGAACGGGCAGGTCTGGCGCTTCCCTCTGATCGGACCGCGCCTCGATCCCGACGCATGAAAAAAGCACCACTCCAGCGCTATCGTGTGCTGGCCCAGATCGGATTTTTCGCGCTGTTTACACTGACACCGCTGTTCGACCTGTTCCGCTACGACCTGACCCAAAAGCACGCCTATTTCCTGACCTATCCCTGGCACCTCGGCATCGACGAACTGATCGCCGGCACCGGTGACCCACGGACGGCGGCAATCAACATCATCCTCTACCTCTTCCTGCCCATCCTCGGCACCGGCGCCCTGATCATCGGCGTCGCCTGGAAATGGGGCCGGCTCTATTGCGGCTGGCTGTGTCCGCATTTTTCGGTAGTCGAAACGATCAACCGTCTGATGCTGTTCGCCACCGGCAAACATTCCATCTGGGACAAGAAGCAAACCCCGCCCTGGGAACCCGATGGCACCCCGGCGCCGCGCGACCCGCGCTACTGGCTGCTCGTCGTTCCCGCTGCCGTTGCCTTCGCCTTCGCCTGGGCGCTGGTCGGCCTGACCTATCTGATGCCGCCGCTGCAGGTTTACCACGGCTTGTTCACCTTCAGCCTGTATCGCGGCGAAGTCATCTTCCTGACTGCCGCAACCACCGTTCTAAGCCTGGAATTCCTCTTCGCCCGTCACCTGTTCTGCCGCTACGGCTGCGCCATCGGCATCTTCCAGAGCTTTGCCTGGATGACCAACAAGAAGGCCATGGTCGTCGGCTTCGACCGCAAGCGCCTGACCGACTGCGCCAGTTGCCTGCAAGGGCACGGCAGTGCCTGCGATGCCGTCTGCCCGATGCGCCTGAAGCCGCGCAACGTCAAGCGCTGGATGTTCGCCTGCACCCAATGCGGCCAGTGCATCTCGGCCTGCGGCACGGTCAACCGCGACAACCCCAACGGCCAGTTGCTGCGCTGGGTCAGCAACGATGCGGCCAGACGCAACGAGGCCGGTTTTTCGGCCTTATCAAATACCGACGAAGACGCCGGTGGAAAAATATAGTCATGGAAGAATTCATCGGCAAACTCTGGCATAACTGGGTCACCAAGGCCGCCGGCGCCCACCATCCGCAAGCCGCGGTCAAACTCGCCGAGGTCGAGAAAACCGCGGGCATCCTGTTCCGCGCCTTTGGCGGCGACGCTGGCCTGAAGGTCGCGGCGGCCACGGCCGAAACCCATGGTGCGCATCGGCGCTGGCTACAAAAGCTTGCCGGTAGCGGCGAGCGCGTGGCGCAGGCCCGGCGCGATGAAGAAACGCTGCGCCTGCCGCCGGAAATCGCCGCCTTCCCCGACAAGGCACTGAACCGCGATCTCTATCTCTGGCTGGCTGCCCAGGCCGCCTGCGATGTTGCATCCGACCAGCCCTGGTTCCAGCGCAACCAGCAGGCGAGCCAGATGGCCCTGGCGCGCTACCCCGGTCTGCGTCCGCGTTACGAGCGCCTGGTCGAGGCCCATATCGCTAGCCGCATCGCCCCCGAGCAACTGGCTCCGGACGAGGCCGCGCAGGAAAACGCCATTCGCCAGGCCTTGCGCTATCCGGCGACGGTCGACGGCCTGCCGCCGCTGCATGCGAAAAAATCCCGGCCGCCGCAACCGGTGCTGCTCTGGCTGATCGGTAGTGAAACCACCGAGAGCACCCGTCTGGCCGACCCCGGCGAACAAGCGCCGGCCGAAGGCAGCGGCGGGAACGAAGCGGCCAAGGAGGCGCACAAGGCCGAGCAGGTCGAAACGCCGGACAACAAGAACCCGATGCTGGCCATGTTCCGCGCCGAAAGCCTGCCGACCTGGGCCGAGTACGTCCGCGTCAATCGCGCCTTCGATGAAGACGAAGACCCGAACGCCCGCGACGCGGCCAAGGATCTCGACCGCCTGTCGCTGATCCGCGATGGCGAGACGGCCAAATCGCGCGTCAAGTTCGACCTCGACCTGCCCTCGGCGGCCGAGGACGACACGCCGATCGGCCCCGGCATCGCCCTGCCCGAATGGGATTACCGCAAGGCGGCGATGATGGACAAACACTGTCTGTTGCAGCCGATGGTTGCCCACGATGCCGGCCAGGCCGGGTTGCCGCCGGAACTGGCCGCCACCGCCAAGAAGCTGCGCGGCCAATTTGCCGCCCTCGCCCCACAACGGCGCTGGCTGAAAGCCCAACCGGACGGCGCCGAACTCGATGTCGACGCCTGCGTGCGCAATCACGCCGACCGCGCTTCCGGCCACACGCCGGAGTCCGGCGGCTATCTCGCCCAGGCCCGTTGCGAACGTGACTTGGCCTGCCTGCTGCTCGCAGATTTGTCGATGTCCACCGATGCGCCAATCTCCGATTCGCACCGCATCATCGACGTCATTCGCGATTCGCTGTTGCTCTTCTCCGAAGCCCTGACCGCCACCGGCGACCGCTTCGGCATCTACGGCTTTTCATCGCTGCGTCGCCAGAACATCCGCTTTCACCTGCTCAAGGATTTCTCGGGAAAATACGACGCCGCCGCCCGCGGCCGCATCCTGGCCATCAAGCCGGGCTATTACACCCGGATGGGCGCAGCAATCCGCCAGTCGGCGGCGATCCTCGCCGAACAACCGGCCAGTCGGCGTTTGTTGCTGATCATCACCGACGGCAAGCCGAATGATCTGGACGTCTATGACTCGCGCTACGGCATCGAGGACACCCGGATGGCCGTACATGAAGCCCGGCGCCTCGGCCTGACGCCATTCTGCGTGACCATCGACCACGAGGCCGGCGCCTACCTGCCCTATCTTTTTGGCCCGGCCGGTTTCTGCGTGATCCGCAAACCGGAGGAGTTGCCTAGTCGCCTGCCCCTCCTCTACGTACAACTAACGCGCCACTGAATAATTCTGAAGAGGTATTGCCAAAGAACTAGGCGAATGCCAACATCGGCGCACTTCGTTCAGGCACCACGGACCATGCAAGGCAATCACCCGATCAACATCGAAGCGCTCCTTACCCACATTCCCCTGTTCAATGGTTTGGCCCCGGAGGAAATCACCCGGATTGCCAAGGGAACGCGTGAGATCCATGCTACCAAGGGCGAAATCCTGTTTCACAAGGGCGACCCCTGCAATGGCTTCCACCTGTTGGTCTATGGGCAGATCAAGCTGGCCTTCACCTCCTCGCAAGGCAGCGAGAAGGTCGTCGAGATCATCAGCCAGGGCCAGAGTTTCGGTGAAGCCGTGATGTTCATGGAAAAGCCATACATCGTCTTTGCCCAGGCGCTGACCGACTCGTTGTTGCTGCACATCTCCAAGGCCGCGGTCTTCGAGGAACTACAGCGTGATCACAACCTGTGCCGCAAGATGCTGGCCGGCATGGCCATGCGCCTGCATCAGCTAATGAACGACGTCGAATCCTACTCGCTGCACTCCGGCAAGCAGCGCATCATCGGCTACCTGCTGCGCGAACTCCCGGAAGCTGACCACGAGGGCATCAACGTCTCGGTCACCCTGCCGACCAACAAGGGCGTCATCGCCTCGCGCCTGAACCTGACCCAGGAGCACTTTTCGCGCATCCTGCACGAACTGACCGAACTCGGCCTGATCGTCGTCGAAGGCCGCAAGATTCACATCCCCAGCGCAACAAGGCTACGCAAGCACGAAGGCTAGACCCCACCGGCCGTACGACCGGAGGGCCAACAAAAAAGGGCGATCGAAATCGCCCTTTTTTCATCTCAAGCGCAAAGCGCTCAGGCAGCCGGCGCGTCGCCAGGCCAGTTCTTGATATAGCTCTTGAGCATCTTGTTCTCGAAGCTCTGCTCTTCCAACACCGCCTTGGCGACGTCGAGAAACGAAATCACGCCCATCAGCGTACCGTCATCGACCACGGGCAGGTAACGACAATGCCTGTCGATCATCAAGCGACGCAGGTCGTTGGCCTCCATCTCAGAATCCGCCGTCACCGGATCCCTGACCATTACGTCGCCGACCTTGAGTTCGCTCTGGGCAGCAACACCACCCTTTAGCGCCTTGAGCACTTCGCGAAATGTCAGCATGCCTGCCATCTTGCCGCCATCCATGACCACCAGCGAACCGACATCGAGATCAGCCATGGTTTCGACCGCGAAGGCCAGTGACTGCTGCGGCGTCACCGTGTAAAGCGTCGCCCCCTTGACCCTGAGAATTTCCCTGACCTGCATGGTGCTCTCCCGAAATGCTGTTGGTTGATGCGGGTGATCTTAGTGCATCCGTAATGATTCTGAAAGGATAACGGCACCCTGGCTTCAGTACGTTGTCAAACCGCAAAAGAGAAATACTAATTGGGTAATCCTATCGCCGTATTTATTAAATTTTATGAAATTGCCACTTGCAAAACGTCATATTCGTATATACACTTCGTAATATTACCTAAGTCATATATCGCTAGGATGCTTGGGTAAGCCTATTACACTAGCGTATGGAGAATGGATGATGACTACCGTCAAGACCATCGAAAAAATCGACGCCCGTGAAATCCGCCGCAAACTCGGCCTCAACCAGCAACAATTCTGGTCCACCCTGGGCGTCACCCAGAGCGGCGGTTCCCGCTACGAAAGCGGCCGCAACATGCCAAAGCCGGTACGTGAACTGCTCCGTCTGGTGCATGTCGAACAGGTCGATATCAAGAGCATCAAGCGTGACGATTGGGAAGTGATCGAGTACCTGAAGTCGCAGGAACCTGAGCTGTTCAAGTCCCTGAAGAAGTCGGCTCGCAGCCACGCAAAAAAAGCGGCCTGATGTTTGCCCTCACGGGGGCATCAGCCGTAGAAAAACGGGCATTACGGGGAAATTAGTACCTGAATGCCCGTTTCTTTTTTTATCAAATTCGCAAAAACCGTCAAATCATCAACCGGCAACGCACTGAGGCGGGCCGCCGCGGCCTGAAGCGAGGGCCGAGCTAGGCCATAGAGGTGCACGCCAGCCAGTTTTCCGGCCAACGGCCGAACCAGGTTGCAATAGGCCATTTGCGATGCAAGCGACGGCGCCGCACCATCCAGCGCAAACCAGCAGGTCTGAATCCAGGTCGGCGCCAACGACGCACACAACGCCAGGTTTTTCGCCACCTTGCTCGGAACCCCCGGCACACCGTTAATCTCGCTAATCTCCTCCGGCAGCGCCCGATCAACTTTGAACCAGACTTCGCCACCTAGTTTGGCCAGTTGGAGAACCCCTTGCTGAACCTCGGGGCGATGCATCAAACTGCCATTCGTAATCAGGCGGACGACCAGCTTCCCGATCTGCCCAAAGCGCTCCAGCACCTTGCCGACACGATCCACCGCTTCGGCAAACTCAGCCGCACTGGTCGGCTCGCCATTCCCGGAAAACGCCACATCCATCAGCCGTCGAGCACCGACAGGCACCTCGCGCTGCATGAAATCGCCCGTCAACACATCCCGCAAAAAAGATTCAAGCTCGCCTTCCAGGCGATCCAGATCAATCGGTGGCGGACCGCCGCGCGTCAAGTTCTCAACCTGACAATACAGGCAGGCCCAATTGCAGGCATTGTTGGGATTGAGGTTGATGCCGATCGAAACCCCGCCGGCGCGCCGCGATACAACGGGGTAAACGTAGAGCAAACCGGCACTGTCCCGGCGGTGATCATCGGTGGTAAGCATGGCGCATTGTATAATCCGCGACCGCCTTGTCGAGCAAATCGCCCATGTTGATTACCCGCCGCCTCGAATTCGATGCCGGGCACCGCATCCCGGACCACAAAAGCCAGTGCCGCCACCTGCACGGGCATCGCTACGCCATCGAAATCACACTCTCCGGCAGTGTCATCGACAAGGCCGGCGATGCGGCCAACGGCATGGTCATGGACTTCTCGCAGGTCAAGGATCTTGCCAACACGCATCTGATCAAGGAATGGGACCACGCCTTCCTGGCCTTCGCCGGCGACACTGCGATTGTCGACTTCCTCGCGTCGCTACCCGGCCACAAGACAGTCCTTCTCGACCGTGTACCAACCGCCGAAAATCTCGCCCGAATCGCCTTCGAGCGCCTTGATGCGGTCTATCGCGACACCTATGGCAACCACCTGAGCCTTGAACAAGTGAGGCTGTACGAAACCCCCAACTGCTGGGCCGACGCGATACGCACCAAGCTGGATTGAGCCGCCCCAAATCTCCCCCTATACTGCATCCATACGGCAAAGGCAGCCCCCAAGCCCCAAGGAGAGGGAGATGAAAAACAAGACCGCGAACAACACAGCGCCGTCCGGCCACCGTTTGCGGGCAGAACAGCCATGAGCCAGCCGGCGCGCCCGATACCGAACACGGCCCTCGTCCTCACCGGCGGTGGCGCCCGGGCCGCCTATCAGGTTGGCGTCCTGCTCGCCGTCGCCAAGCTATCCAACAACCGCCGGCAAAATCCCTTCCCCATCCTTTGCGGCACTTCGGCCGGGGCCATCAACGCCACCAGCATCGCCTGTCTGGCCGACAACTTCGGCAAGGCCGTTTCGGTTCTCGCCAGTTTCTGGCGGAACATGCACGCTGGCGACATCTACCGCGCCGACCCGCTCGGCATAGGTATTTCCGGCGCCCACTGGCTGACCACCATGACCATGGGTTGGCTGATCCGCAATCCGCCACGCTCACTCCTCGATAACGCCCCGTTGCGAGAATTACTGACCCGCCACCTCGACTTTCGCGGTATCGAGCGCTCAATCGCCAAAGGTGCCCTGCATGCACTGAGCGTTTCCGCCTCCGGCTACGAATCAGGCGACAACATCAATTTCTTCCAGGGACATCCATCGGCACAGCCCTGGCGCCGCGTCCAGCGCATCGGCATCCGCTCCGATATCGGCGTCGACCATCTGCTCGCCTCCAGCGCCATTCCCTTTATCTTCCCGGCGACCAAGATACACCGCGAATATTTCGGCGATGGATCGATGCGCCAACTGGCACCGATCTCCCCGGCCATACACCTGGGCGCCGAGCGCGTGCTGATCGTCGGCGCGGGGCGGAAAAACGAGCACCAGGAACGCCGACGCGTAGACGGCCACCCCTCGCTCGCCCAGATCGCCGGCCACGCTCTTTCCAGCATCTTTCTGGACAGCCTGGCCGTCGACATTGAACGCATGCAACGCATCAATCGCACCCTGTCGGCCATCCCACCGAACATTCGCGACAACAGCGACATCCCGCTCCGCCCCATCCACACGCTGATCATCTCCCCCTCTGAACGCCTCGAGCGCATCGCTGCCGAGCACGCAAAATCCCTGCCCTGGGCCATGAAAATGATGCTCGGCGGCATAGGGGGGATGAACCGCCGCAACGGTACGCTGACCAGCTATTTGCTGTTTGAGAAACCCTACACTCGCGCCCTGATCGACCTCGGCTACGCCGACACCATGGCGCGATCGCAGGAAGTTGGCGACTTCCTCGATCTTTGAGGGCAGCCACTCCGAAGTTTGGCACCACCTCACCTTTATAATGCCGGCACCCTGATTCCACCTGCCATTCGTCAGGCAACTGCGAAATAGTCTCGACGTATGGCTGAAACTGCGCTGACCATGAGCCTCAACCAACTCCTTCGCCAAGCTGTCGAGCACCATCGCTCTGGCAAGCTCGATCTGGCCGACGAAATCTATACCTTTGTCTGCAATACCGACCGCAAAAACGCCCAAGCTTTCTACCTACGTGGCCTGATTGCCCAAGACAAGGGGGCCTATGCCAAGGCGATCGAGTTGTTCGGAACAGCCTTACAAAACGCCCCCAAGCAGGCAGACATCCATATCCAGCTAGGCAGAACCCACAACCTGGCGGGGGATCCGAAGTCGGCGCTGGCCAGCTACCAAGCAGCTCTGGAAATCGATCCGGCCAATGTGGACGCACTGTGCAACGCCGCGAATGTCATGGGGCAACTAGGCAAACAACAGGAAGCACTGGCCAACTATCAGGCGGCCCTTAGGCTCTCGCCAAACACTGCGGCGATACATTACAACCTCGGCACCCTGTACCTGCAGAGACTTCAGCCGGAAAAGGCGCGCAGCTGTTTCGAACATGCCGTCAAACTTCGGCCCGACTACGCCACGGCCTGGAACAGTCTCGGTGCGGCGCTCAATGAAATGGGCGAACTTGAACAGGCGATGCTGCATTACCAGAAGGCTCATGAGATTGACGCCAGCTTTCCCGAGCCTCTGTTCAACCTCCATGGCCTCCATCTCGACCGGGGCGAGCCTCAGGACGCGCTACGCTGCCTGACAGCGGCAGCCGATATTGCGCCGAACAGTTTGAGCTACCGTTTCTTTCTGGGCGCCGTACATCATTGCATTGGCAATACCGCCGAAGGCGACCGCATTCTTGACACCTTGCGCGACAAGGCTGCGGTCAAGGCAGAAATCGACTCATGGGATTACCTCAAAAGCGCCAGTCCGATCCTCCCGCCGATGATAGGTAGCGGTCTCAGGATCATGACCCTAGCCATGGAAAAGGCAAGGCTGGATGGATTGATCCTCGAATTCGGCGTTTTCAACGGAAAATCGATCCGTCTGATTGCCGCGTTGACCGATCAGACGGTCCACGGCTTCGACAGTTTCGAGGGGCTGCCCGAAGACTGGGGCAACGAAGACAAGAGCATCTACAGCGCCTTCGGTCAATTGCCGGAGGTTCCCGAGAACGTCAGACTGCATCGCGGCTGGTTTGAAAATTCGATCCCCGAATTCCGGAAAAACGAAAAGGGGCCGATCCGCTTCATTAATATCGACTGCGACCTCTACAGTTCGACCAAAACCATTTTCGACCTGCTCGGCCCACAGGTAGTACCCGGAACGGTAATGCTCTTTGACGAATTCATCGGCTATCCGACATGGCGGGACGACGAATTCAAGGCTTTCCACGAGGCCGCCGAACAGTTCGGCTGGCATTACGAAATTATCGGCTTCAGTTTCCTGACCAAGCAACTCGCGTTGATCATTAAGCCGTAAGTCTGCGCAGTAGGCGCAGACACAATGGCGAAATCCGACAAGGCCATACGTATTCCAACTGGAGAAATTCTGGCGGGGCCGGTGAGATTCGAACTCACGATGCCTTTCGGCACGCCGGTTTTCAAGACCGGTGCATTCAACCGCTCTGCCACAGCCCCTTGGATGCGGCGCGCATCATAACATAGGGCACAAGGCTCGCGGCTCTTTGGCTAGTTGCAAGCGCGGCATTGAAACTTCTCGCGTGCTCCGCTAGTCTTAGCAGTTGTCGAAAACACCGAAGGAATCTTCCTGCATGAACACCAATTTCGAGATTGCCAATCAGAACGCCACCGGGCTTGCAATTCAGCAAAACCGGGTTCTGCGCAATACTTACATGCTGCTCGGCCTCTCCATGGTGCCGACAGTACTAGGTGCGCTGCTCGGTATCCAGATGGGCTTCAGCTTCCTCACCGGCAGCCCCATGATGGCGTTCATGCTATTTCTCGGCATTGCCTGGGGCTTTATGTGGGGTATTGAAAAAAACAAGGACAGCGGACTTGGCGTTGCCCTTCTTCTTGGCTTCACCTTTTTCATGGGCTTGATGCTTTCACGCATCCTGCAGGTCGCCCTTGGCTTTTCGAACGGTGGTTCGATGATCGCCCTTGCTGCTGGCGGTACTGGCGCCATCTTGTTCACGCTGTCGAGCATCGCTGCGGTCAGCAAGCGTGACTTTACCGGCATGGGCAAGTTCCTGTTTGTCGGCATGATCGTCGTTCTGCTGGCGGCCGTAGCCAACATCTTCTTCCAGATTCCGGCGCTCTCGCTGACCATCGCCGTTGCCGTCGTCGGCATCTTCTCGGCCTACATCCTGTACGACATCAGCCGTATCGTTCAAGGCGGCGAGACCAATTATGTCAGCGCCACCCTCGCGGTTTACCTGGACATCTACAACGTGTTCGTTAGCCTGCTGCAGCTAATCATGGCTTTTACCGGCGAGCGCGACTGAGACAAACCCGCAAAACAAAAAAGGCGGCCCTGCGTGGCCGCCTTTTTTTGTTCACTTGCCCGGTTTCTAGGTGCGCTCAAATACCGCAATCGACTCGACATGCGCGGTCTGAGGAAACATATTGACCGCTCCCGCTGAAACAAAGCGATAACCTTTGGCACTGACCAATACCGCTGCGTCACGGGCCAGCGTCGCAGGATTGCAAGACACATAAACGATTCGCCTCGGCATATCCCCCGTCAGCGCTTTTACCAACTCGACCGCCCCCTCGCGAGGCGGATCGATCAGCATCTTGTCGAAGTGCCCGAGCGCCAACAGTGATGCCTCGGTGCACTCAAACAGGTTCGCCACGGCAAAATCGACCTGAGCAGCCAACCCGTTGGCTTCGGCGCTTTCCCGACCCCGCCGCACCAAACCCTGGCTGCCCTCAATGCCGACGACTCTTGCCCCGGAGCGGGCAATCGGCAGGGTGAAATTCCCAAGCCCGCAGAACATGTCTGCAACACGCTCGCCTGGTTGCGGATCCAACAAGCGCAAGGCGCGGCGTACCAGGACACGATTCACGGCGTGATTGACCTGGGTAAAGTCAGTCGGCCTGAAATCGAGTTCAAGAGCGAACTCTGGCAGTGTGTATGAGAGCCGCGGACCGGGAACAGGGTAAAAGCGATAAGCCGTGTCCGGCCCCTTCGGCTGCAAGTAGATCACCACATCGTGGCGATCTGCGAAAGCTCGCAGCAACTTCTCGTCCGCTAAGGTCAACGGGGCCAGAATACGAAATACGATTGCCGTGCAATGCTCACCAACCGCCACCTCGATTTGCGGCAAGCGCTCGGCTATCGACAGCGCTCCGACCAACTCCCGCATCGGCAACAAAAGGTCGGAAAGGTGCGGCGGCAGGATTGCACAGCTTTGCATGTCGGCAATGTAGCTACTGCGCTTTTCATGAAAACCGACCAACACATTGCCTTTCTTGACCACCTTATGCACCGCCAGACGCGCCCGGTGACGATACCCCCAGACCTCTCCCTGTATCGGCGGCAGAATGGTTTCCGGACGAACCCGGCCAATATGCCAGAGACTGTCTTCAAGAACGCGCTGCTTGGTTGCGAGTTGAGCAGAGGGATCCATGTGCTGCATTGCACAACCACCACAAATGCCGAAATGGGGACAGCGCGGTTCAAGGCGAGCATTCGAAGGCTTCAGAACACTGACCAGATGGGCCAATTCGTAATTCGGCTTTCGCCGAAAGCTGGCGTAATCGACCGTTTCACCGGGTAGGGCGCCGTCGACAAAAATGGCCTTGCCATCCTGGCGGACAATCCCACGCGCCTCGTGGTCCAGCGATTCGACAATCCCGATCGGCACGATCAACTCCGAAAAAGCGCGAATTCTATCAATCGGTTACACTAAACACCATGGCTCGGGAACTAATTACCTCGTGGGCGGATTACCAGACGGCAGTAGACCGTCTGCTGGCCATTGCCTGCCAGACAATCTGCATCTATGACGAAGATCTAGTCGCCCTGAAACTCGAATCCCCCAACCGGCTGCTTTCCTTCAAGCGCATCCTGCAGACCGGCCACGACGACGCCCTGAGAATAGCCGTGCGCAATGCGGCCCCCACCCGACAACAGCACCCGAAGCTTCAACAGCTTCTGACTGCCTACAGCCACCTCGCCAAGGCACGGGAGACTCCTGCTCAACTGGCACATTTGCGGGACAACATGTTTATTGTTGACGACAAGCATGCATTGATCCGATTTGAGCGTGATCTACCCCGCAGCAAATTGTTGATCGACGAAGCCGACGAACTGCGCCCTTATCTGACCCGCTTTCGCGAAATATGGGCTGAAGGCGGCGAAGATATAGGCATGAGCACGCTTGGACTCTGATAGCCAACTGCCATTCCGCAATGCAGCAATTGGCACCAACAGCAGGAAATTATTGATATAATTGCAGGCTGATCGGGTAGCTCCTGATCTCCGATAAATTTGAATTTTGTTGGCTCTTATCGATAAGGAAACTCCATGAATAAGTCTATCCTCGTTGCTGCTCTCCTCGCTGTTGCCCTGACCGCTTGCGGCAAGAAGGAAGAAGCCGCTGCTCCGGCCGCTCCGGCTCCTGCTGCTGCTCCGGCCCCGGCTGCTGCCCCGGCTGAAGCCAAGCCGGCTGAAGCTGCTGCTCCGGCTGCTGCCCCGGCTGCTGACGCTGCCAAGCCGGCTGAAGCCGCTGCTCCGGCTGCCGCCCCGGCTGCTGAAGAAAAGAAGTAATTCTTCTTTTTTCAATAAAAAACGGGGCTTCGGCCCCGTTTTTTATTGCCTGTCGTATCCAGAAAACCGAGGCATCCAGGCAATCCTTCCTGCCTTTTCCTGCGACAAGTCGTAAAAAAGCCCGGAGCAACCGGGCTTTTTTCAACGCATCCGGATGAACCGGAACAGCGATGTTTGTTATTGCAGCTGCTGCAGCAACAGGGCAAGAATTTTCTTCGAAGTTTCCGATTTGTCGGTGCCACCTTCATTCGATAGCACCTGAACAACACTCTGCTGCCCCGCATCGCTAACGTGGATTCGGTACTGCACCTTGGAACTAGGCGGAGGTTCAGAACCCTTCCAGAAAGCCAGCTTGGATAGCCAGCCATCGTCCTTCTTGGTGTTATCCACTTCCGGATCGACATAGCGGACAAAGTACAGCCCCCTGGTCCGATCGCGGTCTTCGACAGTGAACCCGACGCGATCAAGCGCCAGGCCAACACGGCGCCAGGCGCGGTCGAAACGCTCATAAACCTCTAGGGTGCCGGCACCATCGTCCGATTTGGCCAGCTTCGCACGCGGCTCAGCCTTGGCGGTGGCCAGAGAAGCCTCAGCCCGCTTTTCCTCCGAACCGAAGCGAACCATCAGGCGGCGCAGCATTTCCGCTTCCAGTTCCGGGTCGGGAGGTCGGGGTTGCCAGCGAGTTTCATCCTTGGCAGCCGAGGTGTAAACCTCTTCCATGGCACGATGGCTGATGAATACGTCGGTCGTTCCCGGCGTTGCCCCAGGTTCGAAACGGGTCCGGAACTTGTCGCGCTCACCGGTCGAATAGAGCGAGTCGAGCAAGCGACCGAGCGTACTGCGAATAATGTCGTTGCCGAGCTTGGCGCGGTTTTCTGCCCAGTCGGTTTCCATCACGCCGGCTTCCGGACGTTCGATGGCGATGATGAAGCCGGTTTCCTGCCAGAATTCCTTGACCGTATCCCAGAGCTTGTCGGCGGGAGCCGTCACGACCAGCCAGCGCTGGTTACCTGAACGCTCGACACGGACCTTGTCAATCTGCGGCAGAACCGTCGAGTTCTGTGCCTGGGAATTCGGCGAACGGTCTGCGCTGTAAGCGGAGTAGGTAGCGCTACCCTTGCCTGCGGAATCAGGGACCAGATAGCGATCGTCGCGAGTGATTTGCGACAGGTCTGGAGGAACTTCCAGGGTCGGCGCCTTGCCGGCCGACTTGTACTCGATCTTGCGGGAATCAGGGAGCATGCTGCACCCTGCCAGCGCGACCGCGAGCAGGGAGAGGGTAAGGCCGGAAAGCCGACGATTCATCTTTCGTTACTCCGTCAGGCGATCACGCCGGCCTGGCGCATGGCGGCGAGTACGCGAGCCTGGTTGGCTTCCGACAAGGTGGTCAGCGGCAGGCGGATGCCATTGGGCATCAGGCCCATCTTGTGCACAGCCCACTTGACCGGAATCGGGTTGGCTTCGCAGAACAGGTCGCGATGCAAACCGAGCAGCTTGAACTGGATTTCGCGGGCGCGGGCGACATTGCCGGCTGCAGCCGCAACGCACATTTCGTGCATCAGGCGCGGTGCGACGTTGGCGGTCACCGAGATGTTGCCGTGGAAGCCCATCATGATCGTCGACACGCAGCTCATGTCGTCGCCGCTGTACAGGGCGAAATCCTTCGGTGCGCGGGCGATCAGGTCGCAGGCGCGGTCGAAGTTGCCGGTTGCGTCCTTGACGCCGACGATGCCCGGCACTTCGGCCAGACGCAGAATGGTGTCGTTGGCCATGTCGGCGACGGTACGGCCCGGCACGTTGTAGAGCAGCACCGGCAACTCAACGGCTTCGGCAATCGCCTTGAAGTGGCGATAGAGGCCTTCCTGGGTCGGCTTGTTGTAGTAGGGGACGA
The DNA here is from genome assembly GCA_020621865.1 of Betaproteobacteria bacterium. Classification (GTDB taxonomy): domain Bacteria; phylum Pseudomonadota; class Gammaproteobacteria; order Burkholderiales; family Rhodocyclaceae; genus Azonexus. The sequence goes on along the minus strand of JAHRYW010000002.1, from coordinate 21,745 downwards.
CCGACAGGGCCATGTCGGCGCCGGCCTTCTTGGCGAATTCGGTCAGTTCGATGGCTTCTGCCGTCGAATTGGCGCCGGTGCCGGCGATGACGGGAATGCGGCCGGCCGCATGGTCGACCGTCACCTTGATCAGTTCACAATGTTCCTCGACATTGACCGTCGGCGATTCGCCGGTCGTACCGACGACCACGATGGCGTCCGTGCCTTCGCGCACATGGAAATCGACCAGGCTGCGCAGGGAATTCAAATCGAGACTGCCATCCTCGTGCATGGGCGTAACGATGGCGACAATGGATCCAGTAATCATGGCCTGTTTTTGGAATAAATAATCTGTTGATTGTAACTGAAGGCCAATCGCCGCGGAAAGGCGCTTGGTAACACTTTGTTATTTTTCCGGCAACCAATGCAGCAGGCCGCGCGCCGCGCGCATTCTGCCCCCTGGCAAGCGCAGTTCCGGGTGCCGGTCAGGCCCGGCGGACTGCAACTGGCGGGCGAATTCCTCGAGGCGACTGGCGACGGGAACCTGCCAGCCCAACTGGCGCAAGCGGTAGCGCAGCAGATTCTTCAGCCGGGGCAGCGACAGCGTTTTCAGCGCCGACAGGCGCAGCGCATCGTTGTCGCTGATTTGCTGCCAGTCGATGACCGCAAGGTCGTCGAGTAAACAGGCGGCTTCGCCGAAATGGCGGGCGGCCTGAGCCAACGACGCCTCGGCCGCCGGGAAGCGCTGATTGAGCGCCGCCAGCGCTTCATGGCGCAGAAAATTGCGGGTCAGCGAGGTATCGGCATTGCTCTCGTCATCGACCCATGAGAGGCCGACTTCGCCGGCGTAAGCCTCGATGTCGGCACGGGAGCAATCGAGCAGCGGGCGAAGCAGGCGCAGCTTGCCGAAAGCGCGTTCGGCGGGCATGCCGGCCGCGCCGGTCACACCGGCGCCGCGCAGCAGGTTGAACAAGACGGTTTCAGCCTGATCGCCCCGATGCTGGGCTAGCAGCAGACAATCGCGGGCGGTTTCGGCAAAGGCTGCATAGCGCGCCTCTCTGGCCGCTGCCTCCAAGCCCAAGCCCGGGGACGGATCGACCACAACCCGGCGAATGCTCAGCGGGATACCCAGGCGGGTGCAATAGTCGGCACAAAACTGCGCCCAGGCATCGGCATTGGCAGAAAGTCCGTGATGGACGTGGATGGCATCGAGGCGGGCGGTGTAACCCAGCCTGGCCAGCAGATGGAGCAGGACAACCGAGTCGCAACCACCGGAAAGCCCGACCGTCAGGCGTTCGTCCGGCCCCAGGCGGGCGACGAGAAAGGCGCCGACCCGCTCCGGCAGATCAGGCGACAGGCTGTTCCTTGAAGCGGCCATAGCTCATCAGCCGCTCGTAGCGCGTCGCCAGCAGTTCCGCCGTCGACAACCCGGAAAGCTGCTTGAGCGCCTCCTGCAGGGCTTTCTTGAGATTCTGCGCCATCGCGGCGTGATCGCGATGAGCGCCGCCGAGCGGTTCGCTGACGATCTTGTCGATCAGGCCCAGCGTTTTCAGGCGCTGCGCGGTGATGCCCATGGTCTCGGCGGCCTCGGGCGCCTTTTCGGCGCTCTTCCACAGGATGGAGGCACAGCCTTCGGGCGAAATCACGGAATAGGTGGAATATTGCAGCATCTGCACCGTATCGCCGACGGCGATGGCCAGCGCGCCGCCGGAGCCGCCCTCACCGATGATGGTGACGATGACCGGCACCTTCAGTTCGGCCATCACGTACAGGTTGCGGCCGATGGCTTCGGACTGGCCGCGCTCCTCGGCGTCGATGCCAGGGTAGGCGCCCGGGGTGTCGACGAAGGTCATGACCGGCAGGCCGAATTTCTCGGCCAGCTTCATCAGGCGCAGGGCCTTGCGATAGCCTTCCGGGCGCGGCATACCGAAGTTGCGGTAGATCTTTTCCTTGGTGTCGCGGCCCTTCTGGTGGCCGATGACCATGACCGGCTGGCCATTGAAACGGGCCAGACCGCCAACGATGGCATGATCGTCGGCAAAGGCGCGGTCGCCGTGCAGTTCTTCAAAATCGGTGAAGATCAGCGACAGGTAATCCAGCGTATACGGACGCTGCGGGTGGCGGGCGACCTGGGAGATCTGCCATGGCGACAGCTTGGCGTAGATGTCCTTGGTCAGCTGGCCGCTTTTCTTTTCCAGGCGATCGATCTCTTCCGAGATATCGACGGCGGAGTCATCCTGCACGAAGCGCAGCTCTTCGATCTTGGCTTCAAGATCGGCAATCGATTGTTCGAAGTCGAGGAAACTTGTTTTCATGGACTGCTCGTTTTCTGAATTGGCGCGCATTTTACCTCAAAGGTCAGACGCTCTGCGTTTCAGTACTCCACCGGCAGCGGATCGAGGCTGCGCCACAAATACCAGGTCGCCACCGAGCGCCAGGGACGCCAACGTTCGCCAAAGGCGGCCAGGGTCCGGCGCGACGGCTTCTCACCGGCAAGATAGCGCTCGGACACGGCGCGTTGCAGGCCAATATCGTCGAGCGGAAAGACGTCCGGCCGCATCTGGTTGAAAATCAGGAACATTTCCGCCGTCCACCGGCCAATGCCGCGCACTTCGGTCAGTTCGGCGATCACCGCTTCGTCATCAAGGCTTGTCCAGGCCGGAGGATCGAGCCGGCCGCTGGAAAAATGGCCGGCCAGGTCGCAGAGGTATTCGATTTTGCGCTTCGACAAACCGCAGCCGACCAACCCCACTTCGCCCAGTCCCAGCACGCAGTCCGGCGAAACTTCGCCGACCTGCGCCGAAAAGCGTGCCCAGACTGCGTCGGCTGCCTTGACCGAAATTTGCTGCCCGACGATGGAGCGCGCCAGGGTTCCGAAGGGGTCGCCGCGAGAGACCAGCGACAAGCCTGCATAGCGCTCGACCAGCTCGGCCATCAACGGATCCAGACGCGACAATTCAGCCGCGGCACGAGTCCAGTAGGACGGTGCGGCCGGCGAAACCGGAAATGCTACGGTCGGTGGCAAAAAACGGCCAAATTCATCATCTTTCAAAGACGCGCGCCTCCCAAGTTTGCTAACATTGTGCGAAACAATCAGAGAACAGCCAATGCCCTGCTCGGACCCTATTTTCGTTCATCCGCTGCTCGGCGCGGACGATGCCTGGTCAGGCTTCCGCATCGAATTCGCCCCCGGCCGCGCCAGCCTTGAAGCGCTGTCCCGCCTGCGCACCTCGCCGCAATTCGAAGCCATCGACAAGCGGATGCTGTGGTTCATTCCCGCCCTCCCCGAGGCCAGTGAAGCGGCCCAGACAATGGAGCGCTCGGTCACGGTATTTTCGGCCCGCAGCGGCGACCAGGACGGCGAAGCGCTGGCGCGCCTCGAAGCTGCGTTGCGCCAGGCACAACACAAAGTCGCCCTGGTCGTTACGCCGGAGAGCAAGCTACCCGCCACCGGCACCTGGGACTATCTGCTGATCGGCGCCAGTCACGCCCGCAGCCTACCGCCTTACACCCTGCTCGGCATGGCCAGTCGGACCACGGTGATCGCCACCGACGTCCATACCCATGTTGACCGTCAATGGGCGCTGAGCAACGCCTGCACCCTGTCGTCCGGCGAGTTTCTGCTGACCCGCCCAACGGGCACTCCCAGGCCCGACATCACGCGGATGAAATTGCTGAAATTGCTCGGCCTGATCTGCGAGGATGCCGACACCGGTGCCCTGGATGCCATTTTCCGGGAAGAACCAAAGCTGTCCTACAGCCTGCTGCGCCTGGTCAATTCGGCGGCCATTGCGCCCCCCAGCCCGATCACCAGTTTCACGCAGGCGATCAACCTGCTTGGCCGGCGCCAGTTGCAGCGCTGGCTGCAACTGCTGGTGTACTCCGACCCGAACAATGGCCAGCACCCGAATCCTCTGCTCCAGAAGGCTGCCGCCCGCGGTCGCCTGCTCGAACTGCTAGCCGGCAAGCTGCCGCAGTCGGAGCCACCCGAAAGCGATAGCGATATCGCCTTCATGGTCGGCACTTTCTCGCTGCTCGACGTCCTGCTTTGCATGCCGATGCCCGAAATCCTGCATCAGCTGCCACTGCCGGAGGTTTCCGCCAAGGCGCTGCTGGCGCACGAAGGAAACCTGGGGCAACTGCTCGGGGCGATCGATGCGGTGGACAAGCATGACCTGAGCACGGCCACCCTCCGCCTCAAGACGCTGGGCATCGACGGTGGCGATTACCTTGACGCCCAACTCGACGCCCTCAACTGGGCCGGAAAAATCCGCCCAACGGCCTGATCAGCCGAAACGGCCGCTCAGGAAGGGGTTGTACTTGCGTTCCTCGCCCAGGGTCGACATCGGCCCGTGGCCGGGAATGAAATCGACATCGTCGCCGAGCGGGAAGAGACGCTCCTTGATCGAATGGATCAAGGTGTCGTAATCGCCACGCGGAAAATCGGTGCGGCCGATCGAGCCCTGGAACAGCACATCGCCAACCTGCGCCAGCCGGCTCGGCGCGTGAAAGAAAATGACATGTCCCGGCGTATGACCCGGGCAATACAGCACATCGAGTTCCACCTCGCCAAAACTGACCTTGTCGCCGCCTTTCAGCCAGCGCGTCGGCTCGAAGCTGCGCACATTGGGAAAGCCGAACATCTTGCTCTGCTGCGGCATGCCCTCGATCCAGAAACGATCTTCTTCATGCGGCCCCTCGATGGTCGTCACGCCCGTCTTCTCGGCGAGCGCAGCGACGCCGCCGGCATGGTCGATATGGCCGTGGGTGACGAGAATCTTGGCCAGTGTCAGCTTTTCATCCTCAAGCAAACGCACGATGCGCTCGACGTCGCCGCCCGGATCGATCACCACGGCCTGACGGGTGTTTTCGCACCAGAAAACGGTGCAATTCTGTTCGAAGGGCGTAACCGGAACGATGGCGTATTGCATGGCGAGTCATCAAATGTTTGAGCGATCAGGATTATCGCATGCCGGCGCCCTTGCCCGGCGAGGACGGCGCCCTTAAACTGCCCCCTGCTCGCAGGCAACCACCCATTTCTAAGGCCACCACGACATGCTCGACCATCCGCTGCCGGACATCGATTCCTGGACCTTGCTGTTCAACAGCAACAGCCTGCCCGTCCTGCGCGTCACCAAGCGACGGCTTGATGAAATGCGGGCCGACCTCGACCGCGTCGATGTCCGCGAACTGGCCCGCCTGATTCTCCAGGACCCGATCCTGACCGTGCGCGTGCTGGCCTTTATCCAGCCGATGCGCGGCCGCTCCCTGCAACGCGACATCACGACCATCGCCAGCGCCGTGATGATGGCCGGCATCGAGCCCTTCTTCAACCGTTTCCAGGAGCTGTACACGATCGAGGATCAGCTCAAGGAAGCCGGTCCCCAGGCCCTGCTCGGCGTCCTGCAGATCGTCCGCCGCGCCCAGCGCGCCGCCGATTATGCGCAGGAATGGGCGATCTGGCGCCACGATGTGAACATGGAAGAGGTGCGCATCGCCGCCCTGCTCCACGACCTGGCCGAAACTCTCATCTGGTGCTCTGCCCCGAAACTCGGGCTGGCCATCCTCGACCTGCAGAAGCAGCACCCGCACATGCGCAGCGCTGATGCCCAGAAGCAGACACTGGGCTTCACCTTCCAGGAAATCCAGCTCGAACTATGCCGCGTCTGGCACCTGCCTGAACTGCTGCAGAAACTGATCGACGACGACCATGCCGATTCGCTGCGCGTCAAGAACGCCACGCTGGCCGTCCGCCTGGCCCGTCACTCGTCGCACGGCTGGGACGACCCGGCCCTGCCCGACGATTTCAAGGATATCGGCGAGCTGCTCAACATTACACCGGAGACCGTCCGGCAACGCCTGGGGCTGGAGCCGATGCCCGCCCGCGAGGCCGACGGACAGGCCGAAGCCTGACCTAATTAGCGCCAATCAGGCCGCTGGCGGCACCTGACGGGCGCCGCAGATCAGCAATCAAGCCGGATTTCCGGCCCGCGACTCCAGTGTTTCCCAGCGTTCGAGCATTTCCATCAATTCATCGTCGATGGCGGCCAGACGCTCGGCCGCCTTTTGCGCTCCGGTCGGGTCGGTCTGGTAGATCGCAGGATCTTCGAGACGGCTGGTCAGCGTTGCTTGCTCCGCCTCAAGGTCGGCGATCTTGCCGGGCAAAGCTTCCAGTTCGCGCTGCTCTTTCCAGGACAGCTTGTCGGCCTTGGCCTTGGCGGATTCAGCCGGCTTGGCGGCCGGCTTGGCCTCAGCCTTCGGTTTGACCGACTCCTTGGCCAGACTGGCCTTGTAGTTGGCCCAGTCGCTGTAGCCACCGGCGTATTCATGCCAGTTGCCGTCGCCTTCGGCGGCGATGGTCTGGGTCACGACGTTATCCAGGAAGGTCCGGTCGTGGCTGACCAGGAACAGCGTGCCATCGTAGTTCTGCAACAACTCTTCAAGCAGCTCCAGCGTGTCGATGTCGAGGTCGTTGGTCGGCTCGTCAAGGACCAGCACATTGGCCGGCTTGGCGAACAGGCGGGCGAGCAGCAGGCGGTTGCGCTCGCCACCGGACAGCGAACTGACCGGGGAGCGCGAGCGTTCCGGCGCGAACAGGAAGTCTTCGAGGTAGCCGATCACGTGCTTTTTGGCGCCGCCGATCTCGACCCAGTCGGAACCCGGCGAGATGACGTCGGAGAGCGTCGAATTGGGATCGAGCTGGGTGCGGAACTGGTCGAAGTAGGCAATTTCCATTTTCGTGCCCTGGCGGACGATGCCCGAATCCGGCTGGATTTCACCGAGGATCAGGCGGAGCAGCGTCGTTTTTCCGGCGCCGTTGGGGCCGATCAGGCCAATCTTGTCGCCGCGCTGGATGCGGGTTGAGAAATCGCGAACAATTTGCCGCTGACCGTAGGATTTGGCCACGTGATCCAGTTCGGCGACCAGTTTGCCGCTCTTGTCGCCGGCGTCGAGTTGCAGATTGACCTTGCCCATCCGTTCGCGCCGGGCCTGGCGTTCAGCGCGCAGCTTGTCGAGGCGCTGGACACGGAAGACGGCACGCGTCCGCCGGGCTTCGACACCCTTGCGAATCCAGACTTCCTCTTCCTTGAGCAGTTTGTCGGCGCGGGCGTTGGCCAGCGCTTCCTCGTGCAGCATGGCCTCCTTGCGCTGCTGGTACTGACTGAAATTGCCGGGAAAACTGGCCAGCTTGCCGCGATCAAGTTCGACGATGCGGGTACAGACGCGGTCGAGGAAAGAACGGTCGTGGGTGATGAAGAACAGCGTGACGCCGGATTCGATCAGCATCGTTTCCAGCCATTCGATGGCGGCGATATCGAGGTGATTGGTCGGCTCGTCGAGCAGCAGCACTTCGGGCGTCACGGCCAGCGCCTGGGCCAGCGCCAGGCGCTTCTTCTGGCCGCCGGACAGGGTGCCGACGACGGCATCGGCGTTCAGACCGAAACGGTCGATCACGCGCTCGGCCTGCGCCTCGTAGGCCCAGGCGCCGCGCGCTTCGAGTTCGTGCTGCAAGTGGGACATCCGGGCCAGCAAGGCATCGTGATCGCCCTCGCCTTCGGCCAGTCGGTGCGAGACTTCGTGGTATTCGGCGAGCAGGGTCGAATTCTCGCCCATGCCGGAAATGACCGCCTCGAAAATCGTTTGCTCGGGGTCAAAGGCCGGTTCCTGCGGCACGTAGCCGACACGGATACCGGGCTGCGCCCAGACTTCGCCGTCATCCAGCCGCCCCCGCCCGCTGCCGGCCGCCATCGCGGCGAGCAGCGACGATTTGCCGGTGCCGTTGCGGCCGATCAGCGCCACCCGTTCGCCCGGATCGAGCAGAAAATCGGCGTGATCGAGGAGCGGCACGTGGCCGTAGGCAAGGCAGGCGTCAGTCAGTTTGAGGTAGGGCATGGCACACGGTGGGGGCAGCGCCGGTTTGGCACCGCGTTGGCAGAACCGGCATTTTAGCCGCTTGGCGCAGCACCGGCCGCATCTATCGCAAGCCCGGCCGCCCCGGTACAATGCCGCCTCCTAAGCGTCTCCATAGTTAAATGGATATAACGGCTCCCTCCTAAGGAGCAGTTCCTGGTTCGATTCCGGGTGGGGACGCCACCCATCCCGGCCATGCGACCCGCAAAGAAATCCCCCCAACATTCCGTCGATATCAGCGAAGAAGACGGTGTGCGCAACCTGCACTTCGGCTCCGACTGGATCCAGGGCGCCATGCGCATCGCCCGGCCGTGGTCGCTGGAACTGGCCTATACCCGCGAGATGATGGCTGGCCTGCTGCTGCGCCCGCCGCAACAGTGGCCGCGCAGCGCGCTGCTGATCGGTCTGGGCGCCGGTTCGCTGGCCAAGTTCATCTACCGCTACCTGCCGGATTGCCGGATTACCGTGGTCGAGATCAACCCGCAGGTCGAGTTTGTCGCCCGTCAGTACTTCAAGCTGCCGGATGATCCGATTCGCCTCGACGTGGTCATCGGCTGCGGCGCCGATTACATGCTGGGGGGCGACCGCCGTTTCGACCTGATCCTGGTCGATGGCTACGACCCCGATGCCAAGGCCGGTGTACTCGACACCGAACCCTTCTACCAGGCTTGCCGTGCACGGCTGAGCGACAAGGGCATCTGCAGCATCAACCTGCTCGGCCGCAACCGGGGCTTCCAGGCCAGCGTCGAACGCATCAAGACAGCCTTCGATGGGCGCGTCGCGGTCTTTCCGTCGTGCGACAGCGGCAACACCATAGCCTTTGCGACCGGCGGCAATCCGGTCGATGTCACGCTCGACGAGATGCGCGCCCGAGCCGAGCAGTTGAAGAAGGACACCCGCCTGAACCTGTTGCCGACCATCAGCCGGCTGCAATTGAGCCATCCCTTGCCCGACGGCCGTCTCAGCATCTGAGGCCGAATTTGCTCCTTGATTTTTTGCCTGGATAGGCTAGAAATAGGGTTGCCCTCCACCTATTAAAACGACAAGGCGGCATAAAAAATAACAAGCAGGGGTTTCA
>JAHRYW010000002.1:7297-12384 GCA_020621865.1 Betaproteobacteria bacterium | reverse complement strand
TGATCTGCCCGTAGCCGTTCTCGACGGCATAGAGGGCGACCTGCACCCGGCTGCTCATGTTCAGCTTCTTGAAGATGTTCTGGACATGGATCTTGACGGTGCTTTCGGCCAGATCGAGCTTGCGGGCGATTTCCTTGTTGCTCTCGCCCTGCGCGAGTGAGGCCAGGATGTCGCGCTCGCGTGGCGAAAAGCGGTCGCGTTCGACGGCGCCGGTCTCGGCCTTGGGCGGGTTGCGCACGCCCTGGATCAGCTTGGCGGTCATCTGCTGCGAGACGACCGACTCGCCCTGCGCCGCGCGGCGAATGGCGTCGACCAACGCGTCGGTCTCGATATTCTTGAGCAGGTAGCCGCTGGCGCCGGCCCGCAGGGCGTCCATCAGGTCCTGTGCATCTTCGGAAACGGTGAGCATCAGGACGCGCACCTCGGGCATTTCCTCGGCGATGACCTTGACCGCCTCCAGTCCGGAAACGCCCGGCATATGCAGATCAAGCAAGGCGACATCGGGTTTCAGCGAGCGCACACGCTTGATGCCTTCAAGCCCGTCACCGGCCTCGCCAACCACTTCGAAATCGTCATTGCGCTGGAGCAGCGACTTGATGCCACTACGGAACAATGTATGGTCGTCGACCAGCAACACCCGGATTTTTTCGCTCATTTCAGGCACTCTCCCTGTTTTCTTTTGGCAGGATCATGGTGACACACGCCCCCTGTCCCGGTTTCGATGATATCCGACATTCGCCGCCGACGCGGTGAGCCCGTTCACGCATGATTTTCAGGCCGACATGGCGGTCGGAAAGACAATTCGGGTCGGTTTCCGGATCGAAGCCACGACCGTCGTCCTCGATGGCGACGCTGATGCTGCCCACGCTGCGCTTGACGACGACACGGACATGGCTGGCCCCGGCATGCTTGCGGATATTGGACAGCGATTCCTGAACGATGTGCATGATCTGGATTTCGTCGGTCGGCACCATCGGAGCACCGTTGCCAATCCGCTCGAAAGCGGTCTTGATGCCGGTCTGCCCCTCGAACTTCTCCAGCGCCGCATTAATCGCCGTATCCAGATCGGACTGATGCACCCGCGTCCGGAAATGGACCAGCAATTCGCGCACGTCGTCGTAGCTTTCCTGGACGCCTTCGCGCAACTGACCAGCCGTCTGCATCGCTTCGTCGGCCTTGCCCTTGCGCAGCGAGTCCTGCAGCAACTGGACCTGGATGTTCAGAAAGGCCAGGCCCTGGGCGATGGAATCGTGTAGCTCCTGGGCCAGCAGGTTGCGCTCCTCGGAGACGGCCAGTTCCTTCTCACGCGACTTCAGGCGCTGGTTCTCGATGGCCACGCCGAGGTGATGGCCGAGCGTTTCCAGCAAGTGCATCTGCTGTTCCGACAAGGCCTGCGGACGCCGGAAATAGAGGTTGTAGACGCCTAGCTTCTGCTTGTCGCACAGGATGCTGAAGGCCGTGGCAGTGGCGAAGCCCTCGCGGATACAGGTCCGCAGCTTCATGCCGGGCGGCGGGGAGACCGTCGCAAAGGCCGTCGGCACGCCGCTCTGAAAGACGTTGCCGCACAGGCAGTCGGCGCAGTTCATCTCCGCCTCGCGCTCAATGAACTCCTCGGACAAGCCCTGACCGGTCACCAGGTAAAGACTATCGGAGGCCTGCTGGTAAAGGCGAACCGCCCCCGCGTCGGCACCCAGCGCCGAGGTCAGGCGGTCGAGAAAACCTTCGCACAAGGCTTCCTGCGGCGCCGGTTCGCTCAGGAAGGCGGTCACCGAATAGAGGATGCTGAGTTCGTGGTTGCGCTGCGCCAGCCGCCGTGTTTCGGCTTCGACGCGCTCTTCCAGGGTGCTGTAGGCATGCTGCAAATGCTCGGCCATCTGGTTGAAGCCCCGGGCCAGGCTGCCGAGCTCGTCGTCGGTGGCTACCGGCAGGCGGACAGTCAGATCGTCGCTGGTCATGCGCTGCATGCCGGCATGCAGTTCGCCGACCGGGCGGATGACCAGGCGGACAAAGAAACGGATCAGGACGGCAGTGCCGAAAATGGCGAGCAGGACCAGCGCCGCCTGCACGGTACGCAGCAGGTTGGTATCGAAGGTGTAGCTGCGCTCCATGACCAGCACCAGCTCGTTGATGCTGCTGACGAAAGGCTCCAGCTCGGCGTCGAAGCGGTCCAGCGCCTTCTCGCGCTCGGCCGGACCGCCGGCCAGGTAGCGGGCGACCAGGGGCTGGACGCGCCCCTGCCAGGCGACCTTGACCTCATGCAACTGATGCTGGACATCCTCGTTGCGCGGCGACGACAGCGGCCGGGCCGGATCGCCCAGTTGCAGGTCGCGCATGACCTTGTCGAAGCGCCCCATCTCCTCGCCGAGAATCTTGGTGACGCTGGCTTCCTGGGCCTTCGACTCCAGTCCGCGCGCCATCAGGTGCCCCATCCGGTAGGTCCGCATGCGCTGGCTGCCGGCATCGTTGATCGCCGCGGCAACGCCCTCCAGCTGCCAGGAAATGAGCAGGGTCAGGCCGATTGCCGCGGTCGCCACGGCAAAGAAGACGACCAACATGCCGACAATCTTGCGCGAAAGCTTGCCCGGGTTGGCTAGCATCCGATTCCATCCATCAGAAAATGACGAACCTTAGCGCCAGGTCACCGCAAACGCCAAGCACATAAATCAAGAAAAAAGCCCGCCGGGGTTAAGCCGGCGGGCAAAAGTCGCTATGGAGAGAGAGCAGCGACGATGGAACTGACAGACAGGATGGGTTACGCCGCCTCTTTTTCGACGTGAGCCTGCTTTTCGTACAGGAACTCAAGCACCGCGGCACGGCAGTTGATGTAGGCCGGGTCGTGGGCCAGCGTCAGGCGCTGGCGCGGCCGCGGCAGATTGACGTCGAGGATTTCACCGATGGTGGCGGCCGGGCCGTTGGTCATCATCACGATGCGATCCGACAGCAGCACGGCTTCGTCAACATCGTGGGTGACCATGACGACGGTCGCCTTGGTCTTCTCGCAGATTTTCATCAACTCGTCCTGCAGCTTGGCGCGGGTCAGCGCATCCAGCGCGCCGAAGGGCTCGTCCATCAGCAGCACCTTGGGCTCCATGGACAGGGCGCGGGCAATGCCGACGCGTTGCTTCATGCCGCCGGAGATTTCATGCGGATACTTGTGCGCGGCATGCGCCAGGCCAACCAGTTCGATCGCCGCCTGCGTCCGGGCCTTCAACTTGGGCTTTCCTTCCTTGCTGCCGAAGACGCGCTCGACGGCCAGGTAGATGTTCTCGAAGCAGGTCAGCCAGGGCAGCAGGCTGTGGTTCTGGAAAACCACGGCGCGTTCCGGGCCGGGGCCGTTGATTTCACGGCCTTCGAGCAACAGCACGCCATCGGTCGGTTTGGTCAGGCCGGCGATCAGGTTGAGCAAGGTCGACTTGCCGCAGCCGGAGTGGCCGATCAGGGCGATGAACTCGCCTTGCTTGATGGTCAGGTCGATTTCGCGCAGGGCGACGAACTTGCCTTTCTTGGTGTCGAAAGTCTGGCCGACACGCTCGATTTGGACGAATTTTTCCATGATGTAGGCTCCTTACGACGATTCTTTGGTCAGCTTCTTGGCCAGCAGGATCAGCGCCTGTTCGAGGATCAGGCCAACGATGCCGATGACGAAGATGGCGATGATGATGTGCTCGACCTTCAGGTTGTTCCACTCGTCCCAGACCCAGAAGCCGATCCCGACGCCGCCCGTCAGCATTTCGGCGGCGACGATGACCAGCCAGGCGGTGCCGATGGACAGGCGGATGCCGGTCAGCATGTAGGGCAGCACGGCCGGGAACAGGATCTTGGTGACGACCTTCCACTCCGACAGCGCCAGCACGCGGGCGACGTTCAGGTAATCCTGCGGCACGCGCTGCACACCCTGGGCAGTGTTCATGATCATCGGCCAGATCGAGCAGATGAAGATGGTGTAGGTTGCCGCCGGGTCGGCCTTCTTGAAGACGAGCAGGCCGATCGGCAGCCAGGCCAGCGGCGAAACCGGACGCAGCAGGCTGATGATCGGATTGACCATGGCCGCCAGGAAGGCCGAGCGGCCGAGGATGAAGCCGAGCGGAATGCCGACCAGCGCCGCGAAACCGAAGCCGATGCCGACCCGCTGCAGCGAGGAGAGCACGTTCCAGCCGATGCCCTGGTCGTTCGGGCCGTTGCGGTAGAACGGGTCGGAGAACAGGGCGACCGCCGCATCCCAGGTCTGGGCCGGGCCGGGGATGCTGCCGCCCTTGTGGGTGGCGACATACCAGATGCCGAGCAGGATCAACAGGCCGAGCACCGGCGGCAGCACCGCCCGGCCCAAGGCTCCCAATTTCTCGCCGATCGGCGTACCGACGGCCACTGCAGCTGCGTTTTCCATTTTCGTTTCCTTGACCGGCTCTGCGACTGCTTCCGCGACCGGCTTGCTGGTTGTAATGCTACGGTCGATGGGTTTTTTTGCCCCAAATTCACCGTTCATCGTCATCGTGCTCATGTCGTTCTCCAGAGGTTTTCACCGCCCCCGCCGCAGCGGGAGCGATGACGACTCAATCGACTGATCAGGCCTTGATCTTGAAACCGTCGGCGTACTTCGCCGGGTCCTTGCCGTCCCAGACCACGCCGTCGATCAGCTTGTGGCTGCGCATCTCGCTCTTGGGCAGCGCGACGCCGGCAGCGGCGGCACCCTGCTTGTAGATGTCGATGCGGTTCACCTGCTTGGCGACCGCCAGGTAGTCCGGATGGCTCTTCAGCAAGCCCCAGCGCTTGTGCTGGGTCAGGAACCACATGGCGTCGGAGAGGTACGGGAAATTGACCGCCCCATCGTTGAAGAACTTCATGCAGTTCTTGTCGTCCCAGCTCTTGCCCAGACCATTCTGGTAGCGGCCGAGCATGCGGGCGACGATGACCTCAGTGTCGGTATTGACGTAGGACTTCTGGGCGATGGTCTCAGCCGTCTTCTGCTTGTTGGCGATGGAAGAATCGATCCACTTGCCGGCGTCGAGGATGGCAGCGACCACGGCACGGGCCGTGTTCGGGTTCTGCTTGACCCAGTCGGCGGTGGTGCCGAGCACCTTTTCCGGGTG
>JAHRYW010000002.1:0-7015 GCA_020621865.1 Betaproteobacteria bacterium | reverse complement strand
GCCGTCGATGGCGCCCTTGTCCTTCAACTGGTTGGAGAGGGTGATCGCCTGGCCGTTGTTGTTCAGGCTCATCAGCACGCTCATGTCCTTCTTCGGACCGCCGACGCCGAGTTGGACGCCGTAGATCAGGCCGTACAGCACGTGGGCGGCGTCGAGCTCGCCGTTGACCAGCTTGTCGCGCACCGAGGCCCAGGAGGCTTCCTTGGTCGGGATGATCTTGATGCCGTACTTCTCGTCGAATTTCATGACCGAGGCCATGACGACGGAGGCGCAGTCGGTCAGCGGGATGAAGCCGATGCGGACTTCCTTCTTTTCGGGGGCGTCGGAACCAGCGGCCCAGGCACCGCTGCGAACGCCGGGGGGGACCATGGCCATCAGAGAGGCTCCCAAAGCAGTTGTAACAAAATCACGACGTGAAAAGCTCGGCTTGTCGGCGGCGACATCCAGCGGGGCCAGTTTCTTGTCTTCCATTGCTTGCTCCTTGATTACATGAGAATCGAAAAAACAAAATGGGCGTCACACCCCGACCGCCGATGGCAGCTGGGATGGACGCCCTTGTCCTTTGAGCCGGCTTATCGCTCGACTCTCGCCCGGCCGCCTTTGACCGTGCGCTTTGATAGGACTATTGCAATGGCCGTGCCAGGACTAGTTATTTGGTACTAGTCCGTTTTATCTACATATATTTCAATAACTTAGTGATTTTTATCTATCGGCTTTGTTTTGAAAAACCATGCACTGTTGCGGTGCAACACGCCGTTTTCTTGCACAGGCTTAGAGCAGCACCCGCGCCATGTCGATGACGTCGCGCGCCACCTTGGCCATCGACTGGCCGCGTTCCATGGCCAGCTTGCGCATGGCGTGGTAAGCGGCATCCTCGTCCAGGCCGCGCGCCTTCATCAGCACGCCCTTGGCCTTGTCGACCAGCTTGCGGTCCGAGAGCTTCTGCGAGATCTCGTCGAGTTCGCGGCGCAGGGCCTGGGTATCCTCGAAGCGGGCGCGCGCCACCTCGACGATGGGCTTGATCCGCTTCGGGTCGAGACCATCGACGATATAGGCCGAAACGCCCGCCTTGACGGCATCGCGGATGGTTTCCTGGCCGTCTTCCTGGGTGAAGATGACGACCGGGCGCGGCATGTCCTTGTTCATCGCCGCCAGGTGTTCCAGCGTGTCGCGGCTGGGGCTGTCGGTGTCGATCAGGATCACGTCGGGTTGGAGTTTTTCGACTTCGGCCGTCAGATTGTCGGCGTCGGCCAGGATGGCCGCCACCTGGTAGCCGGCGAGCGCCAGCCCGGCGCAGATTTCGCCGGCCCTGGCCTTGGATTCATCAATAACGAGTACGGTAAGCATGCTGTATTTCAAGCAAGCCTCAGGCCAGCTACTTCAAGGGTCGCCGTGGCCATCGCCTGAACGACGATCTCCTGTTCGCCGACCACGCTACCGAGCGAAAACTCGACGTCCGGATGGGCCGCGCGCAGCTTGTCCAGCAGTTCCGGCACATCGCGCTTCAGATGTCCGCCGCGAGCGATGAACATCGGCATGATGACGATTTTCCGGGCGCCGCCGGCAACCAGCGCGGCAATGCAATCAGGCAACGTCGGCGCCATGAATTCAAGGAAGGCCAGTTCGACCGGGACGCCGGGCCGCTGCTGGCGGATGGCCGCCTGCACCCGGCGCATCGGTTCGGCCCATTCCGGATCGCGCGCCCCGTGGGCAAAGAGAATCAGTGCTGTGGTCATGGAGGATTATCCGTTTCAAGGTCTGTCGGCAATTCAGGCGGCGACATCTTACCCGCTGCCCGACCATTAGACGCGAGAAGCGGAAAAACGCTCTCGGCAAATGCAGCAGAAATCCGTCGTCATCATCGTGCTCTTTAAAGTGCCTTGGGATAGGATAAGCAGGCACTGATCAGCCCTTGGATTCCGGGCGTTTCCGAGAATGTGAATGTACAAGTCGTCACCCTTGCAGTTACCACTCCTCAGCTGCCTGCTGCTGATCGCCTGCTTGCTGGGCATGACTTGCCGCGCTGCGGAACCCCCTGTCGACGATGCTTTGTCGCGAGGCGAGCGAGTTCTTCATGTCGTCACCGACGACAACTACCCGCCCTATCTGTTCCGCAACTCGACGGGGGAAATCGAAGGCTACCTGGTCGACTACTGGCGACTCTGGGAAAAGAAAAACGGCATCAAGGTCCGCCTGACCGCGACCAACTGGGCAGAGGCCCAGCAAATGGTCATCGATGGCCGGGCGGATTTGATCGACATGATTTTTCGCACGCCGCCGCGCGAAGCGCTCTACGACTTTTCATCGCCCTATGCCGACCTGCCCATCGCCATCTACAGCCATGTGACGATCACTGGGATCAGCAGCCCCAGTACCCTTCATGGCTTTCAGGTCGGCGTCCAGGCCGGTGATGCGTGCATCGACAAGTTGGCCGAAAACGGGATCACCAACCTGCTTGTTTACCGGAACTACGCCGAGTTGATCGCAGCCGCGCAAGCCGGGGAGGTCAAGGTGTTCTGCCTCGACGAATATCCGGCCAATTTCTACCTCTACCGGGCCAAGGCAGAGGCCTTCTTCCTGAAAGCCTTCGAGCTCTATCGAGGTCAGTTTCATCGTGCCGTCCGCAAGGGCGACCTCGGCACGCTGAGGCTTGTCGAACAGGGCATGCAGGCAATCAGCGTCGGCGAAGAAGCGGCGCTACGCAAGAAATGGATGGGCACGCCACTGGACATGGGCACCTATGGCCGTTACCTGGGCCGGGGAGCGCTGGTTGCCCTGGTACTGGGCTTGGGCCTTTTGCTCTGGAACCTGACCCTACGCCGCCAGGTGGCGCTCAAGACCAGGACGCTCGAACAGGCCTTGCTGGATTTGCAATCGGCGCATCAGGTGACGAAAAAAACCCAGGAAAACCTGGCCGCGACGCTTCGCGCGATTCCCGATCTGCTTTTTGAACTGGATGCCGACGGCTACTACATCGACGCCTTCGCCGCCCAGGAATCCCAGCTTGCACGCCCCAGGGAGGAGTTGATCGGGAAACGGGTCGATGAAGTACTCGACATGGAGGCCGCAGTTACTGCCCGCGCAGCAATCTCCGGCGCGATCGAGCACGGTAGCGATTATGGCCGGACGATCTGCCTGGAACTGGGCCACGGCAAGTACTGGTTTGAGCTTTCGGCAACGCGCAAGGCACCGGAGGCGGATGGCAGTTTCCACGTCCTGGTGCTCTCGCGCGACATCACGCAACGCCGGGAGGCAGAGCAGACCTTGCTCAAGGCCAAGGAAGCGTCGATCCAGGCCGAACGGGACAAGCATGTGCTCCGCATCTTCGATGCGGCGCCGGTCGCGCTCAGCTATGTGCGGGGCGAGCAGATCGCACTGGTCAACCGGCACTTTGTCGAACTCTTCGGCTACCAGGAAAGCGACATCTCCAGACTCGAAGCCTGGTGGTTGAGCGCCTATCCGGACCCAAGCTACCGGGCATGGGTGCAGAAAACCTGGCAATCCGCCATCGAGCGCGCCAGCCATGCCGGCGGCACGCTTGAAAGCCTGGAATATGAAATCACCTGCAAGGATGGCCGAAAACTGCCCCTGCTGATCGGCGGGCAAATCGTCGAACACGGCCTGATCGCCACCTTCACCGACATTTCGCCGCTGAAGGCTGCCGAATCGGCAATGAAGCGGGCCAAGGAAGAAGCTGATGCAGCCAATGCGGCAAAGAGCAGCTTCCTGGCCAATATGAGCCACGAGATCCGGACGCCGATGAACGCGATCCTCGGCTACGCCCATCTGCTGGGCAAAACCGCCCTGCAACCCGAGCAAAGCGATCGTTTGGAGAAGATCAAGGAGGCAGGCAAGCATTTGCTCTCCCTGATCAACGACATCCTCGATATATCTAAGATCGATGCCGAAAAACTGGTTCTGGAGCAAACCAACTTCCCGCTCGGCGCCGTCATTGACCATGTCTATTCACTCATCGTCGAAACCGCCACGGCCAAGGGTTTGACGATTACTGTCGACTACGGCGACGTACCGACCTTGCTGCGCGGCGATCCCACCCGGCTGCGCCAGGCCCTGCTCAACTTCGCCAGCAATGCGGTCAAGTTCACCGAGCAGGGCGGCATTTCCCTGCGCGCAAGGCTCCTGGAGCGCCAGGGCGACCAGTTGCTGGTGCGTTTTGAAGTCGAGGATAGCGGCATCGGCATCTCGGAAGAGGGTTGCGCCGGCCTCTTCCAGGCATTCAAGCAGATCGACGCTTCGACCACGCGCAAATACGGCGGAACCGGCCTCGGGCTGGCCATCACCCAGCGCCTGGCTCACCTGATGGGCGGCGAAACGGGCGTCATCAGCAAGCCAGGCTGCGGCAGCACCTTCTGGTTTACGGCGCGCCTGGAAATCGGCAATTCGGTCGCCGGCCAGCAGGAATCGACGCTATCCGAGCCGGAACGCAAGCTGCGGCAGCAGCATCAAGGAACCAGAATCCTGCTCGTCGAGGACGACCCGATGAACCAGGAAATCGCCTGCGAACTGCTCAAGGAAACCGGTTTGCAGATAGACCTCGCCGAAAACGGCCAGCAGGCGGTCGCCAAGGCAGCCAGCACCAACTACGCACTGATCCTGATGGACATGCAGATGCCCGAGATGGGCGGCCTGGAAGCGACGAGCATCATCCGCCGATTGCCGGAGCGGACCTGGACACCGATTATCGCGATGACGGCCAATGCCTTCGACGAGGATCGCGAACGCTGCATCGCCGCAGGCATGAGCGATTTCATCGCCAAGCCCGTTGACCCCGAGCTACTGTTCCAAACCCTTGCCAAGAGGCTGTCCTGAGCGGGGATTCGGCCTGGTGAGCCGGATTAGGCGCCCCAACCTGTTTTTCGTTTTTGCCCTTATTTTCCGGCCGACCGTAGCATTCGGTACCGGCTGGCCTAACCAAGCCAGGCCAGCAATAAAACAAGATTGAGCACGACGGATACCGCCGCGACCGCTTTCCAGAACTGCAAGGGATTGCGCTGGGCCAGCGGCTGGCGGGCCGGCGCGGCAATCGGCCGGGTGGCGCCGCGCTCCAGGGCGAGCAGGAATTCCTCGGCCGTCTCGAAGCGGTCCTTGGCCTCGCGGGCCACCGCCTTGAGCAGGATGTTCTCCAGCCAGCCGGGGATTTCCGGGCGCCAGCGGGTCGGGCGGGCCGGTTCGCCGAATTTCGGCGTCTGGAAGGGCTCGATCTCGCCGTAGGGATATTTTCGGGTCAGCAGGTGGTAGAGCGTGACACCGGCCGCGTAGAGGTCGTAGCCGGACTGCGGCTCGGGGTTGTCGAACAATTCCGGCGCCATGTAGGAAGGCGTGCCGGCCTGGCCGATCAGGTCGTTCGGCTTGCGCTCGCCAAGGCTGATCGCAACGCCGAGGTCGAGAATGCGCAGCACGCCGTCCTGGCCGAGGTGGATGTTGTCGGTCTTGATGTCGCGATGCACGATGTCGAGCCGGTGCAGCGCGCCGATCGCCTTGAGCAGGGCGATGCCGAGGCGCACCGCCTCGCCGGCCGGGAAATGCTGGCCGGCGTCGAGCCGCGCCTGCAAGGTCGCGCCGGCATGCCAGGTCATCAGGTAATACAGGCAGCTGCGCTGTTCCGACGGCACGACCTGCGGGAAGAAAGGCGAAACCACCCGCCTGGCGCGCCATTCCTCCATCAGCAGCGCCGCCGTCGCGTCGGCATCGCAGGTCATGCATTCCTGCAGGGTCTTCAGCACCAGCTGCTGGCCATTGCGCTTGTCGCGGACGCGGTAAAGCAGCGTTTCGCGCGAATCGTGCAGCACTTCCTCGACGACCATGCCATCGAGCTCGTGGCCCGGCTTCAGGCGCGGCGGCAGCAGCAGGCCGCCGGCGCTTTCGATGCTGTCGCGCAGCTTGGCCGGCGGCAGACCGAGCACATCGACGACCACCGCCGTCGCGTTGTCGTGCCCGCCCTGGGCCAGCGCCAGGCTGCTCAGCGCGGCGGCGGCGGCCTGCGGTTCGGGATGATCGAGCAGCACCTCGGCCATCAGCGCGTCGGGCAGCACGCCCCAGACGCCGTCGGAAACCAGCAGGAAACGGTCGTCGACCGCCAGGTCGCCATCGGCAAAATCCATCAGCAGGCGCGGATCGAGACCGATGGCGCGCGACAGTACGTTGTTAAGTTCCGGATGCTCCCAGGTGTGATCGACCGTCAGTTGCTGCAGGCGGCCGGCACTCAGGCGGTAGATCCGGCTGTCGCCGATGTGGGCGGTATAGAACCGCCGGCCGCGCAGGACCAGCGCCGACAGCGTCGTCGCCATGCCGGCCAGCTCCGCGTTGCGGCTGCCTTCGGCGATCACCCAGCGGTTGAGCGCCGTGGTCACCGTTTCAATGGCGCGCGGCACGCTCCAGGTATCGGGCGTCGCGAAATAGTCGGAGAGCAGGCCGCGCACCGTGTATTCGGCCGCCTCCCGCCCGCCCTTGTGGCCGCCGATGCCGTCGGCAACGGCGGCGATGACGCCCTTGTTTTCGAGCTCCGCCCCCTCTGGCGTGGCGACGCCGCAGTAGTCCTCGTTCCGCTCGCGCGGACCGGTCAGTGAGGCGTGGCCGATGGCCAGCCGCAAGCTGCTTTTCGAGGGGTTTTCCATGCCCGTCATGTTACGCCACCTCGCCCTGCCCGCCGGCGGCCATCAGCCGCGCACCAGGCCTTCATAGCGCCCGGTCAGGCTGTCCATCACTTCGAGAATCCGCTCGCTGGTCGTCGCCACGTTGCGGGCAGCGATTTCGCGGACCGTTTCCCGGCCGTTCAGCGCCTGTTCGAAGAACAGCCACTGGGTGTTGGCCAGCTCCAGTTCGGTACGGATCGCCCCATTGTTGGCCGGGTAGGCGTTCAATTCGGCCAGGGCGGCAACGAATTCGCCGCGCGCCACCTCCATCTCGGCCTTCAGGTTGCCGGAGCCGATGCCCGAGCGATCGAACAGGAAGCATTTGGCCATCCGTTGCGACAGCATGCGCTGGCGCCCGGAAA
>JAHRYW010000001.1:267576-461181 GCA_020621865.1 Betaproteobacteria bacterium | reverse complement strand
AACCCGAAGGTCGCAGGTTCAAGTCCTGCCCCCGCAACCACCGAATTCCAGCAAATAGGCCAGTCAATCGACTGGCCTTTTTGTTTTTCTGCCCCGGCGGCTTATTTGCGGCCGAACTTCTCGGCCAGCTGGTTGAGCTTTTCAGTCCGACGCTGTTCTGCCTTCGCCTCTTCGGCGGCGGCCTTGCGCTGCTCGGCCTGCTTCTTGAAGCGTTCGCGCAGTAGTTCTGCCGCGTGCTGACGGTTCTCGTCGGTCACCTCGCCGGCCGGCGTGCCGTCCAGATTCAGGCGCTGCGTGCCCTTTTCCATTTCCTTCAGATAACGCGTCGAAATGGTGTGGCTTCGCATCGCCAGACGCAGCGATTTCTTGCTGACTTCCGGCAACTGGGCAAAGACCTGCTTATCGATGCCGATGGCCAGCGGGCTGAAGTTGCGGAATACGTCGAATCGCGTCTGCAGGTCCTTGAGCAGGACTCGGGCGTCGATGGGCTTGTCGGTGGAGGCTTCGGTTGTCGTCATGATGAAACGGGAACGTGTTGAGGCGCGAAGGTTAGCACGAAGGGGCGCCGTTTCGCCGGCAAAATCGGTTTTCAGACGCCGTTTTTGCGGAACCAGGCAAGCATGCGCTGCCAGCCGTCTTCTGCCTCCGCCTTGCGGTAGCTCGGTCGGTAATCGGCATGAAAGGCATGCGGCGCATTGTCGTAGACATGG
This sequence comes from Betaproteobacteria bacterium, assembly GCA_020621865.1. Classification (GTDB taxonomy): domain Bacteria; phylum Pseudomonadota; class Gammaproteobacteria; order Burkholderiales; family Rhodocyclaceae; genus Azonexus. Next base: position 460,471 of record JAHRYW010000001.1, on the reverse strand, counting down.
ATTTCTGATGCCCGCGCCGCCGGGCTGCCCTGCTGCAGGGCCTTTTCCATGGTTTCGACGGTTTCCAGCGGGATGCCCGTATCCAGTCCGCCATAGAGGCCGAGCACCGGGGCCTTGAGCTGGCTGACCAGTTCCGTCGGGTGTTTCGGCGTGATTGCGTTGGCCGGGCCGACCAGCTTGCCGTACCAGGCGACGCCGGCCTTGACGGCCGGGTTGTGGGCGGCATACAGCCAGGTGATCCGCCCGCCCCAGCAAAATCCGGTCACCGCCAACCGACTCGTGTCTGCACCCTGCTTGGCCGCCCAGGCGACACAAGCGTCGAGGTCGCTCAAGACCTGGGCATCTGGCGTTTTGCCGGTAATTTTTTCGAGGATTTCCGGAATGCTGGCAATCTGTCGCGGATCGCCCTGGCGGGCAAAGAGCTCGGGGGCAACGGCAAAATAGCCCAGCTTGGCCAGGCGACGGCAGGTATCGCGGATGTATTCGTGCGCCCCGAAAATTTCCGAGACAACCAGCACGACCGGCTGCCGGGTTACGCCCATCGGCGCCGCACGGTAGGCGACCATTTCCCCGTCGCCTGCCGGGACCTTGACCTCTCCGGCCAGCAGGCCGGCATCGTCGGTCTTGATCGCCGTCTGCGCCATGACCGGCTGGGTGGCGAGGGCAAAGCCGGCGCCCAGGCTGGTCACCAGAAAACTCCGGCGGTCATAAGTTTGGGCTGGGACAAGGCTGTCGAATTCCGCTTCGGTGTTCATGGGGACTCCTCGCTAAATATCACATCAGGACGATGTCGTATTGCTCTGAATAATTTGTAAATTATTCATTAAATTCAATTTATTAAACAATAACAAAAGAGCAGAAAAACGCGCTAGCTACCCATCCAGCTACCCAAAACACCATCGATAGCCTTGTCTGTTGATACATGTCGAAAACAACGACTGCGCGGCATCTCACGTTTCCGACGTTCTCACACACGCAATTCTACAGACACAAAACACAGCAAAATTCAAGGCCACTTTCTGTCACCGAAATCTGCCCCCTGAGTTTTAAATTCAACGAGAGGAGAATTCGCTTCGTCTACAAAACGGAGATGCAACGGAGATAAACATGCTCCATCCTGAACTTGCAAATTTTGATCAACTGCCTGATGCAGCCAACGTGGGAGTCCAAACTGTTGCGGCCCTCTTCGGCTGCAAGGTTCCAACAGTATGGGCCAGGCTGCGCCGCAAGGAAATCCCCGAGCCACGTCGCTTTGGCGCACACACACGCTGGAATGTTGGGCAACTCAGAGAAGCCCTGAAGGGAGATGCAATTTGAAAAAGAGCAAAACGTTACGCAACCACGAGAAAGGAAAATAAACATCAAGCTTGCTCAGTCCGACTCGAAAGTGAGGCCAGGGGCCCCGACTCACTTTTCGGTTACTCAGCACTGAAGGCACTACCGATCACCCGGTAAAGCCAACCACCCCTACCCTCATTTTTAAGGGACCCACATGTTTACCCAATTTCCACCACCTTTTCCGACGCGCGCCGCGCCTGAATTGATCGGTAATGCGATGATCGGAAACAACAACGATCACAACTACCCCCTCTACGCATTTCCTGAAATTTTACGAGACACAATTCAGGAACTTCAGGCAAACATTAAGTCGCCTATACCCCTAGTTGGCAACTGCGTCCTCAACGCTGTTTCTTCGGCTTGCCAAGGCATTATTGACGTTCGCAGATTGGACCATCTTGTAGGACCAGTAAGTCTTTACCTCCTCACCGGAGCAGATTCGGGTGACAGGAAGTCAGCAACCGATGACATCGTCCTTGAGCCTGTGCGCATCTTCCAAAAATCCAGGGCCCAAGAGCACAAAGTAAAGTTCACCAAATACCAGTCTGAAAACATGGCCTGGGAAGTCAAACTCGAGGCCATCTTAGCAGCGATCAAGAAGGCCTATAAGAATGGAGAACCAACCGAAGACCACGAACAGGCACTTGCGAAACACATGGATCAAAAGCCTCAACGTCCACGCGAAACCAAACTAATCTACAACGATGTAACCCCTTCTGCACTTGCGTACGGTATGTATGAAAACTCTGCTCATGCAGCGCTTGTTTCAAACGAAGGTGGCAGCATCCTTGAGGGAAACGCCAGTTCAGATGTATTTCTGCTCAATTCATTGTGGGGTGGAAGCGATATCCATGTTGATCGCCGCACGCAGGAGTCTTTCAGCCTACTGAATCCGCGACTGACCATTGGCGTGTTGGCACAGGTTCAAGTAATCGCCAACTTTGCTCAACACAAGCGCCAGCAAGCACGTTACTCAGGGCTTTTTTCGCGCTGCCTCATCGCACTCCCGCAATCCACTCAGGGAACCCGTTTCATCTATGATCCGACTCATTTTTGGCCGAACACCGAAAAATTCAAGGAGCGGATGAAGGAAATATTGAATCAGACCGTGACTGAAGACCCTAATGGAACGCCTCAGAGGATTGTTCTTCAGTTTTCACCGGAAGCTCAATTGCGCTGGACACAGGCCTACAACTGTATTGAATACGAACTGAACCCCGCAGGCTTCTTGTCCGATATTCGAGACTTCGGCTCGAAGGCAGCCGACAATATGGCGCGCATTGCTGCGCTTTTCCATTATTTCAGCAAGCAAGAGGGTGATATTTCTGTCGAAACAGTAGATCGTGCCGCAGAAGTCATGAAATGGTATCTGATGGAGTTCAAGCGTCTGTTTTCGCCACCTCCACCCATCCCCCAAGATCAAGCTGATGCGGCTCTGCTGGAGGCATGGTTGCGCAACTTCTCACATACGCACAAAACCCTGGCTTTCCCAAAGAACGTGGCTCTTCAATCCGGCCCCAATCCGCTTCGCAACAAGAGTCGCCTTAACGCCGCCCTTCAAGTGCTCATTTGGCGTTGCGTAGCCCAACTTCAAAAGCAGCTTTCGCGCCTAGAAACGAGTTCATTCTTCAGGACAACTAACCTTGTTTCATTTGAGCGGCGAGTTTAGCTAGATCGGACTTTGAAAACTACTGTTTCAGCTATTGGGTTGCTTACCCAAGACATCCAATCATGGCCTTGTCGTGAAATGACAGCGATCTTGAGTCGCTAAGGGAAATTCACAAAGGACTGTTTCAACGCAGCACGCATTTGGGTTTCGAACTCGCGAGCGAAGAGCTCCGCACTATTTGCGAAATGCGCTGAGCCGACAAGCGTGGAAAGGATGCCCAACGGCATGTCATTTCGAGACTCAGCGTGTCGGCCGGCGCTCTCCGAATCCTGCTCCAACACCTCCATCTGCCTACGCAATACCGACAGACGATCGAATGCTTCATGAGTCCCCCAAAGCTCAGCTAGTGCCCCTGGAGAGTAGGATGAGGTGAGATTTCCAAGCGAAGCCAGCCAGACACTTTTCCCAATTGGTGGAAACGGGAATTTAATCACTGCACGCGCCAGTTTAATGTAGCTCACCGCGCCGTCCGCCTCACGCCACGAGTCGCATGAGGCGATGACCTTGTGCCAATAATCGGACAGCATCGTTCGATTTTGCGCTATCTCAAGCTCAACAATTGCACGTGTTGCAGCGCAGGCTTTCCGGCTCGTTCGCCTTGTTCGAAACAATTCGGCAACTTGTCCCAGTACGAAGCCGAGTATCACGGCACTTAATGTGGTCACTGACCGGAGTAGTTCAGCATCCATTTACTGATTCGCGCAGTTCCTTGCCAGCTTTGAAATGTGGCACGCACTTTCCGGGCACGCTGACTTTTTCACCCGTTTTTGGATTGCGAGCATTGCGGGGCGATCGATAGTTCAGGTCGAATGTACCAAAACCTCGAATTTCCACCCGATGCCCGCGATGTAACGTGCCAGCAAGCGCACGAAGAATCTCCGTGACTGCCATTTCCGTATCAACTCTAAGAAGTTGTGGAAAGCGCTGGGCCAACACGGTGATTAGTTCAGATCGAGTCATTTCGATTATTTTAACCAAAGATGACGAGGGAGTAGCACAAGCCTTGTGCGGTGGAAACGCACTGGCATCGTCGCCTGATAACAGTCCGGAGTGAAAATATCTCTGTCCGCAGAGGTGGGCATCCATCTGGTGATTTTTTACAGCCAGGCCAGATGCTTTGAAGCACACACCACCTTTCACTGCTGGAGACTGAACATGAATACACCATTTTCCCCTGTAGCCAATCGCCACAACCCGAAGGCGGCTTACACCAAGATCTACAAATGGGTGCTGCGCTTTGGCTCACCCACATTACTGTCATCGAGTTGCGAAAACCCAATCCTGTTGAACTATCAGAGCTTGGCGCAGAGCAATTGCTGGGTAACGATTAGCTACAACAGATCATTTGACTCGTTCTTCCTGAGCGCATCGAATGGGGTTGCGACTCCAGCCGCCAAACTGTCGGAGATCAAGCAATTCTTGGATGCTGCAATGGTTCGCTGCCTGCCGCAACTGGAGTTGGATCCTTCTGACAACGCAGTTTGGACGATGTTACAAATCGAGCTGACAGATACTGAATTGCAGGAATCAGAGATCGAGACAACGTTCAATCGTATTTGCAAGGCAATTGACGATAGCGCAGTGCCGATTCTCTCGATGATTTATGGAGGGCTTTCGGTAGAAGATGCAATCGCTGCTTACGAGAAGGCGCAGGCTGTTTCGCTGGCAAATTGGCGTGCAGCGATTGCGCCATGGACAAGTCGGAGCATAGAACAGGTGATTTACCGCTAATGCTGAGGGGTAAGACAGGGGACAGTAAGCGCCGGAGCGGAACAACCATGTAAGGATGGTACGAAATGGAAGATTTTCTTCCTGACAATTTCTGCCCAAAGGCTTTCAAAAACGTGACTCAGGGGTTTGTCGTTCCGTTAGGTAATGCTGCGGGATTGAAAAATGAAACGAGACCGACACACAAAAGCCCCCTGTTATTTCAGTGATTGAAATAGCTCTTTCATGTGCTTGAACTCACCACCAACCCGGTCAAGGGAGAATTGATACATCAATGAGTTCTCTGCGAGTTTCTGGCGCTCAACATCCATTTCAACGGTATTTCCGTCAGCCGCAGCCTGAGAAGGAACGTGATAATTCAAGCTTACGGGTGGCGACTGCCAAGAAGAATTGCTCTTCGAATGTCCCGGCGAGGAGGTGTTCAATTGAAGAGGAGCAGATTGCTCGCCACCAGCGGCCTCAGCAATATCAATATCCATCGCTTTGTAGCCAGGGGTGTCAGCGTTGGCGATATTAGACGCAAGAATTTGCTGCCTATAGGCCCTTATTCCGAGCATTTTTTGTTGGAAATCCTCGTTTTTCTTGCCTAAGCCGTTCTCGTTCGCTGGTAAGTGAGATGAATGGGTTGTGCCAAGAGTCAATTTCCCGGTGGGGTCGAGATTGTCGCTTGAGGCAACATTGGCAACCGCCGAACGTGCGACGGCGTTTTCAAGGATGCTAGAAAATGTTGCCGAGCTTTGAGTTTCACCTGCGTCGGAGATGCGAGGCGCTGCATTTCCAATAAATCCCCCCGGCCTTACCGGGAACAAAGCTGAAATCTCAGACATAGAAACTCGTTAAATGAAATGCGGCCGTGGGAGCTATTGGCTGTGTCCGATTTCCTAAGGGGTACCGCCCACGCATTGCACTGCCCCCTTGCCTGGGCTGTCAGTGAACGAATGGACGGTAAGGTGAGCATCTCGCCTAATTCAGGACGAAACGAACACTCTGGCCAGGCTTGTCGCCGAGCTTGACTATGGCGACAGCCTTTGTGCCGGCTTGGATCTTGAAGGCTCCTTGGGCACGCAACTGGTTACTTCCAGCTGGCAGCAATTTGGCTTCGGTCTTGTCTGATGCAGACAGCAGCGTTATGGTAGCTGACGCATTCCGGGTATCGACAGGCTGGTCGTGATCGGTCACGTAGAGCGTGAGGGAATCTGCCTTCGCCACCAACTCGTAGTTGATGTCCTTGATGACCGATACGACGCCACCATGCTGTGGCTTGGCGTCATGGGCGTGGGACTGGCCCGGTTTCTCGGTATGGGCATGGCCCTTATGATCGTCCGCAGCGGATGCCAGATTGACGAAGCAAGCAAGGAGTAACGTTGAAAGTACCGTGGAAAGTTTCATGGGAGCTCCATGTCAGTTGATAAATCGGTTAATGAAAATTTGGGTTATCGTCGTGCTCGGGTGTGCTGCCGACGTAGGTGCAACCTTCCGGTTGGTGCGCACAGGGTTTTGTTTCGCATTGCAGCGTCGTGTGGACTACCTTGAAGCGGTTGGCCAACACCGTCTGTAAGGCGGGCATCAAAACTTTCTCAGGGGAATAGGTCTGGTCGTAAACCACATGCGCAGTCAGGCTGGTTTTGCCGGTCGTTAGCGACCAGAGATGCAGGTCATGGATGCTGAGTACGCCTGGCACGGCTAGCATGGACTGCTCCACATCTCCTAAGTCGATGCCCTCGGGCACGCCTTCGAGCAGGATGTTCAGACTGTCCTTCAGTAAGATCCAGGTGCGTGGCAAAACCCAGAGGCCAATGGCTACAGCCACAAGCGGATCTACCCAGGACCAGTCGGTTAGCTGAATCACCACCGCGCCCACGATCACGCCGATCGACCCCAGAAGGTCGCTCCACACTTCGAGATAGGCACCCTTCACGTTGAGGCTATCGGACTGCCCCCCGCTCAGTAGGCGGATGCTGATCAGATTGACGATGAGGCCGATACTGGCGACCACGAGCATCCCAACCGAATGGATTTCGGGCGGGGAGGTGAATCGTCGATAAGCCTCAACCAGGATGTAGAGCGCCACGGCAAACAGCAGCAAGGCATTGAAGGCTGCCGCCAGAATCTCAAAGCGGTGGTAGCCATAGGTTCGCCGGCGATCGGCCGGGCGCCGGGCAATGCGAATGGCCGCCAATGCGATGGCGAGCGCAGCAGCATCGGTCAGCATGTGCGCGGCATCCGAGATGAGAGCTAAGCTGCCTGTCAGTACGCCGCCAATGACTTCGGCAATAAGAAAACTGCCAGTCAGCGCCAGGGCAAAGCGCAGGGCACGCTCGTTTTCGGTGCTCGGGAGCGCGTGGGTGTGACTCGCACTCATGCGGCCCCTCCTTGATCATCGGGGCGTCGCTTCCATTTCTGCTTCGTCATCTGGAGACGACGCCGAAGGTTTCTTGAATATTTTGGTGCCTTACCGCGCCTGCCTTCCCGCCAGCAAAACCATCCGTAAAGCACCAGAAAAGTCAGAATCAGCCCCAGAGTAAGCATGAGGAACTGGAACCCAAGGTGGCTGTGGATCATGTGCTTGACCATGAGGGATGACACCAAGCTCAGGACTGCTGCGCCTTGCCGCAATTCGGGCAAAACTTAGTACCCGGGGCGAGGTTCGCATTGCAGTCCGCACAATTGCTGGGCACCAAGGCTGCGCCGCATTGGGTGCAGTAGCGTCCCCCAGGGTTGGTCGCAGAGCCGCACTTCGGGCATGAGGGGCCACCGGTAGCGCTATTGGTGGGTGGCGCTGAATTTGAGGGATAACGATTCCCCCAGCCATGATGTCCGCTGTTCCGTTCGCGGCCATGATGATCTCCGCCATGCAAACCGCCGACTCCTCGCAAGAGTTTTTCAAAAAATCCCATAACAGCCTCCGTAGTTGAGTAGATGAATGAGTGACCGACGGTTTATGCCGAATCTGGCACTGAGCCCCCGGTCACGAACGGAAAACGCTAGGCCTCAGATGGCTGGTCTGTTGATTTCGTGAAGTCCTCCTCATCGGCATCTTTGCCGTGAGCAAGGCGGTATAGAAGCGGCAACACAAGAAGCGTCAGCGCCGTCGACGACAGGATTCCACCAATCACCACGGTAGCCAGCGGGCGTTGGACTTCCGCACCGGTACCTGTCGCGATGGCCATGGGGACAAAACCGAGCGAGGCGACCAATGCTGTCATCAGCACAGGGCGCAGTCGAGTCAGCGCCCCTTCGTGAATGGCATCATCCAGAGAGCGGCCTTCTTCACGCAAATTGCGGATGAAGGAAATCATCACCAGGCCGTTCAGCACCGCCACGCCGGACAAGGCGATAAAACCGATGCCTGCCGAGATCGAGAGCGGAATATCCCTTAACCAGAGAGCCACGACGCCGCCTGTCAGCGCAAACGGAATGCCTGTAAACACCAGCAACCCATCTTTCACGTTCCCGAACATCGCGAATAGCAGCGTGAATACCAACAGCAACGCCACGGGCACCACGATCTTGAGGCGTTTCGAGGCCGACTCCAGCTGTTCGAAGGTTCCGCCCCAGGCCGTCCAGTAGCCGCTTGGAATCTTGACCTCTGCTAGACGGCTCTGAGCCTCGCCAACAAAGGAGCCGATATCTCGTCCCCGAACATTGGCACTAACAACAATGCGACGCTTACCGTTTTCCCGACTGACTTGGTTCGGCCCCGGTGCAATCTCAAGACTGGCGACTTCCCCCAATGGGATATAGGTCGTACGTACATCAACCCCATTTCCAGCAGAAGCCCCCTTCGGCAAAGCTATCGGCAAACGCTTTAGTGATTCGAGATCAGAACGCAGGTTATCCGGCAATCGCACGACAATATCGAAGCGTCGGTCACCTTCAAACATGGTTCCAGCTTCTCGACCACCAATCGCTGTCGAGATTGCATCCTGGACATCACCAATATTGAGTCCATAGCGCGCCGTTTTCTCCCGGTCAATATTCACGGTCAGCATAGGCAAGCCCGTCGTCTGCTCGATCTTGACCTCGGAAGCACCCGGGATTTTTTCCAATACAGCAGAAATTTTGCTGGCCGTATCGTTCATTACATCCATGTCGTCACCGAATATTTTGATGGCAACATCGCTGCGTACCCCGGAGATCAGCTCATTGAAGCGCAACTGGATCGGTTGGGAAAACTCATAGGTATTCCCCGGCAGTTTTCCAACGGTTTTTTGGATAGCGGCCAGCAGTTCGTCCCGAGATTTCCGTGGCTCTGGCCATTCCGCTTCAGGTTTCAACATGATGTAGCCATCCGAAATATTGGGTGGCATCGGATCTGAGGCGATTTCGGCCGTTCCTGTTCTCGCGAAAATCCTGTCGATTTCCGGATACTCCGCCTTGAGCCCCTTTTCCAACTGTTGCTGCATGGCTACTGACTGCGAAAGGCTGGTTCCAGGAATTCGCAGTGCCTGAATCGCGAAGTCGCCTTCGTTCAGGCTCGGTACGAATTCGCTCCCCATGCGCGTAGCGACCAAGCCTGAGAGAAGAACCATGACCGCCGTGAAGACCAGCACCACCGGCTTGTTCGCCATGACGCCAGCCAGAACTGGCTCATACCAGCGCTTGGCTGCCCGCATCAGGAAGTTTTCCGTTTCATCCACCTTTTCACCGATGAACAGTGCGACGCCAGCGGGAATAAAGGTGACGGAGAGGATCATGGCACCTACGAGCGCGGTGACCACGGTGAAGGCCATGGGGTGGAACATTTTTCCTTCGACGCCGGTGAGCGCGAAGATCGGCAGATAGACGATCATGATGATGAGCTGACCGAATAGCAGCGCTCGGCGAGCCTCTTTCGAAGCGGTAAAGACTTCGTGGAAGCGCTCGGTCCGGGTCAACGGTCGCCCGTGATGTGCCTGGGCATGGGCCAAACGGCGAACACAGTTCTCTACAATGACGACTGCACCATCGATGATGATCCCGAAATCAAGAGCGCCGAGGCTCATTAGGTTGGCACTAATCTGGTAGGTCACCATCCCCGAAAAGGTAAACAGCATGGAGAGCGGGATCACCATGGCGGTGATTACAGCCGCCCGCATGTTGCCGAGGAACAGGAATAGAATGACGATGACCAGGATCGCCCCTTCCAGAAGGTTCTTCTTGACGGTATTGATCGCTTTGTCCACCAGGACGGTACGGTCATAGACTGTCACTGCCTTGATGCCTTCCGGCAGATTGCGGTTGATTTCGACCATTTTCTGGTCGACCGCCCGTGAGACGGTGCGACTGTTCTCGCCAATCAACATGAACACGGTACCCAGAACGACTTCACGCCCGTTGTCAGTGGCGGCACCAGTACGTAGCTCGCGACCGATGCCAACATCGGCCACGTCGCGGATACGGATCGGCACGCCCTGGACATTGCCCAGGATGACGTTACGAATATCCTCGATGCTACGCACTTGGCCAGGAGCACGAATCAGATACTGTTCGCCGCGCTTCTCGATATAACCGGCGCCGACGTTGCTGTTGTTGCGGTCGATGGCGATTACCACGTCCTGAAGTGTCAGGCCGTAGGAAGCCAGCTTTTCCGGGCTGGGTGCTACCTGATACTCTTTGGCAAAGCCACCAATCGAGTTGATTTCAGTCACGCCTGTCACGTTGCGCAGTTGCGGCTTGATGATCCAATCTTGTATTTCGCGCAAATCAGTCGGTGTATAGGGAGTGCCATCCGGCTTTTTGGCGCCGTCCTCTGCTTCTACCGTCCAGAGATATATTTCACCCAGGCCAGTAGAGATGGGCCCCATTGCCGGCGCTATTCCGGCAGGGAGTTTTTCCTTGGCTTCCTGAATCCTCTGATTGACTAGTTGGCGGGCAAAATAGATGTCCGTTCCATCCTTGAAAATCACAGAAACCTGCGACAACCCGTAACGTGACAGGGAGCGAGTCTGCTCCAGGTGAGGTAGGCCGGCCATGACTGTCTCGACCGGAAAGGTCACTCGCTGCTCGACTTCGAGCGGCGAATAGCCCGGCGCTGCCGTATTGATCTGCACTTGGACATTCGTGATATCGGGTACTGCGTCAATCGGCAGGCGCTGATAGTTATAGACTCCCAAGCCAGCCATGCCGAGGACGGCCAATAAGACCAGCCAGCGGTGTTCGATGGCGAGGCGGATGATGCGTTCAAACATGTTGTTCTCCCTCGCCTCAGTGGCTGTGCTCGGCGCTACCCTTGCCGAGTTCCGACTTCAGGACGAAGCTGCCTGACGCTGCATAAGGGGTTCCTGCTTTCATTCCACTAACCACTTCGATGAATTTGCCATCCGAACGGCCCAAGGTCACCGGTTGCGCAACGAAACCGTCAGGCACCTTGATGAAAACGATGCTCTTGTCACCAATCGTCTGAATGGCGTCGGTTAGAACGCTGACTGGAACTTCGGCTTCACTGGAAACGACTTCGATATTCACGAACAATCCAGGACGCCAAGCCATCTTCGGGTTGGCCAAAGTGACCCGCGCTTTGGCCGTGCGCGTATCCTGTCCGAGCAATGCACCCACGTAGGAGATGCTGCCTTCGGCTTTCGAGTCGAAGGCAGTTGCCTTAACAACAACCTTTTCACCAACCCGGATGACGTTCAGATCTTTGGCAGGAACGACAATCTCCGCCCATACGGAAGACAAGTCGGAAATTGTGAAAATACTGGCATCTTCCTTGACTGCCTCGCCAAGTGCGATGTGTTTTTCCACGACCATGCCGTCGAAAGGTGCGCGGATTTCATAACGATTGAGACTGCCCGAAACCGTGGCACTGGCACCGAGCGCAATCAACTTTTGCTGGCTGTTAGCAACGGCGATTTCGGCTTCCCTTAAAGTTTGTTGGGCTTGCAGGTAGTCTTGCTCGGCAGAGATTTTTTCTTCCCAGAGCTTCTTCTCCCGCTCATAGGTCGATTTGGCGAGCGAAAAACGCTTCTGCGCTGCCAGAAGTTCGCTGCGTTGCTCCGAAAGGCCCGTGCTGGCGATCACCGCCAGAACCTGACCGCGCTTGACTGTTTGCCCCAGATTGGCAGGAACACTCTCGACGACTCCGGCAAGACGGGGTACGACATGCGCGGTACGGTCCTCGTTAAACCGGATTTCGCCGGGAAGCTGAGCCGCTGTTTTGATTTTGGTGGGAGTGGCCTTCTGGATACCGATGGCAGCAGCTTTAACTTGCTCGTCCGTTAGCTCGATTTTTCCTTCTTCCCGGGTATCGATGAACAGGAATGGGGTGTTTCCCATTAGCACCGATATGGAGGCTTCGAACACATGCGGCTCTGCAATTCGGCTGGTACTCTTCAGATAGTCTTTCTCGGCTGAAAAGGTGACTTCCTGTTTCTCTTCACCCGGTCGCGTCAGTGTTATCGAGACTTTTGCTGCAGTTGGTGCAAGCGGCTTTCCTTGTTGGAACAACCAGACACGGAAGCCTGGCTCACCACCATCTTCGGACAACAGCAATTCCAAACCAAAACCATCCTCGGAAAATAATTTGCCGCCATGCGGCCCCGACTTTGGTTCAGCCTCATGGTGCTCTGTATCTCCGTGTTCTTTGGCATGATCGTGTCCATCGCCAGCTTTGCTGCCATGATGCTCGGCATCGGCATGCCCCTTGGCCTCGGCGTGGCTGGCGTGTTCATGCTGTTCTCCAGCCGGCTTGGAGGTGCCGCCTCCCAGTATCCAGGTGCCCGCGACAACTCCTGTTGCCAAGATCACGGCAATGGCGATCCTTTGCTTTTTGGTGAGATTGAAGGTGTTCTTGTTGAAATTCATTTTCACGACGGACTCCTACGGACGGCTGGGTACGGCAGATGGCATTGAATCGATGGGGCCCAGGACGCGCTCCAGTTCGGCAGCGGTCCGATGAGCATCGGACAAACTTCTCAGGTATTGGGCTCTCGCCTGAAAGAAGGTACGTTGGGCATCCAATACCTCCAGAAAGCTGAATTTCCCCAGTTCAAATCCTTTACTGGCGGCCTCATAGGCGCTGCGGGCGCCCGGCATGATTTCGCTTTGCAAGGCTTGTGATTCAACAACCAGGGCTTTTAGACGTTCCTCGTTTTGTGTTACCTCCGTACCCAAACGAACCTCGGTAACACTGAGCTCGTCCCGTGCCTTGTCGGCTCGGCGCTGCGCCTCAAGCACATTTCCCTGATTACGGTCGAAGATTGGGAAGGGAATTGAGACACCCACAATGGTTTGGTTGCGCCCAAGTTCTTCAACCTTTTTGGATCCCAGGCTGACGGTAACGTCGGGAATTCGGCGAGAGCGCTCCAAGTCCGCGAGAGCAGAAACACGATCGACTTCATGGCGCGCTCGAAGAAGTGCTGGAGATGCATTCAAGCGGCGGGTGATTTCTTCGGTGGAGCGGATCGGCGGCAACAAATCGGTACGCCCTTCGGCCTGTTCGAACCGCGGTGTCGAACTTCCCCAACTTGCGGCCAAACGCTTGCGGGCCGACACCAGTTCGCGTTGTGCCTGATTCAACTCCACTCGTGCCGAGGCTTCCGCCACACGGGCTTTTGTTTCCTCAACCGGCGAGATTTTGCCGGCGGTCACACGTCTTGAAGCCGCCTGGCTGGCGCGTTGGGCCAAGCCGAGCAAGTCCTCGGCCTGTTGAATACGCTCCTGAGCAACCAGAACATCGAAGAAGGCCCCGATCACGGTTGCGCGTATGTCAAGGCGTTTGGCTGCCAAATCGGCTGCTGCTACATCACGGCCCCACTCGGCAGATGCAATTCGAGCCGAGCGCTTGCCACCAAGCTCGATCCGTTGGCTCAGCTGGATAGTTGTGGTTCGCGTGGCCTTATTCTGCGTATCCTCAACGGAAGTCGAAATTTCCGGATTGGGCAGAATGCCAGCTTGGATTACGGCCCCTTCGACCGCACGCAATTCGTTCGCGGCTGCAGATAATCCCGGGTTGAACGTTAGCGCGAGATCAATGGCCGCCGATAAGGTCAAGGAACCAGATGGTTCCTTGGCGAGCGCAGGTGCAAACGTCGCAACAGACAGCGCGTCCTGCATCTGCGCCGATAGGTTTGTGCTGGCAAGCACTGAGAGTCCGAACAAGGTTCGGAGTAGCAACGTGACAGCAAAATTTCTTGGGTACATCCGATTCTCCAGTGATGAAATACACGTTGGGGAATCGGCGGGGCGCCATCTGACTGACAGAGTGGCACAGCACGCGGCTTAGGCCGCAGCAATTAGATTTGGGAAATGCCCAAGCCCCGCCGATTAGGCGGAGATGGACCAGTTAGGACGCTCAGGCTGTTCGTCTGGTGGGGAAGCCCAAAGCTGGACTGTCCGAAAAAGATCAGCAACAGCCCCCACTTTGGGCAGCAAACTGCTGAACGAGGTCAATGCAGCAACACAGCCTGCATGGCAGACTGCGCAATCATTGTCCACATCAGAGACCGAGCCTTTCGCAAGCTTCTCGCCATCCTCGGCTTGATGCTTATGGTCGTGATGACCAAAGTGCTTCGTCGATCCCGTTTCGTGCTGGCAATAGGTCGCTGCGACCGCCCAGGAAATCTGGAGCGGCAAAACAATCAACAGGAAAATAGATAGCCAGCGACGCATGGGATGAATGGTAACAGAACAAAACGTGTTCAAGCAGTAAGCCTGTGGGGGGGAATGTATGGAAAGGCGAGTTGCTGATGACCAGGGTTTTCCTGGTCATCGTCCGATGGGCAACATATCCGTCCTCGGGGCGGAATTAACCACCCTGGTACAACGCCTCGCGTTGCTTCTTTTCTTCCGGCGTCATTTGCACGGATGGCGCAGGTGTGTTGTGCTGGAGTTTGTCGACGTGTTGCCATTTCCCATCGCGATAGGCATATTCGTGCGGAATCAGCACCCAGCCTTGATCACCGCCAACATAACGATACTGGCCGTCCGCACTTACTGGATTGCGTTTGAAGTCATCGAGTTCCTGTTGCACTTGCTGGGCGGATTTGCTGCCCGAACCGTGCGCCGGGTAGAATTTTGTCGCGCCCTCCGGCGTGCTGTGCATGACCGAGTCGGCCAACACCTGACCTGACAGGAGCAAACCGGCACAAAGAACGGGGATGGAAAGGGCTTGTTTGACGTTCATGATGGAACTCCTTCATTGATGTTTCGTTCATCGGTTTTGATGTATGCCGAACAACTGAACGGCATGGGTGAACTATAAAAAAACAGCACTGACAGAACGCCAACAGGAAGTTTACAAAATTGACATCTTTCGATTTGGAAAGAAATGAAACTATTGGTTGTCGAAGATGAGCAAAAGCTTGCCCAGTATCTGCAAAAAGGATTGGGTACGGCAGGCTTCGTTGTCGACCTTGCCCATGACGGAGTAACCGGACTTCACATGAGTCTGGAGTTTGATTACTCCGCCATCATCTTGGACTCCATGCTGCCTGGCATGGACGGACTTGCCTTGCTGGCTGCCCTGCGTACCCAAAAACAAACCCCGGTCTTGATGCTGACCGCGCTGGGTAAAGTGGAAGACCGGGTCAACGGTTTGCAGACTGGCGCCGACGATTATCTGGTCAAGCCGTTCGCCTTTTCTGAGCTGATCGCTCGAATCCAGGGACTGCTGCGCCGCTCGGCGCAGCATCAACCGGAAAGCACGTCAAACCGTCTGGCATTGCACGATCTTGAAATGGATCTGGCTCGCCGCAAGGTTTCCAGGAATGGTCAGCGTATCGACCTGAGTGCCAAGGAGTTCCTGCTGCTTTCTCTGTTTCTGAGGAAACAAGGCGAGGTGCTATCGCGTACCGAGATTGCCGAGCAGGTTTGGGATATGAATTTCGACAGCAACACCAATGTAGTCGAAGTTTCGATCAAGCGACTTCGCGCCAAAATGGATACACCCTTCGAGCTCCAACTACTGCACACCGTACGAGGCATGGGTTATGTCCTCGAAATGCGCGAATGAAACTTGGCAAACAGATTAATCCGACGCTGAGCGGTCGCCTTGTACGCTGGCTCGCGTCACTAAGTTTGGGTGTCCTTGGATGTTTGTGTCTCGGAGTATTTTTCTCGGTCAAAATCAATCTTGAGTCACAACAGGATCTACGCCTTGAAAAGCTCAGTACGGCAATTCAGCACCTGTTTGAAGAAACGCCGGCACACCTGCAACCGGGAACACTGGAGCATGATCTGGAAGATCTTCTGAAGATCAATCGGGACTTGCATCTCAAGTTACTCGATAGATTGGGTGAGGCTCGTTTCATTTCGACGCCAAGTGCGTGGCCGTTAAAAGCGCGCTTTCTCTCGCTTGCACTCCCCGAGGAAGCTTCGAGGACAGATTTTGCCGTTGCCGAATTGGCGCTCGACACTGCACCCGACGAGGCTATTCTGGATCGCCTCGCAGCCATTCTCTGGGGGGCTGCATTGATCGGCAGTGCTGCGATCACCGTGGGCGGCTACCTGCTCGTTTATTTTGGGCTGACCCCCATTCGGACACTGGCTGAGCAAACACGCTGTCTCGCAATACTTTCCCTCGACAAACGGTTGGAAACTGAGGGGATTCCCGCCGAGCTACAAGTGCTTGTCGATCAGTTCAACGATTTGCTAAACCGACTGGAAAAAGCCTACCAGCAGCTCGAAGGATTCAATGCCGATGTAGCGCACGAATTGAGAACGCCGTTGGCGAATATCATCGCTAGCAGTGAGTTGGCTTTGCGTAGCAACGACAAGGATGAAAATCTGCGTGATTGCATCGGTGCGAATCTCGAAGAAATGCACAGGCTGTCGGGCATCGTTAATGACATGCTGTTCCTGTCGCAAGCCGACCGGGGTGCAAAAGCCCGGCGGATACCCGTTCAAAGCCTCGCCCAACTCTGCACTGAGGTGGCTGACTACTATGAAGCCGTGCTGATTGAGTCCGACCTTCAGTTGTCGATTGAAGGTGACGCTTCCGGCCTATTCGATGCTGCACTGCTACGGCGCGTACTGTCCAATTTACTGAATAATGCAGCTCGATATGCCGATCACGGGAGTGCAATCGTGATCCGGATAACGCCGAAAACAGATGGACGACTCAAACTCTCGGTGATCAACCGAGGCAAACCGATTCTTGCTGCAAGCCTGCCCCATATCTTCGATCGTTTTTTCCGCGTAGACACGTCACGTAGTCACGGCCACCAAAATCATGGACTGGGTCTCGCCATCGTAAGCGCGATTGCCCGGATGCATGACGGGGAGGCATTCGCAATATCCGCCGATGGCGAGACCGAAATAGGCGTACGACTGGACTGCTGACGGCCTCGCTGCTTTCGCCGATGCAGGCCAACGGGTCTTCAGTCTCTGGTTTGCGGCGCAGAGGTTCGCAACGTTCGCAGGCCGTTAGCGACGACCAGCAGACTGGCGCCCATGTCAGCAAATACCGCCATCCACATCGTGGCATTTCCGAACACCGCGAGCCCGAGAAATACGACCTTGATGCCCAAGGCCAGTGCGATGTTCTGCCAGAGCACGGCGTGTGTCTGGCGGGACAAACGGATGGTTTCCGGGATACGCCGCAAATCGTCGTTCATGATGACCACGTCGGCGGCCTCCATGGCGGTATCGGTGCCGGCAGCGCCCATGGCGACACCGATATCGGCGCGTGCCAAGGCGGGCGCATCGTTGATGCCATCACCGGTCATGGCTGTCGGGCCATGACGCCCCTGCAATTCCTCGATTGCAGCCAGCTTGTCTTCCGGCAGCAAATTGCCTCGTGCATCGTCGATCCCTGCCAGGCGGGCAATACTGGTTGCGGTTGCGACGTTGTCGCCGGTGAGCATGACCGACGTGACACCAAGGCGATGCAGATCGGTAATTGCTTCCCGCGAGCTTTCCTTGATGGTGTCAGCCACCGCGAATATGGCCAGTACCCGATCCTCGGCGGCCAGCAAGGTCACGGTTCGCCCCTGATTCTCATGAATGGCGAGACGCGCCTCGATCTCGGGGCTGCACAGCCCACGATCCTCAATCAACCGATGATTACCCAGAATCAATGTATGCCCATCCAGGCGAGCCTCGATGCCGCGACCGGGAAGCGCAGTGAAGTCGGAGAGGCCGTTTTCCGGCAGGTTCAGGCCGGTGGCGATAGCCTTTGATACGGGATGATCCGAATGACCGGCCAGACTGGCGGCCCAGGAAAGAACCTTCGCCTCCTGATCAGTGGAGGACAACACTTCTGTGGCGACCAACCGAGGCTTGCCTTCGGTGATGGTGCCGGTCTTGTCGAGAGCAATGGCACGCAGTTTCCGGGCCTCTTCCAGATAGACGCCGCCCTTGATCAGGATGCCGCGCTGAGCAGCTGCGGCCAGTCCGCTGACAACTGTAACCGGTGTGGCGATGACCAACGCGCAGGGACAGGCGATCACCAGGAGAACCAACGCCTTGTAGAGCGCCTGTGTCCACGTCCAGTCGAACAGCCCGGGGCCACCGATGGCCACGGCCACGGCGATCACAAAAATGGCCGGCGTGTAGATAGTGGCAAAGCGATCCACGAAACGTTGCGTGGGTGCTCGTGTACCTTGGGCTGCCTCGACGGCATGGATGATGCGGGCCAGGGTCGTGTTGTTGGCGGCAGCCGTCACCTCAAATTCCAGCATACCGGTCTCGTTGATGGTGCCGGCGAAAATGGGATCGCCAGTCGTCTTGTCGACAGGAATGCTCTCACCGGTAACTGGCGCCTGGTTGACCGCACTGCTGCCGGCGGTTACTCGCCCATCCAGCGGAATGCGGGCGCCAGGTTTCACCCGGGCGAGTGCGCCAATGGCAACCTTGTCAGCCGGCGTCTCCAGCCAGCCACCATCGCCTAGTCGAATCTCTGCGGTTTCCGGGGCCAAGGCAAGGAGCCCCTTGATAGCGTTGCGTGCCCGATCGACGGACCGTGCCTCGATTAGTTCGGCGATGGCGTAAAGCGCCATGACCATAGCTGCTTCCGGCCATTGACCGATCAGGAAAGCGCCAGTCACGGCGACGCCCATCAGGGCGTTCATGTTCAATTGGCCGCGCCGCAATGCAGACAATCCCTTGCGATAGGTGGAGAATCCCGAGAAGGCAATGGCAGCGGCTGCCAACGCCATGCCCAGCCCCTTGAACGGCAAGGTATCGGGTGCGAAGAAATTCAAAGCCTCGGCCCCGATGGCCAATGCCAGGGCGATCAATGCCTTACTGATCTCGCCGAGACCTGATGGGGTTTCAGTCTTCTGTTCATGCTCGATGGGCAGCACTTCAAAACCAAGCTGGCGGATGGCCTGTAACGCACCTTCCTGGGCTGACTGCTCGCCATCGATGGTCAGGGTCCGGGACGTCAGTTCGAAGCGTAGTGACCGAATCCCCTCAATGCCTGTCAGCACCTTGCGGATATCGTTTTCTTCGTTCGGGCAGTCCATGGCGGGAATCCGAAAAACACTCGAATTCCCTGAGGAGTTAGGTACAGCGACACGCGGCACATCCTGTATGGAGGTCGTATCCGTCACACCGCCACCTGAACACGCGCAACGCTCAGGCTCATTGGATCGGTGCTTCTCGGCATGGGTGGGCATGGCAATCTCCTATTCGTTGATGCCATTAAAAACCCTTGAGTCGCTACAAGGTCAAGCGGCTACAATGAAAATGTTCAAGGAGAAAAGTATGTTGGAGTTCCTGAAGATATTAGGTCTCTTCGTCGTTACCGCGCTGGCCGAAATCATCGGTTGCTATTTGCCCTGGCTGGTGCTGACGCAGGGTCGCCAGCGTTGGCTTCTGATCCCGGCTGCCATGTCACTGGCTCTGTTTGCCTGGCTGCTTACATTGCATCCGGGCGCCGCCGGTCGCATCTACGCAGCGTATGGCGGTGTCTATGTTGCGGTCGCCTTGTTATGGCTATGGCAGGTCGATGGAATTCCCCTGACCCGTTGGGATTTTCTGGGCAGTGCCGTATGCCTCGGTGGCATGGCCATCATCGCTTTGCAGCCTGGCCGGACGTGATGAGCGAACGAAAGAGACAGAAATGAAAATCGGCGAACTGGCGCGTTTAGCGGGAAGTAATGTCGAAACGATCCGCTACTACGAGCGGGAAGGACTGTTGCCGAAACCAGGGCGGAGCGAGGGAAATTACCGCATCTACGGGGTAATGCACCAGGAGCGATTGACCTTCATTCGGCACTGTCGTAGCTTGGACATGACACTCGACGAGATTCGGACGCTATTGCGCTTCAAGGAATCACCGGAGGAAAATTGCGGCGAGGTTAACCACTTGCTGGATGAACACATCGGGCATGTCGTCCGTCGCATCGGTGAACTCCAAGCGCTGGAAAAACAGCTTCTTGAGCTGCGCAGTCGTTGTCCTGATAACCGTCAAGCCTCGACTTGCGGGATTCTTGAAGGCTTGTCGCAATCGGGCATAAGCGCGGAGCCAATGGGAAATCACATTCCAGGGGTACACGGAATGGCGTTACCCCCCCTCTACGGACCTGCATGAATAAGCAAGACCGGTGTCTCCTCCTCAATTTCTCTAATTGAACCAATAGGTGTGATCTGGATATACACGAAAGGAAGAGAGCAAACACCATGTTTCCTGGTACCGATGTGCGCTAGAACTACGAGTGAGGCCTTACTCCACTAGGTAACCCTTGTCGACCCCATCCATCTCGAACAAGTGCTCGGTGAGATAGTCTTGGGAGAGTGCCTGTAGAGAGAGGCTATCTAGCGCGTGTAGCTATAGACGACCGCTTGCCGAATGAATGAATCACCTCATCGCTGTTAGATACTCGGTTACCAGTGACAGCGTATTAACGGCAACATAGAGTGGGATTTCGGACTACATTTTGCTCTCCTCGAGTGATGGCTTCGGCCGAGTCTCTGCCCAGCAAGCCTCAAAAAACCCCAAAAAAATTACTGCAAAAGGACGAAGGGGCCGCAGCCCCTTCTCTCTATGCAGTACGTTGATCCTCCTACAAGCCGACCCGTACCCCTGCCATGACCATCCCGATATTGCCTTTTCCTAGCGCCGCATCGCTGCCGGACAGGAAGTAATGCTCATAGCCAATCCGAGCCTCGATAGCCTTGGTCAGCTGATAGCCAATAACCAGCCCCGCCGTTGGGGAGAGCACCGTCTTCTTCACCACTGAACTCTGTGCTGAACCACCGACGCCTGCGAAATCCAGACTGTTGTAAATTTCGTCCCGCGTGTGCACCGCCGCCAGACCCAGCTTCGGCTGGATGGTCAGGGATTTGATCGGTTCGAAGCGATAGCCGACGTTGGCCCCCAGAGCATTCGCCGTCCTTGTCGTTGCGCCAGTCAGCGCATTCCCACCACCGGTGATGCCATCGTTGGCACTGCGTGACTGGAACTCACCCAGCGTGGCCAGATACACCTCGTACTCGATGTTCCCCTCGTTCCGGAAGAGCGACAGGCGATAGGCCGTATCGGTCTTGTCGTCCGACATGCCGCCGGCCACCTGGGCATTGACAGTATGGGTCTGTAGATTCCAGACATTGCCGTTGTAACCTCCGCCGCTCATGCGAGCCGAAGTTTTCGACCAACCACCGGCCAAGCCCATCGACCATTTGCTACTCCCCCAATCCGTCTGGTTCGGTTTAGCGCCGAAGCTGTAGAGCAATCCCAAGGTAGTAATCGAGGCATCCCGATGAATGGTGCCATTGTCGATGTTGTTGATGGTGTCGACGCTGGCGTGGTGGATCACGGTATGGTCGAGACGGACAGCCACAGCTTCGGTGACGTGGTACTCAAGACCAAGGCCGTAGATCGGCCGGACCACATCCGTGGTACTGGATTCGTTGTTCGGATTCTGGAACAGCAAGCCTGGATCGTTCTTGTTTGCCTTCCGGTCCTGATGCCCATACATCAGACCGAGGCGAACATAGGGTGCGAAGCTGCCGATGCGATAGCTACCGAGAAAGGAGAGACCCAGGCCTTCGAGACGGGTCTTGCCGTCGACACTGGCGGTGCTGCTACCGCCGGTGACATAGCCGCTGATCTTGCGGGCACCCAAGTTCATGTAACCCAGCTCGACGGCCAGGTAGTCATTGAGGCGTTCACCGATATAGAAGCCGAAAGCCGTAGGTTTGTCTTTCTGTTGCGTGACATTGAGGGAATCCCATTCCATATCACGCAGGGTGAAGTCGCTGTAGTCGGCCTTCCCAGCACCGATGCCAATATAAGTTTGGGCCAAACCGGACAGCGGCAGGCAGGCGAGCGCCAGGAGGGCGCAGGTAGTAGTTGTTCTCATTTCTCTCCCTTAAGCATTTTGGTTATGTGATCCGCTATCGCCATACACGGCCGACACCGAGTCGTTTCACTTCATGTATTTGACAGTGACCGTGCCGGCCAACTTGTTCTTGGCAATCTCGTAGTCGGGATTGAAGGTGGCGAGGTTGTGCAACCCGATACCGACCGCCGCGCCCAGCCCGACCACAGCAGCCGGACTGAAGGTCGCCGCCATCGCCGCCGAGCGGTATTCGGAATAGACACGGCATTTGAGATCCTGCTTTTCCAGTCGCCCTTCGATTTTTTCGACGACGGCACTGATGTTGGAAACTGCGACGACCTGGAAGGACTCGTGGCGCATGGCGAGCGTGTCGAGCTTTTCCAGGGTGAGTTCGTCGGCGGTAAATTTCTGAATATCAATCGACATGCATGGTCCTTTTGGTATGTGACGAGTAACTCGCCGATTACTGATTACGGGGAAACGACCGGACCAGTGACACGGCCCTGCTGCTTCATCCATTTGCCGTAAGCCGCCACACAAACCGTGGTCAGAGCGCCGGCAACGAACGTGATGGCATAACTCGCGAGGGTTTCGAGAGGTGATGGGTTGTTCATCAGAGTTCCTTTAAGTTTTTGCGCGATGAGCAAACGTGATGCAGCACTTACTCTGCTGACATAGGCAAAGCGATGCTAAGTATTCCTTAGTATCGTGTCAATTAAGAAACTAAGAATCTCTTAGGTCAAATCTGGGCCTTGGGATTCATGAATCAATCGACGTATTTCGCACGACGTTTGCGAGAAGCCCGTCAGAAAAGCGGCCTCTCGCAAAAGGCGCTGGGGATCAAAGCAGGCATTGATCAATTCAGTGCTAGTCCGCGCATGAATCAGTATGAAAAGGGCAAGCACCTACCTGATTTGCTAACGGTCGAGCATCTGGCAAACGCAACAGGTGTTCCCATTCCGTTCTTTTTCACACCAGAGGACGAGCTTGCAGAATTGATTGCAGCTTGGGGGCAATTGGAAGCAAATCAGCGGGCGTCACTGCTTGAGGCTGCAAAACAACTCCTGCCTATCCCAACACCGCCAGAGCCTTAGCCTCTAGTTTCTGCCCCAGCGTCTTGTTCATTGGCGTATCTGGAATTGTAGAAGCTGCCGAAGGATCGGCATCCGGAGTAGAAGAGAAGAACTCCTCCACTACTGCGCCTCCGTCTTCCTCTCCCTCTTCAAACGCCCCATTTCCCAGACCCAGCTTGGCTACTTGATCCAAGGCTTCCTGATCAAACCCAGCCAGCCGGCGTGCTTCATCTAGTTGCTTGGCCTGCCCCAGCATTTCTTCCGTCGACAACCCTGTCTGCGGCGTGATATCCACGTAGTAGATCGGTGTCCCCAAGCTCTGCCGCGTCGATTTCCCACGCAAGCGCAGTTCCAGCGCCAAGCAGGAAAGCTTGTTTCCCGAGATTGCCTGGAAATATTGCAGCCGTGCACTCAGCGTCCGAATACTGTTGAACCCGGTCGTCCGGAAGATGAAGGTCCCCAGCGAGTCATCGTCTCCCAGCACCACATTCAAGCGTCCGTAGGGTTTACAACCGCCCTTTGCCAGCGGACAAGCATCCGGTGACGAGCATGGAAACGACCTGATGCCCTCTTCCGTCTGGCGCTTGCAGTTCTGTCCATCGCCGACACAGAGTGGCCGCCCCGTCGTCCGATCAAACAAGCTGTACTCGGCCCGGAAGTTGAGATAGGGATCGTTGAACAACAAGCGGATCGGAATATTGCGAATCTTGCCGCCCTGTTCCTTGCGCAGGTTTTCATCCAGCGGGTGCGGCAACCAGCCATCCTTCTTCTGAACCTGGCTGGTGATAGTGAATTGATCGTCCTTCTCTGGCAGACGTTTGCCGTTCTTCTCCACCACTTTGCCGATGGAGATTCGTCCCAGTACGGGCGGTGTAATGGCGAGACCTTTCAACATATCGGTGACTCCTGTAAAAAATGCCTTCCGCCTGCACCGCTGGGGTGGCAGGTCGGGAAGGCTGATTGCGTTGATTAAGTGGCTTGTGTGGTTCAGGCGACTAGGAAGCGCCGACTACCCGGTTTGCTCATGGCGTACTGCTGCTGGAATTCGGGGTGATCCTTGAGGAGGCCCGTGACATCGAGCACCACGCTATCCTTGGCTTTCTTCCAGGTGACGCTGCCGGTTTCGAAGTTCGCTCTCGTGGCACTGCCCATGGCTTGCTGCAGGCTTTGCTTGAGTTGCGCCTCCAGCTTCTCGGCCTCGGCGATGCTTTGCCGAACCGACAGCCAATCGGCGAAGGTGGCCGACAGGTTGCGCTCCTCTGTGAAATCGAGGGTCTGGCCATCGTCTGCCGGATAGAGGCAACGTAGCGCCAAGTCAGCCGATTCACTGCCATCGGCCGGTGGCGGCGTATCGCTCTCGACGTAGTGCCAGAAGTGCCGTTCGAGTTCGATCAATCGGGTAATCAAACGCTCATCGCGTTCGACCCGATGGATTTCGAGGTGTTGTCCACCAAGCAATACGGCCACATCGGCGGCTTGCTTGCCGGTGACGGCCAGCTGGTGCATGACCTGGAGTTGAACGTATTCAGGTACGCCGTCCTTCCAGAGCTTTACACCGTTGATACCGGCGGTCTTGCATTCGAGGATTTGTACCTCGCTGGAACCGGTGACTTCGCGGTCAATGTTGGCCAGCATCCAGGGCAGGCTGGGATCGGGATGCTGCAGGACGGCATTGATGCGCCGCACCCGATTGCCGGTGCGTTTGGTGTAGTGCGCTGCGACGATTGGCTCAAGGATGTTCCCCCAAAACATCGGACTCTCTTCATCTTGGGGATCTGCCTTGGGCAGGTTGCCATCACGGCCGGTTTTCTCCAGCCACAGTTCGAGCTGGCTCTTATAGGGATTAAGACCCACAGCGGTAGCGGCATCCGAACTGCCAATGCCTTGTTTGCGAACGGCCAGCCAGTCTTCACGTGGCAGCTCCTTGGTCTTGACCAGCTTGAGTGCCGGACGACTCTTGATCGGACTGGCATTGGGTAAGGCTTGTGGTTGCATGCTTCTACTCCTTCCAAAATGCAAAATGCCCGGTCAGCGAAAAGCTGACTGGGCATTTGCGAGGGATGAATGGTGAAACGGTGATTCAGGCAACGAGCTGCAGTGCAGTATCCAACGCCCTTTGCTTAATGACGGCACCCTGACCAAACCACGCGGAATCCATGCGGTACTCCGTGCTGCGGGCACGGCGTTCGTGGTCGACGTACTCGGTGACGGCATTGAGCAGGCCCCAGGCGGTGCCTTTGGCCGCTTCCAGTTCGGCACCTTTACCCTGGCCGTCGTAGAGGGCTTGTACCCGCTTCAAGGCGCGTTCGTTGGCGAGACCTGCCGGATCGATGGTGCCGGGCTGGACATCGCACATCACACGCAGGAAGTAGTTCATCGCTTCGTGCGATTTCACTTTGCGCTCGGCCAGTGTCTTCATGCGGTACATAAAAGCGTCATACTGGGAAATAGCAATCCCAAGTTGCTGTTTGACGGCTTGCGGATCGAAGCGAGTATTGTGCGGCACCTTGATCGCCTGACTGGCACCATTCACGGCAATGGTCAGGGTGTTGTTGCAGACGACGCGGACGGTCGTCGGGGTTGCCGTGGTGGCGAGTGTTCCGTCACACGAGGTGGCCAACAACAAATAGCCATTGACCTGATCATTGCCCTTCAAGGCAGTCGATTGACCGGTCTTAGCCAATGCCCAGAACTTCTTGCCACCTTTCAATACACCAGCCGTCTCCAACTGGTAGCCGGAAACGTCAGTGAGATCGCGATAGAACTCGAGAACTTCTTTGGGTTGAACAACCTGATAGCGCTGCGAGACAACAGACAGGGCTTCCTTGGTATCCGAGCGATAGAGGACTTTCTGCTCTTCGAAGGAATGGATGCTACCCAGACTGCCGATGCTGTCAGCCATGAAGCGGACCGGGGATTCCTGGATGGTCC
This sequence comes from Betaproteobacteria bacterium, assembly GCA_020621865.1. GTDB lineage: Bacteria > Pseudomonadota > Gammaproteobacteria > Burkholderiales > Rhodocyclaceae > Azonexus. The sequence continues at coordinate 434,525 of JAHRYW010000001.1, read as the reverse complement.
AGTCCATGCCTGCGGATTTGGCCCAGACTTCGATGGGTTGTTTGGCTGGAAGACGATTGCCGAGGCCATGCCAGGGTTCGGCGCCGACATAGGCCATTTGTTGAACGAGGTGTGCCATGAGATTTCCTTTCGGGAATGAATAGGCGCAGCCGCTCCGCCGTGTGAACGGCAGAGACGGGAGGCGATGAATCAATGAGAGAGAGAGAGAGACGAGAACTGCGATGCCGTCCTTTGCAGACGGCAGAGATGAAACAAGCCGATCAGTAGGTGGTCGGCTCGGGTGCAGTGAGACTAAAGCAGTGGCCGCAGGCAAGGCAGCGGTAGTTATCGAGGATGCGACGGTCGACGAGTTCGCCCAATCGGGCACCGGACAGGCCGCCGGCAGTACCGCCAACTACGGCGCCGAAAAGCGCACCGAGGACACCACCGAAGACCATGCCAGGCGGACCGGCGACGATTCCGACAGTCATGCCGATTTCGATACCGGACAGGCTACCGGTGGCACCACCGACACAGCCGCCAACCGTGCCGATGAGACCGGCGGCCTTGCGGGCACGATTGCGGGTATTAATACGTGCAGAGTGACAGTTTGGGCATTGAATGTTCATTGTCTGACTCCTGTAGATGGAAAGGACGAACGAAATCAGCGAACACCATTTCTGGTACTCGCTGATTTGAACGTAATGAGGAGTTAGGTACAGGGCCAGATGCTTGATTCTGGCCAATCTGCCATGTTTTTGGGCAGACAATCACCTTCTCAATAAAGTGATATGTGATTGAAAAAATCTAGAAACTACGACTTTTCGGGCATTCCGCACCCATAAGTACGCAATTCGACATTTAATGCATAGAGAGTCTCATCACTTATGAGTTTTACGGCCTCTTTGGCTACCTTTTTGGTTACATGCTCACCAGGAACACCAAAATACCTGCCCTCGAAAAAACTTTCTTCCATATCTGCAGGTTTGATTTTTTTTCGATTGATGATCGCCCAGAAAGTCAAATCTAAGTAGGGCAGCAAACGTTCTTTGTGCCACTTTTCGAATCTTTTATCGCTAAACAACCACTGTTTAGGTTCAATATTGGCCTCTGCACGAGTTTTAGCTATCCAAGAACGGAATTGCTTCACTAGATAGTCATCTGATGCATTTAAATCGACACCAATGAAAAACCTCTTAACCTGACCGAGTGAATCGCGATGAACTTTCCACGCAGGACTTGAAAGGTACTCGTGGACATTACGGCAAATATCTTCGTCAAATTCCAGATCGCCGTCCTCAACAAGATCACCATATTTTTCGGTATCTTCCATACGTTGAACCCAAGCCCGATAGCGGGGGTCAGAAAGAACACGATGGCCTCTAAAAAACTCCTCTGCCGACTGATCCATGAGAGGTGACAGGTAAATATCGGATAGAGGGCGAAGACTCCGCAATGGCATCTGCAGTAACAGCTCTGCTTGTTCAACATAGCTGCTCCGCAGTTCGTCAGTTAGCCGCCCTTCCCGTTCTTTAGCGAAAACATAGCTCATGAACGAACGCGCAGAGAGTTCTGCAACCCAATCTTTCAAATCCCATGATGCACATGCGTCATAGATTGAGATATCAAAATCATCAGGTACAGAATTGATGGAGTTTTTCATTGCGAATCCTAGAAAATAGTTACTCCGATGCTCGCAAAATATTCCTCAAGAATCTTCTAGCGCTATGCTGCTGCTTTTTTGAGCTGACAATCCGTTAGAAATTCAGACCAAACCGTCAGGGCAGCACGGCGCTCTTCGTAATATGAGTGCTGGTCATAGATACCTTCAACACCTGATAACTTGTGATTCAAACACATCTCCGAAATATCACGGCTAACGCCAAGTTTTCGCATGTGGCTTTTCATTGTGCTGCGCAGATCATGCGGGGTAAATCGACGGATCGCTGGGGTATGGTTCTCAATCCAATAATCAATAGCCTCACGAATTGCATCCTTCGATACGTGCGCATCTCCATCGTATCGCTCAATCCGAGTCCGTAGGCGAGCGGGCAAGACATACACCGAGTTCCCGGCCAGCAGAAACAGTTCCTTAAACCAATCGACAACACACGGGGCCAAGGGAATATCCATAGCCGGCCCCGTCTTACTCTGCGGTATGTGCCAACGAGCTTCCGTAATAAATACGTTCTCTCTCAAGGCTGTAAACAATTCTGAAATTCGAACTCCTGTTGCCAGCAAAATTTTCACGGACAGGAGATTGTCCGGTTTCATGTGTGCATTCAGCAGCACGGCCAACTCGTCCACACTCAGCATCAGCCGCCTCTTAACTTCTGGCCGTTTGCCAATGATCGCCTCAAGCTGGATACCCGCACATGGACTGGCAAAGATCAGCTTCTTACCTGTCGCATGCTTGAAAATACCGAGAAGGACACACCAAAGAGTAAAAAGCTCCACCCAACCTGTTTTGACACGCTCAATCTGAGCAACAACATCAGCAGGGCCTACCGATTGAACGGACATGGCGCCCATGCCATTTTCGATCCGTTTTAGATTTCTACCGTAGCTACGTTGAGTACTATCAGCAAGATTCGTAAGCACTAACTCCCGATAGTCCTTAATCAGTTCACGAACCGTCCAATCTTTGTGAGCTTTGGTTTTTCGTACCTCGTCCGCTGGATTTACCCCATCAAGAAGGGCCAAACGCTTTTTGGTTGCATTCAAGCGGGCAGCAGCCAACGACACATCTGGATAGCGACCAAGAGTCACCTCTTGTCGACGACCTCCGTGTTGGTAGCGCAAAACCCATGTTGCCGCACCGGCTGCGGACAGCGTAAACGTGAGACCCGCGCCATCCGACTTCGCCACTGGCAAACCTGCACGAATCCATTTCCGCAACTGGATATCAGTCAGTAAGTTGGATTGGATTTTGGCCACCGTCGTCACACTCCGAAATGCGATGGGTAGCTAGCCAGTCTAGCTACCCATCTAGCTACCAATGAAAGGGCTATTTCGATTATACGGAGATCAACGGCAATTAACACGACACAGGCAAAACCATTGAAAATTGTGCATATCAAGGGTTCATCGTATACGCAGATGAACTCAAATTACGCTACATCAAAACAATGTCGTACTGCTCGGGGGAATAGCTTGGTTCGGACTGCAGGGAAACCGATTTGCCGATGAAGTCGGAGAGCATGGCCAGCGCCTGCGACTCTTCGTCGAGGAAGAGGTCGACGACGTCGGGGCCGGCCAGGATGCGGTATTCGCGGGCATTGAACTGGCGTGCCTCGCGCAGCAGTTCGCGGAGGATCTCGTAGGCCACGGTGCGCGCCGTCTTGACTTCGCCGCGTCCGCCGCAGGTCGGACAGGGCATGCACAGCACGTGGGCCAGCGATTCGCGGGTCCGCTTGCGGGTCATTTCGACCAGGCCGAGCGCGGTGAAGCCATTGACCGTCAGGCGCGTGTGGTCGCCAGCCAGGGCCTTGTTGAATTCGTCGAGCACGGCCTTCTTGTGCTCCTCGTTTTCCATGTCGATGAAGTCGACGATGATGATGCCGCCGAGATTGCGCAGACGCAGCTGGCGGGCGATGGTAACGGCGGCTTCGAGATTGGTCTTGAAGATGGTGTCGTCGAAATTGCGCACGCCGACGAAACCGCCGGTGTTGACGTCGATGGTCGTCATCGCCTCGGTCTGGTCGATGATCAGGTAGCCGCCGGATTTGAGGTCGACGCGGCGGGCCAGGGCCTTCTGGATTTCATCCTCAACGCCGTGCAGGTCGAACAGTGGACGCTGGCCGGTGTAGTGCTCGAGCAGCGGCAGGACGGCCGGCGTGTATTCCTCGGCGAAGCCGTTCAGTTTGACGAAGTTTTCCCGGGAGTCGATGACGATGCGCGTCGTCCCCGGATTGACGAAGTCGCGCAGAACGCGCTGGCCGAGCGACAGCTCCTGGTAAAGCATGGTCGGCGGGCCGGAGGTCCGGGCCTTGTCGCGGATATCGGCCCAGGTCTTGCGCAGGTAGGCGATGTCGGTCGCGAACTCGTCGTCGCTGGCATTCTCGGCCATGGTCCGGACGATGAAGCCACCCGTTTCTTCCCCCGGCACCAGCCGGGTGATCTTTTCGCGCAGCACCTCGCGTTCAGCCTCGGATTCAATGCGCTGCGAAATCCCGATGTGCTTTTCCTGCGGCAGATAGACCAACATGCGGCCGGCGATGGAAATCTGTGTCGACAGCCGGGCGCCCTTGGTGCCGATCGGATCCTTGACGACCTGGACGACGATGCTCTGGCCTTCGTGCAGGATTTTCTCGATCGGCCGCTCGGTGGCCGTTTCGCGCGGCTGCCAGATATCGGCGACGTGCAGGAAGGCGGTGCGGTCGAGGCCGACCTCGACGAACGCGGATTGCATGCCGGGCAGGATGCGGCAGACGCGACCGAGGTACACATTGCCGACCAGCCCGCGGCTCGCCGTGCGCTCGATATGCAGCTCCTGGGCGACGCCCTGTTGCATGACGGCAACGCGGGTCTCCTGCGGCGTGAAATTGATCAGGATTTCTTCGGTCATACGCTCTACAATTCGCGGTTTTTTCCGGATTCTACTATGCGCAAGGCGCCCGAACTCCTCGCCCCGGCCGGTTCGCTCGAGATGATGCGGACAGCCTTCGCCTTCGGCGCCGATGCGATCTACGCCGGCCAGCCGCGCTACAGCCTGCGCGTGCGCAACAACGAGTTCGGCACCATCGCCGCGCTGAAGGAAGGCATCGACGAGGCGCACGCCGGCGGCAAGCAGTTTTTCGTCGTCAGCAACATCTTCCCGCACAACGCCAAGCTGGCCACCTACCTGGACGACATGGCGCCGGTCATCGCCCTGAAGCCCGACGCGCTGATCATGTCCGACCCGGGACTGATCGACATGGTGCGCGAAACCTGGCCGGAACAGGTCGTCCACCTGTCGGTGCAGGCCAACACGGTGAATTGGGCGGCGGTCCGCTTCTGGAAAAAAATGGGCGTCGAGCGCGTCATTCTGTCGCGCGAACTGTCGCTCGACGAGGTCGCCGAAATCCGCCAGCAATGCCCGGACATCGAGCTCGAAGTCTTCGTCCATGGCGCGCTGTGCATCGCCTATTCCGGCCGCTGCCTGCTTTCCGGCTACTTCAATCACCGCGATCCGAACCAGGGCACGTGCACCAATTCCTGCCGCTGGGACTACAAAGTCGGCACCAGCGGCCAGGAATCGGATAAATCCTACGGTCAGCCGGAAATTTTGGCCAAAAACGATATTGAGATCGTCATCGAGGAAAAACAGCGCCCGGGCGAACTGATGCCGATCGAGGAAGACGAGCACGGCACCTACATCCTGAACTCGAAAGACCTGCGCGCCATCGAGCATGTCCACCGCCTGGTCGAGATCGGCGTCGATTCGCTGAAGATCGAAGGCCGCACCAAGAGCCCCTACTACGTCGCCCGGACCACCCAGTCGTATCGCCAGGCAATCGACGACGCCGTCGCCGGCAAACCGCTCGACCCGGCCCTGCTGCGCGAACTGGAAGGCCTGGCCAATCGCGGCTATACCGACGGCTTCTACCAGCGCCACCACGACGCGGACTACCAGAACTACCTGCGCGGCCACTCGGAATCGGACCGCAGCCTCTATGTCGGCGATGCGATAGGGTTCGACGAGGCTCGCGGCCTGATGGAAATCGTCGTCAAGAACCGCTTTTCGGTCGGCGACAAATTGGAATGCGTGCACCCCTCGGGCAACCACGTCTCGACACTGATGCGCATGGAAAACCAGGCCGGCGAGACGATCAGCGTCGCCCCCGGCAGCGGACACCGCGTCTGGGTCGATTTGCCGGCCAGGTACACCAATTCGTTCGTCGCGCGTTTTGTCTAGCTGACGGCTAGAAAACCTCGAATATTTCATTTTTGTGCACCGCAACAAACGGTGTAAAATCAATTTCATGAGCAACAAGCCCAACCGCATGCCCCTGATCGACGCCCTGAAGGCGGTTGCGGCCATGCTCGTCCTGTTGAACCATTTCTCGTCCTACGGCCCGCTGGCCGAGGCCGCGCGCGAGGCGTTTCCGACCATTTTCAACTGGTGCTTCGAGTACGGCCGCATGGCTGTCCAGGTCTTCCTGGTCATCGCCGGCTTTCTCGCTGCCCGCGGCCTGTCGGCCCACGGCGAGGCGCTGACCGCCTCGCCATTACCTCTGATCTGGAAGCGCTACCTGCGCCTGGCCGTGCCTTATCTGGCCGCCATCGGCCTGGCCATCGTCGCTGCGGCAGTCGCCAACCAGTGGCTGGACGACGAGGCCATCCCCGACCGCGCCACTTTCAGCCAATGGCTGGCCCACGCCTTCCTGCTTCACAATCTGCTCGGCTTCGAAGCCCTGTCGGCCGGCGTCTGGTATATCGCCATCGACTTCCAGCTTTTTGCGCTAATGACCCTGCTGCTTTGGGCCGGCCACGCCCGCCTGGTCGCGCCGGCACTGGTGCTGGGTGTTGCGACCGCCTCGCTGTTCTGGTTCAACCGCGACGCCAGCTGGGACAACTGGGCGATCTACTTCTTCGGTTCCTACGGTCTGGGCGCCGCCGCCTGGTGGGCTTCCGACCGCCGGCAGCTGGCGTTCTGGATGGGGGCCATCGCCACCGTGACGGTGGCCGCGCTGGTCTTCGATTTCCGCCTGCGCATCGCGCTTGCCCTGGGTATCGCACTACTGCTCGGCTTCGGCCGGCGAACCGGCTTCCTGGAACGCTGGCCGGACGCCAAGCCGCTGGCGTTTCTCGGGCAGATATCCTATTCCGTCTTCCTGGTGCACTTCCCCATCCTGCTGCTGGCCAACAGCCTCTATTTCCAGCTGGAACTATCGTCGCCCGATTCGGTGATCATCGCCCTTTGCCTGGTCCTGGCCGTCAGCGTTGCGACCGCGACCCTTTTCTATCGCTGGATCGAAAGCCCGGAGGCCAGCCGCCGCATCACGGCGGCACTGGGCTGGCTGCTCGGGAAAACCATGGAAGTTGCCCGCAAGCTGCCGCTGATCGGCGCCTTGCTCCCCAATCGCGCCTAGTCGGCGAGTTCGGGCCGATTCCGGAAAAACGCCAGCGCTTCCGGATTGGCCAAGGCCTCGATGTTTTTCACCGGCCGCTCATGCACGACATTGCGGACGGCCAGTTCGACGATCTTGCCCGACTTGGTGCGCGGGATATCGGCGACATGGACGACCTTGGCCGGGACATGCCGCGGCGTCGTATTGGCGCGAATCTGCTGCCGGATCCGTTCGATCAGCGCGCTATCCAGCACCAGCCCCTCGCGTAGTTTGACGAAGAGAACGACACGCACATCGTCGTGGCGCCCCGGCGGCCAGTCCTGACCGATGACCAGAGATTCAAGGATTTCCGGCAACTGTTCGACCTGACGGTAGATCTCCGCCGTGCCGATGCGCACGCCGCCCGGGTTGAGCGTCGCATCCGAGCGGCCGTAAATGATCATGCCGTCGTGCGCCGTCAGCTCCGAAAAATCGCCATGGCACCAGACATTCGGGAAGCGCTCGAAATAGGCGGCGCGATACTTGCTGCCATCCGGGTCGTTCCAGAAGCCGACCGGCATCACAGGGAAGGGTTTGGTGCAGACCAGTTCGCCCTTCTCGCCACGCACCGGCCGGCCGTCTTCGTCGAACACATCGACCGCCATGCCCAGCCCGCGGCACTGGATCTCCCCACGATACACCGGCAGCACCGGATTGCCGAGCACGAAGCAGGACACGATGTCGGTGCCGCCGGAAATCGAGGCCAGCAGCAGATCGGACTTGACCTCACGATAGACCCAGTCGAAAGCCTCTGGCGACAGCGGGCTGCCGGTAGAAAACATGGCGCGCAAGGCCGACAGGTCGTGCGTACTGCCCGGCTGCAGGCCGAGCTTGGCGGCGGCGTCGATGAACTTGGCCGAGGTGCCGAAATGGGTCATCCCTTCCGCCGCCGCATAGTCGAACAATACCTTGCCGTGGCCGGCAAACGGCGAGCCATCGTAGAGCAGCAACGAGGCACCGCTGGCCAGGCCGGAAACCAGCCAGTTCCACATCATCCAGCCGCAGGTCGTGAAGTAGAACAGCCGGTCACCGGGGCGCACGTCGCTGTGCAGCTGGTGCTCCTTCAGGTGCTGCAATAGCACGCCGCCATGACCATGGACAATGCACTTCGGCACGCCGGTCGTACCACTGGAGAACATGATGAACAGCGGGTGATCGAAAGCAACTTTTTTGAAAATTACCTCTTTTTTGCCTTCGACCGTAGCATTTGAGCCCCACAGCACCGCATGGGCGATTTTTCTGGTATTCGGCGCCGGATCCAGGTAAGGCACGAGCACCGTCCTGACCAGCGACGGCATTTGGGCCACCACCTCGGCATTCTTGGCCAGGCAATCGACCGGCTTGCCGTTGTACCAGTAGCCATCGACGCAGATCAGCACCTTCGGCTCGATCTGCCCAAAGCGGTCAAGCACGCCCTGCACCCCAAAATCCGGTGAAGCCGACGACCAGATGGCGCCAAGCGCGGTCGTGGCCAGCATGGCGACCAGGGTTTCCGGCAAATTGGGCAGGTAAGCCGCCACCCGATCCCCCTCGCCAACGCCGGCCTCGATCAGCAACTGCTGAAACCGGGCAACCTCGGCATACAACTCCGCCCGGGTCATCCGCCGCCGAACCTTGTCCTCGCCCCAGAAAACCAAGGCCTCGCCTTCGTCGCGATACTTCAGCAGGTTTTCCGCGTAATTCAGATGCGCCTCGGGAAACCAGCGGGCACCGGGCATCCGGTCAGCGTCGAGGAGAGTTTCGCCACCTCTTTCACCGAGCACGCCGCAGAAATTCCAGAGCATCGACCAAAAAGACTCCGGCCGATCAACCGACCACCGCCACAGATCGCCATCCCCCCCCTGCCCGGCCGCCTGGATGAACATCGCCATCCGCGTCGCGCCAACGGTGCTCGGATTGGGACGCCAAATGGGTTGAATTTCGATGCATCCAGTCATGACTCCTCCACGAAAAACAGGCGATAACACCCTAACCAAGACCAATCATACCCTGTGAAATATTTGACGAATCACAAAGCAAATTAGACCAAATGCATTAAAAATACCGATAGAATTTAACGGTTCGACGATTTCGATAAAACAGGGAGGCAGCATGGCTACATTTACGGGTATCAACAACACGGGTGTTTTCGATCCGGGGTTTACGTTTTCCAATTTCGCGGACAGCATGGTCTCCGCTGAAAACGCTATGGCCAACATATCGCTTGGCGACCCATACTATTCGGACCTTGTCGGCAACAACTTTTACGCCTACTGGTATGACGGCACCCAACTCACCGCCAATGCCTCACTATCCGGAAACAAAGTCACCATTACCGAATTTGACCTCTCCTTCAGTTCGGGAATCTCTGCCGGCTTCACGGGGAAACTGTCTATCAACGTCTACACCGGCGCCGTTAGCTCATCTTCAGCCAAGGAATTCTGGATAGAAACAGCAGACGGCTACAGCGTCGACTACCGCGGCTCCCTGAAATTCAATCTGGACACCGGCGCGATCAGCGGCACGGTCAAGGATCTCTACCTAGTCGCCGAAAACAACGACACCGTGCAAACCGATGACGCCTACTACGTCCGCCTCTCCGGCTCCGTAAAACTTGACGCCAACGAAAATATGAGCGGCGGCACGGTCAAGTCCATCGAATGGGGTACCGTCGTATTCGACGACAGCGGCGATCCGGTTTTCCAAGCCAATCCGACCAAGATCAGCGGTCTCAAGATCGGTGCCACGACCCTCCAGTCCACGCTCCAAACCAGCGGTTTCGAGGGCTTGATGGCCCTCACCTACAGCGGCAACGATACCGTGACCGGCACCGAATTGGATGACACCCTCAACGTCAGCACTGGCAACGACAAGGTTTACGCCCTGGCCGGCGACGACACCGTCTATGGTGGAGCTGGCAACGACACTGTCGAAGGCGGTGCCGGCGCTGACCTCATCAAGGGCGGCACCGGCAACGACAAGCTCTACGGCCACAGTGCCGCAACCTCGGAAAGTAACGATGATGGCAGCGACACCATTAGCGGATGGGATGGCGCCGACAAGATTTACGGTGGCGCCGGCAACGACAGTCTGAACGGCGGCGCCGGAAGTGACAAAGTCTACGGCGGTAGCGGTGATGACTCAATTGGCGGCGACATCAATCCTGCCCACCTGAACGATCTCGACCTCACCGTCGATAGCCCGGAATACACCGGCTACGGCAACGACAAGCTCTATGGCGGCACCGGCAACGACACCATGAATGGCGGCGGTGGCAACGACCAACTCTTCGGCGAGGATGGCGACGACATTCTTTATGGCGACCGCAGCACTGATCCGTCTTCCTTTGCCGGCAACGACAAGTTGGATGGCGGCCTGGGCAACGATCAGATCTTCGGCGGCTCCGGCAACGACAACCTGATCGGCAGGGACGGTAACGATCTGCTGACTGGCGGCCTGGGCAACGACGTTCTCACCGGGGGCGCAGGCAATGACTATTTCGTCTTCAACGAGGGCAATTTTGCCGCGATCGGCATTGACAAGGTCAAGGATTTCACTAGCGACAGCGACAAGCTGTGGTTCGACACCGACATCTACACCGCTCTGGCCGGCATGACTGCCGACAATTTCACGACCCTTGCAACCGGCGATGCTGACGATGTGCTGATCTATACTGGCGGCAAGCTCTACTACGACGCCGATGCCAATGGATCGGAGGCTGCTGTCCTGATTGCCAACGTCAAAGGCCTGCAATTCAGCGACTTGGCCTTCGGGAGCGACACCAGCGAAATCAGCCTGATTTAAATCGGCGTTTCCAAGAGCCCCCCCGACCAATACAATAGAACCCTGCTGGAAGAAAGGCTGCCAACTGGCAGCCTTCTTTTTATCCCCTCTCCTTTTTGGCCTCGATGCACGCCTTTTTTCTCCGTTTCAAGAAGTTTTTTGTCAATGCTGCGCTGTTCAGCATTTTCATCAATCTGGCGCTGCTCGCTCCCTCCCTCTACATGCTGCAGGTATTCGACCGGGTATTGACCAGTCGCAGTAAGGAAACACTGATCATGCTGACTTTGGTCTCGCTGATCGCCCTGCTGATGATGCTGGCACTGGATTTCCTGCGTACTTTGTTGCTGGCCAAAGCGGGCATGGCCTTGGATCGGATGCTGGGTGAGAAGGTGCTCTCGGCGCTGGTCGAACGCGGTTCGCAAATCAATCGCAGCGACGAAATCCACGGATTGCGAGATGTCGCCATCCTCCGCGGATTTCTTGGCGGCAACAGCATCATCGCCTTGTTCGACTTGCCCTGGATGCTGTTCTACATAGGCTTGATCTTCCTGTTTCATCCGCTACTGGGCATGGTGGCCATGCTCGGTGGCGCGACTCTCTTTGCCATCGCCTGGAGCAATGAATACCTCAATCGCGCCAACATCGAGAAAAACCAGCTAGCCGCCCGCAAAGCCTCGCACTACATCGATCAGGGTGTGGCCAATGTCGACGCCATCAATGCGATGGGAATGACTCCGGGTTTCGTTGGCAAATGGCAGCGGATGAACGAGGAAGTGCTTTCCGGCACACTGGCTACGGCAGAACGAATGGGGGGGATCAGCAGCGTTTCAAGATTTGTCCGCCAGACCATCCAGGTCGCCATGATGGGAACCGGCGCCTATCTGGTCATCGATCAGCACGTCAGCGCCGGTATCATGATCGCAACCACGATCATTCTCGGCCGCGCCCTAGCGCCGATCGAAAGCCTGATCGCCAACTGGAACAATTTCGTCCAGGCCCGACTGGCCTTTGGGCGACTGAGTCCCTTGTTCGGCCCGGAACGTCCCCGGGAGACGACCAAACTACCTCCTCCGCAAGGTCGCCTGGCCGTCGAAAACGTCGTACTAGCCAGCAAGAACATTGATCGACCGATCATCCGCCACGCCTCGTTCGAGTTACAGGCCGGCGACGCCTTGGGGATCATCGGTCCGAGTGCCTCCGGAAAATCAAGCCTAGCCCGCCTGATCATCGGCATCTGGCAACCGAGCGCCGGTACCGTTCGCCTGGACGGGGCAGACATCGGGCGCACTGAACGTGCCGAAGTCGGGCCTTTCATCGGCTATCTCCCTCAGGATGTCGAACTGTTCCCCGGCTCGGTGGCCGAAAATATCGCCCGCATGGGCCAGCCAAACCCGGACGCGGTCGTCAAGGCAGCCATGTCAGCCCGGGTACACGAACTGATCCTACGCCTGCCCAACGGCTACGATACGGTCATCGGTTCTGGCGGCCATATACTGTCCGGGGGACAGATGCAACGCATTGGCCTGGCACGAGCGCTGTATGGCAAGCCAAAACTGCTCGTTCTCGACGAACCGAACTCAAACCTCGATGCCGAGGGCGAAGCCAACCTGCTACTGACGCTAAACGAACTGCATCAGGCGAAAGTGACGGTCGTCCTGGTCACGCACAAGCCAGCCGTACTGAAGCAAATGAACAAATTGTTGGTAATGCGCGAAGGCCGCATGGAACTGTTCGGCCCCTGCGAAGAAGTACTGCTAAAACTTCGGGAAGCCATGGCCCAAAGCCACGAGCAAGTCACCAAAGCCTGATACCCATGCACATTGACATCGGATTCAACCGCATCGTCCGCCTTGGCCAACTGGTCATCCTGTTGGCCTTCGGAAGTGCGGCAGCTTGGCTCGCGTTTGCCCCGCTACATGGGGCGGTAGTTGCCCATGGGCTGGTCAAGGTCGAAAACTACCGTCAAACGGTCCAGCACAACGAGGGAGGCATCGTCAGGAAAATCCTTGTACGCGAAGGGGAACACGTCAAACAGGGCCAGGCCTTAATCGAACTCGAGGATAGTCAGGCCGCTGCCGCCTACGGGGTCCTGCGCAGCGCCTTAGATGCCGAACTTGCCAGAAAATCACGGCTCGAATCCGAAGCTATTCTGAGCCCAAAAATCACCTTCTCCAAGGAGCTGACCAGCCGGGTTGATTCGCCAGTCGTCGCCGAAATGATCGAACGAGAACAGCGTCTGTTTCTAGCCAGGGCAGAGACCCTGAAGGGACAGATAAAATCCCTGGAAAAGCAGATTTCCCAGATTGACAAAGAATTTGATGCGCTCTCCAGCCAGATGAATGCCGAGCGCGGATCCGAAGAACTGGCACGTGAGGAACTGGAGTCCTACCGTGTCTTACGCGACAAAAATTTCATTTCTACGCCCCGTCTGCTCGAACAGAAGAGAAAAGTGCTCGATTATCAATCCCGCAGTGAAGAAAGGCGTGCCGACGTCGCCCGTACATTGCGCCTCAAAGAGGAACTGAACCTCAAGATCATCAGCCTGCGCAGCGATTATTCTCGCGGCGCAGCCCAAGAACTGAAGGAAGCCACCAACCGCATCGTCGAACTCTCTGATCGCCTGCGGCCGGCCGAGGAGATGTTAAAGCGTAGCGTCATTGCAGCCCCGGTTTCCGGCTCAGTACTTGCGCTGAAAACCAACACGCCGGGAGCATCAATCGCCCCCCGCGAGAACCTACTGGAAATTGTCCCAGACAACACCACGCTACTGGTCGAAGCTCAAGTCGGTATCGACTCGATTAAGGAATTGCATCTCGGACAAATCGCAGACATCCGGTTTTCGGCCCTCCCTTACCGCACGACACCGCTTGTCTTAGGAAGCGTGAAGTACATCGCGGCAGATATCCAGTTAACCAAAGAAGGAGAACCCTATTATTTGGTTCAGATTCTGCCCACGCCAGAATCCCTACAGGCAGCGCAAATTTCCCAACTTCAACCGGGCATGGCCGCCGAAGTCTTCATCCAGACCCAACCACGCACTGCCCTTGAATACTTCCTGAAGCCTGTCACCGATACATTGGCTCGATCCTTCCGCGAAAGATAGCGGCCTTCGCAACAACCACATGGAATACCGCTCAGCGCAGATGAGCGGTGCTTTACAAGCGATGACATTGCGGTAGTATTGAAATTCCTGCTAATTTTGGAGTAAATGGCTATGGCGACCCATTTTTATTTCAATGGTCATACCTATGAAATTGAGCCCGCCAAACTGACCTGGGCTGATGCTGATGCCAATGCCACGTCCCTGATCTGGGATGACGATGGCGCCTTTGGAAATACTGTAACCTCGTATCTGGCAAACATTGGCTCGACAGCAGAACGCTCCGCCATCCTGAAAAATCTCAAGGCATCGGTCACAAAAGGCTCGACCATCGCCGACGACGGTGGCGGTTTAGATCATCTTTGGATTGGTACGGTCGACAATGCCATGAACCTGAGCGGACAAATCAGTGCTTTGGCCGGCGGTGATCTGCTGTTGTCCATTATCGAGTGGGACGGACTAATCGGCACTGCGGCAGGCGAAAAACTGACGGGCACTAGCGGCAGTGACATGATCGATGGCAATGCCGGGAACGACGTGATCAAGGCAGGACAGGGTGACGATATCGTCTACATGGGCGATGGCAACGATCGAGTTACCCTCGGTAACGGTAACAACAGCCTTTATGGCGAAACGACCAATGTCGACTCTGACGATGGAGATGACACGATCACCGCCGGAAGCGGCAACAATTTCATTGCCCCCGGCACAGGTAACGATACCGTCAAGACCAAGAATGGCGACAACACGGTCATTGGCGGCTCCGGAAACGACAAAATCACCACCGGCTCCGGCAACGATACCATCGACGCCGATGGATACTACGTAGACGATGGTGAAGGCGGTGAAGGCAACGACACCATTTCGACTGGCGCCGGAAACGACACTATCTACCTCGGAAATGGTTTTGATACCGTTCGCGGAGGAAGCGGCAACGATACTTTCTGGTTCATCGCAATCGAGGAGAATAGCTCTCTGCCCGCCTCAAGCAGCAACAGCAGTTCTTCATCGAATGGCGGCCTTAACTTCAATCTAGGTGCAGCAAGTACATCGACTACCATCGGAAGCACATCATCTGCCAACGGTTCCGGGTCCAGTTCCAGCGGTACGTCTTCAGTTACCACCATCAAGGATTTCAAGGCCGGAACACTCGGTAGCGTGGTCGACCAGCTCGTCCTAGATTCCTCAGTATTCGAGGCACTATCGGCGACAGCGCTGCCAGGCGGCCTGACGACGACCAATCTGCTGATTGCCAAAGGGGTAACCGGCCCCAGCGCCAACGAAACAGGCATTGATGATTATCTGATCTTCAACACTGCGACGGGTGCCCTCTACTACGATCCCGATGGCAATGCCGCAGAGGAAGAGACTGTGCTGATTGCCGTGCTCAAGGGGAAGCTGGCTGGTTTCGGCATCGAAGACATCAGTATCGTCTAAGCACCAAACCGGCGAACCCACTCAGAGCGGCCTGAACCCCAGCCGCTTTAGCAACTCGCCAGTCTCACAGACCGGCAACCCCATGACGCCGGTGTAGCTGCCGGCCAGATGTTCGACGAACAAGCCGGCACGTCCCTGGATGCCGTAGGCACCGGCCTTGTCCATGGGTTCGCCACTCATCACGTAGTGGCGGATTTCCTCGTCGTCGATTTCCCGAAAGCGCACTTCACTGGTCGACAGCAGGTATTCGGTATGGCCGAGGTGATTGACCGCAACACCGGTCAGCACGCGATGGGTCTGTCCCGACAGGCGGCGCAGGATAGCCGTTGCATCGGCCATGTCGATCGGTTTGCCGATGATCTCGCCGTTGAATTCGAGCGTCGTGTCGGCAGAAAGCACCGGACGCATCGGCAAGCGGCGTTCCTCGACGATTTTCAAGCCGTGAATGGCTTTGGCGCGCGCCACGCGTTCCACGTAGTCAACCGGGCTTTCCCCCGCCAGCGGGGTTTCATCGGTTTCACTATCGGCCCGCGTGCCGTCGCGAAAAACGACAGTATCGAAGTCGATGCCGATCTGGTGCAGCAACTCACGGCGGCGCGGGCTACGCGAAGCGAGATAGAGACGCATCATCCCTCCCGGTGATAAGGGTGGTTCTTGAGGACGCTGACGGCGCGATAGAGCTGCTCGCATAATAACAGGCGCGCCATACCGTGCGGCAGGGTCAGGCTGGACAAGCGAAGCCGGTCATCGGCCTGCTGCTTGAATTCTTCATCCAGCCCGTCGGCACCGCCGATCAGCAGCGCCACGTCACGGCCGTCCTGCATCCAGGCCTCAAGGCGTTTGGCCAGTTTCAGCGTGGTCAGGTCGTCGCCTTTTTCGTCGAGCACGACGATCCGGCTCCCCTGCTGCAGGGCTTCGCGTATCCGGCTTTTTTCGGCCGCCAGCAGTTGCTCGCGGGTCTTCGAACCGCGGGCCTCCGGCTTGATCTCGGTGACGCTGGCCGGCAACTCGCGCGGCATGCGCTTCAGGTACTCGGCGCAACCTTCGTTGACCCAGGCGGGCTGGCGATGGCCGACGGCGAGTACGGCCAGCTTCATTCTTCCCTGGCCTGCTCCGCGGCCTTGCGCCGCTGGGCCGGCGTCGTCTGCCAGAGTTCCTCGAGGTTGTAGTACTGGCGGACCGAGGGCTGCATGACATGAACGACGATATCGCCGAGGTCGACCAGTACCCATTCGCCGCTGTCCTCGCCTTCGGTCGAGACAACCTCGCCCCCGGCTTCCTTGATCTTTTCCTGGACGTTATTGGCCAGCGCCTTGACCTGGCGGTTGGAATCACCGGTGGCGATGACGATACGATCGAACATCGAGGTCAGCTTGGTGGTGTTGATGACTTCGATATCCTTGCCCTTGATGTCTTCAAGGGCGGAAACGACGATTTTTTGCAGCTTGCGGATGTCCATCAGGGGCTTTTGTAGAGTTGGTGAAGTTCAATATAGTCGAGAACGCTGTCCGGCAGCAAATAGCGGGCGGAAAGGCCGTTGGCCAGCAGTTTGCGGATCTGCGTCGCGGAA
This sequence comes from Betaproteobacteria bacterium, assembly GCA_020621865.1. Lineage (GTDB taxonomy): Bacteria > Pseudomonadota > Gammaproteobacteria > Burkholderiales > Rhodocyclaceae > Azonexus. The sequence continues at coordinate 417,586 of JAHRYW010000001.1, read as the reverse complement.
ATGGCCAGCTGGGTCATCGCAAAGGTAACGATGCTCCCGCCTGGCGAAATTTTGAGGTCGCTGGCCTCGGCCAGGCGGCGACTGTTGAATTCAGCCGCCAGTTCAGTGGGCAAACTACAGGCTTCGACAGGGAAACCTGGACGATGGGAGACCGCCACGTGCGCCAGCGCAAAGATATCCCGCCAGCGGTGCCAGGTTGGAAGACCTGCAAAGGCATCGGCACCGACCAGCAGGACCAGCGGTTGCTCGGTGCCAAGTTCGCGGCGCAGGCGCTCCAGGGTATGCACGGTATAGCTCGGTGCCGCAGCTTCGACTTCGCTGGCGTCGACCGAAAAACGGGAGTTTTTTGCCGTCGACCGTAGCACCATCTCCAGGCGCTGAGCCGCGGTCACCTGCGGCTGGCCACGATGCGGCGGCTGCCCGGCGGGAATCCAGCGCACCCCGCCCAGCCCAAGATGGGCAATGGCCTCCTCGGCAAGGCGAAGATGGCCGTAATGGACCGGATCAAAGGTGCCACCGAACAGGCCGAGAGGTTCAGACAATTTCGGAAATGCCGAAAATATCGCGGTAGCAGACATAAAAGCTGGCGAAGATGGTCGGCGCGACAATCAAAATCATCGGCACGCTGACGATAGCCGTCACGAAATTTGCCGCTCCCGGCACGATTACCAGCAAAACGCCGAGCAGGACACCGGGCAGGATGCCGGCCACCAGCAACAACCCTGCACCATAGGTCAGGAAGGGTCGCCAGTTCATCCAGCAGGCGATGAAACTGAAGAACAGCGACCGCCCGAGCGACAGGCGGTGCCAGGCGGCAAGTACCGGCGCGAACCAGTAGGCCATCATGACCGGCATCATCAACAGCGTGACGAACAGGGCGGGCAGCAGGAAATCAGAGTCTTCGACCACTGCCCGTTCGGCCCGGCTGCTCGACAACATGAATTTCAGCAAATTGCCGCCATCGACCAGGGACGACAATCCGAGTATGCCCAGCGTGCAGCACAGGTAGAGCGCCCCCAGGGCAAGCAGGGTACGGGCGTTTTCCTTCAGACTGCCATAGAGAGTTTGCAGGCCGAGCGGTTGGCCGCGCTCGATATTGCGCGCCGCCTGCATCAGGCCGACCGAGAGCCCCGGGATGGCCAGCGAGGCCGCCAGAGCACCGACGACCGGCAAGACGTTGAGGAAAATGACGGTGAACCAGTAGGTAACGACCAGCATGCCGAGCATCAGCGGGTTGCGCCGAAAAATGGCAAAACCGCCGAGTATCCATTGCCAGCCGGCGGCCGGCGCCAGGGTTTGCGCCCGCATACTCAGCTGCCCATGAAGATGTCGCGGTACGAGGCGTAAACCGCACCGGAAAAGACCGGCAGCAGCAACAACAGCCCCATGCCCACCGGCAACATCGCAAAAAACAGGGCAACGACCAGAAAAACGCCAAAAATCACCATCGGCAGCAGGTTCTTGCTCCCCGCCGCGAAGCTGGCCTTCATCGCATCGAGCGGCTGCATGTCGTGGAAAAAAACCAGCGCTGGCGCAAACCAGGTCGCCATGATGATCGGGATCGAGAGCACCATGACAAGCAGGCCGGCGAGCATGACGCCGCCAAGTGCGATGCCGAAGCCGGCCACCTTGCCGGTGACGACACCGCCCAGCGCACCACCACTGACCAGCAGGAAGGCAAGAAAAGCGAGACCGAAGACGCCGATGGCAAAGAAGACGCCGACCATGACCAGTTGCCCGGCGTTATGGCGAAAGCCGGCAAAAAGATCGGCGATTTCCGGCTCTTCGCCCTCGCCGATCCGCCGGCAAAGCTTGAACATGCCGGCCCCGAACAAGGGCACCAGCAGGTGGGCCGCGATCTGACCGAACAAGGGAACGATGGAAATGGCCATCAGGATGATCAGCAACAGCAGGGTGCTGCCGATCCACACGCCGGGATTGACCATGAACAGCGCCCACCCCTGGCGCAGCCAGTCAAAGCAGGCACCGGGATCGACTTCGCGGCTCGCGCCGGAAAAAGGGGCCGGCGCCATCGGAAAAGCAGGAGTTTCGCTCATGCGCGGATGCTAACGGGGGAGCGGCTCGGGAGCAAGGCGAAATCGCGTCAACAGCCGCCTGAAATCATCCGGATTCTTGATCGTCACCACGCTGCCAGCCCGCGGTTGGTGCCGCACTTCCAACCGCAACAGCCAGAAGCGCAATGCCGCAGCCCGCCGCATCGGCAACCAGGCGGCACGCTCCGCCACGGTCAGCGGGCGAATCGACTCGTAGCCGGCGATCAGTTCAGCCAGCGCTACCGTGTCGCCGCACCAGTCGTTGGCGACGACGGCCAGATCGAACAGCAGCACATCCTCACCGGCAAAGTAGAAATCGAGCAGGCCGGATAAGGCCTTGCCGCACCACAACACGTTGTCGCGAAACAGGTCGGCATGAATGACGCCACGCGGCAGTTGTGACCAATCCTGGGAGGCCTGAAAGGCCAGTTCATCCTTGAGCAGCGCCGCCTCGTCGGGCGCCAGCAAGGGCATCAGTATCTCGCCCACCCGTTGCCGCCAGACGCTGCCGCAGGGGTTGGGCAAGGCGCCCGGCATGCCGACAACCACCTGATGCATGCGGGCCAGGGTGCGCCCGACTTCCCGACAATGCTCGGCCGATGCTTCCTCGATAGCCGAACCCGGCAGACAGGTCAGCAACGCCGCCGGTTTGCCGGCCAGCGGACGCCAGCGCTGCACTGCCTGATCGGTCAGCGGGCACGGACAAGGCAGGCCGGCTTTGGCCAGTCGTTCCTGCAAGGCGAGATGAAAGGCCAGTTCGGCGGTATCGCCGAGACGCTCGAACAGCGTCAGGACGTAGCGACCGCTGCTCGTCGTCACGAAATAATTGGAGTTCTGCATGCCGGCGGCGATCCCGGCATGATCGATCAACGCACCGAGGCCAAGCGGCTGCAGCCAGGCGGCAAGCTCGTCCCGCCCAACCGTGGTATAGACGGACACTTACCAGCTATGAATGATCCACATCGGTGGCTTGACCACCGGATGGGTGATGTTGGCTTCGACGAACTGGCCGTCGCCCTGGTTATCGACCAGGTAGTAAGGCTTGCCGACGGACGGCGTGACCTTGATCATGTAGAGCTTGCCGTTGATGCGGTATTCCTCGCGGGTTTCCGTCTCTTTCTTGACGATGGTCACCTGCGGCTCCAGCGCCTCGTCGAAGGCTTCCATGCCCGGCGGCGGCGGTGGCACGGCCGGCAGGGGCTGCAGATCGCTCTTCTGCGCCCAGACAGGCAGTGCAGCAAGGAGCAAGAGGGGAAGTAGGCGGCGCATGATGGAATCCTCGTTGGCTATACCCTGATTTTACAGGTTGAGCATCATCTCGTGTTCGTTCGGCAGGGGGCCGAAAGGCCGGGATTCATAGTGCTTGAAGATGGCCTCGACGACCTTGGCCGGCTCGTCGATCAACTGGATCAGCTTCATGTCTTCATCGTCGACCATGCCCTCGGCAACCAGGCGATCCTTGAACCATTCGATCATGCCACCCCAGAAGGCCGTGCCGACCAGAATCAGCGGGATTTTGCGGCCCTTGCCGGTCTGGATCAGGGTCAGCGCTTCCATCAGCTCGTCCAGCGTACCGAAGCCGCCGGGCATCACGACATAGGCACTGGCGAAGCGGACGAACATGTACTTGCGAGCGAAGAAGTGCCGGAAGGTCTGCGAGATGTCCTGGTACGGGTTGTTCTTCTGCTCGTGCGGCAGCTGGATATTGAGGCCGACCGACGGCGACTTGCCGAAGAAGGCGCCCTTGTTGGCCGCTTCCATGATCCCCGGGCCGCCGCCAGAAATGACCGAAAAGCCGGAATCGGACAGCAGGCGCGCCGTTTCCTCGGTCAGCATGTAGTACGGCGACTCCGGGCGAACGCGGGCGCTACCGAAGATGGTCACTGCCGGCTTGATCGCCGCCAGGCGCTCCGTCGCCTCGACGAACTCTGACATAATGCCGAAAATCCGCCAGGACTCGCGGGCCGTCGTGCTTTTCAGAATGGCTTCGGTCTCCACCCCAGTCACCAGTTTTTCGCTTTCCGTCACTTTCTATGCCTCTCTTGTTGTTGGTGGACGGTTCGTCCTACCTCTATCGCGCTTTCCACGCCCTGCCCGACCTGCGCAACAAGGCCGGCGAGCCGACGGGCGCCATCTACGGCGTGCTGAACATGCTACGTCGTCTGGAGAGCGACTACAAGGCGGACTACAAGGCCGTCGTCTTCGACGCCAAGGGCAAGACCTTCCGCGACGACTGGTTCCCGGAATACAAGGCCCACCGGCCGCCGATGCCGGATGACCTGGTCCAGCAGATCGAGCCGCTGCACGCGGCGATCAAGGCCGCCGGCTGGCCGCTGCTGATGGTCGACGGCGTCGAGGCCGACGACGTGATCGGCACGCTGGCCACGAATGCTACGGTCGATGGCATAAATACCCTGATTTCCACCGGCGACAAGGACCTGACCCAACTGGTCAATGACCATGTCCGCTGGTACAACACGATGAGCAACGAGTTGCTCGATGCGGCCGGCGTCGAAGCCAAGTTCGGCGTGCCGCCGGACAAAATCGTCGATTACCTTGCCCTGGTCGGCGACACCGTCGACGGCGTACCAGGCGTTGCCAAGTGCGGCCCGAAGACGGCGCTGAAGTGGCTGGCCCAGTACGGCTCGCTCGACGGCATCGTCGCCCATGCCGACGAAATCGGCGGCGTGGTCGGCCAGAACCTGCGTAACCACCTCGGTTTCCTGCCGCTGGGCAGGAAGCTGGTCACCGTCGCCTGCGACCTGAGCGGCCTGCCGGCGCCGGCTGCGCTGACCACGACACCGCGCGACACCGACGCCCTGCGCGAGCTCTATACCCGCTACCAGTTCCGCACCTGGCTCGGCGAAATCGACGGCCCGGAAGCGGCCGCGGCGATTCCGGCCCGGGAGATATCGACTGCTCCGGCTGCAGCCCCCGCCGGTCCGCTCGCCGTCGAATACGAAACCGTGTTCACCTGGCCGCAGTTCGATGCCTGGCTGGCCAGGATCGAGGCCGCCGAACTGACCGCGCTGGATACCGAGACGACCAGCCTCGACTCCTTCGCCGCCCGGATCGTCGGCATCTCGCTGTCGGTCACCCCCGGCGCAGCCTGCTACATCCCGCTCGCCCACACTGCCCCCGGCGTCGCCGACCAGCTGCCGCGCGAGGAAGTTCTGGCCCGGCTGAAGCCCTGGCTGGAGTCCGCCGAGCGCAAGAAGCTGCTGCAGAACGCCAAGTACGACCAGCACGTGTTCGCCAACCATGGCATCGCTTTGGCCGGTATCGCCCACGACACCATGCTGCAGAGTTATGTCATCGAGTCCGACAAGGGCCACGACCTCGGCCAGCTATGCACCCGCCACCTCGGGCTGAAAACCATCGCCTACGAAGACCTGTGCGGCAAAGGCGCCAAGCAGATTTCCTTCGACCAGGTCGATATCGAGCGCGCTGCCACCTACTCGGCGGAAGATTCGGACGTGACGCTGCGCGTGCACAACGTGCTGCATCCGCAGTTTGCCGACGAACCCGGCCTGAGCCGCATCTACCACGACATCGAAATGCCGGTCCGCCAGGTCATCTGGCTGATCGAACGCAACGGCATCCTGGTCGACGCCGCGGTGCTCGCCCGCCAGAGCCACGAAATGGGCCAGAAGATCATGGCCCTCGAAGCGCAGGCCTACGAACTGGCCGGCCAGCCGTTCAACCTCGCCTCGCCGAAGCAGCTGGCCGACATCCTGTTCGAGAAGCAGGGCCTGCCGGTCAAGAAGAAAACCCCGTCCGGCGGCCCGTCCACCGACGAGGAAGTACTCTCCGAATTGGCCCTCGACTACCCGCTGCCCAAGCTGCTGCTTGAACACCGCAGCCTGTCCAAGCTCAAGGGCACCTACACCGACAAGCTGCCGCGCATGGTCAATCCGGCCACCGGCCGCGTCCACACCAGCTTCGCGCAGGCGGCCGTGGTCACCGGCCGGCTCGCTTCCAGCGATCCCAACCTGCAGAACATCCCGGTGCGCAGCGAGGAAGGTCGGAAAATCCGCACCGCCTTCATCGCCCCGCCTGGCAGCAGCATCGTCTCGGCCGACTATTCGCAGATCGAGCTGCGCATCATGGCCCACCTGTCGGGCGACGAGCGCCTGCTCGATGCCTTCGCCCACGGCGAGGACGTACACCGGGCGACGGCCGGCGAGATTTTCGGCGTCACGCCGCTCGAGGTCGGTCCCGACCAGCGCCGCGTCGCCAAGAGCATCAACTTCGGTCTGATCTACGGCATGAGCGCCTTCGGCCTGGCCCGCCAGCTCGGGCTGGAACGCAGCGCGGCACAGACCTACATCGACCGCTACTTCGCCCGCTATCCCGGCGTCGCCCGCTACATGGAAGAGGCGCGCGAAACGGCACGGCAGAAGGGCTATGTCGAAACCGCCTTCGGTCGCCGGCTGTGGTTCCCCGACATCCGCTCCAGCAACGGCAACCGCCGCCAGGGTGCCGAACGCGCCGCGATCAACGCGCCGATGCAGGGGACGGCCGCCGACCTGATCAAGCTGGCGATGATCGCCGTGCAGGACTGGCTGGAAAAATCCGGATTGAAGTCAAAGCTGGTACTGCAGGTGCACGACGAACTGCTGCTTGAAGTGCCGGACGACGAACTGGTCGCAGTCCGCACCCACCTGCCCCGCCTGATGAGCCAGGTTGCCGAGTTGAAGGTGCCACTGGTCGTCGAGGTCGGTGTCGGGCCGAACTGGGAAGCTGCCCACTAGCCGAGCTTAGGCAGTCAGCCCCTGCGTGCTGTGCAAGCGGGAGTAAGCGCCGTTGGCGGCGAGCAGCGCCGTGTGCGTACCCGATTCGACCACCCGGCCCTGTTGCATGACGACGATCAGGTCGGCGTGCTGGATGGTGGACAGGCGATGCGCGATGACCACGGTGGTCCGGTTCTGCATCAGGTGTTCCAGGGCTTCCTGGACCAGGCGCTCGGATTCGTTGTCCAGCGCCGAGGTCGCCTCGTCGAGGATCAGGATAGGCGCATCCTTCAGGATGGCGCGGGCGATCGCCAGGCGCTGGCGCTGGCCGCCGGACAACCGGCTGCCGTTCTCACCGATCACTGTGTCAAAACCTTCCGGCAAGGCGCGGATGAAATCGAGCGCGTTGGCCGCCGCGGCGGCGGCTTCGATGGCCTCCTGCGAAGCGTTGGCGGTCGAACCATAGGCGATATTGGCGGCGACGGTATCGTTGAATAGCAGGGTTTCCTGCGAGACGATGGCAATCTGGGCGCGCAGGCTGGCCAGCGTCAGGTCCTGGATGTCGATGCCGTCGACCCGGATACAGCCGCGCGTCGGCGCATGGAAGCGCGGCAGCAAGCCGGCCAGCGTCGTCTTGCCGCCGCCCGAGGTGCCAACCAGGGCGACCGTCTGACCCGGCTCAATGTGCAGGTTGATATCGCGCAGCGCGTCGCTCTCCCCGCCGGGGTAGCGGAAATCGACCGCCGCGAAATCGATCCCGCCGCGGGCACGAGCGATCGTCTGCGTCCCCGGGTCGGCCTCGAGCGGCGTATCGAGCAGGTGAAAAACACTTTCGGCCGCTGCCAGCCCGTTCTGCAACTGGGCATTGACGTTGGACAACATTTTCAGCGGCGACAGCAGCATCAGCATGCCGATGATGAAGGAAACGAAACTACCGACCGTCGTTGCACCCTGCGTGGCCTGAACCAGCGCCATGTAGACGACCGCGGCGATCGACAGCGAAACAAAGAAATAAACGAGCGGCGAGTTGGCCGCCGACGCCACCGAAGCGCGCGTCGCATAACCGCGCATGGCGTCGTTAACCCGGGCAAAGCGCTGGATTTCCTGCTCCTCACCGCCGAAGACCTTGAGTACTTTCTGGCAGTGGATGGCTTCCTGCAGCTTCTGCGTCATGGCTCCCAGGCCACCCTGCGTCGACCGGCTCATGGCACGCAGGCGCTGGCCGAGCCGGCGCGAGACTAGCGAAATGAACGGCCCGACGGCCAGCGTGACCAGTGTCAATTGCCAGTTCAGGTAAAGCAGCCAGGCGAGCAGGCAGATGATGGTCAGCGTCTCACGGATAATGATCACGCCGGCCGTAGTCGCGGCGGTGCCGATGGCATTCACATCGTTGGTCACCCGGGTGATTGTCCGCGCCGAGGGATTGCTCTCGAAATAGGCGATCGGCAGGCGCGCCAGGTGCTCGAACATCTGGCCTCGAATACTGTTGAGCAGCCGGATCTGCACCCAGGACATCGCATAGCTGGCGCAGAAGGTGACGATGCCGCGCAGGGTCATGATGACGACGATGAAGGCCGGGACGACCCACGGCGATTGATGCAGCAGATTATCGGTCAGCGAGCCGTCGCCCTTGGGGGCAAAACCGTTGTCGAGCAGGGCCTTCATCATCGCCGGCAGCAGGGGCTCCATCGCCGCCGACAGCGCACTCAGGCCCAGTCCGAGCGCCAGCATCTTCCAGTACGGCCGGACGTAGCCGAGCAAGCGGAAATAGATCTGGCGACTGGTCGGATTGGCGGGTAGCTGGGTCACTGAAATTTGGCCGGAGACGGGGCGCTGATTATACGTCGCCGCTTTCGGGCCGACCAAGGTCGAGGACGACGCGGGCGGCGTAGGCCACCGGTTGTTCCAGCCATTGTTCGACCGGCAGCTTGAGGTGCGCCGCCCGAAGCAAGCGGATCACCCCGGCGTGCGTGACCAGCACCGCCTCGGGTACGGCCAGTTCGCCGACGAAGTCGAGCGCCCGGCGCTGCAGCTGGCGTGGCGATTCGCCGCCCGGCGGGGCGCAGCCGGCGATATCGGCGGCCCAGGCATCGAGTTCGGCGCGCGGTATCGAATCCCAGGGACGGCCTTCCCACTGGCCAAAATCCATTTCAGCCAGGCGCCGGTCGAATATCGGCGCCGAATGTAGCTGTTCGGCCAGTTCGCGGCAACGCCGCAGCGGACTGCTCCAGACCGGCAGATTGGGCGGCAGTTCGGCGCGCAGGCGCTCGGCCGCAAATTTTACGTTTTTGGCCAAAATATCGAGCTGACCGTAGCATATGCCCGGTTCGATCAATGGCTCAGGATGGCGGATCAGATGCAGGATCATGACGGGAAAGCGGCAGGTTCCGAAACCCCGAACGGGGTGGCGCCGCCATCATACGGCCAATAGCCCTCGCGCTCCGCTCAACGCTGCCCGGCAGGCAGCGGGTTTTCCGGAATTACCACTCCCCGAGCGAACAGACTTATCGCTTCGCCGCGTCGAGGCGGTTCTGGCAGGTGTCCCACAGTTCCCGGCTGCATTCCAGCTTGCGGCACCCGAACTCGCAATGCGCCGTCCCGGGCGGCACGTCCTGGATAACCAGGCTGCGCAGCCAGAAAAGCAGACGGCCGACCGGGCGCTTGCGCCGCTCGAAATACTGGCCGTCAAATGCACCGAGATTGTTTGGATCTTTCATCGCGCCCCCACGCTTGTTTGGCCAGAACGGGGCGCACCGCGCTCATCCCGCCCCTTCAGGCCATCGATTCCTGAATCTAATACGCATTATCGTTTTTAACAAACACGTAATTAAATAACAATTATCAAGAAATGTGGCAATTATTGCATCAGCATGGGTAACAACCGCCTAGGACCAATCGGCCAGCATGCCGAGGTAGAAAGCAATCTCGCTGAGTTGCTGGGTGGCGCCCAGGCAGTCGCCGGTGTAGCCGCCGAGCCAGCGCCGGAACTTGGCGGCCAGCCAGAGCGTGGCCAGGATGGCCAGAACACAGCCGGCGGCAGCCTTGGGGAGCGGCACAGCGGCCAAGGCAAGCAGTCCGAAGGCCAGCGCAACCAGCAGTTCGCCGGATGTCAGACGGGTGGCCAGCGGCTTGGCCTTGGCCAGCAGGTCCTCGCGAACGTAATCCATGGTCGCCAGCAGCGCCGTCGAACAAAAGCGCGACAGCGCATGGCCGGCGATCAGGGCAACGGGGACCAGCGTCGCGTCGAGCGCCGAGAGCAGCGCGAACTTGCCGAGCAGCGCCAGCACCATGGCGATCACCCCGTAGCTGCCGACTCGCGAGTCCTTCATAATTTCCAGGATGCGCAGCTTGTCCCAGCCGCCACCCAGGCCGTCCACGGTATCGGCCAGCCCGTCCTCGTGGAAGGCGCCGGTCGCGTAGATGGTCGCCGCCATCGACAGCAACACGGCGACCGACTGCGGCCAGAATTGCAGCGCCGCCAGGTAGACCAGCGCCCCGATACCGCCGACCAGCATGCCGACGGCCGGGAAATAACAGGCCGAACGGTTCAGTGCCGCCGCCGAGTGACCGACCCAGGCCGGCACCGGCAAGCGCGTGAAGAAACGGACGGCGCCGAAGAAATATTCCAGCTCGCGGCGGATCATGTTTTATCCGAGACACCGGCCGATTCGAAGCTGGCCATCTCGGCGAGGAAATTGGTCGCCGCCAGGAGCAACGGGTAAGCCAGCGCCGCGCCGGTACCTTCGCCGAGGCGCAGGCCGAGATCGAGCAGCGGCTCGGCCCGCATCGTCCGCAACTGGGCAGCGTGACCGGCTTCCGCCGAGCGATGGCAGAAGACGCAGTAGTCGAGCATCTCCGGCGCCAGCTTGCTGGCGACCAGGGCCGCGGCACCGACGATGAAACCATCAATCAACAGGACCATCCGGGCTTCGGCGGCGGCGAGCATGGCGCCGACCATAGTGGCGATTTCGAAACCGCCGAATTCGGCCAGCACGCTGAAGGCATCGTCGCTGCCACCAGCCGCCCTGTAGCGGGCCAGGGCCTGCGCCAGCAGGGCCTCCTTGCGCGCCAGCCCGGCGTCGTCCAGCCCGGTGCCACGGCCGATGCATTCAGCCAGCGGCGTACTGGTCAGGCAATGGGTGAGCAGCGAGGCCGAGGCGGTGTTGCCGATGCCCATTTCGCCAAAGCCGACGACGTTGCAACCGGCCACTGCCAGGCCGAGAACAACGCCGGCGCCCTGCTCGATGGCCTGGGCGCACTGGGCGGCACTCATCGCCGGCTGTTCGAGGTAATTGGCCGTACCCGGCGCGATTTTCAGGTCGATCAGGCCGTCGCGCTCGTCGCCGAAATCGTGCGCCACGCCGGCATCTACGACCGACAACCCGAGGCCGTTCTGGCGCGCGAAGACGTTGATCGCGGCGCCGCCGGCCAGGAAATTCTCGACCATTTGCCAGGTCACGTCCTGCGGATAGGCCGACACGCCGGCCTTGGCGGCGCCGTGGTCGCCAGCGAAGACCAGCATCTGCGGGTTGTTGAGGCGCGGCGTCAGCGACTGCTGGATCAGGCCGATCTGCACGGCAATGCGCTCCAGCTGCCCGAGCGCGCCGAGCGGCTTGGTCTTGCGGTCGACCTTGTTGTTCAGTGCCTTTTCCAGGCCACGATCGAGGGCCGCGATTTCAAACGAATGCATCCGATTCTCCAAAAGCAAAAGGGCCTCGCGGCGGCGTTTTTCCGAACGCTGCCGCGAAGCCCTGTCCATAGGCTTCAATGAAAGTTCCGACACGTCTTCTGGCTTTCGGATCGTCCCTGGGCCGCGCCTTCCCGCCCGGTCTGTCTCCCGTTGGCAGTGGCTGTTGCGGCGTCGGTCCCCGATTACAGCGGCGGGCCCGCCCCGGAATTGAGCTGCGCTCGCACCGGGTTCCGTATTGTCGAAGCGAAAATTATAGCGGTTGCCGACCCGCGTGCCTTCACCCAGAATGCCGACCATGAACGAACTGATCATCGGCGGCGCGCGCTCGGGCAAAAGCCTGCTGGCCGAAAGCCGCGCCCGCGACGCCGGCCTCAAGGTAACCTATCTGGCCACGGCCGAAGTGCGCGACGACGAGATGGCCCGCCGCATCGCCCATCACCGCGCCCGCCGCCCGGCCGACTGGGGCTGCCTGGTCGAGACGCTGCATCTGGCCGACCGCCTGCGCCAACTGGCGGCGCCGGATACCTGCCTGCTGGTCGATTGCCTGACCCTCTGGCTGTCCAACCTGCTGTTCGCCGGCGATGCAGCGCGCCAGGCCGAGGCCGGCGAAGCCATCGCCTGCCCGTTGCTGCGCGACGAAACGGCGGCCCTGGTCGACACGCTACCGCAATTGCCCGGGCGCATCATCCTGGTCTCCAACGAGGTCGGTTGGGGCATCGTGCCGATGCACCCAGTATCCCGCCTGTTCGCCGACGAGCAGGGCCGGCTCAACCAGCGCGTCGCCGCGGTCTGCGAGCAAGTGACGCTGGTCGCCGCCGGACTGCCGCTGGCGCTCAAGGGCGCCCCCAACCCCGCCTGATCGCGGCCGGCTGTCGGTTTCCCCGAAAACAGCGGTATGCTTGCCGCTGAAGACACAATAGATGTCGTCGGAGGGGAACAAGACATGCATCACTTGCTGGACATCCTGGCGTCGGGCGTGCACGACGCCAAGAACCAACTTTTCGTCGCCGAATCGATCATTGCCGCGCTCGAAGCCGAGCACGGCATTGCCATGGGCGAGGCGCGCTACGCCATCGAAGCGGCCGCCGGTCGCCTGTCGCGCACACTGGCCGCCTACCAGGTGCTGCGCAAGGACGCCGCGCCGGCCATCACGCCGGTCATCGTCGGCGACCTGTGCGACGAGGTGGTGATGGCCCAGCAGCGCCACCTGGCGGTGGCCAACATCGCACTGACCTCGGATTGCCAGGTCATCGACGAATGGCTGCTCGACCGCGACCTGGTCACCGACATGCTCAACAATGCCATCCAGAATGCCGGCCGTTACGCGCGCAGCAAGGTTCATCTGCAGGCCACGGTGGACGACGGCTGGCTGCTCATTCGCATCGAGGATGACGGCACCGGTTTCCCGACCCTGCCGCCGCCCTACGGCACCGGCCTGATGGTCGCCCACCGCCTGGCGGCGCTGCATGTTCGCAAGGGGCGCACCGGCAGCCTGCAACTGAGCAACGACGCCAGCCTGGGTGGCGCCTGTTTCGAGCTGCGCCTGCCATGAGCGATTACAGCAAGAAACGCTTTCTCGTCATCGACGACCAGCCGCAGGCGCGCGATGCGCTGCGCACCGTCGCCCAGACCATCGGTGCCTTTTCGGTCGAGTTCGGCTCCAATTACCAGGACGCGATCTATCGCATCCGCAACAATTCGCCGGACATCATCCTCTGCGACTACATGCTCGGCGACGGGCGTTCCGGCCAGCAGCTGCTGGAAGAACTGCGCCGCTTCAACCTGTTGCCCGACGAAACCATTTTCATGATGGTGACCGGCGAGCAGTCCTACGAGCAGGTGGTCTCCGCCGTCGAACTGGTTCCCGACGACTACATCATCAAGCCGTTTTCACCGGACAAGCTGGTCATGCGCCTGGACCGCATCATGGCCAAGAAGAATTTCTTCGCCGCCTACTACCGCGAGAAGCGCAAGCAGGAATTCGCCAATGCCCTGGCCATCCTCGAAGCGCAGCGCAACAGCGAGGCCGGGCGACCCTACCGCTTCGAGATCCTCCGCCAGCAGGCCGAGGTGTTGCTCAAGAGCGGCGACGCCCAGGCGGCCGAGCAGGCCTACCGGAACATTCTGGAAGACTACGAGTTTCCCTGGGCCCGAGCCGGCGTTGCCCGCTCGCTGCACCGGCAAAACCGGCTGACCGAGGCACGCCAGGAAATCGACCAGGTGGTCGCCTCGACGCCGCATTTCTTCGACGCTTCGGACCTGAAGGCCAATATCTGCATGGCCCAGGGCGAACACGCCGAAGCGCAGCAGATCCTCGACGAGATTGCCAAGAAAACGCCGCGCAACTACCTGCGCAAGCGTTTGCTGGCCGAGGCCGCGACCCTGAACGGCGACATCGAGACGGCCCGCGCCGCGATGGCCGACATCATCACCAACGACACCATGCCCGGCGCGATCGCCGCCAAGGACAGGCTGGCCATGGCGCGCAGCCATGTCGACGCCAAGGACAAGATTTCCGGCGAAAAGGTGCTGGTCACCCTGCGTGACACCGAGATCCAGAACATGAGCCTCGACGAGCAGGCCAGCTATTCCGCGCTGCTCGCCCTCTGCTCGCCGGAACGGGGCAAGGCCCGCTTCGCCGGCCTGCGCCCGGCGCTGCTGGCGACAGAGCTCGATCCGACGACGCGCATCGACGTCCTGCGCGCCGCCTTGTCGGTCGGCGACCACGAACTGGCCGACCGCCACGCCGATGTGCTGATGTCGGGCAGCGACGCCAAGAAGGTCTTCGGGGCGCTGCGCTCCCAGTACGCGCTGTACGGACGGGAGATGGATTTCCGCAACATCCAGAAGCAGGTGGCGCTGCGCCGCATCCATCAGGATGGCGCGGCGACGCCGGCGGCCCAGTCCTAAACGGGCAGGATCGCGCCCATTTTCGTCCAGTCCAGCGCGGCCTCGACAGCATCGGCCAGGCGGTCGAGATCGGCCTCGCGCCGGGCGGCCAGGTCGACCGGGGCGCTTTCCGTCAGGCCGGCCCAGGCGAGTAGCGCAGTCAGCGCCTGCGGGTGATCGAAGACGCCGTGGCAGTAGGTGGCGAAAATCTGACCGTCGTCGGAAATCGCCCCGTCACGACGACCATCGGCCAGCTCAACGGCACTGCTAGCCAGCCCTTCCCCCCGGCTGACGCCGAGATGTATTTCGTAGCCGGTCATAGCCGGACGGCCCGGCAGCGACAAGTGACCACTCACATTCCTGAGTTGCTTCTGCGCTTCCAGCGTCGTCTCGACGGCCAGCACGCCCAGCCCCGGTGTCGTGCCGGCGCTGCCTTCCAGACCGAGCGGATCGGCAATGGTCCGCCCGAGCATCTGGTAGCCGCCACACAAACCGATCAGCTTGCCGCCATAGCGCAGGTGTTTCTGGATGGCCGTCGCCCAGCCTTGCTGGCGCAGCCAGTCGAGATCGGCGCGCACCGCCTTGGAGCCGGGCAGCACGATCAGGTCGGCGGCGGGCGGCGTTTCGCCCGGTCCGACCCAGCGGAAATCGACTTCCGGGTGCAGGCGTAGCGGATCGAGGTCATTGTGGTTGGAAACGCGCGGGTAGGCCGGGGCGACGATTTTCAATTTTGGCTGTTTTTTGCCTTCGACCGTAGCATTGGCGATCGCATCCTCGGCATCGAGCAGCAGGCCGTGCAGATAGGGCAAAACGCCGAGCACCGGCTTGCCGGTGCGCTGTTCCAGCCAGTCGAGACCGGATTCGAGCAGGCCGATGTCGCCGCGGAAGCGATTGATCACGAAACCGACCACCCGGTTCTGCTCGGACGGCGAAAGCAGGTCCAACGTGCCGACCAGATGAGCGAAGACGCCACCACGGTCGATGTCGGCAACCAGGATGACCGGGCAATCCACGGCCTCGGCGAAGCCCATGTTGGCGATGTCGCGGTCACGCAGGTTGATCTCGGCCGGCGACCCGGCGCCCTCGACGACGACGCAATCGTAAGCGGCAGTCAGCCGCCCCCAGGATTCGAGCACCGCCGCCATCGCCCGCGGCTTGTAGGCGTGGTAGGCCTTGGCATCGAGATCGGTCGCCACCTGGCCGTGGATGATCACCTGCGCCTGCTTGTCGGTCGTCGGCTTCAACAGCACCGGGTTGAAATCGGTATGCGGCGCCAGGCCGCAGGCCAGTGCCTGCAGGGCCTGCGCCCGGCCAATCTCGCCGCCATCGACGGTCACCGCCGAATTGAGCGCCATGTTCTGCGGCTTGAACGGCGCGACCGACACCCCGCGCCGCTTCAGGATACGGCACAGCGCAGCGACCAGCGTCGTCTTGCCGGCATCGGAGGTGGTCCCCTGGACCATCAGGGCAGAGCAGGACATGGGCAAAAACCGTGAAAAAGGGCCGTAATTATGGCACCATCGCCCCCTTCCGAAGCGATTCGGAAGCGGTATCTCCAGGTGCCAGCCAGCTTCGCTGGCTGGAGAATCGGGAAGGCGGTGTAACTCCGCCACGTGCCCAACGCTGTGAGGAGGATGGGTAACGCAGAATGCCACTGGCGCTCGCCGGGAAGGTGCGTTATCCGCTTGAATCCGAGTCAGAAGACCGGCCGGGAGATCGTTAGCCGGTTGCTTGGTCAGGCAGCCGCCGTTTTTCCACAAGGGGAATCCATGGAAAACCAAGTTGCACCTTCATTTTCGGAGGCCGAGCGCGCCGCCGTCTATCGCACCATCTTCAACCGCCGCGACGTGCGCGGCCAGTTCCTGCCCGACGCTATCCCCGACGACGTTCTCGGCCGCGTGCTGCTGGCGGCCCACCATGCGCCGTCGGTCGGCTTCATGCAGCCGTGGAACTTCCTGCTCGTCCGCTCGCCGGAGGTCAAGCAGCGCGTCCGCGACGTCTTCGCCAAGGCGCACGCCGAAGCGGCGCTGATGTTCCCGGAGGGCAAGCGCGAAACCTACAGCCAGCTGAAGCTCGAAGGCATCGTCGAATCGCCGGTCGGCCTGTGCATCACCTGCGACCGTACACGCAGCGGCCCGGTCGTCATCGGCCGCACGCACATCCGGACCATGGATCTCTATTCCAGCGTGTGCGCCGTCCAGAATCTCTGGCTGGCGGCCCGCGCCGAGGGGCTGGGCGTCGGCTGGGTGAGCATCTTCAACCAGCCGGAGTTGCAGGACGCGCTGGGCATCCCGCGCGACATCGTGCCGGTGGCCTACCTGTGCATCGGCTACGTCAGCCACTTCCACGACAAGCCGGAACTGGAAAAAGCCGGCTGGCTGCCGCGCCTGCCGATTGCCGACCTGCTCTACTACGACCAGTGGGGACAGGCCGATGCTGAGCGCAATGAATCGCTGACGGCAGCGCTCGCCGCCCTCCAGGACGACATCCAGCAGCGGGGAATCTTCCCCGGATGAACCTCGACGGCGCCTTCGCCATGCCGCTGGCCGCCCTGGCCGCCGTGCTGGTCGACCACCTGCTCGGCGAAGCGCGCCGCTGGCACCCGCTGGTCGGCTTCGGCCGGCTGGCGGTGCTGATCGAAGGCCGGCTCAACCGCCGACACCTGCTCGGCGGCATGCTCGCCTGGCTGCTCGCGCTCGGCCCCTGGGTGGCGCTGGCTGCCTGGCTGGGGCCGCAGGCACCGTTTGCCGTCGATGTCGTGCTGCTCTATTTTTCGCTCGGCGCCCGCAGCCTGACCGAGCACGCGGCGGCCATCGCCGGGCCGCTGCGCGAAGGCCGCCTGGATGAAGCCCGGCAGCGCGTCGGCTGGATCGTCTCCCGCGATACCTCGGCGCTGGACGCCACCGGCGTCGCCACGGCCGGCGTCGAATCGGTGCTGGAAAACGGCAACGACGCAATTTTCGGTGCGCTGTTCTGGTTCGCCCTGCTCGGCGGCCCGGGCGCCCTGCTCTTCCGGCTGGCCAACACGCTGGATGCAATGTGGGGCTACCGCAACGAACGCTACAACCTGTTCGGCCGCCCGGCCGCCCGCCTCGACGATGCGCTGAACTGGCTGCCGGCCCGCCTGACCGCGCTGAGCTACGCCCTGCTCGGCCAGACGCGCCAGGCGCTCGCCTGCTGGCTGACCCAGGCGCCGCTCTGGGACAGTCCGAACGCCGGGCCGGTCATGGCCGCCGGCGCCGGCAGTCTCGGCGTACGGCTCGGCGGCGTCGCGATCTATCATGGCCAGCCGGAAATCCGGCCATCGCTCGGTGCCGGCTTGCCCCCGGCAGCCGACGATATCGGGCACGCCATCACGCTGATCCAGCGGAGTTTGTGGCTATGGCTGGCCACCCTTTTGACGATAGGATTCCTGCATGCTTGAACACGGCGGACAACTACGCCTGGCGGCGAGCCATTACAACATTCCGCTGGCCGACTGGCTCGACCTGTCGACCGGCATCAATCCCGACCCGTGGCCGGTGCCGGCCTTGCCGAGCGACGTCTGGCAACGTCTGCCCGAATCCGGCGACGGCCTCGAAGCCGCCGCCGCGGCCTATTACGGCAACCCCAACCTGCTGCCGGTGGCTGGTTCGCAAGCCGCCATCCAACGCTTGCCGACCCTCATGCCACGGGCCGTGGTTGCCTGCATTTCACCACTCTACAGCGAGCATCCGCAAGCCTGGCAGCACGCCGGCCACAAGCTGCGTTTCCTACAAAACGCCCTGCTACCGCGCGCCCTGGCCGCCGCCACACCCTACGTGCTGCTCTGCAACCCGAACAACCCGACCGCCGACCGCCACCCGCAGGCAGCGGTCATCGACGCCGCCCAGCAACTGAAAAAGCGCGGCGGCTGGCTGATCGTCGACGAGGCCTTTATCGACGCCACCCCGGCCGACAGCGTCGCCGCGCTGGCCGGCACCGCCGAGGCGCCCAACCTGATCGTGCTGCGCTCGCTGGGCAAGTTCTTCGGCCTGGCCGGAGCGCGCGTCGGTTTCATCCTCGCCGCCCCCGACCTGCTCGCCCGGATGCACGAAGCGATGGGCCCATGGACCGTCAGCGGCCCGGCCCGCGCCGTGGCACGCCTCGCCCTGCAGGACAGCGCCTGGCAGGAGAGCACCCGCACCCGGCTGCAGACGGCTGGCGAACGCCTGCACGCCCTGCTAGCGCCGCTCGGCGAAGTCAAATCGACGGCCCTGTTCGCCACCCTGAACACCCCGCAGGCCAACGAACTGCATGAAGCGCTCGCCCGCCGGGGCATCCTGACCCGACGCTTCGACCAGCAACCCCTGCTGCGCTTCGGCCTGCCGGGCAGCGAAGCCGGCTGGCAGCGTCTGTCCGATGCCCTGGCAGCCGGGAGAAAAATTTGAAATTTGGCCATTTTTTCGGGCTGACCGTAGCCTTTGTCCTGTCCACCGCCGCCAGCGCCGATCTTGTCGTCAAGGACGACACCGGCCAGGAAATCCGCCTCAAGGCGCCGGCCCAGCGCATCGTCACCCTCGCCCCGCACGCCGCCGAAAACCTGTTCGCCGCCGGTGCCGGCGACAAGCTGGTCGGGACCGTCGATTACAGCGATTACCCGCCGGCCGCCAAAAAGCTGCCGCGCGTCGGCGGTTATTCGCTCATCGATCTCGAAGCCGTCGTCGCACTCAAACCCGACCTCGTCCTGGCCTGGCAAAGCGGCAACAACATGCCCCAGGTCGACAAGCTGCGGGCGCTCGGCCTGACCGTCTATGTCTCGCAGCCCAACACCATGGACGACATCGCCGGCCAGCTCGAAAAGATGGGCCAGCTGGCCGGCACCGAAGCGGCGGCCAACGCTGCTGCCACCAGCTTCCGCCAGCGCCTCGAAGCGCTGCGCAAAAACAATACCGGCAAACCGAAAGTGCGCGTCTTCTACCAGATCTGGAAGTCGCCGCTGATGACCGTTGGCGCCTCGCAAATCATCAGCGACGCCATCCGCCTGTGCGGCGGCGAAAACGTCTTCGGCCACCTCAAGCCGATGGCGCCGACAGTCAGCGTCGAAGCCGTGCTCGACGCCAACCCCGAAGCCATCATCGCCACCGGCATGGGCGACGCCCGGCCGGAATGGCTGCACGACTGGGACCGCTGGACGCGGCTGACCGCCGTCCAGCGCGGCAATCTCTTCCACATCAACCCGGACATCATGCAGCGCCATACGCCGCGCATTCTCGACGGCGCCGAACAGCTCTGCGCCCAACTCGACATCGCCCGCAGCCGCCGGCCAAAATAAGGCCGGGCGTCTCGTCGCAATTTTGATTTGTAAGAATGTTACCGACCGACGGCTGCCTATAATCGGCAGCCACCTCCGAAGGAAAAGACCATGAAACTTGCCGCCCCCATCCTTGCCCTGGCGCTCGCCGCCGCCAGCCAAGCCACTTTCGCCGTCGACGAAGGCACGGCCGCCGTCCAGGCCATCGGCCGCCTCAACGGCATCGCACTGGCCTGCCAGCAGCCGGCACTGGTCAGCCGCACCCGCAACAGCGTCGTCACCACGGCCCCCAAGACCCGTGAAATCGGCGAAGCCTTCGAAAACGCCACCAACGCCGCCTACCTGGAGCAAGGCAAGGGCGGCGCCTGCCCCGACGCGGCAACCCTGGCCAGCAACGTCGCCGCGGCCGAAAAGCGCCTGCAGGCCGCCTTCCCCGCCGCCAAATGATCCGCTTCGCCGCGCTGCTCGCCCTGCTGCTCTGCCTCGGGCCGGCCGCCGCCCAGGCCACACGCAGCCTGGAGATGCTGCGCGGCGAGGAAACCGGCATCGTCCCCCGCTACCTGCTGCAGGACCCGAACGGTCGCGCCGTCAGCAGCGAGGATTTCCGCGGCCGCTACCAGTTGATCGCCTTCGGCTACACCTACTGCCCGGACATCTGCCCGACCACGCTGGTCGAAATGGCAGAAATCCTCAAACAGCTCGGCGACAAGGCTGGCGCCGTCCAGCCCATCTTCATCTCGGTCGACCCCGAGCGCGATACCGGCAAGGTTCTCAAGACCTACACCGAATTCTTCGATTCCCGCATCCTCGGCCTGACCGCCTCCCCGGCGCTGGTCCGCCGCACCGCCGACAACTTCAAGATCCGCTACGCCAAGGTCAGGCAGGCCGACAAGGACAAGGATCCGCAGCACTACGCCGTCGATCATTCCGCGGGCATGTTCCTGCTCGGACCGGATGGCAGCTTCATCAGGAAATTCGCCTTCGCCACCCCAGTCGCCGACGTTTCCAGACAAATCAGCGAAATCATAAAAAATCGTCAGTAAACGTGAAAAAATCGCATTGCTTTGGCATAGTCGCTAAGGCAATATTCCGGCAATGCTCAGGCTAGCCCGAATCGCCCTCGTTCTTCTGATGACTATTGCATTGCCTGTTCAGGCAGGCAGCATCATGCTCATCCTGAGCTACAAGGGCGGCGTGTACGGCGAGTTCTCGAAAAGTCTCGAAGAATCGCTCAGCGGCACGAACTGGAGCGTATCGGCCACCCTCCTGCCGGACAGCCCCGCCATCGCCGGTCCGCCGCCCGACCTGATCATCACGGTCGGCGTCGAGGCACTGAAAAGAGCCTGGGCCAAGGGCGATCCCACCCCCATCGTCGCCACCTTGCTGCCGAAATTGAGCTATGAGCGTATCGTCACCCAGGCGCGTCGCGGCACCCCAAAAATCACCGCCATCTTTCTCGACCAGCCGCCCGCCCGCCAGGCAGTCTTCCTGCGTCAGCTACTGCCCGGCCAGAAGCCGGCCGGCATGCTGCTCAGCAGCGAAACCAAACACCTGTCCAGCCAGTATCGGCACGCCTTCGCCAATAGCAACCTGACGCTCGAAAGCGAGGAAAGCGAGGAAAGCGAGCGCAGCGAAACCCTCCTTCCCGCCCTGAACGCACTCCTTGGCCGCAGCGCCTTCCTGCTCGCCATTCCGGACAGCACGATCTACCAGCGGACCAACATCAAGGCCATCCTGATCACCGCCTTCCGGCACCAGAAACCGGTGATCGGCTATTCGCCCGCCTTCGTCAACGCCGGCGCGCTCGCCGCACTGCATACCACGCCTGCACAAATTGCCCGCCAGACGGCCGACATGATCGTCAGCAACGGCACCAATCTGCCGCCGCCGGCCGGACCGAATCAGTTCGCCATCGCCATCAACCCGACCGTCGCCCAGGCACTCGGGCTGAATATTTCCGACGAGTCCGCCATCCGGCGCGCCATGCTAGCCGACAGGGAGTTCCGATGAATCGCCTCACCCTGCGCCATCGCCTGCTATTCCTGACCTTGTTGCCGAGCGCACTAATCGCCATCGCGCTGGTCGCCTATTTCACCTACAGCGGCATCAAGACCCTGGAAGGCGAATTGCGCGCCAAGGGCCAGGCCACGGTCCGCTACCTGGCACCGATCAGCGAGTACGGGATCATCGCCGGCCAGATTGAAAGCCTGCACGGCCTGGCCCAGGCCACCGTCCAGGAATCGGGGGTCAAGGCCGCCATCATCGTCAACCAGAAAGGTCGTACGATTGCCGTCAGCGGTCGTGTTTCACTGGCCGCCGACCAGCTGCGCCAGACGGTAAACAGCCCGGGGCAAATTGCCGAAACCGAGCAATGGATCGCTTTTGCCGCGCCGGTCAAGCGCTCGACCAGCGAAACCGATCAGCTTTTTGAAGGCGACGCCCCCCCTGCTGCCACGCCCGAAATCATCGGCCACGTTTTCGTCGAATTCGACAAGGCCGAGCTGGTGAACAAGCAGCGGCAACTGTTGCAACGCGGTTTGACGATCGTCCTCGTCGGCATGCTCCTGCTTGCCGCGCTGGCCATCGCCATGGCCGACAATCTGGCCCGCCCGGTCATGCGCCTGGTCCATGCCGTGCACGGCATGTCGTCCGGCAACCTCCACACCCGTGTGCCCGCAGTATCCAGCGGTGAGCTCGGCGTTCTCGAAAACGGCTTCAACGAAATGGCCACCCACCTTGAGGAAGTGCACCACTCGATGCAGAGCCGGATCGAGGAAGCGACTGCCCAACTTGCCTTTCAGGCCCGCCACGACGCCCTGACCGGCTTGCTCAACCGCCGGGAGTTCGAGCATCTGCTCGAAAAGGCTTTGGCCGGCGTACAGGCGGGAGGCGATGAATTCGCCGTACTGTTCCTCGATCTCGACCGCTTCAAGCAGGTCAACGACACCTGCGGCTACCTCGCCGGCGACGAATTGCTACGTCAGATGGCTCTGCTCTTCCAAGGGCGCCTGCGCGAGGATGACACCCTCGCCCGGCTGGGCGGCGACGAGTTCAGCATCATGCTGCCCAGTTGCAGCGCGCCCCGCGCCCTCCAGGTCGCCGAGGACATCTGCGGTCTGGCCGCCGCCTATCGCTTCATCTGGCAAGACAAGGTCTTCGCCATTGGCGCCAGCATCGGTGTCGCCGCCGTCACCCGCAAGGTGCGCAACATCAACGAAATCGTCGCCGCGGCCGACGCCGCCTGCCACCGGGCCAAGGAATCCGGGCGCAATCGCGTCTGCGAGCAGGAAGCAACTCACAATCCGGATCGACGCCAGGAATCGAGCAACTGGGCCAGCCGGATCGCCAGCGCCTTAGCCGAAGAAAAACTATTGATCGAAGCCTTGCCGTTGCGTGCCCTGCAACAGGCGACACCGAGGCACCTCGTCGAACTGACCGCCCGCCTCAACGAGCCGGGCCAACCTCCGGTCGCCCTGGCGGCGCTGACCGATGCGGCCGAACGCTACGATCTTGCTCAATCGATCGATCAGCGCCTGATCGATACCGCCATCGCCGCACAATCCCAAGCCAAACGTCACCAGAAGACCCTGCATTGCCTGGTTCCGCTGTCTCGTGCCTCGCTGGCCAGCGCGGAAACCATCGACTACCTGGCGCGCAGCCTGGCTAGCCAAAATCTCACTGGGAAAGGGCTCTGTTTCATCTTCTCAGAAGACGCCCTCACCCATCTGGCCAGTCAAGCCATGGAATTTTCCCGGCGAGTTCGCCAACTGGGGTGCCAGATCGGACTCGATGATTTTGGCGGCGGACTATCGTCTTTCAGCCACCTGCGCAGCGTCTGCCCCAGCTATGTCAAACTCAGCCGCAGCCTGACCCGGGAAATGGGCGGCAATCGCGCCTCGACCGCCCTATTGAGGGCCGTTCAGGAAATCACCGCCGATCAGCAGATTCAGTCGATTGCCGAAGGTGTCGACGACCAGGAAAGCATCGAGCAACTGCGCAACCTCGGCATCGACTATGCCCAAGGCAAGGCCGTTGCCCCGAGCGAGCCGTTCGAAGTCTGGCTGGAAGGCGCGGTCATGCGCTCACGCTAAGCGCGCAGGGAGGTCAGAAATCCAGGCGCAGGGTAACCCACTGCCGCCGATCGACCACCCGGTTGGCCGGGCTATGATGGGCCTTGTATTCGTTGTGCTTACCGTTGAGAGACTGCACGACCAATGCGACCTCCCCTCCAAAGCCACCGGCTCGAAAAGGGTATGCCAAACGCGCATCAGCGCGGAAATATTTTTCCGAATAGGTAATTGCCGACCATTTCATCATCTGCTGCCAGTAGGCAGCAGATGAAAACTCAAGTCCATAGGGCAGCTTCTGCATGAACAGCACCGAAGTCGACTGGCGCGGCATCGAGTAATTGGTGAAATTCGCAATTTTTTCACTAGAGGTTCCAACGATCGAGAGCACTCCCGGCAAATATTCGCTGTCGATCTTGCTGTAAGTCTGGCTCAGGACGATACGGGTAGCATCGAAAGGCTGCCATTTAAACTGGTATTCCAGGCCCCGAATATGAACGTCCTGAATCGGAATAGTGGTCCGATCGCCCGCTGGCAACTCGAGATTGTATAAACGATTAGAAATGCTTTCGTCGAACAGGCGTACATCAAGGCTAGCCCGTAGTTGACGCCAATCGCCTAGGTAACCAATTTCCCAGGTATCCAGGCGCTCGGACGGCAGATTCGGGTTGCCGGTATATAACTGCACAGACAAAGCCGGCGGCAGCGGATACTTTTGGTCACCGAACAGATTGGAGGTACTGGGGGTACGATTTGCCCGCGAAAAACCCAGGCGAATCGTGTTTTCCTGATTCAGGTGAAAATTCGTACTGACTCGCGGCGAAGCGTGCGAACCTGCCATCGAGTCATGCTCCCCGGCCAAGCCGAGATTGCCGGTGAACCAATTGACCGGCTTCCATTCCAGATTGCCGAAAACCCGCCCTATGTCCCGGTGCAAGGTTCCTTGACCTGGAAATGTCCACGCCGACCGCACCGCGTCGTTACGCCAACTTGCGCCCCAGACAAGGCGCGTCACATCGGCCAGTTTCAGGCTGTGCTGCAACTCCAGTTCATGACGAGTGCCTTCGTCCCCGGTCTGGTTAATATCGACCCTCCTTCCTGCTCCCCATCCTGGAAAAGGAAGAGGGGGGACATTAATGCTGAAGGTATCGTCCGACCGATCAACCATGTAGGAATAGCGCACCTGGAGATCGGAAACCGGCGACAATACTCTGCGCCACAGCAGTTGGGCGTAGGTATTCGTCTGACGCACAGGGCGAATCGGGTCGGTCCATTGACCGAACACCAGATCAGGGTTTGGTTTCAGGTTCAACCTGCCCGCTTGGGTGATGGCTTCAACCTGTCCTGCACTGAATTGCAGGCTATCGCGCTCGGACAGTGCAAAATCGGCCCGAAAATCAAACAGCCGCGAGTGATACGAGTCTATCCAGTCGAATTTATTCGCCAGACCATCATCATTCTGCTGCTTGAAGGTAAAACGAAAATCTCCGACCTCGCCGATCTTGCCGCCGGTCCGCAAGGTATAGTCGCGGACGTTCTGGTTACCATAGCTGGTCGAAACAGAAACCCCGCGCACCAAGGCCGGATCGACGGTAATGATATTAATGACGCCAAGGAAGGCATTGCTGCCGTAGGAAACCGCATTGGTGCCACGTACCACCTCGATGCGTTCGATATCCTCCAGCGCCACCGGCAAGGTAACCCAATTCACACCGCCGTCGAATAGCGGCGAATACATCGAACGTCCGTCTATCAACACCTGTACCCGCGAGGAATAATCGCCATCCCCCATGCCGTGGTAGGTGACCTTGGCGGGTTCGGTATTGTTCGGATAGGTCTGGAAACCCGGAATCAGCCGAAAGACATCATTGAGATCCCGCGCGCCCGACCCCCTGATCATGTCTCGATCGATAACCGTCACGGCAGTGGGCGCATCGGCCAGACGCTGGGGTAAACGGCTGACGGAGGCCACCACCGGCAACTCGCTGAAATAAATGTCCTCGTCGGCCGCCAGGGCTGCACTACAGAACTCCCAGCCTGCCAGCATTACCAACAGCGGGAGTGATGGTCGAAATCCGGTATTCACTGCTCAAAGCCCCTGCTCGGCATAGTCACCAGGTACGGCCAGTGCCGATTTCCATGCCTCGGAAAAACAGGCGGATTGGGCGCCGATAGGCACGCCGTGCCGGGTGACAGCAACCAGACACAAGGCCAAGCCCGCTTGTTCAACCGAGGTTACGCCCTCGACGTCAATCTCATCGACGCCGACGCGAGTCAAGGCATGCATGAAGTCACTGCGCAAGGCACCTGACAGGCCACCGGAGATACGCATGATTTTTTTCCCGCCGAGCTCGCGCATGGCAAGGATAGAGGCCTTGCCGGAAGCCAGGGCGACGTTGATCGCATCTTCAATCAGGACCTGGCTGATCGGACCGGGCTGGAAACGCACACCGAACAGGTTCCCGACACGACTAACCACGTTAGCCGGCACATCGATTACCGGTGAATCGAAAATCCTGAACTCGCAACCAATGTTGCGCGAGATTTCCAATGGGAGTTCCGTGCGCAGCATCAATCCGGACAAGGAGAGATTCTCGATCGTTCCCTCGCTAACCGCACCGCCGTATCCAATCCTTACCGTTGGCGGAGTGGAGAAACGGATACGCTGGTGTCGCCGTTGTTCCTGAATGTGCGCCATATGTATTCTAGAAAATTGATTTCTCTGGAGTTTAACAAAATTTAGCAGAGCTACCACTTATCGCATAAGCGTTGCGATCAATTGACTTTTGCCCCCCTGCTCGGTATTGTCCGAAAACGCTGGAAACATCCAGCCGCGCCGATTTGAACTCTGATTGCGGGCGCGTACAAATACCGCTAAAACGGGAACCACCCAGTGCGCCCGACGAGTTCGCGTTTCAGGCCAACTGGGTTTTTTTGTTTCAGGAACAGCATGTCAGGACAATCCGTCGGCATCGTCACCGCACAGCACGCTCACTTCGACCAGCCATTGCACTTGCGTAGCGGCAGCGTACTGCCGGCATACGATCTGACCTATGAAACCTACGGCGCGCTCAACGCAGCCAAGTCGAACGCCATCCTGGTCTGCCACGCGCTTTCCGGCCACCACCACCTTGCCGGTCGTTATGCAGACCAACCGGACAACATCGGCTGGTGGGACAACATTGTCGGCCCTGGTCGCCCTCTCGACACCGATCGCTTCTTCATTGTCTGCCTGAACAATCTGGGCGGTTGCCACGGCTCGACCGGCCCGTCCTCGATTAATCCGGCGACTGGAAAACCCTGGGGTGCCGATTTTCCCATCGTTGCCGTCAACGACTGGGTGCATGCGCAGGCCAAACTTGCCGACCTGCTCGGCATCGATACCTGGGCAGCCGTCATGGGCGGCAGCCTGGGCGGCATGCAGGCCTTGCGCTGGAGCATCACCTTCCCCGAACGCGTCCGCAACGCCATCGTAATCGCCGCCGCGCCCAAATTATCGGCACAGAACATCGCCTTCAATGACGTTGCCCGCCAGGCCATCCTGACCGATCCGGATTTCCACGGCGGTTATTACTACGAACACAACACCCGGCCGCTACGCGGCCTGCGCCTGGCGCGCATGCTCGGCCATATCACTTACCTGTCCGACGACCAGATGGGCGAGAAATTTGGACGAGAACTACGCAACGGTTCCTTCTCCTTCGATTTCGATGTCGAATTCCAGGTGGAGTCCTACCTGCGTTACCAGGGCGACAAGTTTGCCGGGTATTTCGACGCCAACACCTACCTGCTGATGACCAAGGCGCTCGATTATTTCGACCCGTCGCGTGAGGATGATGGCAATCTGACGGCCACAATGGGACGCACCCAGGCCAATTTCCTGATCGTTTCCTTCACGACCGACTGGCGTTTCACGCCAGCCCGCTCGAAAGAAATCGTTGCCGCCCTGCTGGCCAATGGCCGCAACGTATCCTATGCCGAGATCGATCTCAATTTTGGCCACGATTCTTTCCTGATGGCTGACCCCCATTATCACGGTGTGGTCGATGCCTATCTGCGGAACATCAAGCTATGACCCATACCTTGGACCGCCCGGATTTCGAAGTGATCGCCGGCTGGATCGAACCCGGACATCGTGTTCTCGACCTCGGCTGCGGCGACGGCACCCTGCTCAAGCACCTGATCGATACTCGAGGCGTCAAGGGCTGGGGCGTCGAGATCGAGGATGCCAATATCCTTGCTGCAATAAAAAAGGGCGTCAATGTCATCCAAGGCAACCTGGAGCGAGGCCTCGATGAATTCGCCGATCAGGCCTTCGATCATGTCGTCCTGTCGCGTACCCTGCAAACGGTCCGTCACACCGAGGGAATACTGCGTGAAATGCTGCGCGTAGGTCGTGAAGCAGTGGTTTCCTTCCCGAATTTCGCCTACTGGAAAAACCTGCGTTCTGTTCTGGATGGCCGCATGCCGGTATCAGAGGATCTGCCCTACCAATGGTATGACTCGCCCAACGTGCGCTTTTTCACACTGCTCGATTTCGAGGCACTGTGCGACCAGATGGGACTGATCATCCGGGAACGCCACGTCCTCGATGAGGGCGGCAACATTGTCCAGGCCAAGGACAATCGCGAGGTCAATTTCCTGGGTAGCCTGGCCGTTTATCGCCTGACCCAAAAGCATTGATGCCGGCCTGGCTCGCTGCCCTGCTCAGCCGGAAGATGTTGATCTGCATCTTCACCGGCTTTTCGTCCGGCCTGCCGCTCTATCTGCTGCTCAACCTCCTGCCTGCCTGGCTGCGCAGCGAGGGGGTCGATCTGAAAACGATAGGCTTCTTCGCGCTGATCCAGTTCCCCTACACCTGGAAGTTCCTCTGGTCGCCTTTGCTGGACCGTTTCAGTATTCCCGGCTTCGGCCGTCGCCGGGGCTGGATGCTGGTCACCCAAATCGGCCTGTTGTTCGCCATTGGCTCCCTTGGCGGTTTCGACCCCAAAGAAAGCATCTGGCCCATCCTGTGGCTTGCCACCCTGCTCGCCTTTCTGTCCGGAACTCAGGATATTGCGGTAGACGCATTTCGCAGGGAAATTCTGGAAGACAATGAACTGGGCCTGGGCAATGCCGTCCATGTCAATGCCTATCGCATCGCCGGCCTTGTCCCAGGTTCTCTATCGCTGATCCTGGCTGATCGCCTGCCCTGGAACGAGGTTTTCTGGATCACCGGCACCTTCATGATTCCCGGGATGGTCATGGCCTGGCTGGTCAGTGAACCGCAAATCAAGGGAGCGCCCAAGTCCTTGCGCCAGGCTGTTACCGAACCATTCAACGAATTCATCGGCCGCCAGGGTTGGCGCGGCGCCGCGATGGTCCTTGGCTTCATTTTTCTCTACAAGCTGGGCGACAGCCTATGCACTGCGTTGGCCACCCCGTTTTATCTTGACATGGGTTTTACCAAAACCGACATCGGCCTGATCGCCAAGCATGCCGGTTTGTGGCCGGCAGTAATCGGCGCCCTGCTCGGTGGCTTGTGGATGATCAGATTGGGAATCAATAGGGCACTATGGCTATTCGGCATCGTCCAGCTGGTATCAATATTCGGTTTCGCTTGGCTGGCGGTTCAAGGACATTATGACAACATCGGCGCCAGTGAACGCTTTGCGCTGGCCTTTGTCATCGGTCTCGAAGCGCTGGGGGTCGGTCTCGGCACCGCCGCCTTCGTCGCCTTCATCGCGCGCTCGACCCACCCTGCCTATACCGCGACCCAGATGGCGTTGTTCACCAGCCTGGCTGCTGTCCCGCGCACTTTTATCAACGCATCTGCCGGCTGGCTGGTGGAAACACTGGGCTGGTACAACTTTTTCTGGCTATGTGCCGGACTGGCCGTACCGGGAATGCTTCTGCTGCTCAAGGTTGCACCATGGAGCGGCGAACCGGCTGAAGCTAGTCGCCTCGCCTGAGACGCCGCCGATCCAGCCACCAAGCATAAATCGGCAGCAGCAGCACGGACCCCGGTAACAGCAAGGCGATCAGATAAGGAGAGAGGTGGGCCATCCGCCGCAAATGAGTCAATAGCTCATCCTTTTCGGCCAGTGTCCAGCGCTCACCGTTTCGCGCCTTCATCAGGAGCGGCATGATGCCGCGTGTCGCCATCAGCTCGGCCAGAATACGCCGAGCCTCTCGTCTATGTGATGAAATCATCTGCCGCCACCACGCGGGCAACGCCAACTCTTGGGGCGGCAGTTCCGCCATTTTTAACGATCTCCGGACAGGGATTTTCTGAGGGCTTGCCAACCGCGCCAAAGGAAGAAACTACGCCTCGCCCAGCGCCAAGCACGCTTGGGGCGCATGGCAACGGCCGCAGCAACCGCGATTCCGATAGCGGCTGGATGATGCTTCAGCCAGTCAACGCCACGGAGTACCGTATCACCCTTGGCCAGCGCAGCCTCCAGTGGAGCAACTTGCCGCGCCAGAGTACGACGCTGTTCGTCAATACGCGCCTTGAGCGCACCATGCCGCGTCGCCAGTTCGAGCAGCTTCGGATTCATTCTGCCCTGTCGCGATAGCGGCGCAACTGCGCCAGATCTTCCTCGAATTCGGACAAACTGGCTCTGAACATCCTGCCGCGCTGACTGGTTTGTTGCCTGATCGAAGAGACCAGAAACAAGCCTGTGCCAATGAACAGCAAGGCAAATACGCCGAACACGATTATCCGCTGCTCCCAGAATACAAGCGCCAGGCAGCAGACTGCCAGGATCGCACCGATTGCGAGCAGAAAGGCGGCGCCGATTGCCTTCGAACAGAGTGCGACGAAGCGGATCTTCTCCTCTTCAAGCTCTGTAACAAACAGTTCGGCACGCGCCTTACCTGTCGCGATCAGTGTCGCGACGATGTTCTTCAAGGCGGAGAAGAGGCCCTCTCGCCCCTCGCCGCCTGCGGGTTCGGTCATGCGCTTAGCGACGGCCGATCAGCACGCCCAGCGCTAGACCCAGCGCAGCGGCGACGCCGACAGCCTTCCATGGTTCCTCATGGACGAAATCGTCCGTTGCCCGGGCGGCAGCCTTGGTCTTGTCGATCAGCGCGACTTCCAGATCGACCACGCGCTCCTTGGCATCACGCAGGCGAACGCCCAGACGCTCACGCAACTCACCCACTTTGTCGCCGGCAGCACCAGCCGTTGCACGCAACAGTTCCTCGGTATCGGAGATTACGACCTTCAGATCGGAAACCAGTTTTTCCTTGTTGGCAGCAGTCATTTGGTCAGACATTTTTGAACCTCGTTTGACGGTTAAGCAGAACTACAGAGTATCCCTAGCGCGTAGCGAAATCAATTCACTTTGGATGTCTATTTAAAGTTGTAATCGATGATAAGGGGGGCGTGGTCGGAAAATCGCTCGGCTTTGTAGACTTCAGATCTGCACGCAGTCTCAGCGATACCCACTGTGGCAATCTGGTAGTCGATCCGCCACCCGACATTCTTGGCCCAGGCCTGACCACGATTGCTCCACCATGTGTAGCAAGCATCCGTCGCCTCCGGGTGCAGGCGGCGATAGACGTCGACCCAGCCCAGTTCGTCAAAGACCTTGGTCAACCAGGCACGCTCCTCGGGCAAGAAACCTGAATTTTTCTGATTCGATTTCCAGTTTTTCAGATCAATAGCCTGGTGCGCGATATTCCAGTCACCGCACAGGACGATCTCCCGCCCTTCATCCCTCAAGGCTTGCATCTGGGGGAAAAACACATCCAGAAAGCGGAATTTGGCCTCCTGCCGCTCCGGCGAGGAAGATCCCGATGGCAGATAGAGCGATATAACCGACAAATTACCGAAATCAGCCCGAATATAGCGTCCCTCGGCATCGAACTCGCCCCCATCAAAGCCCTCGACGACGCGATCGGGTTCGCGTCTGCTCCAGATGCCGACCCCGCTGTAACCCTTTTTTTCAGCGCAATGATAGAAAGCCCGCATACCATCTGGCGCCATCATTTCCGGCGTCAGATCGGGCAATTGCGCTTTCAGTTCCTGCAAACAAACGATGTCGGCGTTCTGCGCAGCAGCCCAAGGCAGAACATTTTTGTTCCAGGCGGAGCGGATACCATTGAGATTCAGGGAGATGATGCGTAACATTGTGCTCAAATTGGCCGCGTTGTCCCGGCCATTCAGATTGGGAAGATATGGATTTTCGTCAGGATTTCATCGAGTTTGCGGTCGACTGCCAAGTTTTGCGCTTTGGCGAATTCAAGACCAAGGCCGGCCGGTTGTCGCCTTATTTTTTCAACGCCGGTTTGTTCAATGACGGCAACTCGCTTGGTCGCCTCGCGGAATTCTACGCCAAAGCTGCCGAAGCTGGCGGCGTTCAGTTCGACATGCTGTTCGGCCCGGCCTACAAGGGCATCCCGCTGGTTGCGGCGATCGCCATTGCCCTTGCCCAAAGAGGGCGGAACTTCCCGTTTGCCTTCAATCGCAAGGAAGCCAAGGATCATGGCGAAGGCGGCAGTATCGTCGGCGCACCGCTGACCGGTCGCGTGCTGATCGTGGACGACGTGATTTCAGCGGGCACGTCCGTACGCGAATCAGTGGAATTGATTCGCGCCGCAGGCGCCACCCCAGCCGGCGTGTTGATTGCGCTGGACCGCCAGGAACGTGGCCAGGGCGAGCTTTCCGCTGTCCAGGAAGTACAACGGGACTACGGTATCCCGGTCGTAGCGGTAGCCGGCCTGAAGGACCTGATGACCTTCCTTTCCGGGCGCCCGGATTTCGCGGCTCATCGCGCCGCAGTCGCCAATTATCGCGAGCAGTATGGTGTCGATGCGTAGCCGCATCCTGGCTCCCATCCTCTTTTTATTGGCCACCTCGGCACAGGGGGCTAACGAGTTTTATTGTTGCCACGACCCCAGCAGCGGTCGCCGCGTGTGCGGCGATACCTTGCCCGAACAGTGCCGCGGCCGTGCCTATCGTGTTCTCGACAGCGGCGGCAACATCGTCAAGGAAGTTGGCCCACCGCTGACGGCTGAACAAAAAGCCGAACAGGCCCTGGAAAACCGTCGGAAGAAAAAGCAGGAGGAAGCGGACCGCGAGTTGCGACGGCGCGATCAGGCACTGCTCGACACATACAGCACGCCGGAAGACATCGACCTGGCTCAGAAGAAGGCCGAAGCCGATGTCAATTTCGCCATCCTGGCAGCAATAGCACGCATCGACACGGCACAGAGCAAACGCAAGAAATTTGCCGATGAAGCGGAGTTCTACAAGAAAAAGACGCTCCCCCCTGATCTTGACCGCGAACTGAAGGCCATCGATCACGAAATCAGGCTGCAGCAGGAACTGCTTGATCTAAAGAAGAAGGATTTCGAGACGATCAAGGCCAAGTACGACGCCGATCGCAAGCGCTATTTCGAATTGACCCGGCGGCCGCCGGCCGCATCGGGCACAGCGACGCCGGGGCGCTGATTAGCCTGCCAGCTTCTGTTTCAGCAGGTCGTTGACCTGTTGCGGATTGGCCTTGCCCTTGGCCGCCTTCATCACTTGCCCGACCAGGGCATTGAACGCCTTTTCCTTGCCGGCCTTGAATTCGGCGACATTGGCGGCGTTGGCGGCAAGCACTTCATCCACCAGCTTTTCGATGGCGCCGGTATCGGTGATCTGCTTCAGTCCCTGCTTGTCGATAACTTCATCAGCCGTCGCACCGTCGCCATTCCACAACGCCTCGAAAACCTTCTTGGCGATGTTGTTGGAAATCGTGTTATCGGCGATGCGCAGGATCAATCCGGCCAGTTGGCCGGCAGCCACCGGCGATTCGGCGATTTCCTTGCCCTCCTTGTTGAGGCGGGCGGCCAAGTCGACCATCACCCAGTTAGCACAGGGTTTGGCGTTGTTCTTGCCAGCCAATGCTACGGTCGCCTCGAAAAAATCGGCAATTTCCTGACTGGCAGTCAGGGCGGAGGCATCGTAGGCAGACAGGCCCAGTTCGCTGACGAAACGTTCACGCTTCTGGCCAGGCAGTTCGGGCAACTCACCCCGAACGTTGGCGATCCAGTCGGTTGAAATGGCCAAGGGCAGCAAATCGGGGTCCGGGAAGTAACGGTAGTCGTGGGCGTCTTCTTTGCTGCGCATCATCCGTGTTTCGCCGCTATCCGGATCGAACAGCACGGTCGCTTGCTGAATTTTGCGGCCTTCCTCGATTTCGTTGATCTGCCATTGGACTTCAAAGTCGATGGCTTCCTTCAGGAAACGGAAGGAGTTGAGATTCTTGATCTCGCGCCGGGTACCAAATTCAGCCTGGCCTTTCGGACGCACCGAGACGTTGGCATCGCAGCGGAAGGAGCCTTCCTGCATGTTGCCATCGCAGATGCCGATCCAGCGGACCAGCGCGTGCAGCGCACGGGCGTAGGCGACGGCTTCATCGCTCGAGCGCATGTCGGGTTCGGAAACGATTTCCAACAGCGGCGTGCCGGCGCGATTGAGGTCGATCCCCGATTTGCCGTGGAAATCCTCGTGCAGCGACTTGCCGGCGTCTTCCTCAAGATGGGCGCGAGTCAGGCGAACGAGTTTTTCGTAGACTTTGTCACCCTGACCGACCTGCAGCGCCAATTGGCCGCCGACAACCACCGGCAGGTCCATCTGGCTGATCTGGTAGCCCTTGGGGAGATCGGGATAAAAGTAGTTCTTGCGGGCGAAGACTGATTTTTGCGCCACTTCGGCACCGATCGCCAGGCCGAAGCGAATGGCGCAATCGACCGCCTTCTTGTTGAGCACGGGCAGGACGCCGGGCAGTGCCAGGTCCACCGCGCAGGCCTGGGTATTCGGTTCGGCACCGAAGGCCGTCGAAGCGCCCGAGAAAATCTTGGAAACCGTCGAGAGCTGCGCGTGCGTCTCGATACCGATCACTACTTCCCACTGTGTCATGACTTCATCCGTTTCAGAAACACTGTCCGCTCTTCGCCTCGACCATGATCGGCCAGAGATAGTCGAAGGCCTTGCCGTCGCAGGACTTCGGACAACTGTTGAAGGCTATGGTTACTTTCGGCCCTTGCTCCCACATGCGAACCAGGCAGTCCGACTGCTTCTTGTGGCGGAGCAGGGCCTGCGGCAATTTCTCGACCTGCTCGAATTCATTCAGGTTGAAACTGCAGGTGCCATGGCCCTTCATGCTGACCTGGGCACTGAAGGTCTTGACCGTCGCTTCCTTGACCAGCAGTTCAAGCCGGGTTTGCGTGCCAATGGCGTCACGGTGCGAGCAACGCGAACGGACATTGAGCGGCCGCGTCGGCTGCGGCTTGAGATTGCGGTTGGCCAGATATTTCAAGGTCGAGTTCTTGAATTTCGGGGCCTCTTCCGGACTCGGCGGTGGCGCTTCAACGGTCGGCTCGGCAGGCAGCTCCTCGGGCGGAGCCTTGGGGGTATCCGCGCAACCGGCCACCAGCGCGCCAATCAGCAGGGCGAGGGCGAACCGCATGCTTACGCGGCGCTGGCCGGACGACGCAGATGCCAGTCCGTCGCCTGCTGGTAGCGGTGGGCGACGTTGAGCAACTGCCCCTCGGCGAAATAGTTGCCGATCAGTTGCAGGCCGACTGGCAAACCGCCGACAAAGCCGCAAGGCACCGACATGCCGGGCAAGCCGGCCAGATTGACGGCGATGGTGTAGATGTCGGAAAGATACATCTGCACCGGATCGGCGGCTTTCTCGCCGAGCTTGAAGGCGGTGGACGGCGAGGTCGGCCCCATGATCACATCGCAGGATTTAAACGCTTCGACGAAGTCATTGGCGATCAGGCGGCGGATACGCTGCGCCTGCAGGTAATAGGCATCGTAGTAGCCATGCGACAGCACGTAGGCGCCGATCAGGATGCGTCGCTTGACCTCGGCACCGAACCCCTGGGCGCGGGTCTTGGCATACATGTCGTCGAGATTGCCGTAGTCCGGCGCGCGATAGCCATAACGCACGCCGTCGAAGCGCGACAGGTTGGAACTGGCCTCAGCCGGCGCAATGACGTAGTAAGCCGGCACCGAGAGATGCGAATTGGGCAGCGAGACTTCGACCGTGCTGGCGCCAAGCTTTTCGTATTCGGCAATCGCCGCGCGCACGGCAGCCATCACCTCGGCGTCGCAGCCTTCGCCGAAAAACTCCTTGGGCAGGCCGATGCGCAGGCCGTTCAGCGGCTTTTCGAGACCACGGACGTAGTCTTCAACCGGCCGGTCGAGCGAAGTAGAATCGCGCTCGTCAAAGCCGACCATGGTATTGAGCAGCAGGGCGCAATCCTCGGCGCTGGCCGCCATCGGGCCGCCCTGATCGAGCGAGGAGGCGAAGGCGATCATGCCGTAGCGGGAAACCACGCCGTAAGTCGGCTTCAGACCGGTCAGGTTGCACAGCGCGGCCGGCTGGCGAATCGAGCCACCGGTATCGGTGCCGGTGGCTGCCGGGGCCAGACGGGCGGCCACTGCAGCGGCCGAACCGCCGGATGAGCCACCGGGCACGCGACTGGTATCCCACGGGTTGCGCACCGGGCCGAAGAACGAGGTTTCGTTCGACGAGCCCATGGCGAATTCGTCCATATTGGTCTTGCCTAGCGACACCAGACCGGCATCGCGGTGCATCTTCTCGATCACCGTCGCGTCGTAGGGCGAGACGAAATTGGCCAGCATCTTCGAGCCGCAAGTCGTCGTCCAGCCTTCGGCACAAAAGATGTCCTTCTGGGCGATCGGGATACCGGTCAGCGGACCGGCGGGTTTGGCACCACTCGCGGCTGCGATGCGGGCATCGGCGTCACGGGCCATGGCCAGGCTCTTCTCCCGGTCGACCGTCACGAAGGCGTTCAAGGTCGGATTCAGGCGCTCGATGCGGTCGAGGAACAGGGTCGACAATTCGACGCTGGAAATCTGCTTGGCGGCCAGCGCCTGTGCCAGTTCTTTCAGGCTCTTGTTGATCATTCGATCACCTTCGGCACAAGGTAAAGCCCGGCTTCGGTTTCCGGTGCCACCGATTGGTAGGCGCACCGGCGGTCGGCCTCGGTGACCGCGTCATCGCGCAGGCGCTGATAGACATCCTGAGCATGCGCCATCGGCTCGACACCTGCGGTGTCAACAGCCTGCATCTGTTCGATCAGCTGGAAAATTCCGTTGAGGTGACCCTGGGTGGTCAGGGCTTCGTCATCGCTGATCTCGATGCGGGCGAGATGGGCGATGCGCTTAACCTGTTCTAATGTGAGCGACATGGGTGCCAAAGACTTTTTTGCAGTGCACAAAGTCTTAAAATGGAAAGCGTTATAAGGTATCATAAAAGTTTTCCCTACCGCACCCCCCCAACGCGGAGCTACAGATGTTCGGTTTCCTCAGCAAATATTTTTCAAATGACCTTGCCATCGACCTTGGTACGGCAAACACCCTTATTTACGCACGAGCCCAGGGCATCGTGCTCGACGAGCCCTCGGTCGTCGCCATCCGCGTCGAAGGCGGCCCCAACGCCAAGAAAACCATCCAGGCCGTCGGCAAGGAAGCCAAAGAAATGCTTGGCAAGGCACCGGGCACGATTACCGTCATCCGCCCGATGAAGGACGGCGTGATCGCCGATTTCACGGTCACCGAGCAGATGCTCAAGCAGTTCATCAAGAAGGTGCACGACTCCAAGCTGTTCAGCCCGAGTCCGCGCATCATCATCTGCGTCCCCTCCGGCTCGACCCAGGTCGAACGCCGTGCCATCCGCGAATCGGCGCTGGGTGCCGGTGCCAGCCAGGTGTACCTGATCGAGGAGCCGATGGCTGCCGCCATTGGTGCCGGCCTGCCGGTTTCCGAGGCAACCGGCTCGATGGTCGTCGACATCGGTGGCGGCACGACCGAGGTCGGCGTCATCTCGCTGGGCGGCATGGTCTATGCCGGTTCCGTACGCGTCGGTGGCGACAAGCTGGACGAAGCGATCATCAATTACATCAGCCGCAACTACGGCATGATGATCGGCGAGAACACTGCCGAAAACATCAAGAAGAACATCGGCTCTGCCTTCCCGGGTGCCGAGGTCAAGGAAATGGAAGTCTCCGGCATCAACAAGGCCGAGGGCATCCCGCGCAAGTTCACGATTTCGTCCAACGAAATCCTCGAAGCGCTGACCGATCCGCTCAACCAGATCGTTTCCGCCGTCAAATCGGCGCTGGAAAAGACCCCGCCCGAACTCGGTGCCGACATCGCCGAACGCGGCATGGTGCTGACCGGTGGTGGCGCACTGTTGCGCGATCTCGACCGCCTGTTGATGGAAGAAACCGGCCTGCCGGTGGTCGTCGCCGACGAACCGCTGACCTGCGTTGCCCGCGGTTGCGGCATGGCGCTGGAAAAGATGGACAAGCTGGGCAGCATTTTTGCCTCGGATTAAGCCTTGACCGTAGCATTCCGGGATTGAGCGATGGCCGGCATCGACCACGCACCTCCACCGTTCTTCAAGCGAGGGCCAGCACCGCTGGCCCTTCTGACTTTCTACATCGCCGTTTCGCTGGCGATCTTCGTACTCGACTTGCGTTTCAAGAGCCTCGACCTGTTGCGGCAGAGCGTCGCGCTGGTCGTCGATCCGGTGCAGCGCGTCGCCCAGACGCCGGGTAGCCTGGTCGATTATGCCGCCGGCTATTTGCGGGGTTTGCAGGCACTGCAGCAGGAAAACCAGGAGTTGAAGCATAGCCAGTTGGCCACCGCCCCGAATCTGCAGCGTCTGGCCCAACTGGAAGTCGAAAACGAAAGGCTGCGCAAGCTGCTGTCGGTCAAGGAACGCGAGAAGGCCAACGGCCAGGTGACGCAAATCCTGTACACCGCACGCGACCCGTTCTCGCGCAAGATCATCGTTGACAAGGGCCAACAGGCCGGCGTCGTTGCCGGACAACCGGCCATCGACGAAACCGGCGTCGTTGGCCAGGTCACCCGTGTTTTCCCGTTCTCGGCCGAAATCACGCTGATCACCGACAAGGACCAGGTGGTGCCGGTGCAGATCGTACGCAGCGGCCAGCGCTCAGTCGTCTTCGGTCTGGGCAACGGTCAGCTGGAATTGCGCTACATGCCGGCCAACGCAGACATCCAGGTCGGCGACGTACTGGTCACCTCCGGACTCGACGGCATCTACCTGCCTGGATTCCCGGTCGCCAAGGTGGTCAACATCGAGCGCGACAGCGCCTATTCCTTCGCCCGCATCTTCTGCGTGCCGATTGCCGGCGTCGAAAACTTCGGCGAGGTGATGGTTCTCGACCCGCGCCAGCCCATGCCGCCGCCCCCGCCAGCCGCCTCCGGGCGTCCCGGCAGCTCGGCCGACCAACCCGGTCTGCGCAGCAAGAAAAAGAAGCTTTCCGGGAAGGAAAACTGATGCAACCGACCTTTTCATCCTCGCGCATCCTGTTACCGGTCCGCCCCTGGTTTATTTTCTTCAGCCTGATCGCCGCAGCCCTGCTCAACTTCATGCCCACCGCCCACTGGCCCGGTGTTCCGGACTGGGTGGCCCTGGTCCTCTGCTTCTGGAGCATCCGCGAGTTCCGTCGCGTCGGTATGGGCTGGGCTTTCGTGCTCGGCTTGATGATGGATGTCGCTGACGGGGCCGTACTCGGCCAGCACTGCTTCGCCTACGTGCTGCTCGCCTACGCGGCCTCGTCGCTATCGCGGCGCATCCTGTGGTTTCCGCTGGTCCAGCAGGCCCTGCAGGTCATGCCACTGCTGGTCGCAACCCAGGTTTTGCAAGCCTTGATGCGCCTCGCAGTCGGCGCCGACTTCCCCGGTTGGGGTTATTTCCTTGGCCCCTTCGTTGCCACGCTGCTCTGGATCCCTTTAACCTTTATCCTGCTTCTGCCGCAGTACCAGCCGGTCGATCAGGATCCCAATCGCCCGATTTAGTTCAGGGACCGTAGTTCGTGGGCAATTTCACCAATCCGGAAGCCGATCTCGACCGCTTTCGCTTTCGTCTCGGTTTCGCCGCGATTTTCGTTCTGCTCGCCTTCGGACTGCTGCTCGGGCGCTTCGTCTGGCTGCAGGTGATTCAGCACGATTTTTACCAGACTCGCGCCGAAGACAACCGTATTGCGCTGATTCCCATCGTCCCCAACCGCGGCGTCATCACCGACCGCAACGGGGTCATACTGGCCCACAACTATTCCGCGTTTACGCTCGAAATTACCCCTTCCCAGACCGGTAAGCTCGATGAGACCATCGATGCCCTGGCCGAAGTCATCGATATCCAGCCCAAGGATCGCAAGCGCTTCAAACGCCTGCTCGACGAGGCAAAAAATTTCGAGTCGATCCCGATCCGCACACGCCTGACCGATGCCGAGGTAGCCAAATTTGCGGCCCATCGCTATCGCTTCCCCGGCGTCGAGGTCAAGGCCCGACTATTCCGCCAGTATCCGCTGGGCGACATTGCCTCTCACGCCATCGGCTATATCGGCCGGATCACCGATCGCGACCTGAAGTGGATCGAGGAGTCGGAAAAGCAGGCCAACTACAAGGGCACCGACCACATCGGCAAGACCGGCCTTGAGCAGCACTACGAATTCGAGTTGCACGGCGAAACCGGTTACGAGGAAGTCGAGATCGATGCCGGCGGCCGCGCCCTGCGCAGCCTAAAGCGTATCCCGCCGGTTTCCGGAAACAATCTGCAGTTGACGCTGGATATCAAGCTGCAGGAAATCACCGAAAAGGCCTTCGGCGACCGCAAGGGGTCGCTGGTCGCCATCGAACCGTCGACCGGGGGAATCCTGGCCCTGGTGTCGACACCAACCTATGACCCCAATCTCTTCGTCGACGGCATCACGCCGGAAAACTGGAAAGAACTGAACGAACACCCGAGCAAGCCGATGATCAACCGGGCGATCAACGGGGCCTATCCGCCAGGTTCGACCTTCAAGCCCTTCATGGCGCTGGCTGCACTGGAAATGGGCAAACGTACGCCCAACCAGGCAATCAGCGACCCCGGTTACTTCAATTTCGGCAACCACCAGTTCCGCGACGACAAAAAGGGCGGCCACGGCATGGTGGACATGTACAAGTCGATCGTTCACTCCTGCGACACCTACTACTACATGCTGGCCAACGACATGGGGATCGACAACATCGCCAAGTTCATGGGTTCGCTCGGTCTCGGCCAGCGCACCGGCGTCGACCTCGGCAAGGATGATTCGGGTGAATCGAAAGGCGTGCTGCCCTCGCAGGAATGGAAGAAGCAGCGCTTCAAGAAGCCGGAGCAGCAGAAATGGTATGCCGGCGAAACGATTTCGATCGGCATCGGCCAGGGTTACAACGCCTATACACCGATCCAGTTGGCCCAGGCGACGGCCACCCTGGCCAACAACGGCGTAATGTTCCGCCCCCATCTGGTCCGCCATATCGCCGACACCAAAACCGGGGGGCAACGTCTGGTCGAGCCGCAACCGATACGCGATCTGCAGCTGAAGCCAGCTAACGTTGATGTGATCCGACGCTCGATGATCGGCGTCAACAAGGAAGGCACCGGTGCCCGGGCCTTTGCCGGAGCACCTTACGAGGCCGCCGGGAAGACCGGAACGGCGCAGGTTTTTTCGCTGAAAGGGGCGCAATACAAGGAAGGTGCAATCAAGAAAGAATTACGCGACCACGCCTTGTTCATCGCCTATGCCCCGGCCGACAATCCGAAGATTGCCCTCGCAGTGCTGGTCGAGAACGGCGGCTTTGGCGCGCAATCCGCAGCGCCGATCGCCCGCATGGTCATCGATTACTATCTGCTTGGCAAGCTGCCAGCCGGCGCGGCAGCGGAAGACGCAACGGCCGTCGAAGAGGAGCGCGACGAATGATCGATATCGTCGGCACCCTCCGTCGTAGCTGGCAGCAGTTGATCGCCCACATCGATTTCCCGCTGCTGTTCATCACCCTGGCGATCATGGGCGTCGGCCTGGCGACGGTCAATTCGGCGACCTGGGACAGCAGCCATCGGATGCTCTCGCAAGCCGGCAACATGGGCATCGCGATGGTTGTCATGTGGTTCGTCTCCCGCCTGCCGCCACAAAAACTGATGAGCTTCGCCATCCCGCTCTACGTCGCGGGTGTCATCCTGCTCATTGCCGTGTTTCTGTTCGGAATCAAGGTCAACGGGGCAAAGCGCTGGCTATCGCTGGGCTTCACCCGCATTCAGCCCTCGGAAATCATGAAGATTGCCATGCCGCTGATGCTCGCCTGGTATTTCCACAAGTACGAGGCGACCCTGAAACTGAAGCACTACATCGGGGCTGCGCTCCTGCTGCTGATCCCTTTCGCGCTGATCGCCAAACAACCCGATCTGGGCACAGCCCTGCTGGTCGGTGCCGCGGGTTTCTACGTCATTTTCTTCGCCGGCCTGCCGTGGAAGATCATCGCCGGACTGGTCGCGTGTGGCGCCGCCGCCACTCCCATCCTCTGGGGCATGATGCATGACTACCAACGCAAGCGCGTCCTGACCCTGCTCGACCCGACCACCGACCCGCTCGGCGCCGGCTACCACATCATCCAGGCAACCATTGCCATCGGCTCCGGCGGCGCCCTGGGCAAGGGCTACCTGAACGGCACCCAGACCCACCTCGAATTCATCCCGGAAAAGCACACCGACTTCATCTTCGCCGTCTATTCCGAGGAATGGGGGCTGCTTGGCAACGCTTTGCTGCTCTTTCTCTACACCCTGCTGATCGGCCGCGGCCTGATCATCGCCTCGGCCGCACCGACCACTTTTTCGCGCCTGCTGGCCGGCGCCATCACGCTGGGTTTCTTCACCTACGCCTTCATCAACATGGGCATGGTCAGCGGCATCCTGCCCGTCGTCGGCGTGCCGCTGCCCTTCATGAGCTATGGCGGCACGGCGCTGGTCACGCTGTTCCTGGGTATCGGCATCCT
Source organism: Betaproteobacteria bacterium (assembly GCA_020621865.1). Classification (GTDB taxonomy): domain Bacteria; phylum Pseudomonadota; class Gammaproteobacteria; order Burkholderiales; family Rhodocyclaceae; genus Azonexus. Next base: position 375,043 of record JAHRYW010000001.1, on the reverse strand, counting down.
GATGTCGATCCACACCCACCGGATGCTGGTCAAGAAATGAAGCGCCTTTTCGCGCCGCTGACCCTGAGCCTGCTGCTGGCAGCCTGCGGCGGGTCGGCGCCAGTGCGCGATGCTACGGTCAGCCCGGAAAAACAGCCAATTTCAAAATCGCCGACACCGACCAAAAAGCCAACCGCCGTGCTCAAGCGTGGCGGCGGCTTCTACAAGGACGACGGCCCGGCCGACGACATCCCGGACGGACTCGACGACATCCCCGATGCCGAACCGAAATGGGAACCACTGCACAAGCCGGCGACCAAGCCCTACGTCGTACTCGGCAAGGAATACGTCCCGAACAATGCGGTCAAGCCCTACAAGGTACGCGGCATTGCCAGTTGGTACGGCAAGAAATTTCACGGTCAGAAGACCTCGATTGGCGAACCCTACGACATGTTCGCGATGACCGCCGCCCACCCGACGCTGGCGCTGCCCTCCTATGTCCGCGTCACCAGCCTGCAGAGCGGCAAGTCGGTGATCGTCCGCATCACCGACCGCGGCCCCTTCCACGCCGACCGCGTCATCGACCTCTCCTACACCGCCGCCTACAAGCTCGGCCTGATCAATGGCGGCAGCGGCCAGGTCGAGGTCGAGGCAATCATCCCGGGCGAGCCGGCAAGCACCACCTACGCCCAGGTCACCCCGCCGCCGCGTCCAGGCGGCAACACCGAAACCGACGACATCGAACAACTGGCCCGGCGCATGGCCGCCGAAGAAAAGCCTGCCGTAGTGGTGACAGCCAGCACCAATGCCGATAGCAGTCCGGTCCGGGGAATTTTCCTGCAGCTCGGCGCCTTTGCCAGCGCCGACAATGCCGAAAACCTGAAGAACCACCTGCTGCGGGAACTGGATTGGCTGACTGAAACGATGCGGGTCAATCCGGGCGGCGGCATCCACCGCCTGCATCTCGGCCCCTACGCCAGCCGCGGCGAGGCCGACCGCGTGGCCGAAAGAATTCGTGCCGCGCTAGGCTACCGGCCGACCATCGTCAGCCGCTGAAACCAATCATAAATTGACGCGGGCAACGACCACGTTGCCGCAGCCCTGATACTCCAGGGTCGAAAAACTCATCATCTTGGCCATCGCGATACCGCGGCCATTGGGATCGAAGGCGCGGTCCGGGTCGAAAGTCAGGAATCGCTCCCACTCAAAGCCCTCGCCCTGGTCGGCAATCGTAAACACCACGCCTTCGGCGTCGCGCTCGACCCTGACCGTCGCCACCCGAGCGCTGAACTGGGGCAGGGCCAGCCGACGGTTGATTTCGGCCTCCCAGTCGCCTTCCCACTTGAGCAGCGACTTTTCCTGGTAACTGACACCAAGGTTGCCGTGCTCCACGGCATTGACCATCAGGTCGGACAAACCGGGCGCCACGACGCCCGGCGACGGGCACATGCTGGCGAGCACCGGTACCAGGGTGCTGACATCGTCCAGGGTGACGAAGCGATACTCGACGCTGTTGATCAGCTTCTGCGCCACTTCCAGGCGAGCCGCACGGGTGCGCAACTGGCTACGCGAGCGACGGTCGTCCATTGCGACGCGGACGATGGAAATCAGCGCTTCCGGTTCGTAGGGTTTGGTCAGGTAGTAATAGGCACCGGCTTCCAGACCCTCGCGCACCTGGTCCGGCGACGAGGCTGCCGTCTGCATGATGACGGGAATGTCGGCGAAGCGCGCTTCGCGCTTCATGCGCCGCAGGAACTCCATGCCATCGAGGTCGGGCATCATCCGGTCGAGCACGACCAGCGAGAAATTGCTGTCCGGCGCACTCAGGCTGGCCCAGGCATCGAGCGGCTTGTCGTGCAGTTCCAACTCGATGTCTTCGTTCTCGAGAAACTCCTCGATGATAAACAGGTTCAACTGCTCATCATCGACAATGAGAACTCGTTCCTTGTCCATTAGGCCCCTCTTCTTTCCTCAACCCGCCGGGCGGGTTTTCCGACAATCCGATCGTACTACGACCATCCTGCAAGCGGACAACATGCGTCCAACAAGTCCGTACCGCCCGGTTTTCAATTTCGTGGCGATGTTAACATACTTTCCAATAATTCGATTTTTGTTACTTTGGTAATAGGCAGCTTTGCCGCCTTTCGTGGCAAACATATTGCCTTTGACCAGGATCAATGGCGAAATTCCGCCGCTGGCTATACTCCGGCGCTTGATAATCCGGATGTCCGCCATGACCTCCCTGCCCGATCTCGTCTGTCCGGCCGGCAGCCTGCCGGCCCTCAAGGCCGCCATCGACAACGGCGCCGATGCCGTCTATCTCGGCTACAAGAACGACACCAACGCCCGCAATTTCGCCGGTCTGAACTTCGAACCGAAGACCATGGCCGAAGGCATCCGTTACGCTCACGACAAGGGTCGGGAGGTGTTGCTGGCAATCAACACCTTCGCCCAGGCCGGCCGCGTCGCCGACTGGCAGAAAGCCGTCGATGCGGCCGTCGACCAGGGGGTCGATGCGATCATCCTGGCCGACGTCGGGCTGCTCGACTACGCCCGCAACCGCCATCCGCAGCAGCGCCTGCACCTGTCGGTCCAGGGTTCGGCCACCAGCTACGAGGCGATCAATTTCTGCCAGCGCGAATTTGGCGTCCGCCGCGCCGTGCTGCCGCGCGTGCTGACGCTGGCCCAGGTCGAGCATGTGATCAAGAACACCAGCGTCGAAATCGAGGTCTTCGGCTTCGGCAGCCTGTGCGTGATGAACGAGGGCCGTTGCTGGCTGTCGTCCTACGCCTGTGGCGAATCGCCGAATACCGTCGGCGCCTGCTCGCCGGCCAAGTACGTCAAATGGGACAAGAAGCCCGGCGTCATGGAAACGAGACTCAACGGCATCCTGATCGACCGCTTCGGCGACGACGAGCCGGCCGGCTACCCGACGCTGTGCAAGGGCCGCTTCGAAGTCGAGGGCGAGACCTACTACGCGCTCGAAGAACCGACCAGCCTCAATGTGCTGTCCATCCTGCCCGAGATCCTGAAGATCGGCGTCCGCGCGATCAAGGTCGAAGGTCGCCAGCGCAGCCCGGCCTATGTCACCCAGGTCACCCGCACCCTACGCGCCGCACTCGACTCGCTGCGCGCCGGCAGCGAACGCTTCCACGTCAAACCGGCCTGGCAGGCCGAGCTGGCCAAGGTATCGGAAGGCAGCCAGGCGACGCTCGGCGCCTACAACCGGCCGTGGAGATAACGATGAAACTGTCGCTTGGCCCCCTGCTCTATTTCTGGCCCAAAGCCGAGGTCATGGAGTTTTATGCCGAGATGTCGGAGAACCCGGCGCTCGACATCATCTACGTCGGCGAAGTCGTCTGTTCGCGCCGCCAGCAGTTGCGCACCGCCGACTGGATCGGCCTGGCCCGCGACCTGACCGACGCCGGCAAGCAGGTTGTCGTCTCGGCCCAGGCCCTGCTCGAATCGGAGAGCGACCTGAAGGCCTTGCGCCGCCTGGTTGACGACGCCGGCTGCATGCTTGAAGCCAACGACCTTGGCGCGGTCAACCTGGTACATGGCCAGGACTTTGTCGCCGGCCCGCATCTGAACATCTACAACGAAGCGACGCTGGCCTCCTTCGCCCGCTTCGGCCTGAAGCGCTGGATACCGCCACTGGAAGCGACGCGGACGCTGATCGAGACGCTGCACCGCAGCCGGCCGGCCGGCGTCGAGACCGAGGTTTTCGCCTTCGGCAAGATTCCGCTGGCCTTCTCGGCCCGCTGTTTCACGGCGCGCCACTACGACCTGAACAAGGATGACTGCCAGTTCAAGTGTCTGGACCACAGTGAAGGCTTGACGTTGAAGACCCGCGAGGGTCAGGATTTTCTGACCATCAACGGCATCCAGACCATGTCAGCGCAGAGCTACAATCTGTTGCACGAGCTTCCGGACATGTTGCAGATGGGCATCGACATTGTTCGGATCAGCCCGCAAAAGCAGCAAATCAACGCGATCATCGCCGCCTTCGACGCCGCCCGGCGTGGCGAGGCGGTGCAGGTCGACAGCAGCACATGGAGCGCCAGCGGCCTGGTCGATGGCTACTGGTTCGGCGATGCCGGCATCGTCCAGCACCATGCGCAGGCGCTGGCCCAATTGGGTAGCTAACTGAGGAGCAGGATCATGAACGGCAGCTTTACCATTCCGAAATTTCGCCTGCCCACCTTCGTCGCCAGCCTTGGCCGCAAGCTGCCGCAATGGCCGCACGCGCTGGCACTGGTCGGCGGGCTGAATGCGGCGCTGAAGATGAATCTGCTGCCGGAGAGCGAACTGGCCCTGCTTGAAGACAAGCTGTTCCGCGTCCGCGTCCTCGATACCGGCGGAGAAGCCTGCTACACCTACCGCAACGGCCTCTTCCGCCCGGTTTTCAGCCTGCAACGCGAACCGGACCTGGCCTTTGCCGCCAATCTGTCTGCCTATCTACAGTTGCTGGCCCGCCAGGAAGACCCGGATACGCTGTTTTTCAGCCGTGAGCTGGAAATCACCGGCGATACCGAACTCGGCCTGGTCGTCAAGAACATGCTAGACGCCGTCGAGTGGCCGAAATTTTCGGCCAGGTTGCCGCTATTGCGACATTAGGCGGCGCCAACCGGGCAGTCGATGACGAGCATCGACATGTCGTCATGGGCGTGGCAGCCCTGAAGATGTTCGCTCAGCCCGCGCTGCAGGGCGTCGATCAGGGTTTCGCCGGCGGCCTTTTGCTTGATGGCGTGATGCAGCCGCTCTTCACCGAACTGGACCCCATCCGAACCACTGGCCTCGGCGATGCCGTCCGACGTGAGCAGTAATTGCCCCTGATGCGTCCAGCGGAAGGGCTCGATGCCGCCAAGACCGTCGCTGCTACGCATGATCCCCAAGGGCAGGTTGTTTGACGGGAATCGACGTTCCAGACCACCGTTCGCATCGAACAACAGCACGTCGGGAACGCCGCCCACCCAGATTTCGCCTTCACGGGCATACTCGTCGAGCGAAACGAAGGCTGCCGCGACGAAGCGCCCGAGCGGCAGGGAATTGGCGAGCAGGAAGTTGATCGACTCGACGACGACATTCAGCGGCGAGGACATTTCCACCAGTCGGTAGAATTCCTGCACCATGGGCAGCACGCTGACCGCCGCCGACAGCCCGTGGCCGGTGGCGTCGGCCAGGATCGCGTAGAGCCGGCCGGCCGGCGAGCGGGCGGCAAGGACCATGTCGCCGGAGAAGTTGGTGGCGGGGATCACCGAATAGCGGACGCCGGCCTGCTCCATCAGGTCGCTGCGGATCTGGTGGTCGAGGATGCGCCGGGCAAGTTCGGTTTCGCGCTGGTGTTCGTCGAAATGTGCCTTGAGCAGGCTGGCCTGCTCCTCGACCTTGGTCTGCGCCAGATGTTTCTCGGTCACGTCGCGCAAGGTCTCGACCACAGCGATCAGCTTGCCGGACTCGTCAAAGACCGGGCCGGCATCGACGGCCAGGTACAAACGCTCGCCGCGCCGCGGCATCCAGCACCAGTTCTCGGCATGGACGCCGAAACTGGGTTCGGCGGGGTCTTCGAAGACGGTATAGAGATCGGCGATCTGCTCGTAGCCCTTGGTCGCCACCAGATCGGCCAGACAGGGGCGCGCTGCGTCGTAGAAGGCGCGCCAGTGATCGCGCGTGCCGATCACTTCGGCGGCCGGGATGCCGGTCAGCCGTTCGCAGGCGCGGTTCCAGATCAGAACCCGCTGCTCGGCGTCAAGGACAAAGGTCGGCACGACCAAATGCTCCATCAACGTAATCGCGAAGGCCGTGTGATGCTCATGGCGCTCCAGCGCCTGACCTATCCTGTCTACCATTTTTCCAGTCATGCCCGCCTCCCCGGTTGGCCGCGTGTTCATAATTATGGACGAAGCATACCCGATGCCAGCCGATTCCGCCGCCTAGCATTGCTCCTAGGGCAAATGCTACGGTCGAGCCGATATTTCGGCGAAAATCGAAATCCGGTTTACAGCTTGCCGACCGGCACGATACTGAGCACCTCTTCAAGGTCGATCGGTGTCTTCAGGCCCTGCAGTTCGCGAATGCTGCGCGCCCCGAGGAAGACGGCGACCCCCGGATTCAGCTCACCCTCCGGCGACATCAGGACCTTGCGAATGGCCGGGAATTCGTGGCCGACGGCATCCAGGATTTCACCGACGGTATCGCCGCTGGCGGTGATTTCATCGTGTCCGCCGGAGTAGCCGCGCAGCACCGGGGGAATATGAACGGAGACAACGGGAGAATCGAACATGGCAGGCCTCCTTTCGCTCGATATCCGTAAGACCACCAAGGGGCAAAGCGGTTCGCCAAATGAAAAAGGGAGGCCGCAGCCTCCCTTTGCTTGACGAAGGTAGAACTCAGTCCTTCTTCTGGGTGTCCAGGCGGAACTTGACGTAGCTACCCGGCGCATCCTCGATGACCTTCAGGGCACCATCTTCCGGCTTGCGTGCCTTGACCTTGGCGGAACCGCCCGGCAGGCTGGTCACCCACTGGTTCCAGTGCGTCCACCACGAACCGGCGTTCTGCGTCGCGCCGGCCAGGAAATCTTCCGGGCTTTCCGGCAGGTTGCCGTCGGTCGCGTCGTTAGTCCAGAAACCATACTTGTTGGCAGCCGGCGGATTGACGATGCCGGCGATATGGCCGGAACCGCCGAGGACGAACTTGGTGTGCCCGGACGGCAGGCGGGCGCCCATGTAGGTGCTCTTCCACGGCGCGATGTGGTCTTCGATGGTCGATATGAAGTAGCACGGGGTCTTGACCTTGGAGATGTCGATCTTGACGCCGCCCAGGGTGATGCCACCGGGTTCCTTCAACAAGTTGTCGAGGTACATGTTGCGCAGGTAGAAGCTGTGCATCGCGGCCGGCATGCGGGTCGAATCGGAGTTCCAGTAGAGCAGGTCGAACGGGAACGGATCCTTGCCCATCAGGTAGTTGTTGACCACGAAGGACCAGATCAGGTCGTTGGCGCGCAGCATGTTGAAGGTGCCGGCCATTTCCGAGCCTTCGAGGAAGCCGCGCTCGGCCATCTTCTTTTCCAGGCCGGAAACCGCGCCTTCGTCGAGGAAGATGCCCAGTTCGCCCGGGTCAGAGAAGTCGAGCATGGTCGTGAAGAAGGTCGCCGAATTGGCGCGCTTGTCCTTCTTGGCGGCCATGTAGGCCAGCGTGGTCATGGTCAGCGTGCCGCCCAGGCAGTAGCCGGCCAGGTTGACGCTGTCCTCGCCGGTGTGGGCGCAAACCTGGTTGATCGCTTCCAGCGAGCCTTCGAGCAGGTAGTTCTCGAAGGACTTGGCGGCCAGCTTCTCGTCCGGATTGATCCACGACATGATGAAGGTGGTGTGGCCCTGGTCGGTCGCCCACTTGACCATCGAGTTCTTCTCGCGCAGGTCGAGGATGTAGTACTTGTTGATCCACGGCGGAACGATCAGGAAGGGCTTCTTGTTCTGTTCCGGGGTGGTCGGGTTGTACTGGATCAACTGGAACAGTTCGTTCTGGAAGACCACCTTGCCCGGCGTCGTGGCGACGTTCCTGCCCATTTCGAAGGCCGAGGTATCGGTCATCCGGATGCGCAACTGGCCGTCGCCGGATTCGACGTCGTGCAGCAGGTTGTTCAGGCCCTTGATCAGGTTCTGGCCGTGGCTCTTGACTGTTTCACGGAAGACTTCCGGATTGGTCAGGGCGAAATTGGACGGCGACAGGGCATCGATGTACTGGCGGGTGAAGAAGTTGACCTTTTGCTGGGTCGATTCGTCCAGGCCTTCGGTACCGCTGACAGTGTCGTGAATATGACGGGCGGCGATCAGGTAGGACTGCTTGACGAAGTCGAACAGGAAATGCTGTTCCCAGTCCTCGTCCTTGAAGCGGTTGTCGCCCTTCTTCGGGGCAGCGACCGGAGTGGCGCCGGGCATGCCCATCATCTTCATCATGGAACCCTGCCACAGCGAGAAGTAGTCCCACATCATGTTCATCTGGGTCTGGGCCATCTTGTACGGATTGGCCATCAGACGGGCCGAGAGGTCCATGAAGGCCTTGGCCACGCCCAGTTCGTCGGCCGGCGCATCGACGCCTTCCTTGGCCTTCTTTTCCATGAAGTGAGTGATCACTCGCGAAGCGCGCTGCGCGACTTCGGCGTAGGTCTTGGCCATATCGGCCGGGTTCGGCAGGTTCACGGCCGGATTTTCGGTTTGCTGCGACATCTTGAAACTCCCTCTGTCAGTACGTAGCGGATTATTGCTTCAACCGCGAATAGCGAATCACACCGTCGGCCCCCCGGTGACGCGTCAGCCGACCAGCTTTTTCTAGATAGTTCAGATGAGCAATCGCCTCGCCCATCGCGAACATGGTTTGGTGTGTATCGAGCGCCCGATTGAAAAGTACATCGAGCAACCCGGCTGCGCTCTGTGGCGCTTGTTCACAGCTATTTTCCAGTACCTGCAGACGCTCTTCGTGATGCGCCTGCAAAGCCTGCACCCTCTCCTGCACCCCCATGAAGGGCAACCCGTGTGAGGGCAACACGAGCGTCGATTCCGGCAATTCCCGCGCCATGTCGTCCAGCGAATCCAGGTACCAGCGCAGCGCGTCTGCCTCGGGCGTCGCTGCAAAAACGCTGATATTGGTGGAAATTCTCGGCAAAAGCATGTCGCCCGAAATTAACACGCCGAGTTCTGCGCAGTAAAGCGCCATGTGTTCCGGGGCGTGGCCGTGGCCGATCAAAATCTGCCATTTTTTGCCATCGACCGTCGCATGGTCGCCCGCCTTCAGGCGCTGGTAGTGCTCCGGCAGCGCTGGCACCGCCTGGCGATAGCCCGAGCCGCGGGTCGCAAACCTGGCCAGATGGGCGTCGTCGAGCCCGTGCTGGCGGAACTGCTCGACCATGAAGCGTGCCCCGTGGCCGCCGACTTCGTGCCACACCGCGTGCGCGGTCAGGAATTCGCCGGTGGTCATCGCCAGCGGAGCGCCGGTCTTTTCCATCAACCAGGTGGCCAGGCCGAGATGGTCGGGGTGGAAATGGGTGACGATCAGTTGCTTGACCGGGCCGTCGAGGCGGTCGAGGATCGTCGACCAGCTAGCGCGCACGCCGTCATCGGGAAAACCGGTATCGACGATCACCCAGCCGTCGCCGTCGCGCAGCAGCCAGAGGTTGATATGGTCGAGCTGGAAAGGCAGCGGCATGCGCAACCAGAAGACGCCGGGGGCGACTTCGATCAGCTCGCCGGCAGCCGGCGGATGGGCGTGGGGAAAATGCAGGGACATGGACAACCTTGACGAAAAAACTCTGGGCGGGGATGGCAGACAAACTTGGCCAGCGGCCAATTCTCCCGGCCTGCCGGCTGGCTGGCAAGGGTGGAATACCCGAACATCGAAGGAACTTGGCAGTGAACGGGTAAACTAGGCAGTCTCTGCCGTTTGATCAGGAGTTGCCCGCATGCCCCTCACCCTCCGCACGCTGAGCGCCGACGATGCCCAGGCCCTCGAACATGTCCGCCAGTTCTTCCGCAACTACGCTGGCTGGCTGGGGGTTGACCTGTCGTACCAGAACTTCGACCAGGAGATGGCCTCGCTGCCCGGTGGCTACGGCGCGCCGCAAGGCCGGCTGTTTTACGCCGAGGTGGCCGGCCGGCCGGCCGGTTGCGTCGGCGTGCGGCCGCTCAACGACAGCGAGGGCGTCTGCGAAATGAAGCGTCTTTATGTCGCCCCCGAGGAACGCGGCCACGGCGTCGGCGCCGCGCTGGCGTTGGCGGCGATCAAGGCAGCCAAGGAAATCGGCTACCGCAAGCTGATCATCGACACCTTGCCCAATATGCGGATGGCCGTGAAGCTCTACCGCGAGCTCGGCTTCACCGAAGCACCAAACTATTACCAGACGCCGGTCGAAGGCACGATGTTCCTGGCCCTCGACCTGGAGAACTGGTCGGAGCGGGAAATCCGCAACGAGAACCTGTCCCACCTGTTCGACTTCAACCGTGCCTGGGCGCAGCGCATGCAGGAGGTTGACCCGAGCTACTTCGACAAGCTGGCCAAGCTGCAGACGCCGGAATTCCTGTGGATTGGCTGTTCCGACTCGCGGGTGCCGGCCAACCAGATCGTCGGCCTGCTGCCCGGCGAGGTCTTCGTCCATCGCAACGTCGCCAACCTGGTGCTGCACACCGACCTCAACTGCCTGTCGGTCATCCAGTACGCCGTCGATGTGCTCAAGGTCAAGCACATCATGGTCGTCGGTCACTACGGCTGCGGCGGCGTCGGCGCGGCGCTGCAGAAGGCGCGGGTCGGCATCGTCGATTTCTGGCTGCACAATGTCCAGCAGGTGCATACCCGCCACCAGGCGATGGTCGACCACCTGCCCGAGGCGCAGCGCCACGACCGGCTGTGCGAACTGAACGTCCTTGAACAGGTGGTCAGCCTGTGCAACACGCCGGTGGTCAAGGACGCCTGGGGGCGCGGCCAGAAAATCACCATCCACGGCTGGATCTACGGCCTCAAGGACGGCCTGATGCACGACCTGGGCATTACCGTGGACTGCCCGGCCGATCTACCGGTCCGCTACGACGCGGCGCTCAAGGCCCTGGAAGCCTGAGCCTCGTGAGTCCCGCCCCAAGGTCGCTGACCTACGCCAAACTGGTCAGCGCCATGTTCATGTGGGGCGGCACCTGGATCGCCGGGCGCATCGTCGCCCGTGAACTGTCCGCGCCGCTGGCCGTCGCCGCGATCCGCTTCCTGATCGCCGCGCTGGTACTGGCCGCCGTCGCCCGCCTGGGCAGCGGACGCATTCCGCTGCCGCAGGGCAAACGGGCCTGGGGCACGATCTGGGGACTGGGCTTCTTCGGCATCTTCCTCTACGGCCTGTGCTTCTTCTTCGGCCTGCAGCACCTGCCGGCCGGGCGGGCGGCGCTGGTCGTCGCGCTCAACCCGGTCGTCGTCGTGCTGACCGCCTGGCTGCTCGGCCAGGAAGCGATGACCCCGCGCAAGGCCCTCGGCAGCGCCGTCGCGCTGGCCGGCTGCCTGACCGTGCTCGGCAACGGCGACCCGCTGGCCTTGCTGCGCGGCACGATCGGTATCGGCGAATGGCTGATCGTCGGCTGCGTGCTGACCTGGACGGCCTACACCTTCATTGGCCGCCGGGCGACCGAACTGCTCTCGCCGCTGGCCACGACGCTCTACGCCAGCCTGGCCGGCGCCCTGCTGCTCGGCCTGGCGGCGCTGGTCCAGGGCGACATCGATCCGCTGGCCTGGTCCTGGCGCGTCTGGGCGAGCATGCTGTTCCTTGCCCTGTTCGGCACCGCCATCGCCTATACCTGGTTCACCGAGGCCGTGCATCGGCTCGGCGCCGGCCATGCCTCGGTGTTCATCAACCTGGTGCCGGTCTTCGCCGTACTGCAGTCGGCGCTGCTCCTTGACGAACGACTTGGCCTGCCGGTGCTGTTCGGCGGTATGCTCGTCATCGGCGGCGTCTGGATGACGACCCGCCGAACTACCTGAGGAGACCCGGCATGGCCGAACCGATCGATTTCTATTTCGATTTCTCCAGCCCTTACGGCTATCTGGTCAGCGAGAAGATCGACGCCCTGGCCGCCCAGCACGGCCGGAAGGTCCGCTGGCATCCGATCCTGCTCGGCGTCATTTTCAAGACCACCGGCAGCGCGCCGCTAACCCTCCAACATCCGGCCAAGGCCGCCTACTACGTCGGCGATTTCGCCCGCTCGGCACGCTTTCTCGGCGTCCCGTTCAAGCAGCCGAGCCGCTTCCCGCTGCCGACCCAGGTCGCCGCCCGCGCCTATTACTGGCTGCATGGCCAGGACTGCGCGCTGGCCCGGCAATTTGCCCACGCTGTTTACCGCGCCCTGTTCGTCGAGGATCGCGACATTTCCGACCCGGAAACGATTTTTGAAATTTCGGCAAAAAATGCCATCGACCGTAGCATTCTCGAACCCGCACTGCAGAGCCCGGAAATCAAGGCCCGGCTCAAGGATGAGGTCGACCAGGCGATGGCCCGCGGCGTTTTCGGCTCGCCGACCGTGATCATCGACGGCGAAACCTTCTTCGGCGCCGACCGCCTGCCGCAGATCGAACGCTGGCTGGCGACCGGGGGTTTCTGAGCATGCGGCGAATCTGCGTTTTCTGCGGCTCCAACGCCGGCCACGACCCGCGCTACCGCGCCGCGGCCGAACAACTCGGCGGCATGCTGGCCGAACGCAGCATCGAGCTGGTCTATGGCGGCGGCAATGTCGGACTGATGGGCGCCATCGCCGATTCCTGCCTGGCCGCCGGCGGTACGGTGATCGGCGTCATTCCCGAGGCCTTGGTCGGCAAGGAAGTGGCCGGCCGCCACGTCGACCACCGGGCGCTGACCCGGCTCGAAGTGGTCGATTCGATGCACACCCGCAAGGCCCGGATGGCCGGGCTGTCCGACGGCTTCATCGCCCTGCCCGGCGGTTTCGGCACCTTCGAGGAATTCTGCGAAATCCTGACCTGGGGCCAGCTCGGCTTTCACGCCAAGCCGGTTGGCCTGCTCAACGTCAATCATTTCTACGACCCGCTGCTCGCCCTGTTCGATCACGCCGTGCGCGAAGGTTTCCTGCGTGAACAAAACCGCGCGATGGCGCTGGCCGAGACCGATATCGGCCGCCTGCTCGACGCCATGAGCACCTACCGCGCCGAGCCGGTCAGCAAGTGGCTGAAGGAGGAGCGCCAGCTATGACTCTGCCCACACACGTCAGGATCGTCGAAGTCGGCCCACGCGACGGGCTGCAGAACGAAAAGGAAGTCGTCCCGACGACGACCAAGATCGAACTGATCGAGCGCCTGACCGACGCCGGCCTGCGCGCCATCGAGGCGACCGCCTTCGTCTCGGCCAAGTGGGTGCCGCAGATGGCCGATGCCGCCGCCGTGCTGCGTGGCATCCGGCGGAAAATTGGCGCGACTTATGCCGCCTTGACCCCAAATTTGCAGGGTTTCGACGCCGCCATCGAGGCTGGCGCAACGGAAGTCGCCATTTTTGCCGCCGCCTCGGAGAGTTTTTCGCGCAAAAACATCAATTGCTCGATTGCCGAGAGCCTGAAACGCTTCGAACCCATCCTTTCCGCCGCCAGCGCGCTGGAAATCCCGGTCCGCGGCTATGTTTCCTGTGTCGTCGGCTGCCCCTACGAAGGCGCCATCGCGCCGCAAGCGGTCGCCGCCGTCGCCAAAACCTTGTTCGACATGGGCTGCTACGAAGTCTCCCTCGGCGACACCATCGGCGTCGGCACCCCGGCCAGCGTCAGCCGCCTGCTTGAAGCCTGCGCCGCCGGCGTGCCGCTCGGCAAGCTGGCTGGCCACTACCACGACACCTACGGCATGGCCATCGCCAACATCCACGCCTCGCTGCAAATGGGGCTGGCCGTTTTCGACAGCTCGGTCGCCGGGCTGGGTGGCTGCCCCTACGCCAGCGGCGCCTCCGGCAACGTGGCAACCGAGGACGTGGTCTATCTGCTCGACGGCCTGGGCATTGAAACCGGCATCGACCTAGCCAGACTGGCCGCGGTTGGAGACTGGATTTCCGGCGCCCTGAACCGCCCGAACGGCGCCAAGGCCGGCCGTGCACTCTGCGCCAGGACGGCCGGGTGAGCCTTTTCTCCACCGTCGCCGATTTCCTGAAACCGGCGCCACCACCCGACCCGGCGCTGCACCAGGCACTGGCGCGCGTCGCCGAGCTGGTCGACCCGCTGCTCAAGCTGGCCCCCGGCTTCGAGCGGCAACTCGCCGGCCCGCTGCAGCATGCCCTCGGCTATTGCGACGGCCTCGTTGCCGCCCTGCCCGGCCCGGTCGACATCAACCGCCAGGCTTTCGCCAACGACCCGCTGGTCCACGCGCTGTTCGCCACCGCCGACGACATCGACCAGATGCTCGGCCGCAGCCAGGCTGTGCGCGACTACCTGACCGAACCCTGCAGCTGGGACAGCGACTATTTTTACGCCATGTTCGCCGCCCGCCGGCAGCAGAAAAAGCAGCTCGGCATGGCCCGCCAGGGCGACCTGATCCGCAACGACGTGCCGCAGCTGGTGCTTTATTTTTCCGGGCAAACGCTGATCGAACCGAACTGCCAACTCGACGCAACCCGGCACGGCCTGCGCTGCAAGGCACTGGAAAGCCTGCTCCACACCTTCCGCACCCACGTCGAGGCCCTGCGCCACGAACGCGAAGGCCTGCGCGCCGATCTTTCGGTCGAGCGCGCCCACCTGACCGTGTTGCGCGGCAGCAGTGGTGGCCGGGAATATGAAGTAAGCACTCGCCACCTTGCCGAACTGTCGAACCGCCTGCGGCATAGCGCCGAATCGCTGCAGCCGGAACATCTGCTCGGGGCGCTGGCCGACTACCTGCAAGCACCGGAACCGGCCTTGCACCTGACGCCGGTCAGCATCACTGTCGACCGCCTCGGCGTCGTCCGCGAGCAAGCCGATCACGAACTCGACGCCCAGACGCTCAATTTCCCCGAACTGACCGCCCGCGACCGGCGTCTACACCTCGCCATGCTGGCCCGGATCAGCCGCGACGAAGCCATCGAGGCCGTCGAAATGGTCCGCGACCAGCAACACCGCTTCATGCTTATCTAAATGATCGCCTCACCCTGCATCAATATCTGCCAGATGGATTCCGCCAGCGGCCTGTGCCGCGGCTGCTTCCGCACGCTCGACGAAATCGTCCGGTGGACGCGGATCGACGACGCCGAGCGCGTCACCATCATTAACGCCGCCGCCCGGCGCCGCTGCGACCACGATCCGTGGGAAGGCGAGCTGCGCGGCGACTGCGACCGGTAACAAACCATGGAAAACCAGCAAGAAGACCAATATCTCTGCGTCGGCGTCTGCATGGCCGATCCCGATTCCGGCTACTGCCTAGGCTGCGGCCGGCCACCGCTCGGCGAACCGGGCATCGTCGCCGAAGCGGTCAGCCCGCAAGTCGATACGGCAACCGCTCAGGCCGACGCGGACGCACCGGAATGAGCGCCCGCCTGCCGGCCTCGTTGCATGTCCTCGAGCGCGGCTGGCTGTCGGCCAACAACATCCTGTGCTTCAACGGCGACCAGGCAACACTGGTCGACAGCGGCTACGTCACCCACGCCGAACAGACCGTCGAACTGGTCCGCCACGCACTCGATGGCAAAAATCTGACGCGACTAGTAAATACTCACTCGCATTCCGACCACATTGGCGGCAACGCCGCCTTGAAAGCGGCTTTCGGATGCCGGATCGACGTGCCAACCGGGTTACACGCCGCTATTGCCGAGTGGGACGAGGACGCGCTGCTGCTCTCGCCGCTCGGCCAGCAAAGCGCCCGTTTCCAGCACGACGGACTGATTGCCGCCGGTAGCGAGATCGAAATGGGCGGCCTGGTCTGGCAGGCGCTGGCGGTTCCCGGCCACGACATGGAGGCGCTGGCCTACTACAGCCCGGACGAGCGCCTGCTGATTTCCGGCGACGCCTTCTGGGAAAACGGCTTCGGCGTCATCTTCCCGGAACTGCTCGGCGAAGCCGACGGCCTGGCCAGCACGCAGGCGACGCTGGAGATGCTGTCCCGGCTGGCCATCGACACGGTCATCCCCGGCCACGGCCGGCCATTCGGCGAGGTCGATGCCGCCTTCGAACGCGCCTTCCGGCGGGTCCGGCAATTCCGCGACAACATCGAACAACTGGCCTGGCATGCGATCAAGGTCATCGTCTCGTTCGCCATGCTGGAAAGGCGCCGGATCGCCCGGGCCGATTTTCCCGCCTTCGTTCTCGGGCTGCCTTTTGCTGTCGACGTCAATGCGCGCTTTCTCAGCTTCTCCGATGAGCGGCTGATTTCCGGCGTCGAACGCGAACTGCTGCTGGTCGGCGCGCTGCGCCTGGACGACGGGATGATCGTCGCCGGCTGATTATTTCGGCAGCCAGCGGCGAACCAGATGCACCCAGTAGCTGGCGCCCAGGGTCAGCAGCTCGTCGTTGAAATCGTAGTGCGGGTTGTGCAGCGTACAGCCGCCAGTGCCCGGACCGTTGCCCAGCCAGACGTAACAGCCCGGCTTCTCATTCAACATGTAGGCAAAATCCTCGGCGCCCATTGACGGAAGGATGTCAGTAAGCACTCGCTCACTGCCGAACACCTCCGCCGCAACCTGCTGGCAGAACTTCGCCTCAGCCACGCTATTGACGGTTGGCGGGTAGCGATGGTCGAACCTGACGCCGATCTGCGCCCCATTGGCCGCCGCGATACCGCCGCACAGGCGCTCGATGGCCAGTTCGACGGTCTGCTGCACCTCTGGCTTGAAGCTGCGGATGGTGCCGCGCAGCACGACCTCTTCCGGAATGATGTTCCACGCCTCGCCGCCATGAAACTGGGTGACGCTGACCACCGCCGACTCGCAGGGGTGCAACGTGCGCGCGACGACGGTCTGCAGCGCCTGCACCAACTGCGCCCCGGCGACGATGGAATCGACGCCCTGATGCGGCATCGCCGCGTGGCAGCCGTGGCCGCGCACGGTGATCTCGAAGGCACAGGTGCCGGCCATGACGGGGCCGGGCATCACCATCATCTCGCCGACCGGAATGCCCGGCCAGTTGTGCAGGCCGAATACCGCCTCGACCGGGAATTTTTCGAACAGGCCGTCCTCGATCATCACCGCGGCGCCGCCTTCCGATTCCTCGGCCGGCTGGAAGATGAACACGGCGATACCGTCGAAATCCGGCTGTTCGGCCAGGTAGCGGGCTGCACCGAGCAGGGTCGCGGTATGGCCGTCGTGGCCGCAGGCGTGCATCTTGCCGTGGTGCTTGGAGTGGTGCGGAAATTCGTTCAGTTCGCAGAGCGGCAACGCATCCATGTCGGCGCGCAGGCCGATCATGCGCTGCGAAGTGCCGGCGCGTAGCACCCCGACAACACCGGTTTTGGCCAGGCCGCGATGCACTTCCAGGCCGTAGCGTTCCAGTTCGCGGGCAACGATGTCGGCGGTGCGGTTCTCGTTGAAGGCCAGTTCCGGATGGGCATGGATGTCGCGGCGCAACGCGGTCAGGTCGGCCAGAAAGGGCAATTCGAGCAGGGGAAATTGGGGGGGCATGGTTATCTCCTGTTTATTTCTATTATGCCGCGGTTGATACCGGACGCAGGCTTGATTATGCTGCATGCCCATGAAACTCGTGCTGATCAGCGGCCTCTCCGGCTCCGGCAAGTCCGTCGCCCTGAACCTGCTGGAAGACTCCGGCTACTACTGCGTGGACAACCTGCCGGTCGTCATGCTGACCGTGCTCGTCCGCATGCTGCGCGACGAGAACGTGAAGAAGGTCGCCGTCGCCATCGACTCCCGCTCCGGCCATGGCATCGACCTGCTGCCGAGCAAGATCGAGAGGTTGAAATCCGTCGGCATCGACGTCACCTTCCTGTTCCTTTTTTCGCACGAGGAAACGCTACTCAAGCGCTATTCCGAATCGCGCCGCCGCCACCCGCTGGCCACCGCCGACCAGACGCTGCTTGAGGCAATCCGCGCCGAACAGGCCTTGCTCGAACCGCTCTCCGTCCTCGGTCACCGCATCGACACCAGCGGCATGAAGGCCAGCAGCCTGCGCGAATGGGTCCAACAGTTCATCGAGGCCAAACCCGACCGGGGCCTGACGCTGATGTTCGAGTCCTTTGGCTTCAAGCACGGCATCCCGCTCGACGCCGACCTCGTCTTCGACGTCCGCTGCCTGCCCAACCCCCACTACGACCCGGACCTGCGCCCGCTGACCGGCAAGGACCAGCCGGTCATCGACTTTCTCGAAGCGGCCGGTGAAGTCGCCCAGATGCGCGACGACATCCACCGCTTCGTCGCCACCTGGCTGCCCAGCTACATCCGCGACAACCGCAACTACCTGACGGTGGCCATCGGCTGCACCGGCGGCCAGCACCGCTCGGTCTACATCGCCGAATGGCTGGCCCGCGCCTTCGGCGACCGGGTGCGTGTCCTCGTCCGCCACCGCACGCTGGCCTGCAACTGACGATGAACCGGCGCCTGTGTCGGGGTCAGGCGGCCTCGACCCCAGTGATGCTATCCCCCAAGGGGACTTCCTTCGGGGCGCGGTCGGCCCGAAAAAATGGCCAAAATTAAAATTACCCGGACCGGCGTTGCTCGCCCATGAAGTCCTGGCTCCCCCTGATCCGCCCCGGCGACTGGCTGATCATGCTGGCCAGCGCACTGGCTGTCGGCGCCAGCTTCCCGATCTTCTGGCAGGGCGGCCTGGCCGAGCGTGCCATCATCCGCCAGGAAGGCCGCATCTTCGCTGAAGTCGACCTCAAGGCGCGCAAGCAATATGAAGTCGCCGGCCCGCTCGGCACCACGCTGATCGCCGTCGAACCCGGCCGCGCCCGTGTCGTCGCCGACCCCAGCCCCCGCCAGTATTGTGTCAAGCAAGGCTGGCTGATGCGCCCCGGCGAAATCGCCATCTGCGCGCCCAACCGCGTCAGCCTCCAGATCGCCGGACGGACCAGGGTCTATGACTCGATCAGCTACTGAACACGGCACCGGCACCGACACCGAGGTGATGCAACTCACGGTCACCGAAGAAGACCGCCGCGTCGCCTGGCTGGCTACCGCGGCGGTCGGCCTGTCGCTGGTCGATGCGGCAATTCCCTCGCCGCTGCCCGGTGTCAAGCCGGGGCTGGCAAACATCGTCACCCTGATCGTGCTGGCCCGCTATGGCTGGGGCACTGCCGTCTGGGTCAGCGCCCTGCGCGTGCTGGCCGGCAGCCTGCTGCTCGGCTTCTTCCTCGCCCCCGGCTTCTTCCTGTCGCTGACCGGCACGACGCTCAGCCTGCTGACGCTCGGCCTCGCCCGCCACCTGCCCAAGCGCTGGTTTGGCCCGGTCAGCCTGTCCATCCTCGCCGCCTTCGCCCACATCGGCGGCCAGCTGCTGCTCGCCCGCGCCTGGCTGATCCCGCACGACGGCGTCTTTCTGCTCACCCCGGTGTTCGCTGGCGCGGCGCTGGTATTCGGCACCATCAACGGCCTGATCGCGGCTAAACTGATGAGCGAACCCGCGCTTTCGGAAACTCCCCATGCCTAAAACCATCTGCCTCGCGCTGACCGGCGCCTCCGGCATGCCCTACGGCCTGCGTCTGCTCGAATGCCTGCTCGCCGCCGGTTGCAGTGTGCAGTTGCTGTATTCGCAGGCGGCGCAGATCGTCGCCCAGCAGGAAATGGCTTTCGAACTGCCGTCACGCCCCAGCGAGGCCAAAGCTGCCCTGCTCGCCCGATATCCCGCCGCCAACCCGGAAAAGCTGGCCGTTTTCGGCCGCGAGGAATGGTTCGCCCCGGTCGCCTCCGGCTCCAACCCGCCCGACGCCATGGTCGTCTGCCCCTGCACGATGGGCACCCTGGCCGCCATCGCCCAGGGCCTAGCCGACAAGCTGATCGAACGCGCCGCTGATGTCGTTCTCAAGGAAGGCCGCAAGCTGGTGCTCGTCCCCCGTGAAACGCCGTTCTCGGCCATCCATCTCGAAAACATGCTGCGCCTGTCACGCGCCGGCGCCGTCATCCTGCCGCCCAGCCCCGGTTTCTACCACCACCCGCAAAGCGTCGGCGACATCGTCGATTTCGTCGTCGCCCGCATCCTCGACCAACTTGGCGTGCCACATACGCTGATGCAGCGCTGGGGCGAATGATGGGCTGGTTCGACTTCGTCCGTTCGCCAGCCGGGACCACCGTCGAGACACTGCGTGTCCCGCTCTTCCCGCTCAATACCGTACTTTTTCCCGGCAGCCTGCTGCCGCTGAAGATTTTCGAACAACGCTACCTCGACATGGCTGCCGCCTGCATGAAGGCGCAAACCCCGTTCGGCATCTGCCTGATCGAAAAAGGCAGCGAAGTCGGCGCCGGTGCCGTGCCGCATCCGGTCGGCACGCTAGCCAGCATCGCCAACTGGGAAATGGAACAACTCGGCATCCTGATGATCACCGCCCAGGGCGGGCGGCGCTTTCGCATCCTCGACAGCCAGCCCGGAGCTGGCGGCCTGCTTGAAGCCACCGTCGAACTGCTGGCCGAAACCGCCCCCACACCGCTGCCGCCCGAACGCGAACGCCTGCTCCCGCTGCTCCGCCGCATCGTCGGCGACCTCGGCAGCGAACGCATGCCCGAACCCCACCGCTACGACGAAGCCGAATGGGTCGGCTACCGGATCACCGAAGTCCTGCCGATCCAGAACCTGGCCAAGCAAAAGCTACTCGAACTCGACGACCCGCTGGCCCGGCTGGAAATCCTCGAGAAATACCTGAGCCAGCGAAAACTGCTCGCCTGACCCGGCAACCCTACGGTCAGCCGGAAATTTTGGCCAAAATCAGAATTTTTTCGCAGAGACCAACAAGGTCGG
The DNA here is from genome assembly GCA_020621865.1 of Betaproteobacteria bacterium. GTDB lineage: Bacteria > Pseudomonadota > Gammaproteobacteria > Burkholderiales > Rhodocyclaceae > Azonexus. Next base: position 354,692 of record JAHRYW010000001.1, on the reverse strand, counting down.
CAAGCCGCTGGTTGCTTCAGAACTTGTCCGAGCGCAGCACCGATACCTCGCTCAGGTAGCAGACCATCGCGTAAGCAGCAAAATAGGTCTTCTGGAGGTGCGTGGCGATGGCATCGGCGACCGAGGCCTCGGACAGGATTTCAATGCGCACATTGCCGCTCATCGGCCAGCCCCCGTCCCGCTCGCCGTGGTTGCCCCAGCCGCGCGCATCGCTGACCGTGTAGCCGTGCGCGCCGAGACGCCTGGCATCGGCCACCACTGCCGCTTCGATCGATGATTCGCAGATCACGCACAAAAGTGTGCGACGAGTATGGGTCAAGCTCATCACACCACGCCTTCGAGCTGCCTGGCCAGCCAGAAATAGGTCGGAATCCCGACCACGAGGTTGAACGGAAAGGTGATCCCCAGTGCGGCGCCGATCGACAGGGCGGGATTGGCCTCCGGCACGGCGATGCGCATGGCCGCCGGCGCTGCGATGTAGGAGGCGCTGGCATAGAGGGTGGCGAGCAGCGCCGCGCCGCCCACTGAAAAGCCGAGCACACTGGCCGTCAGCGCCCCAAGCGTCCCGGCAAAAAGTGGCATGGCGATCGCAAAGCCGAGCAGGAAGGCCCCAGCCCTCTTCAGGTCGTCGAAGCGGCTGGCCGCCACGAGGCCCATTTCGAGCAGAAAGATAGCCAGCAGGCCTTTGAACAGGTCGAAAAACACCTTGTCGAGCGGCTTCAGGCCCTCCGCGCCGGCCAGCCAGCCGATGAGCAGGCCGCCGACCAGCAGCAGAATGCTCTTGCCGGCAAACACCTCGTGCAGCACCTTGCCCAGGTTCGCATCACCCTGACCACGCTTGGCCAGCCAAACGCCGATCATCAGCGCCGGGAATTCAAGCAAAACCAGGAAAACCACCATGTAACCCTCGTAGGCTTGGCGGAGGTTGCTTAAATAAGCAGCGCCGACCGCAAAGGTAACGACGCTGACCGATCCGTAGTGCGCCGCCACCGACGCCGCGTCGGACCGTGACAGGCGGCCCAGGCGCTGCAGCACCGGAAAGGCGATCAGCGGCAGCAGCGCCCCGACACCGACCACCACCAACGCTGGCCCGGCCAGTTCGGCCAGCGGCTGGCGTGCCAACTCGACGCCACCCTTCAGGCCGATGGCCAACAACAAGAAAATGCTCAAGGATTCGTAGAGAACTGCCGGGATTTTCAGGTCTGAACGCACCACCCCGGCCAGCACACCAAGCAGAAAAAACAGGATCACAGGTTCAAAGGGCATCGCACGCACCAGCTATCGAAACGGCGCGAACTATCCCACCCGAGAACTATTAAATCCAATTAAACTTATTTAGCACAATCATTTGCCAAAGCTTATATGTCGCGTCGACACCTAACCTTCCGCCAGCTCGAAACCTTTGCCACCGTCGCCCGGCTTGGCAGCTTTTCGCGCGCCGCCGAATCCCTGCATCTGACCCAGCCAGCCGTCTCCATCCAGATCCGCCAGATCGTCGACGTCGTCGGCCTGCCGCTATTCGAACAAAGCGGACGCGACATCCGCCTAACCACCGCCGGCCAGGAACTGCTGCAGACCGCCCGCGAACTCGACGACAGCTGGAACCGCTTCGAATCCGCCGTCAACGCCCTCAAGGGCCTCAGGAAAGGCCGCCTGCGCGTCGCCCTCGTCACCACTGCCAAATACTTCCTGCCGCGCATGCTCGGCGCCTTCTGCCAGCGCTACCCGGAAATCGACATCGAACTCGAAGTCGCCAACCGCGCCCGCATCGTCGAACGCCTGCGTGCCAACGAAGACGATCTTTACATCATGTCCTTCCCACCCGAGGAACTCGAAGTCGTCGCCACCCCCTTCCTCGACAACCCCCTCGTCGTCGTCGCCCCCGCCAGCCTCCCCCTGCCCCCCGGACCGCTAAGCCTGGCCGACCTCGCTCACCACCCCTTTCTGATGCGCGAAACCGGTTCCGGAACGCGCAAGGCTGTCGACCGGCACCTCGCCAGAAGCGGGCTCGCACTCAACGTCAAACTATCTCTGGGCAGCAATGAGGCCATCCGCGACCTGGTCGCCAGCGGCATGGGCCTCGCCATACTCTCCCGCCATGTCCTCGGCGAAAAGCCAGAACAGGACGGCCTGCGCATCATCGACGTCGCAGGCTTCCCGCTACAGCAACCCTGGTCCATCGTGCACCTGAAACGCAAAGTCCTGTCACTACCTGCCCAGGCCTTCATCGACGAACTACTCGAACATGCCGCGCTGAGTTGAAGCGGCCAGGAGATACCGCATAACCTGACCGCAACATCAGGCTACGCACCCACTCTCCCCTGGGCGGCCAAGCAAGCACACTGCACTTACAGTCCTGCAAATATCACCGAGAAGGGGCATCAATTCGATTTTTTCGAATCATTATTCAGCAGAGGATTGATTTCCTGGTAACGAGCGCCGACTTACAGTGGCGTCACCAACTACAGGAGGAGTTATCCACCATGCGCACTGAAGCACGTGTTATCGACCTGAGCAGAACCGAATACGGCACGCTTGCGGCGCCCGACACCAACCGTGTCATTCGCAACACCTACCAACTGCTCGCTCTTTCAACGGCGGTTGCCGGTGTAGGCGCCGGTATCAGCATGCTGGCCGGTTTTGGCCCGCTAGCCGGCATCGTGTTCACCCTGCTTGGCTTGGTACCGCTGTTCTACCTGCACAAGAAACGGAGCACTGCGGCAGCCGTGCCCGCCATGCTGACCTTTACCGCACTCAGCGGCCTCGGTCTCGGCCCGACGCTGGCCCACTACATCAACATGCCGGGTGGCAGCAGCACGGTGCTGACCGCAGCCGTCATCACCACGGCCGTTACCTTGGCGCTGACGGCTTATGTACATAAAACCGGCAAGGACTTCTCCCGCATGGGTGGTTTCTTGTTTGCTGGCTTGATTGTCGTCATCCTGGCCAGCATTGCTGCGATGTTTGTCCCGGCCATGCAGGCTGGCGTATCGGCTGTCGCAGCGCTCCTGTTCTCGGGCTTCATCCTGTACGACACCAGCCGTCTGGTGCGGGGCGAAGAGAACAACTATGTGATGGCCGCGGTCAGCATGTACCTGAACGTGCTGAACCTCTTCCTGTCGGTGCTGCAATTGCTTGGCTTCTCCAGCAACGACTAAGTAAGTCCCCCCAGACAGGCTTTAGAACGGCTCGCCAATTGGCGAGCCATTTTTTTGTACGACCAGTGGACTTTTTTATCCGGAGGAGTAATCTGGAATTGAAGCCTGACGAGCAGTTGGTCAGGCCCTTCAGGAACAACGCGATTGGAGGCAGCATGACTGAAAATCCGCCGCAGTCAGACAAGATGACCAAGTAGCGCCCAAACGGCGAGTAGCCGGTTGCCTTGGCCGCAAGCGCCAAGGTCCAAGATTTACGAAGCCCATGTTTAACCGACATGGGCTTTATGCTTTATCGGGTCACCGACCAGAATTAGCAGGCCCAGCCAACCGGCTTTCACGCGAGTCCAAGCAAGCCGCTCCATCAAAAACCCACTTGATGTGGCTCGTAGGGTGTTTGCCAGACAACAAAAAATCCAACCCGTTACGGCCGGCTTTTTCTTATACAGATCAATGACCTGCGATAATTTGATGTGGAACTGGCGATGGGAATCGATCACGTCATCCTCGTCATACAGCAAAGCAGTGATTCTCCGATGCTCCTTGATGCGGATGGATATACCTCGAATGAGCAAAATCACTTCGGCTCATTCTATTTGACTGGACTAGACCAAAACGGACGTTGCTGTGACCAGAGCAACTGGAATGCCTCTTCGCTCACCCTATCGCTTAAGAGAGCGGCTGAAGCTACCTCAATCACCGGTTTCGCACCATGATACCCTTTCAATATTCCCGATTTGCCAGAGGAACAGTGTATGCACATCAACACAGTTGCCGTCCGGAGCAGCAAAAAAGTCAGCTATCTCACACGGCGCTTGACGGTCGGTACCTTGCTCCTGGCCTCGCTGATCACCGCTGCTCTGGCGCGTGATGAAGGCTACTATCCCGTACAGGAATTGCTGGTCACTGGTGAGACCGTTGTCGGCGAAAAAATTCAATATCCCACCACAGGTGCGCCCAAAATTACCGTTGCCGTGGTGACGGTTGCGCCCAACTCCCAAGCCGGCTTTCATCGCCACCCGGTACCGCTGGTAGCCTACATTCTCGAAGGGGAACTCACCGTCGATTACGGTGAAAAGGGTGTGAAAACCTTCCGCCAGGGCGATGCAATTGTCGAAGCGATGAATGCGCCACATCGCGGCATGAATCTTGGCAGTGGTGTCGTCAAGCTTCTGGCCGTCTATGTCGGTGCGGAAGGTTCGGCCAACGTAATGCTGGAGAAGTAGCCATAATCCGGCCGAAACCGGAGTTGGCTTCCCGATCAATCACAAACTGGAAGTAGTCAGAATGGACGATTTCATGCAAGCAGCGATAGCGGAAGCCCAAGCCGGCTTGGCCGAGGGCGGCATTCCGATCGGCTCGGTGCTGGTTCATCGCGGCGTGATTATTGGCCGCGGTCATAACCGTCGCGTCCAGCAGGGTAGCGCCATCCTGCATGGCGAAATGGATGCTTTGGAAAACGCCGGCCGGCAGTCGGCACAGGTCTATCGCGAGTCGGTGCTTTACACCACCTTATCGCCTTGCGCGATGTGTTCCGGTGCGATTCTGCTCTACGGCATCCCCAGAGTCGTCATCGGCGAGAACGTCACCTTCACGGGGGACGAGGAGCTTTTACGTTCGCGCGGTGTAAAAATCGAACTGCTTCAGGAAGAGACCTGCATTGCCCTGATGCGCGAGTTCATCTCGCAACATCCTGCGCTCTGGCAAGAAGACATTGGGGAAACGACCTGAAGCAGCGCAGGTTAGTGTGCCGGCAGGGAGTTCAATTTTCGGAAGTGGCGAAAGAATCGGACTTTTAGTCACTAATTGGGCGGATACCCAGAGCAGGTGGCCGAGTGACGCCTTTCGGAGCGAGGCGGTCACTCAAATGGCTGCTCGTGGAGAACAGCCAATGTCGGCTCCGGTTGCTTGCTGTAGTTGCTCTACATCCACCAAGGATCTGCCCCTGTATCTTCATCATCATCCGTTTCGCGCCCTTCTTCTTCACGCTCATCATGAAAAGGATGATCCGGTTTATGGGGATGATGAATTGGATCTCTGGGGTTGGGGGTGTCGGGTTCAATAGGCGATTTGCCCGGTGGTATCAGCATATACAGTCCCTGCAACAATCCTTCATGGCTTTTTGGCATTTATCCGCTCACAAGGTTGCATCTCAATTAGCATTGCTGCTTGTCAAGACATGAAATTTCCAGTGGCAGCTATGGGGCGTATGCGTCACTGAGAACATTCGGCCAGGAGCGGAAGTTCATTAACGGCGAACCAGGGACATTCATACGTCCGGTTGGGGGCCCAACTTTAACCGCTGTTGAGAAAATGTGGCTATTGTTTGGCAAGACCCATCTCTTGTCCGAGCGCGCTGTAGAATAAGTGGCCCTAACCGTGGCGACACCCATTACATGTCCCGCACTTTCCCCTTTCGTCGCCTCCTGCTCGCCCTCCTTGCCGGCCTGTTGCTGCCCTCCAGCTTTGCCTTAGCAGTGGAAAAAGTGACGCTGCAACTCAAATGGACGCACGCTTTCCAGTTCGCCGGTTACTACGCTGCCCTGGAAAAAGGCTATTACCGCGATGCCGGTCTCGATGTGCAGTTGCTTGAAGCAACTCCGGGGATCGATCCGCTGGAATCGGTCCTAAGCGATCAGGCCCAGTATGGCGTCGGCACCAGCAGCCTGCTGCTGGCGCGCAAGTCCGGCAAGCCGGTCGTCGTTCTGGCCGCCATATTCCAGCACTCGCCATTGGTTCTCGTTGCTCGCGAGGACAAATCCAGTAAGGGAACCCAGGGCATCCACGACATCGTTGGCAAGCGCGTGATGATCGAACCCCAATCAGACGAACTGATTGCCTACCTCAAACAAGAAGGCATTGCGCCCGATCGACTGATCCAGGTACCGCACAGCTTCCGAGTGGAAGACCTGATCGAGGGCCGCGTGGACGCCATGTCTGCCTACGTCAGCAACGAGCTTTACTATCTGGAGCGTGCCAACTTCGATTACCAGGTCTATACGCCGCGCACCGGCGGCATCGATTTCTACGGCGACAACCTGTACACCACCGAAAAAGAGATCAACACCCATCCGGAGCGCGCTCGCGCATTCAGAGAGGCCAGTCTGCGCGGCTGGCAGTATGCGATGCAGCACCCCGACGAAATTGCCGATCTCATCGTCGCCAAATATTCGACCCGGCATCCGCGCGAGTTCTACCTGTTTGAAGCCCAGCACATAGCCGCCTTGCAGCGATCCGACCTTATCGAAATCGGCTATATGAGCCGCGGACGCTGGCGCCACATAGCTGATACCTATGCCGATCTCGGCCTGCTGCCTCGCGACTACCGCCTCGACGGCTTCATTTACGAGCCGGATCCACAGCGCGACCTGACCAGGCTCTATGTCGCGCTCGCTCTACTGGCACTCGTCAGCGTCATTGCCCTGTACATCTACCTCGTTAACGGCCGCCTCTCGCGAGCCTTGGGCGAGAGCCGCGACAACCTGATCGCCATGGAGCGGCTACGCAAGGACCTCGAGACCCAGCGCGATCATCTCGAGGAGATGGTTCAGGCGCGGACGAAGGCACTGTCGATCGCCAAGGACGCCGCCGAAACCGCCAATCGGGCCAAGAGCACCTTCCTTGCCAACATGAGCCATGAACTTCGCACCCCTATGAACGGCGTCCTGGGCATGGCTAACCTCGCCAAAAGGCGGGCCAGCGATCCTAAGCAAGTCGACCAACTCGACAAGGTGATCCAGTCCGCCGACAAGCTGCTGATTATCATCAACGACATCCTCGATATTTCGCGGATCGAGGCTGAGAGCCTGACGCTGGACAAGATCGAGTTCACACTCGCACAAGTGGTGACTAACCTCGACAGCCTGACCCGACAAAAGGCACAGGAAAAGGGCCTGTCGTTCGCCATTGAGATCGCCGCCGGACTAGCCGGCCTTGCGCTGCAGGGCGACCCTGTGCGCCTCGGCCAGATTCTGTTCAACCTGACCAGCAACGCCATCAAGTTCACCGCTGCCGGTGCCGTGACCGTCCGCCTAGCCGCCGCCGAGGAGAGCGCCGAGAGCCTGCTCCTGCGGGTCGAGGTCAGCGACACTGGGATAGGGATTGGCGATGACCAGCAAAAACGCCTGTTTACCGCCTTCGAACAGGCGGACGGATCGACAACCCGCGAATACGGCGGCACCGGGCTCGGGCTAGCCATCAGCAAGCGCCTAGCGCAGATGATGTCGGGTGACCTCAGCGTATCCAGCCAGCTAGGCCAGGGCAGCAAGTTCTGGCTCACGGCACGGCTGGAAAAGGCTGCCGCTGCCTGCGGTAGCTGAATCGCCCCTACCGGTCTAGACACTTATCGCCAGCACAAACCTTGTTCGAGCTTTTGAAAAAGAAAAAGTCCAGATTCCGCTGCGACCAGAACCTGACCAGACGTAGCTGTTACCGGACAGCCGTTACGTCGGGCTCTCCCGTGGTGGCGTCATCGACATGACGCGGCAAAATCACTGAAAAACGTGTTCCCTTACCCACTTCGCTGCTGACTTCGATCCAGCCACGATGTTTCTTGACGATCCCATATGACAGGGACAGGCCCAAGCCCGTACCCTTGCCGACCGGCTTAGTCGTGAAAAAGGGTTCGAAGATGCGGCTGAGGCTTTCTGGAGGGATACCGCACCCGGTGTCCTCGATCTCGATGCAGACTTTATCGTTCGTGCTCGTCGTGCGGATAGTGATCTGGCCCTGCTCCTCAATGGCCTGCGATGCATTGACGAGCAGGTTGAGGAAAACCTGGTTGAGTTGCGAGGGCGCGCACATCAATTCAGGAATGCCGCTGTATTCCTTGACGACCTTGGCCTTGTACTTGAGTTCGTTCCATACCACGTTGAGGGTGCTATCGAGCCCCGCCTCAAGGTTGGCAAAGATGAAGTCCGAACTGCCGACATGCGAGAAGTTCTTGAGGTCGCGGACGATGTCTTGCACGCGCTGAACGCCAGCGTTTGTCTCGACGAGCAGGGCATCGAGGTCTTCCTGCAGGAAATCGAGTTCGAGGTCGTTCTTGAGTTTGCTCACGCCGGCCCGAGCGCCCTCTCCGAGTTCGCTTTCAACGGCTGAATAAGCCTTGAGTACCTTGGCGATGTCGGCAACGTAACGCTGCAGGGTGCCGAGGTTGGACTTGATGAAACCAACTGGGTTGTTGATTTCATGCGCCACGCCGGCTGCCAGCTGACCAATGGATGCCATTTTCTCGGACTGAATCAGCTGGTTTTGCGCCTCTTCCAGCTTGATGATCAGTTCCGCCTGATGCTGGCGTTCGGCCTGCAAATTCCGGTTGAGTGCCTGCAATTCGGACGTCCGCTCCTCGACGCGCCGTTCCAGTTCGTCCCGCGACTCGCGCAGAGCTTCCTCGGCAGCTAACCGGCGGGTTACGTCAGCGAAGCTGAAAACGCGGCCGACGATGCGCTCGCCCAGATATTGGGGTCGGGACTTGCATTCGAAAACCCGGCCATCGGTCAGGTGGAAATATTCCTCGCTTTCGGCATCGTCGACGATGGCCTTGAGGCGTGCCTGACAGGCTTCCTGCTCTCTCACTTTGGCCGACACGTGGATGATGACTTCCTCGTCCCGGTGCTGCGTCAGCAACGCCTCGGGGATCGCCCACATGGCGCAGAACATCCGGTTCATGCTGACAATCTGACCTTGCCAGTTGATGGCGAGCAGACCGTTTCCGGTTGCCTCCAGCGTCGCCCGCAGTTGCGACAGGGTATGTTCGAGTTGCTCCTCGGTCTTGCGTTCCTGGCGGATATCGCGCGCCTGGACGAGCAGATAGGTTTTGTCTTCGTGCCGGATGAGCGACACTGACTTCGACACCTCAATGAGCCGACCGTCGCACCCCTGGTAAACCCCTTCCTGCCATTCGATTTCGATATACACGCCGGCCGCCACGTCTTCCCAGTAGAAAACGTCCTGCAGCGAGCTTTCGATGTCGATGATGCGATGTTCGAGCAGTTCCTCCGGCGTGTAACCCAGCAGTTGTGCAGCCAGGCGATTGGCCCGGGTAATGCGCAAGCCGTCCGTGTCGACCAGCAGCATCATGCTGGCGCTGTGATCGAGCATCTTTTTTTCCAGCAAGCTCATGTCCTTTCCCCCTTCTGACCATGATTGGCGTCGAAGTAGTAACTGACCCGCTTGCGTGGGCTGAGGTAATCGTAGATATGCTGGGGGACCAGTGCTGGCTTGATGGCCTTGGCGATGTTGAGTTCCGAATCGACCGAGAGGTCGATAAGGATGGCTTCATCGCGGGGGACAGATTCGTCGTACACGATGAGGATGGGTTTCATGGGATGGTTTGTATTGACCGTCGCCACCATGGCCATGGCGCCATTCGACAATTGCACGACGGTGCCCGGCGGATAGACCCCGAGCCGGCGGATGAGCAACTGCAGCAGGCGCGGGTCGAACTTGCCGCGCAGCTTGGCGAACATGAGCGACAGCGCTTCGTGCGGCATCAGCGCATTGGCGATATTGTGCGGATTGCACAGCTCGTCGTAGTAATTTGCCAGCCCGACGATGCGCGCCAGCAGGTTGATGCTGTCCCCCTTGAGCCGCTGTGGGTAGCCGGAACCGTCGAACATCTCATGATGCTGCTGGATGATGGCGAGAACGGCGGGCGAGAAACCCAGTTTCTTGCCGAGCGTCACGCCATAGTCGCAATGCTGCTCGTAAAGATGCTGCTCGGCCAGGGTCAGAGGCTCCATCTTGAGCAGGATGCGGCTAGGGATTTCCGAGCGCCCGAGGTCGTGGAACATTGCCCCCATACCGAGGGTGGATACGACCTCCTGCGGCACGCCGAGGTCTCGGGCTAGCATAAGCGAGAGCATGGTGACGTTGAGCGAGTGGAAATACAACTCTTCGCCGCCAACCATGTCACCCATGACGTGGATGGCCAATTCTGGCGCACTGAGAATGGAGTCTGAAATCTGCGTGATCAGCTGATTGGCCGATTTCAGCGTTTCAGCCGGCTTGGTCAGCACATTCTTTTCGATTTCGCGGATCGTCGTGGCCGTCACTACAAAAGCGTTCTCGATGCGCGCAGCTGTTTCGCGCTGCTTGCGGATGCGCTCGATCATAGCCTTCTTGGCGGCCAGCGCCTGGGCAATCACCGGGCTGACCTCGTCAGCGCCCTTCTGGTCGGCGGCCGGTGCGCTGTCGTCCGGCTCCTTCTGGTCGCTGAGGTCCGGACTGTAGCGCACGCGCTTAAGCCCCAGGCCACGGATGGTCTTGATCTGCTCCTCGGTCTTGATCTTGAAGTGACTGAGGGCAAACGGGTGGTCGAACCAGCGCAGGTCGAGATAGACGTAGAGCCCTATCCGAAGCTCGCTGACATCGATGGTGGGATCGCTACTCATTTTCCTGATTCAAGAACAGTGATGTTGGCAGGCTACTTGGCATTGCGATTCATCATTCTAGTTCTGGGTATCAATCCCTGCTTCGCACGGATAAGCGTGGAATTGCCCTCATCGGCCATGACTCACCTTGCCACAATCAACGCCAGCGAACCGGCTCAGCCCATACGTTACGCCGAGAATACGCCGCGCGCTGAATTTATCTTTAGCTCGCATAAGCCAGGCTAACGCCTGTCCGGCCACTTCGGCTTTGATAAAAATTTATAACTTTTGATATTTTTAACAACTCATATTACGACATAGAGGCTTTGTTGTACAACCCGGGTATACAGGTGCCTGTAAAGTTGGCGAACTCATGGCTCTATGCGACCGATTGAAAACTGACCTCGCTACCGCCGGGCAGCATGAAGCCACGCTAGCCGACACCCTGATCGGATCAGCGCTGGAAGCCGCTTGATTGAGTTTTACCCAGCTCTGACCAGATACCGACCAGACAACAAAAAAGCCAACCGATGTCGGTTGGCTTTTTCTTTTGCAGATGTGCCGTTAGCCGTAAGTTGACCGGAAAATAAGGCATAACCTGTCCGCAACATCAGGCTCCGCGCCGAGTCACTCGCATGCTGATAAAACATAACCTGTCCTATCGGCAGAAAATAAAGCATAAGGTGTCCAAAAAATATTGGCTTAGAAAACAGGCAGATTTCGACCTGTTCTCCACGAGAACTGCGCGCTCTACCCCGGCCAACGGCTGAGTACGCGGATTGGGGTCAGCATCCTGAAAAAACTCGCTAGCCATTCGTATTGGTTCGATTTTTTCGAATACAAACTCAGTAGTGTATTGATTTTTTGGTAACGAGCTACAACTTACAGTGACGTCACCAACCACTGGAGGAGTTTTCCACCATGCGCACTGAAGCACGTGTTATCGACCTGAGCAGAACCGAATATGGCACGTTTGCGGCGCCCGACACCAACCGTGTCATTCGCAATACCTACCAACTGCTCGCTCTTTCAACAGCTGTTGCCGGCGTAGGCGCAGGTATCAGCATGCTGGCCGGTTTTGGCCCGCTGGCCGGCATCGTATTTACCCTGCTCGGCCTGGTGCCGCTGTTCTATCTGCACAAGAAACGGAATACCGCAGCAGCCGTGCCAGCTATGCTCACCTTCACCGCCCTCAGCGGTATGGGTATCGGCCCGACACTGACCCACTACATCAACATGCCTGGTGGCAGCAGCACCGTGCTGACCGCAGCCGTGATAACCACCGCGGTCACCTTGGCCCTGACGGCGTATGTTCATAAGACTGGCAAGGATTTCTCCCGCATGGGCGGCTTCCTGTTCGCCGGCTTGATTGTCGTCATCCTGGCCAGCATTGCAGCGATGTTTGTCCCGGCCATGCAGGCTGGCGTATCGGCCGTCGCAGCGCTCCTGTTCTCAGGCTTCATCCTGTACGACACCAACCGTCTGGTGCGGGGCGAAGAGGACAACTATGTGATGGCCGCAGTCAGCATGTACCTGAACGTGCTGAACCTTTTCCTGTCGGTGCTGCAACTGCTTGGATTCTCCAGCAACGACTAACCTGCTCGATGCAGACCGGTGGCACAACGGCTCGCCAATTGGCGGGCCGTTTTTCCGTTCTACCCGTGGACTTTTTTGTCTGGAGGAGTAATCTGGAATCGAAGCCTGACGGGCAGTTGGTCAGGCCCTTCAGGAACAACGCGATTGGAGGCAGCATGACTGAAAATCCGCCGCAGTTCGACAAGATGACCGAGTAACACCCCAACGGCAATCAGCCGCAAGCCCTGGCCATGAGCGCCAAGGTTCAAGATTTACGAAGCCCATGTTCAGCGACATGGGCTTCTTGCTTTTTGCCTCAGGCCTTAGGCCGTTTCTGGATTCGCAGGCTGTTTCCGCCTCACGTAATGAGGGTCAAATTCACGCAATATGTTGGAGTTGTAGAACTTTTTCTTTGTGCCATCCGGCTTGAGTGGGTCTAGTAGTCGTTCCCTACAGAAACGACTATCGCCCTCAAGTGCCTTACGAATTTGGTGGTATTGACCGTTCACCTTGAAGTTTTCATACCTCAGGCGGAGACGTTGGGTCAGGTTTTTGTACTCCCAAGGGTAAGTCTCACGTATATCAGCCTCATCCAGTCTTATCGGTAATGCTGATGGATGGTTAGAAACGCTGAAGACGTTACCAGCCCCCTCCTTGGTTCGCTTCAGGGCAACTTCAACAGTCAATGCCACAGAAAAGTCACCATCATGGCCAGAATCGTTAGCTTTGATTGCTTCAAGATACTTCGCCAGATGACGCTCCTCTCCATTCATGCAGAGGCCAGGCACCGTGTTCACACCTGAGACGAAAGCTAATGGCATTAAAAACATGCGCTGTCCGGATAGGTCATCACCGAACCAGATACGTGCGGCCTGCACGAAATTTGCCACGGTAGCCGAGCTAATTTCATGGAATGCTTTAGCAAATGCCAGGTCCTTGTTAGCAAAATGCACCGCATTGTCCCGAATCTCCGACAAGGCCTCCAAATTCTGTCGGATTGGCAATTCGACGGCAGCACCATAGCTTGAATTCAGACGCTCGATGGCCTTGAATAGGCCGACAGTTACCACATTGCCAGCCTTGTTCCGACGCCGGTACGCCTTTTCCGAATATTCACCATCGGCCTTCTTGCGGCGTTCGTACTCCAAAATGGCAGCCATCTTGTTTCCAGCCAATTGCAGCAAACGCGCCTTGACCAGTAGCTCCCAAGCGTTAATGGCGAGAATCGCAAAGGTTTCTTCTCGATACTGAAAAACAGGCTTGTTGTAGATTTCTATGGCTGCAATCAGCGCATCTACTGCCTTGTTCAGGAGATTCCTAGACCTGGGCTTCATCGATACTCCTAGCTCCTAATCCCAGTACAGCTAGGAAAGCGCGAACATCCCCAAAACTGATTGCCGGCGTTGCTGCCCTTCTTCGCAGTCCGCCGGACCATCTCACCGCCACACTTCGGGCACGCCGGCGTCGTTTCTTCAGCTACCGGCACAGCGCTGGGAGCATGGCCAATCATGGAACGTAACTTTTTGGCATCGAATAGCTGGATGGCCCGACCATCGGCAAAGTTCTTCGCCTCTTCGGTAAAGGCTCCGGATGCCACTACAAAGGCGCCAACAGCACGTTCCGCGGCCATCACACCATACAGCTCCCTGACGATGGCCACACCGACCTTCTGTGACTTCCATTGCTTACATTGCACTAGATACTTGTCGCTGCCCATATGGAGTTCGAGGTCGACACCACCATCTGGGCCGTCTCCGCCACGTTCTACAACGCGATAGCCCTGCTGGCGAAACGCTTCGGCCACCAGACCTTCGAACTCTCGCCAGCTCATTTTCTCCAACGCATCCGCTGCTGGGTCATTGGCTACTTGAGTGTGTAGCTCGGACTTACGGCGCCGGCGTGAGAATGAAATGAATGCGCCCACCAAAAATGCGAATGGAACGATGTACTGGAATACGGTGGCCAGCATGGTCCCTACCCCATGCGTCACCGAATCCCCCATCGTTTTGCCCAACGCTTTCAATTCAACCGGGTTCGTCGTCAGCGGAGCCCGCGTCGCGTAGTAGTGCAGGATGAAATAGGCGATAACGGCTAATCCGACCCCGACCTTCCAAGGAAGCTGGGCAGCAATATCGACCAAGTCATCGAGGACGGATGATTTTTTACGAGCCATACTGTTTGTCATTTTTTGATGAAGAATGGATTTTGCATCCGGTATGTCATGAACGACAAGCGAGCTAAGCCAGCATTTGCTCGAAATCCAGGCTAGTAGTGCATTGCAGCCTCCTCATCATTAGGAGAATGTAATGACAATCAGACAATGCAAGGCCTGCGGTAACCCATTTACGCCCTGGCCTCAGACGAAAAATCAGCAGTTTTGCTCAAACCCAGGCTGCCAAAACGAGCGGCGCCGGCGCAAGCAGGCCAAGCGACGTCGCGAGAGTCCAATCATGCGGGAAAGCGATGCGCTGTATTTCAAAGACTGGTCGGCCAAGAATCCCGGTTACTGGCAGAAGTACCGTGCCGAACATGCCAGCTTTTGAAACCTTCCTCCAGGTAATGGCGGTGCATCTGCGTTTTCGGCCGGCCGGCCAGCCGCGGCACGGCGCAGTTCTCGAACGCATGTTCGGGCGTGCGCATAGCGAATATGTCCATAACTTGCCCGGCAACACCAAAGCCACCAAGAACGTGCGGATGGTGACCGGCAAGCATCTGCCGGTGAATTTTGCGGAATGGACACTGGAAGCGATGTACTTTGGCCTTGAATACTGGGCCACCGAGTATTACGACAACGAGCGCCATCCAGCCATGGATTGCAGCCCCCGAGAAGCTTTTCGGCGTGGCTTGAAAGAAAGTGGCGCCCGCCCGCAGCGGCAGATTCTCTTCAACCAGGATTTCCTGATTGCGACCTGCCCACCGGCCGACCGCGGCGGCGTTCGCCTCGTCAACCGCCAACGTGGCGTCAAGGTGAATGACCAGTTGTACTGGCACCCCGAATTCCGCGACCCTCGCCTCGCCGGCCAAAGTCTGCCCGTCCGCTATGACCCGTGGGATGCCTCATCCGTGTACGTCCGCTTCAAGGACCGCTGGCTGCATGCGACCTGCCGCAACCTGGTCGGTCTGGGTCAGCTGACCGAACTTGAGCGGCGTGCCCTGACCGAGGAATACACCCGCCGTAGTGGCACCGACACGAACGATGAGCAAGCCAGCCAGCGCCTGCGGGAATTCATGCAGGTCTTTACGCCCGAGGGTGCATTGGCCGCTGCACTGGAGCGCCAACAAGAAAACAAATCGCTCTACAACACATTGCAAGTGGGCAGCATCAACCCCGTTGCCCCACTGAAAAAATTTAGCCTCAACAAGGAAACATTAGCTACCGCCCTATCCGTGGCGGAAGACAGGTCATCACCTTCCATCCCTTCCTGCGGCTCGCTGCCTGAGGCGACAGCACCGCAACCCCTTCCAGACTTTGACACTTTTTAAGGTGACCTATGATTCACAAAACTTCCCAACCCGCCTTGACGCCGGTTCTCGCCACCTCCGAGTCCATTCTGAAACTGCGTATCAAACACACACGTATCAAGCAGGTCATCGATGAGCTCAACACGCTGATTTACCCTGGCAGCCAGGGCAGCATCCTGCTCGTGATTGGCCCGAGCGGGGTTGGCAAGAGCACCCTGGCCGAATACATGGTCAAAAAGGCCGTGGAAAGTGCCACGCCCGAAATGAACTCGGATGCCGGATTGATTCCTGCGGTCTATGTCGAGGCCCCGGCATCGGGTGAAGATGACTTCTCGTGGCGCCTGTTTTATACCCAAATGCTTGCCGAACTGGGGGAGGACTTGAGTGCCCCCAAGGTGGCCTATGGGATAAACCCAGCCACCGGCAAAATGGTCCGCCCCCGCGGAATCAGCCCTGGTGGATTAGCGGGTCTGCGGACTGCGGTCGAGCGCTGCCTGAAGGAGCGTGATACGCGCTTTGTCGTCATCGATGAAGCTGCACACATCATTCGGCAAACACGTCGCAGCCGCCTCGAAATCCAGCTCGACACTTTGAAGTCCCTGGCCAACAAAGGATGCTCCCAGATGGTCATGGTGGGCTCGTACGACCTGTATCAGCTGGTTTCACTCTCTGGGCAACTGGCACGTCGTATTCATGTCGTGCACTGCGAGCGTTACCGCCAGGACCGCCCTGAAGATGTACTGGCTTTCACCGCCTGTGTTCAGAAATTTCAGTCGGTACTCCCGCATTTGTGGGGAGACCAGCTGGTTCAATATGCCCAGGCACTCCACGAGAACACTCTTGGTTGTATCGGCACTTTGAGCGGCGTATTGATGCGTGCCGCGAAGTTGGCCGAAGCGGACGGGCGATGGACGGTTAGTGCCTTGGAGCGCGCCCTGATGACCGATGCTCAGCGTACTCGAATCCTTGATGAAATTCTGGAGGGTGAGGCCGCCATCAATCCAAGCCTGACCCGGAATCTGCCCCGCATCAAGCCGGGCTTTGCGCGCAATCCCTTGGAGGCAGCATGAATTCAGTGCTCAACAACCCGCGCTCCGAATTGCATGCCCTTCAACCTATTGGCGAGGGCACCAGCGAGATTGAAAGTCTGCTCAGTTACTTCTGTCGGCTTGCTGTATCCCACTCGGTATCCACATTGGCGCTTTCACGCTCGATTGCACAACGCATCGAACACAACGTCAGTCCAGACTTCGACTGGCATCAACGGCGACTGGCTAGCATTTGTGAGTCAGCTGAAACCTGGTCGGCTGCGCTGGCGAAACTCACCGCCGTATCAAGACTGGACCACTTAACCTTCCTGCCATGGAAAGACGTCATATCCAAAAGCGGCCTCTCCATTGTGACACGAGGCCAATTCTGCCCTGCCTGCTTTGCCGACGACCTGGCACAAAACCAGGCTCCGTATTTCCGCCTGGTATGGGAGTCGGCTGAGGTTTCCGTTTGTTCACGACACGGCTGCCCCCTAGAACGATATTGCCCTCATTGCGGGAAAGACAATATTCGCCACGCGTCCGCCTACGTCGTACCGGGTTGGTGCACCTCTTGTGGTGAATTTCTTGGCAAAGCCGGTGCCGAGACAAATGATGCCCCTATCAACCGCGCTGCGCGTTGGACTGCACGGCAAATGGATGAGTTGGTTCATGCTCAGCAAAATTTGGCGAGCACACCAACCCGCAGCAACCTCATCAATGCCATCTCGCAAATCATCGAGGAGATGGACAACGGTCAAAGTGCTGTCTTCGCTCGACGTATTGGCGTCGCCAAAAGCACCGTCCACAATTGGTTAAAGGGTGAAGGGACACCGAGCCTGAAGGCCAGTCTGAAGATTGCCGCTCACAGTGGCGCCAGCCTGACACAGCTCTTGAACGGAGATTTATCAACCTGGGTGTGCCCACAAGTTGAGCCTCAGCTGGTTCTGAACCTGCCCCAACCCAAAGCACGAACTCGCACTGTAAAGCGTGAGCGTAACTGGGCGGAAATCGAAAGCAAACTCAGGGAATTTCTTGCTTCGCCAACGCCAATCACCGTGCGCGAAGCAGCGAGGAGACTGAACATCGACACAAGACTGCTGTATCTGCGTGTGAATATGGTCACTCGGCAACTCGGTGAGCGCTGGAAGGAGTACCTACGCAGGCGCCAGGATGAACATGTCGTAAATGCGTGGCCGCATCTCGAACAGGCTTGCATTGATATTTGGGCAGAAGGAAAAGCGGTAACGCTGCGTGAGGTCATCGCACGTGTGCCAGCCCCAATCCTGGCCCCCTTGAGCAATCTCCTCCTCAATCTCAAGGACGTACAAAGTCACCTGATGAGGCCAGATTTCGAATCTGAAGCAGAAAAATAACCGAACGCATTCGGGGACACAAAGAACCGGCTATATGGCCGGTTTTTTTACGTCAGATGTTTGGAGGCCCGGGAAAACTGTCTATCGACAGCCATAAATTTCCGATAAAGCAAAATGTGTCCTATCGGAAGTTAAAGCATAAGCTGTCCGGGCGGACACTTTATGCTTAACGGCACAACAGATCATGAGACAGGAATCATAATTTTGCATCGACTACGAAGCATTTCTTTGCAGTTTTCGGCGTAATTCTCGGCATTTTCCTAGGCTATCTGCTGACCACCTCGATCAATAAATTGCAGTTTGTCAAAACCAACGGCATCTCGTTGCAGTTTGTCGCAATGTGAGACTGGCCAATCCTTTTCACTAGTTACTGCCAATCCAGTCCTTGATCGCCTTGTCCATAGCTCCATCAAGGACGATCTGCTCTCTCAGGCAAAGTGATCGAATATTGTCCGTCAATCTTTTGGCTAGCGTCGCGGCATCATTCGGACCATTGTCAAAGACGTGACCACGCATCACCAAGCCACGCAACACATGATTCACGTCTGCACGACTTACCGGATGACCAGAGTCTCGGCATCGATCTCGCACCCGCTTTCCTGTCTCCATCAAGTGAAATTGCGACTCGACCACATCTAAAGCGATCATCGCCAGCAGATTTCGATATTTGTTAGGCGGCAGCAGCGGCACATCCGTGACCTCATGGATTTGCTTGGCAATCTTGAAGAGATTTTTATCAGCCCATTCAGCCGATAAAACCGGAACAGATGCAACGCTGGACCCGTTGTTAGTGGAATCGAAAGCGATACCTCCCGAGCCGTTCCAATTGAACTCAATCGGTTTCACATTCAGTGATTCGACGAATTTTCGAAAGCTGCCCTTACCTGCCCAATCAGCAGCAAGTGAGCTGTCCAGAGCAAGAATCAGGGTTGCCAGTCGGCCACAGGGTACAGGTTGCGATGCTTTGGCAACCTCACCTTTGATTGCCTCAATGACCTTCGGCAGGAGTCCGTTGATCTTGCCGTTACCAGCAGCCGGAGAAGGATTTGCAGGAAGCGCATGTCGCTTGGGATCGTGAATCGTTCCGCCGGCCTCCCACGTCACAACTAGCCGGCCCATATCCAGCGACTCAATCAGTGATCGAAAGCTGCCAAATCCAGCCCATGAGGATGCGTCCAGCCCCTCAATTTTGCTCAACAACATCGAAGCCACCTTGGCCAACGAAAGCGGCCCAGAAGCTTCTTTAACTGCTTGCTGAATTAGTTTTAGGGCTGCAGGCCCACATTCGATTGGCGGCGGGCTGACCTCAATGGGCTGAGGAACCACAACTATTTCGTCAAATGAGAGCGCCTTCCGGACAAAATCGTCCTGGTCGATCAGGAGGTCGGCAGACGCCCGGTAGGCGGCTGAAGGAAAGCCGATGGCCAGTACCGTTGTTCGCCGATCCCAGCGCCTAAGCTTGCGCAATACCGGCGTAAAGTCAGCATCGGCCGAGAAAACGATAAATTCGTCGTAACGGGTTTCGTGCTGCAACAGATCGACGATATCCAACACCATGTGAATGTCGGTGCTGGTCTTGCCCTCACTGGTCAGCGCAGGGCAATCAATGATCTCGAAGCCCGCCAGATTAAACGAGGGGCGAAACCGCTGGTAAGCCTGCGGATTCAGGTAGCAGCGCCGGACCAGAACTCGGCGCTTGGCCCCCGGCGCAGATGGCTCAGGCATTTCGAGTGACTTGATCAGCCAGTTCATCCATATGGCCGGATTTCGGGCAAATTGGTCTGCTGTTTCCTGGTCGAGGCGACGCAGGCCAGAGTAAACATTATCGAAATCGACAAACAGGGCGCTTTTCATAGCTCAAAATTTCCTGATAAATTTTTGCAGCAAATTTTCACATCAATTTCTTGACAGTGTTTTCCAGGATCCGGAGAATTGTGCCTAACACGGCCCCCCTCGGTTGACTCACTTCGGTGATGAGATTGCTGGGGGGTTTTTTATTGCCTACGTTTTTAGCCCCAGAGTTCTGCATCCCAATCCCCTGTCGGCTTACCCATCCCCTCTAGGCTCAAGCCTGCCTGAGCAGGGAATTCCGCGAGCAAACCTCGAAACCGAGAGCCCCAACTCGACGTAGGGTTGATCCTGTCAAGCATGTGTTTCGCGATACAAAAAAGTAGGAATGGACGGGCCTGCCGGTGAGAATTACCTATAAACGGAGCTGCCCACGGAACCTCACTCACGTCCGGCAACTTTGGCTGATCAACAATATTTCTGTTCCATAGGCGGCTATGGTGAGCGCAAACATTGCGCAAGTAGTTCAAGCTGCGCAACCAAGTAGCAAACAGGCGACCATTGCTGACACCATACTGGGTGGCGATCAAATCCTGATCATCCTCTCGCATCCCTGCGAATAAGGTGGATAGGGTGCCGAAATCCCATATCTCACACACCACCCAAATAGCCAGCGGCAAGCCGTACTTGTCACGATTGTGGCGAATGAACTCTTCCTTGGAGCGACCAATCAGCCCCGCATGTTTGCCCAACCATTCGTGGTGTTTAGTCAGGCCAGACTTCTTATCCAGCGTCTTGCTGAACCCAGGAAAAAACAAATCGGGATTCAGGTAGGCAAAGCGATCAGTTTTTCCAAGAGTGTGCGCAATATCGACGCGCAATGCGATTTCGATCCGTTCAAGTGCGTCCAACGCCAATAACCGCAGCTTTTTGTCGAACACATACAACTCGACAGCATGTTGGAAGGTCGTACCCGGCTTGAAAGTATCAAGAGCCAAACGATCAACGCGTCCCTTCTTGGGCTTTGCAAAGTTTGATGGATCAAATGGGCAGCAAAGCTCAGAGCGCTCGCGGAAGGCGAACCAGTAACCACTTAAGCGGTAATAGCCAATCCGCTCAAGGTAATCGAGTGCGCGGGGGCGGTCTGTTACAACCATGCCCCGCGCTATCAATAGGTCGAGCTGCTCCTCATAGCTCGACCAGGGCTTTTCATAGGCCATCGTGCTACCTCAGCAAACGCTCTCAACCAAGGCTTCGGCCAGTTGAGATTGGGTTTGCCGGGCAGCGGCGAGATGCTCGCGCAGTTCGGAGCAGAGGGCGCGCAGTTCGGTGAGGCGGGCGACGATACGGGATTGTTCTGCGAGAGGAGGAACTGGAACCAAAAAGGAATTCAATGCTTCTTGGTTGAGTTTTGGCATTTTTACCCGATTTTCCGCTGTTCGCACCTGCTCTAAGAACGGTTGGCTGAGAATATAACGGTGCAAATAGCCTGTATCTATCCAAGAATTAAGGGGGTACATATCAGCACTGCAAAGCCCCTCGAAATCAACCACAACCGCTTTGGAAAGTGACGGACGGATCTTGGAATAAAGAATCTGGCCTGGGTAAAACCTGTGATTTGGGCTTGTCACACCAGCGTCTTTTACTGTGCGTCGTTCAAGCAAGCAACCGGTTGCTTTTTCTATACAGTCAGGAGCTACCTGCAACATGTCTTGATGCTGTTCGGGGCTAACAAGATTTGATGCAATGTCCGCGACGGTACCCAAACGGGTCCACTCCCAACCCTCAGGTAACTCAAACGGCTTTTCCTCATCGTTGATAGGTGGCAGCGGTTTGTCGCGTTTGAGTTGGCCAGCGGCGATCAGGCGGTCTTTTTCTTGGCGGACTTTCTGCAGCAGAGTGCTGGCTGGTTCGTCGGCGGGGTCTTGCGGGACGAGCAGCCCACGGACGGCGAGTTGCAAAATGGTCTGTTCCAGGGCGTCAACCGCAGCAGGGCGGTCGAGCAGCAGGTCGAAATGAGTGGCTATGCGCTGCCAGTTTTCGGCTAGTGCGTGGGCCGACTCGCTATTGGCCAGCGAATCGAACAGGCTGCTGACCAGCCGGGCATGCTGCTCGGCCCCCAGCTTGCCCTTGGCCTCCAGCGCATCGCAGAGGGCCATCAGTTCTTCGACGCGGGCGACGATGCGAGATTGTTCGGCGAGAGGCGGCAGCCCAATAACCGTCGCGATGATTTTTTCTCTGGAGATATTTGGTTGAGCTCCACCAGCACCAATGCTAACGAAGTACGGTTTGAGCGCTTTTAGCAGAAGCAAAAGGTAGCGGTTATTCAGCCCAGAATAAGGGGTGCAAGCGCAGACAGCCTGATTTGTGGTTGCAGGCCGAGAAAGGATTGATGCCTTGCCAATAGTGGCGCCGTACATGGCTATCAAGACATCGCCAGCGCAGTTTTCACGGAGGGAGCATTCCTTCAGAGCAAGCGGCGTTACGTGCTCTTCTGCGCCAGAGATGAAATCCGCAGTTAGCTCGCCAGATTTGAACCAGGGTATGTCTCCCCCGTAATACTCGCCATTACTTCGAGGTGGCGTAGCTCCTGCCCCCCAGTCGCCAAGATCACCTAACCGAGCCCATTTCCAAGCGATAGGTAATTCAAATACGCCTTCTTCTGATATCTCTTGAAGTGACTTGCCCTTCCTAATCTTGCCGTCCTGGACCAGTCGCGCCTTTTCATCCCGGATACGGTCAAGCAGCACGCTGGACGGTTCGTCATTCGGGTCTTGTGGCACAAGCTTGCCCTGCACGCCCAGCGTCAGGATCAATTCGCGCAGTCGCGTCACGCCGTTGGGGGCTGAGGCGATCAGTTCGAACTGCTGTAGCAATGGCGGTTCAAGCGCGGCGAGGTAGCGAGCACTAGGTTCGCAGGCATCGAGCACGGTGTTCATGCTTGCGTTCCTAATGACTGGGCGAGGATGCCCTTCAACTGGTCACGCAGGTTTTGGGCTTCTGCGGTCAACCGGCCATATTCGGCCAAAAGCGCGTCGGGGTCGTGGGCGATGGCATCGGGGCTGTGCGGGTTTTTCTGGTCGAGGTTGTAGCCGTTGGCCTTGATAGTGGAAATATCGACCTTCCACGCGAGTTCGTTTTCGACACGGCTCTTGAAACCATCGGCCTCATCGCCCCACCAGGCTTTTTCGGCGGCGAACTCCTCAATGCGAATGGGCTTGGTCTTAGAGTAGCTCTTGTAGCCGGCCGGATAGGGGTGCTCGTAGTACCAGACTCCCCTGGTCGGCACACCCTTGGTGAAGAACAGCAGATTAGTCTTGATGCCGGTATAGGGTGCGAAGACGCCGTTGGGCAGACGGACGATGGTGTGCAGATTGCATTCGCTGAGAAGCTTTTCCTTGATGCGCGTTTTGACGCCCTCTCCGAACAGTGTGCCATCGGGCAAGACGACGGCGGCGCGGCCGTTGTGGCGGAGCA
Source organism: Betaproteobacteria bacterium (assembly GCA_020621865.1). Taxonomy (GTDB): domain Bacteria; phylum Pseudomonadota; class Gammaproteobacteria; order Burkholderiales; family Rhodocyclaceae; genus Azonexus. Next base: position 331,458 of record JAHRYW010000001.1, on the reverse strand, counting down.
GTTCGATGATCAGTACGAGGAAGAGGTCGGCGGTTTCCTTGGTGCGAACGTCGGCCGGGAAGTTGGCTTCGGTGCCAGGTTCCTCTGTACCGCCGAAGGGCGGATTGGTCAGGATGACATCGACCTGATCACGCGGGCCATAGTCGATCAGCGGGCGAGACAGGGTGTTGTCGTGACGAATCTGGCTGGGCACTTCAATGCCGTGCAGCAGCATGTTGGTGGTGCACAGCAGATGCGGCATTTGCTTCTTTTCCACACCGTGGATAGCGGCTTGAAGCAGGGCGTCATCTTCGACACTCTTGCGCTGGGCTTTCAGGTGTTCCAGCGTGCAGGCGAGAAAGCCGCCGGTGCCACAGGCCGGGTCGAGAATCTTTTCACCAAGGCGAGGATTGACCTGATCGACCATGAACTGGGTGACAGCACGCGGCGTATAGAACTCACCCGCATTCCCAGCGCTTTGCAGATCCTTGAGGATTTTTTCGTAGAGATCGTTGAAGAGATGGCGGTCGCTGCGATTGTTGAAGTCAATCTCGTTGATCTTGTTCACCACCTGACGCAGCAACTGGCCGGACTTCATGTAGTTGAAGGCGTCTTCAAACACCTGCTGGACGACATAACCGCGTGGATTGCGCACCGGGTCGGCATTCAAGCCCTTGAGCTTGGGGAAGAGCGTGTTGTTGATGAAGTCTTGCAGTTCTTCACCGGTCATCCCCTCAGTATTGGCCGCCCAGTGGCGCCAACGGAGGTGCTCCGGGATGGGTGACTTGTAGCTGTCGCGCAACAACTCCAGTTCCGTTTCCTGATCGTCGAAGATTTTCAGGAAGAGCAGCCAGGAAAGCTGCGAAATCCGCTGCGCGTCGCCATCAACGCCGGCATCCTGGCGCATGATGTCCTGGATGGATTTGATGAAGGTGGTGCTGATGGTCATACGGTGCTGCTTTCTTATTCTTGAGTTGTGCTGCCGGTTTAGTGAGTACGGAAAGTATTCCAAACCGAGGTGTCGAGTTCCATCGCGCAGTATGCCTCGAACAGGTAGATTTCCAGATCGTTCTGGATCTTGATAAAAGCTACGTGCATCGCCCGCAAGCGGGTTTGGGCTGCATCAAACTCAGCCTTGACCTCTGGATGCTGCATGGCCTCCGAGCGGGTTAGTTCATGTCCAATGGCATGACTGGCCATTCGGTAAGCGAGTGAGGCATCGAAATGCGTTTTACCAAGGACATGCTGGCGAAGACGCTTGAGAACCCCACGAGAAATGCCTACATACAGCGGCATATTATTTTCAATCAAGACATAGCAGCCGGGAAAATCTCCAGAAATACCGAGTTCCTTTGCCACTGATTTCTCGCCTAAACCCGCTCTGGCAAAGATTTCCATTGGCTGCGCTTGAGTCATGCTGCGTCGCATCTGCGCCATCAACTCCGGCAATCTTAGGGACGCCAGTTGTTGGAAGGTATGGGGGCACTGATCAATAGGCATGTGAGTTAGTGATAAAGCTGCTGTTCGAGATCCCGGATAGCTGCCTGGTACTGGGGCTTGCCACCAAAGGCCTGAATGATTTCTACAGGCGAACCGAACTGGTCCAGTGGCGCCACGCGTAGCACCTCCATTTGTTCGATATTGCCGATGCCTTCGTCAGCATATTTGTCGAGCAGGAGCTCCAGCACCTTGCGGGCCGTGCCTCCGTATTTGGCGAAGTAGTCACGTTTTTTGACCTGGTTGGCGCGTTCGCGCCGGGTGAGTGGCTTTTGCCCGAAGGCAACGTGGCAGATCAGATCGAATGGATCGATCTCCTTTCCGGTTTCCTTGGCCAGCTCATCAAAGAAGATGCCCTGCTCTTCCAGTTCGGCAATGATTGCTGCCTTCTTGTCGGCATCGTTCCAAGTCTGCAGGAAGTTATCCAGCGAGGTGAAGCGCTTGTTGATCTGAATGCGCGTGAAGTCCTTGAGCGATTCGGTGATCAGCTTGCCGTCGTTGCCGTAATACTGGACACGCTCATTGACGACGTAAACCGAAACGTCGTCAATGACGTATTTGATACGCCCGCCACCTGGCGGATCTCCAATCATTCCGCCTTCGCCGGGGCCGGCCGTAGTGATACCAGGTTCATCTCCGCCCGTCAGGTCGACCTCTTCGGGGGGGACAACGGGATCTTCTGACTGCGGCTCGTAAATCACCACCGGCTCGCCATCGAAGGCTTCATCCGCAAATAATTCGGTGGCGCGCTTAAAATCGAGAATCGTGAACCAGAGCTTGCCGTAGTCTTCGTCAATCCGTGTGCCGCGACCGATGATCTGTTTGAACTCGGTCATCGAGTTGATCGTTCGATCAAGGACGACCAGCTTGCAGGTCTTGGCATCGACACCGGTCGTCATCAACCGCGAGGTACAGGCAATGACCGGGTAGGCTTTGCGCGGGTTGATGAAGTTGTCGAGTTCTAGCTTACCTTCGTCGTTGTCGCCAGTGATCTGCATCACGTATTTCGGATTCAGGCTAGCCAGATCCGGGTTGGCATTGATCAACGCCTGGCGCATCCGGGCGGCATGGTCGATGTCTTCGCAGAAAACAATCGTCTTCGACATGCGGTCTGTTGCCTTGAGGAATTCGGAGATTCGTTTGGCCACCGCCTGATCCCGCTGGGTGAGCACCAGCGTCTTGTTCATGTCGGAGGCATTGTAGATACGGTCCTCGACGACTTGTCCCTTGCTGTCCACCTTGCCTTGCGTGGGGCGCCAGCCGAGATCCTTGTCCATGTCGACGCGGATCACCTTATAGGGGGCCAGGAAACCATCCTCGATCCCTTGCTTCAGCGAGTATGTATAAACCGGTTCGCCAAAATAGGTGATGTTCGAGATTTCTTCTGTTTCCTTGGGCGTGGCGGTCAGGCCAAGGTGTACGGCAGAACTGAAGTAATCGAGAATTAGCCGCCAGGCGGAGTCTTCGGCAGCGCTGCCGCGATGGCATTCGTCGATTACGATGAGATCGAAAAAGTCAGGGCTGAACTGCTTGTAGATGTTCTGCTCTTCTTCGCTGCCGGTGACGGCCTGATACAGCGACAGGTAGATTTCGTAGGATTTGTCGACCTGGCGCTTCTCGATCTTGGTCATCGCCCCGGCGAAAGGCTTGAAGTCGTTGGTCTTGGTCTGGTCGACGAGGATGTTGCGGTCGGCCAGAAATAAGATGCGCTTCGCTGCCCGTGCTTTCCAGAGGCGCCATATGATCTGAAAGGCAGTGAAAGTTTTGCCGGTGCCCGTAGCCATGACCAGAAGGACGCGATCCTGCCCTTTGGCAATGGCCTCAACAGCCCGATTGACCGCGTTCAACTGGTAGTAGCGCGGTAATTTGCCGGTCGTGTAGTAATCCTGTGCAAAAACAGGTTCTGCAGCCGCAGTAATGCCTTTCCATGCCAGATAGCGCTGCCAGAGCAGATCCGGCGAGGGGAATTCATCCAACGCAATCTCGCATTCGATTAAACCGCCGCTGGCGGTCTTGTCATGCCACAGGAAACCGTCCCCGTTACTGGAAAAGGCAAATGGCACATCGAGCATCTCGGCGTAGGCTAGGCCTTGCTGAATGCCATCACGAACTGAGTGCTTGTTGTCCTTGGCCTCGACCACGGCGATGGGAATGCCGGGTTTGTAATAGAGAACATAATCGGCGCGGCGGATGGTCTTTTCGTCGCGTTTGGCCTTGTTGCCCCGGACAACGACCCGACCACTCGTGAGGTTCACTTCCTCAAGAAATTGCGAGTTTCTGTCCCAACCGCATGCCTCAAGGGCCGGAGTGATGAACTTGGTACAGATGTCCCGCTCGGAAAGCGTTTTTTTGTCCATGAAGAATGTGCGCTCTCGCACATTGAAATGACGAATGCGTTGGATTATGCCGCCAATAGGACACGTTTTATCGTTTCGTAGTGAAAACGGCTAATTTCCCTCTTGCTGAGATGCTTCCGGTGATTTTTCCGTGACGCAAATTGCTGCTTGCCACTTACTCATGAGCGCCTGGAAATGTTCTTGAGCCTTTGAAAATTTGCTGCCCAAAGCAATCTGGTAAGACGGTAGCAAGAAATGGAGAACCCCAAACGGCCTTGAGATTAGGAAGGCAGAGGTTAATTGTGCTCTCGCAAGCAGTAGCAGCTTCAGTAAGCAGCTAAAGATTCTAGATTTTGCATCTGCTCACCCACCCTTTGCCAAGCATGAATGAATTCGCAAAAACGCTCCTCTGAGCGTACATAGTCCTTGTGCCTATCTAATGGCCGTATTGGCTTAGAGAAACAAAGCCATGGGAAAGGCTTCATCTTAAAACCCAAGTCCACCACTCTATCCACTTCATTTGTGCCAATAGTTCCCGGTGGCTTACCACAAGCAATTCGTAGTTGATGAATTGCACGCTGAAAGAGCGAACAGAACGTGGCGATATCCAACCCCTCAAAACAAATCGCATGATGTCGATCGCAAGCGAGAGGAAAAACACGCTCAACCAGCATCTCGAAAATCTTCGGCAATGCCACCTTTAGAGGCTCTGCAGCACAAACAGAACATTGAAGCAAAGTTCTGAAAAGGGCATCTCCAATCGCCATTGAAAGTTTGTAACGATGATTTTCTGCAGCCTCTCTAAGCAGAATCGACAAAGCTGCCAACGCATCAAGATCAGCACGTTGCCTCAGAAGAAGGAGCTTCCGTTCCGAAATGCCTCTTCGAACCTCCTGGGCACCAACTGAAGCATGTCGAAAAAACCAAGGGCGAATCTCCTGGCCTAGATCGCGAAGCCATTCATCGGCAAATTCAGCGATGCATTTTTCGGGCCTTAGGCTTGCTATTTTCCAGAGAGGATGAAGCAGTACAGCGCTGGAACCTGGACATACACGCTCCCCCTTTTCCCTCACACTCCTCTGAGGAAGATGCAGTCCAACTTTGTATCGGCTCCATTTGTTGTTATGCGAAAAACCGCTACTACGCTGACGAAATGCCTCTGGTTCAACCATTTTTTCAATGCCATACGGCTTTTTTTGTCCGAGCGCGACACGTAACCCCTCATACCAGCAAATCGTTTGGGGGACTTCAACAATGGGATCTTTGAGTTTCAAGGGGGCGCTCAGGAAGCAAAATCATCTACCACACCAGCAACAGCCAGATAAATTGTGAATTTAGAAAAATACGGCATATACAGACAAATTGTCCGATTTTCTAATGACTACTAGAGTAAAAGTTCTATCACCAACATAGCGAGATTCTGCCTGATTTTGGTAGCATTTTTGCGACTCGACGGTCGGTCTTTGTGGCAATACGATCAATGCCCAATATAACTAGCCGTGACCAGCCTCTGTGAACTCTAAGGATTCAACATCGTTACAGACAGAAATTGAAGATCGACTGCTACGTCTGCATGGACCGATGATTACCGGTGAACACCTCAGGGCCGCCCTCGGCTACTCCACTATGGAGGCTTTTCGGCAAGCTTTATCTCGCAAGACAGTACCGATAGCAGTATTTTCAATTCCATTACGGCGAGGAAAATTTGCCTTGGTTCAAGACTTGGCACGCTGGCTGGCATCGCAGCGCAACAAATGCAAGGGAGCTGACGTGGAATAGCCTCAAAAGATAGCTAAACAACAATCAGAGAAAAGAAAAACGGCCCAAAAAGCGCGGGAACGCTCGGGCCGTTGAAGTCATCCGATTGGACTCGGGACTGGCTTCATTTTACGCAGTTGCCCCCTATCGTCAAGGGGGGCAATCGCGCAGGTACGCTCGTAGTTTGTCCTAGTGCGCACCTCTCTGGCCCTCAAGCGTTAGTTTGTTCAAGGAGCCAACCATGCCCTCCCTCTCGCACATTCATTAGAAGCCATCAGCCCGACGAAATTAGGCCGAATCACGCCTGATCGCCACTCCATTTGTTCATGTTGCACTGACGTCCTTGAGGTTAGTGCCCCAACCCGCTCTTTGGAGGAGCTGATGCTGGAAGATATTGCACTTGAAAACCTGTTTGATCGCCTAGGTACCGCTACAGAGGCACGCCATAAAATCCGCTGGATCCGAAAAAATGCGCCAATCCGTTCGGTCGGAGGCGGCACAAAAAATACCCCGTGCAGATTTAGTTCTATAAAAATGGGGTTCGTGCTCGAGGCAGAAGCCTTCAATACCGAATATGCCGCTTTTGAAGAATTTGAAAACGACGACTTAATTTATGAATTCTATAGTCAGCCCTGCCGGCTGCGAATTGATTACATCAATCCCAATGGCAAGCCCGTCCATCCTGAAATCACCCCAGATATTTTTGCCATCGGCCAGGACTCTCTCTTTTTTGTGGAGTGCAAAACTGAAGCGGATCTGCTGCAGCTCGCTCAGGCTCAGCCCAATCGCTTTACAGTTGATGAGCACGGAAACTGGCGGAGCCCCCCCGCCGAAATTGCTGCCCAAAAGCTTGGCTGCAAATTTATCGTCAGATCGTCTAAAGACAATAACTGGATCGCGCTCGAGAACTACGAGTTCTTTTGCGATTATTTGAAGGTACCTCCATCCGAGCTGAAAATTTCACCAGATGCGCTCAGGATTATCGAAGGGCGGCTATCGGAGTCGAGTTGGCTGACTGTAAACGATCTGATTTTTGGTCCTGAACCGGTCGACTCAGACAGTCTTTATGGACTAATCGTAACCAAGAAAGTCTATTTTGACTTTCAAACCAACCGCATTTCGAACCCTGATCAAGCTCTATTGTTCCGAGATGGGGTCAGTGCAACGGCATATCAGACCATTGCGTACACCAGCGTTGGTCTTAAGACGCCTAGCATCGCTTCCTTCGATCCTTCTCCGGGCCGGCGATTTGAGTGGGATGGTAGATCTTGGCAAATCGTCAACGCAGGAGTAAATGGCATTAGCGCCATACCTCTCAACCGGGAGGAGCTACCAATCATTGAATTGAAATACGAGCATCTTCACGCGCTTGCCCGAAATGGAAAAATCGTTCCGTTTGCGGAGGGAGAAGATCCTCGAGCAAAGCTTGCAGATAAATTTTTCCGAAGCACTACAACCGCCCAGCTCCAGACCGCCAACTGGCGCTATCAAATATTGTTCGGAACCCCTGATCAAGACAACCCACTGACAAAAAACCAGAGCAGATCAATTGCGTACTGGTTGGCAAGCTATCGCGCTGCCCAAATCGAATTTGGCATTGGATTCGTCGGACTGATACCCGATCGGCACGGAACGCAGGGAAACCACAAACAAAAATGTGACCCTCAAGCCTACGAGCTCGCCATCAATGTCTATACCAAATACTGGAATACTGATGCTCAAAGATCTGCCACGCTTTGTCATGGCATCTATTTGAATGTATGTGAAGAGCAAGCCGTAACGCCGCTAAGTCTCAGATCATTTGGAAAAATGATCAAAAAGCACCAGTCACACGAACAGACCAAAGGACGTGTTGGCGAAAAGGCTGCCTACAACGAAGAACCACCCTACTTAGTCCTCGAATACACCACACCTCGCCACGGCAACCGACCATTCCACATTGGGCATATTGATCACACACCGCTTCCAATAAAAACCCGCTCCAACTCGGGAAAACACACGCTACAGACAATCTGGCTCACACTATTGATTGACGCCTTTAGCCGTTATGTCTTGGCTATATATTTAAGCTTTGACCCACCATCCTATCGCAGCTGCATGATGGTGATTCGCGAGTGCATCCGTTGTCATGGGCGTATTCCCCATTGGATTGTTGTCGATAACGGCCCCGATTTTCAATCAATCTACTTTGAGACACTGATTAGCCGTCTAGAAAGCCACAAAAAGGACCGCCCCAAAGGCAAACCAAAATTTGGCTCAGTGGTCGAGCGCATCTTTCAAACGACGATAGATCAGTTCATATCGAATCTGCTTGGTGCGACCAACGACATGAACCCACGGCAAATCGGGCGAGATGTCGACCCTTCGCTTAAGGCGGTATGGACCTACGAGCGACTATTGGTAAGGCTTCAGGAATACCTGTCGAATGTCTACCACACAAATACTCACAGCACCTTGGGACATAGTCCAAAAACTGCACTTGTACAGGGCATTCAAACGTTTGGAGAGAGAAGCCATTCATTTTTTAGCTATACACAAACGCTAATTATTTTGACCTGCCCATCAACATCGAAGGGAACAGCCAAGGTCACGGCCAAAGGGGTCAAAATTAATTACCTCTACTACCGATGTACAGAGATGGACCTTCCAGGGGTGAGGGGTACTCGTCTTGATGTGCGTTACGACCCTGCAAATTTCGGGATTGCATATGTATTTATTAACAGAGCTTGGGAGATCTGTTACTCCGAGTATTACGCAATATTTAAAGACTACACCGAAAAGCAGATTCGCATCTCAACAAATCATCTGCGATTGAAAGCCAAGTTGTTGGGGCTGCACATCACGATAAACGCGCAAAATTTGGCGAGTTTTCTGATAAGTGCGGAAGCTAACGAAGTACTCGATTTACAACGACAAATGGATAGCGAAAGTTCGAGTGCCAATACGGCAATCAATACTCCAAAGGAGGGCAAGGTCTCGGTTGCGAATGCAGTTAGTCCAAAGTTATTGCCCACCTTCGCCGCCCCAAAACTGCTTGAGGACTTCTAACTCATGAGCACCGATATATCCCTAGATCCCGTCGCAATTATTCGCAAGTACCACAGCAAGCAAGTGGCGCATCTAAAACTCAAGGAAGCCTACGACAGCCTCGTATGGGTCATCAATCAAGAGCCAGAAAATGTCGAAGAATTATATTTGCTGGTCGGTCCATCCGGGTGCGGTAAATCGACATTATTAAGACGTCTTGAGGCAGATATCTTCAATCGCTATAAGGTCGAAATGGACAAAGATCCGGGGATGATTCCGGTCATCTACGTGCAGCTGGCGTCCCCTCAGGATGGTAATTTCAACTGGAAAGATTTTTTTTCCCGGTTACTCGAAAAATTCAATGATGTTCTCATAAAGAGAAAAGTCATCCTTCATCCGGAAGCTCTTCTGAATGGGGAAATCATATCTACAATCAGATTTCTGGTTCGCGAAGAATTACGCCGAGCTGTTCGGAATGCCTTCGTCCATAGGAACACAAAATATCTCCTGCTTGACGAAGCAGGACATATGCTAATTACAAAAACCTCTATCCCAGCAAGAGTCCAGTTTGAAATCATCAAAAGCATTGCTCAAGAGCTTCACATACCAATAATTTTAGCGGGAGACTACACCCTGCTGCGCATACTTGAACTGAACGGACAGTTAACGCGGCGCACTGAGGTAATTCATTTTTCGAGCTATTCGACAAGAGAGTTTTCTGATCCGAAAAACCCCTATGGGATGGCATTTATAAATTGTGTCTTTAGCCTTCTGGAGGGAATGCCAATCCAGAAAGAAGATGATCTGATTGAGCACATTGATTATTTTTTTCAAAACTCTCTCGGCACGATTGGGCTACTAAAAAAATGGTTCAAACGTGCATTGTGGAAGGCCTTGATGTCCGAGCAACGTATTTTGACTAGAGAAATACTTGAATCCACTCGATGGAGCAATAAATCGTTAAAGTTAATGATTACGGAAACGAAGAAAGGGGAAGCTCAATTAGAAGATATAGCAGACGACGAAATTGCTCGTGAATTAGGGCTGAAGATAACACCGTCGCTCGATGTAATCACAAAAAATTTCCATTCTGCTGATGATCAAGAGGGAACTGCCGCAAAAAAGTCGAATAGAGGTCAAAAACGTCCTGGGACACGTGGCCCCAGTAGAGATCCTGTGGGGGGAGTGCCACATGCAGCTTGAGCTTCTTGAATCATTCGAAATCCCTTCAGTCGAAATTCCTACTCGCTCCAGGCTGGTTTCCCTCGAACCCAAAGGGATCGATACGCCGAAATGTGAAGCCTTGATTTCTTACATGACCCGACTTGCATATAAGCATGTAGTAAGGCCTCATATCCTGGTTAAATCAATCATAGTGCCAATGACTGACCTTAGTTTCGAAACATCGTTAAGTAGCTTCAGCTATGGGTATTCGCGGACTATTAATTCATACGTCAACTATGCCGCTCGATTTAGCAACGCGCTTGAGAAGTTAACTCAGCGAGCAAATCTTAAAAATCTCACACTCCTTCCTTGGCGAGATCTCCTTGACCCCAAAGGATCGGGACTGCTTCGTGATCACGTAGGAATTTGTCCAATGTGCCTGGACGAATTTGACCAAGCCGGCTCTGAAATTTACTACCCGTTGCTTTGGTATCTCCGAGCGACGCGAATATGCAGCAGCCATCAGTGCCATCTAGAAGATACCTGTTCAGCATGCGGCAAATGCCAGGCCTTTGTAGCACCACATGCAATGCTCGGCTATTGCACCCACTGCGGAGCTTGGTTGGGAACCCCTGCCATAAGCAATACCAGCACTAAGCAAACCAAGGAAATATCTATTCGAGATAAATTCATGACTGCCGCCATTGAACAAATTGTTGCCAATAACTCAAGGGCTGAACAAATTGCTTCCCGTGAACTCTTGGTCGCCCGTGTAGATCAATATTGCGAAGTTCTAAGTGACGGCAAAATGTCTTTCTTTGAGAAGGATTTAGGATTCAGCCGGCACATGATCGCTAACTGGAAAAACAAAATGATCCGGCCCCGCATGGAAACGTTTTTGGAATTGTGTTTCCGATTACAAAAAATGCCTCTTCAGCTGCTTACAGAAGAAATTTCGTCGGAAGTTACTCATATCAACAAATATTTGAACAAAACAACAAGCAAACCCAAAGTTAAACTGAGCCACGAAGAACTTAGAACTCTGAGAGAGCGTTTAATAGGTCTTTTAGAATCCGATCCCCCCCTTTCGCAACCGGAGATTTCTGAGGCACTTGGCATCAAGCTTCGCTTTTTGCTATATCACTTCCCCGACCTCTGTCGGCAGGCGGCAAAACGACGCCGCCAAGTGATCTCAATTAATACAGCGCACAAGCGAGCCGAAAAAATCAAGAAAACAAAAGAGATTACTGAAAATATGCTGTCTGAACCGCGGCCAATCAGCCGAAGAAAGATCGGAAAAGCCTTGGAAAAACAGGGGCTACCGTTTGCAGATGCAGAGATTAGGAGAGCTGCCCTTGAAGTTTTGGACAAATACAAAGATGCGCTCACATACGATAACCACAGCCAGAAAGAAATGCCCGAACCATCGTAACTACCAATGGCCGATATCTTGTTGAGCAAGATGCCATCAGTCGACTGTGACCCGCTAGTTGCCACATGATTGCTTCACGGCGCTTGCCGGGTAATCGACACAAATAGGGTGCCAACGAGGGAAATGGAAAACCTACAGTTACTGGAGACTGTCGCCGCGTTATCGGATCACCCGCCCATCCGGCGAGGCCAGATTGGAACCGTCGTGGAGATACTGGAGCCAGACGTTTTCCTGGTCGAATTTGCTGACGAGAATGGCGAAACAATCGCCACCTTGCCGTTGAGATCGCTTGATCTATTGAGAGCCCACCATGACCGGCCCGTCGGTTTTTAGTAATCGCGAAGCCATCAAGGCCGCTGAGATCTGCGGGTGCGCAAGCTGCCTGCGGGTTTTTCCGGCCCGGCTCGTCGACGCTTGGACCGACGACGGAGAAACTGCGCTTTGCCCGTACTGCGGCCTTGATGCACTTGTTCCCGTAGCGCCAGGGGAGGCGCTCAACGTAAAAGTTCTATTCGCCATCCACCGCGAGGCCTTTGGGCTGCCAGGTGAGACTAGCCCCCCCCGAATGATGTGATCGCTCAGAAAGAACGAACTCTTGATGAAGCGCGCCAAGAAATTACCCAAAAGAGTGTTTTCTTCGTCTCCCGAAGCCGAACTTCGCCGCGCGCGCATGCGCGCTTACCTGGACACAACCCGGGGAACGTTCATAAGGACTCTCAGCGAAATAGTCCTGCCAAAAAAAGAAGCTCCTTGATGCCCCCTGATCTCCGGAAGGTTTCGCCAAAGCTGATTGTGGCCATGATGTGATACCTTCCGGCCTCCTTAATTTCTACGAGCAACGCCAATGGCCAAGTACCCTCGCTCCCGCCGTCTGCGCAAAAAACTTCACCTCGACGAGTTCCAGGAACTGGGCTTCGATGTCGAAACTGAACTCAAGGCGCCTCTGGTAGGCGACGCCGAGGAAGAACTGTTGATTGCGTTCATTGAAGGCGTAATCGAGCAGCGTGGCCTTATCTATGGCGGTAGCGTTGATTGTGGTTATGTCTGCAAGGCCGGTGGCGGTTCAGCGACGGAAGAAGATCGCAGTGCAGTGAAGCAATGGCTAGAAGGTCGTTCCGAGTTTAGCTCTGTGACCGTTCGAGAGCTCTCCGATGCCTGGTATGCCAGTCTGACCAATTAATAAACGATTTGGCAGCGGGCGAACTTGCTTTTGCCCGCTGTAATCACTCGGCGTAAAGCGAGGATTCTTTTATCAGTCTCGCGAAGAATAAACTTGCCGCCGCACAGCAGCACTCAACGCAACAATGGCTGTCATGGATGATGGCTGCTTAAACAAGCAACGAGTATCAGCCTGCACGAACCTTGGCCACCCCATCCCACTCCGTCGTATACCGCGGCGATAGATTTCCCCGACGCATCTGCCAGGGTTTCTCAACACCCTCTGCCGCTAGCCGGAGTGCCCCTCGGCCGTAGCGGCCATTGATGGCATCCAGGGTGCCCATCAGCCGATCGTTGCGGCTCCGAGCGTGGTCATCCGCCACAAACAGGCCGAACTGCTGGTTGGCCCTGGGCCGGATATCAAGCAAGGCTATCCCGGCCTTGTGATAGCCGTAGCCTGCTCGATATATGCGCTTCAGTACCCGGCGCGTCCAGCAAGAAAGCATCCGGGTATCGGCAGTCGCTTCAGGTAGTGGCACCGTCACTGCCTTTTGATACTGCGGCACTTCTGGTTTGAAGACGTTGGTCCGGATCATCACCTGCACCGCGCCGGCCAACGAATCCTGCTGGCGAAGCTTTTCTGCTGCCCGGGCGGTGTAACTGGCCACCGCTTCCTCCAAGTCTGCCAGGTCGTAGATCAAGGTTCCGAATGAACGGCTGCTGATGATCTGCTGGCGATCCGGAGTCACCTCTTCCAGGTCCATACAGCTGATGCCACGCAGTTCCTGAATCGTGCGCTCCAGCACGACCGAGAAGCGGTCACGGATCATTCGGGAATCGGCATCGCGTAGTTGCCGGACAGTTTTGATACCCATCGCTTCCAGTTTGGCCGTGAGTTGCCGGCCAACCCCCCAGATCTCGTTGATCGGGATGCGTTCGAATAGGCAGGTGAGATCAGCGGTTGTCAGACGTGTGAAATCACAGACGCCGTTTTCCCCGGCCAGTTGCTTCTTGGCGCAATGGTTGGCCAGCTTAGCCAATGTCTTGGTCGGGCCGATCCCGACACAAACTGCCAGACCTAACCAGTCGGCTATCCGTTGTCGAATTTCCATCCCGTATTCAGCATAGCCTTGTCGTTCGAAACCCGAGAGGTCCAGGAAGCTTTCATCGATGGAATAGACCTCGATGTTCGGGGAGAACCCAGACAAGATCTCCACCACCCGATTGCTCATGTCGGCATAGAGCGCGTAGTTGGAACTGTAGGCCACAATCCCATAGTGCTTCGCCTCACGCTGTATCTTGAACCAGGGCACGCCCATCGGGATGCCCAAGGCTTTGACTTCAGCCGACCGGGCCACGACGCAGCCATCGTTGTTGGAAAGCACCACCACGGGTTTATCTTTGAGTTCGGGATTGAACAGCTTCTCGCAGGAGGCGTAGAAGTTATTGCAATCGACCAGGGCAAAAACGGTCATCGCATCTCAGGCACCAAAGCGCTTGAACTTGCCGATGACGACGCCCCAGACCAACAGCTCCTGATCCTCACGGATTTCCAATGGCAGATAGAGCGGATTCTCGGCCAGTAACGCAACCCGGCCATTGCGGCGGTACAGCCGTTTGACCAGGCGCTGGCCATCGACGAAAGCCACGACGATCTGGCCGTGACACGGCCGGATGCTCTTATCGACGACCAGGATGTCTCCCGCAAAGATTTCTGCGCCCTGCATCGAATCGCCTTCGACCGAGAAGAAGAAGGTACTGACTGGATTGCGCACCAGATAGTCATTGATATCGAGACGATTGTCTTCGTAGTCCGCCGCCGGGCTGGGGAAACCTGCCGAGATGCGGACCTCATCCAACGGTAGCGGCCGCTTGGGCGCGTCCGGAAACGGGATGAAGATACCCGGTCCTTCAATGACCGCCACTTCAGGCATGGGCAAGGTATTCGTCGGGGTAGTGCTCGGCGATCCCGTGGCTTTCGGGTTCCGGCGAGTCACTGACCAGCACACTGGAACATTCTGGACAGAGCAGACAGGAACAGCCATCGAGGGTGGCATGCTCCAGGTCCAGGCTGGATAAGGAGGCGTGGCAGTGCGGGCAGACGATGCGGATCATGGTTCGCTCCTATGAACTAGCGATACTGTTGTTATATACAGCCATTATCCGATCCGCAAGTTGGGGCTGCAATACTGTATGCAGTATGGGTTTCTACTGGAACCGGGAAACGCCTTGCAACGCCTGCGTTACATGCAGATACACAGCATTACGTTTCTGCTGACATCCGTTCGGATAAGGGGCGCGTTATTCGGCACATGGCGCTGCAAATGGTTGTCAGCACCTGAAACTAAACGAACAACCTACCTATCCAGGAGATTCAAAATGCAAGTTTCTAAAATCATCGTTGCCCTGACCGTTGCTGCTGGTTTTGCTTCCGCTTCTTTCGCTCAAGGTGTTGCTGCCCCGACCACCCCGTCGGCACCGGCTGCCAAGGTGAGCGCACCGGCACCGGCAACTGCCGAGAAGAAGGTCGAGGCGCCGAAGGCGGCTGAACCGGCCAAGGCAGACGTTAAGGCGGAAGCCAAGACCGAGGCCGCCAAGCCGGCCAAGACGACGCATACGCACAAGGCGAAGAAGGTTGAGCATCATGCAGCCAAGGCCGAAGGCTCGGCCCCGGCCCCGGTCATAGCAGCTGCCCCGGCCAGCAAGTAAGTCTCCTGGCAGTAACGCAGAACCCTCCGGTCTCCAAAGCCGGAGGGTTTTGTTATTCTGGCTGGATGTGTGCGCATTTTGATCCAGTTATCCAGCCCCAGCGGCTCAGCACTTTTTTTGGGGTGGATGATCTGCCCCTCGATTTGAGACCCAGCATATGGCCGGGTTACTTTGCGCCCTTTGTCCGCCGCCATGAGTTTGCCGAGGTTGGCGATGAGGCTGTTCCCTTGCGGGAAGGCTTGGTGGGTTCCTTTGGCTTGATTCCGCATTGGTCCAAGGACGATCTGATTGCCCGGCGGACGTATAACGCCCGTTCGGAAACGGTGCATGAGAAACCGAGTTACCGGGATGCCTGGCGGCAAGCCAAACACTGCATCATCCCGGTGGAAGCGATCTATGAACCGGATTGGCGCAGTGGCAAATCCATTTCAACCCGTATTGCCCGGGTTGATGGCCAGCCGATGGGCATTGCCGGACTGTGGAGTGAATGGCGCAACCCAAAGGGAGCGCGGATTCATAGCTTTACGATGCTGACGATCAATGCCGATGACCACCCGGTGATGCGCAACTTCCATAAGCCGGAGGATGAGAAGCGGATGGTGGTGATTCTCGATGCATCGGCTTACGATGCCTGGTTGTCCGCTCCAGCGTCAGACAGCCGGGAATTCTTGAGACCATTTCCGGCTGAGCGGTTGGTGGCGGAACAACCGCAACTCGGGCTTTTATAAGTCAGACGGTTTTATCCCCGGAATCTGTGGATAAGCTTGTGGGTTGGGTATGGGCAGGTCAGGCAAAGGACTGAGCCGATAGGGGTTTTGATGGATTGCTTAACGTTTAGGCAGCAAAGGCTTTTGGCGATAGCTGTTGCGATAATTGTCGGCGTAGCCAGCTTGCCAGCCGAGGGCAAACAAGCCCGCAGTGCAGCAGCTCGTCATGCGTTTGTGAAAACTCAGCCATGTCCGGCAACGGGACGTGCCAAACTCCCCTGCCCAGGCTACGTGATCGACCATATCGTTCCACTGTGTGCTGGGGGAATGGATCACAAAATGAACATGCAGTGGCAAACGGTCGAGGACGCCAAGCGGAAAGACCGTGAGGAAAGGCAGATGTGCAGTATCCGTCGGTAACACGGACGCTATTTGAAACAGCACAGCATCAGAGACCATGCGCCGCTGGAATGGATAGTGGACTTTCCGGACAGAAGGCGTATCGTGAAATTGAGTCTCGGCTGGTTGGAGCGGTCGGGATCACGAGCAACAACGAGTTTGGAGGCACGATGAGCGCAAATCCGCCGCAGCACGAGATGATTGCTTAGTACCCAAACGGTTAACGCCGAATGCCTCGATCAATTTTACGAGGCCAGAGATTGACGAAGCCCCCGCCTGAAATGCTGGGGCTTCTTGCTTTTAAATATCCAGATTCGCATTGCTCGGCCTTGAAGGATTTGTGCTGAGCAAAATATCCTGCTCTTGTATCTCCAAGTCACATTTTGAGGCTCCCCGACAATGCTGACTTATTCCAAGCGTCTTGATTTCGGCCAAAGCCGCCGATCATCTACCCAATGAAAATTGGCCGGTTCTTATTACAGACCGGATATTTATGTTTCAAGCAGGAGAACTATCTACCTACGTCAGTTTTCGCCCCTAGGTCCGAAGCCGAAAGTAGTGTGGGCAGGTAGATTCCGTGGCTGGGTGGCCAGCGTACGGCGTATTTGATCCGCTAGCGCCATGGAGAATTTTCGCTCGTTTGTCATACAAAACTTTATACTGCTGATTGAAGGATTTGAGATCCTTCCGCCCATATAAGCCATCACTATCAGTTGGCAGGGTAGAAAGGGAGAAGGTGAATGTTCCGTCTGTGCCTATTCGATCTCGACAACACGCTGGTCTCCACGGACGATCTGGAAGAACTTCGGTTAGCGAGCAAAAAGCCAACCGAAGTGTTGTTGAGGCAAATCACTAGGGCATTGGAAGCAGACGAGGATCGCGTGATCTATTCACGCGAGTTGCTGGAGAAAATCAGGGCCGATTTCCCCGAATTGATGTTAGGCGTCTTCACGAGGGCGCCCAGGCGGTACGCCGAAACCGTGCTCGAGTGGGCCTATCCTGACTTCGAATGGGACATTCTTGTTTCGTACGACGATGCAAAACGGACCAAGCCCTACGGAGATGGGATTGATCATGCGATGGCGGAATTCGAGCTCGAGTACCTCAACGAAGTCATTGTGGTCGGAGACAATGATGTGGATATCCGGTCCGCCTATCATTGCGGCTGCTTGGTGGCGCTCGACAAGAGCGACTGGCCAGGCAGGCTAAAAACTGAGCATTGGCGAGCTTTGGAGCGGATGCCTGACGCGATCATCACTAAGCCGGAACTTCTCGTCGATGTGCTCAATTCCCATGAACGGTTCCTTCCTGAGCTGGAACGCCTCCTAGTGGAGGGCGATAAGCCATTTGATATTGGGTATCGCTTCGACAAAATCGGTCATTTCATTCCGAGGGATGTAGGCGGCGACACCACTTCCTATCCCATCTACGCATGCGGCCGATCATTTGCCAATTACAAGTCGCTGAAGTTTCGGCAAAAGTGGCACGAACTGACCGAATCCATTGGCGAGAACAAGGAGGCCGATTCCTTCCCCGAAGCTTGGATCGTCGCGGTTCGGCACTTCATTGAGAGCGAACTGGAAGTGCTATCGCTGTTCAAGAAAGCCAAGGTTATCATTACCGTCATTCCACACCGGCCTGGCCGCAAGCCTCGCTTGGAAACGCTTCTGGCAGAGCTTGATGCGCATTTCAAGGATGATCCCATCAAGCGAATTAGCGTCACGACTGCGCCAGGCTTGCTAGCCTACAAAGAGGGCGTAAAATCGAATCATGGCGAGCATTTAGGCGCCAAAGAGCGATTTGAAAACGTCCGCGATCACCTGTTTGTCGCCCAACCAAAAACAATCGTAGCCGACGCCATCTATATCGTAATCGACGATGTCGTCACTACGGGCGCATCTTTGATTTACGCTGCAAAGTATTTGAAGGACAGCGGTGCCAACCAAGTGAAACGCTTGGCATTCGCAAAGAATGTCTCTGAAATATTGCCGAAGGAATAAATGGGCGTAATTTCTCCCGCCACAAGGTTTTTGCTCACGCTTTCAATGCTGAAGGGCGTGGGTCCGGCTTCGCTCAGAAAAGTGGCGGCGATCCCCAACTTTTTGGGAGAAAAGCCGGCTACTTTGGGGCGCCAAGTGTCTCAGATTGCGCGGTCGCTCGAGGTCGCGGATGCTTGGTACCTGGCCTGCGAAAAGGCCGAACGCCAAATCGAGGCGGCAGAAATGGCCCGGGCCAGAATTATTTCTGCGGCCGATCCGGAATACCCTCGCCGGCTGGCGGCAACGAAGGACGATCCCTTCATCCTGTACATCAAAGGCAAGCTGGCCCCGGATGGCAACCATTCTGTCGCGATTATCGGTACGCGGCAGCCGACCACGCATGGCATTCAAATTGCGCAACGTGTCTCCAAGTTCTTCGCTGAGAAGGGCTCCAGTATTATCAGCGGTCTCGCGCTGGGCTGTGACGCTATCGCGCACGAGACGGTACTTCAATGTGGGGGTCACACGGTCGCCGTTCTGGCGCACGGACTTCAAACCATTTCGCCATCGAAGCATAAAGAGTTGGCCGAGCGGATTCTTGAGTCTGGCGGCGCGCTCGTTAGCGAGTACCCTTTCGGCCAGTCGGCCCAAGCCCAACAGTTCGTCAAACGAGATAAAACCCAAGCAGGCCTGGCTGACGGCGTCGTCATGATTCAGTCTGACCTGAAGGGGGGCAGTCTTCATGCTTCCCGCGCCACTCTGGAGTACGACCGATGGCTGGCCGTCCCGTATCCGACGGATCGTGATCGGGCTAACGATGAACCCAAGATTCAGGCGAATTTGCTGATCGCTGACGGAAAACCAGGGCCCAAAACAGACCTATTGCGGTGTGATGAGTTTGCTTTGTCTCGCATCGTGGTGCTGCGCAGCAAGGAAGACTACCAGCAACTTCTTGAAGCCGATCCGGCCAGTACCGCCTCAGTGGAGAGCGTGCTGGGAAATGACGAAGAAACCTTCGTCCAAGGCCCTCCAAAGCTGGATTCAATGCTAGCTCCCCAGCGTATCGAACCGGATGATGATGCTTACAAGCCAGATTCCATAATGAAGGCATCGCACATCTCCTCGGTGAGGAAACGCGTTGAGAGCAACGTAATGTTGCACATCCGCTGGAAAAATCAAAAGGCCCTGTCAGTTTCCGATGTGCTTGCAACCATCGAAAATTTCAAGAGCACAGCATCCAGCACCGACGCTGAATTGGCGATTGATCTTGCATACCGGCTGAGATTTCTACAGAAGGAGCTTGAGGAGATCTCCAAGCTGCGATCGGGCGGCAGTGTGTCCGAAGAGAAGTCAATGTTCCTGCAGTTCACAGTCGAGAACGCCTGGTGGCAAATGAGGACCGTGGCCGACTCGGCCGCACATTCGTACTTCAAGACTTGGATCAGTGCTAGAAACGCGATTGCCCGTTCCACAGAAAGTCAGTTGAGTTTCTTCCAACTCGCGGCGGAAACTACGCCCCAAAAGAGCACGGAAGAAATCTTTAGCTTGTTGCGCGCGGACCTCGCGGCTGTGGTCGTTGAAAACAGGTCATCGAACATCTTGCGCCACTCTTCCCCAATCCGGGAAGTCGACTTTGATGACCTTGTAAATTGGTTCAACGCTTCTCTGTCCGTCCCCAACGAGCAACTTGAGGATAGTCCCTAATGCTTGCGCTACTTACGTCACCTGATGCCCTCCTACGGCAGGGCATTCCTGATCAGCAACTCGTTGCCGTTCTGAAAGCAGGAAGAGCCGCCGGTAATCCGGTCGGGCTGGTTTCCAATCATGGCAAGCCGGCTTGGTTCGATGGACTGTTTGACGGTAGCGGTGTTCAATACTTGCACGCGCCAGGACGTCAGAGAGGCGGGATAGTCAGCGAGAATGCGGCGCACCTTAAAATCCAACCCTACGACATCGTTGTTTTGGCGACCAAGCCCGATGACGTACAAATGGGCAAGAATGGCCGAGCGCTATTGGTCGCGGGAGGTTGGGCGAAGGATCGCCAAGTAGCCGGTCTCGGGATTCAGGTAGCTAACGCCGCCGAGCTCCAGGAGATTTTGAACCTGACTGCCGGCTGGTCCGGCCAGTGGTGGTTCAATGGTCATGGGCAGCGATACAACGTGAAAGCACTGTCGGACCTCTCCGGGTATGGGAAGACTGTCGATCAGCAGGCCTTCGCCCAACGACTTACGGCCACTGTCAAGAACGGGGGCAGCCGCCTGAATGCCTTGTTGACGCTGACGGCGAGGTCATTGCTTATCGACGGTACGGATCAGGTCAAGGATCTGATCTGGGGCGTCTATCCCTCGTCGAATAGCACGAACGACGATAGTGATGTGCTGTGTGACTTTAGCCATAGGCTGCGAACTACCGTCTCTCGCGTGCAGTATGCGAAACGCAACGCCCCTCTTTTTATCCGACACATGCCATCTATCAAGCGATCACGTGCTGGAGGCTCTGTCGACCGCACGGATCCGAGCGGGCAGATCGTCAGTCTCCACTTGAATCCCGCGTACAGGAAAAATATTTCGGGAAGGCATGTCATTGTGGTGGACGACTGCACCACGTACGGCGTGTCGTTCGGTGTGGCAGCAGCTTTTTTGAACAAGGCCGGTGCGGCCTCGGTTACAGGTATTGCTCTCGGTAAGTTTGGAAATTCGCTGCGATACTACGACATTAACATTCTAGGGGACCCATTTGCACCAGTTGCCGCAAATGGCTTTCAGGTCGCGATGAATACTGGATGGCAGGGGCAGACGAACTCCGTGAGTCAGACGGTGCTTAGCACATTGCTACCCTAATCGCTGGCGTGAACCTACTAGCTTCGTTCCGGTTATAGGCCAACCATAGGTGTAACAATTTGATAGGACCGGGCGAAGTCGTCGTTCCCAGATGCGTCCAATCTCTGTCGTGGATCGCCAGCATGCGCTAGGGAGATTAGCAGGATCAATCCAGAGATTATGAAAATGGTGAGCAACGGTGCAGGTTGGAGATAGCTTCGAATTCGCTATACCGGTGATTGGAGGCCATTGTTGGCAAGTACCTCTTCGATGCTCCAGGGACAGCTAACAGGAAGCGTTCCGCATCCCGTTTCATCAGCCGCCTGAGCTAATGCATCAGACCAAATCTCTGTCAGCCAGTCAGGATCATAAAACATAGCGCCCAAACTGGGGCTCAGTGCCAACTGATGGCGAATTTCTTGGCGCAACTTCGCTACTGTCGCTTTCCAAGTAACGTCGCGCCGTGTGGGTTGGAAGTGTCCTTCGAGAAGGGTAGCGATTAGAGAGGCAAGTTGTTCGGGCATTTAAACTCAACAGCCAAACGGAGCATTACCATTATCATATCGCTTTCCCCTATAGAACTGATTGATGGGCGCGCCACTCAAATTCACGTTCCTGGGAGTCCGCTTTCCCAAGCAGGCTACTTCACGAGTTTGAGTGGTTGGGTGGGAAGACGAGGCTCATCTGCTGAGATTGTATTTGCTGCTTGAGCAGATACGGCAGAAATTGCCAGGCGGAACGTGAGGTTATCCAGGTCGTCCGGGTGCACGGCCAGTTCCTTTGCGATATCGGAACGTTGAACACCCTCCGAACGCAAAGCGTCGAAAACCTTTGCGAGCATTTGGGAGGCTTCCGGCCGAATCGGGTTAGGTTCAGATGTGCGATATCCGTGCTTGGCAATCTGGATGCACAGGTTTCGGTAGGTCCATTCAGTTAGCAGCGTTAGCTGATTCATACGGTACGCCAGCGCAGCAAGGGAAACACCCCAGATACGCTTCAACTCAATTAACTGACCTAACGAAGGGAAGCGTGGCTTGTGTGCAACGACGCTATCACGAGGCATAAGGAATGCAGACGCAAATGCATTCGCTTCGCGTTCCATCTCTGGGCTATGGGTCTCACCATGTAGCATGCTGTGGCGGTCACGCACCAGATGCCCGAGTTCGT
This sequence comes from Betaproteobacteria bacterium, assembly GCA_020621865.1. GTDB lineage: Bacteria > Pseudomonadota > Gammaproteobacteria > Burkholderiales > Rhodocyclaceae > Azonexus. The sequence continues at coordinate 309,327 of JAHRYW010000001.1, read as the reverse complement.
GAGCGGCATCAAATCGACTGTGTTCTGCAGACTTGAATGTGTTCAGGAACACAAAGGGCTTCGAGTTATACCAAACGCTAAAGGCGTCCACTTCCTTTGCTTCAATCGCCAGGGAATAAACACGAATGCCACGTGATTCTAGAAGATGAGTCAGGTTGCTGATCGGTGCTTCGCCTTGCCCCCACATGCGTCGGAGAGTTGCGGCGGCATCTTCCGGCGACAGATCACTGAGATCTGGCAGGTCAGCTTGCGGCAAAGTAAAACGTTCCTCGATCCAATCATTTAGTAAAAAAGCAACAGTGCCGGCGCCTAATGCAGAATTGCGTAGCGCGGCAGACATTTTGGACATCGACCGAAAACTTGCAGTGTGCTCAGCAATGATCGGAAGATCTTTGCCATCGAAAAACTGCATCGGGAAACGCAGCAACTCGGCGATACGCTCCAGTTTCTCTTCTTCGGGCGCATATTCACCAGACTCATAACCCTGAATTGAACGAGACTGAACACCAAGCTCTTTCGCTAGGCGTGTTTTGGTCCAGCCTCTACGTGTTCGCGCAAATTCAAGTCTAGTTGGATTAATCATCTCAAAAACTGCGGTTGCTATGCATTTTTACGCTCAACAGGGACGTCAATTGGTTCTGTCGGCATAAAGGGCATGGGGTCATTTACATCGACCTGCGGGCCAAGGGGGATCGAACTAAGAATGATTCGCTCAGACCAATCCAAGATTTTCTTCTTTCCAAACTTAGATGGCAACGACAGTTCAGTTCGAATCTCCTTGTCATTCAAGCCGCCGCGTTCAACGTGGTAGAGAAGCACCCATAGCTGCGTACCTGAATTTCCGCGCTCAAGAGCGGTAACTGCGGAATTTTCAAACAAATCATACTGCTGATTATGTTCAACTGCTTCACCCAGAACCGTTCCCTTGTCAGCCTGATTCGTCGGATTGCCGAATTGCTTACCCGTATCCACGTCGCCAGTCATAACCAGCAGCATGATTGCCTTATCGGGGGAGACAATGAAGGGGCAATTCTTATGGTTCTTGATAGTCCAATTGCGGTGAGTCAGTTCAGTTCGCAGCGCCGCTACAAACGCGTGCCAATGCAATGTGCCTGCCGCAGTCGGGGCGTGGGCCGGAGTAGCTTCAAGGCGCGCTTCGTATCCACGTGCATTGGCCTCCAATAGCATTTGCTCGTCAAGCGAGGGGTGAATGCCAGCAAGGCGAGAAATCACGTCGTTCGGTTCAAGAACGACGCGGGCAGTGGAAACATTAGAAGGTTGCAAATGCAAGGTGCTTCTCCAGTGAATTTAACTTCCGGTTATCCTACCACATGTTGAGGTTTAAAAACCGGAAGTAAATACCTGTCCTTCGACTTATGTTAACAACACACTGGGGTGGGTGCTGCAACAGCTCACTGGGATCAGATTGAACTCACACTACCGGGCCTATCATTGGTGCCAGCTTTCGGGTGAAGCTTAGAACTCCAACTAGAGCATGCAAAGCGTGAATGCGCCCCCCCATCCTGATGTTGTCCTGACACGCCGATATTCCAATGGCGGCCCAGGCAATCAAAAACGGGGCTGACGACTTTAGGGATTAAGTTCTGACGCCAACACGTTGCCGCCTATCCCCAGCTAGAGATTTGTCAGTGGCTACATTCGAGGCCATCAGCGGCGGAAAGAACGCTTACCGGCCTAGAGCTGCCCGACGCCGAACAGAAGCCAAATGTCCGCTCTGGCCGAAGAACGGTCAGTGAAAAGGAAAAGCCCACCAAATTTTGGTGGGCTTTGTTTGATTTGGCTTGGTAACGATATCGTTGCACTTTGTACAGGAACGATATCTTTGCAGTCACTGCAAAATTATGGTGCCAGTCTCAATCAACGACCTGCCTGAATTCGATGTGGAGCGGGCGATGGGAATCGAACCCACGGCTCTAGCTTGGGAAGCTAGGGTATTACCATTATACGACGCCCGCTCTGGGCAAGAGGGTGCATTCTAAGCGCAGACGGCGCCCGGTTCAATCGTCCTGCGCGTCGGCCAGGAAGGCGTAGCGGCCGGCATGGTAGAGCAGCGGGGCGAGGTCGACGCGTTCGCCAAAGCGTTCGACACGGCCGACGAAAATGGTGTGGTCACCGCCGGCGTGGGCGGTTTCGTTGGCGACTTCGAAGGTGGCGCAGCAACCCGGGAAGAGCGGCGCACCGCCGGCGCCGGGGTGCCAGGGCAGGCCGGCGAAGCGGTCGGCGGGCCAGGTGGCGAAGCGATTGGAGAGGTCCTTCTGGTCGGCGGCCAGGATGTTGATGGCGTGGTGGCTAGCGCGGCGGAAGGCTTCGAGGTTGTGCGAGTTGTTGTCCAGGCACCAGAGGACGAGCGCCGGGTCGAGCGAGACTGCCGAGAAGGAATTGACGGTCAGACCGATGGGGTGGCCGTCCGGGTCGATGGCCGTGACGACGGCGACGCCGGTGGCGAAGCGTCCGAGGGCATTGCGCAGGGCGCGGCTGTCGTGTTGCGGCTGGGTCATCGGGGGGCGTAGGCCGGGAGGAAAAGAGGCCGTATTATCCGTGCTCCCGCACCTTGCGTCGAGACAGAATTTGACCGCCATCAACCCTTTTACCGAACAACTGATTGCCTGGCAGAAGGTGGCCGGGCGCCATGACCTGCCCTGGCAGAAGACGCGCGACGCTTACCGCATCTGGCTGTCCGAGATCATGTTGCAGCAGACCCAGGTCAGCACGGTGATCCCTTATTACGCGCGTTTCCTGGAGAGCTTTCCCGATGTGCGGGCCCTGGCGGCGGCGCCGATCGAGGCGGTGATCGAGCATTGGGCCGGACTCGGTTATTACGCCAGGGCGCGCAACCTGCATCGCTGCGCGCAGCAGGTCGTCGCCGTACATGGCGGCAAATTCCCCGATTCAGCCGAGGAGCTGGCCGCCCTGCCCGGCATCGGGCGATCCACGGCGGCCGCCATCGCGGCCTTCGCCTTCGGGCGCCGGGCGGCGATTCTTGATGGCAACGTCAAGCGGGTGTTGTGCCGGCAGTTCGGCATTGACGGCTTTCCCGGCTCGACGGCGATCGACCGTCGGCTTTGGGCGCTGGCCGAATCGCTGCTGCCGGATGACAACATCGAGGTCTACACGCAGGGCCTGATGGACCTCGGGGCGACCTTATGCACGCGCAGCCGGCCGCGCTGCGCCGATTGCCCGGTGGCCGGCGCCTGCGTCGCCCGGCGCGAGGGGCGGCAGGCGGAGTTGCCGACGGCCAAGCCGCGCACCAGGGTGCCGGAGCGCCAGGCGACTTTCGTGTTGTTCACCGACGGCCAGCGCCTGCTGTTCGAACGCCGCCCGCCAAGCGGGCTGTGGGGCGGCCTGCTGGTACCGCCTGAGGGCGAACCGGCCGAGGTGGCCGCCCGGCTGGGCCTGGAAATCGGCGAAATTCAACCGCTGCCGCCGTTAAAACATGCTTTCACACATTTCCGGCTGACGCTGGTACCGATGCTGTGCCGGGTCACAGCGCAGTCCGGGGTAGCCGAAAGAGGTTGCGAATGGGTGGAGATAGTCCGGGCGGTCGGGGCCGGCGTGCCGACGCCGATCCGGAAGCTGATCAGGCAGGTTGCCAGCGCAGGGGGCTGATACCCCAGGTTTCGTAGTTTTCGGCGCGAACGATCAGTCCATAGTGGTTGCCGATCTTGCGCGCCAGGTCGACTTCGGCTGGCTCGGTAAGGTATTGGCGGCGCCCGGTGTGGTAGATGACGCGGACGATGGGGGTCAACATGTTGTCGGGATGGAGTTGTTCGACGACGGCGAGATGGCCGCTTTCGAGCAGGACCAGCGTACCGACCGGGTAGATGCCGACAGTCTTGATGAAGGCGGCGACCAGCGTCGGGTCGTATTGGGTACCACCCTCGTCGTAGAGCTGGCGCAGCGCGTGCGACGGCGCCATTGCGGCACGGTAGGGGCGCGCCGAGGTCATCGCGTCGTAGGTGTCGACGATGGCGGCCATGCGTCCGGCCACCGAGATTTCGTCGCCGGCCATCCGGTACGGGTAGCCGCAACCGTTGTAGCGTTCGTGGTGCTCGAGGACGACGGCGACCGAGGTCTCGGCCAACCGCGAGGTGGCTTCGAGTACGGCCAGGCCTTCTTCGACGTGGCTCTGGACAATGGAGTATTCGGCCTTGGAGAGCATGCCGGGCTTGGTGATCAGCCGGGAATCGAGGGCCGACTGGCCAATGTCCTTGACCATGGTGCCCAGTGCCAGTTTTTCGATTTCCGGCTCGGGCATACCCTGCTGGCGGCCGAAAGCGATAATCAGCGCCGCAGTCGCCACGGCGTGTTCGCTGGCATAGGCTTCCTGCCGCTTGAGACGGGCCAGCGGAACCAGGGCATCGGGATTGCGGATCACCGATTCCATCATCTTGCCGATGATCGGTTCAAGGTAGGCGGCATCGACGTGCTGGCCAGCCCGGGCGACGAGCATCAGCTGGCTGACCGTGCCGCTGGCTTCACCGAGCAGGCGGGTGGCACGCCGGCGCTCTTCGCCGAGCGAGACCTGGCGCGGCGCTTCGGCCTTGATCTCGGCCAGCGACTTGATCCGCCGCTCGACCTCGTTGATGCGGGCGATCGGCGACGGCGGCAGGTCGATACCCTTGGCGGTGTCGATGCTGACTTCGGTGATGCCTTCTTCTTTCAGTTTCCAGATGTGCGCCTCGTCACTAACGGCGAAGCGCTTGATCCACAGCGAATGGTCGAGCCAGCGCTTGTGCAGGTCCACAACATACATGCCAGGCAGCAACTGGTCGATGGTGAGCTTGCGGATCATGGCCGGCTATCTGCTAGCGGTTTGCCGCAGCCTTGGCCGCTTCGCGCTCTGCCCGGCGCCTGGCTTCGCTTTCGGCCTTGCGCTCCGCCTTACGCTTCATGTCGGCGGCACGGGCTTCGTGTTCGGCCTGTTTGCGACGGAGTTTTTCGGCTTCACGGGCTTTTCGGCGCTCGCCATTGACTGCCTGGTGCGCCTTCTCGGCGCGCATCCTTTCCGCCGCGCGTTCGCTGGCCTGGCGGGCTGCCGCGGTTTCTGCCTCGCGCTCGCGCCGCTCCGCTTCGCGTTGCGGCGCCTCGTCGGCAACGCGCTGGCGGCGGTCCGCCGCCTGTTCCTTCCTCACCTCGCGTTCGAGGGCCTTGCCGTCATTGTCGAGGCGACTGGCCTCGCGGCTGCTCTTCAGGTAGGACTGGTAGGCCTCGTTGCGGCAGGCGTTGACCAGGAACTGCTTGGTGCATTCGAGGTTTTTCTGCTCGAGCAACTTGCTCGCCGCACTGTGCATGCTCCGGCTCTCTTCCCGCATCGCCGTCGCCCGGCCCAGACGCTCCTGCCACCCGGCCTCGCGTCCGGCATCGGCGGCCAGGGCTGCAAAAGGCTGGGCGAGCAGCAGGCTCAGGAGTGCAACCACTGATAGGGGTCGATTTTCCATTTGTCGTAATTCTCGCAACTGGCGACACGGTCCTGCACCTTGGACAGATCGACGAGTTCCGGTGGAATGTAGTGCTGCTTGCCGGCATGATAAAAAATGCGGACCACGGGTTCGAGCAGGTTATTCTCGTTTTGTTCGACCACGACGCCCATGCGGTTGCTTTCCAGGCGGACCAGCGTGCCGGTCGGGTAGATGCCGATGGCGCGGATGAAAGTCTGGACCAGTTGCGGGTCGAAGTGGTGCTTGCTCCATTCGAGCAGTTTCTTCAGCGCCTGGGTCGGCGGCATGCCGCGGCAGTAGACCTTGTTCGAGGTGATCGCGTCGTAGACGTCGACGATGGCCGCCATCTGGCCGTACTGCGAAATAGCCTTGCCGGCCAGGCGGTTCGGGTAGCCACTGCCGTCTACGCGTTCGTGGTGCTCGGCGACGACCTGGCGGGTCGCGCTGCCGATACCCGGCACGCCATGCAGCAGATGCAGGCTGGCATTGACGTGCGATTTCATTTTGGCGAACTCGTCGTCGGTCAGTTTGCCCGGCTTGTTGAGAATGGCTTCCGGTACATGCGCCTTACCAATGTCGTGGAGCAGGCCGCCGAGGGCTATTTCGCGGATCTTTTCCTTGGGCAGTTTGAGGGTGCGGCCGAAGGCGATCAGCAGCGCCGCAACGCCGACCGAATGCTCGAAGGTGTAGTCGTCGATATTTTTCAGCCGGGCTATTGGCAGCAAGGCGTCCTGATGGCGGAAGACCGACTCGACCATGCTGTCGACCAGCGGCTCGACGCGCGCTATCTGGATTTTCTGACCAAGGCGGATATCGTCGAGAAGCAGTCGAGCGGTTCTGTTTGCCTCGACGTGCAGGCGGCGGGCCCGCGCCGCTTCGTCCTTAAGTTCGGTGACGACCGGCTTTTCGGGCCGTTTCTGGGCGATTTCCTCCAGGCGCTTTTCGAGTTCGGCATTGACTTCGGACTGCGGCTTGGCTTCCCAGACATCCGCTCCCTTGAGGGTGTCGATGTAAAGCTCGCGGATGCCGAGACTGATAATCTTGTCCACGGTTGCCTGGTCGCGCACGGCAAAAGTATTGGACACGAAGGGATGGTCGAGCCAGCCACAATTGAGGTCGTGGATGAACATACCCGGCTTGAGCAGTTCGGAGCGGATTTGCTTGATCATTGGGGAATTCTAGCAGGCGTTTTCGAAGCGTAGCCAATTTCCCAACAAGCACCGCTAAACGTTTGTAAAAATTGTGATTTTGGCCAATATTTCCAGCCGACCGTAGCATTTGGCCGGCCAGCCGTCATTTTCTCCGGCTGACCAGACCGGCCGCTATAATTCACCCCCTCATGATCGCCCTCCGCCAAGTTACCTTCGCCCGCGCCGGCCGACCGCTAGTCGTCGACGCCTCCGTTCAACTGCATCCCGGCTGGAAAGTCGGCGTCGTCGGCGCCAATGGCTGCGGTAAATCCAGCCTGTTCGCGCTGCTCGGCGGCGAACTGCATGCCGAATCCGGCAACGTCGAAATCCCCGCTAGCTGGCAGATCGCCCGCGTCGCCCAGGAAACCCCGGCCCTGCCCGATGCCGCGCTTGATTTCGTGCTCGACGGGGATGTCGAACTGCGCCGCATCGAGCGCGAACTGGCCGAGGCGGAAGCCAAGGGCGATGGCGAGGCGATCGGCCACCTGCACGCCCGCTACGGCGAAATCGGCGGCTATTCGGCCAAGGCGCGGGTGGCCGAAGTGCTGCACGGTCTGGGCTTTTCCGATGCCGACTTTGCGCGCCCGGTCGCCGACTTTTCCGGCGGCTGGCGGGTCCGGCTGAACCTCGCCCGCGCCCTCTCCTGCCGCGCCGACCTGTTGTTGCTCGACGAGCCGACCAACCATCTCGACCTCGACGCGGTCTTCTGGCTGGAGCAATGGCTGAAGAACACGCCGGCGACGCTTTTGCTCATTTCGCACGACCGCGATTTTCTCGACGCCGTGGTCGGCCAGATCATCGCCATCGACCTGCAACGCCTGTCGCTGACCAGCGGCGGCTATTCCGACTACGAACGCGCCCGCGCCGCCCGGCTGGCCACCCAGCAGGCGAGCTACGAGGCGCAACAGCGCGAAATCGCCCACCTGAGCCGCTTCGTCGAGCGCTTCAAGGCCAAGGCGACCAAGGCCAGGCAGGCGCAAAGCCGCGTCAAGATGCTCGAACGCATGGAAATCGTCGCCGCCGCCCACGTCGATTCGCCCTTCCATTTCAGTTTCCGCGAGCCGAGCGCCCTGCCCGATCCGCTGCTCAGCGTCGAAAACGCCAGCGTTTCCTACGGTCAGCGGCAAATTTTGGCCAAAATCCAAATGACCCTGCGCCCCGGCTGCCGGATCGGCCTGCTCGGCCGCAACGGCGCCGGCAAGTCGACGCTGATCAAGCTGCTGGCCGGCGCCATCGCCCAGCAAGGCGGCGAGCGCAAGGAAGCCAAGGCGCTGAACATCGGCTACTTCGCCCAGCATCAGCTCGAACAGCTACGCCCCGACGAATCGCCGTTGCAGCACCTGACCCGCCTCGAACCGACGACACCGGAGCAGGAGCTGCGCGACTACCTCGGCGGTTTCGACTTCCGCGGCGAAATGGCGACGCGCGCCATCGAACCCTTCTCCGGCGGCGAAAAGTCCCGGCTGGCGCTGGCCCTGCTGATCCGCACCCGGCCCAACCTGCTGCTGCTCGACGAGCCGACCAACCACCTCGACCTTGAAATGCGCGAGGCGCTGACCTTCGCCATGCAGGACTACGAGGGCGGTATGGTTTTCGTCTCGCACGACCGCCATCTGCTACGCACTTGTGCCGACGAGCTGCTGCTGGTCGCCGACGGAAAAGTCACCGAATTCGACGGCGATCTGGACGACTACGCCGCCTGGCTGGCCGCCCAGCGCAATGCCGAAAAGGCGCCGGAGCCGGAAGTCGCCGCCGAAAAGACCGAGCGCCTCAACCAGCGGGCCGAGGCCAAGGCCAACCGGCAGGCGGTACTCGCCCAGCGCCGGCCGCTGGTCAAGGAGATCGAGCAGCTGGAAAAGCAGCTGGCCAGATGGAACGAGGAAAAGGCCGGGCTGGACGCCCAGTTTGCCGACCCGGATTTCTACACCACGGTCGACCGGGCAAAAAGCGAGGCGATGCACAAGCAGGCCGGCCTGCTCGGCGAACAGATCGACGCCGCCGAACTGCGCTGGCTGGAAGTGCACGAAGCGCTGGAAGCGCTGCCGGCCGTCGATTGAAGCCGGTAGCGCAGTCACCCGGCCGCTGGCCGGGTGATGCCGCAACGATCAGTTGCTCAGCTGTCCGTCGCCACGCAACAGGGTCACGTCGATGTAGCTCGAACCGATCCGGCTGTTGGGCGAAAAACGCACCTTGAAGCCACCAAGATCGGTATCGACGGTCTCCAGCGCCTTGAGCAGCGCCTCGGAAGTCACCTCACCCCTGATCCGCTTCAGCCCCTCGACCAGCACCTTGGCGCCCAGGAATTCCTCGAAACTGGTGTAGCTGGGCTGTGCCTGCGGGGCGTACTTGCGCAGCGCCTCGCGGTATTCGACCACCACCTTCTGCGTGCCGCGCACCGGCGACGGCACGACCTGGGTGATCCCGACGCCGCGGGCGACGGTGCCGCCAGCCAGCGTGAACAAGTCCGGCCCGTTGATCACCGAAATGCTGAAAATCTGCGCCCCGCTGTCCTGCCGGCGGTATTCCCGGACGAAGGCGGCAGCCGGGCGCATCACCGCAATCATCACGATGGCCTGCGGCGCCCCCTGATTGATGCTGGCCACCGCCTTGGTCACATCTTCGCTGCCCTTTTCGTAGCTGCCCTGCGCCGCCAGCTTCAGGTTGCGCCTGGCCAGTGCGGCTTCGACGCCGGCCAGGCCGGCCAGTCCGAAGGCGTCATTCTGGTAGAACACGGCAACGCGGTTCAGGCCGACGCTGGTGAACTGGTCGACCATCCGTTCGGCTTCGTCGGCATAGCCGGCACGGATGTGGAAGATGAACGGGTTGTACGGCTTGCGCAGCGGCTCGCCACCGGTATAAGGCGCCACCAGGGGCACGTTGCCAGCGGCCAGCACGCCCTGCTTAAGCAGTTCGGCGATATTGCCGGTGCCGGCGTAGCCGATCAGCCCGACGGCCTTGTCCTTCTCGATCAGCTCCTTGGTCAGGCGAACGGTTTCCTCGGTCTTGTAGCCGTCGTCCTTGACGACATGCTTGATGTGCCGCCCGCCGATGCCGCCCTGGGCATTGATTGAATCGAAATAGATTTTTGCCCCGAGCACCATTTCCTTGCCGGTACTGGCCAGCGTCCCGGTCAGCGGCGCCGCCTGCCCGACCACGATATCGGCCGCCTGGGCGTGGCCCCCGCCAAGCGCCAGAAGCAGCCCCAACACACACAAATCAATACGCAGCAATTCAACCCCCGAAAAATGCTGATCTCAAGCCTCCGCCGGATTGCGGGTGGCATAACGGACCGCCATGCTATCTGCAAATTGCCGGCAATGGCATCTTCTGATGACAAAGCCTACGGTCGGCAGCCAAAAGCGGCCGAAATCAAAAACTCATCAGGTAAAATTGCGGTTTTTCCGAATCCGCCGCTGGAGCCAAACCGTGCAAATCGTCTGCCTTGACCTCGAAGGGGTCCTCGTCCCCGAAATCTGGATCGAATTCTCCAAGCGCACGGGCATTCCCGAGCTGATGCGGACGACCCGCGACGAGCCGGACTACGACAAGCTGATGAATTACCGCCTGGACATCCTGCGCCAGCACAAGCTCGGCCTGCCGGACATCCAGAAGGTGATCGGCGAAATGGGCCCGATGCCCGGCGCCCGCGCCTTCCTCGACAAGCTGCGCGAGGATTACCAGGTCGTCATCCTGTCCGACACCTTCTACGAGTTCGCCCATCCGCTGATGCGCCAACTCGGCTGGCCGACGCTGTTCTGCCATTCGCTGGAAGACGACGCCGACGGCATGCTGGTCGCCTACCACCTGCGCATGCCGGACCAGAAGCGCGAGGCGGTCAAGCGCTTCAAGGAACTGAACTTCAAGATCGTCGCTGCCGGCGATTCGTACAACGACACGGCCATGCTCGGCGAAGCCCACGGCGGCATCCTGTTCCACCCGCCGGAAAACGTCATTCGCGAATTCCCGCAGTATCCGGTCGTCCTCAACTACGACGACCTGCGTACCGAAATCGACAAGGCTTTTGCCAAGGCTGCCTAAGTTCAGAACCATGCATAGCGACCGTTTCTACACGCTCTCCGCCTCCTGTCCCGACCAGGTCGGGATCATCGCCCGCGTTTCCGGCTTCATCGCCGGCAACGGCGGCTGGATCCTCGAATCGAGTTTCCATTCGGACGTGCTGACCAGTCGCTATTTCATGCGTATCGAGATCAAGGCCGATTCGCTGCCCTTCCTGCTCGCCGAATTCCGCGAACGCTTCCGCACCGAGGTCGCCGAGCCACTGTCGATGACCTGGCAGATCAACGACAGCGCGGTCAAGAAGCGCGTCGTGGTGCTGGTTTCCAAGCAGGAACATTGCCTCTACGACCTGCTGGCGCGCTGGCAGGCCAAGGAGCTCGACATCGAAATCCCGTGCGTGATTTCCAACCACGACACCTTCCGCGGTTTCGTCGAATGGCACGGCATCCCCTTCCACCATGTGCCGGTCACGCCGGACAACAAGGCCGCCGCCTACGCCGAGATCCAGCGCATCTTCGACGACGTGCGCGGCGACACGATGGTGCTGGCCCGCTACATGCAGGTGCTGTCGCCCGAACTGTGCGACGCGCTGGCCGGCAAGATCATCAACATCCACCACAGCTTCCTGCCCAGTTTCGCCGGCGCCAAGCCCTACCACCAGGCCTACACGCGCGGCGTCAAGCTGATCGGTGCGACCTGCCATTTCGTGACCAGTGAACTCGATGCCGGTCCGATCATCGAGCAGGACGTGATCCGCATCGACCACTCCGATTCGCCGGAAGACATGGTCCGCTACGGCAAGGACATCGAAAAGACCGTACTCGCCCGCGGCCTGCGCTATCACCTGGAAGACCGGGTGCTGGTGCACGGCAACAAGACGGTCGTTTTCCGGTAGTTAACGCGACCTTCCGAGCGGTGCATAATGCTCCCTGGAAACGGCCCGTTGTCATTTTTCACCATTTGCCAAGGAAATCGTGAGCCATGCTGATCCGGCGCGATGCTTCACTGTTGCTCGTTGTCGACCTCCAGGAAAAATTGCTGCCGGCAATTTTTGAGGGCGAGCGGGTTATCCGCAACAGCGTTCGCCTGTTGCAGGGAGCGCAGCAACTGGGCGTACCTTCCTTTATCGCCGAGCATTGCGCCTCCAGCATCGGACCCGCCGTCCCGGAAATCCGGAATGCTACGACCATAGAAACAGCGGCTGACCCTACGGTCAGCCCGATTTTTTTTGCCAAAACCCATTTTTCCTGCGCCGCCGAACCCGGCGTCCTGGATTTGTTGCGCGCCACCGGCCGCCAGCAGATCGTCCTGGTCGGCACGGAATGCCATGTCTGCGTACTGCAGACCGCCTTCGGCCTGCAAGAGGCCGGCTTCGACGTCTTTCTCGCCGCCGACGCCACGTCGTCGCGCACCCCGGAAAACCATCAGGCCGGGGTGGAGCGCATGCGCGCCGGCGGCATCCATGTGGCCGGCACCGAGATGGTGATCTTCGAATGGCTGCATAGGGCGGCGACTGACGAATTCCGCGCCCTGCTGCCCTTAGTCCGCTAATAATCCGCCAGATATCCTGCTTCGTCGTAGCCGTGCACTTCGGCCATGGCCAGCGGTAGCGCGTGCGTGCGCAGGGCCTGGCCCGGCAGCAGATCATGGACGAGCAGGCCTGGCGCCTCGGGCGTCCATGCCAGCGGACCGTCCTGCAAGGCGATCTGGTGCACAGTCGAAGGACAGGTCATGGTCAGATGACCGGCGAAGATCTGCGTCACATGACGATGGACATGGCCGCACAGCACCGCCTCGACGACGTCACACTGGGGCTGGAGGGTCAGCCATTGCGCCAGTAGATCGGCACCCGCGCAACCCATCAAATCCATCCCCGCAATGCCCACGGCGCACGGCGGATGATGCATGGCGAGCAAGACACGACGATCGTGCGGGCAAACGGCGTCCAGCCAGGCAACATACTCGGCGGTGAAGCGCCCGTCCTCGCGCCCCGGCATCGAGGTATCGAGCAACAGCAGCGTCACCTCGCCGCGATCTATCCGCTGGCAGAGAAAGTCCTCGGAGCGCCACGCCTGATTCGGAAAGGCCGCCCACAGGCCGGCCCGGTCATCATGATTGCCGGGGAGCAGAGCCGGAATCCGCGAGCCCCGGGCCAGCAATTCGGCCAGTCGCCGGTAGGTCTCGGCGTTGCCGTCGTCGGCCAGATCACCGCTCAGCAACAGCACATCGGCCCGCGGCCGCAGACGGTCGATGCGCACCAGCGCCAGGGCGAGCGCCCGCCAGGGATCGATGCCGCTGTAGAGCAACCCGTCACGCAGGTGCAGGTCGGATAACTGAACGACTCTCATGTTCCCAGCCTAGCAAAAAAAACGGGCACCCGAAGGTGCCCGAAGGGAGAGAGACTACAAAACTGCTTAGTGGTGGTAGGCGGTTTCGCCGTGCGAGGTGAGGTCCAGGCCTTCACGCTCTTCTTCTTCCGGCACCCGCAGACCGATGACGATATCGACCAGCTTGTAGGCCACCAGGGAGACGACGCCGGACCAGACGACCACAGTGCCGACACCCCACAGTTGGGCGATGACCTGGGTGGTCATATCGAACGGGGCGACGGCGTTGGCGACGTAGTCGTAGACACCCGTGCCGCCAAGGGCCGGATCGACGAAGACGCCAGTCAGGATGGCGCCAAGGATGCCGCCGACGCCATGGACGCCGAAGACGTCGAGGGAGTCATCAGCACCGAGCATCTTCTTCAGACCATTGACGCCCCACAGGCAGACGACGCCAGCCAGCAGGCCGATGACGATGGCGCCCATGACACCGACGAAGCCAGCGGCCGGGGTGATCGCCACCAGGCCGGCAACAGCACCGGAAGCAGCACCCAGCATGGAAGGCTTACCCTTCAGGATCCATTCGGCGAACATCCAGGACAGCGCTGCGCAAGCCGTGGCAACCCAGGTGTTGAGCATGGCCAGGGCGGCACCGCCGGAGGCTTCGAGGGCGGAGCCGGCGTTGAAGCCGAACCAGCCGAACCACAGCAGGGAAGCACCGATCATCGTGAAGGTCAGGGAGTGCGGAGCCATCGAGACATTGCCCAGGCCAGTACGCTTGCCAACCATGTAGGCACCGACCAGACCAGCGATCGCGGCATTGATATGCACGACGGTACCGCCGGCGAAATCGAGCGCACCCTTCTGGAACAGGAAGCCGGCAGTCTTGCCAGCAGCCTCAGCGGCAGCAGCGTCGATGTAGGCATCCGGACCCGCCCAGTACCAGACCATGTGCGCCATCGGGATGTAGGACAGCGTGAACCAGATGACCATGAAGACCAGGATGGCGGCGAACTTGGCACGCTCGGCGAAGGCGCCGACGATCAGGCCGCAGGTAATCGCCGCGAAGGCGCCCTGGAAGACCACGAAGGCCAGTTCGGAGATGACCACGCCCTTGGAGAAAGTGGCACCGACGGATTCGACGGTGACGCCCTTCAGGAAGAGCTTGTCGAGCACACCGAAGAACTCGTTGCCTTCGGTGAAAGCGGCGGAGTAGCCGTAGATTACCCAGAGCACGGTGATCAGCGAGAAGGTCACGAAGACCTGCATCAGCACCGACAGCATGTTCTTGGTGCGGACCAGGCCGCCGTAGAACAGGGCCAGACCGGGGATAGACATCAGGATGACCAGGGCGGCACAGACCATCACCCAGGCGTTGTCGCCCTTGTTGACGACGGGTGCCGGTGCGGCAGCAGCCGGGGCAGCCTCGGTCGCGGCCGGCGCGGCGGCGGGAGCGGCAGCCGCCGCCGGCGCAGCGGCCGGCGCGGTGACGGCTTCAGGCGCCGCAGCCTTTTCCTCAGCCCAGGCCGGGGCGCCGAAAGCGACGGCACCCACCAGGGCTAGCAATGCGAATAAGCGTTTCATGAGTCGCTCCTTAGAGGGCATCGGTGCCGGTTTCACCGGTCCGGATACGAATGACTTGTTCGAGGTCGAAGACGAAAACCTTGCCGTCGCCGATCTTGCCGGTGCTGGCCGACTTCTCGATCGCTTCGATGACCTGCTCGAGTTGCTCAGCCTTGACGGCGGCCTCGATCTTCACCTTGGGCAGGAAATCGACGACATATTCAGCACCCCGATACAGCTCGGTATGCCCCTTCTGCCGGCCGAAACCCTTCACTTCGGTAACCGTGATGCCTTGCACGCCTATGGCGGACAACGCTTCACGCACTTCGTCAAGCTTGAACGGCTTGATGATGGCGGTAACGAATTTCATGATCAGTAGTTCCCCATTTAGGTTGAGATTTGTTTCCCCCGCGGGCGCCGGCCGGTGCACCGACGGGGGAAGGTTCAAGTGTTATTAGAAGGTCTTGGAAACGGACAGCACGGCGGTGGCGCGGCCCAGGTCCTTGCACTTGCCACCGTAGGAAATGCCATACCAACCAGGATTGCCGGCGCTGCAGCTACCCTTGGCATTGGTGTCGACGTAGGCAAGACCGAAGACGAAGCCGTTGATGTCCTTCGTCACGCCCAGCTTCCAGTCGGTGTAGTTACCTTGGGAAGCATCGGAACCGGTGTGATAGTCCTTGAGCCACAGGTGACCGACGTGGCCATTGACACCCCAGCCATCGCCGAGATCGTAGTTAGCGGCGATGTCGAGATAGCCGGACCCATTAGTGCCAGGCTGCGAGAAGTAATCCGTCACAGCATGGAAGTACTTCGCCGAGAGGAATTTCCAGGAAGCACCGATGTACACTTCACCGTTGCGGACGTGGCCAACACCATTGGTTTCGCCAGTCCTCGGATTCGCAGCGATCAGCGCCTTCTGGCTACCCGGGTAGTAGTAATAGATTGCCCCGACGTCGATGCCGACATCGCCAAAGGTCGTCTTGTAGCCACCATAGAAGTCCATCTCGAGATTGGCTTGCGGCATACCGGCGCTATCGCCATTCACATTGGAGTTCCAGTTGCCGACATAGAAGCCGCTGGCGTGCGAGTAATCAAAGCCACCCTGCAGGGCCGGCTTGCCGAAGGTCTGGTCGATACCGCGGAAACGGTAGCTGGAGAACAGGCCGAGGTTGCCGGTGATGGTGTGTTCGCTGGCCGGGGCAGCGGCTTCTTCAGCGAATGCCGGGGCGGCAAAGGCACCGACGAGGGCCAGGGCGATCAAGGACTTCTTCATGGTTTTCTCTCCTACGATGGTTTCGAATAAAAAAAGAAATTTGTGCAGCACAGCAATAGCAGAACCCGTGCCAGTCGATTTTATTGATACCAATCAAAGATTTACGAGCTACGCCAAAGGTAATCCCGCAATTTTGCGCACCACCATGGTGCCGTTACAGATCGTCACGCACCATAGACGGGCAAGGCCCGAAAAAGCATTGAAATAGTGCTGTGCTAAACTGCCCGGCCACGGAGGAAACCCCCATGCTCGATCCCAAGATTCTTGAAGAATTCGGCGCCAAGATGAGCGTCCTGCTTGCCAACTCGCCAGCCAAGGACATCGAAAAAAATGCCAAGGCCATGATGAGCGGTGTGTTCGCCAAATTCGATCTGGTCACCCGCGAGGAGTTCGACATCCAGGCCCAGGTCCTGGCCCGGACCCGCGAGAAACTGCAAGCGCTCGAAGCGCGCGGCGACGCGCGGGAAAAGGCCCGCGCGGGCCAATAAGCGCCGGCAATCATGGCGCTGGCCATCGCACACAGCCGCGGGCTGGATGGCCTCAACGCGCCGCCGGTCATCGTCGAGGCTCATCTCGCCAGTGGCCTGCCCAGCTTCACGCTGGTCGGCCTGCCGGATACCGAAGTCAAGGAAGCGCGCGACCGCGTCCGCGCCGCCATCGTCAATTCCGGCTTTGACTTCCCCAGCAAGCGAATCACCGTCAACCTGGCGCCGGCCGACCTACCCAAGGAATCCGGTCGCTTCGACCTGCCGATCGCGCTCGGCATCCTCGCTGCCAGCGGCCAGATTCCGACACCGCCGCTGGCCGATTACGAATTCGCCGGCGAGCTTTCGCTGTCCGGAGAGCTCCGCCCGATCCGCGGCGCGCTGGCCATGGCGCTGCAAACCGGCGACACCGGCAAGGCCTTCATCCTGCCCGAGGAAAGCGCGACGGAAGCGGCGCTGACCGGTTCGACGCACATCCTGGCCGCCCGCTCGTTGCTCGACGTCTGCGCCCACCTGGCTGATCGCCAGGCGCTACCGACGGCAAATGCTACGGTCAGCCGGAAAAATTGGCCAAATTCCGCAGATTTCGCCGAGGTTCGCGGCCAGAGCCAGGCCAAACGGGCGCTGGAAATCGCCGCAGCCGGTCAACACTCGCTGCTGATGGTCGGCCCGCCCGGCTCGGGCAAATCAATGCTTGCCGCCCGCCTGCCGGGCATCATGCCGGCCCTGCTCGGCGAGGCGGCCAAGGCCTCGGCCGCCGTACTGTCGCTGGTCGGCCAATTCGTCCCGGAAGCCTTCGGCGTCCGCCCCTACCGCCAACCCCACCACACTGCCTCGGCAGTCGCCTTGGTCGGCGGCGGCAATCCGCCGCGCCCCGGCGAAATCAGCTTGGCCCATCAGGGAATATTGTTCCTCGACGAACTGCCCGAATTCGACCGCAACGTACTGGAAACCCTGCGCGAGCCGCTCGAGAGCGGGCGCATCCACATCGCCCGCGCCGCCCGTCACGCGGAATTCCCGGCGGAATTTCAATTAATCGCCGCAATGAATCCCTGCCCTTGCGGTTTTCACGGCCACGGCAACCACAAATGCCGCTGCACGCCCGACCAGATTGCCCGCTACCGCAGCAAGCTGTCCGGCCCCTTCCTCGACCGCATCGACCTGATCATCGAAGTCCCCGCGCTGCCATCCGAGGCGCTGGCCGGCCAGGCCGACGGCGAAACCTCGGCCGCCGTCCGTACCCGGGTCGAGGCCGCCCAGGCCCTGCAACAAACCCGCCAGCAAAAACCAAACGCCCGCCTGAACACCAAGGAAGTCGACGCCAGCTGCCAGCCGGACGAAGCCGGTGGCAAATTGCTGCACCAGGCCACCGCGCAGCTCGACCTCTCGGCCCGCGCCTGGCACCGCATCCTGAAAGTCGCCCGGACCATCGCCGACCTAGCCGGCAGCGAACGCATCGGTGCCGCTCACGTTGCCGAAGCCATCCAGTACCGGCGCTTCGCCCGTGGCTGAAGAAAGCCCGCGCAGCACCCGGGGCATTGCGCTGCTACTGGCAGCGCTGTCGTCGCTCGGCCCGTTTGCCATCGACACCTACCTGCCTTCCTTCCACGAAATCGGCAGGCAGTTGAACGCCACGCCGGTCGAGGTTCAGCAAACCCTGTCCGCCTACCTGCTGGCATTTGCCGCGATGACCCTGTGGCACGGCGCGATTTCCGACCGTTTCGGCCGGCGTCGCGTGATCCTCGTCGCCTTGTCCCTGTTCGCCGCCGCCTCGGCCGGCTGCGCGCTATCGGCCAGCATCGGCCAGCTATGGTTCTGGCGGGCCATGCAGGGCGTCACCGCCGGCGCCGGCATCGTCGTCAGCCGGGCCATCGTCCGCGACCTGTTCGACGGCGCCGCAGCCCAGCGCCTGATGGCCCAGATCACCATGATGTTCGCGCTGGCTCCGGCCATCGCCCCGCTGGTCGGCGGACAATTGCAGGACTGGCTGGGCTGGCGCGCCGTTTTTGCCTTCCTGGTCGTGGCCACCCTGGCATTGTGGCTGGCCTGCTGGAAACTGCTGCCGGAAACCCTGCCGCCGGAAAAACGCCAGCCGTTCAAGCCGCGCTACCTGATCGACACCTACCGCAAGGTGCTGACCACGCCCTCGTTTCTCTACGCCTGCGGCGGACTGGCCACCAATTTCTGCGGCTTCTTCGTCTACGTACTGTCGGCGCCGGTCTTCCTGATGAACCACCTCGGCCTGCCGGAAACCGCCTTTCTGTGGCTGTTCGGCCCCTCGATGTGCGGCCTGATGAGCGGCTCGTGGGTAACCAGCCGGATCGCCGGCAAGCGCACGCCAGAAGCCGCCGTCACCTACGGCTATATCGTCATGGGCAGTGCCGCCCTGCTCAATGTGCTGATCAACCTGACCCTGCCGCCGGGCGTGCCGTGGAACGTCATCCCGATTTTCATCTACAACTTCGGCATGGCGCTGACGACGCCCAGCCTGACCCTGTTCGCCCTCGACAACTTCCCCGCCCAGCGCGGCCTTGCTGCCTCCTGCCAGACCTTCCTGCAGGCCGGTTTCAACGGCTTTGTCGCTGCTGTCGTCGCCCCCCTGGTCTGGGGTTCAACCCTGACCCTGGCCCTGGCGATGACCACCTTCGTCAGCCTCGGCGCCCTGGCTAGCTTCCTGCAGCGCCGCTCAGCTCTGCTGCCACGGTAAGCCGCGGAAACGCCAGCCGCCTTTGGTGCCGCGATGATAGTCGTCGTCGAGCGGCCCCTCGAATCCTTCGAGAACATTGATCACCCGCGAGAAACCCGCCGCTTCCAGCGCCTCGCCGGCATATAGGGACCGATGGCCGCTGCGGCAGATAAGCAGCACCGGCCGCTCCAGATCGCCGCTGACCAGCCGTTTCACATTGTCGGCAAAGGCCGGATCGATCTCCCAGTCCGGCGCCTCCTGCCAGGCCACATGCTCGGCGCCGACCGGATGGCCGACGTACATGTGCTCGACCTCGGTACGGCAATCGACCAGCAGGGCGCGCGGCTCCCGCTGCAGAAAAGCATAGGCGGCAACGGGGTCGAGGTGGTCCATCGGCATATCCGAAAATTAGCAGAGGCCAATATTATGGAAGCAAGGCGCGAAAAGCGTAAACTGGGCTGTCCTCTCCGCACGGAAACCCCGATGAAGCTGCCCGCCTGGATCACTACCGCCGCCACCGCCCTCATCGCCGCCGCGCTGCCGGCCTGCGATGCCGTCAATCTGCCGGAAATCAAACCCGGCCTGACGACCCAGGCCGAAGTCCGGGCCCGTATGGGCGAACCCGGTTTCATCCACTGGAACGACGACGGCACCGCGACCTGGGAATATTCCCGTCAACCCAGCGGCACCAACTGCTACATGATCAGCTTCGGACAGGACCACGTCGTCACCAGGCTCGAACAGGTGCTCAACGACGCCAGCTACGCCAAGGTCCGCGAGGGCATGAGCAAGGACGAGGTGCACCGGCTGCTCGGCGCACCGGGATCCAGGGTCGTCTTCGACAACTTGGGCGAGGAAATCTGGGAATGGCGCATCGAAGGCACACCGCCGCTCGACGAGACCTATTTCATGGTGCATTTCGACACCAGCCACGGCGCCGTCAAAAAAACCTCGAAGCGGATCCAGCAAAGAAGCTGATCCGCAGTCCCGCGAAAAATCATCAGAACCACCCGTGAATCGGCAGGTCATATCCTGACGAAGATCGGTTTGATGACTGCCGCCTGTCTGCGGCATGGGTGTGGCTGCCTTTTGCACGTAAACGCGCCGTTTTCAGGGCATGACAAGCGCCGACGGCACGAAATTCAACGCCGAACATGTCACAAAATGGAGCATCTGTTCGTTTTATAAACACACACGGGCAGCACAAAATTGCTTATTTTTTTGCAGACAATTGCGAAATTACGGGCCTTTGAGCGTATTGAACGGGGCAGGTACGGTTCTCGCTATTCCCGTATCTGGCAAAGGAGGAGCAGCGACCCCGAGTCGCAGCCCTTGCAACAGTAAAAAACATTCATTGGAGGAAGTATCGTGCAGAAGTCACTTCACATCGATCCGGGCAAATGCACCGGGTGCCTGCAGTGCGAGATGGCCTGCTCCTACGAGCACACCGGCGTCATCAACCCGTCCAAATCCCGCATCAAGGTTTTCGACTTTGAGCACGAAGGGCGCAAGGTCCCCTACACCTGCACCCAGTGCAGCGAAGCCTGGTGCATGCAATCCTGCCCGGTAGACGCCATCGTCCTCGACCCTGCCACCGGGGCCAAGGTGGTCAAGGAAGCAACCTGCGTCGGCTGCAAGGTGTGCACCATTTCCTGCCCGTTCGGCACGATCAATTACATGGCCGACGTCGGCAAGGTCCAGAAGTGCGACCTCTGCGGCGGCGACCCCGAATGCGCCAAGGCCTGCCCGACCGGCGCCATCACCTACATCGACGCCAGCTGGACCGGACTGGACCGCATGCGCGCCTGGGCCGCCAAGGCCAACACTGCCGCCGCAGCCTAAGGAGAAAGAAACATGAGCTGGAACAGAAAAATTCTGCGGGTCAACCTGACTGCCGGTACCTGCACCCCCGAACCACTGAACATGGAGTGGGCCAACGACTACCTAGGCTCGCGCGGCCTCGGCACCAAGTACCTGACCGAGGAAATTGACCCCAAGGTCGACCCGCTGTCGCCCGAAAACAAGATGATCATGGCCACCGGCCCGCTGACCGGCACCATGGCCTCCACTGGCGGCCGTTACACGGTGATCACCAAGGGTCCGCTGACCGGCGCCATCGCCTGCTCGAACTCCGGCGGCTTCTTCGGCGCCGAAATGAAGTTCGCCGGCTGGGACATGATCATCTTCGAAGGCAAGTCCCCGAAGCCGGTCTATCTCTACGTCGAAAACGAAAAGGCCGAACTGCGCGACGCCGCCCACCTGTGGGGCACGACCTGCTGGCACACCGAGGAAACCATCAAGGCCGAACTGCAGGACCCGCTAGTCCGCGTTTCCTCGATCGGTCGCTCGGGTGAAAACCAGGTGCTCTTCTCCTGCATCGTCAATGACCTGCACCGTGCCGCTGGCCGTTCCGGCGTCGGCGCCGTGATGGGCTCGAAAAACCTCAAGGCGGTTGCCCTGCGCGGCACCCAGGGCGTTTCCGGCGTCAAGGACTTCCCGGCCTTCCTCAAGGCCGCCAATGCTGCCAAGCAAGTGCTCAAGGACAACGCCGTCACCGGCCAGGGCCTGCCGAAGTACGGCACCCAGGTGCTGATGAACGTGATCAACGAAGTCGGCGCCCTGCCCACCCGTAACCACCGCGACGTGCAGTTCGAGGAAGCCGGCAAGATCTCGGCCGAAGCCATGCACGAAAAGCGCCCGACCGACGGCAAGGCCCACCTGATCACCAACGCCGCCTGCTTCGGTTGCACCATCGCCTGCGGCCGTATCTCCCAGCTCGACAAGGGCCACTTCACGGTCCAGAACAAGCCGGAATACTGGGGCGCCTCGGGCGGCCTGGAATACGAAAGCGCCTGGTCGCTCGGCGCCTCGAACGGCGTCGGCGATCTGGAAGCCCTGCAGTACGCCAACATGCTGTGCAACGAAGACGGCTTCGACCCGATCACCTTCGGCGCCACCGTTTCCGCCGTCATGGAACTGTACGAACTGGGCATCCTGACCAAGGAACAGATCGGCATCGAAGCCCCGTTCGGCTCGGCCAAGGCCCTCGCCTACCTGGCTGAAATCACCGCCCAAGGCATCGGTTTCGGCAAGGAAGTCGGCCTCGGCTCGAAGCGCCTGACCGCCAAGTACGGCCGTCCGGACCTGTCGATGAGCGTCAAGGGCCTGGAATTCCCGGCCTACGACGGTCGCGGCATCCAGGGCATCGGCCTCAACTACGCCACCTCCAACCGTGGCGCTTGCCACGTTCGCGGCTACACCGTCGCTTCCGAAGTGCTCGGCATCCCGGTCAAGACCGATCCGCTGGCCACCGAAGGAAAACCGGGTCTGGTCAAGGCCTTCCAGGACGCGACGACGATTTTCGACTCGGCCGGTGTCTGCCTGTTCACCTCCTTCGCCTGGTCGGTTGCCGACGTGCAGCCGCAAGTCCAGGCCGCTTGCGAAGGCGACTGGTCGATGGAAAAGATGGCCATCGTCGGCGAGCGGATCTGGAACATGGAGCGCCAGTTCAACCTGGCCGCCGGTTTCACCGCCAAGGACGACAACCTGCCGCCGCGCCTGACTACCGAACCGGCCAAGACCGGTCCGGCCAAGGGCAGGGTCAACGAACTGGGCAAGATGTTGCCGGAGTACTACGAAGTGCGCGGCTGGACGCCGGAAGGCGTACCGACCGCCGAGACCCTGGCCCGACTCGGCCTGTAATCGGTCTGATCGCCTGCTCCGAAGGCACTTTGCGGCAATGAAAGTGTCAACGGAACAGGCGAAATCGGCGCCCGCCTATTGGCGGGCGTCTGCGTCTTGGAGTTCAGCGAGGACTATTCGATGAAATATCTCATTCTTGGCAACGGGCCGGCGGGCGTCGTCGCCGCCGAAACACTGCGCCGCAATGACCCGGTCGGCGAAATCGTCATGGTCGGCAGCGAAGGCCTGCCTCCCTATTCGCGCATGGCCATCCCCTACTTCCTCGAAGGCAACATCGGGGAACCGGGCATGTACCTGCGCAAGACCGCCGATCATTTTGCCCAACTGCGCATCACCGAGCGCAATGGCCGCGCCGTTGGTCTCGACACTGCTGCCCGCGTGGTTCGCTACGCCGACGGCACGAGCGAAAGCTACGACAAGCTGCTGATTGCCACCGGCTCGCGCCCGGTCAACCCGCCGATTCCCGGCCTCGACCGGCCGCAGGTCCAGAACTGCTGGACGATGACCGATGCCCGCGCCATCGCCGAGCTGACCAAGCCCGGCAGCCGTGTGCTGCAGCTCGGCGCTGGTTTCATCGGCTGCATCATCATGGAAGCGCTGGCCGCCCGCGGCGTCGACCTGACCATCGTCGAAATGGGTGACCGCATGGTGCCGCGCATGATGACCGAAAAGGCCGGCGGCATGATCAAGAAATGGGTCGAGGAAAAGGGTATCCGCGTCCGTACCTCGGCCGGCGTCAAGAGTATTGACGACGGCGATGCCGACGCGCCGCTGAAGGTGACCCTGTCCACCGGCGAAGTCCTGCCCTGCGACGTCGTCATCGTCGCCGCCGGCGTCGCGCCCAACCTCGATTTCCTGGCCGGCACCCCGATCACCATGGGCCGCGGCATCCGCGTCGATAACGGCATGCGAACCTCGGTCGAGGGCGTCTATGCCGCCGGCGACGTTGCCGAAGGCTGCGACTTCTTCACCGGCGAACCGCTGGTCTCCGCCATCCAGCCGAACGCCGCCGATCAGGCGCGGGTCGCCGCCGTCAACATGGCGGGCGGCGACGCCTTGTTGCCGGGCGTCCTGCCGGTCAACGTGCTGGCTACCCTCGGCCTGATCTCGACCTCCTTTGGTCAATGGTGGGGCATGGAAGGTGGCGACAAC
Organism: Betaproteobacteria bacterium; assembly: GCA_020621865.1. Classification (GTDB taxonomy): domain Bacteria; phylum Pseudomonadota; class Gammaproteobacteria; order Burkholderiales; family Rhodocyclaceae; genus Azonexus. The sequence goes on along the minus strand of JAHRYW010000001.1, from coordinate 285,470 downwards.
GTCGAACACGTGGATACCGAGCGCTCGCGCTACGTCAGCCTGCAGTTCAAGGACGATGTGCTGATCGGTGCCACCTCGGTCGGCATGACCCAGCACGTCGGCGTGCTGCGCGGCCTGATCCAGACCCGTACGCCACTCGGTCGCTGGAAGGATTTCCTGATGGAAAACCCGACCCGCTTCCCGGAGGCCTACCTGGGCTGCCAGCAAAGCGCCAGTGCGCATCTCGCCTGATCTGGAGAAAGCAATGCGCATCACCATCAAGCTCTACGCCACCCTGACCGATTACCTGCCGGGTCATGCCGTCGGTAACAAGGTGGACGTCGACTTGCCGGAGGGATGCACCGTGGAGGGGGCGCTCGCCCCCTTCGGGTTGCCCCCGAAGCTGACCCACCTGGTCCTGGTAGACGGCACCTTCATCGCCCCGGAAGACCGCAACGTCCGGCCGCTGAAGGACGGTGAAGTCCTCGCCGTCTGGCCGCCGATCGCCGGCGGCTGAGGGCTCTCCTTGGCCTTTCCGTGGAGCGATCAGCGCCAGCGGACGATGACGTCCACCCCGGAAGAGTTCGCCGGCAGCCTGACGGCCGCTTTTCCGGCGGCGCTGGAAACTGCGCCGAACGCGCTTATCGTCTCCCACGGCACTGCGCGTGTGCGTTTCGATTATCAGGTGGCGCCGTCCTGGCGAATCGGCAGCCTTCAGTTGCCCAGCCTGCTGGTCGGCATCACCGTTCTGGACGGTGCTCAGGAGGCCGTCGAAGCGCTGATCGAGCGGGTGGACAGAGCAACGCAACGGGGCGGCGGCTGACGTCCCGATAGGTTTTTGGGGTCGATCAAAGCCCCCATTTTGACCGGCTGCTAGGATGCCGAGATGGATCAATCTACTCTCCCCATGACGCAACTTCGTGACCGTCTGCCTAATCTGCTTGAGGCCCTCGAAGCAGGCTTGGTTGAGCGTCGACGCATCGTCCGTCTTTGCCTGCTGGCCGCGCTGGCCGGCGAACACAGCCTGCTAATCGGCCCGCCGGGCACTGCCAAGAGCGAACTGGCCCGCCGCCTGCACGCAGTCTTTCGCAACGCCCGTTATTTCGAACGCCTGCTGACCCGCTTTTCGGTACCGGAAGAACTGTTCGGCCCGCTGTCCATCAAGGCGCTGGAAGAAGACCGTTACGAGCGCCACACGGCAGGCTTCCTGCCCGACGCCTCGGTCGCTTTCATCGATGAGGTCTTCAAGGCCAACAGCGCGATCCTCAACGCCCTGCTCACCCTGCTCAACGAACGGGAATTCGACAACGGCTCCGGTCGCCAGCGCTGCCCGCTGATCACCGCCATCGGCGCCACCAACGAGGTACCGGAAGACGAAGTGGCGGAAGCCTTCTTCGACCGCTTCCTGGTCCGCGTGCCAGTGGAACCCGTGTCCGCCGCCGCCTTCGACAGCCTGCTCGAACTGGACGGCAATACCGCGTGGACGCCGCCCGCTGAGGCGATCAGTCTAGACACCGGCGATATCGCCACGCTGACCGATGCCGCCAGTCAGGTCACGCTGCCCACGGAAGTCACCGCCATTCTCGGCCAGTTGCGAAACCAGTTCGCCGCCGAGCAGATCTATGTGTCCGACCGACGCTGGGTCAAGATCGTCCGCCTGTTGCGCATGGCGGCAGCCAGCGAGGGACGGCCAGCGGTGCAGCTCTGGGATCTGCTGCTGCTGCCCTGGTGCACCGCTCCCGATGCCCCGCGCCAGAAGGCCGTCAGCGATTGGCTGCAAGCCCGGCTCGGGGTGCGGGCGGCATTCTCGCCCCCCCGCCTGACCCGTATCGTCGAAGCCTTCGAAGCCCAGCTCGATGCCGAGCTCAAAGCCAACGACCTCGACTACGACGAATCCGGCCGCCTGCGTTTTTCCGCCGGTGAACTGGCCGAGGATATCGGCGATGCCAAGGGCGGCGCCAGCGCCCTGCGCATGACCTACAGCCGTCAGCGTCGCTACGGTGAGCTGCATATCACCGCCCGGACCGGACAGATCGACGACCTGCTGGCCCGCATCGACACCTACGCCGATGAACTGGCAGGCCAGTTCAATAGCTTGAATGCCTATTGCGCCGCCAGCCTGTGGCTGGATGGCGAACTGACCCGCCAGGTTTCGGCCAACCTCGCCGCCACCGTCGAGGCAGTGGCCAACCTGCGCCAACGCACCGCCAAGGCGCGCGAGGGATTCCTGAATCTGCCGCGCCTGCCCGAGGACAATGGCGATGTACCGCTGCCGGTGGAACACGACGCGCTAAGCGAAGCGTGAAAGCTGATTCGGTCTGCCCCCTGCTGTTCGAAGCCAGGGAGCAACGCCTGGCTGCCCTCGACAGCCTGTCACGCAGCCTCTGGCTGGGCGGCATGACCAATGCGCAGGGCGTACTCGAACCGCGATTGCAGGCGCTGGTCGCCTTGCGCGGCGGACTCCTCGCCGGGCAGCTGCCACCGGCCGACACATGGACCTGGCCGCCGCCCGAGCTGGCTAGTGCCTTGGCGGCGACCATGGACAAACTCGGCCTCGCCGGCTACTGCGCCAAACAGACCGACCTGGTCGACACGGTGCTGATGAGCATCCTCTTTCACCTCGATTTCATCGTCGATTACCGCGACCGTGGCGCCAGCGAGGCGGCAGCGACACAAATGGCGCTCGACGCCTTCGCCGCCGACTGGGCCGAACGTTGCGGCCAGATGGACGAATTGCTCGACGTCTTCGGCCTGCTGCCAGAAGACGGCAAGAATACCCACTGGGACATGATCCGCGGTCTGCTGCGCAGCGAGGGCTGGCAGGACGTGGTGCGCATCCGCCGCCTGCTCGAAGGCCTGCCCGAACTGGCCAGCCTGATCCGCGGCCTGGGTCGGGCGCAGCAGAGCGACGACTTCGACGAAGCGAGCCGTCATACCGTCCCGGTCATGGAGCAGGCCGTCGCCCAGCAGCCCGAGGGGCGTACCGTCCACGTTCCCGACCTGCCCGGCGAGACCCGGGGCATCAAGCGCTCCGACCGCATCGCCCGGATGTTGCCGGCCGAAGCCATGCTCCTAGGCCATCCCCGCCTGCGCCTGGTCTGGCATGCCCGGCGGGCCGAACGGACGCTGCTCAGCTACGAGGACGACGACCGGATGCAGGAAATCCACCTGCACGAATCGGTCGTCTGGCGCCCCAACCCCGAACCGAAGCCGGACAAGCGCCTGGAAATGGGGCCGATCATGGTTTGCGTCGACACCTCCGGCTCGATGCAGGGCGGCGCCGAGGCGGTAGCCAAGGCGACGGTGCTCGAAGCGGTGCGCACCGCCCACGCCCAGAAGCGGCCCTGCCATGTCTTCGCCTTCGGCGGACCGGACGAGGTCGTCGAGATGGAACTGGGCGTCGACGCCGACGGCATCGAACGCCTGATGCGCTTTCTCGGCCAGGCTTTCCGCGGCGGCACCGACATCTGCGGCCCGCTCGACAAGGCCATCGCCAAGCTCGAAGACGAGCGCTGGCAACTGGCCGACCTGCTGGTCGCCTCCGACGGCGAATTCGGCGCCACACCGGAACTTGCTGACCGCCTCGACAAGGTCAAGGCTGAATGCGGCCTGCGCGTTCAGGGCATCCTGATCGGCGACCGCGAAACCATCGGCCTGCTGGAGGTTTCCGACGACATTTACTGGGTGCGCGACTGGCGCCGCTTCGGCAATTCCCAGGTCGAATCGCCGATGCAGTCGCAGAGCATCACCGCCCTGTACTTCCCCGGCGCCCTGCGCTCGCAGGAGAACAAGCAGGGCACGGTTTCCGGCGAAACGGCGACGGTCGCCGTCCGGGCCGGGCTGCACCGGGGCGAATATGTGCCGGAGCGGGACAAGTCGTGAGCCGCCCGACAATCGCCCGATTCATTCTGATTTTGAGGAGTTTTCCCGCATGAGCTTTGCCAGCGCCTATATTGCCCAGCTTGAACGCTTCGCCGAACGCGCGTCGCTGCCTTGCATCCGCGCCCTGCACCTGCCGCCGGCCAGGCCGGACAGCCAAGGCAAGGGCGAATTCTGTGCGCTGGAACTCGAAGACGGTTCGCTGGGCCTGACCTACGTGCTGCTCGACGACACGCTGGAACGCCTGCGCGGCGAAGCCAAAACCGGCGGACTAGCCGGCGCCGATGCGCTGGAAATCGCCCGGCACTACGCCCAGGGCAGCGGCATCCAGAAAACCATCGGCTTCGCCGCAGCCAATGCGCTGACCCGCTGCTTCTACGACCGCGCCGGATTCCGCCCGGACAACAGCGCCGACTCGATCGGCCAACTGCAACCGGCGGCCGGCGAACGGATCGGCATGATCGGGCTGTTCATGCCGCTGCTCGGGCGCATTCTGGAATCGGGCGCACAATTGACCGTGGTCGAGTTGCGGCCGGAACTGGCCGGCGAACGCGAAGGCTATCGCGTCACCCTCGATGCCGGCGAACTGGCCGGGTGCACCAAGGTGATCTCGACCAGCACCCTGCTCCTCAATGACACCCTCGACCGCATGCTGGCCAACTGCCAGGACGCCCGCTGGTTCGCGATGATCGGGCCGAGCGCCGGCTGCCTGCCCGATGGATTGTTCGCGCGCGGCGTGACCTTCCTCGGTGGCAGCTGGATCGACGACCGGGAAATGTTCATTGCCGCCCTGTTGAGCGGCGAATCGCGCAGCAACAGCGCCAGCAAGTACGCGCTGAACGCCGACAACTATCCCGGCTTTGAAGCGCTGCTGGCAAAAATCTAGTTGAAGATGCGGATGTGCCGGACATTGCCCGGCGCGTGCGACACGGCCGACGAGGCAATGAGCAGGCCCCAGAACAGCAGGGCGGCGGCGCCCGGCACCAGCAGCATGGCGACGACCAACAGCAGTTTGACGGGAATGAAGACGCCGGCCAGTTCGCCCAGATGCTTGGGATTGCACCACAGCTCGATGCCGTAGAGGCCGACGCCGGTCAGCAACATCAGCAGACCGGGAGCGGTCCGCTCGCCACCGCCGAGCAAGGCGGCACCGACCAGCACGACACCGACCAGATGCAGCGAGCGCAAGGCGATGCTCAGCCAGCGACGACCCGGGAAATCCCGTTTGTTCTGGGTTTTTGGCGACGGCGGCATGACAGGTCTTTGAGCGGCGGAAAAGGCAGAAAGACGAGTTTAGCCGATGGCGGCCCAAGCACACCCGGAGGCGCCAACAAAAAGTGGAATGGCCCCGGTCGGGAGACGACGCCGGGGAGTTTGTTGGCGCCCCGGATTATCCTTGAAACCTCAGTTGGGCGCGGCTGATGGCGCGTTTGGGCGGGATGACCGGCACGAAGCGACGACGCTGCAGGCTCGCGCCTGCAAGGAGGAGCGACAAAGCCGGACGCCCGACCAGACGTGCCAGCAGCCGCGTAGCGCTACCACCCAACGGGTGAATCATCTCGAAGGCGCCACCGTAAGAATCCATGCGGCTGATCGAGGCTGGGTAAGCGGTCAACTGAGGTTTTAAGGATTACTGCTCGACACGACAGATCTCGATAGCGGCAGCCGGAACCTGATAATCGGCCGCCAGTTGCGTGCGCGCCAGATCCTCGACGGACTGGTTCTCGCCGAGAACAAAGCGGCGGGCGGCAGCGAAATCGAGCGGCAAGCCGGCCCGATCCTGGGTGATGCGGAAATGCACCTTGACGTTCATTGCTGTTAACCTTTTATGTGTTTGTTGATTCCTGCGCGCGCAGTCTAGGCCAATTCCAGCCTTGCGCAATACGGGTTTTCCACAGGTTAAGCGTTTGTTCCGTCGGCGTTTATTGATAAGTCATCAAGGGTGTTGAAATTGCGGAAGGCCAGCGGCTGGTCGTCGAAATCGACCTCGCAGGCCCCCATCTCGCTGCACCAGCCGGCAACACGCCGCCCCCCCTGTTCCAGGTAGGCGGCAAGCGGCCCCCGCAGATGCATCCGGGCCAGGCAGAAGACCGGATGCAGCCGACCGTCGGCGCGAACGATGGCCAGATCGGCACCTGCAGCGACGAGACCGGCATACAGGCGGACCACAAGATCCGGCGGCAGATAGGGCGAATCGCAGGGAACCGTCAGGACCAGCGGGGTGCGGGCGGCGCTCAGGGCCGCATGCAGCCCGGCCAGCGGCCCGGCGAAATCGGGAATCTCATCGGCGAGGACCGGGTAGCCGAGGGCGCCATACTCGGCCTGGCTGCGGTTGGCATTGATCAGCACTGCGTCGACCTGCGGCGCCAGCCGGTCGACGACATGGCGCACCAGCGGCCGGCCGGCCAGCAACTGCAGGCCTTTGTCCACGCCGCCCATGCGCCGGCCCAGGCCGCCAGCAAGGATGACGCCGGTAATGGCTTCGTGCGCCATCAGAAGACCAGCGTCCGCCACGCCGGGTCGAGTGTGCGGGCGACAAAGGCGGTGGCGCCTGCCGCTCCGGCTACGGGCAACAGGCGCTCGCTATCGGCCACCCAGGCCGCGCGCGCCATGCCGCAGGCCAGCAGGCGGACATCTTCGGCCAGCAGTTCATGCAGGTAGTTGCCGATCGATTTTTCACGGCTCGCCGTCGCGTAGAGCCCGTCGGCGACGCCCTCGACCAGCCAGCGGACGGCCGGCCCGGCGAAATGGATTTCGACCTCGGCGTCGAGCGCCCGCGCGGCCAGCGCGTGGACCAAGGGCGTCACGCACAGTTCGGGACGCTCGGGCGTCGCCGACCAAATCAGGATGGCCAGACGATCAGACAAAGCTGGCCTCCGGTTCGATTCTCAGCACGTGCTGGCGATAGGCGGCAGCATCGATCAGCGCCGCCCGATCGTTCATCCAGTCGCTGGCTTGCACCCGGGCCATCCAGCCGGCGCCGTAGGGGTCGGTGTTGATCAGCCGCGGCCGCTCCTCGGCGGCCTCGTTGCCTTCGAGCAACACGAAGGCGAGCGGCGCATGGACGGCGAGCACGGTCTTGCGACACTCGACGGTGCCCAGCCCGCGCCCGCGCTCGCCACTGGCGCCTTTCGGCTTGGCTGTGAAGGCAATGATCTCGCCAGCCAGAAAGATGCCGAAGCTCGTCGCCCCGACCCGGAACTCGCCGTTGCCGATTTCCTGCACCCACATGTCGTGGGCGGGGCAATAGAGGCGGTCGTCGGGGATGCTGCCGGTGAAGGGGGTGTGGGCCATGGGGGTTATCGGGAAAATTTTGCTGGCTGTTCGTTCGTGCCGCGAAGCCGAGCCGAAGACAGTACTATTGCACGGCGAGGCGAGAGCGACAAAGGCACGGGCGGACAGCCAGCAAAATTTGGCGGAAGGAAGCAGGAGTCGAACCTACCCAAGCCTGTTTGACAGGCCCTGACGGTTTTGAAGACCGTCCGTCCCACCGGGGAACGATTCCTTCCGTTGTTCATCAACCGAATTGCTCCGGGGTTCCACGTGAAACGTGGGTGTCTCTGACGCGCCGAGTGTAGCCGATGCGGTCGAAGAATTCGAGGATGTGGATGGCCACTTTGCGGCCACCGCCAATCTCGTCGCGCAGCGTGGCGGCACGGGCGCAGCCGTCGCGTTCGCTGAGGGTGGCGACGCGGCGGGCCAGGTCGGCGACCGCTGCGGCGGTGAAATAGTGGTCATGGGCGACCGGGTAGGCTTCGCCGAGGCGAGCGACGCGCTTGAACAGTGAGCGCACGCTCTCTTCGCCAACGCCGGTGGCTTTGGCTACGTCGCGGACGCGTGGCGGGTTGTAGGGTTCGGCGTCGAGCAGCGGCTTCAGCGTCTGCCAGAGGTCGCGATCGCTGGCCGCCATCTGGACGCGGTGGTCGGGCAGGTGCAGCCAGGCGTGGGTCTGGGCGATTTGTCCGGCTTGCAGCGGCCCGGCCAGCAGGGCATCGAAGGCGGGCCGGGCGAGCGTCGGCAGGGTCAGGCGGCGCAGGCGGTCACGCTCGACGCCGGGCATGTCGGGGGCGCGCTGATGTTCGGCGGCCAGCGCTTCGAGCAGCCGGGCTTCGAGGGCCTGCCAGCGCTCGGCCGAGAATACGGTATTGCCGACGCGCTTCAGGTTCTGGCCGACGACGATGCTCTGCAGCGTTGCGGCGTCGAGATTGCGGTTCAGCGCATAGGCGCCGAGATCGACGCCGGCGGGTTGCTGTTCGGCGGCCAGTTGCAGCGCAGTGGCCGGATTGTCGTCGGCCAGCGCGGCAAGCATGGCCAGGCGCTCGGGGCTGCGTTTCTTGCGGTTGGGCGGGAAGATGTCGAGCACCCGGCCGCCGCCGATGGTGTGGCGCGCCGAGGCATCGCGCAGGATGAAGCGGTCACCGGCCAGGGCGCCGATGCTGCGGTCGAGGGTGATTTGCGCCCAGTGTTCGCCGCCGGGTGCAATCTCGTCGGCACCGAGCAGCGCAATGCGCGCCGGCACGTCCTCGGCGCCGAGGTGCAGGTGGGCGACGGCGCCATGTTTCAGGGGCGGCTGGCCGGACAGCACGCGAATTTTTGCATCGAAGCGGCTGACCGGCGCGTGCAGTGCCGGGGCGAGCAGCCACATGCCGCGCTCGACTTCAGCCTTCTCTAGGCCGGCCAGGGCCAGCGCAATGCGTTGCCCGGCGTGGCCGGATTCGGCCGCGGCATCCTGGACGCGCAGGCTGCGCACGCGGACCGGTTTGTTGGGTGGTGACAGCAGCAGTTGATCGCCGACCCGAACCTCGCCGGCAAAGGCGGTGCCGGTAACGACCGTGCCGGCACCGGACAACGTGAAGCAGCGGTCGATGGCCAGCCGGAAGCCACCGCCCTGCCCCGCCGCGGGAGATGCCAGCGCGGCTGCTTCGAGATGGGTGCGCAGTTCGGCTATGCCCTCGCCGGTTGTTGCCGCAACCGGAAAGATCGGCGCCCCGGTCAGCGCAGTGCCGGCCAGCAGTTCGGAAATTTCCGTTTTTGCCTCATTTTTCCGGCTGACCGTAGCATTGTCGATCTTGGTCAGCGCCACGGCGCCGCGCTGGATGCCGAGCAGTTCGATGATCTCCAGATGCTCGCGGGTCTGCGGCATGGGGCCGTCGTCGGCGGCAATCACGAGCAACGCGAAATCGATGCCGGTCGCTCCGGCCAGCATGTTGTGGATCAGCTTCTCATGGCCCGGCACGTCGATGAACCCGAGCGTTGGCGTGTAGGCGTAGCCGAGGTCGAGCGTGATGCCGCGCGCCTTCTCTTCCTTCAGGCGGTCGCAGTCGACGCCGGTCAGCGCCTTGACCAGCGTGGTCTTGCCGTGGTCGATGTGGCCGGCGGTGCCGATGATCATGAAATAGCGTCTCCTGCTTGAAAATGGCGGCCCGTCGCCGGGCCGCCGGTTGCATTAGCCGAACATGTCCTCGTACATCCGGCCGGCCCACTGGAAGTCCTCGGTCACCAGATCGTCCCGGCGCAGATTGTCGTCGTCCTGATCCTGCACGATGATCCCCTTGTCGTTGACCCAGTACTTGAAGCGAACGGCGACATCCTCGCGCGGATGGGTATTGACCATCATGAAGCACAGGTTGTCGGGCAGCGCATACTTCGGATCGCGCCCCTTGACCCGTTCGGCGATGTAGCGGGCGACGATGCGGGCGTGCGCGTTGGCGACGTGCCCGGCCTTGGGGTAGAAGTTGAACAGCGGCGAGACGACGCCGACCGAATCGCCGATCACGTAGGTATCCGGATCGTCCTTCAGATTCAGGAAGAAGGGATCGACGCCGGCCCAGCCGCTCGGCTTGCCTTCGGCATTCTTGCCGATCACCCCGGCCTTCCACGCCATGTCGCCGGCCTGGTGCGGCGCCATCAGGATGGAATGATCGAAGGCGAAGTCGCCGACCGCGGTCTTGATCTTCTTGTTGAAGGGATCGACCTCCTTGATCACGGCCTTGGGCACGTAGGTGATCTGGTCCTTGTAGAGATTCTCGAAGGCTTCCTGGAAGCCGCTGGTAATCGGACGCGGACTGTCCTTGGGATCGAGAATCGTGATCCGCCCCTTGATCTTGCGTTCCTTGAACAAGCCGGCGATCAGGCAGGCGCGCTCGTACGGCGACGGCGGGCAGCGATGCGGCGGTGGCGGCAGGGTCATTACCAGATCGCCACCCGTGAAGTTCTGGATGCTCTGCTTGAGGCGGAAATGCTCGGCATTGGGGATATAAGCGGCCGGGAACATCGCCCGGGTGTACTCGGCGGCCTTGCGGTCGTTGCCGAACCAGGCTTCGTAGTTGTAACGGATGCCGGCGCCGATGATCAGGTAATCGTAATCGAGCCAGCCCTGGGCGGTAATGACCCGCTTGTTTTCCCGCTCGAAGGCCGTCACCTCGGTCTGGATGAAGCGGTAATCGTATTTTTGGGCGACTTCGAGATAGCTGAAGGTCAGGAAATTGGTGTCGACGACATCGACCAGCCACTTGTTGCTCATCGGGCAGGAGAAGAAGACCGGGTTCCGCTCCAGAACGACGACTTCAAGCGTCGGGTCGAGTTTTTTCAGGTGCTTGGCGGCCGTGATGCCGCCCCAGCCGCCGCCGCAAATGACGACCCGTTTGCCGCTGGACTTGGGCAACAAGGGATCGGACTGCATGTTGATCAGGAAAGGCAGCGGGCTGGTCGGCTGGGCAACGGCCACCGAGGCCCCCAGCGCTGCGCCCGCGGCGAGAAACTGCCGGCGGTTTAACTTCATCTTCTCTTCTCCATTCGATAAACCACCCGGACACGGAGATGCCCGGATTTACGATGTGCCCTGATGGACACGACAGAGAGCAGCAGGCAGTACGCAGACCACCCATCGAGGCTGCTTTCACAATTTCAGGTCGGGCAACTGGGCCGCAAAAACGGCTTCGTCCTTCGCTTCCAGACCACGCAGGTCAAGATGATACGCATCGTCGCGAATGTAGCCGATCACCGGCTTGGGCAAGCTGCGGAAGGCGCGCTCCAGCGCCAGTAGCGACTTGCCCGGCTTCTTGGCAACAGGCCGGCAAACCAGCGCCGCCGACGGCAGCCGCTCGACCGGCAAGGCGCCACTGCCGATCTGGCTGGCGCAGGCTTCGACGGAGACAGTGGCAAAACCGTCCAGCGCCAGCTGCATCGCCGGCAACAGACGTTCGCCAAGGGCTGCCATGTCGGCAACCGGCCGGGTCAACAGGCGCAGGGTCGGCAGGCGCTCAGCCAGGCGATCCGGATCGCGGTACAGGCGCAGCGTCGCTTCGAGCGCCGCCAGTGTCGTCTTGCCGACGCGCAGGGCGCGTTTGAGCGGGTTTTTCTTGATCTTCGCGATCAGGTCCTTGCGGCCGACGATCAGCCCGGCCTGCGGGCCGCCGAGCAGCTTGTCGCCGGAGAAGGTGACGATGTCGGCCCCGGCCGCCAGCGCCTGCTGCGGCGTCGGCTCCGGCGGCAGGCCGTAGGCCGCGAAATCGCACAGCGTACCGCTGCCCAGATCGACGACAAAAGGCAGGTCGGCGGCATGGGCGATGCTGGCCACCTGCTGCTCATCCACCGTCGCCGTGAAGCCGGTGACCGCGTAATTACTGGTGTGCACCTTCATCAGCAGCGCCGTTTTCGGGCCGATCGCCTCAGCGTAGTCCTTGGCATGCGTGCGGTTGGTCGTGCCGATTTCGTGCAGCCTGACCTGTGCCCGGCGCATCACGTCGGGGATGCGGAAGGCGCCGCCGATCTCGACCAGCTCGCCGCGTGACACGACCGCCTCCTTGCCCTGGGCCAGTGCATTCAGCGTCAGCAGCACGGCGGCTGCGTTGTTGTTGACGATGGTCGCGGCAATGTCCGGCGAGCCGCCGGCGACCAGCTCGGCAAGCAGGCCGGACACAAGATCGTCGCGGTCCCCTCGCCCGCCGCTGGCCAGGTCGTATTCCAGCGCGCAGGGCGAGCGGGCGGCCTCGACCATCAGCGCGATGGCCTCTTCGGCCAGTTGGGCGCGGCCGAGATTGGTATGCAGCACGGTGCCGGTCAGGTTGAAGACCGGTCGCAGATTGGCCCGGCCGGCGTCATCGGCGCGGCGACGGATGGCGGCGAGCAGGCTGGCTTCGTCGGGCAATGGCAGATCGTGCTTCAGCCCTTCACGAGCAGCGGCCAGCTCGGCCCGGACACAGCCGGTGACCAGTTGCCGGCCGTGGACTTCGATCAAATCGGGGAGTTGTTGCAGGACCCGGTCGACCGCGGGAAGACGTTTGGATTCGTTCATGGCTCTCACCCGGACCGGGCAGAAAGTTGAGGGAAAAATGATCTAGCCGCTGTAGGCACCGATCAACAGGAGATTGGGACCGGAACGCTGATAGCCGGCCTCGTCGACCAGCATGTCGAGCGCCAGCGTGGCCAGGTCGTCGGCGACCGGATCGACGCGCGGGTCTTTTTCCTGATAGGCGATTTTCAAGTAACCCTTGCAGCTGTCGCAGGTTTCGGCACGCACCGCGCCCTGGCTGCCCTCGACCTCATGCAGGGCCACTGCCTTGTCGCTGTTGCAGGTCGTGCATACCGCCCGGGCGACATTCCATTCGGTATTGCACAGGCTGCAGTGCAGATAGCGCAAGTTGTTGATCGCGGCACCGAGGCGGACGACGCTGGCCACCGCCGGACTGCCGCAGCAGGGGCAGACGTTGTGTGCGTCGAGTGCCTGCAGCTGGCCGGCATCAAGCTGGCTGGCGAGTTGGGTGAACACCACCTGCAGCGCGGCGGCGACGAACGGCAGGCGGGCGATGTCGGTAGCCTCCGGCTCGCCGCTCATCAGGCTGTCGGCCAATTTTTCCAGTGCGGCATCGCTGACCACGAGCAGTGCATCCAGTTCGGTACGGGTTGCCTCAGGCGCTTCCAGACGCAGGGTACTGGCGATCTGATGCAAGGCATCGCGCCAGGCTGCGGGCCGGACAGACGGGTCGAGCGGCGGCATGCCGTGGGTACGCGCCTGACGCAGGCTGTCGGCGGACGGCAGGGCGAGCGGCGGCAAGGCTTTCAGCGCCTGCTGCTGGGCTCGGCTCAAGGTGGCCAGGAAGCGCAGCCAGTCGCTCAGGCTGTGCTCGCTGGCCAGCGCCTCGAAACGCTCGGCGCGGTCGGCGAACAGCGTGGTCGTGACCGGCAGCAGAAAGGCGGCGGCCTCTTCGGCGGGGGGATGAAAATCGATGGCTTGGCTGTGCATGGAACACTCGAAAAAACGGGGGACGCGGAACAATGCTCCGCAGAGCCCCCAAAACGCAAGGTAAAGCTAAAACTGAAACTTCATCGGCAACGCGGAGAAGCCTGCAGGATCATGACGCCCCCTTGCCGCCCCGGCCTTTCGCCGGAACGACTGGGGGGCGCCACGTCTGCAAAACCCTCATCCACCGCCGCTGACTACTTGCCAGTGACCTGACGGTACCAGCCGCGATGGTGTTGCTTGGCCCAGGCGCGGGTCACCGTGCCGTACCACATGGCGCGGATGGTGCCCTTGACCCAGATGGCGGCGTACACATGGACCATGATCAGACCGATCATCACCGCGGCGGCGGCGGCATGAACGACCGCCCCGAGCCGGACGACAGTGATGTCGAAGCCGAACCAGGCCCGCCAGATGAAGACGCCGGACACCGTCATCAGCAGCATGCACACGGCCAAAGCCCAGAACATCAATTTCTGGCCGCCGTTGTACTTGCCCTGCTCCGGCATGTTGTGGTCGTCGCCGTCCACCATCTGACCGACTTTGCCCAGCCATTCCTTGTCCGCCGGCGTCATCTTGTTCAGATGCTTGAAGCGGAAAAAGAGCGCCAGGAAGGAGAGCGCCATCAGCACCCCGAGGTAGGGGTGGATGATGCGCGCCCAGGTCGGCCCGCCGAACAGCTGAGTGAGCGGGAAGAAGGCCGGGTGGAAGAAGGCCAGACCGGACAGGGCGAGCAGGATGAAGCTGATGCCCACCACCCAGTGATTGGCCCGTTCGGCCGGCTCGTAACGCTTGAGGTCCTTCGGATCGCGGATCATTGTGCGTCCTCCTTCTCAATCTCGTCCTCGATCTCTTTCGAGACCTCGTTCGGACCCTTGGTCACATAGTGGAACAGGCTGCCCAATGCGACACCGGCCAGGGCCAGCGTCGCCAGCGGCTTGGCAAAGCCCTTCCACAGCGCAACCATCGGGCTGATCGACGGATTGGCCGGCAGGCCGGCATACAGATCGGGCTTGTCGGCGTGGTGCAACACGTACATCACGTGCGTACCGCCGACGCCTTGCGGGTCGTACAGCCCCGCCTGGTCGTAGCCGCGTTCCTTGAGGTCGGCGACGCGCTTGGCCGCGTAGTCCTTCATGTCCTCCTTGGCGCCGAACTGGATCGCCCCGGTCGGGCAGGCCTTGACGCAGGCCGGGGCCTGGTTGACGGCCACCCGGTCGGAACACAGCGAGCACTTGTAGGCCTTGCTGTCTTCCTTGGAGATGCGCGGGACGTTGAACGGACAGCCGGTCACGCAGTAGCCGCAGCCGATGCAGTTTTCCTGGTGGAAATCCACGATGCCGTTGCTGTACTGGATGATCGCGCCGGGAGCCGGACAGGCCTTCAGGCAGCCGGGGTCGGCGCAGTGCATGCAGCCGTCCTTGCGGATCAGCCACTCCAGCTTGTTGTTCTGCTCGACCTCGGTGAAGCGCATCACCGTCCACGACTTTGCCGACAGGTCCATCGGGTTGTCGTACACCCCGTGGCAGTTGCCGACTTCGTCGCGGATGTCGTTCCACTCCGAACACGCCACTTGGCAAGCCTTGCAGCCGATGCAGGCGGAAACGTCGATGAGCTTGGCGATCTCGATCGTCTGCCGCACTTGCGTGGACGGCGTCGTGGTCGCGGAGCGCTGTTTGATGTCTAGCGATTGCAGTGCCATATCAGCTCTCCTTTACGCTTTCTCGATGTTGACCAGGAACGCCTTGTACTCCGGCGTCTGCGTATTGGCGTCACCGACGAACGGGGTCAGGGTGTTGGTGATGAAGCCAGGCTTCGTCGCCCCCTTGAACCCGTAGTGGATCGGGATACCGACCGTGTGGACCTTCTTGCCATCCACATCGAGCGCCTTGATGCGCTTGGTCACCACCGCCACCGCCTTGATGAAGCCCCGGTTGGAGCGCACCTTGACCTTGTCGCCGGCCACGATGCCCTTTTCCTTGGCCAGTTCCTCGCCGATTTCGACGAACTGTTCCGGCTGCATGATCGCGTTGATCTTGCTCTGCTTGGTCCAGTAGTGGAAATGCTCGGTCAGGCGGTAGGTCGTCGCCACGTACGGGAAGTCCTTGGCCTTGCCGAACGCCTCCATGTCGCCCTTGTACACGCGGGCGGCCGGATTGCTGGTCGCCTTAGGGTTCTTCGGGTGCATCGGATTGTTGTCGAGCGGGGTTTCGAACGGCTCGTAGTGCTCGGGGAAAGGACCTTCGTTCATCAGGCCGAGGCTGAACAGACGTCCGACACCTTCACCGGTCATGATGAAAGGCATGACGTTCTGGTCGGGCGCTGCATCCGGACGCATGTCGGGCACGTCGTTGCCGCCCCACTTGTCGCCCAGCCACTTGAGCATGGTGCGCTTCGCATCCCACGGCTTGCCGGAAAGATCGGCCGAGGCGCGGTTGTACAGGATGCGCCGGTTGACCGGCCAGGCGAAGCCCCAGTTCAACGTCTGGCCGAGGCCGGACGGGTCGCTGTTGTCACGCCGCGCCGACAGGTTGCCGGCCGGCGACCACACGCCGCAGTAGATCCAGTTGCCGCAGGTGGTCGAACCGTCGTCGCGCAGCATCGCAAAGCTCGGCAACTGATCGCCCGCCTTGACCAGCACCTTGGTCGGATCCTTGGGATCGGTCACGTCGGCCAATGCCTTGCCGTTGAACTCCATCATCAGCTCTTCCGGCGACGGCTTGTTCGGGATGCGATAGGCCCAGGTCAGCTTCTGGATCGGCTCCGAATAGGCACCACCGTCCTTGGCGTACATTTCCTTCAGCTTCAGGAACAGCGTCGCCATGATCTCGGTATCGTCCTTGGCGTCGCCCGGACCATCGGCAGCCTTCCATCGCCACTGGATGACGCGGCCGGAGTTGGTGAAACTGCCGGAGGTTTCGGCGAACAGCGTGGTCGGCAGACGGAAGACCTCGGTCGGAATCTTGGCCGGATCGACCTCGTTGAACTCGCCGTGTGGCTTCCAGAACTCGGAGGTATCGGTCGCCAGCGGGTCCATCACCACCATGTACTTCAGCTTGCTCAGCGCATCCGACACCTTCTTCTTGTTGGCGACGGAAGCCAGCGGGTTGAAGCCCTGGCAGAGGAAGCCGTTGACCTTGCCTTCGTACATGGCATTGAAGATCGACAGCACGTCGGAAGCGCCCGAGAGCTTGGGCATGAAGTCGTAGGCGAAGCCGTTGTCCTTGTGGGCGGCGTCGCCCCACCAGGCCTTATGCAGGCTGACATACCACTTCGACAGGTTCTGGCCGTAGTTCATCTGGCCCGGACGCAGCATTTTCGGCGTCTTCTTGTCGAGGAAGGTCGTCAGGTCCGGCTCGGCGTCGGTCGGTGGCGCCAGGTAGCCCGGCAGGTTCTGGGCGTACAGCGCGAAGTCGGTGATGCCCTGGACGTTGGCATGGCCGCGCAGCGCGTTGATGCCGCCACCCGCCATGCCCATGTTGCCGAGCAGCAACTGGATGATGGCCATGCTGCGGATGTTCTGCGAACCGACCGAATGCTCGGTCCAGCCCAGCGCGTACAGGTTGGTCATCGTCTTGTCCGGCGCCGCCGTCGAAGCGATGTATTCGCAGACCTTCAGGAAGGCGTCCTTCGGCGTGCCGCAGACCTTGGTCACCATCTCCGGCGTGTAGCGGGAATAGTGGGCCTTGAGCATCTGGAAGGCGCAACGCGGGTTCTGCAGCGTTTCGTCGACCTTGGCGAAGCCGTCCTCGCCCAGCTGGTATTTCCAGGTGGCCTTGTCGTAGCTGCGCTTCTCGTCGTTGTAGCCGGTGAAGATGCCGTCCTCGAAGCCAAAGCCATCATCGATCAGGAAGGACGCGTTGGTGTACGCCTTCACGTAGTCGTGATGGATCTTGTCGTTGGTCAGCAGGTAATTGATGACGCCGCCGAGGAAGGCGATGTCGGAGCCCGGACGGATCGGCGCATAGTAATCGGCCACCGAAGCGGTGCGGTTGAAGCGCGGGTCCACGACCACCAGCTTCGCCTTGCGGTTCTTCTTGGCTTCGATTGCCCATTTGAAGCCGCAGGGGTGCGCTTCGGCAGGGTTGCCGCCCATCACGAAAATCAAGTCAGCGTTCTTGATGTCCACCCAATGGTTGGTCATCGAACCACGCCCAAAACTCGGAGCCAGACTGGCCACCGTGGGAGCGTGTCAAATGCGCGCCTGGGTATCGATCGAGGTCATGCCCAACGCGCGAATCGTCTTCACGGTCAGGTAACCAGCCTCATTCGGTGCTGCGGATGATGCGAGGAATCCGGTGGTGGTCCAGCGATTGACGGTCACGCCGTCCTTGTTCTGGGCCATGAAATTGGCGTCGCGGTCGGCCTTCATGTGCTTGGCGATGCGCTCGAAAGCTTCCATCCAGGAAATCCGCTTCCATTCGTTGGTACCGGCTTCGCGCACCTCGGGCCACTTCAAGCGATTGGCGCTCTGGATCATGTCGCGCAGGCCGGCGCCCTTCGGGCACAAGGTTCCGCGATTGACCGGATTGTCCGGGTCGCCTTCGATATGGATGATGGCCGACTGGGAATTTTTCGACTTGTCCCCGGTCGAGTAGATCAGCACCCCGCAGGACACCGAGCAGTACGGACAGATGTTCCGTGTCTCGGTGGCGCGGGCCAGCTTGAAGGTGCGTACTTCCGCCTGGGCTGCGGTCGGCGAGAAACCCATCAACGCGATGGATGACCCACTGAGCCCGGCGGAGCAGACCTTGAAGAACTGCCGCCTGTTCATGTTCATTGTGTTTTTCCTCCT
>JAHRYW010000001.1:263186-267219 GCA_020621865.1 Betaproteobacteria bacterium | reverse complement strand
AGCCCGCCGGCGCCGACGAAGCCGAGGATGGCGGCCATGCGGATGTTCATTTCCCAGCGGTATAGCGTGTAGGCGATCAGCTGCGGCGCGGCGCCGGGCAAGGTGCCGTAGAGAAAGGCCAGGCCGCCGGGCGTGCCGGCGCAGCGCAGCGCCTGGGCGGGCGCGGCCGGGGCGTTGGCCAGCGCTTCGGCATACAGCCGGCCGAGCACGCCGGTGGTGTGCAGGGCCAGCGCCAGCGCGCCGGCAAAGGGGCCGAGGCCGACGGCCAGCGCGGTGATCGTCGCCCAGACCAGTTCCGGTACCGAGCGCAGGGTGTTGAGCAAAAAGCTGAACGGCGCCCGCCAGCGCGGCAGGGCCAGCAGCAGGCCGGCAGCGGCGGCGAGCAGCGTGCCGACGACCGAAATGGCCAGCGTTTCCCAGACGCCCTTGGCGACGCGGGCCAGCCAGTCAGCGGACAGGTCGGGCGGGAAGAAGCCGGCGACGAATTCGCCGATCGAGCGCGCCGCTTCGCTGGAAAACAGCGCGCCGAAGCCGATGTCGAGCAGCCGGAAACTGGCCGCGCCGCCCAGGACGATGGCGGTACCGACCAGTCCGCTGCGCCAGCCGAACGGTGACGGCCGGGCGGCTGGCGGCGTGTCGAGCGCGCGGCGCAGCCAGCCGGACAGGCCGTCGGCGGCAAAGACCAGGGCCATGAAGGTGAGCAGGATGGAGGCCGCTTCGCCGCCGTTGAGCATTTTCATCGCCTGGTCCATCAACTGGCCGAGGCCGCCGGCGCCGACGAAGCCCATGACCACCGAGGCGCGGATGGCGCATTCCCAGCGGTAGACGGTGTAGGACGCCAGCTCCTTCGAGGCCTGCGGCAGGAGGCCGTAGAGGATGGCCAGCGGGCGGCCGGCGCCGGTGTGGCGTAGGGCGCGGGCCGGCGCGGCATCGACCGATTCGAGGATTTCGGCATAGACCTTGGCCAGCATGCCGCCGTAGGTCAGGCCCAGTGCCAGCACGCCGGCCGCCGGGCCGAGGCCGAAGACGCGGACGAAAACCAGCGCCCAGACCAGTTCGGGAATGCCGCGCAGGATGGTCAACAGTGCCCGGGTCAGCGGATTCAGTGTCGCTTGCTCGCGCCCCGCCCCACTCGCCAGATAGGCCAGCGGCACGGCGATCAGGCAGGCCAGCGCCATGCCGGCGGTGGCGATGGCCAGTGTTTCCAGCGTCGCCTTGGCGAGGTAACCGAGGAATTCCGCCCCCGCTTCCGGCGGCAGGAAGCCGGCCAGGAAATTGCCGATCACCTTCAGGTTGCCGGCCTCGAACAGCGCGCCGGGCTTGACCTCGGCGGCCTGAAACAGCGGCCAGAGGACGACCAGCGCGGTCAGCGCGCCGAGCAGGCGGGAAGGGGCGGCGGGGTCGCGAAGGGTCGGGGACATGACGGCGATTTCAGTGGCCGGCCGGTTGCAAGGCGATGACCGCCATGCCCAGCAAGGCAATGCTCGCCCCCGCGACGTCCCAGCGCGTCAGCGCGACGCCGTCGACCAGGCGCAACCACAACAGGGCAACGGCGATATACATGCCGCCATAGGCGGCATAGGTGCGGCCGGCCGCCGTCGGGTGCAGGGTCAGCAGCCAGGCAAACAAGGCCAGCGACAGTGCGGCCGGCAGCAGTAGCCAGGGACTCTTGTCCTGCTTCAGGACCAGCCAGGGCAGATAGCAACCGACGATTTCCGCCACGGCGGTCAGGGCGAACAACAGCGCCAGGCGTAGCAGTTCCACGGCATCGTCTCCCGGTTCAGCAGCACGCCGACCGCGTCGCCGCCCCATTGGCGGCGGCTTGTGTCAGGAAATGCGGCTCGTGCGCCTGCACCGGCAGTTCGCCGCCCTCGCCGGCATACAGTTCGTGCAGCAGCGGCACGGTGACTTCGCCGGCCGGCAGGTCGAAGGCGATGCGCCCGGCCTTGACGCCGACGATGCGGGTGAAGTTGCCGATTGCCAGGTCGACGGCGTGCAGGCTGGCGACCAGCGTCGCGCCGCGCGCTTCGGCGTCGGCGATCAGCAGGCGGACGGTGGCCAGCGCCAGCGCCGGATCGAGCGCCGACACCGGCTCGTCGGCCAGGATCAGGTCGGGCTGCTGGTAAAGCACGCGGGCGATGCCGACGCGCTGCAACTGGCCGCCGGATAGCTGGTCGCAGCGGGCGAACAGCTTGTCGGCGAGGTCCACACGTTCCAGGGCGGCGCGGGCGCCGGCCAAGTCGAGCGGGTAAAGCAGTGAAGCCAGAGACTTCCAGGCCGGCCACTGGCCGAGCTTGCCGGCCAGCACGGCGGTGACGACGCGTTGCCGGCCGGGAATCGGCGGTGCCTGGTGGATGCTGCCGATACGACTGCGCAATGCTACGGTCGGCCCGATATTTTGCCCAAAACCCAAAATTTCCAGCTGACCGTCGGTCGGTGCCAGCGCCGTGCCGAGCACCGACAGCAGTGAGGTCTTGCCGGCGCCGGACGGCCCGATCAGGGCGATCCGTTCGCCCGGCGCGGCGCGCAGCGAAATGTCGCACAGCGCGCGAAAGCCGTTGGCGTGGGTCAGCCCCACGCCAGTCAGGCAAAAACTCACTTCAGCAAGCCGGCCGAGTGGGCGGCCTTTTCGATGCCGTCGTAGTTTTCCTTCTTGGTCGGCACGAACTTCGAGGCGCGCTGCAGGGCGAGGATTTCCTTGTGCTCCGGATTGGCCGGGTCGAGCTTGAGGAAGGCGTCGGTCAGCTTCTTGACCAGCGCCGGGTCGAGGTCGCCGCGCACCGTCCAGTTGTAGTCGAAGTAGGTCGGCGTGGTCGAGAAGACGCGGACCTTGTCGGTATCGACCTTTTTCTGCTCGACCAGCTTGTCCCAGACCGAGGCGTTCAACACGCCGGCCTCGGCTTTGCCGGCCGCGACGAAGGCGACGGTGGCGTCATGGGCGCCGGAGTAGGCGACGTTCTTGAAATCCTTTTCCGGGTTCAGGCCGGCCTGCTGCAGGAAGAAGCGCGGCATCAGGCTGCCCGAGGTGGACGACGGCGCGCCGAAGGCGAAGGTCTTGCCCTTGAGATCGGCGACGCTCTTGATGTTGGGGTCGGCAGTGATGAACTTGGAGGTGAACACCGCATCCTCGGCGCGCTGGACGATGGGGATGGCCGTGCCGTTGGTGCGGATCTTGGCCTGCACGAAGGTGAAACCGCCGAGCCAGGCGAGGTCGATCTTGCGGGTGGCCAGCGATTCGACGACCGCGGCGTAGTCGGACACCGGCGTGAAGACGACCTTGATGCCGGTCTGCGCTTCGAGATACTTGCCGAGCGGCGCGAACTTGCGCTGCAGCTCGGTCGGCGCTTCGTCGGGGATGGCCGAAACGCGCAGGACAGCTTCGTCGGCAACGGCAGGCAGGGAGGAAACAGCGGCGAAGGCGCAGGCGAGCGCCCCCTTCAACGCCAGACGGCGCGCGGTGGACAGGGTCATGACTAGCTCCGATTTCTACAGCAACCGCCGCCGCGCGGATGTCGCGGCAGCTTACAAAGGCGCCGGGGCGCCACCATTCCAGTGCGGTACGCAGACCGCGTGGGCATTATAGCGAGGCAAGGCAGTGCAAGTTGGATGCCAGCCACAAACCCTTGTTTGCACGGGCCGGGGTGCCCACCATCAGCCCCGGCGCTGCGACATTTTGTCCCGGCCGGACAGGATGAGGCAGCGGCCAGACGACGGTTTTCTGCCCTTTTCCGGCGATTCCTGCCCCTCCCCGCCCCTGCCGCCCGGTGTTATCCTGCGCATCCCATGCTCGCCACGCTTTCCGACGCCCTTCTGCTGCTCGGCAATTTCGACCACCGGCTGCTCGAAATCGTTGCCCTGTCGCTGCGCGTCAGCCTGACTGCGCTGCTCGTCGGCACCCTGCTCGGCCTGCCGCTCGGCGCCCTGCTCGCCGTCGCCAGTTTCCCCGGGCGCGGCGCCGTCAATGTCGCGCTCAATGCGCTGATGGGCCTGCCCTCGGTCGTCGTCGGCGTGCTCGTCTATCTCGCCCTGTCGC
>JAHRYW010000001.1:88070-263176 GCA_020621865.1 Betaproteobacteria bacterium | reverse complement strand
CTGATGGGCCTGCCCTCGGTCGTCGTCGGCGTGCTCGTCTATCTCGCCCTGTCGCGCAGCGGCCCGTTCGGCAGCTACGGCCTGCTCTTTTCGCCGGGGGCGATGATCGCCGCCCAAAGCCTGCTGGTGCTGCCGCTGATCGCCGCGGTCAGCCGCCAGATCGTCGAGGATGCCTGGAAAGAATACGCGCCGGAACTGTCGCTGATCGGCATCGGCCGCCTGCAGACCGTCGCCCTGCTGCTGGCCGACTGCCGCTTCTCGCTGTCGGTCGCGACGCTGGCCGGGCTGGGCCGAGCGATGTCGGAAGTCGGCGCCGTGATGATCGTCGGCGGCAACATCGACGGCTACACGCGGGTGATGACCACCGCCATCGCGCTGGAAACCGCCAAGGGCGACCTAGCGCTGTCGGTCGCGCTGGGCATCGTGCTGATGAGCATCATCCTCGGCCTCAACGTCGCCGCCTACGGGCTGCGCTGCTGGGCGGCGCGGAGGTACGGCTGATGTTCCCGCTGAATATCGCCGGCCTGCGCTTCGTCCCCAACGGGCGGGCGGTGCTCGACGGCCTCGACCTCGAACTGTCCGGCGAAGGGATCAGCGTCATCCTCGGCCCCAACGGCACCGGCAAGACACTGCTGCTGCGCCTGCTGGCCGGCCTGCTGCCGCCCACTGCCGGCAGCATCAGTTGGGCCGGCGCCCCCCACCCGGACGGCCGGCTGGCCATGGTCTTCCAGCAACCGATGCTGTTGCGCCTGTCGGTGTACACCAATGTCGAATTCGCGCTGTGGCCGCAGGCGATCAGCACCACCGAGCGCCGGACGCGGACCCGCGAGATGCTCGAACGGGTCGGCCTGGCCCACCGCGCCGGCGACTGCGCCCGCCTGCTCTCCGGCGGCGAACGCCAGCGCCTGGCGCTGGCCCGCGCCTGGGCGATGCGCCCGCGCCTGCTGCTGCTCGACGAACCGACTGCCGCCCTCGACCCGTCGGCCACCGAGGCGGTCGAACGGATCATCCGCGAAATCCGCACCGAGGGCGCCAAGGTGCTGATGACCACGCACAACCTCGGCCAGGCCACCCGGCTGGCCGACGACATCGTTTTCCTGGCCGACGGCCGCGTCCAGGAACACGTCGCCGCCCAACGTTTCTTCGCCCACCCGCAATCGCCGGCGGCGCGGGCCTTCCTGCAGGGAGAACTGCCATGGCGCATGGCCTTCGACCGCTGATGGCCGGCCAAACGCTCCCGCCTGGCTTCGGCGGCCCGATGCCGCTGAATCCTGCCCGCCCCCGCCTGTCCAAACCGACACCGGCCGCCTCCGAAGCGGCCCTTCCCCACGCCAGAAAGTGAAGCCATGACCGACTCGCGACTCTCTCCCGACACCTGTGCCACCCCGGCCGACGAAAACCGCGCCCTGTCCGCTGCCGAAGCGCGCCTGCGCCTGCTCGCCGAAGTCAGCCCGATCACCGGCCACGAATTCGTCCCGGTCCGCGACGCGCTGGGCCGCATCCTGGCCGCCGACATCATCGCCCCGCACGACGTCCCGGCCCACGACAACTCGGCGATGGACGGCTACGCCATCCGCTTCGACAGCCTGGCCGCCGCCAGCGAGACCCGCCTGAACGTGGTCGGCACCGCCTTCGCCGGCAACGCCTTCTCCGGCCTGGTCGGCAAGGGTCAGGCGGTGCGCATCATGACCGGCGCCGTGTTGCCGGCCGGCGCCGACACGGTGATCGTCCAGGAAGCGACGCGCGTAGAAGGCAACGACGTAATCGTCCCGCCCGGCCAGAAATGCGGCCAGAACACCCGGCGCGCCGGCGAAGACCTGGCCCGCGGCGCCGTCGCCCTGCCCGCCGGCAAGAAGGTCGGCCCGGCCGAACTCGGGTTGATCGCCTCGCTCGGCGTCGTCGAAGTCGACGTCAAGCGCGGTCTGCGCGTCGCCTTCTTCTCGACCGGCGACGAACTCGCCTCGCTCGGCAACCCGCTCGCCCCGGGCCAGATCTACGACAGCAACCGCTACACGCTGCATGGCCTGCTGACCCGCCTGGGCGCCGACATCCTCGACCTCGGCGTCGTCCCCGACCGCCCGGAAGCCCTTGAAGCGACGCTGGCCGAAGCCGCCCGGATGGCCGACGCAATCATCACCACCGGCGGCGTCTCGGTCGGCGAAGCAGATTTCATCAAGGACGTCCTCGACAAGCTGGGCGAAGTCCGTTTCTGGAAGCTGAACATCAAGCCCGGCCGCCCGATGGCCTTCGGCAAGGTCGGCAACGCCTGGCTGTTCGGCCTGCCCGGCAACCCGGTCGCGGTGATGGTCAGCTACACCCAGTTCGCCCTCGACGCCCTGCTCCGCCTGTCCGGCCTCGATCCGATCCCCGAGCGGCCGCTGCTGACGGTGGTATCGGGCAATGCGATCAAGAAGCAACCGGGGCGGCGGGAATATCTGCGCGGCGAAGTCACGCTGGTTGATGGGCGTTGGCAGGTGCGGACCACCGGTAACCAGGGGTCGGGGGTGTTGCGGTCGATGTCGGAGGCGAACTGCTTTGTGGTGTTGCCTGAGGAGTGTGCGGGCGTGCAGGCGGGGGAGATGGTGCAGGTGCAGATGTTTGAGGGGCTGATTTAAGGAGTGCCTTTTCTGGACCCGTGCTTTCCGCCTTGAGGGCGGGCGTACTTTCTTTTGCTTCGCCAAAAGAAAGTAGCCAAAGAAAAGGCGACCCCCGGGTCGGCGCCGGCTTCGCCGGTCCCTTGCGCTACTCGCCACTGGCGGGGGCTGCGGAACTCGGGCCTTCGGCCCTCAAACAGTCCTCGCCCTTTTTCCGCCAGCGGCTGCGTTGCTCAGCGCCTCTCAGGGGGACCCGAAAGGCGTCCGGGCGGAAGGGTCTATCCGGCCGAAATGCTACGGTCAGGCCGAAAAAATGCCCAAATTTGAAATTCCCCAGCTCGGCCACGGATGTTTTTCCGGGCCCCTTGGGAGGCGCCGAGCAACGCAGGAAGGCCGGGGGCTTTCGGCGAGGACTGTCTGAGGGGCGCAGCCCCGAGTTCCGCAGCCGCCCGGCCTGCCGAGTAGCGCAGGGAACCGGCGTAGCCGGCGCCGACCCAGGGTCGCCTTTTCTTTGCTTACCTTTCTTTTGGCGAAGCAAAAGAAAGTAAGACGCGCCTCAAGCGCGGAAAACACAGCTTGAGAAAAGGCACCCTCAGAAATTGCCTGTCCCCCTCCAAATTTGCGATGATGCCAACGAATCAAGGAGGAGCATGGACAACAATAATCCGGCCGAAGACGCCGACCGCGCACTGCGCCAACAGTTCTCGATCCTCGTCGTCGACGACGAACCGGGCATGGTCAGTTTTCTGCAGCGGGCGCTGACCCGACGCTACGGCAAGGTCGACACCGCCGACAGCGTCGAGGCGGCGACGCCGCTGTTGCAGCGCCAACTGTACGACCTGATCGTGCTCGACATCGCCCTGCCCGGCTGCTCCGGCATCGACTGGCTGCACGAGCTGCGCCAGGACGGGTTTGCTGGCGATGTGATCATGATGACCGCCTACGCCGATCTCGACACGGCCATCGACGCGCTGCGCGCCGGGGCGGCCGATTTCCTGCTCAAGCCCTTTTCCGTGGCTCAGATGCACAACGCTGTCGAGCGCTGTTTCGAGCGCTCCGGCCTGCGCCGCGAGAACTTCGTGCTGCGCCGCGAGGTCGAGGAACGCACGCCGACCATCGACGGCATGGTCGGCCAGTCCGCCACCATGCTCGCCGTCTGCGACCGCCTCAAGCGCATCGCGCCGACCCCGGCGACCATTCTGCTGACCGGCGAGTCGGGCACCGGCAAGGAGGTCGCCGCCCGCGCCCTGCACCGGATGAGCCCGCGCGCCAACGGCCCCTTCGTGCCGGTCAATTGCGCCGCGATCTCGGCCGAATTGATCGAGTCCGAGCTGTTCGGCCACGTCAAGGGCGCCTACACCGGCGCCCAGCAGAGCCGCGAGGGGCTGTTCTACTACGCCCGCGGCGGCACGCTGTTTCTTGATGAAATTTCCGAACTGCCGCTGGCCGCCCAGGCCAAGCTGCTCCGCGCCCTTGAAGAACGGCGTATCCGGCCGGTTGGCTCGGAGCAGGAAATCGCCGTCGATGTCCGGGTCATCGCCGCCACCAACCGCGACCTGAAAGGCGAGGTCGCCGCCCAGCGTTTTCGGCAGGATCTCTATTACCGGTTGCAGGTGCTGGAAGTCACCCTGCCGCCGCTGCGCGAACGGCCGGAGGACATCCCGCTGCTGGTCGAGCATTTCATGGCCCAGCTGACGCCCAATCTCGGCGTGCCGCCGCTCGCCCTCGATCCGCGCACCGCCGCCCGGCTCAGCGACTACGACTGGCCGGGCAATGTCCGCGAACTGCGCAACCTGGTCGAGCGCTCGCTGATCCTCGGCTGGTTTGACCACGGGGTGAGCGCAAGCCGCGCCATTTATGGCGGGGTCAGCGAAACAGGCCTGCAAGGAGCCGAAGGCTCCCCAAATTCGTGGCGAGGAAGCCCCGGCCCACTGGCCGGGGTGACTCACATCGGCCCCGAACCTGACGTCGGCCTCCACGCCACGGCAGCCAGCGACGAAACGCTGGCTGCCGTCGAAAAGCGCCACATCCTGGCCGTGCTCTCCGCCTGCGAAGGCAACAAGTCCGAGGCCGGGCGCCGCTTGGGCATTTCGCGCAAGACCATGGACCGCAAGTGTCAGGCCTGGGGCATCTGATTTCCACCAAACCGCCCGCCGGCAGCGACCTGGCCGAGGCGCCGGCCAGCCACCGCTCGATCCGCGTCCGCCTGCTGGCGCTGGCGCTGATCCCGCTCGGCGTCGTCGCGCCGATCACCGTCGCCGCGCTGGCCTGGTGGGGCGGCAACCACCTCGACCGCCTGCTCGTCGCCAAGGTCCGCACCGACCTCGCGGTCGCCCACGGCTACTACCAGCGGGTTAGCGACAGCGTCGGCCGCTCGGTGACCAGCCTGGCCGAATCGGAACGCCTGGCCCGCGCCCTGCGCCGCGGCGGCGGCCAGCCCTCGGCGGCGATGGCCGAACTGCTCAACGCGACGCAGATCGAGTACCGCCTCGATTTCCTGCGCTTTATCGATCTCAAGCGCAGTCAGGCCGAGGCCGAACGCTGGCCGGCCATCGCCGACGCGCTGGGCGGCCGGGCGCGAACCGAGACCGAAGTCTTCCCGGCCGAACAGCTCGCCGCCATCAAGCCGGAACTGGTCGCCATCGCCCGCACGCCGCTGATCCCGACCCCGAACGCCCGGCCCGATCCGCGCGACGTCGATACCAGCGGCCTGGTCATCCAGTCCGCCGCCCCGGTGGTCGACGCTGACGGCCGACTGCTCGGCGTGCTGGCCGGCGGCGCGCTGCTCAACAAGAACCTTGATTTCATCGACCGCCTGAACGCCATCGTCTACCCCGAGGGCGCCCTGCCCTTCGGCAGTGCCGGCACCGCGACGCTCTTTCTCGGCGATCTGCGGGTGGCCACCAACGTCCGCCTGTTCGGCGACACCCGGGCAATCGGCACCCGCGTCTCGCAGGCGGTCTACGACAGCGTGCTCGGCAAGGGCGATACCTGGCTGGACCGCGCCTTCGTCGTCAACGACTGGTACGTGTCGGCCTACGAACCCTTGCTCGACGGCCGCGGCGAGCGCATCGGCATGCTCTACGTCGGCTTTCTCGAAGGCCCTTTCGCCGCCGCCCGAAAGCAGGCCTTCGCCGCCGTCGCCGCCCTCTTCGCCGTCGCCATGCTGGTCGCCGGCATCTTCGCGGTGCTCTGGGCGCGCCGCGTCTTCAAGCCGATCGAGCGCATGCACGCAACCATGCACGCCATCGAACAGGGACAGGACAACGCCCGGGTCGGCGCCGTCGAAAGCCAGGACGAGCTGGGCATCGTCGCTGCCCATTTCGACCGCATGCTGGACAAACTGCAGGCCCAGGCCCGATCGCTAAAGCGCTGGGGTGAGGCGCTCGACGCCAAGGTCGCCGAACGGACGACCGAACTGGAACAGGCCGTCGCCGACCTCAAGGCCGCCCAGTCGCAACTGGTCATGAACGAAAAGCTGGCCGCCATCGGCCAGCTCACCGCCGGCGTCGCCCACGAGATCAACAATCCGATCGCCGTCATCCAGGGCAACCTCGACGTGCTGCGTGACGTGCTCGGCGAGGCGGCCGAGCCGGTCGAACCGGAAATCCGGCTGATCCAGGAACAGGTCCATCGCATCCGGCTGATCGTCGCCAAGCTGCTGCAATTCGCCCGGCCGCAGGATTACGTCGGCTACCTGGAGCCGGTCGCCCCGCCAACGCTGATCCAGGACAGCCTGGTCCTCGTCCGCCACTTGCTGAAGACCGGCAACATCGCCATCGAACAGCACCTCGACTCGACACGGCAGATCACCTGCAACAAGAACGAACTGCAGCAGGTGGTCATCAACCTGCTGGTCAACGCCATCCAGGCGATGCCCGACGGCGGTGTGCTGAAAATCGGCATCGAGGACTGGGATGAGGCCGACATGCCGGTCGGCATCCGCATCGTCGTCGGCGACACCGGGCCTGGTATCACCCAGGCCGACCTCGACAAGCTGTTCGAACCCTTCTTCACGGCCAAGAAACCGGGCGGCACCGGGCTTGGCCTGTGGGTCAGCAAGAACCTGGTTGAGCGCTACGGTGGCCGGCTGACGGCAACCAGCACCGTCGGCCAGGGCGCCAGTTTTGTCGTCTGGCTGCGCTGCGAACCGCTGAGTTGAGCGCGGCCCGAATGCTACGGTCGGCCCCAAAAAAGGGCAAAAATCAGATTTTTTTGCCGGCTTTGCCGCAAAATCAGGCGCTTAACTTGGCAGCCGGCGGCGCGCCCGGTAAACTACTGGTTCTGCCGAGGAGCGCTGCGACCCTGACTTAGTCCGGGGCCAGGCTCGGCAATGATCAACGGCGCTCGCAAACCCCAGCCGGTTTGTGGCGCCGTTTGTTTTTGCGGCGTCCCCGGTGCATTCCGTTTTGCCGAGGTGATCATGATTCAAGCCGACCGTACCGCCGAAATTTCCGCCCTTCTTGAGCAGCGCCTGCTCGTCCTCGACGGCGCCATGGGCACGATGATCCAGCGCCACGGCCTGTCCGAGGCCGATTATCGCGGCGAGCGCTTCAAGGACCACCCGCACGACCTCAAGGGCAACAACGACCTGCTGGTCCTGACCCGGCCCGACATCATCGGCGGCATCCACCGCGAATACCTGGAAGCCGGCGCCGATATCCTCGAGACCTGCACCTTCAACTCGACCGCCGTCTCGCAGGCCGATTACAACCTGACCGAGCTGGTTCACGAGCTGAACTTCGAGGGCGCCCGCCTGGCCCGCGTGCTGTGCGATCAATTCACCGCCGCCAACCCGGCCAAGCCGCGCTACGTTGCCGGCGTGCTCGGCCCGACCAGCCGCACCGCGTCGATCTCGCCGGACGTCAACGACCCTGGCTACCGTAACGTCACCTTCGACGAACTGGTCACCAATTACCTCGAAGCCATTAACGGCCTGGTCGAGGGCGGCGCCGACATCCTGCTCGTCGAAACGGTGTTCGACACGCTGAACGCCAAGGCCGCGCTGTTCGCCATCGAGACCTTCTTCGACCGCGCCGGTCGCCGCTGGCCGGTGATGATCTCGGGCACCATCACCGATGCCTCTGGCCGCACGCTGTCCGGCCAGACCGCCGAGGCTTTCTGGAATTCGCTGAATCACATCCAGCCGCTCTCCTTCGGCCTGAACTGCGCGCTCGGCGCCAAGGAACTGCGCCAGTACGTCGAGGAACTGTCCCGCGTCTGCGACTGCTACGTCTCGGCCCACCCGAACGCCGGCCTGCCCAATGCCTTCGGCGGCTATGACGAGACAGCCGAGATGCTGGCCGACGAAATCGAGAGCTGGGCCAAGACCGGCATCGTCAATATCGTCGGCGGCTGCTGCGGCACCTCGCCGGAGCACATCGCGGCCATCGCCGCCCGGGTGGCTACGGTCAGCCCGAGAAAAGTGCCGAAAATCGAAAAGAAGCTGCGCCTGTCCGGGTTGGAACCGTTCAACGTCGGCGCCGATTCGCTGTACGTGAACGTCGGCGAGCGGACCAACGTCACCGGCTCCAAGGCCTTCGCGCGGATGATTCTGGAAGGCCGCTTCGACGACGCACTGGCCGTCGCCCGCCAGCAGGTCGAGAACGGCGCCCAGGTGATCGACATCAACATGGACGAGGCGATGCTCGATTCGCTGGCCGCCATGGACAAGTTCCTCAAGCTGATCGCCTCCGAGCCGGACATTTCGCGCGTGCCGATCATGATCGACTCGTCGAAGTGGGAAGTCATCGAGGCCGGCCTCAAGTGCATCCAGGGCAAGGGCATCGTCAATTCGATCTCGATGAAGGAAGGCGAAGCCAAGTTCCTCGAACAGGCGAAACTCGCCCGCCGCTACGGCGCCGCGGTCATCGTCATGGCCTTCGACGAGCAGGGCCAGGCCGACACTTTCGCCCGCAAGACCGAAATCTGCGCCAAGGCCTACCTGCTGCTGACGGAAATGGGTTTCCCGGCCGAAGACATCATCTTCGACCCGAACATCTTCGCCATCGCCACCGGCATCCCCGAGCACGACAACTACGCGGTCGATTTCATCGAATCGGTGCGCTGGATCAAGCAACACCTGCCGCACGCCCACATTTCCGGCGGCGTCTCCAACGTCTCCTTCAGCTTCCGGGGCAACGACCCGGTACGCGAGGCGATCCACACCGTCTTCCTCTACCACGCGATCCAGGCCGGCATGACCATGGGTATCGTCAATGCCGGCATGCTCGGCGTCTACGACGACCTGGAGCCGGAACTGCGGGCCAAGGTCGAGGACGTCGTGCTCAACCGCCACCCGGGCGCCGGCGAGGCGCTGGTCGACTTCGCCCAGACAGTCAAGGAAGGCAAGGCCAAGGACAGCGGTCCCGATTTGTCGTGGCGCGAACAGTCGGTCGAAAAGCGACTGGAACACGCGCTGATCAAGGGCATCACCGACTTCGTCGTGGCCGATACCGAGGAAGTCCGCGCCCAGCTGGAGGCTGCCGGCAAGCCGCCGCTGGCCGTCATCGAAGGCCCGCTGATGGCCGGCATGAACCACGTCGGCGACCTGTTCGGTGCCGGCAAGATGTTCCTGCCGCAGGTCGTCAAGTCGGCCCGCGTGATGAAGCAGGCGGTCGCCCACCTGTTGCCCTACATCGAGGCGGAAAAATCCCGCACCGGCCTGGGCAGCAAGGGCAAGATCCTGATGGCTACGGTCAAGGGCGACGTGCACGACATCGGCAAGAACATCGTCGGCGTTGTCTTGGGCTGCAACGGCTACGACGTCGTCGACCTCGGCGTCATGGTCTCCTGCGACAACATCCTGAAGGCGGCCCTCGAACATCGCGTCGACATCATCGGCCTGTCCGGCCTGATCACCCCGTCGCTTGAAGAGATGGCCCACGTCGCCAGCGAAATGCAGCGCCAGGGCATGAAGCAGCCGCTGTTGATCGGCGGCGCAACAACCAGCCGCGCTCACACCGCGATCAAGATCGCCCCCAACACCGAAGGCGCCGTGGTTTACGTGCCGGATGCCTCGCGCGCCGTCGGCGTCGCCACCAAGCTGCTGTCCGCCGAACAGCGCGACGGCTACATGGCCGAGATCGCCAGCGAATACGAAACCGTCCGCGCCGAACACGCCGGCCGCAAGGGCGCCACGCTGGTCACGCTGGCCGAAGCCCGGGCCAATCGTTTCACGTGGAACCAGCCGTTCACCCCGGTCAAGCCGAAGCAACTCGGCCTGCAGACGCTCAACCCGAGCCTGTCCGACCTGGCGCTGCTAATCGACTGGAGCCCGTTCTTCCAGAGCTGGGATCTGGCCGGCCGCTATCCGGCCATCCTCGACAACGAGGTGGTCGGCGAAACGGCGCGCCAACTGTTCGACGACGCCAAGAAAATGCTGGCGCGGATCATCGACGAAAACTGGCTCAGCGCCCGCGCCGTCTTCGGCCTCTATCCGGCCAAGGCCGAGAACGAAGACATCATCATCTACAGCGACGAAAGCCGGACCACCGAGCTGACCCGCTGGGTCGGCCTGCGCCAGCAGCACAAGCAGCCGAGCGGCCGCTTCAACATGGCGCTGGCCGATTTCATCGGCGACAACGACTATGTCGGTGCCTTTGCCGTCACCGCCGGCCACCGCATCGACGAGCACATCGCCGCCTTTGAAGCCGCCAATGACGACTACTCGGCGATCATGCTCAAGTCGCTGGCCGACCGCCTGGCCGAAGCCGCCGCCGAATGGCTGCACCTGCAGATCCGCACCAAATACTGGGGTTACGCTGCCGATGAAGCCTTCACCAACAACGAGCTTATCGCCGAGCAATACAAGGGCATCCGTCCCGCCCCCGGCTACCCGGCCTGCCCGGACCACACGGCCAAGCGCGAGCTGTTCGCCCTGCTCGATGCCCCGGCCAACGCCGGCATGCAACTGACCGAGTCCTGCGCGATGACGCCGGCCGCGGCGGTGTCAGGCTTCTACATCGGCCATCCGGCCGCAGCCTATTTCGCCATCCCGAAAATCGGCCGCGACCAGCTGGAAGACTGGGCGGCCCGCAAGGGAATGACGATCCGCGACGCCGAATACTGGCTGGCACCGCTGTTGTAAAGGTAGCGCAGGCTTGCCCGGGTGCCATCCCGGCAATTACACTGGCATGCCCCCGGATGACCGCGGGGACCGGCGGCGATGCCGCCGGTCCATTCCATTTGCCAGGACCCCGAAATGAAGAAAATCTGGATCGCCGTCGCGCTGGCCGGCCTGCTGGCCGCCCCTGTCTCGCAGGCCGATGAACCCGCCGCCAATTACGTCCAGACGGACAACCCGGAATACCTGAAAACCCTGAAACGGGTCGCCGTCACCTCGTTCAGCGTCGAAATCCTGACCTACCTGAAAGCCAGCGAAGGTGGCGACCTCGGCAACCTGATCTCGGGCAAGCCGAATTCGGTCAGCGTGACGCTGAAAGGCCACGATGCCGCCAGTTGGCAGCCGGTGGTGGACAATTATTACCGCCAGTTGCTGAGCCAACTTGAAGCCGCCGGAATCGAGATCGTTCCGCCGGAAAAGCTGCAGGAGCTTGCCGAATACAAGACCATCGTCGAGGCAGCCAGGCCGACCCCGCACGAAGAGGACGCCAAGGCCGGCAAGGGCCTCTATCTGGGCACGACCGGCGTGCCGATGCTGATCCAGAACGAACAGAACGTCTTCCGCAAGAGCCTGTTCAGCGGCCAGGGGCCGGAAGACCTGTACATGACTTTCGGCAGCAAATTTTCTTCCGGCTTCGCCACGGCCGGCGTCCAGAATGCCGAATTCGCGCTGGCCAAAAAACTCGGCGCCCATGTGCTGAAGGTACGCTTCACCGTGGTCCCGACGCTGCTGACGACGACCAAGGGCTTCTGGGTCGGCAATAGTGTAGACAGCAAGGCCTCGCTGTCCCTGCCCTCCTACGTCAATCGCTTTGTCGTCTACTCGCCGGAAGGCGAACAGAGCAAGATTTCGCTGGGCGAACCGGTCGCCAGCAGCAAGACGGTCGGCGCGATGAACGAAGTCACCAGCACCGGCGGCAAGGCCTTGCGCACGGCCGACACGGTTGGCGGCATCGCCCTCGGCCTGGTCACCGGGGGCCTCGCCGGAGCGCTCAAGGCCGGCGCCAACGTGGCCAAGGATTATGAAGTGGTCGTCGACAACGCCTCGTTCAACCAGATGCTGGTCGAGGAACTGAGCAGCACCAGCCAGTCCTTCGTCAAACAGCTGAAGGTGGCGCTGTAAGCACTGCGCGGCGCTCCGGCCTCAGTTCACCCCGGAGCGCTTGATCAGCACCTGCAGTTCGCCGACGATGCCGCGCCGGAAGCTGAGCACGCAGATCACGAAGATCACCCCCATGATCACCGTCACCCAGGAACCGACCGAGTCGGCCAGCTGGGTTTGCAGCGACACGATGGTCGCCGCACCGACGATCGGCCCGAGAATGGTGCCCAGGCCGCCGAGCAGGGTCATCAGCACGACTTCGCCGGAGGCGTGCCAATGCACGTCGCTCAGCGAGGCGAGCTGGAAGACCAGGGTTTTGGTCGCCCCGGCCGTGCCGGCCAGCGCCGCGGAAATGACGAAGGCGATCAGCTTGAATTTATTGACGTCGTAGCCGAGCGAAACGGCACGCGGTTCGTTCTCGCGGATGGCCTTGAGAATCTGGCCGAAGGGCGAATGGATGGTCCGGTAGATGACGAAGAAACCGACGCAGAAGATGGCGAACACCAAGTAATACATGGCCAGGTTGTCGGACAGGTCGACGACGCCGAACAGGTGGCCGCGCGGCACGCCCTGCAGGCCGTCCTCTCCGCCCGTTTCCTTGATCTGGAGGGCGAGGAAGAAAACCATCTGGGCCAAGGCCAGGGTGATCATCGCGAAATAGATGCCGGTCCGCCGGATGGCCAGCGTGCCGAACAGCCAGCCAAGCAGGCCGGCCGCGACGGTGCCGGCCAGGATGCCGACTTCCGGCGTGACGCCGACGTCGCGCACCATCATGCCGCAGACATAGCCGGCCGTGCCGAGGAAGGCCGCATGGCCGAAGGAAAGCAGGCCGGCAAAGCCGAGCAGCAGGTTGAAGGCGCAGGCGAACAGCGCGTAGCAGAGAATCTTCATCAGGAAGGTCGGGTACACCGCGAAGGGAGCGACCAGACCGATCACGAACAGCACGCCGAACAGCAGCGGGAGCTTGGTTTCCAGATAGGATTTCGAGTTCATGTTTTCCCCCGCCGCCTCAGGACTTGCCGAACAGGCCGGCCGGGCGGACCAGCAGGACGATGACCATGATCACGAAGACGACCACGCTGGAGGCTTCCGGGTAGAACACCTTGGTCATGCCCTCGACCAGCCCGAGCCCGAGCCCGGTCAGGATGGAGCCCATGATCGAGCCCATGCCGCCGATGACCACGACGGCGAAGACGACGATGATCAGGTTGGAACCCATCAGCGGATTGACCTGGAAGATCGGCGCCGCGAGCACGCCGGCGAAGGCGGCCAGCGCCACGCCATAGCCGTAGGTGAAGGTGATCAGCAGCGGTACGTTGATGCCCAGCGCCTGGACCATCTGCGAATTCTCGGTGCCGGCGCGCAGGTAGGCGCCGAGCTTGGTCCGTTCGATCATGTACCAGGTGCCGAAGCAGACGATCAGCGAGGCGACGATGACCCAGCCGCGATAGATGGGCAGGAACATGAAGCCAAGATTGACGCCGCCGGTCAGCGCTTCCGGCACCTCGTAGCTTTCGCCGGAAATGCCGAACTGGTCGCGGAAGATGCCCTCGATGATCAGCGCCAGACCGAAAGTCAGCAGCAGGCCGTAGAGATGGTCGAGCTTGTACAGCCGGCGCAGCATCAGGCGCTCGATCAACACCCCGACGACGCCGACGATCAGCGGCGCCCCGATCAGGGCCACCCAGTAATTGATGCCGAAGCGGGTCAGCGCGATCCAGGCGACGAAGGCCCCCATCATGTACTGCGCGCCATGGCAGAAATTGATGATGTTGAGCAGGCCGAAGATGATCGCCAGCCCGAGGCTGAGGATGGCGTAGAACGAGCCGTTGATCAGCCCCACCAGCAGCTGGCTGCCGAGCAAGGCGGTCGGGATTCCAAAAATTTCCATGAAGGGCTCCGGTCCCGGCGCAAACCACGGTTCGCGCCGGGCATTGCGATGAGGCTTACTTCTTGATCAGCGGGCAGCGCGATTGCGACAGGGGCTGGAAGGCCTCGGCCGCCGGGATGGTTGCCTTGATCGTGTAGTAATCCCACGGATACTTCGAGTCGGCCGGCTTCTTGACCTGGACCAGGAACATGTCGTGCACCATCCGGCCGTCGTCGCGGATCTTGCCGTTCTTGGCGAAGAAGTCGTTGATCGGCGTCTTCTTCATCATCGCCATGACCTTGCCCGTATCGTCGGTACCGGTCGCCTTGACGGCCTTCAGGTAGTTGTAGATCGACGAATACTGACCGGCCTGGACCATGGTCGGCATCTTCTTCTGCTTGTCGAAGAAACGCTTCGACCAGGCGCGGGTCTCGTCGTTGCGGTCCCAGTAGAAGCCGGTGGTCAGGAACATGCCCTGGGTCGGCTTGAGGCCAAGCGCATGGACGTCGGTAATGAACATCAGCAGGCCGGCCAGCGACTGGGTCGGTGTAATGCCGAACTCGGCCGCCTGCTTGATCGCATTGGTGGTGTCGGTACCAGCGTTGGCCAGACCGATGACCTGGGCACCGGAAGCCTGGGCCTTGAGCAGGAAGGACGAGAAATCGGAGCCCGGGAAGGGATGACGCACCGTGCCGAGCACCTTGCCCCCGTTGGCCGTGACGACAGCCGCCGAATCCTTCTCCAGCGCATGGCCGAAGGCATAGTCGGCGGTCAGGAAGAACCAGTTCTTGCCGCCCTGGGCGGTGACTGCCTTGGCGGTGCCGTTGGCCAGCGCGTAGGTGTCGTAGGTGTAATGGATCGAGACGTCGTTGCACTGCTCGTTGGTGATCGGCGTGGCGGCCGGGCCGTTCATGATGACCAGGCGATCCTTTTCCTTGGCCACTTTCATCACGGCCAGCGCGGTCGAGGTTGTGACCAGCTCGGTCACGGTGTCCACGCTCTCCCGCTCGATCCATTCCCGCGCCTTGTTGGAGGCGATATCGGCCTTGTTCTGGTGGTCGGCAGTGACCATTTCGATCTTGAAGTTCGGCTTCTCGTTGGCGATGAAGTCATCGATGGCCATCCGGGTGGCGAGCACCGCCCCGGAGCCAGCGAGGTCGGAGTAGGTGCCCGAGAGATCGGTCAGCACGCCGATCTTGACCGAGCCGCCGGAAATCTGGGCCTGGGCGTTGAAGGAAAGCGCGGCCAGGGCAGCGGCGCAGGCGGTCGTTGTAAATTTTCTCGATAGCATGGTGACTCCTCCTGAGGGTGGGTGCGTCGGGTCAAACGCCGAGCGTGCGGTGCAGCCAGTCCATCTTGCCCGGCAGTTCTTCCCGGCTGATGGTGGCGAGTATTTCTCCGTGTTCGAGCACATAGTGGCGATCGGCCAGCGGTGCGGCGAAGCGGAAATTTTGTTCGACCATGATGATGGTGAAGCCGCGCTGTTTGAGTTCGGTGATCACCTCGC
Source organism: Betaproteobacteria bacterium (assembly GCA_020621865.1). Lineage (GTDB taxonomy): Bacteria > Pseudomonadota > Gammaproteobacteria > Burkholderiales > Rhodocyclaceae > Azonexus. The sequence continues at coordinate 247,979 of JAHRYW010000001.1, read as the reverse complement.
CCAGCTTCTTGACGATCACCGGGGCCAGGCCTTCGGTGATTTCGTCGAGCAGCAGGAGCTTGGCGCCCGTTCGCAAGATGCGCGCCATCGCCAGCATTTGCTGTTCTCCGCCGGACAGCTTGCTGCCCGGGCTGTTTCTGCGTTCCTTCAGATTCGGGAACATCTCATAGAGTTCTTCGACCGACATGCCGCCGGTGGCCACGATGGGGGCCAGGGTCAGGTTCTCCTCGGCGCTCAGCGAGGCGAAGATGGCGCGCTCCTCGGGGCAGTAGCCGACGCCGTGGCGGGCGATCTTGTGCGTCGGCACGTTGATGACCTCGTTGCCGTTGAGCATGATCGAGCCGGTCCGGCGGCCGACCATGCCCATGATCGCCTTCAGCGTCGTCGTCCGGCCGGCGCCATTGCGGCCGAGCAGCGTGACGCATTCGCCCTTGGCGACGCTGAGATCGATGCCGTGCAGGATGTGCGACTCGCCGTAGAACGCGTGCAGGCGGGTCAGGCGCAGGAATTCGGGTTGCGGGGCGAAGGCGCTGGTCATGGCTTTTTCGGGTTCAGTGGTGCGCGTCGTTGATGTTGTCGGAGCCGACGTAGGCGGCCAGCACCTGCGGATTCTTCGACACCTCGTCGTAAGTCCCTTCGGCCAACACACTGCCGCGGGTCAGCACGGTGATCCGGTCGCACAGGTTGGCGACCACCGACAGGTTGTGCTCGACCATCAGTACCGTGCGGTTGGCCGAGACCTTGCGGATCAGCGCGACGACGCGCTCGATGTCCTCGTGCCCCATGCCCTGGGTCGGCTCGTCAAGCAGCATCATGTCCGGTTCGAGGGCCAGGGTCGTGGCGATTTCCAGCGCCCGCTTGCGGCCGTAGGGCATGTCGGCAGTCACGCTGTCGGCAAAGCTGGCCAGGTCGACCGATTCGAGCAGGGCCATGGCCTGGTCGTTCAGCTTGTCCAGGCTCCTTTCCGATTTCCAGAAATGGAATTCGGTGCCCAGCTTGCGCTGCAGGCCGATGCGGACATTTTCCATGACCGTCAGGTGCGGGAAGGTGGCCGAAATCTGGAAGGAGCGGACGAAACCGCGGCGCGCCGTGACGGCCGGTGCCTCGTGGGTGATGTCCTCGCCCTTGAAGTGGATGCTGCCGGCCGTCGGCGGCAGGAACTTGGTGACCAGGTTGAAGACGGTCGTCTTGCCGGCGCCGTTCGGGCCGATCAGTGCATGGATGGTGCCGCGCTGGACTTTCAGATTGACGTCGGAAACGGCGGTAAATCCCTTGAACTCCTTGGTCAGGCCGCGTGTTTCCAAAATGATTTCGCCGCTCATCAAGCTCCCTCCCGGCACGCTGCCGTTTTCCGAAGCATCGGACACGGCGGACCCACAATTAGTTCGATCGCTGACAACCATGGATGCGCGCTCATGTTGGTCGATTCACTTATTAGAAACCAGTTTTCATACGTTTGATTATTGCATGATTGCGGCGCTTGCCAAGCCCCTCGGGCAGGCGTTTTGGCAGATTTCCCGGGGCTCGGCGCGCAAGTGCAGCCAAGCGCCGCAAAATCGACGAAAATTCCGCCATGCTTTTCGAACCCAACGTCGACCTCGCCCCTTTCAACACCCTCGCCCTGCCCGGCCGGGCCGCCCGCTACCTGGCCATCAGCACCGCCAACCAGCTGGCCGACGGCGAACTGGCCACCGCCCGACGCTTCATCCTCGGCGGCGGCAGCAACCTGGTGCTGAGCGGCGACTTCGACGGCCTCGTGCTGCACATGGCGATCCCCGGCAAGCGCCTGGTCGGCGAGGACGCCGAGGCCTGGTATATCGAAGCCGGGGCCGGCGAGAACTGGCACGATTTCGTGCAATGGACGCTGGCCCAAGGCTGGCCGGGGCTGGAGAACCTGAGCCTGATTCCCGGCACAGTCGGTGCCGCGCCGATCCAGAATATCGGCGCCTACGGCCTGGAAGTCGGCGAATTGCTGCACACGGTCAGCGCCTGGGATTTTGAAAAACGGGCATTTTTTGCCTTCGACCGTAGCATTTGCCGTTTTGCCTACCGTGACAGCCTGTTCAAGCAGGAAGGCTGGCACCTGAACGGACGGATCGCCATCACCGCGGTCGTCTTCCGTCTGCCCAAGGTCTGGCAGCCCAGGCTGCGCTATGCCGAACTGGCGCAGGAACTGGCGGCGCGTCAGATCGCCACGCCAAGCGCCCGCGAGGTCGCCAATGCAATCATCGCCATCCGCCAGCGCAAGCTGCCCGACCCGGCGGTGACGCCGAACGCCGGCAGCTTCTTCCACAACCCGGTGGTCGATGCCGCCAGGGCGGCCGAACTGGCCACCAGCCACCCCACCCTGCCCCGCTACCCGCAGCCCGACGGCCGGGTCAAGCTGGCCGCCGGCTGGCTGATCGAACAAGCCGGCTGGAAGGGCAAGGCACTCGGCCCGGTCGGTATGTACGAAAAGCAGGCGCTGGTCCTGGTCAATCGCGGCGGCGCCAACGGGGCCGATGTCAAAAGGACGATGGCCGCCGTGCAGCACGACGTACGCGCAAAATTCGGCGTCAACCTGACGCCGGAGCCTATTTTTCTGTAAGCGGCTCGGCCGCCCTGACGTACAGGCAGGCGGCGATGCCGGTGGCGACCGCATCAGCCATCCTGGCCTGGCGCTCGGGATCGAGCAGTTCCAGCTCCTCGTCGCGGTGCTTGATCACCCCGGCCTCGAACAGCACCGCCGGCAGCGTTGTGCGATAGAGCACGACCAGGTTGTCGTAATACCAGACGCCGTTGTCGGCGTCGGCCGCCAGGTGCTTGCGGGCGTGCCACGGCGACGGCTCGAAGCCGGCCCGGCGCATCATCGCGCCGATCGTCGAGGCGCAGCGCAGGCTGGTCTCCAGCTCTGGATTCTGCGCCGAGACGAAGATGCCGTAGCCGCGCTTGACCTCGGTATAGGTCTGCGGCTGACCGTTCCACTCCCAGTTGAGCAGCCAGGCCTCGCCGATCGAATCGTGATGGACGGCGATGAAGAAATCGCTGCCCGCCGCCGCCTGCGGCCGCGCCGCCAGGCTGCCGATATTGCCGTCGAAATTGACTTCGCGCACACCCAGCTCGTGCTGGCGCAAGCTCGCCGCCAGCACCCGGGAAAAATCCAGGTTGAACGCGAACTCGCTGCGCCCGCGGGCACTGGTCGCGCCACTGTCCTTGCCGCCATGGCCGACATCGACGGCAACCAGCGGCGACGCGGCGAATGCTACGGTCGGCAGCAAAAAAAGGGCAAAAATGAAAAAACGGTCCATGGGCGAATTATCCGGGGAATCGACAACTCTTCACAGCCGGGCGGCGGACTGGTCGCAGCATATCGAGATGCCCTAACATAGGCGCCCGATCATCACTGAGACCGCCGCCATGCGTATCGTCGCCCTGCTCCTCGCCGCCCTTTGCCTGCCGGCCGCCGCCCAGGAAAAATCCGGGGCCGAGGTCTACGAAGCCACCTGCATCCAGTGCCATGGCGACGGCAAGGACGGCGCCCCGGTCTTCGGCAACCGCAAGCAGTGGGGAAAACTGGTCAAGGAAGGCCTCAACGAACTGGTCCCTACGGCTCTCGCCGGCATCCGCAAGATGCCCGCCCGCGGCGGCAACCCAGCCCTGAGCGACGGCGAAGTCGCCCGCGCCGTGATCCACATGGCCAACGCCGGCGGCGGCCGCTTTCCGGAACCGAGCCCGGACGACATCAACCGCTGGCGGCAAAAGGCCGACAAGCGCCTGAGAAAATGACATGCCCAAACTGACCGTATTCGCCCGCCAGAGTCCCACCCCGGCCTACGACCACCCGCGCCCCGACCGCCTCGTCCGCGGCAACCCGCAGCGCACCACCCTGGAACACTTCCTCAGCCCGGCTGGCGATTTGTCGGCCGGCATCTGGGCCTGCGAACCGGGGGCCTGGAACATCGCCTTCGCCCCGGGCAAGGACGAATTCTTCTGCGTCATCGAGGGCCGCCTGCGCATCACCGACAGCGCCGGCGATGCCGCCGAATTCGGCCCCGGCGATGCCTGCGTCATTCCCAGTGGTTTCGCCGGAACCTTCGAAGTCCTTGAAGCAGTGCGCAAACACTACGTCGTGGTAGAACGCCCCGCTTGAATTGCGCTATAGTCTCCGGCCAGCGAGGAGAGCTCTTAATGAATGACGAAACCAGCCAGCCGCGCGGCACCACCGCCCACATGCCGGACCTGAACTGGAGCCAGGTCCGCGAGACGGTGCTACTGCTCGAGCTGGCCGCCGTGCAGATCGAAGCCGCGATGAAGGACAGCAACGCCTCGGTGGAAGTGCTGACCAACTCCTTCACGACCATGGCCGGTTACATGCGGACGATCTCCGACACCGTGCACACCCTGCCCGACCAGGGCGAAGTCGGCATCGCCAAGCAGAACCTGAGCGGCGTCTCCGAGCACGTTTCCAGCATGGTCCATCAGGCCATCATCGCCTTCCAGTTCTACGACAAACTGGTCCAGCGCCTGGCCCACGTCGGGTTCAGCCTGGGCGACCTCAGCGACCTGGTCGCCGACGGGCGCCGGCTGTACAACCCCGGCGAATGGGTCGGCCTCCAGGACAAGATCAGGGCCAAGTACACGACCCGCGAAGAAATCGCCATGTTCGACGCCGTCATGCAGGGCGTTCCGGTCCATGAAGCGGTGGACAAGTTCATGGCCGAGATGAAGGACAAGAGCGACGACATCGAGCTGTTCTAGCTCGCCCGTCGTCCCCATCATGCCGCCCGCCAGCCAACTCCCGGCCACCGCCCTGGAAGAGGCGCTCGCCCTCGCCGGCGTCGGTTGCTGGCTGTGGCATGCCGAAGACCGCCACCTGCAGGTTTCGGCCAATTTCCACCAATTGCTCGGGATCACCCCCGACCAGCTGCCCACCACCCCGACGGCGTGGCTCGAACGCGTCCACGCCGACGAGCGAGCCCAACTGGCCACCCTGTTCGACAAGCTGGCCGCCGGCACGGCACGCGGCCTGCCCGGCTTCACACTGCGCCTGCAGCACGGCAGCGGCCTCTGGCACAGCTTCGACGTCCGCCTGCCAGCCGCCGGCCAGGCCGACAACGAGGCGCCGCTGGTCATCACCTTCAGCGCCATCGCCCGGCCAAGCCTGGCCTCCACGGCAGAGCTCGCCAGCGCCGATGACAGGCTGGCCCAGATTATCGACAGCAGCCCGGTACCGGCTTTCGTGATCGACGCCGACCATGTCGTCACCCACTGGAACCGCGCCTGCGAGCAGATCATCGGCGTCCCGGCCGGCGAAATCATCGGCACGCGCCATCACTGGCGGGCCTTCTACCCGGCGCAACGCCCGATCATGGCCGACCTGGTCATCACCGGCGAAATGTCGCTGCTGCAGCAGCTTTATTCGAACAAATACCGAAAATCGCGCTTGATCGACGGCGCCTTCGAGGCCGAAGACTACTTCCCCGCCTTCGACCGCTGGCTGTTCTTCACCGCCGCGCCCCTGCGCGACAAACAAGGCCGGATCATCGGCGCCATCGAAACGCTGCAGGACATCAGCAAACGCAAGCGAGCCGAGATCGCCCTGTCCGACGCCAAGCAGGCCGCCGAAACCGCCGCCAACGCAAAGACCGAATTCCTGGCCAACATGAGCCACGAAATCCGCACGCCGATGAATGCCGTGATCGGCCTCGCCCACCTGCTGCTGAAAACCGAGCTGACCGACAAGCAGCGCGACTTCATCTCGCGCATCCACGGCGCAGGGCAAATGCTGCTCGGCCTGGTCAACGACATCCTGGATTTCTCCAAGATCGATGCCGGCCGGATGCAACTCGAGGAAACCGAATTCGCCCTCGACGGCGTCCTCGACAACGTGACCAGCGTCCTGCTCCAGCGCGCCCAGGAAAAAGGGCTGGAACTCCAGTACGTCGTCGATCCCGACGTTCCGCCCAATCTCAACGGCGACCCGTTGCGCCTGGGTCAGATCCTGATCAACCTGATCGGCAATGCCATCAAATTCACCGCCCGGGGCTCGATCACCGTTTTCGTCCGCCGCCTGCCCAGCGACGGCAGCCTGGCCCACCTCGAATTCGACGTCCAGGATACCGGCATCGGCATGTCGCTGATCCAGCAGCAAAACCTGTTCAACGCCTTCAGCCAGGCCGACACCTCGATCACCCGGAAATTCGGCGGCACCGGGCTCGGCCTGACCATCAGCAAACAGCTGGCGCAGCTGATGAAAGGCGACATCTGGGTACGCAGCCAGCCCAACGTCGGCAGCACCTTTACCTTCAGCGTCAAGCTGGCGCTCGGCCGTGACAACGCGCCGCCCCCCAACCTGATGCGACGCCGGGCGCTGGTCGTCGACGACAGCCCATTGGCCCGCTCGATCCTGATTGCCCTGCTCGAAAAGCAGGGCTACACGGCGCTGCCCGCCGAATCCGGCGAACAGGCGCTGGCCATGCTCGGCGACACCCGCGCGGCCCGCTTCGAGTTCGTCACCATCGACCTCAACATGCCGGGCATGGACGGCCTGGAACTAGCCGATGCCATTCACAACCAGATCACGCCCGCGCCCAAGCTGGTCATGGTCACCGCTGCCGATACCGCCACGCTGGTCGGCGAAGCACGTTTGCGTTGCTTCGACGCCGTGCTCAACAAGCCGGTGACCGCCGCCCAGATCGGCAAGCTGGTCAATCAGGCCGAGGCCCCGGCGCCCGCTGCTCCCGGCAAGCCCGCGCCGCTGGCCGGCCTGCGCGTGCTGCTGGTCGAAGACATGCCGACCAACCAGCTGATCGCCGGCGAGATCCTCGAATCCTTCGGCATTACCGTCGACATGGCCGACAACGGCGTGCAGGCGATCTCCAGGCTGCTCACGGAAAACAACAGTTACGACATCGTGCTGATGGACATCCAGATGCCCGAAATGGATGGCCTGGAAGCCACCCGCCGCCTGCGGGCGAGCGGTCGCCTGGACGCCCTGCCGATCATCGCGATGACCGCCCACGCAATGGATTCGGAACGTCAGCGCTGCCTTGACGTCGGCATGAACGATTTCGTGACCAAGCCCATTGACCCCGACGGACTAAGGGATATACTCGTCCGCTGGCGGCCCACCCTGGCTACGCCGGCCCAAGCCAATAACAAGGAGAGCGCTCCCATGAGCTCCGCCGACGGATTGCCCGACCTACCCGGCATCGACAAGGCCGATGGCCTGCGCCGCATGATGAACAAACCGGCACTTTACGAAAAGGTGCTTCGCGACTTTCATGCCCGTTTCATGGCCGAACCCGAGGCCATCCGCGATGCCATGCAAGCCGGCGACTACGCCACCGCCGAACGGCGCGCCCACAGCACCAAGGGCCTGGCCGGCACGATCGGCGCCCAGGGACTGCAGAATGCCTCGAAGGAACTGGAGCTGGCGCTGCGCCAGGGCGAACCCCTGCCCGACGGCATTTTCCAGCGCTTTGAGAGCGAGTTGAACGCCGTCATCGCCAGCATCGCCCAGGGTTTTCGCATCGAGTAAAAAGGCGCTGCCCCAATGCAGCGCGGCGCCTCAGAAATCGCTTGGCGCCTGCCAGACAATATTGGCTTTCTGGCCCCCCGCACCGGTTCTTTCCAGCATGTCGATCAACGGCCAGGCCCGCTGCCCGAGCGCGACAACCGGCTCCTTTTTCTTCCCGTACTCATCGACTTCGTCCTCCACCGGCGGGGCTTCGGCCCGTTGCACGGCGGCGCGCAAGGTCCGGACGGCATCGGCCATTTCGTCCCGGGTAAAGCTGCCGCGGGCCGTGCATTCCTTGCCGATCGCCTGCAGCAGCGTCCGCGCCGCTTCGGCGAACATCAGGATTTCTCCGGTTTCGCTCGATAAAAATCGCACCAACATGGTTTTTCCCTTCCTCTGGTGATTCGCTGTTGTCATCCCGCCCGGCCTTCATGCACAATGGCCGAATGCGGGGAGACAAGAGATGATGACAAATATTACCGCCAATCCTCTGGAGACAGGGGCCGACGAAATCGAGCGTTTCGCGCTGGAGGAGTGCGTCAAGCGCCAGCGCATCGACCATCGCGTTGCCGTGATGATCCTGCCTGACCGTCGCTGTGAAATGGCGATCAAGTTCGCCCGCCTCGGCGCGCACGTGGTGGTCGCCGAAGATCCATCCCTCAAACAGGATGTCGAGGGGCGCATCCTGGCGGCCGGGATGACCGAGCAGATCCGCTTCGCGCCCTACGTCCTGCCCGACCTGCCCGACAACCCGGATGATGGACTGTTCGACATCATCATCGTCCGCCGCGGCCTGTGTTCCATGCCCTATGACAAGGCGCGGCAGGTCGTCCGCCAGTTGCTGTTCAAGCTAAAGATCGGCGGCAAGCTCTACCTGTCCGTCCTCGGCCTGCATTCCGAGCTCAGCGAAGGCTACGCCGCCAGCGAGGCGACGATCGACCAGCGCTACGCCGAACTCGCCCCGGCACTGGCCGGCAAGTACAACATCCACCAGCCGGTCTGCCTGTACACCGAACGCAACCTGTTCATGCTGCTGCTCGAAGCTGGCGCCAGCGTGCTGCGCACGCTGACCACCACCCACGGCAACGTCAAGGGCGTCGCCGTCCGGGTCTGAGGCGCCGATGCGCCTGGGTATCGACCTTGGCGGCACCAAGATCGAGATCATCGCGCTGGCCGACGATGGCCGGGAGTTGTTGCGCGAGCGGGTCGCCACGCCACAGGGCGACTACCTGGCGACGGTAATGGCCGTCGCCGGGATGGTCGAAGCGACCGAAGTGCAGCTCGGCAGACGCGGCACAGTCGGCATCGGCATTCCCGGCGCCGAATCGCTGGCCAGTGGGCTGATCAAGAACGCCAATTCGACCTGCCTGATCGGCAAGCCGCTGCGCCGCGACCTGCAGGCGCTGCTCCAGCGGGAAGTGCGCATCGCCAACGACGCCAACTGCTTCGCGCTGTCCGAAGCGATCGACGGCAGCGGCCGCGATGCCGGGATCGTCTTCGGGGTCATCCTCGGCACCGGGGTCGGCGGCGGCGTGGTCATCGACCACCGGGTGCTGACCGGCGCCAACGCCATCGCCGGCGAGTGGGGGCACAATCCGCTGCCACGCGCGGCCGGCGACGATCTGCCCTTGCCGGCCTGCTATTGCGGCCGCGACGGCTGCATCGAAGCCTACCTGTCCGGCCCGGCAATGAGCGCCGACCATCTGCGGCACACCGGCGAGGCGCTAACCCCGGCCGAGATCGACCGCCGGGCGAGTACCGGCGATGCCGCCTGCGAGGCGACGCTGCGCCGCTACGAAGACCGCCTCGGGCGGGCGCTGGCCGGGGTGATCAACCTGCTCGACCCGCAGGTCATCGTCCTGGGCGGCGGGCTGTCCAACATCGCCCGGCTGTACCGCAATGTGCCCGAATGCTACGGTCGGCACATTTTTTCGGACGTTTTCTGCACGAAACTACTGCCGCCGACCCATGGCGACTCCTCGGGGGTGCGTGGCGCTGCATGGTTGTGGAATTGATGGCAAAATCGGCCGACCATGGCAGACGTTTCCCTCTTCATCGGCGGCATCCGGCCGCTTCCTGAATCCGGTCGACCGACCGGCATCTACAAACAGGCGGTCACCACCGCGCTCGAACTCGGGCCGGAAGGCTTTATCGGCGACCAGCAGGCCGACCGGCGCGTCCATGGCGGCCCGGACAAAGCGGTGCATCTCTACCCCGCCGCTCACTACGCCAAACTCGCCAGCCACTTCCCGGAGGCGGCCAGGCAACTGGTCATCGGCAGCCTGGGCGAGAACCTGTCGGCTGAAATCGACGAAAACGACGTCCGCATCGGCGACATCTGGCGCCTCGGCACGGCCCGCCTGCAGGTCTGTCAGCCACGCAATCCGTGCTGGAAGATCGACGAGCGTTTCGGCTGCGACGGCATGGCCGCCTACATCGCCGAGCACCGGCTGACCGGCTGGTACTGGCGGGTACTGACGCCGGGCCGGGTCGCTCCGGGCGAGGCACTGGAACTCGAAAGCGCCGCCGATACCTTCACGCTGGCCGAGGCGATGTTGCGCTGGCAGGCGCATCGTCCGGCGCTGGCCGACCTCGAAAAACTGGCCGCCGCCCCCGGCATCGCTGACAACTGGCGGCAAAAGATCGTCGCCCGCGCCACCTGGCTGCGCAACAACCCCGACCGGGCGGCGCCGGCCGTCAAGGCGTTTCACGTGAAACCGCAGCAGCCTTAAGCCTCGCTGTGGGCCGGAGCCTGTCGATCCAGCGGCGCCTGACCGGCGCCTTATTTTCGATTTTGGCCAAAATTTCCGGTCGACCGTAGCATTTGCCCTCGCCGGCGGCTCCAGCCGATCAGAACTCGAGCGGATCGACCTCGATGTGCCAGCGCAGCTTCGACGGCGCCTTGAGGCCTTCGATCGCCTCCCGCCAGCGCGGCAGGAAGGCCTGCAGGGCCGGTCGGGAATGCGATTCGGCCAGCAACTGGCCGCGCTCCAGGTTGGCCAGGCGGGCCATTTTCATCGGCACCGGATCGTAGATGAAGACATTTTCGTGCTCGCCGATCACCGGCAAGCCGGCCGCTGCCTGCAGGAAAGCAATAGCGTCGGCCATCGCCGGTGCCTCGGCGCGCAGCATCGCCTGGAAGGCATAGGGCGGAAAGCCGGCCTGCTCGCGCTCCTTGAGCTGGGCCGCGGCGAAGCCCGGGTAATCGTGAGCGACCAGCGCGGCAAACAGCGGATGATCCGGGTACTGCGTCTGGATCAGCACCTCGCCCTTCAATTCGGCCCGCCCGGCCCGCCCGGCCACCTGCATCAACTGGGCGAACAGTCGTTCCGGCGCCCGCCAGTCGGCGGCAAACAGCGCCGCATCGGCGCCCAGTGCGCCGACCAGCGTCAGCTTGGGGAAATCGTGGCCCTTGGCCAGCATCTGGGTGCCAACCAAAATGTCGGCCTCGCCGCCATGGATGCGTTCGAGCACCGCCTCCCACTGCTTGCGGCTCTTGACCGAATCGCGGTCCACGCGCAGCACACGCGCCTCGGGAAACTGCTCCTGCAGCCAGCCTTCGAGGCGCTGTGTGCCGCGCCCGAAGGGGTGGATGTCCTGGTTGCCGCAGGTCGGGCAGGCCTTCGGCACGCGATGTTCGCAGCCGCAGTGATGGCAGCGCAGCCGCCGGTCGGCCAGGTGCAGCACCATGTTGGCCGCACAGCGCGTGCACCGTGACACCCAGCCACAGGCCGGACAGGCCAGCACCGGTGCGTAGCCGCGGCGGTTGAGGAAAACTAGGCTCTGCTCGCCGCGTGCCAGTCGTTCCTTGATCGCCCCGACCAGCGCGTCGCTGACCCCTTCCTTGAGCACCATCCGCCCCGTATCCAGCACGCGGACCGTCGGCAAGCGGGCTTCCGGATTGGCCCGCTCGCGCAGGGTCAGCAGGCCGTAGCGGCCGCCCTGCGCGTTGGCCCAGGTTTCCAGCGACGGCGTCGCCGACCCGAGCAGGATGGGAATGTTCAGCTGGCGAGCGCGGAAGACGGCGATGTCGCGTGCCGAGTAACGCATGCCGTCCTGCTGCTTGAACGAGGCGTCGTGTTCCTCGTCGACGACGATCAGGCCGAGGCGTGGCAGCGGCGTGAAAATCGACAGCCGGGTGCCGAGCACGATGTTCGCCTCGCCGCCAAAGGCCGCCCGCCAGTTGCGCTCGCGAGCCGCTTCGGCCAGTTCGCTGTGCAACGAGACGACGCCGGTGTCCGGAAAACGGGCGCGAACCCGGTCCTCCAGTTGCGGCGTCAGGTTGATTTCGGGGACCAGCAGCAAGACCTGGCGGCCCAGCGCCAGGGTCTTCTCGACCAGGCGCAGATAGACCTCGGTCTTGCCGCTGCCGGTCACGCCATGCAGCAAGCAGGCCGAGAAGCCGGCACCCGGGTCGATCGCCTCGACGGCGATGCTTTGCTCCGCCGTCAACTCCGGGCGCCGCCCCGCCGCCACCTTGCCGGACGGCCGGCCATTGCGCCGGGTCGGCGGATCGAGACGCTTGAGGCCAACCGGCAAGGCCTGCATCACCACTTCGCCAAAGGCGGCCTGATAGTAAGTGCTGGCAAACTCGCAGAGGCCGAAGAAATCGCGCGGCAGCGGCGGCAAGTCGCGCAGGATTTCGCCGGCCGGCTTCAGCTGGTCGAGCGGCCAGTCGCTATCGTCGACGACAGCGACGATCACCCCCAGCTTCTCGCCACGTCCGAACGGGACACGAACGCGCAGCCCGACATCGGCGACCGTCGCCGCCTCGGCCAGGTAATCGAAGAGCCGATGCAACGGAAGATCGAGGGCGACGCGCAATACGGGCATAGATCAGCCGAAAGTTAGCGCTTTTTTCTCCGAAAACCGGAAAAAACGCCGAAATAAACGAGCGTTTTCACTTGTCCACAAAAGCTGTGGATAACATTGTGGATTGCTCTTGCAAAGTCATGCTAAGTGCCCGCCCTGTAAGGAATTCGTCACTTTGCCGAAATATTGAGCAATTGAAAAAATTGTTCATTTTCAACTGCTTACCGAAAACAAACCAAGTCAAGCCGTTTTCGGGAAATATTTTGAGCGGGAGGCAAAACTCTGTGCATAAGTCAAGCTTTGCACCCCGCTTATAAGCCCTACTTGCGCAGCAAACGGCTGTGCGAATGCACGGCTTCAACCAGCGCGGTCACGCTTTCCGGCGGCGTGAATTGCGAAATGCCGTGGCCGAGGTTGAAAACATGGCCGGTATTGGCCGGGCCGAAGCTGTCGAGCACCTTTTTAGCTTCGGCGGCGACGATCTCCGGCTGGGCGAACAGCACGTTGGGGTCGAGGTTGCCCTGCAAGGCCACCTTGTCGCCGACCCGACGACGCGCTTCGCCGATATCGATGGTCCAGTCCAGGCCGACCGCATCGCAGCCGATGGCGGCGATCTTTTCCAGCCACAGGCCGCCGTTCTTGGTGAACACGATGCTGGGAATGCGCTGGCCGTCCTTTTCCTTCTTCAGGCCGGCGACGATGCGCTGCATGTATTGCAGCGAGAACTCCTGGTAGGCCGCGTTGGACAGTGAGCCACCCCAGGTGTCGAAGATCATCACCGCCTGGGCGCCGCAGTCGATCTGGGCGTTCAGGTAGGAAATCACCGAGTCGGTGGTCACCGACAGAATGCGGTGCAGCAGGTCCGGGCGGTTGTAGAGCATCGCCTTGATGTTGCGGAAATCGCTGGAGCCCTCGCCTTCGACCATGTAGCAGGCCAGCGTGTAGGGGCTCCCGGAGAAGCCGATCAGCGGCACCGAATTGTCCAGTGCCCGGCGGATCTCCGACACGGCGTCCATCACATAGCCGAGATGCTCGTAGGGGTCCGGCGCGGTCAAGTTGTTGATCGCCCATTCCTCGCGCAACGGGCGCTCGAATTTCGGGCCTTCGCCTTCGGCGAAGTAGAGACCGAGGCCCATCGCATCCGGCACGGTCAGGATGTCCGAGAACAGGATGGCGGCGTCGAGGTCGTAGCGCGCCAGCGGCTGCAGCGTGACTTCGCAGGCCATGGCCGGCGACTTGCACAGGTTCAGGAAATTGCCGGCCCGCTTGCGGGTTTCGCAGTACTCGGGCAAGTAGCGCCCGGCCTGGCGCATCAGCCAAAGCGGGGTGTATTCGGTCGGCTCCTTCAGCAGGGCGCGCAGGAAGGTATCGTTCTTGGGTCGGCTCACGTCGGACTCCGCCAGAAAATCGGAAAGGCGGAATTATCCGCCTTTCTGCGGTTCAGGTCACTTACGCCAGAAGGCCGGGGTCAGCACGACAAGCAGGGTGAAGATTTCCAGACGGCCGAGCAGCATCCCGAAGATGCACACCCAGGTCTGGAAATCACCGAGCACTTCGTAGGTGGTCGACGGCCCGACCACGCCAAGACCAGGCCCAGTATTGTTGACGCTGGCGACGATGGCGGTAAAGGCCGAGATGATGTCCAGACCCGTAAAGGCGAGGACCAGCGTCAGCGAAACGATGCTGACCATGTACATGAAACCGAACGAGAGCACCGCGAAAAGGACGGACTGCGGCGCCACCTGAGCGCCGATCCGGATGTTGTAGACCGCATTGGGATGCATGGCGCGCAACAGTTCGCGGAAAACCTGCTTGTAGAGCAACAGGGCGCGCATCATTTTGATGCCGCCACCGGTCGACCCGGCGCTAGTTACGAAACTCGACAGGAAAAGCATCCACAGTGGCGCGAAGATCGGCCACTGGGCGAAATCGACGCTGGCGTAGCCGGTCGTCGTGGCGATCGAAACGACGTTGAAAGCGGCATGGCGCATGGCCGTATCGAGATCTGGATAGATGCCGTCCTTCCAGATGTAAACGGCGACACAGAATATGCTGAGTAGCGTGACACCGATGAACCAACCCGCCTCGGGATCGTTGAAGTACGGGCGTATCGAGCGTCCATGCACGGCCAGAAACAGCGTGCCGAAATTCATCCCGGCGATCAGCATGAAGACGATGGCGACGAATTCTATGGTTGGCGAATTGAAATAGCCAAAGCTGGCATCATGGGTCGAAAAACCGCCCAGACCCATCGTCGAAAAGGTGTGGCAGACCGCATCGAACCAGTTCATGCCGGCCCAGTGGAAGGTCAGCATGCAGGCGACGGTGACCCCGAAATAAACCAGCCACAAGCCCTTGGCCGTCTCGGCGATGCGTGGCGTCATCTTGGCGTCTTTCATCGGCCCCGGCGTTTCGGCCTTGAACATCTGGCGGCCGCCGATGCCGAGCAGCGGCAGGATGGCGATGGCCAGCACGATCAGGCCCATGCCGCCGACCCAGACCAGCTGATGGCGCCACAGGTTGATCGACATCGGCAACTGGTCGATGTTCGACAGCACGGTCGCACCGGTCGTCGTCAGCCCGGACACCGTCTCGAAATAGGCATCGGTATGGCTGATGCCGAGCTGGATCATCAGCGGAATCGCCGCGAAGGCCGGCAGCACCGTCCACACCAGCACCACCATCAGGAAGCCGTCGCGGATGTTCAGCTCGCGCTTGCAGCGACGGTAGCGATACCACAGGAAAGCGCCGCTCAGCATGGTCAGCGCGAAAGCCTCGTCATAGGCCGTCTGCGCGCCATCGTTGACGACATACGAAAGAATCAGGGGGGCCAGCATGGTCAGGCCGAACAGCATGATGATCATGCCAAGGGCGCGATAGACAGGAGCAAAGCGCGTCACGGCCGGCTCCTCAGAAGAAGTGGAAACCGACCTGGAACAGCTTTTCGACTTTCTTGACCAGTTTCTTGCTGGTACAGAAGACGATCACATGGTCATCCGGCCGGATGACCGTATCGTGATGGGCGATGACCACCTCGCCATGGCGGGTAATCGCCGTCCAGTCGTCGGTCTGCCCGACGACCACCGTCTTGTCGAAATTGCGGACCAGCGCCGCCACGGTCACCCCATGCGGCCACTCGACCTCGCCGATCTTCCGGCCCACCACCTTCGAGGTCTTCTCGTCGCCATGCGCGATCAGCTCCAGCGCCTCGGCGGCGCCGCGGCGCAGGGAATGAACCTCGGCCACATCGCCCTGGCGGACATGGGCGAGCAAGGTGCCGATCGATACCTGGGCCGGCGAAATGCCGATATCGATCGGCCCACCCTCGATCATGTCGGCGTAGGCCCGGCGATTGATCAGGGCGACCACCCGCTTGCAGCCCAGGCGCTTGGCCAGGCTGCCGGACATGATGTTGTCCTCGTCGTCGTTAGTCACCGCCAGGAAGAGATCCATCTCGGCGATGTTCTCACGCTCGAGCAACTCCTCGTCGGTCGCGTCGCCAAGCAGGACCAGGGTGTTTTCAAACTCGTTGGCGATCACCTCGGCGCGCTCCTTGCGTCCTTCGATCAGCTTGATTTCATAGCGCTTTTCCAGCGACTTGGCCAGCCGCAAGCCGATATTGCCGCCACCGGCGATCATGATGCGCTCGACCGGCGTCATCATTCGCCGCAACTGGCGCAGCACCAGGCGGATATGCTCGGTGGCGGCTAGCAGGAAGACCTCGTCGCCGGCCTCGATGACTGTATCCCCCTCCGGGAAAACTGGCTGGTCGCGCCGGAAAATGGCAGCGATCCGGGCATCCGTCTCGGGCGGCAGATGTTCGCGCATCTGGTTGATCGGCTTGCCGACCAGCAAGCCGCCCTCGTAGGCCCGCACCGCCACCAGGCTGACCCGGTTCTTGGCGAAGCTGAGCACCTGCAGGGCTTCAGGAAATTCGATCAGGCGCCGGATGTAGTCGGTAATGACCTGTTCGGGACAGAGGGCGAAATCGACGGCGAAATTCTCCGGCGAAAGCAGGGAGGCATCCTCGAGAAAATCCCGCGAACGCAAGCGGGCGATGCGGGTCGGCACGTTGAACACGCTGTGGGCCAGCTTGCAGGCGACCAGGTTGGTCTGATCGCTCTGGGTCACGGCGATGATCATGTCGGCATCGTCTGCCCCGGCATCGCGCAGCACGCTGGGCGATGCGGCGTTGCCGACCACCGTCCGCAGGTCAAGCTTGTCCTGGAGCTGCATCAGGCGCGGGCCGTCGTAGTCGATCACCGTGATGTCGTTTTCTTCCGAAACCAGACCTTCGGCCACGCTGGCACCGACCTGGCCGGCACCGAGAATGATCACTTTCATGCTTCCCCCTGACGCCCGGGCGCTTATTCTTCGCCGCGTTTACCGAGCTTGACGTCCAGTTGCTTCAATTTGCGATAAAGGTGCGTGCGCTCCAGCCCGGAGCGCTCGGCCAGTCTGGTCATATTGCCACCTTCGAGACGCAGGTGATGTTCGAAATACATTTTCTCGAAGGCGTCGCGCGCCTCGCGCAAGGGCTGATCGAACAGGGGCAGCAGCGAGACCGCCTCCGGTGAATCGGCGGCTTCCTGCGGCCGGACCCGGGCCACGTCCTCGGCGCTGATCTCCTCGTCGAGCGAGGTCACGGCCAGATTGCGAACCAGCGCGTAGAGATCACTCCAGTTCGAATCCGGCTGGTTCTTCCAGACCATCGTGCGCAGGGCGTTCAGCGCCGCCGTCGAGAAACGGCGGACCGGCACCTCGCCGCGTTCGACGAAATTGGTCAGCAGCAGGCTAGCAATCTCCGGCAATTCGTCGCCGTGCCCGGCCAGCGAAGGCATGGCCACCCAGATTTCGTTGAGCCGGGCGAGCAGCTTGCTGTCCCAGCCCGCTTCGCCCAATACCGACAGCGAGGCGACGGTGGCCGCGATCAACTGCAGGTTCAGCTTTTCCAGGCGGTCGACGGCAAAGGCCAGGTTCATCTGCTGCATCTTGCCGAGCGCCGACAGGTCAGGCACGAACAGGATGCCGCCGGTGACCTTTTCCAGCATCTCCTGGGTCAATGCGCTGCTGATGCTGGACAGATCGAGCCACGGGGCCCGCGGCGGCTGCAGCGTGCGGGCGCAGATTTCCGCCATGCCGCCGTTGGCCCCCTTGAGCAGCAGCGTCGGCGACTTGGCCGCAGCCTGCTCCAGGCGGCGCTTGAACTCCTTGACGAAGGCCGAGCGGCTGAACGCTTCGAGCGTCAGCGGCGGCCGGGCCGGCGGTTTGTCGTGCTTGAGCGCTTTTTGCACCGTGCCCAGCAGCTTTTGCAGGGCAATCGGCTTTTCGAGGAAATCGAAGGCGCCGAAACGCGTCGCCTCGACCGCGGTATCGATGGTGCCGTGGCCGGACATCATGACCACCGGCATGTTGAGATGTCCCTCGGCGTGCCACTCCTTGAGCAGCGAGATGCCGTCGGTATCGGGCATCCAGATGTCGAGCAGGACGAGATCGGGGCGCAGTTCGGCGCGAATGCGCCGGGCCGCCGCGGCATTTTCCGCCAGCCGCACGTCGTAACCCTCGTCGATCAGGATTTCCGACAACAACTCGCGAATGCCGACTTCGTCGTCAACGACCAGAATGATGGCCATGCTTGGCTTCCTCCTCCTTCACCAGGGGCAGACGGATGTCGATCCGGGCGCCGCCCTCCGGTGCATTGCTGATTTCGATGGTGCCCAGGTGTTCTTCGACAATTTTCTTGACGATGGGCAGGCCAAGGCCGGTACCGCGCGCCTTGGTGGTGACATAGGGTTCGAAGATGCGCGCCAGCAGCTCGACCGGGAACCCGGGGCCGTTGTCGGCAATGGTCAGCCGGGCGCAGCGGCCGACCTGCTCGGTCTGGATCAGGATACGCGCTGCTTCGCGGCCCTCCAGCGCGTCTTCGGCGTTGCGCAGCAGGTTGTGGATGATCTGCCGCAACTGCGTGGCGTCGCCGAGGACGGCCGGCAGATCCTCGGCCAGCCGGCTGTCGATGGCGGCCGACGAGCTTTCGTACAGGCCGAGCACTTCGCCGATCAGCCCGTTGAGGTCGAGCGGTGCCACTTCCGGGGCCGGCAGGCGGGCGTAGTCGCGAAAATCGTCGACCATGCGCTTCATCGCCTGGACCTGGTTGATGATGGTCTGCGTGCCGCGGGCCAGCATGTCGGCATCGCCGTTGCTCAGCTTGTCGGCCAGCTTGAACTGCAGGCGCTCGGCGGAAAGCTGGATCGGCGTCAGCGGGTTCTTGATCTCGTGGGCCAGCCGGCGCGCCACTTCGCCCCAGGCGGCACTGCGCTGGGCGGCGATCAGCCGGGTGACGTCGTCGAAGACCACGACGTCACCGCCGCCACTGGCTTCCGGCAGACGGGAACCGCGCAGCAGCAGGACCTGCGGCATGCCGTTCGGGCGTTCCATCTCCAGTTGCCCCTGCCACTCAGCCTCCTCCGTCGCGGCAAACTGCTCGCGGATGAAGGTGCCGAGAGCCTGCTGGCGCGGCCAATCCTCGACCATGGCGCCGACCAGCCCGGAAAAGTCGTCGGTCAGGATGGTCAATGCGCCTTCGTTGACGGTACGCAACACGAAGCGACGGTCGAAGACCAGTACGCCGGTGGACAGGTTGGCGAGAATCGATTCCAGATAACCACGCGCCGATTCCAGCTCGGCCCGGTGGCGCTCGGTTTCGCGCCGGGCGTCGTCGAGCTGCCGGGTCATCCGGTTGAAGGACTGGGTCAGCACGCCGAGTTCGTCGCCGCTGTAGATCGCCTGACGCGGCGAGAAGTCGCCCTGGGCCACCGCCTGAGTGCCTTCGGCCAGAATGTAGAGGGGCGCCGCCAGCCGGCGGGCCATCAGGAAGGCCAGCGCAAAGGCGCCAAACAAGGCAACCAGCACGGTCAGCGTCAGGGTCAGCGCGTAGATGCGGGTCAACCCCTGGCGGGCCAGCTGGAGTTCCTGGTAGTCGCGATAGACGCCCTGCACGGCATCGGCATCGTGCGCCAGGCCGGGCGGCACCGACTGGGTCAATTGCAGGATGCGCGGCTCCTCGAACATGTCGCGGGCCGATACCGGGACCAGGACGCGCAGGTAAAGCTTGCCGCCTTCGCCCTCGACGGTGCCGACCGAGCGCGTGTTGCGCGCCTGCTTGAGCTGGGCCTGGCTGGGCAGGTCGGGCAGCAGGCTGGCCAGTTCGCCAGTGGCGCTGGATAGCAGTTGGCCGCCGACCGAGAACAGCGCCGCCGACTGCACGCCCTTTTCCTCGCGTAGGCGCAGCAGGGCGGAACGTCGTGACGACTCCTGGATATCGGAAAGCTCCGACGACATGCTGCGCCCCTTCTCGACCAGGTCGGCGAGTAGCGAATCAAGGGCCGAACGGCCCAGTTGCAGGCCGGACTCCAGTGCCTTTTCGACGCGGACGTCGAACCAGCTTTCGATCGAACGGGTAACGAACTGCACCGAGACGCCATAGACCAGCGCCCCAGGCAGCACGGCGATGACGCCGAACATCAGCATCAGGCGCAGCTTCAGGCGAGCCCCGAAGACCTGCGCCCGATAGTCGCGCCACAGGGTGCGCAACTGCCAGCCGACCAGACCGACCATGGCCAGCGCCAGGATGACGTTGAGGCCGATCAGCAGGGGGTAGTTCTGCGAAAAGATGACCGTATCGGCGGCCGTGGTCATCAACAGCAGGAACCACAGGATGCCCCCGATGGCTGCAGCGAAGGCGCCGCCGGCGGCAACGATGCGCTTCATTTGGCTTCCACCGGGGCGGGCGGCGCACTCGCCGATGCGGGCGCGGCATTCGGCGGCAGTGCCGGCAGGCTGGCCTGCCAGGCCCGCCAGTCGGAAGCCAGGCTCCAGTCCTTGTTGCCGAGTGCGGTGATCTGGAAGGGCTTGGGCAACTGGGTGACATCGAGCCGAAGACGCAGCGCCGCCTCATAGGTGTCGCCGGCCCGGAGGCCCTTTTCTCCGCGCTCGGCGACGACCCAGTTACGCAGGCGGGAAAGTACCTGCAGGGCGTCGGACAGGCTGGCGAACGACTGATGCAGGCCGGAACCGACCGACAGCCGATATTGCCGGGTCAGGGCGTTGTAGGAAAGGCGGTAGGTCTGGCTGCGGCTGACCAGCTTTTCGTCCAGCCAGTACCAGCGCGCCTTGGTCAGCTCGAAATCGGCGACGAAATAGAGAACGACCCCCTTGGCCACTGCTTCTTCAAGCCGGGGGTTGAGCTCGAACTTGAAGTCGGCCGCCAGCACGTAGCCATCGTCGCCGGCCTGCAACTGCGGATTGGCGACCTCGATCTCGGCCGCCCAGGCCAGCACCGGCACGACCATCAGCGCCAGCAACCAGCGGCGAACGATGTCAATCACGCTTTTCGAGCAGGCAGTAGAAGAAGCCATCGTGTTCGGCAGTGGGTAAAAGCTGTTCCTCATGGCAACGGCGGGCCTGCGGCTGGCGTTCGATAAAACGGTCGATCTGCCCGCCATTCTCGGCCGGGAAAACCGAGCAGGTTGCATAAAGCAGTTTACCCCCGGGACGCAGCACCGGCCACAGGGCATCGAGTATCCGCGCCTGGGTGGCGGCAAAGCTGGCGATGTCGGCTTCGCGGCGCAGCCATTTGGCGTCCGGATTACGACGCACGACGCCGCTGGCCGTGCACGGCACATCGGCAAGCACCGCGTCGAAGGGGCGGCCGTCCCACCAGGAGGTCAGTTTGGCGCAATCGGCGGCTTCGATCCGGGCCGTCAGGCCGAGGCGGGTCAGGGTCTCAGCGATGCGCCGGCAACGGGCCGGTTTGAGATCGAGGGCCAGCAGATCGAGGTCGCTGCGTTCGAGCAGGTGGGCGGTCTTGCCGCCCGGTGCAGCGCAAGCGTCGAGAACATGGCTGCCCGGCGCCGGCGCCAGCAGCGTCGCCGCCTTCTGCGCCCCCGGGTCCTGCACGGAGACGAGTCCATCGGCAAACCCAGGCAGGGCATCGACCGATACCGGGCGGTCGAGCGCCAACCCGCATTCGCCGACCGGCGTGGCGGCGATGTGCTCGGCGGCAAGCAGCGCTTGGTATTCGTCACGCGTAATCCGCCGGCTATTGACCCGCAAACCCATCGGCGGCGGCGCATTGCCGGCGGCGACGATGGCGGGCCAGTCATTGGGATAGGCGGCCTGCAGTTGCGCCAGCCACCAGTCCGGGTACATCGCCGCAGCGCCAGCATCGGCCGCGAAGGCCGCCGTCAGGGCTGGCTGCTGGCGCAGGAAATTGCGCAGCACGCCATTGACCAGGCCGCGGAAGTTGCCGCCGGCGATTTCCCCGGCCGCCGAAACGGCTTGGTCGACCACGGTGTGCACCACATCCGGCCGGGTTTCCAGGCGATACAGCGCAACCAGCAGCAGGGCACGGACTTCGTCGACGTAGAGCGGCTTTTCGAGCAGGCGGGCGAGATAGAAATCGCCCCGCCCATAGGCGCGCAGGCTGCCGTAGACCAGATCCTGGACGGCCGGCCGGGCGGCCGGATCGACGCGGGTGAGCAGGCCGTCGGCCAGGCTCTGCCCGGCGAGCACGGCGGTATCGATACGGGCCGCCTCGAGCAGGGCGTAAGCGAGCGAGTTATGGGGCAGTCTGGACATAGTCGATGATTATCGCACGCGGCATAATGGCCTCATGCATCGATTCCTGTTTGCCCTGCTTTTCTTTTTGCCGGCGACCCCGGCCCTCGCCTGGAATGCAGCCGGCCACCGCCTGGTGGCGGTGATTGCCTGGCAACAGCTGTCCCCGGCCAGCCGCGAAGCCGTCAAGGCAGCACTGGCCGGACACCCGGACCACGCCCGCTGGGCGGAACGGGCCCGCTCCGACGACGGCATCGACATTTTTGCCGAAGCCGCGACCTGGCCGGACGACATCCGCAACGATCCGCGCTTCTACGACGAGGACCGCGAACCTCCCACCCCGCCGCTGCCCGGCCTGCCGGATACCGCCCGCCACAAGCGCTGGCACTACGTCGATCTTGATGCCAACGGTCAGGTCCGCGACGGCGAACTCGACCGGCAGATCGTCCAACTGACCAAAATGCTACGGTCGGGCGGAAAAAATGCCCAAATTTCAAATTCCCTGCCCTGGTTGATCCACCTCGTCGCCGACCTCCATCAGCCGCTGCATGTCGGGCGCCATGGTGACGAAGGCGGCAACCAGGTCGCCATCGAAAACCCGTTCAACCCGCGTCTGACCTTCACCAACCTGCACACTTACTGGGACGACCTCCCCGGCCCGCCCTGGCTGCGTGGCCAGCGCCTGGAAAAGATCGCGGCGCGCCTGATCGAGGATTCTCCGGCCCCGACGCAAGGCGACGTCCGGCAATGGCGCGACGAAAGCCACCGCCTGCTCGGCGAAGCCTACCCGACCGCCAGCGGCAGTCTGCTGCCCATTGTCGACGAGGATTTCCGACGCCGCAGCCGGGAAATCGCCAACCGCCGCCTGGTGGACGCCGGCTACCGGCTTGGGCGCCTGCTGGAAAGCATTTTCAGCCTGCGCGTTTCACGTGAAACGCCCTAGAATTCATCCATGAACGGATTGCACCTGATCGCCGACCTCCAGGCCTGCCGCTGCGCCCCGGCCCTGTTGCTCGATGCGCCAGGACTGGAGGCTTACTGCGTGGATGCCTGCCAGCGCCACGGACTGACCGTCGTCGGACGCCTGTTCCATGCCTTTCACGACGCGGCCGACCAGCCGGCCGGTGTCACCGGCACCGTCGTCCTTGCCGAATCGCACATGGCCATCCACACCTGGCCGGAAATCGGCGGTGTCACGCTCGATGTTTACGTCTGCAACTTCAGCGGCGACAACAGCTCCAAGGCAAGAGCACTGTTTGCTGAAGTAATCGAACATTTCGCCCCGGATGGCCAGCAGTGCACGACCGTCGAACGGGGTCGGCTGGCACCGTTAAAGTAGCAGCCGGCTGCTACCCGCCCCCCGGCGATTCCTCCGACAATGATCCTGCACTCGGCAAGCCTGCCGAAGGCATGACAAAACCAAGGAGACAAACATGGCAGCCCGCAAAATTCTTATGCTGACCGGTGACTACACCGAAGATTACGAAACCATGGTGCCCTTCCAGGCACTGCTGATGGTGGGCCACACCGTCCACGCCGCCTGCCCGGGCAAGAAGGCCGGCGACTTCGTCCGCACCGCCATCCACGACTTCGAAGGCGACCAGACTTACAGCGAGAAACCTGGCCACAACTTCACGCTGAATGCGACCTTCGCCGATCTCCGCGCCGAGGACTACGACGCGCTGGTCATTCCCGGCGGCCGCGCCCCCGAATATCTGCGCCTGAATCCCGAGGTGCTGGCCATGGTTCGCCACTTCGCCGACGCCGGCAAGCCGATCGCCGCGATCTGCCACGGCGCACAACTGCTGGCCGCGGCCGGCATCCTCAAGGGTCGTTCGTGCAGCGCCTACCCGGCCTGCGGCCCCGAAGTTCGCTCGGCCGGCGGGCAATACGCCGACATTCCGGTCGATCAGGCCCACGTCGATGGCAATCTGGTCACCGCCCCGGCCTGGCCGGCGCACCCGGCGTGGCTGGCCAAGTTCCTGCCGCTGCTCGGTACCCGGATCACCCT
Organism: Betaproteobacteria bacterium; assembly: GCA_020621865.1. Lineage (GTDB taxonomy): Bacteria > Pseudomonadota > Gammaproteobacteria > Burkholderiales > Rhodocyclaceae > Azonexus. Next base: position 224,043 of record JAHRYW010000001.1, on the reverse strand, counting down.
TTGATTTTGTCGGCGGGGCAACGCCTTGGCGTTGCCCGTTTTGCCCAGGAGGCTGCATGTGTGAAATCTACGTCAAGGCCGACCCGATGCTCTACGAATCACGGTCGCGTTCGCTGCGCATCCATGGCTTCGTGACCAAGATCCGGCTGGAAAACCTGTTCTGGGACATCCTGGCCGAACTGGCCGGCAACGAGGGGATGACGACCAATCAGCTGATCGCCAAGCTCTACGATGAAATTGAGCAATATCGCGGCGAAGTCGAAAACTTCGCCTCCTTCCTGCGTGTCACCTGCCTGCGTTATCTGACGCTGCGCCACCAGAAGCCGGGCGAAAGACCCAGCCTGGCGGTGGTCGGCACACTACCAGCCAGCCTCCACCAACTGCCGCGCGCCAGCGCGGCCTGAGCCGGCGATCAGGCCGGCAGATCGAAGCGGTCGCCGATCTTCAGCGGGTGGCCAGCCAGGAATTGCTGGACTGGCAGGCGCTTGCCGCCGGCTTTCTGCAATTCGCCGATGGCCAGCGCCCCCTGGCCGCAGGCAACGACGAGAATGCTACGGTCGATGGCCAAAATCGTCCCAATTTCACCTTCGGCGTCAACCGGCCGGGCCTGCCAGATTTTGACCGTCTGGCCGCCGAACAGGGCTTGCGCCCCGGGAAACGGGTTGAAGGCGCGGATGTGACGATCCAGCTCAGCGGCGCTCTTCGACCAGTCGATCAGCGCCTCGGCCTTTTCGATCTTGTGGGCGTAAGTGACGCCCTCGGCCGGTTGCGGCTCGGCCGGCAAAGGCAGCTTGCCCAAGGCCTCGACGACCAGCGTTGCCCCCAGCGCGGCCAGGCGGTCGTGCAGCGTCGCCGTCGTATCGGTGGCTTCGATCGGGAACGCCCCGCGTAAGAGCACCGGGCCGGTATCCAGCCCGGCTTCCATCTGCATGATGCAGACACCGGTCTCAGCATCACCAGCCAGCAGGGCACGCTGAATCGGCGCCGCACCGCGCCAGCGCGGCAGCAGCGAACCGTGGATATTGATGCAGCCGAAGCGCGGCAGGTCGAGCACGAGCTGCGGCAGAATCAGGCCATAAGCGGCGACGACCATGACCTCGGCGCCGACGGCGGCGATTTTTGCCTGCGCTTCGGCGTCCTTCAGCGTCAAAGGCTGGAAGACCTCGATGCCGTGCTCGAGCGCCACTTTCTTGACGGCCGACGGCTGCAAGACCATGCCGCGTCCGGCCGGACGATCCGGCTGGGTCAGCACCAGGGCAACTTCGTGACCGGCAGCGATAATGGCCTGTAGCGCCGTCGCGGCGAATTCCGGCGTTCCGGCGAAGATCAGCTTCATGCCGTGACGCGCGCCTGTTTGGCCAGCTTGTTCTTGATCCGCAGCTGCTTCAGTTGCGACAGATGGTCGACGAACACCGTGCCGTTCAGATGATCGATCTCGTGCTGGATGCAGACAGCGAGCAGACCATCCGCTTCCAGCGTCCGCCGCGAACCGTCGAGATCCATATAAGTAATGGCCACCCGCTCGGCACGCTCGACCTTGTCGTAGATGCCGGGCACCGACAGGCAGCCCTCCTCACCGACCTGCGCGCCCTCGCAGCGACTCAGCTCCGGGTTGATGAAGACGCGAAGTTCGTTCTTCTCCTCGGAGACGTCGATCACGACAACGCGCTTATGTACATCGACCTGGGTTGCCGCCAACCCGATCCCGGGTGCCTCATACATGGTTTCGGCCATGTCGGCGGCCAGTTTTCGGATGCTTTCATCAACCTCCGCAACGGGTTGGGCGACCTTTTTCAGGCGCGGATCGGGAAAACGCAAAATGGGTAGAAGGGCCATATCAAAACCGGAATAAAAGCTTGCTCGCTCAGGTTATTACGTGCAGAATCTAAAGCAATTCCAAGGTATGGAACGCAAATTGATCGCTGCAATGAGACCGCGACGACGATATTGCGTTCCACCGGCACGTGAGGTTACGACTATGGTTCGCATTATATCCGCGCTCATCCTGGCCGTGACGGCCGCCTGCGCATCGGCCGCCGAGCCGCTCGCGCTCGTCGACAACCCGCCGGAGCGCCACATCGTCGTCAAGGGCGATACCCTGTGGGGTATCTCCGGCAAGTTCCTCAAGCAGCCCTGGCGCTGGCCGGAAATCTGGCAGATGAACAAAGAACAGATCAAGAATCCGCACTGGATCTATCCGGGCGACATCATCCTGCTCGACATGTCGAGCGGCTCGCCGCGCCTGAAGATGGCCAAGCGGGTCGGCCAGGATGGCAAGGCCCAGCCGACCGTCTACAGCACACCGGTTCAGCAAGTCATTCCGAGCATTCCACCCAATGTCATCGAACCCTTCATTTCGCAGCCGCTGATCGTCGAAACCGCCGAGCAGGACAGCCCGGTCAAGATCGTCGCCACCGAGGAAGACCGCATGATGGTCGGCAGCGCCGACTCGTTCTACGCCACCGGAATTCCCGACGCCAGCGTCGATAAATGGCACATCTTCCGCAAGGGCAAGGGGTTGAAGGATCCGGATACCGGCGAGATCATCGCCTACGAAGCCTTCTTCCTCGGCAATGCGCGCCTGGTCAAGCCGGGCGAACCGGCCAATCTGCGCGTCACGCTGGCCAAGGAAGAAATTGGCATTGGCGACCGCCTGCTCCCCGCACCGCCGGCCGAAATCATCTCCTATGTGCCCCACCGCCCTGACGAAGCCGTATCCGCCAAGGTAGTTTCGATCTACGGCGGGGTCAACGAAGGCGGTCCGTCTTCCGTCGTCGCCCTAAACCGTGGCAAGAATGACGGTCTGGAAATCGGCCATGTCGTCGCCCTCCACCGCAATCGCGTGTCGGCCAGCGTCGACTCCGACGGCCGGCGCACCCTGACTGCTGTACCGGCCGAGCGCTACGGCCTGGCCTTCGTCTTCCGCGTCTTCAACCGCGTGGCCTACGCCCTGGTCGTCGACTCCTCAAAGTCGGTCATCGTCGGAGATTCGGCCACCAACCCGTGATCAACAATCTTGAAGGGCTGGCCGCCTGGCTGCGGCTGACCCTGATTCCCGGCATCGGCGGCGAGACACAGCGAAAGCTTCTCGCCGCTTTCGGTTTACCCGAGGCCATCTTTGCCGCCGGCCGCCTGGCCACCCGTGCGGTCGCCGGCGACCGCGCCGACCTGCTGTTCGATGTCGATCCTTCCGACGCTATCGAACTCAGCCTGGCCTGGGCCGGCCAGCCCGGACAGCACATCATCACCCTGGCGGATGACGATTACCCGAAGGCCCTGCTCGAAATCGCCGACCCACCCAGCCTGCTTTACGTGCGCGGCAACCCCGCCCTGCTACGGCAACGCAGCCTGGCGATGGTCGGCAGCCGTAACGCGACACCGCAAGGCGTGCAAACGGCCGAGAGCTTTGCCCGGTCGCTGGCCGGCAAAGGGCTGTGCATCGTCAGCGGCCTCGCCCTGGGCATCGATGCGGCAGCCCATCGCGGCGCATTGGCGGCTGGTGGCGAGACTATCGCCGTAATCGGCACCGGCGCTGATCGCATTTATCCTGCCCGCAACAAGGAACTGGCGCTGGCCATTGCCGAACGCGGCGCCATCGTTTCCGAGTTTCCGCTCGGCACACCGTCCATCGCTTCGAACTTTCCCCGACGCAACCGGATCATTTCCGGGCTGGCGCGTGGTGTTCTGGTCGTCGAAGCGGCACCGGAAAGCGGCTCGCTGATCACCGCCCGCCTGGCAGCCGAACAAGGCCGCGAGGTTTTCGCCATCCCCGGCTCGATCCATTCGCCAGTCGCCCGCGGCTGCCACAAACTGATCAAACAGGGCGCCAAACTGGTCGAGACGGCAGCCGATATCCTAGAAGAACTGGGCAATTTCACCGCACCACCCGGCCCCGAAGCTACGCCGCCGGAAACAGAAAATCACCCAATTCTCGCCGCCCTCGGCCACGATCCCTGCGGCCTGGACGACCTGGCCGAACGCACCGGCCTGGGCGCCGATAAATTATTACCGGAACTGCTGACGCTCGAACTTGCCGGGCGCATAGCAACCCTGCCCGGCAACCGCTACCAGCAACTGAACTAGACTCACTCCCTATATAGACGGCTTGCCAAGCCGCGCGCCGCGCACTTATCATGCCCCGGCACCCCACAGGCCAAACCATGTCAAAAAAGCTGATCATTGCCGAAAAACCTTCCGTCGCCGCCGATATCGCGCGGGCGCTGGGCGGTTTCACCAAACACGACGACTACTTCGAAAGCGAAGACCTCGTGCTCTCCTCGGCCGTCGGTCACCTGCTCGAACTGGCCTGCCCGGAAGAATTCGAGGTCAAGCGCGGCAAATGGTCGTTCGCCCACCTGCCGGTTATTCCGCCGCACTTCGCGCTGAAGCCGATCGAGAAGACCGAATCGCGCCTCAAGGTGCTCAACAAGCTGATCAAGCGCAAGGACGTCAGCGGCCTGATCAACGCCTGCGACGCGGGGCGCGAAGGCGAATTGATCTTCAATTACATCGCCCAGAACGCCAAGTCCGGCAAACCGGTGCAGCGACTGTGGCTGCAGTCGATGACCCAGGGCGCGATCCGCGACGGTTTCGCCCGCCTGCGCCCCGGCAACGACATGCAAGGTCTTGGCGACGCCGCCGTCTGCCGCTCCGAATCCGACTGGCTGGTCGGCATCAACGGCACGCGGGCGATGACCGCCTTCAACTCGAAGACCGGTGGCTTCCACCTGACCACCGTCGGCCGCGTCCAGACCCCGACGCTGGCCATCGTCGTCGAGCGCGAAAAGAAAATCCGCGAATTCAAGCCGCGCGATTACTGGGAAGTCGAAGCCGAATTCAGCGCCAAGGCCGGCAGCTACAAGGGCAAATGGTTCGACGAGGGCTTCAAGGGCAAGAATGACGACGAGCACGCCCGCGCCGACCGCCTGTGGGAAGTGGCCCGCGCCGAAGCGATCCGCGCCGCGACGCTGGGCCAGCCCGGCGAAGTGACCGAAGAAGCCAAGCCGGAAACCCGGCTGTCGCCGGCCCTGTTCGATTTGACAACCCTGCAGCGCGAAGCGAACGCTCGCTTCGGCTTCTCGGCCAAGACCACGCTGTCGCTGGCCCAGGCCCTGTACGAAAAGCACAAGGTCCTGACCTACCCGCGAACCGACTCGCGCTGCCTGCCGGAAGATTACCTGCCGACGGTCAAGGAAACGCTAGCCGTTCTGACCGGCCAGGGCGCCGGCAAGGGCCACGACGAAGTCCTACTCGCCCGTTATTCGCCCTTCGCCCACCAGATCCTGGCCCGCAACTGGGTGCTGCCCAACAAGCGCATCTTCAACAACGCCAAGATCAGCGACCACTTCGCGATCATCCCGACGCCGCAGGCCCCCAAGAGCCTGAACGAGATGGAGCAGAAGCTGTACGACTTCGTCGTCCGCCGTTTCCTGTCCGTCTTCTTCCCGGCCGCCGAATACCAGGTAACCACCCGGATCACCCGCGTCGCCAGCCATCCCTTCAAGACGGAAGGCAAGATCCTGGTCAATCCGGGCTGGCTGGCCGTCTATGGCAAGGAAGGCCAGGATGGCGACGAAGGAAATCTGGTGGCGGTCGACGCCAAGGAAAAGGTCAAGACCGACGAAGTCACCGTCAAGGCCAACGCCACCAAGCCGCCGCCGCGCTACTCGGAAGCCACCCTGCTCTCGGCCATGGAAGGTGCCGGCAAGATGGTCGACGACGAGGAACTGAAGGCGGCGATGGCCGGCCGCGGCCTCGGCACCCCGGCCACCCGCGCCCAGATCATCGAAAACCTGATCGGCGAACAGTACATGCATCGCGAAGGCCGCGAGCTGATCCCGACCGCCAAGGCTTTCACGCTGATGACGCTGCTCAACGGTCTCGGCATCAACGAACTAACCCAGCCGGAACTGACCGGCGACTGGGAATGGAAGCTCGGCCGTATCGAAAAGGGCGAATTCACGCGTGAGGAATTCATGCGCGAAATCGCCGAGATGACCCGCCACATGGTCGAGCGCGCAAAGCAGTACGAAGCCGACACGATCCCCGGCGACTTCGGTGTGCTGGCCGCGCCCTGCCCGAAATGCGGCGGCCAGATTCGCGAAACCTACAAGAAATTCCAGTGCGGCGGCTGCGACTACGCGTTGTGGAAGATCGTCGCCGGCCGCCAGTACGAACCGGCTGAAATCGAGACCCTGCTGACCGACAGGCAAGTCGGGCCACTGACCGGTTTCCGCAACAAGATGGGCCGTACCTTCGCCGCCGCGATCAAGTTGAACGACGAGTTGCAGCCCGAGTTCGACTTCGGCCAGGACAAGGCCGATGCCGCCGATGCCGAGCCCGTAGACTTCTCCGACCAGATCAGCCTGGGCAAATGCCCAAAATGCGCTGCCGGCGTATTCGAGCACGGCACTTCCTACGTCTGTGAAAAATCGGTCGGCCCGGACAAGAGTTGTGACTTCCGCTCCGGCAAGATCATCCTGCAGCAGCCGATCGATGCCGAGCAGATGAAGAAACTGCTGGCCGACGGCAAGACCGATCTGCTCAAGGAATTCGTTTCCAACCGCACACGGCGCAAGTTCTCGGCCTATCTGGTCGCCCAGGACGGCAAGGTTGGATTCGAATTCGAGAAAAAGGTGGCCAAGCCCAAGGCACCGGCCAAGAAAAAAGCCGACGCCGAAAAATAGCCGATCACCCAGCCCATAACCGAGAAGCCCCTGGCATTTCCCCAGGGGCTTTTTCATGGTTGCCGAATACCGGATGGGGATGGCGAAAAAAATTGCCAAGCCCAGGAACTTTCAGTGGGAGCGCTGTCTACATCGTCTCAAAATTTTCAACCTACCTTCATTGAGACTACGATGGACGAAATTTCCTACATGGGCATTGGTTTTGCAGTGGTTATTTTTACCCTGGCTTGCGTGATGGCAGCCAAGCTGTCCTCCAAGACGGCCTACCACTAAGCAAAAAGCCGGGGTTTCCCGGCTTTTTGCTTAGTGGGTGAGCGTTTCACGTGAAACCTCAACGCGTCGCCGTCGCTCCCGGCAACTGACAGGACAGCAGCGCGGCGCGCACGGCGTCAATCGCCTGCGGACGTGGGAAGGTAACCCGCCAGACCAAGCCGACGGTACGTTTGGGCTGGACGCCGGCGAAGGGCAGCACCTTGACCAGCGGTTCCTTGGTCGTCAGCGGATCGGCTGCCGTGCTCGGCATCACGGCCACGCCGGCGCCGCTGGCCACCATGTAGCGGATGGTTTCCAGCGAGCTCCCCTCCAATGAGTGCTCCAGCGCATCCGGTGCGTTGAGGCGGGGGCAGGATTCGAGCACCTGATCGCGGAAGCAGTTGCCCTGGCCGAGCAACAGCAGGTTCTGGCCATCCAGTTCGTCGCCGTTGACCTCGCTGCGGTCAGCCCACGGGTGGCTGGCCGGCACGACGATGCGGAACGGCTCATCATAGACCGGCTGGGCGACCAGCCCCGGTTCGGCGAAGGGCAAGGCGATCACGATGACGTCGAGTTCGCCAGCCTTGAGCGCCGGAATCAGGTTGCCGGTGAAATCCTCCTTGAGGAACAGCGGCATTTTCGGCGCCTCGCGGTTCAGCGCCGGGATCAGTTGCGGCAGCAGGTAGGGCGCGATGGTGTAGATGATGCCGACGCGCAACTGCCCAGTCATCGGGTCGCCGGTTGCCTCGGCGATTTCTTCGAGCTTGACCGCCTCGGCCAGCACCCGCCGGGCCTGCTCGACCAGACGCTCACCGAGCGGGGTGATGCGGACATCGCTGGTGCCGCGCTCGAATAGCGGTGCGCCGATCTGGCCTTCGACCTTTTTCAGCGCCACCGACAGCGTCGGCTGGCTGACATGGCAGGCCTCGGCCGCCTTGCCGAAATGCCGCTCGCGGGCCAGGGCCACGATGTAGCGCATTTCGGTCAGGGTCATTTCGTATAGCCCAGTTTCTGCAGGTCGGCCGCGGTCAGCCAGCGCCATTCGCCAGGCTTCAGGTCGGGCGGCAGGGTCAGTTCGCCCACCGCCTCGCGGTGCAGCGCCTCGACACGGTTGCCGACCGCCGCCACCATGCGTTTGACCTGATGGTATTTGCCCTCGGTCAGCGTCAGGCGGAGCAGATTTTCACCGACGATTTCGGCGCCGGCCGCGGCAATCGGCTCCGGCTCGTCGGCGAGCAGTACGCCGGAGAGCAGCTGGTCGATCTGGGCCTGGTCGAGCGGGTGCTTGGTGGTCGCCAGGTAGAGCTTGGGCACCTTGCGCTTGGCCGAGGACAGCACGTGGTTCAACTGGCCGTCGTCGGTGATCAGCAACAGGCCAGTGGTGTCCTCGTCGAGCCGGCCGATCGGCTGCACGTCGCGCTCGCGCAGCGGCGCCGGCAGCAATTCGAGCACGCCGGCGTGATGCTTGGGCTTGCGCGAGCATTCGTAGCCGGCCGGCTTGTTGAGCATCAGCGTGGCGAATTCGGCGTAGGGCCAGTCGACGCCGTCGACGGTGAAGACGAGGCCGGCAGTGTCGATTTCGGCGAATGGGTCGTCACAAGTCTGGCCATTGACCGCGACGCGTTCGTTGCGGATCATCGAGCGGCAGCCCTTGCGGGTACCGAATCCGTGGTGTTGCAGGAGGCGTTCTAGTTGCATGGGCGGGATGTTAACATTCGCTCCATGAATTTCGAACATCTTATCCAGATCAACGACCCGGAAAACCCGCTGGTCGAGTCGATGACCCGCGACCAACTGTGGCAGGGCCTGCTTTATCGCGTCGAGGATCCCCTGCCCTTCCTGCCCGGACTGGAAGCCTGCACCATCCTTGAACGCTCTGCCGACACCGTGCTCCGCGCGCTGGACTTCGGCCCGGCCAAGATCCACGACCGGGTGACGCTGGCCGACCACCATTGGGTGCGCTTCGACATCCAGCCTTCAGAAAGTCACCCCGGCGGCAGCCTGACCATCACCATCGAGGAACCGGAGCCGAGCTTCCTGTTCCTGCGCTTCGCCTACCGGACGACGCTGGCCAGCAATCCGAATTCCGAGGAGCGGGCCTACATCGAATACGTCAAGTCGGCCTACCACCAGTCCGATGTCGACTGCGTGCGGCTGATCCGGACGCTGGCCGCTGGCGGTCTGATCCAGTAAAAAAGCCGAAGCTGCTTAAGCTTCGGCTTTACTGCACGCCATTCCAGGAATGCTACGGTCGGCCCGAAAAAAGGGCCAAAATCGAAATTACTCGACGCCCTGCGAGGCCAGGTAATCCTCGTAACCGCCGAGATAGTCGACGATCTTGCCGTCGCCCTTGACCTCGAACACGCGGGTGGCTAGCGAGGACACGAATTCGCGGTCGTGCGAGACGAAGACCAGGGTGCCGGGGAATTTTTCCAGGCCGCTGTTCAGCGCTTCGATCGATTCCATGTCGAGGTGGTTGGTCGGTTCGTCCATGACCAGCACGTTGTGCTTGGACAGCATCAGCTTGCCGAATAGCATGCGCCCCTGTTCGCCGCCGGAGATGACATTGACCGGCTTCTTGACCTCGTCGCCGGAGAACAGCAGGCGACCGAGCGTGCCGCGGATCAGGGTTTCCAGGTCACCGCCGTCCTCGATGGTGGCGCGGGCGTAGCCGGCGACCCATTCGGTCAGGCTCTGGGTGCCGGCGAACTCGGCACTGTGGTCCTGGGCGTAGTAGCCGGGGTAGGCCTTCTCGGCCCACTTGATGGTGCCGAACTGCGGTTGCACCTCGCCCATCAGCAGCTTCAGGAAGGTCGTCTTGCCGACGCCGTTTTCGCCGATCACGGCGATCTTCTCGCCGGCGTTGATGGTCAGCGTCAGGTTGTTGAAGATCTTCCGGTCCGAGCCCTCGTAGGCGAAGCTGAGGTTCTCGATTTCAACGGCCTGGCGGTGCAGCTTCTGCTTTTCGTCGTAATCGAAGCGGATCCACGGGTACTGGCGTGACGACGGCTTGACGTCTTCCGGCTTCAGCTTGTCGATCAGCTTCATCCGGGAAGTCGCCTGCTTGGCCTTGGAGGCGTTGGCCGAGAAGCGGCGGACGAAGGTCTGCAGCTCGGCGATGCGTTCCTTGGCCTTGGCGTTGGCGTTCTGCTGACGCTCGCGGGCGGCCTGGGCGGCTTCCATGAAGTCGTCGTAGTTGCCGGCGTAGGTGGTGATCTTGCCGTAGTCGAGGTCGGCCATGTGGGTGCAGACCTGGTTCAGGAAGTGACGGTCGTGCGAGATGATGATCATCGTCGAGTCACGGTTGTTGAGCACCTCTTCCAGCCAGCGGATGGTGTTGATGTCGAGGTTGTTGGTCGGTTCGTCGAGGAGCAGGATGTCCGGGTTGGCGAACAGCGCCTGGCAAAGCAGCACGCGCAGCTTCCAGCCGGGCGCGACCTGGCTCATCGGGCCGTTGTGCTGTTCGGTCGGGATGCCAACGCCGAGCAGCAGCTCGCCGGCGCGTGATTCGGCGGTGTAGCCGTCGTATTCGGCAAACTGGTGCTCGAGGTCGGCGGCCTTCATGTAGTCGTCCTCGGTCGCTTCCGGATTGGCATAGATGGCGTCGCGCTCGCTCATGCAGGCCCACATTTCCTCGTGGCCCATCAGCACGACGTCGAGCACGCGCATGTCTTCGTAGGCGAACTGGTCCTGCTTCAGGTAGGCCATGCGCTCGTGCTTGTCCTTGGAGACATTGCCGGCCGACGGCTCCAGCGCGCCGCAGAGAATCTTCATGAAGGTCGACTTGCCCGCCCCATTGGCGCCGATCAGGCCGTAGCGGTAGCCCTCGCCGAATTTGACATTGACGTTTTCGAACAGGGGTTTGACCCCGAACTGCATGGTGATGTTGGCGGCGACGAGCACGGCGATTCCAATCTGAAAATTACGCTAAAACGAAGGGGCGAATTTTACCTTCTTTCAAGGGGTTGACCGCGGAATGGCGCCCCCTATTTGTGCACTGCGGTGTAAGATTTGCGGCCACAATAAAAAACTCCGGGATTGAGACTCAGCACATGGTTCCCCACCTGACCACCGCCCTAAGCGGCCCCCTGCTCGAACTGGAACGCCGATTCCTGGCGGCCAGTCCGCAGATCGAACACTGGCTGCGCGGCCAGTGGCTGGAACACACGCCGCCGTTTTACTCGTCGGTCGACCTGCGCAATTCCGGCTTCAAGCTGGCGCCGGTCGATACCAACCTCTTCCCCGGCGGCTTCAACAACCTGAATCCGGCTTTCCTGCCGCTCTGCGTGCAGGCGGCGATGAGCGCCATCGAGAAATTCTGCCCGGACGCCCGCAGCCTGCTGCTGATCCCCGAGAACCACACGCGCAACCTGTTCTACCTGCAGAACGTCGCGCAGATCGCCGCCATCCTCAAGCAGACCGGCCTGACCGTGCGCATCGGCACACTGCTGCCGGAAATCGACAAGCCGACGACGATCGAGCTGCCCAACGGCGCCAGCCTGCTGCTCGAACCGCTGGTCCGCACGCCTTACCGGCTCGGCCTGGACGGCTTCGATCCCTGCGCCATCCTGCTCAACAACGACCTGTCGGCAGGCATCCCGGACATCCTCCAGGGCCTCAACGAGCAGGTCGTGCTGCCGCCGGTCCATGCCGGCTGGGCGGTGCGCCGCAAGTCCAACCATTTCGCCGCCTACGACCAGGTCGCCAACGATTTCGCCAAGGCCATCGGCATCGATCCGTGGCGCATCAACCCGGCCTTCTCGGTCTGCCGCAGCATCAATTTCCACGAGCGCCAGGGTGAGGAATGCCTGGCCGCCAACGTCGCTGCCGTACTCGACATCGTCAAGGAAAAGTACCGCGAGTACGACATAGACGAGACGCCTTACGTAGTCGTCAAGGCCGACGCCGGCACCTACGGCATGGGCGTGATGACGGTGCGCGACGCCGACGAGGTGATCGCGCTGAACCGCAAGCAGCGCAACAAGATGAGCGTGATCAAGGAAGGTCTGGAAGTCTCCGAGGTGCTGATCCAGGAAGGCGTGCATTCCTTCGAGACACTCAACGACGCAGTCGCCGAGCCGGTCATCTACATGATCGACCGCTACGTCGTCGGCGGCTTCTACCGGGTGCACACCGGCCGCGGCAAGGACGAGAACCTCAACGCGCCGGGCATGCATTTCGAGCCGCTCGCCTTCGAGACCGGCTGCAACCTGCCCGACTACGGCTGCAACAATCCGGACGCGCCGCCCAACCGCTTCTACGCCTACGGCGTCGTTGGCCGGCTGGCCTGCCTGGCCGCCGCCATCGAACTGGAACGGACGGCCCCCGAGGTCGACGAGGACTGATCGCCGGCGTGGCCCAGCAACTGCATTTCGAGAAGCACCTACTCGGCGGCAGCGCCCGCTCGCTGAAGCTCGCCTTCGTCGTCGACCCGCTGGACCACCTGAAGGCATGGAAGGATTCCTCGGTGGCGATGATGCGCGCCGCCGAGAACCACGGCCACGACGTCTTTGCCATCGATGCCGCGACGCTCGGCTGGCGCAAGCCGGACGGCCAGCACGCCGGCGGCGTTTGCGGCGAGGCACTGCACCTCCACCTGCGCCCGGACGACCACGACTGGTACCGCGAAACCGGCCGCGAGTGGCTGCCGCTGACCACCTTCGACGCGGTGATCATGCGCCGCGACCCGCCCTTCGATGTCGAATACCTGACCGCCACTTGGCTGCTCGAACGCGCCGAGGCCGAGGGCGTGCGCGTCTTCAACCGGCCGCGGGCGCTGCGCGAGCATTCCGAAAAGCTGGCGATCATGGAATTTGCCCGTTTTTCCCCGCCGACCGTAGCATTCCGCCACGTCGGCCAGATCCAGCGCTTCATCGACGAGGAACGCGACGTCATCCTCAAGCCGCTCGACGGCATGGGCGGCAGCCAGGTCTTCCGCGTCCATCGCAACGACCCGAACCGCAACGTCATCATCGAAACGCTGACCCACGACGGTACGCGGACGATCATGGCGCAGCGCTTCGTCCCCGAGATCAGCCGCGGCGACAAGCGCATCCTGCTGATCGCCGGGCAGCCGGTGCCTTTTTGCCTGGCGCGCATCCCCAAGGCCGGCGAAACGCGCGGCAACCTGGCCGCCGGCGGCACCGGCGTCGCCCAGGAGCTGTCGGCCCGTGACCGCGAGATCGCCGAAGCGCTCGGCCCGGTGCTGTTCAAGCGCGGCCTGATGCTGGTCGGCATCGACGTGATCGGCGACTACCTGACCGAAATCAACGTGACCAGCCCGACCTGCATGGTCGAAATCCGCCAGCAATCCGGCTTCGATGCGGCCGGCGCCTTCATCACCGCCCTTGAGCACGCATGTTCCGCCACCTGATCCTCGCCGCCCTTTTGCTCTGCCTCGCCGCCTGCGGCCGCGCCCCGCTGCAGGAGCAGCAGGCCTACGTCTTCGGCACCCGCGTCGAAGTGCTGGTCGTCGGCGACGACCCCGAACAGGGCCGCCAGGCGATCGCCGCCGTGCTGCGCGAATTCGACCGACTGCACCGCGCCTACCACGCCTGGCAGGCGTCGGAGCTGACCGCCCTCAATGCCGCCATCGCCGCCGGCCAGCCGCTGGAAGTCAAGCCGGAGCTGGCCGACTTCGTCCGCGAAGCGCAGGCCCTGTCGAAGCAGGGCGACCACCTGTTCGACCCCGGCATCGGCCGGCTGATCAAGCTGTGGGGCTTCCAGGCCGACGAATTCAAGGCCGAACTGCCGCCGCCCGCCGAGATCAAGGCCTGGCTGGCCAGCAAGCCGTCGATCGCCGACCTCGCCATCGCCGGTAACACGGTCAGCAGCCGCAACCGCCAGGTCGCCCTCGATTTTGGCGGCTACCTGAAGGGCGTCGCCCTCGACCGCGCCGCCGCCATCCTCAAGCAGCAGGGCATCCACAATGCGCTGATCAACATCGGCGGCAACATCATGGCGCTCGGCAGCAAGCAGGGCAAAGCGTGGCGCGTCGGCATCCAGCACCCGCGCCAGCCGGGGCCGATGGCCACGGTGACGCTGGCCGACGGCGAAGCGATCGGCACTTCCGGCGACTACCAGCGCTACTTCGAACTCGACGGCAAGCGCTACGCCCACCTGCTCGACCCGCGCCGCGGCTACCCGGCCGACCACACGCAGGCAGTCACCGTGCTGATCCCGCCCGGCCCCAGGGCCGGCACGCTGTCCGACGCCGCTTCCAAGCCGATCTTCATCGCCGGCCCGGACGGCTGGCGCGAAATGGCCAGGAAAATGGACGTTGGCCTCGTGCTGCGCGTCGACCGCGACGACCGGGTGTTCGTCACCGACGCACTGAACCAGCGCCTGGAATTCATCGGCCAGAAGCCGGAAATCACCGTCGTCCCGTAAGGCCGGATTTCGTTTTTCGGCAAAATTTCCGGCTTACCGTAGCATTCCGTCCAGCGCCCGCTTGACAGCGGGATACGCCGTACGGATATCCCGCTACAATGCGGTAAAAGTATAAAAAACCACAACTTCCGTACACCACACCAAGGGGAAGGAATGCTGCACGGAGTTTCCTTCAAGCAACCGGGTTTCGCCAACAGTCTGGTACTCCGTATCGGGCTGCTGATCCTGCTCTCGCTGGCCGCCTTCACGCTCAGCCTCTACCTGCTGATCGGCCGGCCGACCGTCGACCGCCTGGCCGAAAGCCAGATGCAACTGGCCGCCGAGCAACTCGAAGCGCGTGTCACCCGCCTGCTCAAGACGGTCGAAGTGACGCTGCGCAGCAGCCAGGGCTGGGGCAAGAACGCCAACATCGACCAGACCCGCCTGCTGCGCTTCAACGAATTCTTCTTCCCGATCATCGCCAACCACGGCGAAATCAGTTCGGTCATCTTCGCCCACGAATCCGGCCGCGAAATCCTGCTCCTGATGACCGACGACGGCCGCTGGATCAACCGGATCAGCAATCCGGCCGAATGGGGCAGCCAGACCTACTGGATCACCTGGAGCAAGGACCGCGAAATCGAATCGGTCGAGATGCGCGAGCGCAACTACGACGCCCGCGAGCGTCCCTGGTTCAAGGGCGCCATGGCCCTGCCCGACGACAACAGCGTCTATTGGACCGAGCCCTATATCTTCTTCACCACCAAGGAACCAGGCATCACCGCCGCCATGCGGTGGACCGACGCCGACGGCTCGACCTACGTGATCGGTCACGACGTGCGGCTGATCGACATCGCCGAATTCACCACCCGGATGACCTTCGGCAGCCAGGGCAAGGCCGCCCTGTTCCTGAAGGAAGGCAAGCTGATCGCCCCGCCGCGCGACCCGCGTTTCGCCGATCGTCCGGCGATCAACCAAGCGCTGCTGAAAACCGCCGAGGAACTCGAACTCCCCGATTTCGCCGCCGCCTTCCAGCAATGGCAGATGAACCCCCGTCCGGAACGGCACCTGCACGCCCTGACGCAGCCAAACGGGCGCCTGCTCAGCCTGTTCCGCCCGGTCAATGGCAACGCCAGCGGCATCATCCTCGGCGTCGTCGCGCCGGAAAGCGACTTTGTCCCGATCACCTCGCAGGACCTGCTGCTGCTCGGCCTGATCACCCTTTCGGCGCTGGCCCTCGGCATGATTGTCGCCATCCGCATCGCCAGGCGCTTCGGCGAGCCGCTGATGGCTTTGGCCGAAGACAGCGCGCGGATCGGCGCCCTGCAACTCGACCAGGCGGTGACCACCGACGTGCCGTGGCGCGAGGTCACGCAACTGGCCGCGGCCCTCGAAGGGATGCGCCAGCATCTGCGCAATTCGCGCCGGGCGCTCGAAGACGCCAACATCGAGCTGGAAATCAAGGTCGCCCGGCGCACCCAGGCGCTGCGCCAGAGCCAGGACATCCTGCAAAAGCGCGAAGCCTTCTTCCGCGCCATCTTCGACAATGCCGCGGTCGGCATCGTCAGCCTCAACCCGGCGCGCCAGCCGGTCCTGGTCAATCCCGCCTTCGCCCGCTTCGTCGATCAACCGATCGAAGCCCTGTTGTCGAATCTCGAAGGCATCGCCCTGCCGCCCGAGATCCTCGCCCGCATCGACGACCTGCTCGCCCAGAGTGGCCCGGCGGCCAGCCAAAGCCTGCGCAACGAATTCGAGTTCACCGACCGGGCCGGCAAGGCGCGCTGGGGCGACGTGCAGATCGCCACCGTCCGCGACGCGGACGGGCAGCTCGATTCGCTGCTCGTCACCATCCTCGACGTCTCCGACCGCCACGAAATCGAAATGGAGCTGATCCGCCAGTTCAGCTTCCTGCAGGCCCTGCTCGACACCATCCCCAACCCCATTTTCTACAAGGGCGAGAACACCCGATTCCTCGGCTGCAACCAGGCCTACGAGGCCTTCTTCGGCATCAATCGCCGGCAGTTCGTCGGCAAGCGCGTGCTCGACCTCGACTACCTGCCGGAAGCGGCGCGCCAGACCTACCAGGCCGAGGACGAACGGATCATCGCCGAGTGCGGCCGGGTCATCCGCGAGGTGACGATGATCGATGCCGAAGGCCACCCGCGCGACAGCCTCTATTCGGTCAGCGGCTTCCGCCTGCCCGATGGCCGGCCGGGCGGCCTGATCGGCGTCATCGTCGACATCACCGCCCAGAAGGATGCCGAGCGCGAAGCCGAAACCGCGCGCGCCCATGCCGAAGCGGCCGCCGCGGCCAAGGCCGACTTCCTGGCCAACATGAGCCACGAGATCCGCACCCCGATGAACGCCATCATCGGCATGACCCACCTGGCGCTGCAGACCGAGCTCAACGCCCGCCAGCGAAACTACCTGAGCAAGGTCGACAATGCCGCCCAGGGCCTGCTCGGTATCATCAACGACATCCTCGACCTGTCGAAGATCGAAGCCGGCATGATGCACTTCGAGCGCGTCAATTTCAGCCTCGACGCCTGTCTGCAGCATCTCAGTGACGTCAGCTCGCTGAAGGCCCGCGAACGCGGCCTGGAACTGCTCTACGACATCGGCCCCGACGTTCCCGATCATCTGGTCGGCGACTCGCTGCGCCTCGGTCAGGTGCTGCTCAACCTGGTCGGCAACGCCATCAAGTTCACCGAGCATGGCGAAATCATCGTCACCGTCAAACTGCTCGGCCGCCACGAACAGGGCGTCGATATCGGCTTCGAAGTCCACGACACCGGCATCGGCATGAGCCCGGAACAACAGGCCCAGCTGTTTGCCGCCTTCACCCAGGCCGACACCTCGACCACCCGCAAATATGGCGGCACCGGTCTCGGGCTGTCGATCTGCAAGCGCATCGTCGAGGAACAGGGCGGCCAGATCGGCGTCACCAGCCAGCCCGGCGTCGGCAGCTGCTTCGCCTTCCAGCTCGCCTTCGGCCTGCCCGTGGACGAACCCGAAGTCCGGCGCCGCATCGGCCTGCCCGATGCGCTGCGCGCGCTGGTCGTCGACGACAGCCCCGGCGCCTGCGAAATCTTCACCCAGATGCTCAAGGCCCTGAACATCGATTGCCAGGCCGTGCGCAGCGGCGCCGCCGCGCTGGCCGAACTGGCCGCCGCCGAGCAGGCAGGAAACCCCTACGGCCTGTTGATCGTCGACTGGAAGATGCCGGGCATGGACGGCGTCGAGCTGCTGCGCCAGATCGGCGGCCAGCATCGGGCGGCGACGGTGATGGCCACCGCCTACGACCACGAGGAACTGCAGGCGGCATTGGGCGAGCAGACCGTCGGCAGCATCCTGAGCAAACCGGCGACGCCCTCGTCGCTGTTCGACAGCATCGTCATGGCGCTGCACCCGGAAACCCGCCGGGCGACTGCGGCGGCTTCCGCACCGGCCCGGCTGAGCCGCGAATTCCCCGGGCGGCGGGTCCTGCTGGTCGAGGACAACGAGGTCAACCGCGAACTGGCGCAGGAGATGCTGACCAGCGTCGGCCTCGCCGTCGATGTCGCCGAAAACGGCCTGCAGGCCTGTGAAAGCGTCCAGCACAAGGCCTACGACCTGGTCCTGATGGACTGCCACATGCCGGTGATGGACGGCTATGCGGCCACCCGCCGCATCCGCGAGGAATTCGGCCTGCGCCAGTTGCCGATCATCGCGATGACCGCCAATGCGCTGGCCAGCGACCGCGAGCACTGCCTGGCCATCGGCATGAACGACCACATTCCCAAGCCGATCGACGTGGCGGCGCTCTACGCCACGCTCGCCCACTGGCTGGGCCAGCCCGGTGCGCCGCGCGAACGCCCGGCCGAGGCGGCCGACACGGCGGTAGCGCGCGATATCGACATCGAGGCGGCGCTCGCCCGCATGGGCGGCAACCGACCGATGTTCAACCGCCTGCTGACCCGCTTCCGCGACAACCAGGGTAATGTCCCGGCGCTGCTCGAGGCCGACCGACAACGCGGCGACGGCAACGCGATGATCCTGCGCGCCCATACGCTGCGCGGCCTGGCCGGCAATCTCGGCGCCGTCAAATTGTCCCGCCTGGCCGGCCAGCTGGAAGACCGGCTCAAGGCCGGCGTCCCGCCCGGCGACGACGAACCGGTGGCGCAACTGATCGCCGCGCTGGGCGAGGCCTTGCCTGCCGTGCTGTCAATCGACGAACTGGCCGTCGACCCGCCACCGGCCAGCCCCCCCGGGCCGGACGCGGAAATACAGCGCGACAACCTGTTCAAGCTGCATCGGCTTCTGGATAATGACGATGCCGACGCCATACCGCTTTTTGAAACCATGTTGCCGTGGCTGCGGCAGGAATTCGATGCGCCCCTGATCGACCGCCTTGAGCGGCAGATCCGGCTCTACGAGTTCGACGAAGCAATCCAGACGCTGCAGCAGTTCGCGGGACTACCTGGCAATCCCTGACCAACCACGACCGAGGGCCGATCGACGATGTCACCCCTGCTCCCCAAACAATGCATCCTGATTGTCGACGACAATCCGGAAAACATCGACCTGCTCTCGGAAGTGCTGCGCAACGACTATCGCATCCGGGTTGCCACCTCCGGCGAAAAAGCGCTGAAGATCGTCTATTCCGACGAGCCGCCCGACCTGATCCTGCTCGACATCATGATGCCTGGCATCAGCGGCCTGGAAATCTGCCGGCGCCTGAAGGCCAACCCGGACCGCCGGCGCATCCCGATCATCTTCGTCACCGCGATGAGCAGCACCGAGGACGAGAAACGCGGCCTGGAAACTGGCGCCGTCGACTACATCACCAAGCCGATCAGCCCGCCCATCGTCGAGGCCCGGGTGCGCACCCACCTCGCCCTCTACGACCAGTCACGCGAACTGGAGCGCATGGTCCAGCAACGCACGATGGAACTGCTGACCACCCGCCAGCAGATCATCCGCCGCCTTGGCCGCGCCGCCGAGTTCAAGGACAACGAGACCGGCAACCACGTCCTGCGCATGAGCCACTACGCCCGCCTGATCGCCCTCGCCCACGGCCTCGGCGAGGAGTCGGCCAGCGTCATCTTCAATACCGCGCCGATGCACGACATCGGCAAGATCGGCATCCCCGATTCCATCCTGCTCAAGCCGGGCAAGCTCGACGCCGAGGAATGGGCGGTCATGCACCAGCACCCGATCATGGGCGCCGAGATCATCGGCAAGCACGACAATGAACTGCTCGAAACAGCCCGCATCATCGCCCTGACCCACCACGAAAAGTGGGATGGCAGCGGTTACCCGCAGCGCCTGAAGGGCCAGGACATCCCGCTCGAAGGGCGGATCGTCGCCATCGCCGACGTCTTCGACGCCCTCGTCTCGGTGCGTCCGTACAAGAAGGCCGTGCCGCTCGACGAAGCGATGCGCTATTTCGACGACCAGTCCGGCCACCATTTCGACCCCACGCTGATCGAGGCCTTCAAACGCGCCCTGCCGGAAATCCTGCGCATCCGTGAAATCTACGCCGACGAAAACGGCGCCCTGACCGATCTGGAATTCCACATCAAGGAAATCTACGACCACAAGGACGATCCGAAAGGCTACCCCGACGTCCTGACCAGCACCCGCAGCGAGTCCGACTGAGCACAGGCTTTTTGTTTTTGGCCTTTTTTTGCCGGCGACCGTAGCATTTGCCGATCGCCCGGCAATCCCGGATCCAATCTAGTCCGGCGCCTTCGAATCGATGCTCAGGGTCACCGGGCCATCGTTGACCAGGCTGACCTGCATGTCGGCGCCGAACACCCCGGTCGGCACCGACTGGCCGAGCTCCACCGACAGCTTGACCACGAAGCGCTCGAACAGCGGCTGCGAAATCTCGCCCCGCGCCGCCCGGCTCCACGACGGCCGGTTGCCCTTCCTGACCGACGCGTAGAGCGTGAACTGCGATACCGCCAGCACCTGGCCACCAGCCTCGACGACGCTGCGGTTCATCACCCCATCCTGATCGGCAAACAGCCGCAGGCGGGCAATCTTGCCGGCCATCCAGGCCAGATCGGCCTCGCCATCCGCCTCTTCAAAACCGGCCAGGACCAGCAGGCCGGGGCCGATGGCGCCGGTGGTCCGGCCGTCGACGGTCACCGCCGCACTACTTACCCGCTGCACCACCACCCGCATGCCTAGACCTCCCCTGCCGGCTGTTCGGCCACTGCCAGCCAGCGCCCAAGCACGCTGACCAGTTCGTCGAGCTTGACCGGCTTGGTCAGGAAGGCATCCATCCCGGCCTCCAGGCAGCGCCTGTGATCATCCTCGAAGGCGCCAGCAGTCAGGGCGACGATCGGCCGGCGATCGCGGCCGCCTTCCTGCTCCCAGCGGCGGATGCTTTGGGTCGCCTCGATGCCATCCATGACCGGCATCTGGACATCCATCAGCACCAGGTCGGCAGCCCCGCCGGCAGTCACGAAATCGAGCCCCTGGCGACCGTTTTCCACACACTCGACGAGAATCCCCAGCCGGCCGAGCAAGGCCTTGATCACCGCCCGGTTAACCGGGTTGTCCTCGACGACCAGCACCCGGCCAGCCAGCCCCGGCAAGCGGCTGCCGGCCGCGCTGCCGTTGCGCTCGCGGCGGCGGCGCTCGGCGCCTTCCGGCAGTTGCCCAACACGGATGCGGAACCAGAAGCGGGCCCCCTGCCCGGCCGCACTGTCCACGCCAACCTCGCCGGCCATCAAGCCAGCCAGCCGGTGGACGATGGACAGCCCCAGCCCGGTGCCCCCGTATTGTCGGGTGGTCGAACTGTCGGCCTGGGAGAAGGGTTGGAACAGCAGGGCCTGCTGTTCCGGCGCAATGCCGATGCCGCTGTCGGTGACCACGAATTCAAGCTGAGCGTCGCTGTCGTCGGCGGCCAGCTCGCGGGCCTCGATCCGGACAAAGCCGCTGTCCGTGAATTTGATGGCATTGCTGACCAGATTGGACAGCATCTGGCGCAGCCGCAGCGGATCGGCCCGGTAGCAGCCGGGCCGCGGCCCGTGCCAGGCAGCCTCGATGTGCAGGCCCTTGGCGCGGGCCGGCTCGGCAAACAGGCTAACGGTCTCGTCGACCAGCTGGGCCATGTCGCAGGCCGCCGGGACGAGATCGAGCTTGCCGGCCTCGACCTTGGAAAGATCGAGAATATCGTTGAGCAGGGTCAGCAGCGCCTGGCCGGAGTTGAAGATGGTACGCGCGTATTCCAGGCGCTCCGCCTCCTCCAACCCCGGCATCAGCAGCAGTTGCGCCATGCCCAGCATGCCGTTCATCGGCGTGCGGATTTCATGCGACATGGTCGCCAGGAACTGGCTCTTGGCGACGTTGGCCGCCTCCGCCGCCTCCTTGGCCCGGCACAGTTCCTCCTTGGCCAGCTTGCGCGGCGTGATGTCCTGGACGGTGCCGACCATGCGCACCGGCCGGCCACCGGCATCGCAAACGAACTCGCCGATGCTCTGTACCCAGCGCACGGCACCGTCGCTGGCGCGGCGAATGCGGTATTCCCGGTTGAAGCTGCTGCCACTGGCCAAGGCTGCCTGAAACGCCCCGGCCACTTCCTCGCGCTCGGCGGGATCGATCAGTTGCCGCCAGCCAGCCAGCGTCCGCGGATAGTCGGCCGCGATGCCGAAAATATCGTCCAGCACCTGCGAACCCGACCATCGGTCGACCGCGATTTCAAAAGCATAACTGCCGATCCGCCCGACCTCCTGGGCCTCGCGCAGCATCCTCTCGCTATTGGCGATGCCTTGTTCGAGCAGCCGGTGCTCGGTGATATCGACGAAGCACCACAGCGATTCGCCGCTCGCCGAATCGA
Source organism: Betaproteobacteria bacterium (assembly GCA_020621865.1). Classification (GTDB taxonomy): domain Bacteria; phylum Pseudomonadota; class Gammaproteobacteria; order Burkholderiales; family Rhodocyclaceae; genus Azonexus. Next base: position 201,906 of record JAHRYW010000001.1, on the reverse strand, counting down.
GCATGGCGCCGCTCAGATCGACCCAGATATTGCGGCCATCCTTGCGTACATGCTCGATCTGCGCCCGGAAGATATCGCCGGCCATCAGCACCGGATAGGCGGCACGGCCCACGGCGAGGTAGCTGTCCTGGTCCGGATAATTCTGCCGGGTCGGCGTCCCGGCCAGCTCCCCCGGCCCGTAGCCGAGCATCTGCTCGAAAGCCGGGTTGGCCCAGACGATCCTCCGCTCCCGGACAGTGACGATGCCGACCAGGTGGTTCTCGAGAATCGCCTTCTGCTCGGCCAGCAGATGTTCCAGGCGCTGCTGGTTGCGCCGCTGGTCGGTGATGTCCTCGACAATCGACCAGATGTACTTCTCGCCGTCCTGGCGGGTGATCAGCATGCCGTTGAGACGCAAGGGGACGAGGCTGCCATCTTGACGGATGTATTCCTTCTCGTAGGGTCCGTAGCGGCCACTGCTCTCCAGCAAGGCCAGTTGCTGCGCCTCCTCTGCCCGGTATTTCTCCGGCGTCAGTTGCCAGTAGTCGAGCGCCTTCAAGGTCTCGGCTGGATAACCGCAGATGTTCAGAAAAGCCTCGTTGAATTCGACATAGTGCCCCTGCATGTCGGTCAGGGCGATGCCCAGCGGCGATACCTCATACAGCCCACGCAGCATCTCCTCGCTGTTCCGCAGGCTGGCCGCCATCTGCTGGCGCTCGGCCTGCAAGGCGGCAATCATCAAGCCGGTCACCACCGTGGTCGCCATGTAACTCCACAACAGCATCAGGCTGATATGTTCGTCCGGCAGGAAGAAGGTACCGTGCCCGGTTGCCGTACTCCACGCGGCAACCAGCGAAAATCCGAGACCGGCCAGCGCGGCGACGGTATTGCCAAAACGCAGCGCCGCCCAGGCAAACAACGGCAGGGTCAGAAAGGCCAGCGGCAAGGTGCGGCCCAGTTGCTCGTAGTCGCGAATGAAGGCCAGCCAGGCCACCGGGCCGGCCACCAGCAACCACAACAGCAGCTCGCGGCGCACCCGCTTCAATTGTTCGAGGCTCCGCCCGCTCAATGTCAGCAGCAGCGGCGCGGCTAGCAGGACGCCAACCGTATCGCCTAGCCACCAGATCAGCCAGGCCCAGGGTGCCGCCTGCGCCGGCAACAAGCCGGCCAGATAGAGGCTGGCCACTCCGCCCAGGGCAGAAACCAGCATCCCCCCGCCAGCCGCCAGCAGAAAAATCCCGACATCGAGCTGCCGGTCAAAAGCCGGGTGGAAGCCGATCCGCCTGAGCCAGACCGCACTCAACAGCGGCGCCAGCGTATTGCCCACAGCAATGGCGGCGGCCAGCGGCCAGGGCGAGCCAATGACCAGATTGACCATAAAGGCGCCGAGATAAATCCCCGGCCAGACCCTGGAACCCCAACGGAACAAAGCCGCCACCGCGATCCCCGTCGGCAGCCAGACCAGCGTGATGTGCGACCCGGTATAGGGAATCTGCAGCCCCAGCCAGCCGGTAGCGAAATAAGCCAAGGTCAGAACGAGAAATCTGGTCACAGGCAGGGTTTCATCAAATGGGGAGAGGACAGTCTGCGACAGCAGCGAACCGTTGGCAGGCGGCAAATATAGCGCAGGGCATGACTTTGGTCATAGCCCCCGAAACACCGGACCAACAGCAGAAAAGCCGATCAAGAGATCGGCTTTTCTGCTGTCCGGATAAATCCGGACTGAAACTGAACAAGCTACACAGCATGTAGGTTCCCACTCGGTATGTTGGGAACGAGTTAAATAGTTCTGCAGGTTACAAGACGCGAATCGGATCGCCAGCGGCCTCATTCCCAGCCAACACGATAATCCTAACTTCCGCGGCCATGCTGATACGAAATTTCCGCTGAGTTTGACCACGAGATATCGCCTCCGTAAATAAGCCTATTGCTTCCACAAGGCAACGAACTGCCGACTAACCGATTTTCGTTCAGGTTTTCAACAGTCTGGGCAAGGAGCCGCCATTGGTTGCCACGCATCGATAGCAGCCATTTAATTGGTCGCATACACTTGTCTATGCAATCGGCGTATGCTAAAACAAATTATCCGAGTTCACAATCGGGGTTATTTGGCTGACAGCGATTACACAAAGCGCTGAAAAATAGATTGTTTCTGCTGTCAGCTTTCTGCCCTAAATATCAATTTTACGGATACCAATATCCGTGCAAGAACTGCTAGGTATCACAAATAGCATTCAAAACCAGAATTTTTGACACTTCTTCGCGAGGCACGATATGGCTAGCTGGCTTGTAGAGATTTCTTCTGGCAGAACTACTGAAAGATTGGAATTGAAAGATTTGCTCGGACCTTGGAATCAATTCATATTTTTAACAGAAGGCACCTTCAATCCGCACCAAGGCGATTTTACAAATCAAACAAACAATGTAGTTCCTATGTCTCCTAATTCATGGGTACTCCATGGATTGAATATTGATACTACTTCAATTGGACTATCTGGGACTGGAGAGGTATTCGACAGTGGAGGCGATTTTCCTTCAGGACGAGTTTCATGGAGGATTGTTAATGCCCTACGATGACGATCAATAGAGTGCCTCAACGTTCCAGTGGGAAAACTTCAAAATACCTTTCTATATCTAGCTCAATACCTGGATGCCAAACATACTAAGGACTTGCTATATGATTAAGCTTGCTAATCGCATTGCTCTGATTAGAATCATGCAGTTATCCTGCTTAATATTACCTTTTAGCGCTGCAGGCGCGCAGCCAACAAAGGTATGCGACCCAGTTCTGATTGCAAATGTTGAATACGACACCCTTGATCGAAGTGTAAAATTGGCATGGCTTAGGACTATCACTAATGAGAATTTCGCTGAGCGGAAAGCCGCAGCAGGTGGCTCTATCAAGTATGACGGCGTCGACCTTGGTGCGAACTACGATGAGTTTGATAAAAATAGAAGTTCTTTATTTCAGAAAGAACAGTATTCAGAAAGTCAGGACACAGCGATTTCAAAGCTGAGGTATGTTGTTCCAGATTCCGGAAGAAGCTATTGGCTTGAGTGCATTAAGACTGTATCTCTTAAGAATTTTGGGCTTCACGTGTGGGTGGAAAGAGAAAATCAATATGGTGCGGACGTTCATGTATTTTGGAATCCAATGCCACCCGCAAAACAAGCGAAACTGACAACGCAGACCTTAATTGGGGGATCGGTCCCCTCTCTTAAACCCGGAATGTGGCTTCCCGAAGGTCTCAAGCTGGAAGCTAATGGAAACACAACAGCGCTAATCCAACGTGAAACAGACAAGGAAATACGCGGAACCGTGACATTTAATGGAATTACCGAAGGTTTCTATATTCCAAACGTGCCTAAACCACGCCTCAGCGCTTCAATTGTGATCACAGGGGAAGTTGTTATTTCGCGTGCCTATACAGAATCGTTTAATGTCAGGTTGGCGCATCATCAATGCGTTGACACTCGCTACTGGAGGCCATTTCAACTATGCTCAGCCGATACTCGTCGCAGACCTTCGGGAGTGCAATCATATGGCGCCGTCCCAATCCAGGGACGATTAGCTGAATACCAGTGTTTCCAGCCAATCGCCGCGACAATGTCCTCCGGCTCCGCTCCCAACTGTGCAACAGTTAATATTCTCTATAACGAGTGCCATTGGAGAATTGAAGGGTTGTTTACCGCGGCATGTTGGCGTGGTGTGAAAGAAGGAACGCCTATCGATATATCGATTGAAGGCGCATACGATGAATCGGTTGTACTACCGCAATTTACTTCTTCGGCCCCTCTTGAGAGTGCTAAGCGTTGGGTGTATCCATCTGCGAGTATTCCGGCGGCTGCCAAGAATGTGCGACTCTTTCACAGCGCCACTATTGTTGACTTAATGACGGGCGAGGCAATACAGCTAGACGATAATAATCCGAGTCGTGGTGGTTTTAGCATGAGCATTAGCGATAGTGGAAGAACCGTTGTTATTCTTCGAGACCAAGCAGCAATACGAGCACCTATCACTAAGAGTCTGGGCTGGGATACGCCTGCAACCCAGTAAGGTATTCGTGCGTCTAGAATCTATTTAACCGAAACTACAAGCTTTGCTTGCAGTTTCGGTTTGGCTTTTGGCCTTCTCCGGCTGTGTTAGCCAATCCGTATTGGGTCAATTTGGGTCGGTTGGATCAGACGCAATTCAATGAACATTGGGATGGAATAGAAAATCCTGGATCCCAAAACTAGTCGGTATTCGCTCCGCGCCCCATAGCGTTCTTACTCATCGATCAGAGACTCCTTAACCTCTACGAACTGCCTCCAGATAGCAATTACCGGAGCGAATTAGCCCTTCGGGGTCAATTTTTCGATTATCCCAATCAGTTGACCACTTAATCTCACGGTACGTGACCAAACGCTATCATTTCGTTGGCCAACGACTTGGCATAGGGCTGACAGTCGGCCAGTAACAAGCGGTAGTGAGCCAGCTTCAAAGCAGACGCTCAATCCAATGGCAATAGATACTTATGCTATTCGGAACCTAATTTGCAGCGCGTTGTCATGGCTGTAAGTAGTCAATTGGTAAAGTCCGGTGAGCGACGCTCAATGGCGTGCGGCCTAACCCCTCGCTCGAGCCAGCCCCCTACGGCAGGCAACGTCGTTTGCCTACTGCAGACTATGTCCGCATGTCCTAGGTAAAGCGGAGTCATTTTATTCAACCTATCCCTTGGGAGATACACATGTCTTTTCGCGCCCTTGCACTGACCGTTGTCCTCACGGTTTGGAGTCATTTGGTGTTTGCTCAGAACAGTATTGATCAAAAGCGCACTGAATTCATCAATGGGGTGGCGTACGAAAATGCAGACCAAGCGCCTCGTTATGCGCAGGTTGGCTCAAAGTCATACGTACTTTACTGCCGAGAAAAGTATTACAAAAAGGAAGGCGGGAAGATTCGATGCAACTGGGGCGCAAGCTTCACAGAAGGGTGTATGGCTACGTTCTGGGGGCACATAGAGAGTGGTGCCGTTATTTCCGGCCCAAAAAATGTTGGAAAGTGCAGCAATGGGGATGTTCTCCTACAGTTTGAAATTCGATAAGTGACAACACCTAACGTTAGGCTGTTCACAACCCCACCAAAGGAGAGACTAAATGGCTGATATAAATGAAGTACCTGTTACTTTCGCGCCAGCGGAAAATCCGCTGCAGCCTTGGCCAAAGGAGTGCGATCGGTGTTACGTGCTCGTTGAACCTCCACCGCGTGAAGAGCCAAAGCTAGTGACAGTTACAACCGAAATCAAAGTATGTCCAACCGGAACTGTTGAAAATCACTCGTCGGAAACCATTGCTGTAGAGATCGATAAAACATATTTCATAAAGGGACTAGCGATCTCCTCCCCACCTCCTTGATCGCTTTACAGATTGAAGAATTCGGCTGGCAAACGCACAACATAGTAGCTGGTGTCATAGTCGCCATTCGAAACATCGTCATGACACATTCGGGATCATTGATGTTCGGCATCGTCCCGGTCACGCTGTCGTGCAGTAGCTTCGGCTAACCACTCTGCCTTGCCGTATTGATAACCGACCAGAAATTCACCAAGCAAAGCAAGTGAGCGCCCACCTTTCAACATCTGACGCACAGTATGCGCAAGAGACACAACATCCGCTTCGGATAACACCTCGCATGGGACGCATAGCTCAATGCCAAGACACCAATCCAAAGTCCTGACAGACATCGAGGGCCGCACCACAAGATCCAGCCCTTCTGTTTCAATTCTTCGCTGAACGGCGTTGAGTCGGTTGAAAAAGTCCGTTGTCTCTGCTGTCTGAGGAGCTGCTTTGTACCCGACAACCTTCCTCCGAGACCGACCTTGTCGCTTGTACAGCTTCGTGCATGAGTCCGGGTCAAGAGACCCACTGAACGACTTTGGTGGCTCACCGACTTCAGCCCACACAGCATCTTCAATTGCGTCCGCATATTTCATGCGCGGATGTACCCACCAAACCATCACCCGTCGACCATTCAAGATAAAACCGACATCGTCCCACCAGGACAATTCGCGACGCTTTGGGTAGGCATGAGGGACAAAAATCCCCTCCGCATTTAACCGCCACGGATTATTGCGATGATATTGCCGAACACGTCGGCGCTTCGATTCTTGGTTGATGTTCTTCATTCTGAGATTTTAATGGGAGTCCTGTTCGCCCGATGCGTTCCACATCAGCATCAAATAATCATGCTGGCCACGTAGGTCATCCGTCACAAAAGCTTCAAATAGGGGCTTAAAATTCTCCAGCGGCCTTGAATTGTTGCGAAAAACTGCTCTACCGTGACGTTTGACCTACGCTGCTCCGTTGCTCGATAAGAATCAATCCGCCGACACTTAACGGTAGAGCCCACCATTGCCTTAGATAACCGATGCGTCCGACCATTCAACAAGGGCCTTTGGATGAATTTCGCAATCTGAAGCAACTAGAGCCATCTTTGGGGCGCCCAATACCGGAAGTTAAGAATTCCGTACCAGTCTCGGCCAGAAATTCACGCAATCGCCCATCTAGCCGGTACACCACCTGGCGGCATTCATCGGGGGAACCGTCTGCGAGCAGCGGATGAATACCTTGCTCGGCGAGTAACAAGACCGTGTGCTTGGGAGACTTTTTGAGGAACACCGCGATGTCTCGCCCAAAAGCATGCTGCGCATGGAAATCCTCAATATCCTCACGCCATACCCTGGCGCTTGAGAAGCGCCCGGCCTTCTCGCTACAAATGAACTGATGGCGCACAAGCCAGTAAGCGACCTCTTGCTTCACGCCAATCCGCCGGTGCACGATACCCGAGCAATTCGGCCACTTCTTTTTGTTTCAGGCCGCGACGCTGTCGGAGTTCACGCAGAAAATTGGCAAATGGGCTCACGAGATTGCTCTAATGAAAGCAACCCTCATTCTTTGCATTCACCCCAAAACTGTCAACTAAGTCTCTGTTTTTAAAGGTGAGAAAAATTTCGAGGCTGAATTCACCTTTCGTTTGTAGGGTTATTTTTTGCCGGTCTATTTCAGACCCGATTTTCTCCTAAACCCTTGCCAATACAGGGAAAACACAGACTGCGAAAGGTGAAACACGGTATTCACCATTACCGTTTAACTGGAAGTACCGAACAAAAAGCCTCTGATTTGGGAGTGTAAAAATATCTTTCAATCGGAGAAAAAGATGGCAAAAAAAGCCACACCCGAACTGCCCATAGGAGAACTCCTACACGCTGACTGCCTCGATGGATTGCGTCACTCCCGGCGGAATCTGTTGATCTCGTCATCGCCGATCCCCCTTATTTTCAGATCAGGGGCGATTTCGATTTCCAGTGGAAAACACGCGATGAGTATCTTGCCTGGATGCGGGAGGTGCTCCATAGCTGCAAACCGGGCAGTTCAGACTGGTTCTCGGCCAAAGCCGCCAGCCAGATCACATCAGGCGAGTGACCGATATGGCTCAGAAAACAGGCGCTGATGAAGTTCGCTCCACGAACGACTGCTAACGGAGAATGGTGAGAGTCAGGACCCGACCCAAAGCGGAAGTAGGCCAGCTGAGAAAGCGGACGTTCAGGAACGTTGAAAATCACCGGACAGAGGCAAGCACAGCTTGCCGGAGGTCCGGTGGATTGGAATGTTAGGTTTAGGACGGCACACGAAACACCTCGGCTGCGATTGGCTCATTTACGCGAATGTTGAAACGAACCTCTTCCTGGCGAAATCGATGTTTCACAACCTTGCGAATAAGTAGGTCGGGTATGCCAACCCAGATTACAACGCGACCACCACGGGGGTGCCTGCCAGAAATACGGTAGCAAGGTACCCCATCAAAGCTGCGAGCACGGCGAAAGCGCAGGCGATTTAAGGCGGTTAGGGGAAAGCCACCCACACACTCAAGAAGCAACTCGCCTACGGTGTGCGCTGCTCCTTGAGAGATGCCCGTTGCACCAGCAACCGCCATCTCCAAGCTTTCCTCTGATTCGACTAATGGCTTTGAGCCGCGCTGCTCCGTGTAGAAATATGCGGCCGAACCATCACTACCCGCGATGTACTTTGTCAGGGCGTGCCGCAGGCGGCGATACGGATGAGGGCGAATGAATTGGAAGCGGAACTGCTGCGGACGAGCAAACTGAGTTTCGAACCAACATGAGAGGGGGGTGAGTGCGCCGACTGGCCGCACGACTCCCACATCTGAATAGGACTGAAGAGAGCGGTAGCGTGCAGCAACCGAAGAAAGGCAATCGCGGGCCGAACGGTACGTGGGCATGAAAACCTAACGTTTGAATTCACAGGCCTGCGTGGCTTTTCGCGCAGGTCCGGTGGAATGAGAGGTTAGCCGTCGATTCACTCAGGCTCCCCACGCTCTCGTGACAATGTAGTCTAGCCTCTTGTCGTCCCATCGAGATTCCATGCCGACAATGGCTGAAGAGTCATTGCCGAACACACCGAACAAGTGCAAGAGGTCTTCGATTCGAAGTTGGTAGGCCCACTTGTGACGCTGATAGTCGGAGAACACAAGCATCGAAATAAAGGATCGGTGTTCCGACAAAGTTTGCATCCAGTAGTAATGGATGAGTTGGTTACAAACCTCAAGTACCGAGAGAACGGCGGCCTCGGGATGCTCCATATCGAACCGTTCATGAGGCCAGCCCGCACCCGTGGCCGTAAATGGACGGTTGCCGACTTTCTTGTAACGCAAGACCGACATAGAGGTGCTTCGGGCTTGATCGGTAACCTTAGGGCGTTCCAGCAATGAGCGGACCTGAAAGGCAACCAGCATTAACTTTCGCTCGAAGAGGACTTGCTGCTTCTCAGACCACCTGCGATATACCCGGTGGCTCTTGAGCCACGCGAGATCGTTCCTCAACTCGGTGCGCCAATAGCTGGACTCGATCATCTTTCGACGGCTAACAGTGTTTACACGGACCGCTGGGTCCGTATAACAATTGATATTGATGATGCTGAATTTCTTGCCCTAAACCCATGGTTTTCAGCCACCTGGAATATTGGCTATCAGTATAACAACATCAATATGCCCGACAGCTACACATGGGGCCATGTCTGCTTTGGGGAACGGCGTCCATATGTCCGCTTGTGGCCGACAGCACGTATTCCCTCTCGGTGCCCGATAGCTGCCGTTGGGTATTCCCGGTGTCTGTTCTGGAGACGCCCCGCTGACTGACCGGCACCGGCCATAACCGGCCATTGGAGTGCTGGGAACCAACAGTTGCAACGAGCCTTAAAGCGGCTGTTGCCATTTTGGTCTTGCTACTCCTGAATGAGCACAACACGACCATTGGGCCTCCACGATATAACATCTGCATCAACTGAAACAGTCGCGATGAAGGTATATAAAATGCCGAGCCATCAAAATCGGTTTCCATGAGCACTTATGAGAAAGTTTTTGTTTTTGATCGCATGTATGCTGTCGCTATCGTCTGCATGGTCAGCCTGTAGGCAACACGACATTACCCCACCAGAGAAGGTCAAGATCAATGGCGACGTGGTAATGATCGTCGTTCATCAGTCATCTACCTACGATGCTCGCTTCTCGACGAAGCGTGGCGTAGACGAAGCTGTCAGGTTCGCCAAGGACAAGAAGATTCCGGTTATCTATCTTCAGGACGACACACCCGACGAGTATTACTTTATGGCGGACTGTTACCCAGAGCATTGGGTATTCTCGGCAGGCGGGGAAATCAGCTTCAATGTCACGGCAAGTCACCTCTATATCGTCGGCGGGCATCTTGAACTGTGCATGTCTGCCGCCTTGCACGACATCATTTACCAGTGGGCAAAGCGTCCCCCACGGAACTACACCATCACGTACCTGATGGATGCGATCTACTCCAACGGCAAGATGGTCGATCCCTCCGACCCCTTCTATCACGACTTCGAGCGCTTCCTAAACATCGTGACCTATGGCCGGCCCGGCGGAGAACACTGGCCCAAGCTCAGCCTGCTCGAAACTATGGGCATCATCCGGAACGAAGAGCACGAGTTGAACTACATAAAGCAGATCCTGCCGCGCTGGGATAAGACCTTTCCTGAGAGCTATCGCATCGAGGTCCAGCTTAACAATTCGGTGACGAAGGTGTTGCGCTCGGCAGAGGGGTGGTTCCCGCCCACCGTCAAATTCCATTTTGTGGATTCCGCCCTGCAACTGACAGAATTGCGCACGCCATGAATCATGCCGCGGCACTCGCTAGGACCCTATGGGTTGCTCTTCTGCTATGTGGTGCCCTCACATGCCCCCCTGCTTCTGCCCAGTTTTCGAAGCTATTTGCGCCCGAGCCAAAGGGCAGCCTCATTATCGTTGGTGGTGGGGACACCCCTGACTCTGTGCAGAACCGATACATCAGCCTTGCGGGTGGCGCAGGCAACGCGAAAATAGCCGTTCTACCCATGGCAAGCCAGAAGACAGACGAAGAAGCCCAGGAGGTTCTGGCAGATTTACAACGGTTGGGCGCGGAAGTACATGTAGTCAGTATCGACAGGCGTGAAGCAAACAGCGAAGCCACTGCTACATACCTAGAGCAGTTCTCGGGTTACTGGTTTACGGGCGGCGATCAATCTCGCCTGGCCAATTTGCTGGTTGGTACCAAGGCACTGGAAGCGATTGACCGACGCTTTCGCGATGGCGCAGTGATTGGTGGCACCTCTGCCGGTGCTTCAGTAATGACCTCTGTGATGCTGACGGGACGCTGGCGCAATCCAAAAAATGCCGAAGAGGAAGAGGTATTGAATATTGCGCGCGGAATGAAAGAGGTCGCCAACGGATTCGGCATATTTAAGGGGGCGATTGTCGATCAGCATTTCATGCATCGAGCCCGCTACAACCGATTAATCAGCGCTGTGCTTGATCACCCTGAGTTGGTCGGGGTGGGCATCGATGAGGAAACAGCGCTATTGGTTCGGCCCGATGGTGCTTGGGAGGTGCTCGGCAAGCATTACGTCAAGATATTCGATGCCCGCAAGGCGCACATCATCGATGACGATGGCCCGATGGCAAAGGCGAGCGATATACGAATGCATGTCCTTCCGGAGGGTGGTATTTTCAACCCGAAGAAAAGGAAGGTTTCATTTCCAACGTAATGAATGATTAATGACTCAAGAAGGCTTTTCTGTCTCAGAGGTTTTTATTCAGAGGACTGTTTAGGGGTGTGTTGCCGACAGAAAATCCCGAAGTGGCAATGACCGGTGAGGGTCGCTGGCCGTCTGTCCAGTTTTGAGAAGCAGCCATTGGCGCGGCCTCGCGCTTGAGATGTAACTGGATCAGGCTGAAGCCGGCCAGGAGCCGCCATTCGTCCAACTCACATTGCTGGTGCTCTTCTGTCCTCTTTGGTCTGATACCGGCCGGTGCGCCTCGACTGAAATTCGCCCCAAATCGTGAAGGTTTATTCAAATTGTGGCCAACGTTGGTCTAGTTTCCGAGCTGACCTTTAGGTACTCTGCGCTTAACCCGCTTTGCTCTCTATACCAATGACTAACTGGTTAAACAGTTTCCGCATCCGACTGACCCTGCTTTTCGGTGGGCTTTCCCTGCTGATTGGTACTGTAATGGCCATCTACGTGGACGAGGCGGCTTCCGCTCGCATTACACAAGACAGCGGGGAATCTCTGCGCTGGGTGGCGCGCTCCATTGCCCATTCCCTTGCCGAGAATCTGCGCGAACGTGACCGGGAAATTACCCTGCTGGCTCAGTCCCCATCGCTGGTCAAGGAACAGCTCACAACAGCGGAATTGAGGCAGCGCCTGGAAGCCATCAAGCGCTCTTATCGCCACCTCGCCTGGATTGGCTTTGCCGACACCCATGGAATTGTGAAAGCAGCAGCAGGTGGCCTTCTGGAAGGCGAGAACGTATCGCAGCGCCCATGGTTCATAAATGGGCGGCAAGGCGCATTCGTCGGTGATGTCCATGAGGCCGTGCTGCTCGCCAAGAAATTGGCAAACCCCCACCCTGAACAACCACTGCGCTTCGTGGATTTCGCGTCACCTGTTTACGACCGGGACGGCAAGCTACAAGGCGTTCTGGCTAGCCACGCACTTTGGTCATGGGTCGATGAGACTGTCGAGGGAGCATTGCGGTCAGATGCCGGCAGAAGTGGGGTCGAAGCAATGGTGGTCGGCGCCAAGGGAGAAATTCTCTATCCTTATCAGGCTGTCGGAACCAGCTCCCTTCCTGCCAACTTGCCGGGAGATGACGCTTTCGCCGTGCTGGAATGGACGCCAGGCAACCGCTACCTGACGAGCACGGTCAATGTCCACGCAGATATTCCGACGGAACTGAAATGGCGTATCGTCATCCGGCAACCCATCGACAAGGCCTTGGCACCTGCGGCCGAATTGCACCGTACTTTAATCATCCTTGGCTTAATCGCCACTGTCGTATTCATGGTCCTGGCCTATCACCTTGCGAGCAGCATTAGCCGGCCTATTGAGAAAATGGCGGAAACAGCTGCCGCTATCCAGCAGGGCCATGAAAATCTGAAATTCCCCTCGCCAGGCAATACCCGTGAACTGCGTCGCTTGGGTCAGGCTATTGAAGGCATGGCTCAAACCTTGATGGACCGAAGACGGGCAATCGAACAAACCAATGCTTCGCTGGAGCAAACGGTTGCCGAGCGCACCGCTTCGTTGTCCAGCCTGTACAACGAAGCGCCCGTGGGATACCACACGCTCGGACCGGACGGAACAGTCCTGCAAATCAACGATACGGAACTGGCGTGGCTCGGATACACCCGTGATGAGGTCGTTGGCGTACGGCGTATTGGGGAACTGTTGCCCCCTGGGTGTGAGGCTACATTCCGGGAACGCCAGGCTCTGATGAAGGCGGGCAAGACCCTAACGCCGGTGGATACGCATCTAGTTCGCCGGGATGGCTCTCTATTGCCGGTCCGCATCAGCTCGAACGCGGTACTCGATGCCGCAGGTAACCTCATCGGCTCCCGCAGCGCGGTGATGGACGTAGCTGAACAACGCCGGCTTGAACTTGAACTGCGCAGCCAAGAGGCGCTCAGCCAAGCAATCATCCATGCCACGGCCAACGGTCTGCTGCTCTACCGGGAAGATGGGCAATGCATTCTGGCCAACGAAGCCGCCGCAGAGATTGTTGGCGCGACGGTGGAAAAACTGCTGCAACAGAACTTCCACCATATCTCCTCCTGGCGAACTGGCGGCTTTTATGAATTGGCAGTGAAAGCGCTCGAAGGGCAGCGCAGCCAGCAGCAGTTGGTGAGTACGGAAAGCACCTTCGGGAAGCAGATGCACATGTACATAACTATGGTGCCGCTGGAGCACGAGGCCAGTCGCATGCTGCTTTTTGTGCTGAAGGACGTTTCCGAATTGGTCCGCGCCAACCAGGAGTTGGAGCAGTTGGCACGGCATGATGCCCTGACTGGGCTGTACAACCGCCTGGCCGCCAATGAAAGGCTGCGGGAAGAATTTCTGCGCATGAAGCGGAGCGGCGAGGTGTATTCGGTGATCATCATGGACATTGATCACTTCAAGCGGGTGAACGATACCTATGGTCACGAGACCGGCGACCAAGTTCTTAAGCGGGTTGCTCAACTCATAAGCGAAGCGGTACGAGCTACCGATTTTGTGGCCCGTTTTGGTGGGGAAGAGTTTCTCGCCGTTTTGCCTGGTACCGACTTGGAGGGGGCACAAATTCTTGCTGAAAAGCTGCGCTCTGCCGTTGCCGATACCCCCGTGCCAGTTGTCGGGCAGGTTACGCTGAGCCTCGGACTGACGTTGGCACAATCCAGCGATGCTAACGAAGATACTGCACTCCGGATTGCTGATGAAGCGCTGTACCGGGCAAAGCATCAGGGACGAAACCAAGTGGTCGTGGAGTATCCTGGGCGAGATGAGTTGACCTCATAAGCGGTCCGATAGTGCGACCGCTTGGTTAAGAAAGCTGCCGTTGACGTATTGAAGGCGCGAATGACAGCAAAGGGTCGATGGTGTTGAAAAATTCATCGATCAAGCCGGGTGCGCTCGCCAGATATGCAATTTTTTGCGTGTTTTGCCTTTAAATGCGGCGGTCGAGCCGGGTTATTGGGTCATTTCATCCAATTTTGTATCCTGCGGGCGCAACCATCCCGCCACTGAGTGGTAAAGGACAAGCAAGCTTGGCCAGTCGGCGCAAATTCTGAACGGTCGCCGCCAATGTGAATTCATCGCTGGCACTGCTGAGGCCGCGCAAACGCAACCTGTCCAACCGGAGAATCCGTTTGAGGTGGGCAAAGAGCATTTCCACCTTCTTGCGCTCGCAACGTGACTGTTGATATTGAGGCGTCCTGGCAATTTCGCGGGCAACCTTCCGGGCATCCTCATGAATGCTTCGGGCAATTTTGCGCATCTCAGTATTCGGACAGCACCGGGCTTTTTCTGGACAGCTTGCGCAGTCGCGCTGGCTTGCCCGATATATGATCGTCTCGGCTTTAGTGATGCGGCTGCGTGGATTATTGAAGGCGCGACGATCACAGCGTAGCGCCTTGTCGGTTGGGCAGCGGTATTCATTGGCCTCTTGATCCCACCGGAAATCGCTACGGGAGAAAGTCCCGTCCTTGCGCTCGGTCCTGTCCCAGACGGGGATATGCGGTTCAATGGCCTTCTCATCAACCATCCAGGCCAGCATCGGCGCCGTACCGTAAGCTGTATCTCCGATGAGGCGCTGGGGCGTGATATTGAAATTCGCCTCGACTCGATCCACCATGAGCTTGGTGGACTCGACCTCTGCGGTGCGATGTGCAGGCGTCGCTTCCACATCCACGATGACACCATGGGCAACATCAATCAGATAGTTCGTCGAATAGGCAAAGAAGGCCGGCCCGCCGGGGGCGGCCGTCCAGCTGGATTGCGGATCAGCGAGCGAAATGCGCTTGGGGATGGTCGTGCCGGGCGCTTCGTTGTCCAATCCTTCGAGATACTCGCGTACCGCCCGCTGGCAGTGAGCAGGATTCTGCCAGACATGAGGCTCATCACCCGGCATGGCGAGCTTGGAGCCTGCCTCCGCCTCAATAATGCTGGCATCGACGGCAAAGCCTTCGCCCTTGACCAGGCCGGCGGCCATGCAGGCACGGACGACTTTGTCGAACACCCAACGAAACGTCCCGCTCTCACGAAACCGCCCGTGGCGATTCTTTGAAAAGGTCGAATGGTTCGGTACGACATCTTCCAGACTGAGGCGGCAGAACCAACGGTAGGCCAGGTTCAGGTGCACTTCCTCGCATAATCGCCGCTCGGAACGGATGCCATAGCAGTAGCCAATGACCAACATCCGGATCATCAACTCTGGGTCAATCGACGGGCGCCCCGTATGGCTGTAATACTCAGCCAGGTGCTGACGCAGATCGGCTAGATCAAGGCAACGGTCGATGCCGCGCAGCAGATGTTTCTGGGGAATAACCGACTCAAGGTCGAAGGAGTAGAACAGATGCTCTTGCCCACCAAGCTGACGCCCCATCATCTTGATCACCCCATCACAAAATGCATTGCGCATATTTTAGCGTGGAGGGTTTTTCAACACCATCGGTCGGGTCCTGACTCTCACCATTCCCCGTTAGCAGCCGTTCGTGGAGCGAACTTCATCAGCGCCTGCTTTCGGAGCCATATCGGTCACTCGCCTGATGTGATCTGGCTGGCGGCTTTGGCCGATTTGTCTGAATTGGCTGTCCGGTAGGTTTTAGAGTGCAGCGGTCATTGAGATGACTGCTTTGTCGCAAGGGCGACTGGTCGTTTACGGCCGATAGCAAGTATTCCTGGCCAATTCCAGATAGCCGCCTTTGGAGAGTCTGAACGGCCGGTTAGGGCTTGCAACTCCATCGGGCCCGTCCCAGCCAGAAGCGCAAGCACCCGGTGATCTCGTCTTGATTCCAGATTTCAGGTGAGCAACGGGGAGTTTGCCAGCTAGGGTGCAGTAGTGCTCCGAGCAGATGAGGCGAGCACTAGCTTGGCAAGCTTGCGACCATGCCGTGGAACGCAACAGGCTAATGCTGTGCCAAAATAATTAAACAAGGCCAACCTGAGACATGAAACGCATAATCCCCGCCCCTCTACCTGTTACGCCTGACTTCGATCCGCTCGCTGATTACCCCGAGGATATTGACCGCATAATTGCGGCCGCAACCAATCTGGGCTATCAGGTAACTCCACGCGACGCGGCGGAGTTGTGGCGGCGGCACTGCGGCGACGTATGCGCAAACTGGTTTGCTGTTGATGGTGCTGATCACGATATTGTGATGGAGCTACTTAAGCATGCCGAAGTCCAGCCTGACGCAGCTGATTCACCCTCGCCACCAGAAGGGTATGCGAACTGGTTGGATTTTGCGGTCGATACGATGGACACTCGAGCTGAAGAGCAGGAAAGGATCTTCGCTGGCACACCGCTTTCAAGGCAGGCAATGCGTGATGCCGTGCATTCCGAGCTTGTCGTGCTCAGGCGAAAAGCCAACGAAATATAGTCAGCCGGTGTATTGATCAGGGAGTAGGGTCAGAAGCTGAAGTAGGCGAGTAGCTTCCGCAATTAAAATACAAATGGCCGGTCTGTAATCAGAACCGGCCATTTTTCTTCGGGAAGGCCAACGTCAGCTTTGGCCGAACTGCAGAAATCAAAAAACCGGTCAAAAGACCGGCTTTTTTAATCCGACTAAATCCAGAAAAACTGGAAAAATCCAGACTTAGACTGGAACCTACATACACATGTAGATGGATGGATAACCTGAGAAATTCCTCTTTCCCAGATGTGGCTTTCCGGCCGGAGGGGATTCATAAGGCGAGAAAAGGCTACTCATAAACTGAGAAATCTCTCTCCACCCCTCATCCTTCACGGTCGGGAGGATTGCCATAAATGCTGCCACCCCATCAGAAGGTTTGGGCCATTGGCCAGCATAGATGGCCACCAAGAAAACTGCCTGTATTTGAACGTGATTTTAGTCTGTTTATCGACGCATGGGGAGTCGGTCTCAACCACCAGCGCGCAGGGCTACGGAAACCAACCAAGATTGCCCGAAAGCCACGGTAGTAGTGCATTGCAGCCTCCTTATTATTCGGAGAAAGCGATGACAACCAGACGATGCAAGGCCTGCGGTAATTCATTCACGCCGTGGCCTCAAGCAAAAAACCAGCAATTTTGCTCGAACCCGCCCTGCCAAAACGAGCGGCGCCGGCTCAAGCAGGCCAAGCGACGCCAGGAGAGCCTGACTATGCGTGAAAGCGATGCCCAGTATCTCAAGGACTGGTCCGCAAAGAATCCCGACTACTGGCAAAAATACCGTGCCGAACATTTAGCCTATGCGGAACGGAATAGGATGCAACAACAAACGCGTAATCAGGCGCGAATTGCAAAAGATACGTCGTTCTCATCCAACATCTTGCCCTCTGGGCTTTACCAGCTGATTCCAGCGACGGCCGAAATGATTGCAAAGGATGCGGTGTGGCTCGTCGAAATCACTGTGCTGCAAAGACCTTCAGACGTTGAAGCGCTGAATTGCAAATGAGTCTGTGATGTTCGAGCGGTAAATTCCTTGATAGGGTCCTCGTCACCAACAACCAGTGGCGGGGCCTTCTGCATGGAACGGCAATTGCGCACTCGCCACGAGGAAGGGAGCAATGTCGTATGCCATCCCCAGATGACCAACCCCATGGTGCCAGTCAGTTTTCCCTGTTTCGGGCGGCGGAGTATGTCCGCATGTCGACCGAGCATCAGCAATACTCCACCGAGAACCAGGCTGACCGCATCCGGGAGTACGCTGCCCGCCACGGCATCCAGATAGTTCGCACCTACGCCGATGAGGGCAAGAGCGGTTTGCGCATCGATGGCCGGGCAGCGCTGCAACGGCTGATTCACGATGTGGAGACCGGTCAGGCGGATTTCCAACTCATATTGGTCTATGACGTCAGCCGCTGGGGACGTTTTCAGGATGCGGATGAAAGTGCTTATTACGAATACATCTGCAAGCGTAAAGGCATCACCGTCACCTACGTCGCCGAGCAATTCGACAACGATGGTTCGCCAGTTTCGACCATCGTCAAAGGGGTCAAACGCGCTATGGCCGGCGAGTACAGCCGTGAGCTGTCGGCCAAGGTGTTCGCTGGCCAATGCCGGCTTATCGAACTTGGCTACCGGCAAGGTGGCCCGGCAGGTTATGGACTACGCCGGGTACTCATCGACCAACATGGGCTAGTGAAGAGCATGCTGGCCCGAGGGGAGCACAAAAGCCTGCAAACCGACCGGGTCATCCTGGTTCCAGGGCCTCCTGAAGAAGTCGCGGTGGTCAATCGCATCTACCGTTGGTTCATTGATGACAATCTGGCGGAATCGCAGATTGCCAATCGCCTCAACGCGGAAGGTATCCGTACCGACCTTGACCGGGCCTGGACACGCGGCACCGTCAACGAGGTGCTGAGCAATGAGAAGTACATCGGCAACAACATTTACAACCGGATTTCCTTCAAGCTCAAGAAAACCCGTGTAACCAATCCTGGCGAGATGTGGGTTCGCAAAGAAGGCGCATTCGAAGCCATCGTCTCCCCTGAATTGTTTTTCACAGCCCAGGGCATCCTGCGGGCGCGAGCACGACGCTACAGCGACGATGAACTCCTTGAGCGCCTTCGTAGCCTCTATCAGACGCGTGGGCTGCTATCCGGGCTCATCATCAACGAGACCGAGGGCATGCCGTCGGCTGCGGCCTATGCCCATCGGTTTGGCAGCTTGATACGGGCCTACCAGAAAGTGGGCTTCATGCCTGACCGCGACTATCGCTTCTTGGAAACCAACCGCTTCCTTCGCCAGTTGCATCCGACCATTGTGAGCGAGACCGAAGCGGCCATCCAAGCTGTTGGCGGCGAGGTGGACCGGGACCCGGCCACAGACCTCCTGACGGTCAATAACGAATTCACGGTGTCTCTGGTCCTTGCCCGCTGCCTGACGACCAGCACTGGCAGTCGCCGCTGGAAGATACGGCTGGATACCAGCCTCTGCCCCGATGTCACCGTAGCCGTTCGCCTGACCCCGGACAACGATGCCGCCTACGACTACTACCTGTTGCCACGGCTCGACTTTGGCGAAACGAATCTGCGTCTGGCCGAGGTCAACGCGGTGGAGTTCGATTGCTACCGTTTCGATACCCTGGATTACCTGGTCGGGATGGCGGAGCGCCGGCGGATTCGGAGGGCAGCATGACCTCGCTCCTGAAAAAGCGCCCCCTCAAAACCATCCCGATAGACCGCATCGAGGTCATCAACCCCCGCGAGCGGAATAAACGGGTCTATGAGGACATTGTCGGCAACATTCAGAAGGTCGGCCTCAAAAAGCCGGTGACGGTTACGCCCCGAAGTGGCGAAGACGGTGCCGAACGATACCTGCTGGTTTGTGGCGAAGGGCGACTGAATGCTTTCCGTGCCTTGGGCCATACGGAAATTCCTGCCTTGGTCGTGGAGGTCGATGACGAAGCGGCCTACATCATCAGCCTTGCTGAAAACATGGCTCGCCGGCAGTACCGGCCGCTCGAAATCTTGTCGAGCATTAAGCGCTTGGGCGACCTTGGCTATGCGGCCAAGGATATTGCTACCAAGACGGGACTGACCCAGACCTATGTGTCCGGCGTTTTGAAACTCCTCGACCACGGCGAAGAACGTCTCCTCATTGCCGTGGAAACCGGCCGGGTGCCGTTGAATACGGCGCTAGACATTGTCGGCGCCGGAGACGACGACAAGGCTTTACAAGCCGCCATGCAGGAGGCGTATGAATCCGGTCGACTCCGCGGCAAGCAATTGCTGGAAACGCGCAAGGTCATCGAACGCCGGCAAACCCTAGGGCGTAGCGCGACCAAGCGCCCCCGCAACGGCACGACGGAAGTCTCGGCCTCCAGTCTGGTGCGTACCTACCAGCGTGAAGTTGAGCGCCAAAAGCTGGTAGTAAAAAAGGCCGAATTGACCCAACAGCGTCTGCTTTTTGTGGTCAGCGCGCTGCGCCAACTCCTCGCCGACGAGAACTTCGTCACCCTGTTGCGTGCCGAGCACCTGGACACCATGCCCAATTACCTGGCGAACCGTGTCTGGCCGAACGGAGGTCCTGCGTGAATGGCCCCCTGTTGGGATTTATCCCCGAAACCTGCTTGGTGCCGCTCGATAAGCTCTTGCCGTCCAAGAAAATTCCGGCCGGCCTGGTTGCCTCGGTCAAGTACAAACAAATCGTCAGCTCCCTGGAAGAGGTCGGACTCATCGAGCCACTGTCGATTTCCCCGATGCAAGCGGATGGCAATTATCTGGTGCTCGATGGCCACGCGCGGCTGCTGGCCCTACGAGAACTGGGTTACGCCGAAGCCCTCTGCCTGGTGGCCACCGACGACGAGTCCTATACCTACAACACCAAAATCAACCGACTGGCCACCATCGGTGAGCATCGCATGTTGCGCAAGGCCGTTCAGCGCGGCGTCCCGGCAGCACGGTTGGCTCGGGCACTCAACGTCGATGTCTCGCAAATCCTCAAGAAGGTCAAATTGTTGGACGGCATTTGCCCCGAGGCGATTGAGCTTCTTAGGGATAGACAGTTTTCTGCGGAGATTTCCCGCTTGCTGCGAAAAATGAAGCCGACGCGCCAGGTCGAATGCGTCGACCTGATGCTGCTGGCGAACAATCTGACCATTCCTTACGCCGAGGCACTGCTCGCGGCGACGCCGGCCGAGCAACTTCATGAAGGACAGAAAGCCAAGAAACTGGCCGGCGTGTCTGCCGAGCAAATGCTGCGAATGGAGCGAGAAATGGCCAAGCTGCAAGGACAGTACGAACTGATTGAACGGAATTACGCCGACGACGTGCTGAATCTGGTTCTAGCACGAGGGTACGTCGCAAAACTCCTCGAAAACGAGCCCGTTGAGCGATTTATTCAGCAACGGCATCCAGAATTGCTGGAGCAGCTAAAGCATATCGTTTCGGTATCGTCGCTTGACCTGTAGTCGTTTTGTTCGCTCATTAACAATTCGGAACTATTGTCGCGGAGAGAGGTGCAGGACACTGCGGTCGTCCTCGTTAATGTCTCTCTCCGCAGGAGTTGGATACGGTCTGCTGATGGCCAAATTCGAGAAAGCTGCTCGTACAGGATGGCTAACGTTACATCTGTTGCAATTTGTGGGTTTGCCTGCCGAAATGGGGGCAAGTGCGGGATACCAAATTATTTATGCAAACGGCTCATTTCATGCGCGACCACGATGCCTATACTCATAAGCATGAAGCTACATCCTGCCCGCCGCGCACCATGCCGCCGGATAGCAGGGCCGCTCCATCCTACTGATAGCCTCAACTCTGTAGCGATTGCCGCTTTCGCGGACGTGCATGCATGTATTCGATTTCTACGGAGCGAATATCCATACAATCTACCTCGAAATCAAACCACATAGCATAGACCTTGGGTGGTGTCGGCCGACCATGCTGTCAATCCATCTGGTTGCAAGGCAAGATTTGTTTTACTATGAATCGCGTCACGAAGGAGGCTGGCACCTCACTCGTCACAGTGGGTTTCTTAAACCCACATCATCAATATGGCAAATACCAGAGCCTTACTGATGCGAAGCTTGAGTTTTAGCTGTTTCCAGGATAGTTCGAGTTTCAAAGAGAAGCCCCGCATGTCGGGGCTTTCTTATACCTGCTGAACTCCGAGCTGGCTGGATAGCCTTCGCTGGGCGTTAGGGTGGTGTGGCCGCAAGCGGCCCTCATCCAACAATAATCTCCTCTAAGCTATGGAAGAAGCATTACTCGCTTCCCGATGACACAAACAGGTCTTCCCCTGCACGAGCCCCAATCATCGCAAGCCGGCACAAATCAACAATACGAACCAACCCGCCACGCTTGGCCCCATCAGGAAGTTGCTGCGCACCTACCAATTCGATGCCAGGCAGGAGCTTTGACAGCGCAGAGGACTTGGTGCCCATCCCTCGGGCTAAATCCGCCAGCGGCACATAGGTTTGCCTGAATTTCAGCAATTCCTGTGGGAGCACGACCCGATGGAGACGCCCCCGAACAACGACCGATTCGGCGCACAACAGCTCCTCAGCTATCCAGTGCGAAATACTCTCCCACTTCCAGCCTGTAACCTTCGACAGCTGATTAAGCGACATACCGGCTTCCAGCAGCGGGGTACCGAAATACTCCACCACATCAGCTTGCCGGAAAACCATGTCGCCCAGTTGCCTGCCGGTAGCGATAGCCTTCACCTTGCCATCAGCAATGGCCTGCATCACCGACTCGATTGCCCGTTTGTCGCCCATGCGCCGACTCGTCAGTCCTGACCAGGCCAGTGTTTCTATCTCACGAGCTACGGCAGGCGCCGCCGCTGCAGAAATTCGGTCGGCCAGCGCTTGAATAGAGGCCGATGCAACCGGCCCCCCTTTCAGCAGGTCATGGCGCCAGTTTACATCTGAGCTAATGACGCCAGCAGCCATCATTCGTTCGAGCACGGACGGTGACACACCCGCGAGCTCACAAGCAGCTTCGCGGCTAACCCACCTACTGCGTTTTTCCTGAATTCGCGTGACTTCTTCGCGGGGGATTTCATAAACTTGGCCACGGGTGCCGGTACGGCGAGTTCGTGAAGCGCATTCCCCGAGCTGAATCGATTTGTGCAACCGGTCAACACTGACACCGATAGCCTTGGCAGCATCTGGCGCACGCAGATGTTCGGTCGCTGCCTCGGCCATTGCTTTGGCCGAGTCGAGGCCGAGCAGGCCATCAAACTTTTCTGCTGCAACATCAATGACAACTTGCAGCAAGGCTTCAAAACCGTTGCCCTGGCTCAGTTTACGCAGGCTGATGTACCACGCGCCAAGTAGTGAGTTCAGTGTTCGCGCCTCCGGCTTACCCGCCGCAATCCGGGTCGCCACGTGGCTGCTGAAGCCACGTGGCCAGTCTGCCAGCAATGATTCCAGTGGCGCCAGAAAATCCATAGCAGCAGAGACCGACAGCGGAAACGCTGCAGCGCGCGGGGCCATCGGCTTTGTCGGGTCTGCTGAAAGGCAAAGCGTCGCAACAACCTGGCCGACGGTGCCTAAGTCGGCACAGCGTAGTTCCGGTTCAGCGCCCCCGGTTTGCATACCACCACTGGCAATCAACGAGGACAGCCAATGCTGACTGGGCGTTGAAGCTCGACGTGGCAAGCGATACAGCTCGTGACCACACGCGCACTGGTCGATGTAGTCGCGGTTCGGCGACAGTGACTCACCACAGCTATCGCAGCGGTCGACCAGTTGAATCTGGTGAATCGGACACGCAGTGACATAAGCATGCCCCCAGTGATGCCGCATGTATCCCGCTTCTGCGAGACAGTCCGGGCATACCGCATCGGCCTGAACACGAGACAATCGGCCCCAGCAACGACTATCCACCTCCTGCTGTCGCGCATATTGTGCCCATTCCGGCTCGAGACCCAAGCATCCGGCAACATGCTCGGCCTGCTCCATTAACGCACCACGGCTACGTCTAACACCCGCCAATTTGGTCAGTTCCCCCCACCCTGACAACAGATTGTCTGCAGCGAGCCGACGGTAGTAACCGAGTCCAGATTCATCGCTATGTGGGGCATACGTCACCATGAGACTCACTGGACACCTCCTTCCATCTCTCTAAGCAGCGGTACTGCCAAGTTGTTGTCGTGCATGACCTGTACGAACGCTTGATGTAGCAATGCGGGTGCGATGTCAGCGAGCACGACATCGGGGCCTTCAAAAGCAGGTATGCGTGGCGAGCCAGCGGCTTCGATGCACCGAGCTGCAGCTTGGCAGTCCGTGAAAGTCAGCGGCCGTGGCGATTGGTACGCCATTTGGCTGGCCAGTTCCTGCATGAACCGACTCAAAACGCCAATGAGCCCCCCTGTAAGCAGATAGCACTGATGGGTTAAAGCCGTTGCCGAAACTTCAATCGGGTAACCCGCTTCTTTGAACAGATTTGCGTAGGTTGCGACGCAATCGTGAAATGCCTTCAGACTATCTGGAACACGAGAGTCGTAGGGCATCATCCAACGTACGGCCGATGCACGCATACGTAGCTGTTCATTGTGTTCGAATAGACGCTCAAGACGTGGGACACCAAACAGCAGCAAGCTCAAATTGAGAGAGTCTGCCAGCATCTTGAACCAGTCGCCGGCAGCGCGGGGTGGTACACGGGCACCCGGCTCAACTAAATGGCTGGCCTCATCAAAAATGACCACCCGAGTGCCCGCCAGTTTCAATTGGTCGCGCATCCGCAGCCTCAGGACTCCCGAGTTCATGCTGCCGTGGACCGGGAGCCCTAGAGCCTCGAGGACGCTGGATGGCAACTGAAGTGGGGACACTGGCGTTGGTACTTGAACAACGAGGACAGGAACCCGGCGGCGCCCATCCACCTTTGATTCCGGAAAGTTCCGCCGTAACGCTTGAATCAGCATCGACTTACCAACTCTGGATGGCCCGACTACATGTTCGATTCGGCTTGCAGCACCATCAAGGGCGTCCTCGATGCGCAACCGCATTGCTTTTAACTGCTCCTGAAACGCCTTATGCGGTAGTTCACAGGCCTCGATGGCAATGCGTAATTTTTTTGCGGGAGTCACCACAATGCCCCCCCATTCTCACGGTCGATAAGGGGCAACAGATTTGCCTCTTCGAGAATCGAACTGGAGGCTGGTACGCCAGTAGTCGTTGGCACATTGCCAAACTTAACCGGAGGGGGCATTGGCACCGGCTGCTTTGCCGCCCGAGACACGGCTTTTGCTTCCTTTTCGAGCTGAGCTGTTTCACGATTTCGCGCATGTTTGCTTGGGCGTTTGAGCTTCGGCGGGCGCGAATCAGCGACACTCTGCGCATAAAGGTCGCGGTCGAACTGCTCTGCCTGGACTGCCGGCGTCGATTTTGAGCGCTGGGTTTTTAAGCGTTCCTTAGCTTCGTTGAAAGACCACGCCGGCGTCTCAGGACGAAGATGCTCATGAGACAGCATAACCAACGGCTGGTCATCACCTTCATGCACATATACGTGACGGAAATCGTCCGGGTTGTATAGAACCTTCAGTGCTTGCTGCTCCCCGTATTTCCCCAGCAGGAAGGCAATGTTGTCGCCTTTGTAATTTAAACCCTCAAGGGTCATTCCCGTTTTTCGGTTGATGCGGCGCTCGACGTGCTCATATAGCGTCGCAAGCCATTCGGCACGAGATGGAGGGAGCGAGAGCGCAAAACACGATTCCTCGTAATGTGCCCACCGCTCGGCCGGCGTATCTCCCTTGAGGTCGCTCGTGAGGATAAGGTCCCACTGCAAACGTTTCAAAGAGATATGGACCCATTTCTCATAAAGCCATCGAACTATCCAACGTTCAAGTTGCTCGATGGTCATCAACTCGTCGCCGAGCGCAACTGGGTCGCGCTGGCCATCTTTGCCATCCAACCGAGTACAACCGGGTAGTACCTCCAGGGCTTCCTTGAGAGAACGATTCAGCCGCTCGATGAAGGGCTTTTCCTGTCCGGCACGAGCACGGCAGTGCTTGACGTCCACGCCGAGACGCTCCAAGCGCTGAATCCGCCCCCCTTTGGCTTCCGGGCCGTTGTCGAAAATCAGCTCACCCGGCGTACCACATACGTTCATCGCATGATTGATACCGAGTTCCTCAAAACGTTTCTGCTTAATCGGTGCCATGTACATCTCAGCACATGCCAGCGAGTCAGTGTCCGTCAACCCACCAATGACCAGGTGCCAGCCCAAGGGATAGCCTGTGCAGCAGTCGATGGCATGTACAAGGTAGACCTGGCTTGTGATGCCACTCGGCGTTTTGACGACAAACGGCAAATGCACTGCATCTTGTTCAACACGCTCGAACGGAAGCTCAAGCCGGATACGGCGTTTCGCGAACGACTTGCCCGCCACGGCATCTTTCGGAAGCATCCGGTGGTGTTCGGGGTCCGGCGTCAGAAAATGCAGCATGACGCGCTTAACGTACTTAATGCTTATCGGGGATTGACCAGCCGGACGCAAGGAGTCGGACACCTCAATGTTCACCGCTTCGGTCAACTTTTTTAGCGTCCAACGCGACTGTGGTTGCAGATAGTGTCGTTCAGCTAACTGGCAAATGACCTGAATCACATCGTCGGGATAACGCGACATGCGGTTACCCTTGTTCTTGTTACCCCGCAGCGCCGGCAGGCCTGCCGATGTAGATTTTCGGTAGCGATATATCGCGGCCTGGGACGGAAAGGGCTCTGTCTGTAGCGAAACTGCTTCAGCATACTCGTCAGCTGCATGACGGTACGCCTTCAGAAAGCTGATACCCAAGCGCTTTTGGAGGTCACGAATGCGCTTCAACATCTTGCGAATATCGGCATTTCGTTCGTGCAATACCGGGTCATCGGGTTGTTCAGCAACACTGAATCGAGGTTTTCCAGGACGTACAACAATCAGCGTGCCTTCATACAGCTCAGCCGTCAGACGAGTTACCTTGATATACCGGTCTTGCCGTTTTTCGGCATCGAACACCTTGATGCAGCCACTCCGAGGGTGCGGGTCAAGCACCTCCAGGTAGGCTTCGTGATTTTCTGGGGGCGCGAGTCGGTCATTGATGAGCAGGGTACGGGTCATCGTTCCATCTCCTCCAGCAAACAGAGATGGCTCAAATCGCCGTACGCGGCTGACACTTCGAGTTTTCCGCAGACAGCACAGTGAGCGAGGTCGGCGCTCAAAACACCACTTACCAAAAAGAGCGGAATCATGCCCGGCGAAAGCGCCATTTCCTGACATAGGCTACTCACCGTGAGAGGACCGTACTCGCACCGGGATGTCACCTGTTCGACCAGTGCTTCCGATAGATACTCAGAAACACGGTGGGTCGCTTGCTTGAGTACGCGGGCGTTCATCCTGATGGGATGTGCAGAATTCGCGGGATAAACCACGGTACGCAGCGGATATCCATTTGCAGCCAAAATCAACCGGGCCCGCTCAACCTTGTCCCAATAGACATCATCACCTTCGTAGCCTTCGGCTTTAACCTCGATGGCGTGATGTAGTCTATCTTGCCAGTCGATGCGGAAATCCGGTGTATAGAACTTGGGACCTGGCACATCGCGGTGCTTTTGAGCAGCTGCCCTCTGTGCTTCGCGTGTGAGCAGCAGACGTTTGTCTATCAGGTCGACCGTAAATGGTTGGGGCTGAAAAGCGGAGACTCGCGGGTCGAGAGTCAGCAAGTGCGCGACGAATCGCTCAGGTTCCGACTCAACATTCAGGTAGCCATTCCCCTTTTCACTCCATGTGCCGATTTTTGCTTTGCCGTAGGTAGGCGCGGGGTGACGGATTCCCGTGTTGGCAGCATTCTGACGGCCACGGCGGCCGTAGGTCGGGGCGGTTCGGCTCACGCTGAACCTCCTTGGCGTACCGGTGAGCATTTGGCCACGTAACCGAGCTTGTGGTCGGCAACTGGGAGGACAAGGTGCTTAAGAAACCGTACTGGTGACCAGGAATAGCCTTGCGTTCGACTTTGGCTATTTGCAGCACATCGGCTGTAAAGCCTTGCCACACAATGGTATTGGCGATATCCAACCCACTTAGCCACCGACATTTTGCTGCTATGCATTTCCGAGCCCCCATTTTGTCGTCCGTTCACAAAATGGCGCCCTTGAGAGCCGTTAGCTCCCTCGCAAAGCAAAAGTCTCGTACTGTCGCGGCCTATGCCGTGCGGTGGACGATATAACAATCGTTTCTGAATTGGAATGGAAGGCACAGCCAATTTTTTGGCAAACCAGCTAGTACATTGTTGTGCGGAGATTGGATGAGTGCCAGCAGTCCTCTGCTTCAGCATCGCTTTACTCGTGAATGTGGTTCAGGGCTGGCCACTTTATTGGCGAGTAAGGAAATCAACTATTTTTGGCGGCTGCCGTTGTGCAGGAGAATGAACGCAGCCGCTCTATTAATTGTGGTGACTGCCTACGTCAGCACACGGTTAGTAGCAGCCGGTCACGGTGGACACCCAATTCCAATAGTCAAAACGCCTTCTGAGCAAGGCGAATGGGCCGTTATTCGACGTGCATGTTGTCGATTACACTGCCTCTAACCGGCCTGACGGCCTATTGCGCGCCCGGCAAAATCACTTATGGAAAATCTCTCATGACCGAATATCGACTACGCCTCGTTGGCAATCCGATGGGGCCTTGGATAATTATCGAGGCCCCCAGTCCAACTGAAGCCATCACCAAAGCCACTGGGTGTGGCCCGCAAGATGTCCGAGGATTCTCTCGCCCCCGCGTGGGCACCGAACGATATGGAATAATTTGCGGGGGGACGTTTCAAGACTGGGACATTGAGGAAACGTGTTTTGCACCCATCATTGCGCGGCTCGCGCTAGCTGTGGGGATGTATAGAGAAGACATCATCACGGTTCAGGCTAAGCAGGATGCTGTCGAAGAAGTGGTCAACGCAACAGGCATGCGCTTTGACGACGCAAATCGCTTGGTGCGCATTTGGTTGGCCACCATGGAGTCTCGTGGCTACGACACAGTACGGCTTCACGCGGACGAATGACGTTACCCAGCTCATTCCAGCTGGTGAAATCTATTCAGAATTGTCGTTAAGCCAAACCTACCTTCTGCGCACTAGACTTCTACGAAGCGTCTGAGCTGACCCAATCGGCTAGGAGCCATCGCGTCAGGCATCCAAGTTCAAAGACAATACGCCCTTTGATAGTTACTCACACAGATGGCTGGTCCTGTTCAAGCAGTTCAAAATGGCGCTTCAAATGCTCGGCCATGTATGTTTTCAATCGCCCCTCCTCGGTAAAGCCCAAATACCTAGTATCCAACGACATCCCAGATTTGATGCCCAACGCAGCGACAGCGGAACGAACCCGCGGATGCAAAATACTTTCGAATCCGTTGCGTGACTCCTTAAAGCTCAGCAAATATCGGTCAAATAGCTTATCGACATGCGCGGCGAGTAAGAGACCATTCATCGGGTCCAGGCGCTCCTCGTTAGTACAATCTCTCCATGGCTTGATGTGCGAAGCAATAAGCATTTCAGGCACAGAAAGGCCGGTAAGCACGCATACCTCACCTTTTCTCCAAGAAACGACAAGGTCTGCTCTGAACTTTCCTTGCCCAATACGAGCTTTGGTTAGCACATCGCGCTCTGTCTCATCGGGAACGTCCCGCTCCAGTGCAGCAAGGTCATACGTGAGAGTGTCCGCTTCGTTAGATGCGTACCCTGCAAGCAATTCATCGAGCCTGCTCTTGTAATCAGGGTCGGTAGGAAGCGGATTGAAGTTCTGGCCGCTGGAGAAGTAGCGATGTATTTCCTTTCGCGAGTACCACCCGGCACGCTCCAGTGCAATCGGCTCATCTGGACGGCGAACTGGTTCCATAGATAGACGATATTTGTAGTTCCGCGTCTCGCCATGGATACTCTTCAAAGGCCATGGTCCAACTTTTCGACGCCGAATCCGAAATACGCCTTCCAGAAAGTAATCCACGCCGGGAACATCTGGGTCTTTGTTCCCGGATAGCACATAGACGAGGTCACCCTCGGTCGGCTTTTCGCTGTTGGTGTGATAGCTATCGAGTCCAAACGGACCAAACACGTGAGTAAGGTGGTAAGCAAAGAAGGTACGAAACATATCGGTGTAAGCAGAGGGAGTCAGGCGGCTCATTTGAGCCACCTATCGTGAAATGTATGAGAGCTTCCCGTCACCTATAAGACGGGAAGCCCCCAGTTTCGGAAGGCCCCATCATCCGACCGTGGTCGTGGCGATGCGTCTGGAGCTCGCAACATGGTCGGCATCGAGATGCTGCCCCCGAAGACAATCGCAGTTTGTCGCGCTAATCCAGCAATGCGCCTTACTTCACGACGGTCAGCCCACTCACTTGCGGTTTGCACGGCATTGAGGTCCTTTTCGGAGGTGAGCCGGAACGTCACCCAGTTATTGCACTGAGACAGCACGGTAGGCGAAATTTCTGACGGCCGCTGTGTGCTTAGCCAGAGTGCCAGACCGAATTTACGACCTTCCTTGGCTAAACGCTCATACGCCAGGGAGTTTTCGTTGGCCTCCTCTCCAGAACCGATAGGCCGCATGTAATGGTGGGCCTCCTCGAGAACCAAAAGCGTGGGCACAGCTTGTTCTTGCCCACGGCGGAAGAGTTCGTAAGCATAAAGTTCCAGTAACGAGCCAAGCACAAAAGGCGTGAGGTCATGCGAAACCCGGCGCAAGTTGATGATATGGACGCGCCAGTCAACTTGTTGCCCACCGAAAATGCGCTCTACCAGATTGGCCGATTCTACGGCCCACGACAGCGCACCGCCTTGGCCTGGCCCGCCAGAGACATTCACTACATCGGTGAACATCTGGTCCTCTGCGAATCGATGGATGCGCGTGACTAGCGGGGAGACATTTGAATACTGAAAGCTCGAACGCTCTGGCCCATTTCTTCCCGGTTGAATGCCATGGCTCTCTGCAACAAGTGCAGCCAATGCAGCCATGTGCGGCCATTCATTTGACAAGGCTGCAGCGCCAGTTCGAAGGTATTGGATGCGCTCGTCTGCATATGAAGCCCCTGCTTGTCGGCAGTCATCGAATAACGTGGCTGCGGTGTCGGTTGCAAGCCCTGCCCCCTTTTCCGCTGGGAACCACCGTACCTTGTTGAGATGCTCCAGCGCGAATGAAAGGGCTGGCCGCTGTGTTTTCTCGCTAGGAATGAGAAGACGGTTAAGCCCAAACCTGCCAAGGGCGAAATAGGGAATTTTGAATGAATCCGCCTCGTTGCCACCCAGGGTAGTGTGCTTCACCGCGCCAGCAGGCAAATCTGGCAAGTTGAAGGCATCCGCGTATTCGCCGTTGACGTCGAAGATGACTATGCGAGCCTGCGGCAGTCGAACTATCTGCTGCAAGACGGCAGCAGTGAAGCAGCTTTTTCCTTGCCCAGAGCTTCCCAGCACGGCAACGTGCCGCGAGAGCAAGCTTTCAAGCCCAACTCGCAGAGTTCCTCCTCCTCGAAGGTCTTCTCCAAGAGAAATGGGCAAAGCCTCGTCTTCGGCATGACCGAGTGCGGCAGCTAATTCGCTCCCGGTCATGGGAAATGCCTCCGCACCCAAAGGAGGTGTAGGCAGTGAATCGCTGATGAACTGGGTAACCCCTTCAGCCCGCACCAATTGCCCAACTATGACACCGGTGACGTTTCGTAAGGGTTCGGTTTGATGGGAACTTGAACCAACCCCAAAGCGATGCGCTTCCCTAGGCTCAGCAAAACTAAGGGACAGCACTTTCATCACCAAGACACGACTACCCGCATCGAGCGCCAGTAAACTACCGACCTCTGTTACGGGAGAGATACCCTGCAGATGAGAAGCGACCTGCCCACGGTGCATATCAAGGAGATTCAGGGTAACTTCTGCGCCGTCAATTTGCACGACATAGCCAATCGCCTGACGGCTCCTCATAGGATGTCCTCTAAATTGGCGGCATCGCTTAGCGGCTCCCGGAGTACCTTCTCTAGCTTTCGCATGTCATCATCGTAAAGTAGGGGGTCGGGCAACTGGGAAGCCAGCTTGTCCAAGTGTGCGTCCTCCCCTCCGCCTACAACTGTAACCCTGGGATTCTTCAAAGACAGTAATTTCCGGAGCGCTTCCGGTAGCGTTGCTGCCGTCGTATCGCCGGAAAACCCTGGGAAATACACCACCAACTGCAAGGTTGGATTCAATAACGCCGAACGCAGCAACCGGTTGATGTGTTCGTCACCGAACCCATAACCGCACACCACTAAGCTTGTTTGCGGACGTGACAGGAACTCAGAGAGACGCCTGAACAGTTCGCCCAGCACATACCCAACGGTCTGCATGTACTTTGCAGCCCTTGGCATAACCATGAGGCCGAGTTCAGTCTTGGCAGCATCACCTAGAAACTCCTGGATTTGTTGTCCTGCCAACGGTGCCTGAACTTCGTAGACCTGTTCCGCATCCTCCCGCCAACTCAGCGACCCGTGAAGCTTCGCGAGGTAAATGTTATAGACCCCGAAGCGAGCCTCGCCACGCGCCTGCGTATTCCGAAAACCCAAGTCGAAGCTCTGTGGGGAAAAGCGACGACCGTGGATACCTAGAAATCCGTCGACCACCTGAAGGTCAATGGACTCAGCAGCCCACTCAATTGCCAGGTCATAGTTGGTTGTGAATACCCATGGCGCCGCCTGGCCTGGTTGCCGCGCCGCGACTAGCTTCTGCAAAACTGCTCGGTGGTGCTGTAGTTGCTCCGCATCGGCTTCAGCCCCGCCTGGCGATGTCCACCACGAAGGCTGCAATTGTGCCGCGCGGACTACTGCCCGCGCGAGATGAGCACGAGCACGTTCTAGTTCGGGGAGATGCACACTGTTCTGGCGCCGCCACTCGACACGAGCAATCTCCAGCGCGTCGCCAAGTTTTTCAACGTTGGGAACATCTCGGACCAAAGGGTCATCAACCGCGCTAGGCTCGACAAATTCATTGTCGACCATCCATTGTGCCTCGTTGGGTGATGTGTCTACGAAGTCATCCCATAGGTGCCACATCGTCTTTCCACCCGCAGCAACCGATGCACCCGCCCCCAGGAAGATGCCGACGTTTTCGAGTCGCAACAAAGTGGCGAGATGCGCGCGAAGCTCAATCGCGTCCTTCAAAGGTGTAGCGCCCCGGATTCCCACGAATGCCATTTCTGCTCCCTTTCTTTGATTACCGAGTTCGGTTATGCAGTTTAACTAGATTGCGTCCCCGAACGCAGCCCGCTCCAAGGTCTCGTGTAGCTGCTGCCAGCCTGGCATAGTTCGCGAAAGAAGGAGCCAGAATGCCTTGGTGTGGTTCTTTTCTACCGTATGGCAAAGCTCGTGGATGATGATGTAGTCCTGCACAGTAACAGCCAGCTCCATCACACGCGGGTGGAACTGCAGTATGTTTTTTGCATCACAACTTGCCCACCGACTTTGAAACTGCCGAATGCGTGCACCAGCTGATTTCAATCCCGTCTCGCGCTCCCAATGACGAACTCTGGACGGTAACTTCGCCTCTGCGCGCTCCCGGTAGAAGCCCTCAAGTAACTGCTCCACGACCTCTGGGGCGACCAGGGCTCCCTCGGAGCATTCGACAACAAATCGCGAAGCCGTAAAGGCCAATCGCGGCATGGCCAGCCCGGGGACATGACGGACTTCCGTGAAGTAGCTCCGCCCGCAATACCGCAGACGGCTACCCGTTACGACAGCGCCTTCCGCACGTGGCTTGTTAACTTGGGCCAACTTTTCTCTAATCCAACGGGCACGCTGACGGACTAGCGCCTCCTGCTCAGACGCATCTACCAACGGTCCACGTAGCAACACAGGACGACCACGTTCGACCGTCACGTAGTGACGTTTCAGGCTGGCATCTGCCTGGAACTGCCATTCGATGACTGTCTGGCCATAGTGCAAACGCGGCATGGTCAGTTCTTAAGCAGAATATTCAGAACTTGCGCGGCGTGGTCCCGGGCTACCGCGCGTTGCCATCCCGCCAACGGGACAAGCAGGCTGGTGATGTGCTTTCTCAAATCAGGGTGTAGGTCTGGCATCGCTTTCCAGTTACCGGAAGCGATAGTGCGGCAGAGCTCTGCATCCTCGAATAGTTTGGTCGTCACAACCCTCGCCAGCTCGCTCGCAAGTTGAGATTCAAGGAAGTGAAAAACCGCTGACTGCGCCGCGATGGCAAAGCCGGTGTTGTCTTTGTCCTTGATGCGCTGACCGAACAGTTCCAGTTGCTCTAGGAATTTGACTTGTGAAATCCGGCCTGCCTTTTCCTCTTCGAGCAACTTCTCCAGCTCTGCGGCGAGCTTGTCGAAAAAAGACGGGTCCCTGTCGCGCCCCGTCATTATGGTGTGCTTCAGCTGGTTTTTCATGACCAACGCCTGGCTGCCGGGGCTGGCCAGCTTCTTCAGCCGGGCCATATCCGACGCATCCAGAATCGACACCTCCTTGCCAAGCAAGCTCTTGGCTGGACTGGCACTGATGTACTCATCAAGCAGTTGCTGCAGGAGCAACGACTCCAGCTTGGTAATGCGCTCCCGGTAGGTAGTACCCGGTAACTTGTCCCGTAGCATCAGGCGGATTTCCGCGAACAAGGTGAAGTAGGGCTTGAAAGGCAGGCCGCGCACATCGGGCAGGATGATGTCGATGCTGCGGTTGAACTGTTTCACCAATTCCAGGAAGTCTTCGACCATATCCAGACGCGTTACCGGGTCGAGGAAGACCTCCGCATCGTTCTTGTAGTCCTCGCGCTGGCCGACCGGGTCATGCTTGCGTGGCAGCAGCTTGAGGATGCGCTCCTGGGTCGCCTGCAGTTTGGGTAGCTCACTCTCCACCCCTTCCCAGACCTGGGCCGGTTTGACTTCACCACCGTAAATCTTGAGTGCGTGGTCCAGATGCTCGACTACGCCGTGGTAATCCACGATGTACCCGGCATTCTTGCCCTCCAGG
Organism: Betaproteobacteria bacterium; assembly: GCA_020621865.1. Classification (GTDB taxonomy): domain Bacteria; phylum Pseudomonadota; class Gammaproteobacteria; order Burkholderiales; family Rhodocyclaceae; genus Azonexus. Next base: position 167,458 of record JAHRYW010000001.1, on the reverse strand, counting down.
GTGCGGTTCACGCGCGCAATGGCCTGAAGAAGGGTGTGTTCCTTGAGCGGCTTATCCAGGTACATGGTGCCAACGATAGGCGCATCCCAACCGGTAAGCAGCATGTCGGAGACAATAATGAGCCCCACGTTGTTGGCGTGCACCTTGCCATCCTTGCCTTTGGTTTCGTTTCCATATGGCAACGGAAAGAGCTTGCTGACGAAGTTGGCAACTTGCTCAGCCGGCATCGCCACCGGTTGCTTGCCGGCCTTTACTTCCGCTCGCACACGCTCTTCGATGGTTTGCACCTGCTTGGCGTCGACCTTGTACTCAGCTGCCGCTTCCTGCTCGGATGCACCAGTTCGCGACCCTGTGATGCTGGCCAGGGACACCACCACACGACTCTCGAAGGTGGGCAAACCCTGCTCTGTACGCTCCCTCATGATGGCGTCGAGCAGGTCCTTGTAGCGCACGGCCATTTCGCGCCCGTCGCAGACCAACATACCCTTGAGGCCTTTCGCTCGCACATTGCTCAAGAAGTGCTCAACCAGATGGTGGGCTACCTTCTCCATTCGGTCGCCGGCCTGTCGCCAGCGCGTCAGCAGTTCCTTCTTGAGCACCAACTTTCTAGCTTCGGTTTCCTTTGCAAACTGGTCCTTGAAGGCCTGGTCTAACTTGGCATCAGGAGCGAGCGCGACCCAGGCATCCTGATACTTGATGGGCAAGGTCGCACCATCGGCCACTGCCTCATGCAAGCGGTATTCATCGATGTATTCGCCGCCGCCAAACTCCGCCAGCGTGTGCTTGTCGTCATTCAGCAGAGGCGTACCGGTGAAGGCGATAAACTTGGCGTTCGGCAGGCTAGCCCGCATGAAGGCGGCCAGAAAATCGTACTGGCTGCGGTGCGCTTCGTCGACCAGCACATAGAAGTTGTCCTTCATGCTCAGCACTCGGAAATTCACCTTCTCTCGGCTTAACTCTTCCCAGTTGGCGGGCAATAGCACCCCATCTTCGTCGCACAGGCCGAAGTTCGTATTGCGCTCTTCGAGCAGAAAGAAGTCCTTACCGTCCCGCACTCGCCGACTCCGGACCGCTTGCAGGATTTCGTTCTCATCTACCACAGGTACCGCCTGGGCCGCGTCTTCGGCCCCATCCTTCTCATCCTTTTCCTGGAATTTTTGGACGGTGGTCGTGAACACGCTGCCATAGTCGTTCGACAGCATCCTGATGAGGCCATCGACCGACACTGCCTGGATAGCCTTGATACCCACCGCATGAAAGGTGTCGAAGATTTGCTTGTCGAGGTCACGCCGGTCGGTCAGCACCAGCACAGTCGGATTGTCGAGGCCCGTGCTCTCGGCCCGCAACAGTCTCGCCAACAAAGCCATGGTCAGCGATTTGCCACTGCCCTGGGTATGCCAGATGACGCCACCGACAGGGGTCGGCGCAGTCAGGCGCAGCACCGTCTGGCGTACGGCGCGCCACTGCTGATAGCGCGGGAGCTTCTTGGCCGTCTTGCCCTCACGGGTTTCGAACAGCACATAGTGCGTGACGAGTTCCAGGAAGCGCGCGGGCTCAAACAAGGCCCACAACAACTGCTCCTGCTTACTTGGCTCAGTCCCCAGCAGTGCCGCCACCTCAACGCGCTCGGCCTCCTGTAAGCGGTAGTGGGCGTAGAAAGCCGGTGGCGTAAAGATGGCTCCGTACAACCCTTGGCGGCGATTGAGGCCAACGGATATCTGGTTGAATACGAACTGGGCCGGAAAGGCGGCCCGGTAGCCGTCCAGTTGTGCCAGTGCTTCATCGAGGCGGTGGTGGCTAGCCTTGCATTCGATGATGGCTAGGGGCAGACCATTCACGAACAGCAACAGGTCGGGGCGGAACACGTCGTCGTCTGGATTGCGACCGACGTATTGGTCGACCACGTGGAAGTCGTTGTTGGCGACAGTGGTCGCGTCGAAGAAGCGCACGCTGCGCGGGCTACCTTCCCCATCTTTCACCTGGATGTCGGAGCGGTGTACAACCTGCTCCCAGAACGCCTTGTTCGCAGGCAGCAGCTCGTCATTGACCCGTTTGCGTAGTTCCACCAGCGCGGCGCTGACACCACCGGGCGCCTTGACGAGCCAGGGGTTCAGCGACAACAGTCGGGGCGACAGGATATTCTCGAGCACCGGGGCGAGATGGCGATGCGACACCTCCACTTGGCTGCCGGGTAAATGGGTATAGCCCAGCTTGACCAGCCATTCGATTGCCGGAGTCTCAACGCCTACTTTCTCCGCACCACCCATGTCCCGTTGCTCCCTGTATTTTTTGATAGTGCCAGTTCAGGCCGTGACCGCTTCTTCGTCGAGCTTGACCCGCCATTCGCCGGTCAGCAGTTTCTGCATGAGGCCGCACTTGAGCTGCTGGAACACAGACTGCCTGCGTTGAAACGATTGAAGCTTCTCTTCGATAGTGGAAAGCATGTCAGCAATCCGTACCTGCTCTTCGTGCGGCGGCACAGGAATCAATTTTTTGAGCCAGTCCTTTGGCTTAAAAAGGAATTTCTCGATGTCCACACCCTGACTACAAAGCAGGAAATACTTTGCATACCTCAACAGCTGAACAAGGTAGCCGAAGTAACGCACATCGATACCATCCTTGGCCTTTAACACCAGATATTCGTTCGATACCAGTGCCCCTGCCAATTCAGCAGGCACAATGCCACACGCACCATGAACAATCTGGCGTTCAGAAATCAGGAAATCACCCTCCTTAACCAAAAACTGGTTCTTGACCTTGATGTCTTTACCGGGAAGCTCGTCGCGTAATTCAATTCCGCCGTACCGACGCTTGACCGTGACACGGCGATACAGTTTGTCCTCAGACATATCGAATGGTCGCTCAACGACATCAAACAACGTGCCAATCGGGCGAGTGCACCAAGCCTTAGGAATCTCTCCCAAATCGCTATCTTTGAAATCGGTATGTGGCACCCATCGACCATCAGTGTTCTGGTTACCGACACCCCGCCTAAAAAGGGTTTGCATCAGTCCGCGCTTGAGGGTCTGGGTGGCTTCAATCTGGCGGGAAATGATGTCCAGTTTTTCATCCACCGCTTTGAGGATGGCAGCGATTTTCTTTTGCTCAGCGAGTGGAGGCACTGATAAAAGCAACCCTTTTACATCTGCGGAATTGACGGCTGGATAGCTGGAGCCAACCGTGAGCTTCTCGATTTGCGTATCTACGCTTTTAGATAGCAGCGATTGATACAGAAACTCTGGGGATGCAATTCCAGCCTTGGCCCGAACAACAGCGAATCCTGTTGATGCAATCACATTGCCATGTGCTTGGCGTACGAAGTAATGCCCTTTCAGGTTGGGACGGACAGTAGCAAACAGGACGTCTCCAGTTCTTACTACGCGCCGTGCTCGCGAAGGGGATTCAGAATAGGTGATTTGGTCGTGACCAGATAACAGCTTTCCCGAATCGACATCACCAAGGCTGATGTAGCGGAACAAAAAATCAGCGGGCGTTTTTTTCGGCAGGGACTCAGAATCAACATCAGCAAGCATTGCGACCTGTTTGACAGACCACTCGGAAGGAACCGAGCCAATTGGAGTTTCTTTGTACCCCGGCTTTGCTACCGAATTCACGCCCTTGCCTCCAGCAATCCCAGTTCTACCAGATAACTATTCAGACGCGCATCAATCTGTGCCTCGTCCTTGGCCAATGCGGTTAATTGCGCCAAAGTCGCGGCCACATCAATCGCCTCCTCAGTCTCACCGTTGTCAATGTAGCGGGCGATGTTGAGGTTGCCGTCGTTGCTGCGAATTTCCTCCAGCGTCACCACCCGGCAGTAGTTCTCCACTTCGGTCTGCTGCTCGAAGGCTGATTTATGGGTGCTCACGATGTGCGCGATGTCCTCAGGACGCAGGCTGTTCTGGGCCTTGCCTTCGAGGTAGTCGCGACTGGCGTCGATGATGATGACCTTGCCTTTAAGCGTTGCGGGCTTCTGCTTGTTGAGCACTAACACACAGGCTGCGATGCCAGTATTGTAGAACAGTGCTGGCGGCAGGCCGATGATAGCCTCGATGAGGTCGCCGGGCTGGTTGCCGCTTGCAGTGTTGGTGCCGAACAGCAGCCCTTCGCGAATTTTGCCTTCTTCACCACTACGGAAGAGCACGCCGTGCGGCAGGATGACGCCCATTCGGCCGTCAGCCTTCAGACTCGCCAACATGTGTTGAGCGAAGGCGAGGTCTGCATAGCCGCGAGGTGGAATGCCGTAAGCAAAACGGCCATAGGGGTCGCTAACCTGCTTGTAGTTGGGTGCCTTGGGCTTCTTGTCGCCCTCTTTCTCTGCCTCGCTTTCAAGCTCCAGCGGTGACCACCAGGCCTTGGCAGAAAACGGTGGATTGGCAATCACGCGGTCGTAGGTCTTGAGGTAGTCACCGTCGAGATGCTTCGGCTCGACCAACGTGTCACCGCGCTCGATTTCGGCGCGCATGTTGTGCAAGTAAAGGTTCAACTTGGCTATGGCCCAGGTGCCCAGGTTCTTTTCCTGACCGTACAGAAGGACGTTGGGCTTATCGCCCAGCATTGTGCCGCCCGGCAAACTGGCGATGTGGTGCGCGCTCTCCACCAGCATGCCGCCGCTGCCGCAAGTCGGGTCATACACGCTCATGCCGGGATGCGGGTCGAGCAGTTCAACCACCAGTTTCACCACACCCTTTGGTGTGTAGAACTCGCCCCCCTTCTTGCCCGCGTCATCGGCGAATTGCTTGATGAGGTACTCATAAGCATCGCCCAGCATGTCGGCCTTGTAGAGGTCATCATTACCCAACTGGTACTGGTTGAAGTGGCGCAGCAGGCGTTGCAGAGTATGGTCGGACAGCACACGCTTGTCGCCGTACTGGGTGGCCGTAAGCACGTGCTGCAGGTCGGTGCCCTTCACACCTGCTTCAATGTCGTGGAAGGCTTTGTCGAGTGCCTCACCGATGTTCTCGGTGCGAGAGATGAGGTAGCCCCAGCGGGCGGTTTCCGGGAAATCTCCCTGGTCTTCGCAAACCTCGGCATCGGCATCTTCACGGCTGAGACCTTCGTCGTTCATCAACCCAACCACGCGTTCTTCGAAGACGTCGTTGAAGCGCTTGAGAAACAGCAAGCCAAAGATGTAGTTCTTGAAGTCGGACGAATCGATGGAGCCGCGCAAGATGTTGGCGGATTCCCAGAGCCAGCTTTCGAGCGTGTCTAGAGTGAGTTTGTTTGCCATGATGATGATTCAGTAACTGTCGATTCGATAGAGCGGACGACCGAAAGGTGAAAGGCTAAGAAAAACGGCCACTCTTGGTGGCCGTTCAATTGTTCTACTGGGCGCCCGACGCCCCATAAGTCAACAGAGCAATCGAAAGGCAGTTGTTCATAGTTTTCTCGGTTTATGCGTCCAGCTTTCTCAGGTTATGCATTCACCTACAACACAGCAGATCAGATATCGATCTTTGCGTTCAGCGCATTGGTTTCGATGAAGGCCCGGCGCGGCTCGACCAGTTCGCCCATCAGCGTCGTGAAGATTTCGTCGGCGGCGATGGCGTCGTCGATCTGCACGCGCAGCAGACGGCGGACCTTGGGGTCCATGGTCGTTTCCCACAACTGCTCGGGGTTCATTTCGCCGAGACCCTTGTAGCGCTGCTTGGCAATGCCGCGTTCAACTTCGTTGAGCAGCCAGGTCATCGCTTCACCAAAGCTGGCGACTGCCTGCTTCTTCTCGCCACGGGCCATCACCGCACCGGCGCCGAACAGGTCGGACAGCGTTTCGGCGGTGCGACGCAATTGAATAAAGTCGCCGGAAAGCAGCAGGTCCTCGTCGATCAGGCCAACCTTCAGGTTGCCGTGGTGCATGCGCTCGACGCGCAGGATCCAGCGTTCCTGAATGTCGTCGTACTTGGGCACCAGGCGCGTCCCGGCCGGGATGTGGGCGGCGATCAGCTCGCCGCTGGCGCGGGCCTTATCCTCGCTGGACAAGTCGATGGCCAGGTTGTGGCGGACGATGGAGTGCAGGACCTCGGGGTTGATCAGGTGGGCCAGGCGTTCGATCACCGCCTCGGTGGCGATCCAGTTGCGGGCCAGCGCTTCGAGGGCCGGGCCGCTGATGCCATCGGCGCCGGCGCGCGGCGTCAGTACGGCTTCGTCGAGCGCCATGTTGAGCAGGAACTGGTTGTATTCCTGGTCGTCCTTCAGGTAACGCTCGGTCTTGCCGTGCTTGACCTTGTACAGCGGCGGCTGGGCGATGTAGATGTAGCCGCGCTCGACCAGTTCCGGCATCTGGCGATAGAGCAACGTCAGCAGCAGGGTACGGATGTGCGCGCCGTCGACGTCAGCGTCGGTCATGATGATGATGCGGTGGTAGCGCAGCTTCTCGACGTTGAAATCGTCCTTGCCGATGCCGGTGCCGAGCGCGGTGATCAATGTGACGATCTGCTCGGACGAGATCAGCTTGTCGAAGCGCGCCTTCTCGACGTTCAACACCTTGCCGCGCAGCGGCAGGATCGCCTGGAACTTGCGGTCGCGACCCTGCTTGGCGGAGCCGCCGGCGGAGTCACCCTCGACGATGTAGATTTCGCACAGCGCCGGGTCTTTTTCCTGGCAGTCGGCCAGCTTGCCGGGCAGGCCGACGCCGTCGAGCACGCCCTTGCGCCGCGTCATTTCGCGGGCCTTGCGGGCGGCTTCACGGGCGCGCGAAGCTTCGACGATTTTGCCGCAGATGGTCTTGGCGTCGATCGGGTTTTCCAGCAGAAAATCGGCGAGCTTCTGGGCGACGACTTCCTCGACGGCCGGGCGGGCTTCCGAGGAAACCAGCTTCATCTTGGTCTGCGAGGCAAACTTGGGGTCGGGCATCTTGACCGACAGCACGCAGGCCAGGCCTTCGCGCATGTCGTCGCCGGAAATATCGACCTTGGCCTTCTTGGCGATATCGTTTTCGTCGATGTACTTGTTGATGACCCGGGTCATCGCGGCGCGCAGGCCGGTCAGGTGAGTACCGCCGTCGGACTGCGGAATGTTGTTGGTGAAACAGAGCACCTGTTCCTGGTAGGAGTCGTTCCACTGCATGGCCACTTCGACACCGATGGTCACGCCCGTGTCACCCACCTTGGCTTCGCCCGACGAGTAGAAGATTTTGGGGTGAAGGACCGACTTGGTGCGGTTCACGTACTCGACGAAGCTTTGCACGCCACCGGCAAAGGCAAACAGTTCTTCCTTGCCGGCACGCTGGTCGACCAGCTTGATGCTGACGCCGTTGTTCAGGAAGGACAGTTCGCGCAGGCGCTTGGCGAGGATTTCGTAGTGGAATTCGACATGGCCGAAAATCTCGTCGTCGGCCAGGAAATGCACTTCTGTGCCGCGCTTCTCGGTTTCGCCGATGACCTTCAGCGGCGACACTTCGAAGCCGTCGCGGACCTCGATGCACCGGTCAACCGGCACGCCACGGCAGAATTCCGTGAAGTGCTTCTTGCCGTCGCGGCGGATGGTCAGGCGCAGGAACTTCGACAGCGCATTGACGCAGGAGACGCCGACACCGTGCAGGCCACCGGACACCTTGTAGGAGTTCTGGTTGAACTTGCCGCCGGCGTGCAGTTCGGTCAGCGCGATTTCAGCAGCCGAGCGCTTCGGCTCGTGCTTGTCGTCCATCTTGACGCCGGTCGGAATGCCGCGGCCGTTGTCGATGACGGAAATCGAGTTGTCGGTATGGATGGTGACGATGATGTCGTCGCAATGCCCGGCCAGCGCCTCGTCGATCGAGTTGTCGACGACTTCGAAGACCAGGTGGTGCAGGCCGGTGCCGTCGGAGGTATCGCCGATGTACATGCCAGGACGCTTGCGGACGGCCTCCAGGCCTTCGAGGATCTGGATGCTGGATTCGCCGTAGGCCGGCTGGCCGCCTTGCGGGACGTTCTCTTCACTCATTGCTTTGGTTCCACGTGAAACGATGAGGCCCATCCGACGGATAGGCCTTTACTGCAGGTCTTGAATCGGGAAATCAGATGCGCATCGGCATCACGACATACTTGAAGCGGTCGTTGCCAGGCAGCGTGATCAGGGCGCTGGAATTGGCGTCGTTGAAACTCCACTGGATTTCATCGGCGTGGATGTTGTTCAGCACGTCGAGCAGATAGCCGACATTGAAGCCGACATCGATGGCGTCGCCGGCGTAATCGACTTCGACTTCTTCCTGCGCTTCTTCCTGCTCGGCATTGGCGGCAACCAGCTTCAGGCTGTTGTCGCCGAGCACGACGCGGACGCCACGGAATTTCTCGTTGGTCAGGATGGCGGCGCGCTGCATGGCCTGCATCAGCGTCTGGCGACCGACCTTCATGTGGTTCTTCAGGGTGGCCGGCACGACGCGCTCGTAGTCCGGGAACTTGCCATCGATCAGCTTGGAGACCAGCACGACGGAACCGAAGGAGAAACGTACCTGGTTCGGGGTCAGCGTGATGTGCAACTGATCGTCGGTATCGACCAGCAGGCGGTTCAGTTCAAGCACGGTCTTGCGCGGCAGGATCATTTCCTGGCGCGGCAGGTCGGTGTCGATCTCGACACTGGCGTAGGCCAGACGATGGCCGTCGGTGGCGACGGCACGCAGTTCCTTGCCTTCAACCAGCAACAGCAGGCCGTTCAGGTAGTAGCGCACGTCCTGGGCGGCCATTGAGTACTGGGTCTTGCCGATCAGCTGGCGGAAGGCCTTCTGCGAAATCGTGAATTGCTTGGTTTCGCCTTCGCTAACCGTCATCCGCGGAAAATCGTCGGCAGGCAGGGTCTGCAGGCTAAAACGGCTCTTGCCGGCCCGCACCTGCAGGCGCTTGTCTTCCAGCACCAGGCTGACTTCGGCAGTATCCGGCAGCGAACGCAGGATTTCCTGCATCTTGCGGGCGCCAACCGTTACCGCGCCGTCACCCTCGCCACCAGCACATTCGGTGCTGGTTGTGATCTGGATCTCGATGTCGGTGGCCAACAGCGTCAGGCGATCGCCTTTCTTCTCCAGCAACACATTGGAAAGAATGGGCAGCGTGTGGCGACGCTCGACAATTCCCGACACCGACTGCAGCGGGGCCAGAAGCGTGTCTCTTTGGGTTTTAATAAGAACCATATATTAAATTCCTTTATCGACTATATCGGGAACAATTCTGTGGATAACCGAAAATTTCTCTTTTGTTTCAGCGAATTGAATCGTCGTTTACGATCTGCGAAAGTAGCTGGCCTGACTGTGGATGAAATCCGGACAATTTTCCCACAAAGCGGGATTCACCAGATAACTCACAAATGACCAACAGGTTTTCCACAGGTTTATCGACAGACTCATCCTTTCAATACTTGCAATAACACATGCAGGTCGTGGTTCAACTCGTTTTCCTTGGTGCGCAGCGAATCGATCGTTTTGACCGCATGAATGACCGTGGTGTGGTCGCGACCGCCGAAAGCATCGCCGATTTCCGGGAAGCTGTGCGAAGTCACTTCGCGACATAGCCACATCGCCACCTGGCGCGGCCGGGCAATGGCGCGCGTCCGCTTCTTGGAAAAGAATTCAGCAACCTTGATCTTGTAATAGTCGGCGACGGTCTTCTGGATATTGTCGATGCCGACGTTGCGCGCCGAACCAATGAGGTCCTTCAGCGCCTCCTTGGCAAGATCGAGCGCGATCACCCGACCATGGAAAGAGGAATAGGCGAGCACCTTCTTTAGTGCACCTTCCAGTTCGCGAACATTCGAGCGCAGGTGCTTGGCAATGAAGAAAGCCACTTCGTCATCGAGCTGGATACCTTCAGCCTCGGCCTTCTTCTTCAGGATGGCGACGCGCATCTCCAGTTCCGGCGGCTCGATCTGCACGGTCAGACCCCAGTCGAAACGGGTCACCAGGCGGTCGTCGAGGCCGTTGATATCCTTGGGATAGGTATCGCAGGTGATGATGATCTGCTTGCGCGCCTCGATCAGTGCGTTGAACAGGAAGAAGAACTCTTCCTGCGAACGGTTCTTGCCGTTGAAGAATTGCACGTCGTCGAGCAGCAGCACGTCGAGCGAACGATAGGTCCGCTTGAAGCTGTCGAAGGATTTCTGCTGATAGGCGCGGACGACGTCGGAGTAATAATCCTCGGCGTGAACGTAGCGGACGATCTTTTCCGGATTCTCGGCGACGATGGTGTTACCGATGGCGTGGATCAAGTGGGTCTTGCCAAGGCCGGCACCGCCATAAATGAATAGCGGGTTATAGGCGCCGCCCGGATTGTTGGCGACCTGCACGGCCGCGGCACGGGCCAAGTCATTGGCCTTGCCGACGACAAGGTTGTCGAAGGTGAAAGACGGAAAGAGCCGGGACTTCTCGTAATTGCTGCCCTTGCCGCGGGACTTTTCCGGAGCGGCGGACTTTTTCTCGGCGGTCGTCGCCGATTTGACCGATGCATTGTCGTTCGGCTGCTCGGACGTCGATGCCTGAACCCGGGGAGCGGCTACCTTGCCGCTGCCGATGACCAGGGAAATGTTGACGGGCGCCGAGAAAAAACTGCGGCTGTAATCTTCGATGCGCGTCAGATAACGGTCACGCACCCATTTCAGAATGAAGCTGTTGGGCGCAATCAGGCGCAGGCCGTCTTCCAGGGCCGTGGATTCACCTTCGAGCCGGAGCGGCTTGATCCAGGTGTTGAATTGCTGTGCGGGCAGTTCCTGCTCAAAGCGCTGCAAACAGGATTCCCAGAAACCGGCCATTGACGACAACACTCCTCCCCGCGCATTCGATGTGGATGTCGATGGCGGTTATTAGATATATGATTTTATGCAATTTTTTTAATATTCCAGCGACCGTTCGGTAGCCGGCAAAGGCAGGATTTTACCCCCCCTACGGGAAGTTATCCACAGCTTTGGAAAATAATTGATCTTGACAACACACCATCAAACAGGGTGTAATCACGCGTTTTTCTTCGCACATCAAGGGATTACAACATGAAACGCACGTATCAACCGTCGGTCGTGCGCCGCAAGCGCACCCATGGCTTCCTGGTCCGTTCGCGCACCAAGGGTGGCCGTGCCGTTCTCGCCGCTCGCCGCGCCAAGGGCCGCAAGCGTCTGGCAGTTTAAGCCGGATTCCGGCGAGGTGAATCAAAGCTTCGCCAGACGCTATCGCCTGACAAAAACGGATGAGTTCTCATCCGTTTTTGGTTTCAGGAGGGCGATTCGCGGCAAGTTGCTGATGTTGCACTATCAGCCACGGCCGACAGGCAATACCGAGGCCCGGTTGGGCTTGGTCGTTGGCAAGAAGCAGCTCAAGCGGGCAGTCGATCGCAATACGGTCAAGCGTATTGTCCGCGACCAGTTCCGGCGCTGCCGGGCAGGATTGCCGGCCGTCGATCTGGTTGTCAGGCTGGCCGTCAAACCGGCACCGCTGGATCGCAAGCTGCTGGCCGACGAATTCCTCGCCCTGCTGGAAAAGTTGCAACGACCGCGCAACAAGCGGGATGGACAATGAAATACTTGTTGATCGCGCTGGTTCGCTTCTATCAATATGCGATCAGCCCTTGGTTGGGGCGTCGCTGCCGTTATTTTCCGAGTTGCTCGGAATACGCGGTGGAAGCAGTGCAAAAATACGGTGCCTTGCGGGGTGGCTGGCTGGGCGCCAAGCGCGTCTGCCGTTGTCACCCCTGGCATCCCGGCGGGTATGATCCTGTACCCTGACTCAAGAATTCTTTTGTAGGCTGTTATGGATACTCGACGCCTGATACTGGTTTTGATCTTCACGTTCTCCAGCTTCATGCTGTGGGAAAACTGGCAGAAGTACAACCAGCCGAAGCCGGCTGCCGATGCCGTCGCCACCGCGCCTGCCGCCGGCGGTACGCCGACGCCGTCTGCCGCGCTGCAAGGCAAGGTCGCGCCGGGTACGCCGCCGGCGACGGTTGCTGCCTCGACCGCCGAAACCTTTACGATCACCACCGATCTGCTGAAGGCAACCATCTCCACCCAGGGTGGCGATCTGGTCGATCTCGAACTGCTCAACTACGCCGATCACGACGACAGCAAGAAAACTTTCGTCCTTTTCGACGCCAAGCATCAGTACATGGCCCAATCCGGCCTGATCGGCGACGGTCTGCCGACCCACCGTACGCTGTTCAAGCGGGTTGGCAAAGAAACCGCGCTGGCCGATGGTGCCGGCGAGTTGAAGGTACGTCTGGAATCAGCCGATCAGAATGGCATCAAGGTTGCCAAGACCCTGACCTTCAAGCGCGGCTCCTATCTGATCGACGTCGCCTGGGAAGTCGCCAACACCGGCGACAAGGCGATCGCGCCCCACGCCTACTACCAGCTGCAGCGCGACGATGCGGCACCGGCCGGCGAATCGGCCATGGTATCGACCTTTACCGGTCCGGCCGTGTATACCGAAGCCGAAAAGTACCAGAAGGTTGATTTCGGCCATATCGCCGACAACAAGGCAAAGTTCACCAAGACCGCCGACAATGGCTGGCTGGCCATGGTCCAGCATTATTTCGTCGCGGCCTGGGTCCCGAAGGAAAAGACCCAGCGCGAGTTCTACATGCGCAAGCTGGATGGCAGCAATCTCTATCAGGCTGGCGTCATTGTGCCGGTTGCCGAAATTGCGCCGGGAACCAAGGGTGAAACGTCGATCAGCCTGTACGCCGGTCCGCAACTGCAATCGAATCTGAAACAGGTTGCCCCGGGCCTCGATCTGGTCGTCGACTACGGCTGGCTGACTGTCGTGGCCGCACCGATCTTCTGGGCCCTTGAAGCGATCCACAAGCTGGTCGGCAACTGGGGCTGGGCCATCGTCGTCCTGACCATCATGATCAAGGCCGTCTTCTTCCCGCTATCGGCAGCTTCCTACAAGTCGATGGCCAAGATGAAGGTGCTGACGCCGCGCCTGATGCAGTTGAAGGAGCGCTTCGGCGACGACAAGCAGCGCCTGAACCAGGAAATGATGAAACTGTACCAGACCGAGAAGGTCAATCCGCTCGGCGGCTGCCTGCCCATCCTGGTCCAGATTCCGGTCTTCATCGCCCTCTACTGGGTGCTGCTCGGCGCCGTCGAAATGCGCGGCGCACCGTGGATCCTGTGGATCAAGGACCTCGCTTCGGCCGACCCGTTCTACATCCTGCCTGTCATCATGATGGTCTCGATGTTCGTCCAGACAAAGTTGAACCCGACGCCGCCGGACCCGATCCAGGCCAAGGTCATGATGATGATGCCGCTGATCTTCGGCTTCATGTTCTTCTGGTTCCCGGCTGGTCTGGTCCTCTACTGGGTGGTCAATAACGTGCTGTCGATTGCCCAGCAGTGGCACATCACGCGGATGATCGACGCCGGCGGCAAGGCTGCCAACGACGCGAAAGCCTAAGGTGTGAATGTTGTAAAGACCGCAGACACCATCGCTGCCATCGCCACGGCCCCCGGCCGTGGTGGTGTCGGCGTCATCCGCATCTCGGGCAGCAATTTGCTGCCCTTTGCTTTTGCACTGACTGGCAAGACGCCCAAGCCGCGCTACGCCACGCTGGCCGACTTCAAGGACGCCAACAGTGTGACGCTCGATAGCGGCATTCTGCTTTTCTTCCCGAATCCGCATTCCTTCACCGGCGAGGACGTGCTTGAACTGCAGGGCCACGGCGGTCCGGTGGTCATGCAGATGCTGCTCGCCCGCTGTCTCGATCTCGGGGCCCGGCTGGCCGAACCCGGCGAATTCAGCCGGCGCGCCTTCCTCAACGGCAAGATGGACCTGGCGCAGGCCGAAGCGGTGGCCGACCTGATCGATGCCAGCACGGCCAGCGCCGCCCGTTCAGCCGTACGCTCTTTGCAGGGCGAATTCTCGCGGGCAATCGGCGAACTGAATGAAGAATTGATCAACCTGCGCATGCTGGTCGAGGCGACACTGGATTTTCCGGAAGAAGACATCGACTTCCTGCAGGCCGCCAACGCCTTCGGCCGGCTGGAACGCCTGCAACTCAAGCTGGCTGAAATCTTCGACCGCGCCGGTCAGGGCAAGCTGCTGCAGTCCGGCTTGCACGTCGTGCTGGCCGGCCAGCCCAATGTCGGCAAATCCTCACTGTTGAACCGCCTGGCCGGCGACGACCTGGCCATCGTCACGCCGATTGCCGGCACGACGCGCGACGCCCTTCGTTCGACCATCCAGATCGAGGGCATTCCGCTGCACATTATCGACACCGCCGGCCTGCGCGAAACGGATGACGAAGTCGAAAAAATCGGCATCGCCCGCAGTTGGCAGGAAATCGAACGGGCCGATGTCGTCCTGCTGCTGGTCGACGCGCGCAGCGGCGTCGGCGAAGCCGATCGCGACATCCTGTCTCGCCTGCCCGAGCGCCTGCAGCGGATCACCGTCTACAACAAGATCGATTTGGCCGGCCGCGCGCCCGAGCGCCATCAGGAAGCCGATGGCATCGCCATCTCACTGTCGGCCAAGGCCAACCAGGGCATTGGTCTGCTGCGCCAGGAGCTGCTGTGCATTGCCGGCTGGCATCAGGCCGAGGACGTCTTCATTGCCCGCGAACGTCACCTGCGCGCCCTGGCCGATGCCCAGGAACACGTAGCGGCGGCTCGCCAGCTCGTCGAAGGCCGCCTGCCCGCCCTCGAACTGTTTGCCGAGGAGCTACGCCTGGCCCAGCAGTCGCTTGGTCAGATCACCGGCGAATTCACGGCGGACGACCTGCTCGGCGTTATTTTCAGCCGCTTCTGCATTGGCAAGTAAGCCGGCTCACATCGACAGGACATTCTTGGCATCACCGGCGCTCTGGAACGGCCCGAGCGGATTCCGGTTGCGGTCTACCTGCCTGACCATCGGCTGTCCGCTCCACTGCTTGTAGACCACCGTACCGTCGATAACTACGACCAGAGCGCTAAAGCGCCAGCCGGTAATCAGCGTCTCACGATCAAAGTTGAGAAAATCCAGGAAGAAGTTGCCGACCCGCTTGCGCTTGATCTGGCTCTGTTCAAGTGAATAGCCAATGCACCGGTTCTCGGCACGAATGCAGTCGCGTATGCCCTGTGGCTGGTCGTCGATGGAAAAACTCGCCTGCGGGACTGCTGTTTTGACCACCTGCGAATAATTAAGAATGGCGACATTGGGGGTTTGCTTTGGATCGTAGCCAAGCTCGTGCAAATCACTCAGCTTGGTCACATACGGCTCGATCCGGTCATACGAAGCCTTGGCTTCTTCAAATGAATTCCACGGCGCGACTGTCTCCTGCCGTCCTCCCGGAAGCAATGCCGCGCATCCGCTGAGGATGACTGCGACACACACGGTTATCGTTGTTTTCATTGAGGTACCTTGTACCTTGTTCACCTGCCGAAGAAACTCCGACTGCTTGCAAAATTAGACTGGCATTTATGCTTTTGGTGCCATCCGGCCTATGAATAACAGATTTCGGGTGCTGGATTCTTGATCCCTGCGTCGTAAAAAACCTTGGTCTGATAAAGCTGTGGGCAAGTTGTCAGCAGTTTGTGGGTGATCCTGTATATATGCGTTAACCAAAAATTTGTGCACATTCCATCCACAGGCTGAGCAGTGGGTTACACGACCCGGAAATTCGTCTTTAAAGTCATGATTTTTATAAATTAAATATAGTTGTCCACAGAGTTGTTGCTGATATATTCTCAGTAGTTGGTTTACATATACTTCTTATATAAAACCGTAAACCAAACCTTCCCCACTTCTGAAAGACTGTTTTTGGATTCGATCACCCATGAATTGCTGGTTCTGCTGCTAGCTGCTTTTATTGCTGGCGGGATCGATGCAGTAGTCGGTGGTGGTGGTTTGATCCAGATCCCGGCTTTGTTTCTTGCCTATCCCGCGGAATCCCCGGCCAGCCTGTTTGGCACCAACAAATGCGCCAGCGTGGTTGGTACCAGTAATGCAGCCTGGCGCTACGCGCGGCATGTCGTCATGCCATGGCGAACGATTCTGCCGGCTGCCCTGACTGCCTTTGCGTTTTCATATGTCGGCGCGGCCACCGTGGCCTGGTTGCCTAGAGATGCCGTCCGGCCGCTGATCTTGCTGTTGCTGATTTTTGCCGCGGTCTACACGCTGCGCCGCAAGGATTTTGGCGGTCAGCACGCCCCAGCGCACAGCGGTCATCGCGAACTGCTCTATGCGACCTTGCTTGGCGGGGCAATCGGCTTCTACGACGGTTTTTTCGGACCGGGAACCGGCAGTTTCCTGATTTTCCTGTTCGTCCGCTTCTTCGGTTTCGATTTCCTGCATGCCTCGGCCAGTGCCAAGGTCGTCAATGTGGCTACCAATCTGGCTGCCCTCGCCTATTTCGTCCCCCATGGCTACCTGCTGCCGGTGCTGGCGGCGGGAATGGCGCTGGCCAATGTCAGCGGATCGATGGTCGGCACGCGGCTGGCCCTGAAGCATGGCAGCGGCTTTATCCGCCAGGTTTTCCTGATCATGGTTGGTGTGCTGATCGTCAAATTTGCCTGGGATACGATCCGGCTCTGGTAAAACGGGCGAATCTGGAGAAAAAACCTATGGCTTACACCGCAACTTTTGTCGTCGATGCGCCGGAGAGGGCGGAAATCGACGCCCAGCAAGGTCTGCTCTTGCTTGAATTCGGCGTGGACTGGTGTCCTCATTGCCAGCTTGCCCAGCCGCTGCTCGAACGGGCGCTGCAGGATTATCCGGCCCTGCGCCACCTGAAGGTCGAAGACGGACCGGGACGCCGTCTGGGGCGTTCATTCCGCATCAAGTTGTGGCCGAGTTTGCTGCTGATCAAGGATGGCCAGGAACTTGAACGCCTGGTCCGGCCGACGACGGAAGCGGAGATTGCCGCAGCGCTGGCGCGGCTGGCGGCTGCCTGATCGGATCGATCAATCCGTCAAAGGGCGAGAAATCAGCTTTTGGCTCGCCGCTGTTGCCAGGCATCCAGTTCGCTGCGATCGATCAGGGTTTCCAGGCGGTTGATGTTGCCTGGCAGTTGTTGGCCTTCCCACTGTTCGGTCGCCCAACGTTTGACGTTGGCATGCAGATCGCCATGTTCTATGGCGTGGGCCAGTTCGATTTCGGTCGCATGCACCTTGTCTTTTGCACAAGCCAGTGTCTGCGCGGCTTGATGAAGCGTCAGCGTGTTCATGAAGCACCTCTCCTGCTGGGTTGGTCGCTTCATTGTAGCGCTGAAAATCGGGCTGCCGGGGAGAGCCACCGCAGCACGGTCGGCGGAATTTCAATTTTCCGGCTTTTTTGCCTTTGACCGTAGCATTTGGACTCTACAATGCCGGCTGCCGCTGGCCAGCCGATTGGCCGACTGATTTCCAGCCTGGGGATGATTTGATGGACGTGCTGCCTTACCGCTTTTACCGAGGAGTTTGCCTGGCGTTGGCCATGTTGCCCGGTGTCGCCGGCGCGGACTGGCTGGAGCCGGGCAAAGCCAAGCTGGGCTTCGAATATGAACTGGAAAAAGGTCCGCACAATGCCTGGCGCAGTGACGGGGTGACGCTGGTTCCCGGCATCCACCTGAACAATCGCTGGATCAACATGGTCGAGATGCTGATCGAGGGCGCCCGCGAGCGTGACAACCAAACTGGCGAACGTGAGACCGAACGTAAATTTGGCATCCGCATCCGCAAGGATTTTCCGCTAACCGAAGACACGAAATTCGTGCTGCGTGGCTTGCTCGGCCATGCCTGGCAGGGCGATGAGCGCCATTTCTATTACTACGTCGAGCCGAGCTTTCGCTACAGCGTCGGCCCGGTCGAGCTGATGGTTGGCTACCGTCTGACGCGTGGTATCGATGCCGGCAAGGAAAACGATCAGCAAAAGTTCCGGTTTGGCCCGAGCTTCGAATTAAGCGATCACGACGAACTGGAGTTCCGCTGGGCCCGGAGTTGGAACCTGCATACCGGCCAGCATGTCAGCGACGCTTATATCGTTGAATACACGCGGAGTTTTTGAGCGCAGCTGCGCCGTACTCCAGCAAGCATTTCGATTTTCGGCCTTTTTCGCGGCTTACCGTAGCATTTGGCCTAGCGGCCGGCACCCCGGCTCAAGCAGCTTCGATAGCGTCCTTCGACGCGCCGGGCAAACCATTCGGTGGTCAGCTTGCGGACGATTTTCGGGCTTTTCAGGTCGATCTGCGGCATGGCCTGACGGGGCAGCGGTCGGCCGCCTAGTTCGGCCAGCTCGAAGACGCGGGTGAATAGTGGGCTCTTGCCGAAGTCCGAGGTTTTTTCCAGCAACAAGTCGCGGCGGATTTGCGGCCGGCTCATGTCCAGGCGCTTGGCGATACCGATTGCGGCCTCCTCGACGCTGCTCGGGACGCTGGCCGGCTGGCCGTTTTCGTAGCGCAGCAGGTCGCCGTCGGGCGTCAGCGGCTGGCCGGTCAGCTTGCCCAGGGCGAGCTGGAAGGCGGCGTTACGGCTGCTGTAGCGGCCGGCATTGAAGTCGGCGAAACGATAGGCGATGGCGTCGTAGGGGACTTCGTAGTCGAGCAGGATGGCGCTGCCGAAATAGACGCCGCCGCGCCGGGTGAACACTTCGTTGCGGACCTTTTTCGGCATCGGGTACGGATAGGTGCGTTCCCGCACGTGCCGCGCTGCAAATTCAATGCTGACCTGCATCGGGCCACCGGTGTGCACCGGGTTTTGATCGGCGAACAGCTGGCGGCCGAAGGGCAGTTCGCCGGTCATGTCCTCGAACAGGGTGTTCAGCTGCTTTTCGGTCTTCAGGCTGTCGATGCGCTCGTTGTAGCTCTTGCCGTCCGGCGAGGTCTTGCCCAGCGCGGCATTGACGATCAGCATCGGCACACCGTAGCGGCCGGCCCGGGATTCCAGCTCGCGGCGGACGATATTGGGCAAGCCGGGCACCGTCGGGTCGGCCTGGAAGCTGGATTCCTGCTCGATGATGGCGATCACCGCGCAATAGGTCTGCGTCGCGTGTGGCACCTCCAGCGCCTTGAAGGCGGTGTGCAGGTCGTCGGCCCAGCCCTGGCGGTCCTTGGCATAGGTGGGGACCAGGCGGGCGACGCGTTTTCTGACTTCAGTTTCCGGCAGTGAGGTTGGCCAGGCCGTTGCCGTTCGGCCGTCAGCCCGGCGGGCCATATCCGGGGGCAGGCGGCTGCCCTCCTCCTCGCCTTCCTCGAACAGCGAGCAGCCGGCCAGCGTGCCGAGCAGCACGGTAGTCAGCAGGAAGCGGCAGGTGGACAGGCGCATGGGATCAGGCCGAGGACAGGCAGAAGGAAGCGATGGTGGCGAAGGATATCCCTTCGCTGACCCGGATTAAACCGGTTCGAGTTGCCTGAGCGTCTTCTGGAACTGCGCCGCATCCTGGAAGCCGACGATGCGCACAGCCTTCTTTTCCTGCCCCTGGGCGTCGAAAAAAATGATTCCCGGCGGGCCGAACAGGCCGAAGCGGGCGAGCAGCGCCTTGTCGTCGTCGGAATTGGCCGTGACGTCGGCCTGCAGCAGCGTGTAGCCAGCCAGCTTCGCCTGCACGGCCGGGTCGGCGAAGGTGTAGCGTTCCATCTCCTTGCACGAGACGCACCAGTCGGCGTAGAAATCGAGCATCACCGGCTTGCCGGCGGCCTTGAGGCGGGCCTCCAGTGCGGCGACCGAGGTAACGCGCTCGAAGGGCAGCTTTTTCTCTTCGGCGGCGACGGCACTGCCGCGCAGACCGGCTAGCGGCTGCAGCGGGTCGCGGCCGCCGGCCAGGGCGCCGATCAACAGCGCGGCGCCGGTCAGCAGCATGACGATGCCGATGCCCTTCCAGAAACGCTGCCAGCCCTTGGCGTGCGGCGGCAAAGGGTCGAGGGCGTGCAGGTAGATGGCCGGCACGATCAGCAGCAGCGCCCAGGCCAGCATCGCGGCGACCGCCGGGATGACCGGCGAGACCAGCCAGACGGCGGTGGCCAGCAGCAGCACGCCGAAGGCCTTCTTGACGCCTTCCATCCATGGCCCGGTCCTCGGCAGCAGCGAGCCGCCGGCGACGCCGACGGCGATCAGCGGCGCACCCATGCCGAGCGCCATGACGAACAGTGCCGTGCCGCCGAATACCGCATCGCCGGTCTGGCCGATGTAGAGCAGCGCGCCGGCCAGCGGGGCGGCGACGCAGGGGCCGACGATCAGCGCCGACAGCGCGCCCATCAGGAAGACGCCGATGCCGCGCCCGCCCTGCAGGTGGCCGGATTCCTCCGACAGCTTGCTTTGCAGGGACGTCGGCAACTGCAGCTCGTAGAAGCCGAACATCGAGAACGACAGGACGACGAAGACCAGCGCGAAGCCGCCCAGCGCCCACGGATTCTGGAACAGGCTGGAGATCAACGTGCCGGTCATGCCGGCGGCGACGCCGGCCGCCGCGTAGGTGACGGCCATGCCGAGCACGTAGGCGAGCGACAGGGCGAAGCCGCGGGCGTGGGAACTCTTGTGTCCCTGGCCGGCGATGATGCCGGACAGGATGGGAATCATCGGGAAGACGCAGGGGGTCAGCGACAGGCCCAGCCCGGCCAGGAAGAAGAAGGCGAGATTGGCCCAGAAGCCGGCGTGCTTCAGCGTCGAGGCGATCTGGCCGCTTTCGTCGCCATCGGCCGCGGCCGGGGCGGCCGGCGGCGCACTGGCTGGGTCGGGCAGCGTGACGCTGAGCGCCTGGGTTTGCGGCGGATAGCAGACGCCGGCATCGGCGCAGCCCTGCGAGGTCACTTTCAGGTTCAGCGGTAGTGCGCCGGAACTGGTCCGCTCGACCGGCACGCGGATGGCCACCTGCTTGTAATAGACCTCGACCTTGCCGAAATTCTCGTCGTTGTGCTCCTTGCCCTTGGGGTAGGCCGGCGTGCCGAGCGTCACCGTCTCGCCATCGACGCGGAAGCGGAACTTCTCGCGGTAGAGGTAGTAGCCCTTGGCGATTTCGTAGCTGATTTCCAGCGTCTGGCCATCGAGCGCACGCACGGACGGCTTGAAGGCGACGGCCGGGTCGAGGAATTCGTCGGCGTGGGCCAGCGAGCCGAATAGCGAAAGCAGCAGCGAGAACAGGAAGAAGAGGATGCGCATGGTCATTGGACGGTTTCTTCGGCCACCCAGTTCAGGTAGGCGGGCAAACCCTGCGCGATCGGCAGGGCGATGATTTCAGGGACATCATAGGGATGGCGTTCGGCGATCAGTTTTTCCAGCGCCGGGTAATTGGTCGCCGTCGCCTTGATCAACAGGGGAATCTCGGTGGCCGACTCGACGGCGCCCTGCCAGCGATAGACCGACTGGGCGCGCGGCAGGATATTCACGCAGGCGGCCAGCCGCGCCTCGACGACGGCCAGCGCGATGGCGTTGGCGCTTTCTTCGTCGGGGCAGTTGGTGATGACGAGCAGGGTTTGCATGGGCGGCTGTTATTTGAGCAGGCGGCGGCGGGTCAGGCGCAGGGCGATGGTGAAAGCTACGGCAGCAGTGCCGAGCAGGGCCATGATGTGGATCAGGGCATCCGGCGGCACCTGGCCGGCGAGCAGCGGGCGGACCAGCGCGACGCCCTGGGCCAGCGGCAGCCAGCCGCCGATCAGGGCGAGCCAGCCGGGCAACTGCTCGGTCGGGAAGAAGACGCCGGAAATCAGCGTCATCGGCGTGATGAACAGCGTGAAGTAATACATGAAGAAATCGTAGGACGGCGCCAGCGCGTTCCAGATCAGGCCGAGCGCGGCGAAGGCCAGGCCGGTCAGCACGATGGCCGGCAGCGCCCACAGCATCAGCGGGCCGTGGGTCAGGCCCATGGCCGCGATGACGACGAGAATGGCGGCGCCGGAAAACAGCGACTTGGTCGCTGCCCAGAACAGTTCGCCGGCGACGACGTCGGCCAGGCCGAGCGGCGTGTTGAGGATGGCGTCCCAGGTTTTTTGCACATGCATGCGCGAAAAGGCCGAATACAGCGCCTCGAAGGTCGCCGCGTTCATGGTCGAGGCGCAGACGGTGCCGGCGGCCAGGAAGGCGATGTAGGGCTGGCCGTCGATGCTCGGCAGCATGGCGCCCAGGCCGTAGCCGAGGCCGAGCATGTAGATCATCGGATCGGCCAGGTTGCCGAGGATGGACGGCAGCGCCAGTTTCTTCCAGACCAGGAAATTGCGCCGCCAGACGGGCAGGAAGCCAAACGGATTGGGACGGGCGGCGGACAGGGAGGCAGGCATCGGCAAATGGTGGGCTGGAGGCGAAGCGCCATTCTAGCGCCCTGTCAGCCAGCGCGTGAGGTCAGCCGGCGAGGCTGGTGGCGCAAGCCGCGCCGAGCTCGGCCAGATCGTCGGCACCGAGTTCCAGGCTGGCCAGGCAGCCGGCGCCGAGCTTGCCCCATTCGCTGGTCTGCGACTGGCCGTTTTGTTGCTGGATCAGGTATTCGGCCAGCTGGGCGATGGCGATCAACTGGCGGCTGCGCGCCGGCAGCGCCAGGCTGCCGTCCACCGCGGCAAGGTTGTGATGGTGGCGGATGGCCAGGCAGATTTCCTCGGGCAGCAGCCAGTCCTCGGTCAGCTGGGCGCCAAGGCTGGCATGGTCGAGGCCGATGGCCTGCGTCTCGACCTCGGTGAAGGGCAGCGCCGCTTCGTTGTTGGCGCGGACCAATACCTCGCGGTATTCGGGGAAGGGAATCATCAGCATCGGGATGCCGCAGTCGCGGAACAGCGCGAAGGTGTGGGCGTCTTCCGGCCGGACGGCGACCCGGCGGCCAAGATGTTTGGTCACGCAGGCGGCGACTTCGGCGGTCAGCGCCGAGGCATCCCAGAAACGCTCCATATTGGGCACGTGCTTGAAGACCTGCTGCAGGGCCAGCCCGGCCACCGTCTTGACGACGACCTTGAGACCGAGCACGAGCAGCGCTTCCTGGACGGTCGGCACCTTCTTGCCGAAGGAGAAATACGGCGAGTTGGCGATCTTGATCATGCCTGCCGACAGCCCGACGTCCTTGCTCAGCAGCTTGGCCAGATGGATGAAATCCGGTTCGTCCCGGGCCGTTTCCCGCTCGATCTGCGCCAGGATGGTCGGCCGCGGCGGGATGCCGATGTCGCGGATCTCGATTTTCATCCGCGATTCGATGGCGTCGGAATGCGGGGTGGGCGGCTCGTTATTCGGGCTGGAATCCATGGCGGACGGCGCTTTCATCACAATCCGGCATTATATTCCCGGCCCCGCCCGGGCAGGCGTTCATCACGGCCCGATCCGCGGCTAAACTGGGCGGCAATTCCGCTATCGAATGGCCATCTGGCTGGTGAACAGGAGGGTGAGATGGGCGCAAAACTTTCTCCCAAGGCTGTGTTGATCGATCTGGCCGGTGTGCTGCACACCGGCGACGAGGCGCTACCCGGTGCCGTTCTGGCGCTCGCCCGCCTGCGCGCCTCGGGCATTCCGCTGCGCTTTTTGACCAATACGACGCGTACGCCGAGCAATGTGCTGTTCGCCAAGCTGCAGCGCATGGGCTTCACGCTGGCCAGCCGCGAGATCCAGACTGCCGCGCTGGCGGCCCGCACGCTGGTCCGCCGCCGGGGGCTGAAGCCGCTGTGGCTGGTGCACCCCGACATCGCTGCCGAGATGGGCGACAGCGCACCCGATCCCGACGTCGTCGTGCTCGGCGACATGGGGCCGCATTTCACCTACCCGCTGCTCAACCACGCCTTTCGCCTGCTGATGCAGGGCGTGCCGCTGATGGCCATGGCCCGCAACCGCTACTTCATGGAGCCGGACGGCCTGTCGCTCGACATGGGCGCCTTCGTCACCGGGCTGGAGTATTCGGCCGGCGTCACCGCCGAAATCACCGGCAAGCCCTCCCCGGCCTTCTTTGCCGCGGCGCTGGCCGAACTCGGTGTGGCCGCCGCCGATGCCGTGCTGATCGGCGACGACCTGGTCGACGACATCGGCGGCGCCCAGGCCGCTGGCATTCCCGGCATCCTGGTCCGCACCGGCAAATTCCGCCCCGGCGACGACCAGAATCCGGATATCCGGCCCGCCGCGGTGTTCGACGACTTCAATGCTACGGTCGAAGCCATAATTCGCTGAAAATCGAAATTCGGCTGGCAATGCGACAATGTCGCCATGCCACCGGCCATCATCCTCAGCACCCTCAACGCCCGTTACATCCACGCCTCGCTCGGCCTGCGCTATCTGCTGGCCAACCTCGACCGGCACGGCGGCGCCGGCTTGCGCCAGCGGGCCGTCCTGCGCGAATTCACCATTGCCCGGCCGGTGGCGGAAATCGCCGCGGCGATCCTGGCCGAACTCGGCGAGCCGGTCGCCGGCCAGCCGCAGATCGTCGGCCTTGGCGTCTATATCTGGAACGTCGGGACGACCACCGAGCTGGTCCGCCAGCTCAAGGCGGCCCGGCCAACGCTAAGCATCATCCTCGGCGGGCCGGAAGTCAGCCACGAATGGCAGGACCAGGAAATCGTCCGCCTGGCCGACCACCTGATCACCGGCTGGGGCGACGTCAGCTTCGCCAAACTCTGCCGCGCCCTGCTCGACGGGCCGCCACCGCTGATGAAGGTGATCCCCGGCGAACAGCCGCCGCTCGATGACATCGCCCTGCCCTACGCCGAATTCACCGACGACGACCTGGCGCATCGCGTGCTCTACGTCGAAGCCTCGCGCGGCTGCCCGTTCAAATGCGAGTTCTGCCTCAGCGCGCTCGACAAAACCGCCTGGGCCTTCGACCAGACGCGCTTCCTCGCCGCGCTGGACACGCTGCACCAACGCGGCGCCCGTCACTTCAAGTTCGTCGATCGCACCTTCAACCTGAAAATCGACAGTTCGCTGGCCATCCTGCAGTTTTTCCTCGACCGCCTGACGCCCGACCTCTTCCTGCATTTCGAGGTCAT
Organism: Betaproteobacteria bacterium; assembly: GCA_020621865.1. Lineage (GTDB taxonomy): Bacteria > Pseudomonadota > Gammaproteobacteria > Burkholderiales > Rhodocyclaceae > Azonexus. The sequence continues at coordinate 142,679 of JAHRYW010000001.1, read as the reverse complement.
CCCCGATCACCTGCCGGAACGCCTGAAAGCCATGATCGCCCGCTTCCCGCCCGGCGTGCTGCAGCTCGAAATCGGCGTCCAGACCTTCAACCCCGAAGTCCAGCAAACCATCTCGCGCCGTCAGGACAACGTCAGCACCTGCGCCAACCTCGCCTGGCTGGCCGACCACAGCCCCGCCCACCTGCACGTCGACCTGATCTTCGGCCTGCCCGGCGAAACGCTGGAAAGCTTTGCCCAAGGCTTCGACCGCCTCTACGCCCTGCACCCGCACGAAATCCAGCTCGGCGTGCTGAAACGCCTGCGCGGCACCCCCATCGCCCGGCACAGCGCCGCCCACGGCATGATCTACGACCCCGAGCCGCCCTACACCGTGCAGCAAACCGCCGTCGTCGATGCCGCGACCGTCCAGCGCTTCACCCGCCTCGCCCGCTACTGGGACCTGCTCGCCAACTCCGGCCGCTTCAAGGCGAGCCTGAGCCTCCTGCTCGACGCCTCCTCCCCATTCGCCGCCTTCCTCGCTTTCAGCGACTGGCTCTGGCTAGCCACCGCCCAAACCCATCGCCTGACGCCGGAAATACTTGTCGACCGCCTGTTCGATTACCTGACCACCGTCATCGGCCACGACCGGGAAGCCGTCCGCCAAACCCTGCTGGCCGACTACCAGACCAGCGGTGCCCGTGCCAACCCGGTTTGTTTGCAGGGGCTGTTGAAGGACCGGGAAAAACCGGTGCCGCGTTCAGCGAAAGCGCTGGCGCAGCGGCAGGCACTACATGGGAGCGTTATCCGATGAGTCCGGAACGTCAGCAAATCCGCTTTTTCCGCCGGCACATTCCCGCCTTCGCTTGTGAGCCGGGGTGCCATGACTGCTGCGGGCCGGTCACCGCCAGCAGCGAGGAAATGGCCCACCTACCGGAGATCAGTGCCGCGGCCCATGCCCAGGCGCTGGCCGAACTGAATTGTCCGCATCTCGGGGAACATGGCTGTCAGGCCTACCTGGAGCGCCCGCTGATCTGTCGCCTGTTTGGCACGACGCCGCGCTTGGTCTGTCCCCGAGGCAAAGGCCCCGAGGCGATGATCGACGCCGGGATCGAGGCGCAGATTTACCGCTACATGGCCGAGCATCGGCAGGTGCTTGTCTAGGCAGGGCCTAATCCCGCAATTCCCGCCCGGTCAGCTTGATGAAGACGTCTTCGAGGTTGGAGGCGCGGTGCACGTAGCGCAGGCCGTCGGCGTCGGCCAGTTGGGCCAGTAGCTGGCGCGGTTCGCGGCAGTAGAAGAAGGCGGTTTCGCCGCTGGTTTCGACGCGCTCGGCGAGTTGCCGGTGCTTTTCGACAAACTCGGCCAGTTGGCCGTGGGCTTCGTCGAAGACTTCGACGACCTGCGGTTCGATCTGCTCGGCGATCAGCTGGCGCGGGCTGCCTTCGGCGATCTTGCGGCCGTGGTCGATGACGATCAGCGTGTCGCACAGGCGTTCGGCTTCGTCCATGAAATGGGTGGTCAGGATCAGCGTCTTGCCGGCCGACTTGAGTTGCTTCAGGCGGTCCCAGATCAGGTGACGGGCTTGCGGGTCGAGGCCGGTGGTCGGCTCGTCGAGGAAGATGATGTCGGGGTTGTTGACCAGCGCCCGAGCCAGCGTCAGCCGGCGTTTCATGCCGCCCGACAGCGTCGCGATGCGGGCGTCGGCCTTGCCGGTCAGGCCGGCGAATTCGAGCAGTTGCGGGATGCGGGCCTTGATTTCGGCGTCGGCGATGCCGAAGTAGCGGCCGAAGACGAGCAGGTTTTCGGCGCAGGTGAAATCGGGGTCGAGGTTGTCGAACTGCGGCACGACGCCGACCCGCGCCCGCGCTGGCTGGGCGTCGGCCGGAATGCTGTGTCCGCCGAGCACGATGTCGCCGCTGTCCGGCGCGGTCAGGCCGAGGCAGAGGCGCAGTGTCGTCGTCTTGCCGGCGCCGTTGGGGCCGAGCAGGCCGAAGCAGGTGCCGGGCTCGACGGCGAACGACAGGCCGGCGACGACTTCGGTGCCGGCGTAGGTCTTGCGCAGCCCGTCGGCAATCAGGACGCCGTGGGCCGAGGCGGGCACTAGTGCCGCCATGCGCGGGTGACGATGTCGCGGATCAGGTGCAGGCGACGGTGGAAAAAGTGGTCGGCGCCGGGCACGACGACGACCGGCAGGTCGTTCGGCTGGGCCCATTCGAGCACGTTGGCCAGCGGCACCGTTTCGTCGGCCGAGCCGTGGATGACGATGGTGTCGTGCGGCACGGCTTCGGTGTCGTAGCTGCGGGTGCCTTCGACGAAGCCGGCGGCGGTGCCGACCAGGACCAGGCGCTGGGCCGGGTGGTTGGCTTCGGTCAGGCGCTTGGCGACGCGGGTCTGGCAGTAGGCGCCGAACGAGAAGCCGGCCAGCGCGACGGGCAGATTGCCGCAGCGGCACTTGGCGTCTTCGAGCACGGCGAGCAGGTCGTCGATCTCGCCGTTGCCTTCATCGTGCACGCCCTCGGTGCCGCCGACGCCGCGGAAGTTGGGGCGGAAGGCGGCGTAGCCCATGGCGACGAAGGTGCGGGCCAGCGTGTAGGCGACCTTGTTGGTGTTGGCGCCGCCGCCGATCGGGTGCGGGTGGGCGACCAGCGCGATGCCGCGCGGGGCGTCCGGGCGTTCCATGATGACTTCGATCTTGCCGACCGGGCCATCGACAAAGATTTTTTCTTCGACGGCTTTCATATTTTCAGGCGCTCCACGACGCGGCCGTTGACCAGGTGTTCCTGGATGATTTCCTCGACGTCGTCCTTGTCCACGTAGGTGTACCAGACGGCTTCCGGGTAGACGACCATGACCGGGCCGTGGTCGCAGCGGTCCAGGCAGCCGGCCTTGTTGATGCGGACCTTGCCCTCGCCCTTCATCTTGAGCTGGCTGATCCGGTCCTTGGCGTAGGCCTGCATTTCGCTGGCGCCCAGGGCATTGCAGCAGGTTTCGCCGGGTTCGCGCTGGTTGCAGCAGAAAAAAACGTGGTGTTTGAAGTGGCTCATCGGGTTCTCCTCGGGGGCGCTCATTATAGGTCGTCCGGTTTCACGCGGAAGGTCGGCGGCTGGTCCACCGCTTTTCCAGGCCGACGATCAGGCTGATCAGCCAGGCGACGGCGCCGATTTGCAGCCATTCGGCCCAGCCGATCGGCGCCGTCTGGAAGGCGTTGGCCAGCGGCGGCCAGTAGGTGAGCAGCAGTTGCAGCCCGGCCATGGTGGCGATGCCGGCCCACAGCCAGCCGTTGGAAAAGACGCCCTGGCGCCAGAAGCCGCCGCTCAGCGAGCGGCAGTTGAACAGGTAGGCCATTTCGCCGAAGACGAAGACATTGACGGCGACCGTCCGCGCCTCGGCCAGCGTGTGGCCCTGGCGCAGTTCGACGAGGAACAGCCCGAAGGAACCGGCCAGCAGCAGCAGCGAAACGAGGACGATGCGCCGGATCAGGTCGGTATCGAGCACCGGCATGGCCAGCCGGCGCGGCGGGCGGTGCATGATGCCGCGCTCGATCGGCTCGAAGGCCAGCGGCAGGCCGAGCAGCACGGCGGTGGTCATGTTGATCCAGAGGATCTGCAACGGCGTGATCGGCAGCGTGGCGCCGCTCAGGATGGCGGCGACGATGACCAGCCCTTCGCCGAAATTGGTCGGCAGCGTCCAGGTGATGAACTTGACCAGGTTGTCCCAGACCCCCCGGCCCTCCTCGACCGCCGCCTCGATGCTGGCGAAATTGTCGTCGGTCAGCACCATCGCCGCCGCCTCCTTGGCCACCTCGGTGCCGGCCAGCCCCATGGCGATGCCGATGTCGGCCTGCTTCAGCGCCGGGGCGTCGTTGACCCCGTCGCCGGTCATCGCCACGACCTCGCCGCGGCTTTGCAGGGCGCGCACCAGGCGCAGCTTCTGTTCCGGTTCGACGCGGGCGAAGACGTCGACGGCGTGGGCGGCTTCGGCCAGCGCCGCGTCGTCGAGCGCGGCCAGTTCGCGGCCGGTCAGCGAGCGCTCGGCATTGAGACCGATCTGGCGGGCGATGGCCAGCGCCGTGACGGCATGGTCGCCGGTAATCATCTTGACCCGGATGCCGGCCGAGTGGCAGCTGCGGATGGCGGCGACGGCGGCCTTGCGCGGCGGATCGATCATGCCGGCCAGGCCGATCAGGGTCAGTTTTTCAATGAATGCTACGGTCGAGTCGATTTTTTGCCCAAATTCCAAATTTTTCCGGGCCAGCAGCAGCACGCGCATGCCCTGCTCGGCATAGGCCTGCGCCGCCTTTTCGACGGCCGCCGCGTCGATGGCGCTCAGCCCGCCGTCGGCTGCTAGCTGGTCGACACACAGCGGCAACAGGCGTTCGAGCGCGCCCTTGACGTAGAGCACCGTGCCGCCCTCGCCCTGATGCGCCGTCGCCATGAACTGCCGGCTGGCGTCGAAAGGCAGCGCATCGCGGCGCGGCAGCAGGGCGCGCAGCGTGTGCTCGTCCAGTCCGCCCTTGCGCGCGGCGACGAGCAGCGCCGCTTCGGTCGGGTCGCCGGTGATCTTCCATTGGCCGTGCTCGTGGCGCAGCGAGGCGTCGTTGCACAGGGCGCCGGCGATCAGACCTTCGCGCAGCGCGCCGGCGATTTCGGCCGGCATCCCGTCGTGGCTGATGCCGCCGGCCGGGTCATAGCCGTGGCCGTCCAGCGCGTAGCCTTCGCCGCCGCACCACAGCACGCGCACGGTCATCGCGTTCTCGGTCAGCGTGCCGGTCTTGTCGGAGCAGATGACGGTGGTGCTGCCCAGCGTCTCGACCGCCGGCAGGTGGCGGATGATCGCTCGCCGTTTGGCCATGCGAGCGACGCCGATGGCCAGCGTGACGGTGATCGCCGCCGGCAGGCCTTCCGGGATGGCGCCGACGGCCAGCGCGACGGCGGCCATGAACATGTCAAAGCCGGTTTCGCCGCGCGCCAGCCCGACGCCGAAAGTCAGCAGCGCCAGCCCGCCAATGGCCCACAGCAGCCAGTTCGAGAAGGTCGCCATCTTGCGCGTCAGCGGCGTGATAAGGTCGGGCGCGGCGGCGATCAGGCCGGCGATGCGCCCGGTTTCGGTGGCGTCGCCGGTGGCGATGACCAGCCCGCTGCCCTGCCCGGCCACCACCGTGGTGCCGGCGTAGGCCATGTTCAGGCGGTCGGCGAGCAGCGTGTCCGGCGGCAGCGGTGCGGCGGACTTGTCGACCGGTTGCGATTCGCCGGTCAGCATCGAATCGTCGGTGTGCAGTTCGTTCTGCTCGATCAGCCGCAGGTCGGCCGGCACGCGGTCGCCGGCGGCGAGCAGGACGACGTCGCCGCGCACCAGCTGGACGGCGTCGAGCTGCTGGCGATGGCCGCCGCGGCGGACGGTGACCGGCGTCGCGACGGAGCGCGCCAGCGCCGCCAGCGCTCCTTCGGCCTTGGCTTCCTGCCAGTAGCCGATGATCGCGTTGGCCAGCACGACACCGAAGATGACGCTGCAATCGACAAACTCGCCCAGCGCGCCGGTGACCATGCCGGCGGCGATCAGGACGAGGATCAGCGGTTGGCCGAGCTGGGCGGCAAAGCGTCGCCAGGCCGGCTTGCCGGGGCGTTCGCTCAGCCGGTTGGGGCCGTGGCGGGCTAGTCGGGCAGCGGCCTCGCCCTCGCTCAGGCCGGCCGCGTGATCGACCCCGAGGCGCCGGGCGGCGCCTTCGGCCGAGTCGGCGTGCCAGGCTAGGCCCGGCGCGTCGTCAGCAGCAGGAAGGGCAGCGTCAGGAAGGGCCATAGCGTGGCCACCAGCCGGGTCAGGCCGTTGAAATTGAGGAAGTGCCCCTGCCGCCAGGTGGCCAGCGCGGCGGCGGAATACGGGTTGTGCGGCGCCAGGTTGACCAGCACCGTGCCGGCCATCAGCGCCAGCGCGGCGATCATCAGGCGCGGCGTCGCCGGCAGGGCCATGGCGATGGCCAGGATCAGGCCGCCGACGACAAGGCCAAGGCGGACACCGGGCGTCAGCCAGGCCAGTGCGTCGGCCGGGCTGACCAGGACGGCCGCGGCCAGCGTGGCGACGGTTAGGTTGAGCAGCAGGAACAGCGGCACGATGACGTAGGCGGCGAGCAGGCGGGCGCAAAGCATGCGGACGATCAGGCCGACGGCGACGGCGTTGAAGGCGGTGATGCTGGCCTCGATCATTACGAAGCTCTCGGCGGCGAAGGGCATGGCGGCGGTCAGGCCGAGCATCTGGCGCAGATCGCCGGCGCCGAACAGCAGCGTTTCCGGCGACAGCGGCACGAGCAGCCACAGGCCGAGCAGGGTCAGGCCCAGTTCGGCGTGCGGAATGGGCGCGATCAGCCGGTGTTCCAGCGCTGCCAGCCGGGCGAAGACGCGCGGCCCGACCGACTGCGCCCAGAGCGCGCCGAGCAGCCCGCCCAGCGTGTTGCAGGCAAGATCGAGATTGGACGGCACGCGCGACGGCAGCCAGGTCTGCACCGCTTCCAGGCCGAAACTGACGCCGCCGGCGAGCAGCGTGGCCAGCACCAGCGCGGTGTAGCGGCCGGGCAGCCGGCTCAGCGCCAGGGTCAGGAAGAAACCGAGCGGCAGGTAAACGGCGACATTGGCGACCAGGTCGAAGACGGTCCAGTAGCGCGGCCAGCCACCTTCGAGGAAGGCCAGCGGCGAAACGCCGGTATCGCGCCAGCCGGCAAACGGATGCAGGCTGGCATAGGCGACCAGCCCGAGCCAGGCCAGCGCGAGATAGCGGGAAAGCAGGATGGGGCCGCGACCGTGAGGATGCATGGCCCCGATTTTAGGGGCTATCCGCCGGGGCGTCAGCCGGATTGTGACAAGGTCAGCAGATCGACGCCCTCGCCGGCCGGGCGTCAGTGGTGGTGCGGATGCTCGGTCGCGTGGTGCGTTTCGGCGGCGGCCCGACGGTGCAGGGCCTCGTGGACGTCCTCGGTCGGCAGCGGATGGCCGACCCATTGCGGCAGCAGCGAGCCGGCGACCATGCCGACGATGCTGACACCCAGGCCGATCAGTTGCGGCGGCACCAGCTGGCCGGCGCCGGCCAGCGCGTAGGCGTAATCACCGCCGCTGCCGCCCTGGCTGACCAGCACTTCGATCAGGATCCACGACGCCAGGCCGCCGATGATCGCCGCCAGCGCGCCCTGCGTCGTCGCCCGCCGCCAGAAGGCGCCGAAGAACAGCGGCACGAAGGCACCGGCCAGCGTGACCTTGTAGGCGTTCTCGACCATCTTGAAGATGCTGGCGTTGGAATACAGCGCAAAGCCGAGCACGACGGCGGCAAAGCAGACGATCGCGGTGCGCATGACCTTCAGGAACTGATGGTCGCCCATGTGCGGAAAGAAGCCGCGGACGATGTTTTCCGAGAAGGCGACCGACGGCGCCAGCAGGGTCGCCGACGAGCAGCTCATGATCGCCGACAGCACCGCGCCGAAGAAGATGGCCTGGGCGAAGACCGGCGTGTGCTGGAGGACGAAGGTCGGCAGGACCAGTTGCGAGTCGGTTTCCATCAGGCCGTTGAACAGCTCGGGGTCGATCAGCGTCGCCGAGTAGGCGATGAACATCGGCACGAAGGTGAAGCAGAAATAGATGGTGGCGCCGAGGATCGAGCCCCACAGCGCGATCGACTTGGTCTTCGCCGAGGTGATGCGCTGGAAGACGTCCTGCTGCGGAATCGAGCCGAGCATCATGGTCATCCAGGCGCCGAGGAAGGTCAGCCATTTCCACGGGTCGGCTTCCGGGAAGAAATTCAGCTTGCCGGCCGCCGAGGCGTGCTGGATCACGGTATCGACGCCGCCGGTCAGGCCGGCGACGATGTAGCCGATGAACAGCATGCCGCCCATGATGACGCCCATCTGGACGAAGTCGAGGATGGCCACCGAGAGCATGCCGCCGAAGGTGGTGTAGGTCAGCACGATGGCGGCGCCGAGGATCATCCCGGCCGGCTGGCTGACGAAGCCGTTGGTGACGACGTTGAAGACCAGGCCGAGCGCCTTGATCTGGGCCGATACCCAGCCAAGGTAGGAGGCGACGATGCACAGCGTGGTCAGCACCTCGACCGTGCGGTTGTAGCGCAGGCGGAAATAGTCGCCCAGGGTCAGGATGTTCAGCTTGTACAGCTTGTTGGCGAAAAAGAAGCCGGCAATGATCAGGCACATCGACGAGCCGAACGGATCGGCGACGACGCCGCCCAGGCCTTCCTTGACGAAGGTGGCGGAAACCCCGAAGACCGCCTCGGCACCGAACCAGGTGGCGAACACGGTGGCGGTGACGACCGGTAGCGGCAGGTGGCGGCCGGCGACGGCGAAGTCCTTGGCGGTGTGCACGCGGGTAGCGGCAAACAGGCCGATGCCGATGGAAACCATCAGGTAGAGAACGACGAACCAGATCAGCATGGGGTGGGCCGTTGACTAGGTAAGGGGTTGAAAACGCGGGAATTATAAGGGTTTTGCCCAGCCGCGTAGGGATCAGAACGGCGGTGGTGCCTGAAATTTCATGAATGCTACGGTCACCGGGTGAAAAAGGCCCAAATCGGTGGCGTGCAGCAGCAAGCGTTCGGCCCGACCGTAGGCTTCGCCGCCGTAGAGTTCGTCGCCGAGGATAGGGTGACCGAGCGAAGCCATATGGACGCGCAATTGGTGCGAGCGGCCGGTCACCGGTTCCAGCTCGACCCGCGTCGTGTCGGTGGCCGGATCGCGGGCGATGACCCGGTAGCGGGTCAATGACGGCTTGCCGATCTCGAAATCGACCTTCTGCAAGGGCCGGTTCGGCCAGTCGACGATCAGCGGCAGGTTGACCTCGCCGGCATCGTCGGCCAGCAGGCCGGCGACCACCGCGATATAGCGCTTTTCCGTCAATCGCTCGCGAAACTGCCGCGACAGCTCGCGATGCGTCGTCTCTCCGCGGCCCAGCACGAGCAGGCCGGAGGTCTCCATGTCCAGCCGATGCACGGCCAGGGCGTCGGGAAAGCGTAGCTGGACGCGGGCGACCAGGCAGTCCGCCTTGTCCGGGCCGCGTCCGGGCACCGACAGCAAGCCGGACGGCTTGTCGACGACGACGATGGACTCGTCGGCATGGATCACCGTCAGGCCGGTATCGGGGGGCGGGCAATAGCGGGTCAAAACGGGATAACCCGCTGGCTGCAATGGCTGTCGCGGAAGGCCGTGGGCTCGCGCAGCCAGCCGGCGCCCGGCGAGGTCTGGGCGCAGACGCGGTCGTCGCCGGTGCGGCTCGCCCACCAGTACCACGGAGCCGGCCGGGCTATGGCGCCGTCCGCCAGAAGGCACAGCAATACTCCGGCCAGAGTGTACGCCAGCCTTGTTTTGGTTGAAGAATCTGCTTGCCAATCAGCCATGGTAAATGTACTGTACGTAAACACAGTATTTGAACGAATGCGCGCGGGGCGGGCAAATATACCTTGTTCCGCGCGACGAATCCCTGAAATCCAATGTTGCTAATTGCATATCCGGTCGGATTGCAGCATCAGATTAGCGCAGCAATTTCTATTCCATCCTTGGCCCCTGTGCCATAATCCGCTCAAAATTTCGAGGTACCCTCATGGACGACAACAAGGCAAAGGCGCTCGCCGCAGCGCTGCAACAGATCGAAAAGCAGTTCGGCAAAGGCTCCATCATGAAGATGGGCGATGCCGAGATCGACGAAGGCATCCAGGTCGTGTCCACCGGCTCGCTCGGGCTGGACATCGCGCTGGGTGTCGGCGGGTTGCCGCGTGGCCGTGTCGTTGAAATCTACGGCCCGGAATCCTCCGGCAAGACGACCCTCTGCCTGCAAGTTGTCGCCGAAATGCAGAAGCTCGGCGGCGTCGCTGCCTTCATCGACGCCGAACACGCGCTCGATCCGCAATATGCCCAGAAACTCGGCGTCAATGTCGGCGACCTGTTGATTTCGCAGCCGGACACCGGCGAACAGGCCCTCGAAATCGCCGACATGCTGGTTCGTTCCGGTTCGGTCGACATCATCATCGTCGACTCGGTCGCCGCGCTGACCCCGCGTGCCGAAATTGAAGGCGAAATGGGCGACCAGATGGTCGGCCTGCACGCCCGCCTGATGAGCCAGGCGCTGCGCAAGCTGACCGCCAACATCAAGAAGACCAACACGCTGGTCATCTTCATCAACCAGATCCGGATGAAGATCGGCGTCATGTTCGGTTCGCCGGAAACGACGACCGGCGGCAACGCGCTGAAGTTCTACGCCTCGGTTCGCCTCGATATCCGCCGCATCGGCGCGATCAAGAAGGGCGACGAAGTGATCGGCAGCGAAACCAAGGTCAAGATCGTCAAGAACAAGGTCGCCCCGCCCTTCCGCGAAGCCATTTTCGACATCCTCTACGGCGAAGGCATCTCCCGCCAGGGCGAAATCGTCGAAATGGGCGTCGCCCACAAGCTGGTCGACAAATCCGGCGCCTGGTATGCCTACAAGGGCGAAAAGATCGGCCAGGGCAAGGACAACGCCCGTGAATTCCTGAAGGCGAATCCGGAAATCGCCCAAGAAATCGAGGCCGGTATCCGCGAGGCGGCCAGTACCACCGTCATCAAGCCGGTCAAGGCGGCCAAGGCGGATGCTTAACCTGCGCGTGCGCGCCCTGCAACTCCTGACCCGGCGCGACCACAGCCGGGCAGAGCTGAAGGGCAAGCTCGCCGCCGAAGCGGAATCGGAAGAAGAACTCGACCACGTGCTCGCTACCCTGCAATCCGAACGCCTGCTCTCCGACGAGCGCTACGCCGCCCAGCGCGTCGCGGCGCGCGGCAGCCGCTACGGCAATGCCCGCCTGAAACAGGAACTGCGGCAAAAAGGGGTGACTGACGAGGATATCGACACGGCCCTGCCCGAGGCTGGCGACGAGACCGAACGTTGCCGGGCAATCTGGGCCAAAAAGTTCGGTCATCTGCCGGAAACCGCCGAAGACCGTGCCAAACAGATGCGTTTCCTGCAATATCGCGGTTTTTCCGGCGAAGCCATTCGCCGGGTCATGCGCGGAGCCGATCAATGAACACCCCTGCCGCTACCCTGTCGGCGCATAACCTCAAGAAGCGCTACAAGGCGCGGACGGTGGTCGAAGACGTTTCCTTCGAGGTCAAGTCCGGCGAAGTCGTCGGCCTGCTCGGCCCGAACGGTGCCGGCAAGACCACCTGCTTCTACATGATCGTCGGCCTGGTCGCGGCCGATGGCGGCGAGGTCTATATCGACGACAACCGCCTGACCCATCTGGCAATGCACAACCGGGCCCGCCTCGGCTTGTCCTACCTGCCGCAGGAAGCTTCGGTCTTCCGCAAGCTCAACGTCGAGGAAAACATCCGCGCCGTTCTCGAGCTGCTCGATCTGCCCGAAGCCGAAATGAACGACCGCCTGGAGGGGCTGCTCAACGAACTGCATGTTGGCCATGTCCGCCACGTCAACGCCTCGGCCCTGTCCGGCGGCGAACGGCGGCGCGTCGAGATCGCCCGCGCCCTGGCCACCAATCCGCGCTTCATCCTGCTCGACGAGCCATTCGCCGGCGTCGACCCGATCGCCGTGCTGGAAATCCAGAAAATCATCCGTTTCCTCAAGGAGCGTGGCATCGGCGTGCTGATTACCGACCACAATGTGCGTGAAACGCTGGGCATCTGCGACCACGCCTACATCATCAATGCCGGAAATGTACTCGCCGCTGGACGGCCGGCCGAAATCGTGAATAATGAAAGCGTACGGAAGGTTTATCTCGGCGAGCATTTCAAGCTCTGACCGACGAAACGTACCTGACCCCAACCGATGAAGCCGGCACTCCAACTAAAATTATCCCAGCACCTGGCGCTGACCCCTCAGCTCCAGCAGTCGATCAAGCTGCTTCAGTTGTCGACGGTCGAGATGCAGCAGGAAATCGAGCGCTACCTGCTTGAAAATCCGATGCTGGAACGCGAGGACGAGCACGGCGGCGAAAATTTCTCGGCGGCACAGCAATTCGACTCGCCGCAATCCAGTGAGGGCGAACGCGAGCAGCGCGTCGAGCGCGAGGAAAGGGATGCCCGCGAGGAGCGCGAACAGGAAGTCCCCTCGGCCCCCTCCGAAGTCGACGACGACCGCTGGACTTCCGACGCCGGCACCTTTACCGGCGCCGGGCGCGACGAGGACGACGACAGCGATTCGCACGACGTTCATGCCGCCAATGTCAGCTTGCGCGACCATCTTGGCTGGCAGTTGGGGATGACCCAGGTTTCCGAGCGCGACCGCAGCCTGATCCGTTTCCTGATCGAAGCGCTCGATGACGATGGCTACCTGTCGGCGCCGCTTTCCGAGTTGTGGGAAACCCTGCCGCCGGAATACGAGATCGAACTCGAAGAACTCGAAATCGCCCTGCATCACATCCAGAATTTCGACCCAACGGGCATCGGCGCGCGCAACCCGCAGGAATGCCTGGCGCTGCAACTCAAGGTCTTGCCGGCCGGGCCGGAGCGCAGCCTGGCACTCAGCATTGTCGAAAAGCACCTGGACCTGCTCGCTGCCCGCGATTTCGCCAAGATCCGCCGGCTGACCGGCTGCGACGACGAGGACCTGAAGGCAGCGCATTCCCTGATTACCAGCCTCAACCCTCGTCCGGGCGCCGGTTTTGCCCATGTCGAGGCGCGCTACATCACGCCGGATGTGATCGTCAAAAAACTGAAGGGCAAGTGGACGGCCTACATCAATCCGGATGCCTATCCGCGCCTGCGCATCAACCGGCTCTATGCCGAAATCCTCGCCAAACAGCGGCGCGGCAATGGCAACCTGTCCACCCAGTTGCAGGAAGCGCGCTGGCTGATCAAGAACGTCCAGCAGCGCTTCGACACCATCCATCGCGTTACCCAGGCCATCGTTGACCGCCAGCGTCAGTTCTTCGAGCACGGCGAAGTCGCCATGCGGCCGCTGGTCCTGCGCGAAATCGCCGATATTCTCGGCCTGCACGAGTCGACCGTGTCGCGTGTCACCAGCCAGAAATACATGGCGACGCCGCGCGGCATCTTCGAACTGAAATACTTCTTCGGCAGTCATGTCGCCACCGATACCGGTGGTGCCTGTTCTGCCACGGCCATCCGTGCCTTGATCAAGCAGTTGATCGCGGCCGAGGATGGCAAGAAGCCCTTGTCGGATAGTCAATTATCCGAAATACTTGGCCAGCAGGGAATCGTGGTTGCCCGACGGACGGTTGCCAAATACCGCGAGTCGCTCAACATCCCGCCGGTCAATTTACGCAAGACCCTGTAGAGAGAGGAGAAAAAATGAATCTGCAGATCAGTGGTCACCACATCGAAGTTACCCCCGCCTTGCGCGAATACGTGGAAAACAAGCTGGATCCCGTTGTCCGCCATTTTGACAAGGTAACCGGCGTTAATGTGGTTCTCTCCGTCGAGAAACTGAAGCAAAAGGCGGAAGTGACTGTGCACGTGCCGGGCAAGGACATGCATGTCGAAGAATCCGGCGATGACCTTTATGCCGCCATCGATGCCTTGTTCGACAAGCTGGATCGCCAGATCCAGAAATACAAGCAAAAGGTCCAGGATCACCATCGCGGTGACAAGCCTGGACTTCATGCCGCTGAATAAGCGCTGACCGGCCGCAGCGACCAAGGCTGCGGCCCTTGAATTTCACCTTCCTATGAACCCCTTAGCCAATCTTTTATCCGCCGAACAGGTGCAGCTGGATCTCGACGCCAGTAGTAAAAAGCGGGTATTTGAGCATGCCGGCATGCTGTTCGAAGCCCGACTCGGACTTGCCCGCTCAACGATTTTCGATAGCCTGTTTGCCCGCGAGAAGCTCGGCTCCACCGGCCTCGGCCAGGGCGTCGCCATTCCGCACGGCCGCATCAAGGGACTCAAGCAGGCGGCTGGCGCATTCCTGCGCCTGGCCAATCCGGTTCCGTTCGATTCACCCGATGGCCGCCCGGTCGATCTGCTGTTCGTATTGCTGGTCCCGGAGCAGGCTACCGAGCAGCATTTGCAGATTCTGTCGGAATTGGCCCAGCGCTTTTCCGAGCGGGCATTCCGCGAAAAATTGCAGGCGGCCCCTGATCCGGCAGCCATCGTGGCACTTTTCCAGGGCTGATCGACGCTCGTGCGCCATGTCAGCCTGGTCCAGCTCTACGAGGACAACCGCGAAAAGCTGTTGCTGAACTGGGCGAGCAGCCACCAGACAGATCGCCGGATCGAGATCAAGGGCTCCAACAACTACGGCGCCGATCTGGTCGGTCACATCAACATCATTCACCCAGAACGCCTGCAGGTCATGGGCCTGGCCGAATACGAATGGTCGATGCGGATGGCCGAGCGGCGTTTCGGGCAGATGTTCACCGATCTGCTGGCCGCCCAGCCGCCAGCCATTATCGTTGCCGACGGCCTGCTGCCGCCGCCGCAGCTGGTTGAAATTTGCGGCCAGTCGGGAACCCCGTTGATCTATTCACCCAAGCCGTGTTCGGCGGTGATCGATCTGCTGCGTATCTATTTGTCGGCCCGCCTGGCCAATACCGTCAGCCTGCATGGCGTGTTCATGGACGTGCTCGGTATGGGCGTGCTGGTCACCGGTGATTCCGGGGTCGGCAAATCCGAACTGGCGCTCGAACTGATTTCCCGCGGCCACGGCCTGGTCGCCGACGATGTCGTCGAAATGGCCCGGATCGCTCCGACCACGATCGAAGGCCGCTGTCCGGGCATGCTGCGCGATTTTCTCGAAGTACGCGGTCTTGGCTTGCTCAACATCCGGACAATTTTTGGCGAAACAGCTTCCCGTCGCAAGATGAAACTGAAGCTGATCGTTCATCTGCAAAAGACCTCGACCGCCGTCGACGCCCCTCGCCTGCCGCTCGATGCGCAGACCCACGAGGTGCTTGGCGTGCCGATCCGTAAGGTGGTCATTCCGGTGGCGGCCGGCCGTAACCTGGCGGTGCTGCTTGAGGCTGCCGTACGCAATACGATCCTGCAGTTGCGCGGGATCGACAGCATGCAGGATTTCATGGATCGTCAGCAGCGCGTCATGCTTGACGATGACGCATGATTGATCGATAGTACCTTGGTATTTTAACCAGCCAAGGGGACATCCAATGAAGAAACTGATCGGATTGATGCTCGTCGCATTTGCCGCGTCCAACGTTTACGCCGCTGACGATTGTGCGGCGCGTGCTGCCGAGAAGAAGCTGGCCGGCGCCGCCAAGAACAGCTTCATGAAGAAATGCACGGCCGACGCCAACGCCACGCCGGAAAATGCGGCTTGCGCTGCGACTGCCAAGGAAAAGAAGCTGGCTGGCGCGGCCAAGAACAGTTTCATGAAGAAGTGCGTGGCGGACGCTGCCGCCAAGTAATTCGCCGGCGCCCCGGACACCCGCATTCGGCCACTTCAGAGTGGCCGAATTTCGTTTACAGGCACTCGAATTCGGCGATGTCGACGAGGGGATCGTTGCCGGAATTGCCAAAGCTGATCCGGCCCTTGCCATCAAGTTGTAGCTCATGGCGGCGGATCATCACTTCCTGGCGTCCGGAGAGGACGATGAAGGTGCCGTTGGTACTGGTGTCGACGAGGTAGTAGCCGTCGCCGCGTTTTTCGACCCGGGCATGCTGGCGCGATGCCTTGCGGTCGTCGACGACAAGCTTGTTGCTGAGGTCGCGGCCGATGGTCAGGACCGGTGTCTTGTCGTCGAGCAGGAAAGCCTTGCCGCGATAGCGGACGCACAGGCGCTCCAGCGGCAAATTGCCAACGCCGAGATTCGCGCCGAAGGTCGAATGTGGAATCGAGCCGGCGCCTTGGTAGCTGGGCCAGTGAATCTGGAACAGTGCTAGCGCCTCGCCTTCTTCGGGAACCGTGCCGAGCTTCGGCATGGGGTCGGCGGTGATGACGCTGGGCTGGGGCAGTTCGTCGACCATCAGGGAGCTGCACAGGATCTGGTCGCGTCGGGCGAGACCGGCGATCCGGGCGGCCGTGGTGATGGCCGGGCCGGTCAGTTTTTCGCCATCGTCGGCAACCGTGCCAACGTGCAGGCCAATGCGGATGGTCAGCTTGAGACCGGAAACGGGCGGCAGATCGGCGATCCGTTGTTGCATATCGATGGCTGCCTGGCAGGCTTCCTCGCCGGATTCAAAGGCGCCGAGCAGCTCGTCGCCAACAATCTGGATCGTTCTGCCCTTGTAGCCGTCTACGGAGCGCTTCATGCGCTTCAGGCAGCGCTCGACGGCATGCATGGCCTCCTTGTCCCCCAGCCGCTCGAACAGGGCGGTGCTGCCAGAGACGTCGGCGAACATCAAGATCAGTTTGCGTTGCGTGGAACTCATCGCCCGCCGCATATCCATAAATAGTTGAACGGACTGATTATATGATGACCGCACGCCGAATGCATTATGCGTTTTGGAGTAGGGGGATTGTTCCCATCATCGGCAGTTCGGGGGAGTCGAAAGCGATGTCGCCTTCGGCGACGGGGGTATCGAGCGTCAAGCCGCGGAAGTCGAAGAGTGCGTTGTCGGCCAGGTGGGAAGGCACGATATTTTGCATGGCGGTGAAGACCGATTCGGTACGGCCGGGATAGCGTTTGTCCCAATCCTGCATCATTTCGCGGATTTTCTGGCGCTGCAGGTTGTCCTGCGAGCCGCAGAGGTTGCAGGGGATGATCGGGAATTCCATGCCGCGGGCGAACTTGGCGATGTCGGCTTCGGCGCAGTAGGCCAGCGGGCGGATCACGACGTGAGCCTTGTCGTCGGTGACCAGCTTGGGCGGCATGGCCTTGACCTTGCCGCCGAACAGCAGGTTGAGGAACAGCGTGTGCACCATGTCATCGCGGTGATGACCCAGCGCAATTTTGTTGGCGCCGAGTTCCTTGGCGGTACGGTAGATGATGCCGCGGCGCAGGCGCGAACAGAGCGAGCAGGTCGTCTTGCCTTCGGGGATCTTTTCCTTGACCACGGAGTAGGTGTCGGCCTCGACGATACGGTGCTCGATGCCGATCGATTCGAAATAGCGGGGCAGGATGTCGGCAGGAAAGCCGGGCTGCTTCTGGTCGAGATTCATGGCGATCAGCCGGAACTTGACCGGGGCGCGCTGCTGCATGGCCATCAGCATGGCGAGCAGGGTGTAGGAATCCTTGCCGCCGGAGACGCAGACCAGCACGGTATCGCCGTCCTCGATCATGTTGAAGTCGATGATCGCCTTGCCGGTACGGCTTTCCAGGGATTTGCGGAGTTTTTGCAGGGTGTTCGAGGTGGTCATGGTGCCTGGTGGTCCGTGTACCGGCTGAGCGCCACGATCCGGGTGAAAATCCGGAATGCTACGGTCAGCCGGAAAAAACGACCATTTTACACTTTGTCGGCTGGGTGAACGGCAGTTTTTCCAGCCAAATCAGTGGCTTCGGCAATGGGCGAGGAGTTTTTCCCGGAGCTCCCCGACCTTGATGGGTTTCGACAGATAGTCGTCCATGCCGGCTGCCAGGCAGGCGTCGCGGTCATCCTGCATGGCGGCGGCGGTCATCGCGATGATCGGCGTGCGCGGCAGGTGCAGTGCGGCCTCCCGGACACGAATGTGCTCGGTCGCTTCGATGCCGCCCATGACCGGCATCTGCATGTCCATCAGGACGACATCAAAGGACCGCCGGTCCAGAATGTCGATGGCTTCTCGTCCATTCCGGGCGAGCGTGGCCAGGTGCCCCCATTTTTCGAGCAAGCCTAGGGCCAGTTTCTGGTTGGTCGGATGGTCCTCGACCAGCAGAATGTTCAGTCTTGGCGACTCTTCGCGCAGCGAGTGACGGGCGGGCTGCTGGCCCGGTGCCGACACGGATTGTTCGGTGAGTTGCAGTTCGACCGAGAAATGGAAGGTACTGCCCTTGCCCAGTTGGCTTTGCAGCCACATCTTGCCGCCCATCAGTTCGACGAGGCGACGACAGATGGAGAGCCCGAGTCCGGTCCCGCCGTATTTGCGCGTGGTGGAGGTGTCTTCCTGGGCAAAGGCGTCGAAGATCAGGTCCTGCTTGTCCTCGGCGATGCCGATGCCGGTGTCGCTGACGGCGAAGTGGATGATCGCGTGCCCGTGTCGCGCTTGCGTCAGATCGGTGGTCAGCGTGATTTGGCCGGTATCGGTGAACTTGATGGCGTTGCCCACCAGATTGACCAGGACCTGGCGGATTCGGCTGGGATCGCCGATCACGAAGCGGGGTACGTTGTTAATCACCTGGCTGATCAACGCGATGCCCTTTTCGTGGGCGCGCAGGGCCTGTGGTTTCAGGACGTCGGCGATCAGGCGATGGAGGTCGAAGGCAATGTTCTCGACCATCAGCTTGCCGGCTTCGATCTTCGAGAAATCGAGGATGTCGTTGATGACCGTCAGCAAGGATTCGGCCGACGACTTGGCGATGGTCAGATACTCACGCTGCTCGGCGCTCAGTTCCGTATCGAGCGCCAGATCGGTCATGCCGATCACGCCGTTCATCGGCGTCCGGATCTCGTGGCTCATGTTCGCCAAGAAGTCGCTCTTGGCACGGCTGGCCGCCTCGGCCGCTTCCTTGGCACGAAGGACTTCGCGTTCGGCGATTTTTCGGTCGGTGATATCGACAATGACGCCGAGCAGGCCGGAAACGCTGCCATCCCGGCGGGTCAGCACGGCCTTGCGATAGATCGCATCGTGAATCTCGCCATCGCAGCTATGGACCATGGCTTCGTACGATTGCGTGCCTTTGGCCGCGAACAGTTCGGCATCCTTCTCGGCATGGACTCGGGCATCCTCGGGCAACAGCAGGTCGTGCAGCGTACGCCCGATGTATTCTTCGCGACGGACGTGGAAAAACAGTTCGAAGGCGCGGTTGAGACGGATATAACGCCCGAGCGTGTCTTTCAGGTAGACCGGTAGCGGAATCGCTTCGATCAGTTCCTCAACCAGGTGCAATTGCTCGGAAAGTTGGGTTTCCATGCGCCGGCGATCGGTAATTTCGGTCCGGATGGCAATGTACTGCTCGGGCGTACCGTGATCGCCAAGCAGCGGCACGATAGTCGCACTGACCCAGTAGAGATGCCCGGCGCGGGCGCGATTGCAGATTTCTCCCCGCCAGACCTGCCCGCTGGTGATGGTATTCCACATGTCGCGGAACAACTCCGCCGGGTGGGTGCCGGAATTGACGATGCGATGGTTCTGGCCGATCAGCTCCTCCCTGGAGTAGCCGCTGATTTCGCAGAAACGGTCGTTGGCATATACGATGATGCCGGCGGTGTCGGTGATGCTGACGATGGCATGCTGATCGAGCGCGAATTTCTGATTGGCCAGTTCCCGGCGCCCTACTTCACTCTCGGCGACCAGGCCGGCGATACGTTTTGAAAGGGCAGCGATATCCTCGTCGGCCAGCGTATCGGACGCGCTGCTGGCCGAGTTGTCCGGCAACAGGTCGCGGAGCGTCTTGCGCAGCGAGCGTAGCGCGTGTTCGCGCGCGGCCAGCGACAAACGAAGCTGTTCGTTGCTTTCCGACAATTCGGACGAGGAAAGCTCCAGGCTGCGCGTGCGCAGATCGAGATCCCGCTCGTATTGTTCATAGCTCGCATCCACCCGTGCCAGCAGGTCGCCAAACCCTTTCAGAATCCCTTGCAACGCAGGGTCGGCAGAAGTTGCCCCGGCCTCCATGGCGGCCAGCAGGTCGGCAAGTTCGGACTCGCTGCCGATCCCCATGCTGCGTTTGAGCTGGCGCAGGAGACTCTTTTGCATAGCCGGCGGTTCAGTCTTCACCCAAACAGGTGACGGTCATTGTCTGGTTGTGCAGCTTGCACGACGAACCCGGCGCAAACGGGCTGATTTCTCCATAGGAATAGAAGCCGGTCAGGATCGAGTTGTTGCCGAGTACATCGCCAACAGCCTCGACCTCCTCATCGACCCGGCTGCCCATGACCAATTTGCGACCAACGCAGCTGACCAGAATGGCCAGCGACTGCTCGGGGCCATGGGACATGGCCGAGGCGGCATGGGCGGCAGCCTCGGCGCCGTTGACCAGTTTGTCGGTGCTGGCATGCATCAGCCTCAGGTAGCCGTCGGGGTCGATCTCGCCGGCCAGGGTCAGGCTGCCGGTGCTCTCGTCGACGCCCAGGATGGTTCGGATCAGGCCTACCGCGTTGTGATCCTCGCCAAGCATGGCAAACGGAAACAGCAGGCCGGAAGCCGGCAAGTCCTTCGCCGATTCACCTAGATAGCGTTTGTAGATGCCCAGGGCGGACTCGCCATCCAGTTCGTAAAGCACGTTTCCATTGCAGCGCGTCACCTTTCTGGCCGGCCCGAAAGCCTCCCAGCCCCCAAAGGAGCCGTGGCCAAAGCGCAGGCTGTCGCCGCAGAGGCCAATGGCCACCACCCTGTCGTGGGCGACGCCGTCCCGGCCTAGCGTCCAGGTTTGCCGGAAAGCCCCGCCGTCGCCGGCCAGACCGCCGGTAATCGGGATCGCATCGCCGATCACGCTGGCCATGCCATTGACCAGGGCGCTGCCGTTGATCTGCACCCCGGGTCCGAAAACCAGCACTGCCTTGAGGCCCGGTGCCGCGATCTGCCGGCCAATGCGCTCACCGGCCGCAAACGAATCGTCCATCCCCGATAGCAGGGTACTGCCTTCGCTCAGCAGGACCCGGTCAAACTTGATCGCCGTGATCGAACAGGTCCCGTCCTCCACGCCGTCCGGCGTGATCTCCCCAGCCGTCGTACAACCGAGTAGCCGGGCCTGCGGGAAACGCTGGCGCAGGGCATCGGCCAGTCCCGGTGCCGTGATCTGTTCGATGCTGCCAAAGAGCAGCAGCAGATTGGCGCCAAGGTTGTCCAGGCTATCCAGCGCAGCGGGCAATTCGGCCGGTTTTCGGAGGACGATTTGTTGGACGTGCATTTGAGAATTCTGCCTTTGGGGTAGACTCGAAAAATAGCATACGGCTCGAAGAAATTCTTGCTGAAATCGTAAAGTTGATATTTTTTGAATTTGTCATGAACAATCTCCCGATCCCGGCACCCGAAGCACAGGCCCACAGCCAGCAGTTGCAAAAAGCCATTGCGGATGAAATTTTGGTGGCCGGTGGCTGGATGTCGTTTGCCCGTTTCATGGAGCAACTTCTCTACGCGCCGGGACTGGGCTACTACACCGCCGGGGCGAGGAAATTCGGCGCGGCAGGCGATTTCGTCACGGCGCCGGAATTGACCGCCTTGTTCGGCCAGTCTCTGGCCCGGCAGGTCGCGCAGGTGATGGCCAACTCGGCGCCGGTGGTACTCGAAGTCGGCGCCGGTTCGGGGCGCCTTGCGGCCGACCTTCTGCTTTCGCTGGAGCGGATGGAGTGCCTGCCCGAGCGCTATTTCATTCTCGACCTCTCCGCGGACCTCCGCCAGCGGCAGCAACAGCATATTGCCGCGGCCGCCCCTCACCTGATCGGCCGGGTTGCCTGGCTCGACAGCCTGCCGGAAGAATTTTCCGGCGTCGTTGTCGCCAATGAATTGCTCGATGCCATGCCGGCGCACATTCTTGCCTGGCGGGAGGATGGCATCTACGAACGCGGCGTCAGTTGCGATGCCGCCGGCGGGTTCATCTGGGACGAACGCCTGGCGAGTGGCACCCTGCTCCAGGCCGCGGAAGAGATTGGCGCGCAATGCAATTTGCCGCCGGGTTTTGAAAGCGAAGTCAGTCTTGCCGTGCGCGCCTGGTCAGCCGAATGGGGACATAGGCTGAAAAAAGGTGCGCTACTGCTGATCGATTACGGCTTCCCGCGGCGGGAGTTCTATCATCAGCAACGTGGACGCGGAACGCTGATGTGCCATTACCGCCATCATGCTCATCCAGATCCCTTTTACCTGCCCGGTTTACAGGATGTGACGGTCCACGTCGATTTCACCTCGGTGATCGCCGCCGCCCATGCGACCGGGCTGGAGTTGCTCGGTTATACCAACCAGGGGCAATTCCTGCTCAATTGCGGAATCCTTGACCGACTGGCGGAAATCCCCAATGGAACCCCTGAATACGTCCGGGCGACCGGTGCGGTCAACACCTTGTTGATGCCGCACGAGATGGGCGAATTGTTCAAGGTGATCGCCTTGGGGCGCGGCATTGACGAGGCGCTGCTCGGCTTTGCCAGCGGCGATCAGGGCTGGCGTTTGTAGATTGGGTCAGCGCTTGGCGAGTTCGCGGAAGCGGTTGGGCTGGCCGATGACCAGGCGGCCGAAATCCTCGAGCAGGGCCTGGTCGATGGCCTGTGGCCGAAGCGTGTAGAGGGCGCTCCCCAGGCGTTCGAGATTGCGTGTCTCAAGAACGATGGCCCCCTTGGTGAAATCGGCCCGCCAGCGGGCGCTGACGCTGATATCGCTGGCGATCTGAAACTCCGCACGTTCGACATAGCTGCGATCGTTTTTGAATTCCTTGCAGTTGAATGCCAGACCAAAATCGAACAGGGTGGTCCGGAAGCGTTCAACCGCCGGGCCATCGCGCTCGATATATAGCGCCCCACCGCCTTTCAGACGGTACGAAAAAGTGACCAGTTCGACCAGCGCGCCAGCGCTTTGGCTCTGGGTCCGGTAATCGGCGAAACCTTCATGCCAGGTCAGGTGATCCAGAACGGTCTGCTCGACCAAGGGGAAATCGCGCGGAATCCCTGGCTTGAGGATGTTCAGTTGCTGCACCAGTTCATGCAGGTAGAAAAACACGTGCTTCAGTGCCTGGTCGATTCCTTCGTTGGCCGAAGTTCGTTCGGCCAGGGCGCTATTGTTTTCGCGCTGACGTATTTCCGCCTGCTGGCGCAATTGGTCGAGCAGGCTTCCGCCACTGGTTGGATTCTCCGTTGGGGTAGTCGTAACGGAGAGGGTTTCGGCGACTGCCGGTGCTGCGGATGGCAAAGTGGGCGCCGAACCGGCCGGCACAATCTCGGGAAAGACAAGCGTCGGGTCGGTCATGCCTGCCCCTGAGTTGGCCAGATATTCCCGACGGGCTCGTCGTTCGGCGGCATCAAGATCGAAATTTTCGATATCGGCCAGCAAGGAGGCTTCCAGTTCAGCAATATCCTTGAGCGTGCGGTCCGTTCGATCACGCTTGGCGCGGATCGCTGCAACAATGGCAGATATTGGACCGGATTTTTCAGATTTGCTCATTGAACTGGTAAATATATCGACTACACTGTCGTTATGATGTGTCCGAATTGGAGCTAGCGCAAGATGGATATCTCTTCCGTAGGCAGTTTGACGAGCGCCCTGACACAAGTCCAGGGCAGCGATGCGGTGAGCACCTTGGTGCTCAAGAAAACCATCGACCTTCAGGAACAGAGCGCGTTGCAACTGCTGCAAACTTTGCCGCAGGTTACAAACAACCCGCCCAATCTCGGCAACAGCGTCGATATCAAGGTCTGATTTCCGTCAACCAGTCGCGCAAGGTGGCCGCTACGAGCGGCCATTCCTTTTCATGGGTCATCGCATGGCCCATTCCCCGGAAAATATGGGCATGCTGCCCATAGGTCTGAGCGGTGGTCTGGACCAGGAAGGCTGGCACCAGAACATCCTGCTCGGCACCCAGAATCAGCATCGGTGGTTTGTGCATGGCGTACAGGTTGGGCAGGTTGAACATCGACATGTCCCACAGGGCACGGTGCGATTCGGGTTGCATGCGGGTCAGCCAGGCAGCCAGCATTTCTTCGTCCACCTCTCCGGCGAACAGCGCTTCGTGCAGCGTGTCGGTATCGGTGTATTGTCCTTCCATGATCCGGTTGAGTTCGAGGAATAACTGCGGCTTTTGCAGCATCAGGTGAAACTGCGAGGCGATCAGTCCTTGCGGCGGCACCGAACATAGCAGAGCGACGGCAGGTGCAGGGTAATGTTCCAGGTATTTCTGGACGACGAAGCCGCCCATCGAGTGGCCGAGCAGTACGGGGGATTCGTCCAGCCAGTCGACGACGGTCTTGATGTCCTCGACGTAATCGGCAATCGAATACCAGTCGATATGTTCGCGCCCGCTACTGCCGCCATGGCCGCGCAGCGACAGTGCGTAGCACGGGTGCCCTGCTTCGGCGAGAAAGGGCATGAAGGTTTCGGTCCACATCCAGCCTCCGGCGAAGGCGCCGTGGACGAACAGCAGCGGTTGCTGGGCGGTTTTGCCGGCGGGAAGGCAGGAGAAGACTTCGAGGCCTTCGATGATTTGAGTTTTTAGCATGGCAGCCTGTTGGGGGTGAGGCGTGATTTAATGCGCGTTTCACCCTGCGGTGCAAGGCAAAATGCTGAAGTGGATACTGACGCTGGTTGTTGCGATTTTCCTGCTGGGCATCATTGGCCCGCATCTGGCGCGTTTCATTCGGTTCGGCCAACTGCCGGGGGATTTCGCCTTTCGCTTTCGTGGTCGGGGGTACACTTTTCCGGTCGCGACGACGATTGTTTTCTCATTGTTGCTCTGGCTGCTCTCCCGCCTCATTTAGCAGTTGTTTGACCGCGCGGACCCGGGCAGCATGAATGCGTTCGGGGATTTTCGCCTTGTCGGAAAAGGCCATGGCGATTTTGCCGGCATCTACGGCATTGACCGTAGCAAGTGCCGCCAGCAGGTAGGCCGGACTTTCGTAGGAACGATTTTCCCAGCCCAGGCGCCCCGTATAGTCGCACAGGCAGGCATCGAGCAGTTGCCGGAAGCGTTCCGGCCGGCGCAGGGCGTCGGTGCTTTCGAACAGCGTGACGATAGTGCTTGCCTTCAAGTCGGCGGCACGATGGATATTGCCGTGATAGCGGGCCATCAGCAGGGCCAGGTCACGACACTCGTTGGGTATCCGCAGACGGTCGCAGAGACGGCCGGTCAGGCGCACGCTGCGCTCCTCATGGCCGATATGGCGGGGCAGGATGTCGGCCGGCGTTTCCGCCTTGCCGAGATCGTGGGTGAGTGCCGAGAAACGCACCGGCAAGGTGAAATTCCGTCTGGCCGACTGGTCAAGGACCATCATCGTGTGTATGCCGGTGTCGATTTCCGGGTGGTAGTCGGCGCGTTGCGGCACGCCGAACAGCGCGTCGACTTCAGGCAGCAACCGGGCCAGCGCACCGCACTCGCGCAATACCTCGAACATCCGGGACGGTCGGCTCTCCATCAATCCCTTGGCCAATTCCTGCCAGACGCGCTCGGCGACCAGATGGTCGGCCTCGCCGCTGGCAACCATGTCGCGCATCAGGGCCAGGGTTTCCGGGGCCACCGAAAAATCGCTGAAGCGCGCGGCAAAACGGGCGATGCGCAGGATGCGGACCGGGTCTTCGGCAAAGGCCGGACCGACATGGCGCAGGACTTTGGCCTGCAGGTCGCGTTGCCCCTGGAAAGGATCGATCAACTTGCCGTCGGTCGTCTTGGCCATCGCGTTGATGGTCAAGTCGCGGCGGGCTAAGTCTTCTTCGAGGGTGACGTCCGGAGCGGCATGGAAGGAAAAGCCGTGGTAGCCGCGACCGGTCTTGCGCTCGGTACGGGCCAGTGCGTATTCGTCCTGGGTCTGCGGGTGCAGGAATACCGGGAAATCCTTGCCGACCGGGCGGAAACCCTGTGCCAGCAGGGCTTCCGGTGTGGCACCGACGACCACGTAATCGCGGTCGGCATTGGGCCGGCCGAGCAGTTCGTCACGGACGGCACCGCCGACGATATATATCTGCACGGCCGGTAATACAGTCAGCGGCCAGCGTGAAAGCGGAAGCTGTCCAGCTTGCCCTTCGGCGTGTTGAGCGCGATGTAGGTCGGGGCAATCGCCTCCAGGGCGGTCGGACGCCAGTTGGCCGGGGCATTCCACGGACCTTCGCAGACGCTGTCGACTTCCATCGAGCGCAGGTTGTCCGGGGACAGCATCGGTTGCGGGGCCAGCCACATCAGGCCGGCCTGCAGGTAGGCCCAGCCTTCGGACAGCGCAATGATGGAGGCGGTGCTGCCGGTCAGTTCCTTGGCGTATTCGACCAGTTCGCGCAGCGTGTAAATCTTCGGGCCGACCAGTTCGTAGGCTTGTCCAAAAGTGGCGGCATCGCCCAGGCAATCGACAAAAGCGTCGGCGACGTCGGCCGCCCAGACCGGCTGGAAGCGCGCATGGCCGTAGCCGAGCGGGAAGAACGGCAGCTTCTTCAAAACCTTGGCAAAGGTGGACAGGAAGGAATCGCCCAGGCCGAAGATGACCGACGGACGGAAGACCGTGACATCCAGTTCGTTCTTGGCGCCGAGCACGACCGCTTCGCCGTCGCCCTTGGAACGCAGGTATTCGGAAGGTCCCTTGGGATCGGCGTTCAGTGCGCTCATGTGTACCAGGCGGCGGACGCCGGTGGCCTTGCAGGCAGCGATGATTTTTTT
This sequence comes from Betaproteobacteria bacterium, assembly GCA_020621865.1. Lineage (GTDB taxonomy): Bacteria > Pseudomonadota > Gammaproteobacteria > Burkholderiales > Rhodocyclaceae > Azonexus. The sequence continues at coordinate 116,402 of JAHRYW010000001.1, read as the reverse complement.
CGGCAGTTCGACGTGGGCTTGGGCAAAGTCCTTGCTGTACGGCAAGACGACATCGCGGCTGTGCAGGATGCCGACCAGATTGATTACCGCGTCGTGGCCGCGCATCAGTTCGGTCAGGGTCTTTTCGCAGTTGATGTCGGCTTCCGGCATCTCGACACCCGGTTGCATGATCAGCGCCTTGGTCCGCTCGCGGCGACGCGTCGGAACGGTGACTTCGATCCCGCGTTGCGACAGGCGATTGGCGATGTAGGTACCGACGAAACCGCTACCCCCCAGCAGCAAGACTTTCTTGATGGCCATTTGGAACCCCGGAAACTTTATTCGTAAAACTTGGATTTTAAGGCAATTTGACGAAATTCGGGCGGCTGGGTGGCCGATCCCGGCTATCCCGGAGCTTCAGGAGGCAGCGGAATTTTTAAGTGCACGACTGGCGGCGTCGTCGAACAACGAGTCGGCCGTAAGATTGCGAGCCTCCCCGGAGCGCAAGCGGCGGTCGAGAATGGCCGGATGGATGGCCAGTGCAAGGCCGAGATCGGGGTTGAGCAGCATCGCCCGCCGGGTACCCGGGCTGATATAGCTGAGCCGGACAGTCTGCGGCTTGCCGGCGTCGACCTGCAGTTCGAGCCAATCGCCGATGGCCGCTGGAAGCGAAGGCGTGGGGGCAGACTGATAATCCGAGAAATCCAATGTCGTCATCGAAAGCTCGCCGATCTGCACGCGACCGCTAACCGGGGTGCCCTCCTTTTCGTGCAGGCCAACCGGGGCGAGTTCGGGCAGTGCCTCCTCTCCTGTTGGGCTTGGCGCAGCGCGAAGCGCCTGGGTCTGCAGCGTGAAGCAGTCGTCGAGGAAGGCTTCCTGTGCCTGCGTCGACAGACCGACTTGCTCCATGCCCGTCTTGAGCAGCTTCAGGATGATCGGCAGGCGTCGAGCCAGGTTTTTGCGTTCTTCGGGATCGGTCTTGGGCTGGAAAGTCCACAGCAGATCATCGATGGCAGTGATGTGTGCTGCCCACTGGCTGCTGTCCGGCCCATGATCGAGCCAGACTTGCTGCAACACCTTGCGCCATGTCGCATTGAGGAAATCCCGGACGGCTGGCGGTGGGTTGCGCTCGATGATCCGATCAACCGAGTTTCTGGCTGCGATACCCGCCTCGTCGCCCCGGTCCACCTGACGCAGCAGCGGCAAGTAAGTCTCGACGGCGGTCGACAGCGCTTCATTTCGGCTGGCAATCAGGGCATCCAGTTTGGCCAGCGCATCGGTGAAGGCGGCGTTGGCAATATTCTGTTCGCTGCGCAATTGCCCGGCAATTTCGAACAGGCGGGCGCAGACCGGGTGGCGGGCCGGGACATCGGCCGGCAAGCCGAGAACCGCCTGCCCCATGCGGTCGATGACCAGCCGGGCCGGGTGGCGGCTATCGGTGAACAGTGTGCTGTCCTTCATCGCCACTTTCAGCAAGGTGATCTGCAGGCTGGAGATCGTCGCTTTCAGTGCATCGGGCAGTGTCGGATCGTTGAAGATCGCTTCGAAGATCATGCCCAGCGTATCGATGGCCAGGCCCTCACCGGCCGTGGCGGGAATGCCAAGTTGGGCCGATTTCAGGATCTTCGGGGCTGCTTCGCCGATAGCATCGGCGGCGAACAGCTCGGGAATCAGGCTTTCGTTTGACGGCGTGGTACCGGGTCGGAAGTCCTGGCGGAATGTTCCCTGGCGGTCCAGTTCATTGAGTCTGAACAGCAGGCGTTCCAGCGATGCCTGGCTGAGCAGCGAGGCGGCAGCTCCGCCAACCCCGGCGGCCTCCGGCATCGCGGCAGCGGCGCTGGGTGGAGCCACCGGCAGCCGGGCCAGCAGTGTTTGCTGCAACGCGAGCAGGGTGTTTTCGGTATTTTGCGCAGGCCGCCCTGCTTGCGGGCTTTCCTTGGCGCCGACGATGGTGGGCTGGGCGGTCTCGACGCCGCCGCGATCGAGGAAGTCGTTAATCTCGGCGTAGAGTGTCGGCAGGTTCTGCGCCAGGCAGCCTTCAATGCGGTCAAGCAGGGCCAGCTTCTGCTCGATATTGCCTGCACCGGCCGCGGCAAACATGGTCAGCAATCCCTGGCTGATCCCCTTGGGGCCGACTGGGTTGTCGGATTTCGGCAGGTCCGGGCGACGGAGCAGGCTGATGAAACGCAGGTGGATTTTCCACAGTCCGCCGCCGGTGGCCTCGAACAGCTTGGCACTCAGGTTGTCCATGCGGATGCCGAGTTCCATGTCGTCTTCGCCGACCAGGGTGATGCGCGACGAGGTCAGTCCGTGGGCTTCCTCGGCGAAACTGCCGCGCCGGTTGGTGGACACCATTTCATCGAAATAGGCGCCGGCGCCTTCCTGGATGGCGCGGATCGCATTGCCTGAAACCAGTCGGCTGTCCTGCAGCAGCGCGCCAAGGTGGCGCAGAAACAACGCCCGGCAATTGCTGAGGATTTGGAAGGAGTCGGACTGGATGGCCATGGCGGGATTTTAGGGCAGGTCGGCGTCTTTCGGTGCATCCGCTGTCTTCGGCCCGACCGTACCGAGGCGGGCTTTCAGCGAATCCGGTTTGCCGTTGAACAGTGCGGAGTAATAGACCGCGTTGCTCATCACTTTCTTGACGTAATCGCGCGTCTCGCTGAAGGGGATGGACTCGGCATAGATGGCGCCTTCGAGGGCCTGGTCGGCGCGCCATTTCTTGGCCCGGCCGGGGCCGGCGTTATAGGCGGCGGATGCCAGCACCGGGTGGTTGTCGAGGTTTTCCATGACCAGGCGCATGTAGCTGGTCCCGAGCAGGACATTGGTTTCGGTATCGTTGACCTGGCCGTGATTGAAGCTGCGCAGGCCGATCTTGCGGGCGACCCATTTGGCGGTGGCGGGCATCAGCTGCATTAGACCTGAGGCGCCGACATTCGATTTGGCACTGGTGATGAAGCGGCTTTCCTGGCGCATCAGCCCGTAGACCCAGGCGTCGTCGAGCGACTGGTTCTGGGCGGCCGGGCGTACCGTTTCGCCGTAGGGAGCGAGGAAGCGCAGCGAGAAATCGTGTTCGTTCTTGGTCCGGTCGGCGGTGTTGATGGCGCGGTCCCAGATCTGGTTGCGTTTGGCGAGGTTGGCGGCGGCCAGCAGTTCGCGGTCGCTCATGCCGCGCAGCGCCCAGTTCCATTCCTTGACCGCCTCGGTGCGTAGGTCGAGCCGGAAGAAGGCCAGCGCGCGGCGGATGCCCGGATTGTCCTGGGCGGCTTTCTGTTCTTCGGCGGTGGTCGCCGCGGCCTTGGGCGGCGGCTGGACGGTCCGACCCAGTTCCTCGTCGGCCAGGTTGCCGTAGAAATGAGTCTGTCCGGCGATTTTGCCGAACAGCGCGTCGGCTTCGGTGGTCCGGCCGCCGGCCTTCATGGCCCGACCCAGCCAGTAGATCCATTCCGGCAGCGCCGCCAGCGTCGGCGGCATGGCTTCGATGGTATCGCGGACGACGCCCCACTCCTGGGCGCGCAGGGCGGCCCGCACCTTCCATTGGGCGGCTTCGTCGGACAGCGGGGTTTTGCCGGCATTGGCATACCAGCCGACCGTCTCGCTCAGGTGCTTCTTGGCGGCTTGCAGGGCGATCTGGCTCCAGGCCCACTGGCGTTCAGGCTCTTGCAGCTTGCCCTTGATCTTTTCCAGTTCATCGGCGGCGACGCGCGGGTCGTTGGTCGCCAGGCGCTGGATGGCGAAGGCAGCAAGTTCGCGCCCGGCCCGGTTGTTGTGCCAGCCGGATGGCTGGCGGACGAGGTAGCTCATCGCGCTGTTGGTGGCGCTATCGAGCGCCTTGCCATCGGGCATCTGGCTGTCCGGCAGGTAATTGAGCGTGGTCTTGGTCCAGCCCGGACGGTTGGCTTCGAGCTGGCGGCGGGCGCGTGCCCAGACATCGTCGATGCTAAGGCGCTGGCTGGCGACCAGGGCGTCGAGAATGGGGCGGCAGGGTTCCGGCGGTTCGAGCATGGTCAGCCAGAGTTTCTCGGCTTCGGCCAGCACGCTGCGGTCGTCGCGAGCAAGGCGGGCCTGCTGGCCGAGGCAGACGATATCCGGCTCGGGGGCGAGCATTTTGGGCAGTTCGGCGTCCACCTCGTTCCACGCGGAACGCTTGGCGAACCAGCGGATCCAGTCGGCGCGCAGTTTTTCGGCGACGTAGCTGCCGTCGTAGTGCTGCAGGAAGTCGCGCAGGCCGGCCGAGTCGCCTTTGTCCATCCACATGCGCAGGCGGTAGCTATCGACGTAGGGAGTCAGTTCGTGCTGGCCGAGCTGGCTGGCGGCGCGCTCCAGTTTGTCGATGTGGCCGGCCCGGAAGGCGTCGCGGGCGGTCAGGAAGGCCGTGTCGCTGCCGTTGTGGGCGAACAGCGGAAAGGAAAGCGCAAGGCCGATGAGGAGGACGCGAAACTTCATGCTAGATTTGGACCATGGTGGAACCGAACGAGGATAACACGGCCTGGCGCCGGGTATTGCGGCGCGAGATGGTGGCGCGGCGTGCGGCATTGAGTGATGCCGAGCACGCCGTGCTGTCGGCGCGCATCGTCGAGCACCTGTTGACCAGTTTGCCGGTGCCCGGCGTGATTGCCTTTTGCTGGCCGATCAAGCACGAGCCGGATGTGCGGGCCGTCGTCGAGCGCTGGGGAGCTTTGGGTGCCCGGGCGGCCTTGCCGGTCGTGGTGGCCGAGGAGGCGCCGCTGGCTTTCCGGCTGTGGACGGCCGATACGCCGCTCGTCGCGGATCGCTACGGCATTCCGACGCCGGCGGCGGGCGATTTCGTGCGGCCGGACACGATCCTGCTGCCGCTCAACGGTTTTGACGCGGCCGGTTATCGGCTGGGTTACGGCGGTGGTTTTTTCGACCGGACACTGGCCGCGCTCTCCCCTCGTCCGCTGGCGGTCGGTGTCGGGTTCGAGATCAATCGCCTGGACAGCATCCGGCCGGCAAGCCACGATCAGCGGCTGGACTGGATCGTCACCGAAGCTGGGGCGGCCAGGGTCTAGCTGTAGCGAGCCGGCGGAATCGAATCCAGATCGGCGCCGCTACCCTTTCCTGATTCCGGTTTTTATCCTGTCGTTGGCTGCTGCTTGCAATCTACCAACTGGTAGGTAGAATTGTGCGGCCTGAATTCCTCCGCCCGCGACTACGGTCCCGGTTTTCCACCGAGAGGGAGCGGGTACGACAAAGGAGGAGTGCAATGAGATTTGCCCGATGGATTGCCGGCATCGCCGCCGGTTTGGTGTTGGCCGTGCCGGCCTGGGCGGCCCCACCGGCCAAGGATCCGCTGGCGTCGCCGCGTTGGGGCGACATGGAAAAGATCTTCCTGGCCGGCGAGCGCTACGAGTTCGACGAACGCGTCAAGGTCCTGGCCCCGGCACAGAGCGAGAACCCGATGCAGGTGCCGATCACGGTGGACGCGACGGCGCTGCCGGATGTCCGGGAGGTGATGGTCTTTGCCGACTTCAATCCGATCCTGGAAATCCTGCGCTTTTACCCCGAGAGCGCCAGTCCCTATCTTGGCTTTCGCATCAAGCTGCAGCAGTCGTCGCCGGTGCGGGCTGCCGCGAGGACTGGTGACGGCGTCTGGCATCTCGGTGGCGTCATCGTCAACACGGTGGGCGGCGGCTGCACCGCGCCCTCGGCCGGCTCGGCCTCGACCGAGTGGCAGAAGCGCCTGAACGAGGTCAGTGCGCGGAGCTGGAGCGAGGGGCCGATGTCCGGCCGCCTCCGGCTGCGCGTCATCCACCCGATGGATACCGGGCTGGTCGCCGGCATTCCGGCTTTTCACCTGGAATCGCTGGTGCTCAAGGATGAGGCCGGCACGCCGCTGATGCGCCTGACCCTTTCCCAACCGGTCAGCGAAAATCCCGTCTTCACGCTGCATCGCGCCCGGAGCGCAGGCAACGTCGAGGTTTCGGGACGGGATAACAACGGCAATACCTTCGATGTGCGGGTGGCACCATGAAGAAACTACTCTGTACGCTACTGGCCTGGGCGGCGCTGGCTGCCCACGGCGCCGAATTCGACTACCGGCTGACCCCCAAGGCCGTGGCACCGGATGTCTATGTGTTCGTCGGCAAGACCGAGGATTTCGACACCGTCAATGGCGGCAACATCGTCAATACCGGCTTTATCGTCGCGCCCGAGGGCGTGGTGGTGATCGATACCGGACCTTCCCGGCGCTATGGCCAGCAGATGCGGGAAGCGATCCGCCAGGTGACGGACAAGCCGGTGGCGCTGGTCATCAACACCCATCACCATCCCGACCATTTCCTCGGCAACCAGGCTTTTGCCGATGTGCCGATCGCGGCGCTGGCCGACGTCCAGAAAGGTATCGCCAGCGATGGCAATGCTTTTGCCGAGAACCTGTTCCGGATGAGTGGCGACTGGATGAAGGGCACCGAGGTGGTGGTGCCGACGCGCGTGCTGCAGGCGGGGCCGCTAACGGTGGCCGGGCGCACCTTCCGTTTGATTGCACTGGGCGGCCATACGGCGGCCGACCTGGCGGTGCTGGATGAAAGCAGCCATGTCCTGTTTGCCGGCGACCTGGTCTTCAACGACCGGGCACCGACCACGCCACACGCCCAGATCCCGCGCTGGCTGGGGGCGCTCGATAATCTTGAGCGCCTGATGGGCGAGGCAGGGGTCAAGGTACTGGTGCCCGGTCACGGTGCCGTCACCCAGGATGCGGCCCCGATCGCCCGTACCCGCGGCTGGCTGCGCTGGCTGTCCGAGACGTTCACGCAGAGTGCGGCGCAGGGCCTGGACATGACGGAGTTGTTCTCCCTGCCCTTGCCCGAGCGCTACCGGTCCTTGCCGTTGGCGGGGTCGGAATATCGCCGGTCAGTGGTACACCTGTTCCCCGGCATCGAGGCGGAAGCCCTTGGCCACGCTCATTGAGCCAGCCGTGCGGCGATGCGCTTGGGGTCGGGTATGGCCGGTGATAGGCTAGCCGGATGAGCACCCCTACCCGCACCCAGCTGGTCGCCGAAGCCGAGGAGCTGATGCGCCGCGTCGGTTACTCGGCCTTCAGCTACGCCCACCTGACCGAGAAAATCGGTATCCGCAAGGCGAGCATCCATTACCACTTCCCGACCAAGCAGGACCTGGCCGAGGCCGTGGTCGACGTGGCCATGGCGCGCTTCGTCGAGGCGCTGGCCGCTATCGGTAGCGCCGAGCCGGCTGCCCCCGCCCGCCTTGATGCCTACAGCCGGCTGTTCCTGCTCGGTGTCGAAGACAACCTGCGCCCGCTGTGCTGTGCCTTGTCGGCTGAACTGGGCGTGCTGCCCGATTCCATCCAGGAAAAGACGCGCCGTTACTTTGACCTCCACCTCGACTGGCTGACCGGCGTGATCGAGGCCGGGCGGACGGCCGGCGAGTTGCACTGGCCGGGCGAAGTGCGTGCCTTGGCGGTGCTGCTGCTGACCACGCTCGAAGGTGGCAGCCTGGTCGCCCGCGCCCAGCAGGCGCCAGAGTTGGTACTGGCCGGTTTTGCGCAGGTGATGATGCAGATTCGGACACCGGCATGAGGGCCGCCCGCCTTGCCTTCGCCATCGGCACCCTGGCGGTGGCTGCTGCCGGCCAGGCCGTTGAGGGCGAATGGTCGCACCAGGGCCGCCATGCCGGGGTGACGCTGGGGGTGATGCCGCTGACCGCGCAATGGCGCAGCGCCTTTTACGTCAATCGCGGCTTTCCGGCCGAGGTCATCCAGCCCTACGCCGCCGCCTGCGGCCTGTCCTTCGGCCTGCGTAACGCGGGCGAGGCGCCGGTCGATGCCCGCCTGGCCGACTGGCGGGCCGTTGGTGCCGATGGCCAGCAAATTCCCCTGCCCCTGCCGGAAACCTGGGAAGCGCAGTGGGCCGCGGCCGGCGTCCCGCAGCCGGCGCGGATCGCCTTTCGCTGGGCGCAATTCCAGAGCGAGAGCCATTTTGAGCCGGGCGACTGGATCATGGGCATGGCGACCCTGAGCGCCGTGCCGGCCGCGCCCTTTCGTCTGATTGCCCGTTACCGCGATGCCGGGGGAGAACATGAAATCGTCGTCGACAAGCTTGCCTGTGCTGCCAACTGAGCGCCGGCGCATCCTGGCGGCGCTGGCCGCCCTTGGTGGCGTGGCCGCCTGGCCCCGGCTCGCCCTGGCCCAGGGCCGCGGCATGACCGCCGTGGCCGGCACGCCGGCGGCACCGCCGCTGCGCCTGCCCGACGCCGATGGCAAGCCGGTCGACCTGGCCGCTTATCGCGGCAAGGTGGTGCTGGTCAATTTTTGGGCGACCTGGTGTCCGCCCTGCCGCCAGGAACTGCCCTCGCTGAGCCGCCTGAAAAAGAAGCTGTCCGGCGAGGCCTTCGAGATCCTGTCGGTCAATATCGGCGAAGACGTCGATACCGTGTTCGACTTTGCCGGCAACCCGGCTTATCCGATGCTGTTCGACCACGACTCAAAAGCGATGGCCAGTTGGCCGGTCAAGGGTGTGCCGACCACGCTGCTGGTCGATCGCCAGGGGCGCCTTGCCTACCGCGCGGTCGGCGGTCGTGAATTCGATGACGCCGACGTGATTGGGCTGATCCGCCTATTGCTCAAGGCCTGAGCGGCCGTTTTCAGCCTTGCCCGGTTTCGCGGCCGAGGCCGACGATACCGAGGGCGAGCAGGGTCGAGACGATGGCGCCAAGTGCCGCCCGCGGCAGGTCGTAGAGCCCGGTGGAACTGGTCAATTCCAGTGTGAAGCCGTGGTGCAGGGCGAGCAGGCTGGAGGCGATGGTCAGCGCCAGCCAGGCCCGGCGGTAGGGCGGGCGCAAGGTTGCCCGCAGCGCGGCCAGGGTGGCGAGGGTTTGCGCGACGATGGCGAAACAGAGGCAAAGCACGGTCAGGGCGTAGGGACTCATGCGGCGTCGCAGCCTCTTTCCAGCCGGTGCAAGGCTTCGTCCAGCGTGCTGCGCGGGCAGCCGAAGTTGAGCCGCAGCCAGCCCGGAGCGCCGAAGTCGGCGCCGTCCGACAGACCCAGTCCGTGCGCTTCGAAGTGCGCGGCGGGGTTGGCCAGGCCGAGTTCGCGGACCTCGATCCAGGCCAGGTAGGTGGCTTCGACAAAATTCATTTTTAGCCGTTTTTTGCCACTGACCGTAGCATTCACCCGGTCGCGGTTGCCGGCCAGGTAGGCGATCAGTTCGCGGTGCCAGTCGGCGCAGTCGCGGTAGGCGGCTTCGCAGGCGGCCAGCCCGAGCACATTCACGTGCGGCACGATGCCGGCCATCGCGCGTTCGAAGCGGCGGCGCAAGCCCGGGTCGGCAATGACCGCGAAGGCGCAGCCGAGACCGGGGATGTTGAAGGTCTTGGACGGCGCCATCAGCGTGATCGTCCGCTGGGCGATCTCTGGAGACAGGCTGGCGAACGGGATGTGGCGCCGGTCGGCGTCGAGGATCAGGCCGCAGTGGATTTCGTCGGAGCAGACGATCAGGTCGTGGGCTTCGGCAAAGGCCGCCAGATCGAGCAGTTCGTCCCGGCGCCAGCAGCGGCCGACCGGGTTGTGCGGGTGGCAGAGCAGGAACAGCCGCGAGGCTGCGCTCGCCGCCTGGTTCAGGGCAAGTTGATCGAAATGCCAGCGGCCGTCGGTGTTGGCCAGTTCGACACGATTCAGCTTGCGGCCTGAGAAATGCGGCGCCGACAGGAAGGGCGGGTAGATCGGTGTTGCCGTCAGCACGTCGCCGTCGACGGCCCGGCAGGCAACGTTCAGCCCGGTGACCAGGCCCGGCAGCCAGACGATCCATTCCGGCTCGATGCGCCATTCGTACTCGCTTTCAAGGTGAGCGAATACTGACTCCGTCAGCGATGGCCAGGGGCCGCCGTAGCCGAAGATGCCGTGCTCGATGCGCTGATGCAGGGCGGCCAGCACCGGGGGCGGTGCGGCGAAATCCATGTCGGCCACCCACAGCGGCAGCACGTCGCGACCGGCGTACTTGCCCCATTTGATGGAGTCGGAGTCGCGCCGGTCGAGCGGAGTGTCGAAAGCGCTCAAACTTCCAGGTTCTGGAACAACGCGGTCGACAGGTAGCGTTCACCGAACGACGGGATGATGACGACGATCAGCTTGCCGGCGTTTTCCGGGCGCTTGGCCAGTTCGAGCGCGGCCCAGGTGGCGGCACCGGAGGAGATGCCGACGAGCAGGCCTTCCTCGGTCGCCATGCGGCGGGCGATGGCGAAGGCGTCGTCGTTCTTGACGCGGATCACCTCGTCGTAGATGGCGGTGTTGAGTACGGCCGGCACGAAGCCGGCGCCGATGCCCTGGATCGGGTGCGGGCCCTTCTGGCCGCCGGACAGTACCGGCGAGGCATCGGGTTCGACGGCGACGATCTGGACGCCCGGTTTGCGGGCCTTGAGCACTTCGCCGACCCCGGTCACGGTGCCGCCGGTGCCGACACCGGAGACGAAGATGTCGACCTGGCCGTCGGTATCGCGCCAGACTTCCTCGGCCGTCGTGTTGCGGTGCACTTCCGGATTGGCCGGGTTCTCGAACTGCTGCGGGATGAAGTACTTCGGATCGGCCTCGGCCAGCGCCTTGGCCTTGCCGATGGCGCCGCCCATGCCATCGGGGCCGGGGGTCAGGATCAGTTCGGCGCCGTAGGCCTTGAGCAGCAGCTTGCGCTCGCGGCTCATCGTCTCGGGCATGGTGAAGGCACACTTGATGCCGCGCGCCGCGCAGACCATGGCCAGGCCGATGCCGGTGTTGCCGGAAGTCGGCTCCAGCACCACGGTGTCCGGGCCGATCTTGCCGGCCGCAATGGCGGCGTCGAGCATGGCGACCGCGATGCGGTCCTTGACGCTGTGGCCGGGGTTGAAGAACTCCAGCTTGGCGGCGACAGTGGCGCCGGCCCCTTCGGTAATGCGGTTGAGCTTGACCAGCGGGGTATTGCCGACCAGTTCGGTAACGTTATTGGCGATTTTCATGGCGGACTCCGGAAAGTGATGCCGAATTGTAGGCGACTCTGCCCCTGTCGTGGGTGGGGCGGCAATCGGGCTGCGGGCTGCCGGATAGCGCGCCCTGCGCCAGGTCGATCCCGGCGGCACGGGCTTGTTCGTAGATTTGGCCGCTATCGACGCCGGTCAGTTCAATCAGGCTGGCGCCGGGTAGGCGCTGCCGGTCGGCCGGCAAGCGGGGTAGTTGAACGATGTCGGGGGCCAGGGCCAGCGCGCTTGCCTCCGGCCAGTTTGCACCCTGCCCGGCCAGCGCCAGGCGATAGCCGCGTTGTCGGTAATTGGCCAGTGCCTCGTCCAGTCGGCCGTGGCCGTCGGCCAGCGCGGCGTCGATCTGCAGCACGATATCCTGCGCTGCCAGGCCGCAGCGCTTGAGGATCGCCTCATAGACCAGGCCGTGCTGGTTCTGCACGGCCAGCAGGTGGCGCGGATGGACGGCCAGTTGCAGGTAGCCGCCGGCCTGTTGCTGCTGGGCCAGGAAGTTCAGCGCGTGCAGCGTTCGGCACAGACGGTCGAAGTGGACGACCGATTCCGCCGTTTCACAGGCCGCGTAGGCCGCTTCGGCGCTGACCGCGGTGCCGTCCTGGCGGCGGGCGACGAGCCGCGCCTGATGCCCGACCACCCGCTCATGCCGGAGATCGACGATGGGCTGGAACAGCGAGCCGAGATGCAGGCCGCCATGCCAGGCGGCGGCCCGCTTGCCGTCCAGGTAGAGCGAGCTTTCGCCGCCGGTGTCGGCAACATTGAAATAGCGGATCAGGTCGGTCAGCGGCATGCTCGTCCCCTACTTTTTCAGGTAAATCTGGTCGAAGCTGCCGCCATCGGCAAAGTGAGCCTTCTGCGCCTTCTGCCAGCCGCCGAAGGTGTCGGCAATGGTCACCAGCTTCAGTTTCGGAAACTGTGCGGCGTACTTGGCTGCCACCTTGGCGTCGCGCGGCCGGTAGTAATGCTTGGCAGCGATGTTCTGCCCTTCTTCCGAATAGAGGTAGTCGAGGTAGGCCTGCGCGGTCAGCCGCGTGCCGTGCTTCTCGGCCACCTTGTCGACCACGGCGACCGGCGGCTCGGCGAGGATGGACAGGCTGGGGGCGACGATCTCGAACTTGTCCCTGCCAATTTCGTTGACCGCCAGTTGCGCCTCGTTTTCCCAGGCGATCAGCACGTCGCCGAGGCCGCGTTCGACGAAGGTGGTGGTCGAGCCGCGGGCGCCGGAATCAAGCACCGGCACGTTCTTGAAAATCGCCGTGACCAACTCCTTGGCCTTCTGCTCGTTGCCGCCCGGCTGTTTCAGCGCCCAGGCCCAGGCCGCCAGGTAGTTCCAGCGCGCGCCGCCGGAGGTCTTGGGATTGGGCGTGATCACGGCGACGCCTGGTTTGGCCAGGTCGCCCCAGTCCTTGATGCCCTTCGGGTTGCCCTTGCGGACCAGGAAGACGATGGTCGAGGTGTAAGGCGAGGAATTGTGCGGGAAGCGCGTCTGCCAGTCGGCCGGGATCAGGTTGCGCTCGACCAGCGCATCGATGTCGTAGGCCAGCGCCAGCGTCACCACATCGGCCTCCAACCCGTCGCGCACGGCCATCGCCTGCTTGCCGGAGCCGCCGTGCGACTGGCGGAAATTGACTACCTGCCCGGTCTTCGCCTGCCAGTGTTTGGCGAAAGCGGCGTTGTAATCCTTGTACAGCTCGCGGGTCGGGTCGTAGGAGACGTTGAGCAGCGAGGTTTGAGCGACGGCGCTGCCGAATGCTACGGTCAGTGCCAAAAAAAGGCCAAATTTGCGCATGGGGAACTCCAGTCATTTGAAATAAATTGGGGATGACTGGAGTCTAGGGAGGTTCGGTTATTCTGTAAAAGAATTGATATTTACAAAAATATAACCAAAAAGAATTAAGTGGGTGGTAGGGTGAAGCTGATCCACGCCGGCCGGGAACCGGACTAAGCCATCGAATGCAGCCCGATCAGGTTGCCCTCGGTGTCATTGACCAGGGCAATGAAGCCGTGCGGCGCGATGGACATCTTCGGTTTGAAAATGCTGCCGCCGCTCGCCGCGGCCCGTGCCGCCTCGACGCCGCAATCGGCGCAGGCGAAATAGACCAGGGTGCTCCCGCCGGAAGGACAGCCGGGCATCTTGACCAGGGTGCCCGTCGCCCCGTACTGCTCCATCGACGACGGGAAGGCCTGCATCTCCATGCCGGGGAAGGACGCTGCGTCCGGATTGCCCAAGGGGCTGAGCTGACACTCGAAGACGGCCTCGTAGAACGCCTTGGCGCGGGCCATGTCCTGGACGTAGATTTCAAACCAGACAACGGGGTTGGCAGCCATGATTTCTCCTGGGAAAAGGGTGGCGGGCGGATACGGAATCGTTTGGCGCGGCGGCGTTGAGCTGTTTGCCTGGCCATCGCCGATAGATGTTGCCGCCCATGCCGAAGGAATATACGGAGCTTTGACTGGGTGCTCGCGGGACGGTTCATTGCTTTTTGGCGTCCGACCTGCATGGCCCCGGCAAGCTGCCGCTACCTGTGCGACGGTTGTGAGAGGGCACGGGATCGTCCACAATCTGCGCGCCATTTTTCTGGAGGGTAATAATGTCCTACGCCAAACTTCGTCTGTCCGCGCTGGCTTTCGCGGCTGCCCTGCTGGCAGCGCCTGTTCAGGCGCAGACGACCGAAACCGTCAAGCCGGTGTTCAACATCAATGCCGTCAATCCCGAGGATCTGCTCGACTACAACAAGACCATCGTTGTGCCGACGGCCTACGTCACGCTACTGACCGACGGGCGAGTTTCGGCCGTCAAGCAGGCCGGCATGTTCCAGCGTGGTTCGGGGTCGGCCGGCGCCAGCGCCAGCTATCGTGTCCAGGGGTTGGACAAGGCGCTCGCGCAAGGCCTGGCCAAGGCAGCTTACGACGATTTCATCGCCCAGATGCGCCAGGCCGGTTACAAGGTGCTGACCTATGCCGACATCCGCGATTCCGACCTGATCAAGGGGGCGGCACGCGATACGACCACCGGATCGCTCGGCCTGCCGGTGTCTTCGCAGGGCGGTAACAACTTCGTCACCGCGGCGCCAAGCGACGAGCAACTCTTTGCCAGTGGTTTCGTTGGCGGCAAATTCTCGGAATTCATCAGCGGCGGCAAGTCGAAGATCACGGATGCAACTCTCATCATTCCGCATTACACCTTTGTCGCACCGCAGGCCTGGGCCGAGGGAAATCGCGGCTACAACAGCGTTTCCGCCGAGGCAAACGTGGCGCCCGGGATGAATCTGCTCACTGCCAACGCCCATTGGATGGGCGCCCCCAAGGTGCGAATGATGAGCGGCATCCCCGGGGTGGCGACCAAGGAACAGGCGATCAACGTAACCGAAAAGGCGGGCGTTCTGGAAAAAACGGCCGATACCACGCCGCAAGCCGCCAATGTCTTGAGTTCGGTACTTGGCGCGCTGACCGGGACGGGCAGCATTCAGAAAAGTTCGGGCGAATACCAGCTTAGCATCGACCGCGATGCCTACACCGCCGGCATCCTGAACGGCGTCCGAGGATTCAACGCCGAGGTCGCCAAGGTGGCAGGCGCAGTCAAGTAAGCGGGCTGTCAGGCCTCATGTGTTCGTCGGCTCCGGTTTTTCTGATTTTTGCCGTTTTTTGGGGCCGACCGTAGCATTTGTCCGGGAGTGGCCGGCGCAAACTTGCGCCGGCCGTCTGGCGCTTGATTGCCCGTGCATTGTGTCGGAGCCCTTTACAGTTGATGCAGGGGGGCACCCTGGGTGTTAGCCAAGTTGTTGTAAATACGTGTAAATGTTTCTCTGGTACGTTCGTTGCTCTTCTGAGACAGCCGCTGCAATTTCCAGGCGATCAATCTAGGAGAAACCATTATGTCGATCAAAACTAAACTTGCCGTTGCGGGATTGCTGTCGAGCGCCTGCCTGGCAGCTCAAGCTGCTCCTGTCACCTATCTGGGTTCGGACAACAACGTGTCCTCGCTGGCGCAAATGGTCAATTCGACCGCTGCTGCCGCTCAGTTTCTGGCTGTTGCCGGTGCCCTGAATACCGTTGATTTCGAATCCCCGCTGCCGGCCAACCTGACCATCACCGGTGGCACCACGACCAACAACTCCGGTTGCGGCGCGCTGTGCGGTTTCGATACCACGACCGGTACCGGTTCCTTCCGCAGCGTGGTTGGCGGTTCGGTGACCTTCAGCTTCACCAATCCGGTCGACGCCTTCGGGTTCTACGTCAATGGCCTGCAGACCGACCTGGTTCCGCAACAGACCATCGTTTATGTTGACGGCTCGTCGGTTACCCAGATTCTCAACATGCCGTCCTCGATTAATGGTGGTGGCGCCTTCTTCGGCTTCATCGACTTCGGTCAGATGATTTCCAGCGTCACGTTCAACGCGACCAACGACATCCTGGCCTTCGACGACCTGCGTTTCGGCCGTTCGGAAAATGATCCGGGCGATCCCAACAACGTGCCGGAACCCGCCTCCCTGGCCCTGCTTGGCCTCGGCCTGGCCGGCCTGGCTGCTTCCCGTCGCCGCAAGCAGCAGTAATCGACTGAACCACGGTCAACCAGGCTGAAGAGTCAGCCCGGTTGTCGATGGAAAAAAACGGATGAATCCTACGATTCATCCGTTTTCTTTTGGGCTGGTTGTAGGCATTGGCCTCAGATGCCCCGTTTGACCGGGGCTTTCGGCGACTGTTGGCGCCTGTCAGCCGAGAAACAGTTTGTACGCCGGATTCTCGCTCTCGTCCCAGTGCGCATAGCCGAGGTTCTTCAGGAAGGCTCTGAATTCGCTCATCTCGCCCGGCGGCACCTGCATGCCGACCAGCACGCGGCCGTAGTCGGCGCCGTGGTTGCGGTAGTGGAAGAGGCTGATGTTCCAGCCGGCGCTCATCTGGGTCAGGAAGTTCATCAGGGCACCCGGCCGCTCGGGGAACTCGAAGCGGTAGAGCAGTTCGTGCAGGCCTTTTTCGCATACCGCTGGCGCATGGCCGCCGACCATGTGGCGAATGTGATTCTTGGCCATTTCGTCATCGGTCAGGTCGAGCGTCGGGTAGCCGTGCTTTTGCAGGCTGTCGACCAGCTTCAGCGATTCCTTGCGGTCGCCGACCTGGACGCCGACGAAGACATGGGCCTCCGACGCCGTGTTGTAGCGGTAGTTGAATTCGGTGACGTTGCGCTTGCCGATCAGGGACAGGAACTTCTTGTAGGCGCCCGGCTTCTCCGGCAACGTGACGGCGAACACCGCTTCGCGCTGCTCGCCGAATTCGGCGCGCTCGGCAACGAAGCGCAGGCGGTCGAAGTTCATGTTGGCGCCGGAGGTGACGGCGATCAGGTTCTTGTCCTTCAGCTTGTGCTGGCGGGCGTATTCCTTGGCGCCCGCCACGGCCAGTGCACCGGCCGGTTCAAGGATCGAGCGGGTGTCCTCGAAAACATCCTTGATCGCCGCGCAGATAGCGTCGGTATCGACCAGGATCACTTCGTCGAGGTATTCCTTGCATAGGCGGAAGGTTTCCTCGCCAACGAACTTGACGGCGGTGCCGTCGGCGAACAGGCCGACTTGGTCTAGGCGGACGCGCTTGCCGGCGGCCAGCGACTGTTTCATCGCATCGGCGTCGAAGGTCTCGACCCCGATGACCTTGATTTCCGGACGCAGGCGCTTGATGTAGGCGGCCACCCCTGCCGCCAGCCCGCCGCCGCCGATGGCGCAGAAGACGGCAGTGATCGGCCCGTTGTGGCGCGAGTGCTGGCGCAGAATTTCCATGGCCACGGTACCCTGGCCGGCGATCACCTCCGGATCGTCGAAGGGATGAACGAAGGTCAGCTTCTCGGTTTTTTCCAGTTCGAGGGCGTGGGCATAGGCCTCGTCGTAGGAATCGCCGTGCAGCACGACCTCGCCGCCGCGTCGCTTGACGGCATCGATCTTGATGCCCGGTGTCGAGGTCGGCATGACGATGACCGCGCGGCAGCCGACCTTGGCCGCCGACAGCGCAACACCCTGGGCGTGGTTGCCGGCCGAGGCGCAGATGACGCCGCGCTTGAGTTTTTCGGCCGACAGGCTGGCGATCTTGTTGTAGGCGCCGCGCAGCTTGAATGAGAACACCGGCTGCATGTCCTCGCGCTTCAGGCTGATCTTGTTGCCGACCCGGGCGGAAAGGTTGCCGGCCAGGTCGAGTGGCGTTTCGATGGCCACATCGTAAACCTGTGCGTTGAGAACTTTTTCGAGATAATCCGGGTGCATGGGGCGCAACTCATTAAGGCAAAAGGGAGATTCTACGGGTGGAGTGGCTAAACGTCACGGCGGAAGCGGGGCTGGGCGGCCTGTTTTTGGCCAGTTTTTTGGCGGCGACCGTGCTGCCCGGCGGCTCGGAGCCGCTGTTGTGGGGCTTTTTGCACCTGTATCCGGCGGAAATGTGGCCGGCGTTGGCGCTGGCCTCGCTGGGTAACACGGCCGGCGGCATGACTTCGTGGTGGTGCGGCCGCTACCTGCCGCGCTGGCAACGGCTGGAAAATTTGCCGCACCGGGAGCGGATGGCGCGCTGGGGCAGCCCCGCCCTGCTCCTCTCCTGGCTGCCGCTGGTCGGCGATGCGCTGTGTGTCGCCGCCGGTTGGTTGCGTTTGCACTGGCTGCCCTGCTGCCTGTTCATGGCCGTGGGCAAATTCGCCCGTTACTGGCTTTTGGCGGAAACCGCAATTTAGTACTGAACCCACGGGGTCCTGGCCGGTCTACCTGCTCCGCGTGTTGCGCCGCAATACGTTAAAATCCACCTTTTGATAGACCCCGGCTGCTTTCATGACTGCCCGCCTGCGCGAAATCCCCTACAACTACACCTCGTTTTCCGATCGTGAGATCGTCATCCGCTTGCTCGGCGCCGATAACTGGGCCGTGCTCGACGAACTCCGCGCCGAACGCGTCACCGGCCGCTCGGCCCGCATGCTCTACGAGGTGCTCGGCGATATCTGGGTCGTCCAGCGCAACCCGTATCTGGAAGACGACCTGCTCGACAACCGCGAACGCCGCGACGCGCTGGTCAGCGCCCTGCGCCATCGCCTGAAGGAAGTCGAGAAGCGCCGGGCTGAAAGTGAGTCGGATGATCCGGAGCGTTCGGCCAAGGTCAAGCGGCTGGTCGAGGCGGCTCAACAGGCGGTCAATCGTTTCGAAGCCCGTTTCGGCGAAACCATCGACTTGCGCCGCAAGGTCATGAAGGTGCTCGGCAAGCACACGCGCAAGGACAACATCGCCTTCGACGGCCTGGCCCGTGTCTCGCACGTCACCGACGCGACCGACTGGCGCGTCGAATACCCCTTCGTCGTGCTGACCCCGGATACCGAGGAAGAAATCGGCCATCTGGTGCGCGGCTGTATCGAAGCCGGCCTGACCATCATCCCGCGTGGGGGTGGTACCGGCTACACTGGCGGCGCCGTGCCGCTGACGCCCTATTCGGCGGTGATCAACACCGAAAAGCTGATCGACATTGGCCCGGTCGAGGAACTGGTTCTGGCCGGCCACGAAACGCCCTACGCCACCATCCGCACCGGCGCTGGCGTCGTCACCGACCGCGTCTCGGAAGCCGCTTCGCTGGCCGGTCGCGTTTTCGCGGTCGACCCGACCTCCGCCTCGGCTTCCTGCATCGGTGGCAACATCGCGATGAATGCCGGCGGCAAGAAGGCTGTGCTGTGGGGCACCGCGCTCGACAACCTGGCCTGGTGGAAGATGGTCGATCCGGACGGCAACTGGCTGGAAATCGAACGCGTCAATCACAACTACGGCAAGATCCACGAGCAGAAGGACGTCGAATTCCGCCTCAAGCACTTCGATCCGAGCGGCAAGAAGCTGCTCAAGGAAGAAGTGCTGACCATGCCCGGCGCCGCCTGCCGCAAGGTCGGGCTGGGCAAGGACGTCACCGACAAGTTCCTCGGCGGCGTGCCCGGCGTCCAGAAGGAAGGCACCGACGGTATCATCGTCGCCGCCCGCTGGGTGCTGCACAAGATGCCGCCGGTGGCACGCACTGTCTGTCTCGAATTCTTCGGTCAGGTGCGCGAAGCCGTGCCGGCCATCGTCGAAATTACCGATTACTTCAAGCCGGGCGGTGCCGGCCATGCCGCCGGCGTCCAGCTGGCCGGCCTGGAGCACCTCGACGAACGCTACGTCAAGGCCGTCGGCTACGCCACCAAGGCCAAGCGCCATGGCCGGCCGAAGATGGTGCTGATCGGCGACCTCGTCGGCCACGATGAAAAGGCCGTGATGGCTGCAGCCTCCGAAGTCGTGCGCATGTGCAACCTGCGCGCCGCCGAAGGCTTCATCGCTGTCGATGCCGAAACGCGCAAGAAATTCTGGCTCGACCGTTCGCGCACCGCCGCCATCTCGCGCCACACCAACGCTTTCAAGGTCAATGAAGACGTCGTGATCCCGCTGCCGCGCATGGGCGACTACTGCGACGGTATCGAGCGGATCAACATCGAGTTGTCCACGCAGAACAAGCTGGCCCTGTGCGCTGCGCTGTCCGAGTTCCTGCAGGGTGAGTTGCCGCTGCACGCCGGGGATGCCAACCTCGACAAGGAGGTGCTGATCGGCGACCGCCGGCAGGCTGCCCTGGATTACGTCGAAGCAATCCGCCTGCGTTGGGAATGGCTGCTGGAAAACCTCGATTTGCCACTGGCCGAGGCCGAAACCCGCTTCGCTTCCTACGGCGTGGTGGCCGGCGAGTTGACCAACAAGGCGGCCAATCCGACCCTCTTCCACCGCCTGCAGGACTATTCCGTGCGGACCTCCTGGAAACAGGAGCTGAAGGCCCGTCTGACCAAGATTTTCGACGGCGCGATGTACCGCCCCATCGTCGACAGGATCGAGGCCATCCACAAGGAAGTGTTGCGCGGTCGCGTCTTCGTCGCCCTGCACATGCACGCCGGCGACGGCAATGTGCACACCAACATCCCGGTCAATTCCGACAATTACGAGATGCTGCAAACGGCGCATCATGCCGTCGAACGCATCATGCACCTGGCGCGCAGCCTGGACGGCGTGATTTCCGGCGAGCACGGCATCGGCATCACCAAGCTGGAATTCCTGACCGACGAGGAAATCGGCCCCTTCCGCGCCTACAAGCAGAAGGTCGACCCGGAAGGCCGCTTCAACAAGGGCAAGCTGATGCCCGGCGGAGACATGGGCAATGCCTACACGCCGTCGTTCAGCCTGCTCGGTACCGAGTCGCTGATCATGGAGCAGTCCGAGATCGGCAAGATCTCCGACATGGTCAAGGACTGCCTGCGTTGCGGTAAGTGCAAGCCGGTCTGCTCGACCCACGTGCCGCGCGCCAACCTGCTCTACAGCCCGCGCAACAAGATCTTGGCGACTTCGCTGCTGGTCGAGGCTTTCCTCTACGAGGAACAGACCCGGCGCGGCATTTCGCTGAAGCATTTCGACGAGTTCAACGATGTCGCCGACCACTGCACGGTCTGCCACCGCTGCCTGAAGCCCTGCCCGGTCGATATCGACTTTGGCGACGTTTCGGTCGCGATGCGCAATTTCTTGCGCAAGCAGGACAAGAAGCGCACCAGCCCTGGCACGCTGGCGGCGATGACCTACCTGAACCTGAAAGACCCGGCGACCATCAAGCTGATGCGTGGCGTCATGATGGACTTCGGCTTCAAGGCCCAGCGCCTGGCCCACAAGGCGGCCAAGGCGATCGGCCTGATTCAGGATTCCCGCGCCCACCCGCCGGCAACACTCGGCGCGCCGAGCGTCAAGACCCAGGTCATCCACTTCCTCAACCGGCCGATGCCGGGCAACCTGCCCAAGCGCACCTCTCGGGCCCTGCTCGATATCGAGGACGACAAGGTCATTCCGGTCATCCGCAACCCGAAGGTGGCCAGCGAGGATTCGGAAGCCGTCTTCTACTTCCCGGGCTGCGGCTCCGAGCGTCTGTTCTCGCAGGTCGGCCTGGCCACTCAGGCGATGCTTTACCAGGTCGGCGCCACCACCGTGCTTCCGCCGGGCTACCTGTGCTGCGGCTATCCGCAGACAGCCTCCGGCGACGACGACAAGGGCGTGAAGATCACCACCGACAACCGTGTGCTCTTCCACCGCGTCGCCAATACGCTGAATTACCTCGACATCAAGACGGTGATCGTGTCCTGCGGCACCTGCATGGATCAGCTGCAGAAATACCAGTTCGAGAAGATCTTCCCGGGCTGCCGCCTGCTCGACATCCACGAATATCTGATGGAAAAGGGCGTCAAGCTGGAAGGTGTGACCGGAACCCGCTACATGTACCACGACCCCTGTCATACGCCGATGAAGGCCTATGCGCCGCTGGCCGTGACCAAGTCGCTGATGGGCCAGGACGTGCCGCTGACCGACCGCTGCTGCGGCGATTCCGGCTCCTTCGCCTATTCGCGGCCGGACATCGCGACCCAGGTCAAGTTCAGGAAGCAGCAGGATATCGAACAGCGGGCCGAGAAATTGCGCGCCGATGGCTTCACCGGCGACGTCAAGATACTGACCTCCTGCCCGGCCTGTCTGCAGGGCCTGTCCCGTTACGACGACGATGCCGATACCAAGGCGGACTACATCGTGGTCGAATTGGCCAAGCACCTGCTTGGTGAAAACTGGATGGCCGACTACGTTGGCAAGGCCAACACCGGCGGGATCGAACGCGTGCTACTCTGATTTTTGCCAATTTTTGCCGCCGACCGTGACATTCTTCATTTCTTTGCGATGGCGGCCCGTGATAATTTGACTCCGGTGTATTTCCGACTAATTCACCGGAGTGGCATGGCGTGGAAAGTGGCAAGCAGTCTTGCGAACTATGTAGTAACCCTGGCGGCGCCATCCTGTGGCAGTCGCCAGCCTGTCGGGTAGTCCGGGTCGACGACCCGCACTACCCCGGCTTCTGCCGGGTTATCTGGACCGAGCATGTGCGGGAGATGACTGATCTCGCACCGGAAGCCCGCGAATATCTGATGCGCGTCGTTTTCGCGGTCGAATCTGTGGTTAGAACGCTATTTTCCCCACAAAAAATCAACCTGGCCAGCTTTGGCAACATGGTGCCGCATGTCCATTGGCATATCATTCCCCGGTGGAGCGATGACCGGCATTTTCCTGAGCCGGTCTGGGGCAAGGTGCACCGCGAGGGCCTGGTGAATCGGCCGCCGGTGAGCAATGACGAGATGGCCCAGGCGCTGTCTCGCGCTCTGGGAAAGATCGAATAAGACTGGATTGACCATGAATACGAGCGCCAAGGAACTTCCGCTGGACGTCCCCGATCTCCGGACAGGCATGGATTTTCTTTCGCAATTGCCCCTGGCCAATCCGGTCGTCGCCGAGCGGCAACTCATTCGTTTTCTCGATGGCCTACTGATTGCCCCGCCCGACCCCGGTGTTCTGCTGGCCCTGCTTGAGCAGGCCCGCGCGCCCTTATGCTTCGTCGAAGAAGAAATGGCCAGGCGCTATCACAACAAGTCGCTGCCGCTGGCCGACGAGGAGGAATCCTATTTCCAGCAGGTGGTCATGGCCTGGCGCAAGATGGGCAAGGCCTACGCACTCTGTGCCCGGCTGGAAGAGCCGGATGCCCAAAATGCCCAGTATGTGACGCTGGTCGCCACCATCCTGCATCGCTGCCTCTACTACACGGGGATGGTCATTCTCGAACATTACCGCGCCCGGCGTGAGTTACCGCCTGGGATCTGGCTCGACCTGCACGGTTTCTACGAAAGCGCCGAGGAATGGGGAGTCGCCTATACCCCGGTCGAGGATGTACTGGAAAGCAGCTTGCAGGCGACGCATTGCGCCGCCGCCTATACCACCTTGCTGCTGATCGATATCGCCAGCCCCTACAGCAACAGTGTGCGCAACCTGAACCTGATCAGGCGATGGGCAGGTATGTGGGCGCCCCTGGTTTCAGTCCACAAACTGGATGACGACTTCGAGATGCCGGCCTATGTCATCGAGTTGATGAAGGACGCGCCGCTGCACCCAACGACCGTGACCGAGGAAGCCGGCCCGGACGCGAGATCCCTGGATACGGCCCGGTTGAGCCTGCAGATCAGTCACATGCTCAGCCAGTTGCGCCAACGGGTTCTCCCTTCCCAACTGGGCCTTGGTGAGGAGATTTCTGGGAATGTGATCGCCCTGCTTGAGCACCTGTCACGACCGTGGTCCCAAATGGCATCGCCTCGCCGTTTCCGGCGTTTTGCCACCGATGGTGTGGCGAGGGTTGCCGTTGGCTTCGAGAGCATGCATTTCTGCGTGACTGGCCGGGAGTTCGAACAACCGGATTCGGCAGCAACCTATTCACGGGGCGAGTTCGACCAGCTATTCACTTTCGGCGAGCGGGCCGAACCCGGGCAGACCTTGGCGATCAAGCCGAAAATTGACTTCCCGGTCGACGAATGGGCGGTGATCAACCACTCGGCCAATGGCTTCCGCCTGGGTAGAAGCAATGCCGGCCAGAAAATAATGCACGGACAACTGATGGTGGTATGTCCGCACGACGGTGAGCATTTTCTTCTCGCCCAGGCCACCTGGCTGATGCAGGAAGAATCCGGCGGAATCATTGTCGGTGTGGCGACCTTGCCCGGCATGCCGAGCGGGCTTGGGGTCAGAGTGGCGTCGATGGGTAGCGGAAACAACGAGCGCTACGTTCGGGCCTTTCTTTTGCCGGCGGTACCGGCGATCGGAGAAGAGGCCTCGATTGTGCTGCCGCCGGGGATGTACCAGGCCAGTCGGGTACTCGAAGCCTATTCAGGCGACGCTAAGCCTTGGCAGTTGCGAATGAACCATGTCCTCCAGCGTGGCACCGATTTCGACCGCATCAGTTTTCACCAACTTTGACCGATCTTGGCCCGTCCAAGGGGTGACTGAGCTAAACTAGCGGTCTCATTCCCGGAGGAAACCATGGCTGGTATTGACCGCGACACCCCGATACCGAGCGAGATCAAACTGCATCAGAAGTCCCGGCGTCTTGAGCTGGCTTACGAAGGTGGCGAGACGTTTGCGCTCGATTTTGAATTTCTCCGCGTCTACACCCCGTCCGCCGAAGCGCGGGGACATGGCCCCGGCCAGGAAACCCTGCAAACCGGCAAGCGCAATGTTGACATCGAGCGCATCGAGCCGGTCGGCACCTATGCCCTGCGCCTGGTTTTTTCCGATGGCCACGACAGCGGCCTCTATTCATGGGACCTCCTCTACAACCTCGGCAAGCATCACGAGGAACTGTGGCAGAACTATCTGGCCCAGCTAGAAGCGCAGGGACTGTCCCGCGATGTCGATACCACTTCACGTCCTGCAGCCGGAGGCGGCTGCGGTCATCACCACTAAAGTCATGAACAACGACAAGACGCATTTTGGCTACGAAACCGTAGCCGAGCAGGAAAAGGCCCGGCGGGTCGCTGACGTTTTCGATTCCGTCGCCAGCCGTTACGATCTGATGAACGACCTGATGTCAGGCGGCATGCATCGCCTGTGGAAGGCGTTCACCATCCAGCGCAGCGGCGTTCGAGAGGGATCCCGGGTGCTGGATGTCGCCGGCGGTACCGGTGACCTATCGCTGGCTTTTGCCAAAAAAGTTGGCAAGAGCGGCGAGGTTTGGCTGACCGACATCAACAACGCGATGCTGGCCCATGGCCGTGACCGCCTGCTCGACAAGGGGTTCATGCTGCCGGTGGCGCAATGCGACGCGGAGAAGCTGCCCTTCCCCGACGACTGGTTCGACTGCGTGACTGTTGCCTTCGGTTTGCGCAACATGACGCACAAGGACGTGGCGCTGGCCGAAATGCGGCGCGTGCTCCGCCCGGGTGGCCGCCTGCTGGTCCTCGAATTTTCGCAGATCTGGAAACCTCTGGCGCCGATCTACGACTTTTATTCGTTCCAGGTCATTCCACGGGTCGGAAAACTTGTGACCAACGATTCGGACAGCTATCGCTACCTGTCGGAGTCCATTCGCATGCATCCTGGCCAGGAAGAGTTAAAGACGATGATGGAGGGGGTCGGTCTGGAAAAGGTCGAATATTTCAACCTCGCCCTGGGCGTCGTTGCCCTGCATCGCGGCTTCAAATTCTAGGGGGCTGCTTGATCGGCGTGATGTGGCAAGTTGCCATCCGGGGACTGAATCACCTGGTCCGAGGGGAGTCGTGGGCGCAGGAAAGACTGCGTCAGCATGCAGGAGCCCGTTTAGTTGTCGAGGCCGGCTGGGTGAACTTGGGGCTGGCCATCGATGATCATGGATTTTTTCGGGAATGCGATACCGCGACGCCTCCAGACGTCACTGTAACCCTGCCGGCCGATTCGGCCATGGGGGCATTACTTGATCGGGATAAGTTGTTTGCTGCGGTAAAACTCGGGGGATCCGCCGAGGTTGCCGAGTGCCTTGCCTTCGTTTTTCGCAACCTCAAATGGGATGCGGAAGGAGATTTGGCCGGCATCATTGGTGATATTCCGGCACGCCGACTCGCAATCTTAGGGCAGGCCGCGCTCTCCGAGATCAAGGGAGGCCTTGCCAAGGCTACCGGGAACATTACGGAGTATGTCGTTGAAGATTCCGGGATGCTGCTGTCGGAAAGAGAGCTTGCCGGCTTTGGCGCTGATGTTAATTGCCTAAGCGACGACGTGGCTCGCCTGGAAAAGCGAATCTCCGGCCTGTAGCTGACTGCTACACGAAAATAAAAAAGGCAGCCTAGGCTGCCTTTTTTGTCCGGTGATTCCGGATTAGTGCGTATGTTTGCGCAGACGCTGGATTGCTTGCAACTGGGCAACAGCCTGGGCCAGTTCGGCTTCGGCAGCAGCGTAATCCATTTCGGCGTTCCGATTGGCCAGGGCTTCTTCGGCGCGCTTCTTGGCTTCCAGTGCTTTGGCTTCGTCCAGGTCGTGGGCGCGGATCGCGGTGTCAGCCAACACGGTAATCATGTCGGGCTGAACTTCCAGCATGCCGCCGGACACATACACCAGCTCGAACTCGCTCTGGTCGGGCACCTTCAAACGAATGGTGCCCGGCTTGATGCGAGTCAGCAGCGGCGTGTGACGCGGCAGGATGCCGAGTTCCCCGGCTTCGCCGGGGAACACTGCGATTTCCACCAGGCCGGAGAAAATAGATTCTTCAGCACTGACGACATCACAATGAACAGTCATAGCCATTACTAGCTCCTATGCAGACGCAAATTACTGCAGCGTCTTCGCCTTTTCGATGACTTCCTCGATACCGCCGACCATGTAGAACGCTTGTTCCGGCAGGTGATCGTATTCGCCGGCACAGATGCCCTTGAAGCCCTTGATCGTGTCCTTCAGGGAAACGAACTTGCCCGGCGAACCGGTAAAGACTTCGGCAACGTGGAACGGCTGCGACAGGAAGCGCTGAATCTTACGGGCGCGGGAAACGGCCAGCTTGTCTTCCGGCGACAGTTCGTCCATACCCAGAATCGCAATGATGTCACGCAGTTCCTTGTAGCGTTGCAGGTTCATCTGCACGGCACGGGCAACGGCGTAGTGCTCTTCACCAACGATTTGCGGGTCGAGCTGGCGGGAGGTGGAGTCGAGCGGATCGACGGCCGGGTAGATACCCAGCGAGGCGATGTCACGCGACAGCACGACCGTGGAGTCCAAGTGCAGGAAGGTGGTGGCCGGGGACGGGTCGGTCAAGTCATCGGCAGGGACGTAAACGGCCTGGATGGAGGTGATCGAGCCAACCTTGGTCGAGGTGATACGCTCTTGCAGACGACCCATTTCTTCAGCCAGGGTCGGCTGGTAGCCCACGGCGGAAGGCATACGGCCGAGCAGTGCGGACACTTCGGTACCGGCCAGGGTGTAGCGGTAGATGTTGTCGACGAAGAATAGGATGTCACGACCATCGTCACGGAAACGTTCAGCCATGGTCAGACCGGTCAGCGCGACGCGCAGACGGTTGCCCGGCGGCTCGTTCATCTGACCGAACACCATCGCGACCTTGTCGAGAACGTTGGAGTCCTTCATTTCGTGGTAGAAGTCGTTACCTTCACGGGTACGCTCGCCCACGCCAGCAAACACGGACAGGCCGGAGTGCTGCTTTGCGATGTTGTTGATCAGTTCCATCATGTTGACGGTCTTGCCGACGCCGGCGCCACCGAACAGGCCGACCTTGCCGCCCTTGGCGAACGGACAGATCAGGTCGATAACCTTGATGCCGGTTTCGAGCAGGTCAACGGAAGACGACAGTTCGTCGAACTTCGGAGCCGGCTGGTGAATCACGCGCAGCTCGTTGGAATCGATCGGACCAGCTTCGTCGATCGGGCGACCGAGCACGTCCATGATGCGGCCCAGGGTGCCCATACCGACCGGCACGGAGATGCCGGCGCCGGTGTTGTTCACCTTCATGCCACGACGCAGACCGTCGGAGGAGCCCATGGCGATGGTGCGAACAACGCCATCACCCAATTGTTGTTGCACTTCGAAGGTCAGGCCGTCTTCAGCCATGCCGTTTGCTTCGGAAGCATCCAGCTTGAGGGCGTCGTAGACCTTCGGCATCGCGTCGCGCGGGAAGTGGATGTCCACAACGGCGCCGATACACTGAACGATTGAACCTTGACTCATATTCAAATCCCCAAAAATAAAAATCTACGCGTCACACCGCGGCAGCGCCGCTGACGATTTCCGAGAGTTCCTTGGTAATCGCAGCCTGACGGGCCTTGTTGTAAACCAGCTTCAAATCGCCGATTACGGTCTTGGCGTTGTCCGAAGCAGACTTCATAGCAACCATCCGGGCGGATTGCTCGGAGGCCATGTTTTCTGCGACGGCCTGATAAATCAATGCTTCGACATAGCGGATCAGCAGATCGTCGATGACCGACTTGGCTTCCGGTTCGTAGACATAGTCCCACTTGTGCGAGGCACTACCGACAGTATCGCCGGCCAGCGGGAGCAGTTGTTCGAACACCGGCTCCTGCTTCATCGTGTTGATGAAGCGGGTGTAGCCAATGTACAGCGCGTCAATCTCGCCCTTCATGTAGGCGTCGAGTTGCACCTTGACCGGACCGATCAGCTTTTCCAGGTGGGGCGTATCGCCCAGGCCAGTCACGTGCGAGACGATCTTGGCGCCGGAACGCTGCATGAAACCGAAGCCCTTGTTGCCGATGCAGGTAGCCTGCAGCTTCTTGCCCTGAGCGTCGAACTCCTTCATCTTGGTCACTGCGACGCGAAGAAGGTTGGAGTTCAGACCGCCACAAAGACCCTTGTCCGAGGTGACCAGGACCAGGCCAACGGAGGCCTGTTCGCGGGTTACTAGGAACGGGTGACGGTACTCGGTCAAAGCATGAGCCAGGTTGCCCGCAACGCGCCGGATCTTCTCGCCATAAGGACGGGCAGCCCGCATCCGGTCCTGCGCCTTGCGCATTTTGGATGCGGCCACCA
>JAHRYW010000001.1:82813-88060 GCA_020621865.1 Betaproteobacteria bacterium | reverse complement strand
GGACGGGCAGCCCGCATCCGGTCCTGCGCCTTGCGCATTTTGGATGCGGCCACCATTTCCATGGCCTTGGTGATCTTGCGCGTATTTTCGACGCTCTTGATCTTGTTGCGAATTTCCTTGCCGCTAGGCATGGCGTTCTCCTAGATCAGACCCAGCTGCTCTTGAAAGCCTGGATGCCGGCAGCAAGTGCCTTCTCGGAATCGGCGCTCAGATCAGCGGTCGACTCCATGGTCTTCATGAGGTCGGCACAGTTGGTCTTCAGATAACCGATCATGGCCTTTTCGCATTCCAGAGCACGCTTGACTTCGACATCGTCGAAGTAGCCCTTGTCAGCTGCGTACAGCGTGACGGCCATTTCGGAGATGCTCATCGGCGAGTACTGGGGCTGCTTCATCAGCTCGGTAACCAGACGGCCACGCTCCAGCTGCTTGCGGGTCGCTTCGTCGAGGTCGGAAGCGAACTGGGCGAAAGCGGCGAGTTCGCGGTACTGGGCGAGGGCCAGACGGACACCGCCGCCGAGCTTCTTGATCAGCTTGGTTTGGGCTGCGCCACCGACGCGGGACACCGAGATACCGGCGTTGATCGCGGGGCGGATACCGGCGTTGAAGAGGTCGGTTTCCAGGAAGATCTGGCCGTCGGTGATGGAGATCACGTTGGTCGGAACGAAGGCGGAAACGTCACCGGCTTGGGTTTCGATAACTGGCAGGGCGGTCAGCGAACCGGTCTTGCCCTTGATGGCGCCATTGCTAAGCTTCTCGACCCAGGCGGCGGAAACGCGAGCGGCGCGCTCCAGCAAACGGGAGTGGAGATAGAACACGTCGCCCGGGTAGGCTTCACGGCCCGGCGGACGGCGCAGCAGCAGGGAAACCTGGCGGTAGCCCCAAGCTTGCTTGGTCAAGTCGTCGTAAATGATCAGGGCGTCTTCACCGGTGTCGCGGAAGTATTCGCCCATCGTGCAGCCGGCGTAAGGAGCCAGGTACTGCAGAGCGGCGGATTCCGAAGCCGGAGCGGCGACGACGATGGTGTATTCCATCGCGCCATGCTCTTCGAGCTTGCGAACGACGTTGGCGATGGTGGAAGCCTTCTGGCCGATAGCGACATAAACGCAGAACAGGCCCTTGCCCTTCTGGTTGATGATGGCGTCGACGGCGACGGCGGTCTTGCCGGTCTGGCGGTCACCAATGATCAGCTCGCGCTGGCCACGACCGACCGGAACCATGGAGTCAACGCACTTCAGACCGGTTTGGACCGGCTGGGAAACGGACTGACGCCAAATAACGCCCGGCGCGACCTTTTCGATCTTGTCGGTCAGCTTGGCGTTGATCGGGCCCTTGCCGTCGATCGGCTGACCGAGGGAGTTGACCACGCGGCCGAGCAGTTCCGGGCCGACGGGGACTTCCAGAATGCGACCGGTGGTCTTGACCACGTCGCCTTCGGAAATGTGTTCGTATTCACCAAGAACCACGGCGCCGACGGAGTCACGCTCGAGGTTGAGCGCCATGCCGAAGGTGTTGCCGGGGAATTCCAGCATTTCGCCCTGCATAACGTCTTGCAGGCCGTGCACACGACAGATACCGTCAGTAACGGAAACTACCGTGCCCTGCGTGCGCACTTCCGATGCGCCTTGCAGGTTCTGGATCTTGCTCTTGATCAGTTCAGAAATTTCGGAAGGATTCAACTGCATGAAATTCTCCTAGTTGTTCAGCGCCGTAGCCATGGCGTCGAGCTTGCCGCGGACTGAAGCATCCAGCATCTGGTCGCCAACGATTACCTTGATACCGCCAATCAGGGTCGGATCAACCGACACTGCGGCTTCGAGCTTGGTCTTGAAGACGGCTTCGAGTTGCGGTACCAGGGCTTTCACCTGGTTGTCATCGATCGGGAAGGCCGAAACGATTTCGGCCTGCTTGGTGCCTTCTTCCGCTTGCTTGTAACTTTCGTACAAGCCGGCGATTTCCGGCAACAGCCCCAGACGGTCGTTGTTGGACAGCAGCTGGATGAAGTTCGCCAGCTCCGTACCTACCGCCGTACCGCAGGCAGACTGGAAGAGGTCGACCAGTTGCGGGGCTGCCACGTTCGGATCGCCGACGGCCGCACGGGCTTCGGGATTGGCAGCCACCTGCCCCAGCAGGGCGACCTGCTCGGACCACTTGGCCAGATTGCCGCTTTCCTTGGCTGCACGGAACAGCGCTTCGGCGTAAGGGCGGGCGATAGTGACGGATTCAGCCATTTGCTTACAGGTCCTGTTTCAGGGCGCCCAGCATTTCTGCATGCACGGACGCATTGATTTCCTTGCGCAGGATCTTCTCGGCACCGGCAACGGCCAGTTCGGCGACGCGCTCACGCAGTTGCTGCTTGGCACGTTCGACTTCCTGTTCGATTTCTGCCTTGGCGCCGGCGACAATTTTGTCAGCCTCAACCTTGGCATTGCCCTTGGCTTCTTCGACGATCTGTTGCGCACGCTTTTCGGCTTGAGCCACGAATTCCGCGGATTTCTCCTTGGCTTCACGCAGCGCATCGGCGGAACGCTTGGCAGCGAGCTCTTGCTCGTGCTTTCCACGTTCGGCCGCAGCCAGGCCTTCAGCGATCTGTGCTTGGCGGTCGGCCATTGCCTTTTGCAGCGGCGGCCAGACATACTTCATCGTGATCCAGATGAAGAGACCAAACCAGATTGCCTGGCCAATCAGTGTAGCGTTGATATTCACGCTAACCTCCTGGTGATAAGGGTTACAGGGGCGCGGTTAATTACTTCAGCAGAGCCAGGAACGGGTTTGCGAAGAGCAGGAACAGAGCGATACCAACACCGATCATGGTCACGGCGTCGAGCAGACCGGCGACGATGAACATCTTGACTTGCAGGGTGGGGATCATTTCCGGCTGACGGGCAGCGCCTTCCAGGAAGCGGCCGCCGAGAATACCGAAGCCGATAGCAGTGCCGAGAGCGCCGGCGCCGATCAGGATGGCAACAGCGATAGCGGTGTTGGAGAGAACGGTTGCGAGTTCCATGTTTACTCCTCAGTAGGGTAGGTTTGTTACAGGGTTAAAGTTAAAAACTACAAAAAAACAGGTGTTACGACTTAGTGCGACTCTGCCGCCATCGACATGTACACGATGGTCAGCATCATGAACACGAAGGCTTGCAGGGTAATGATCAGAATGTGGAACAGTTCCCAGGGCAAGGCCAGCGGGAGCTGGTACAGGCCGAGCAGGGCGATCAGGATGAAGACCATTTCGCCAGCGTACATGTTGCCGAAAAGACGCAGGGAGAGCGAGATCGGGCGGGCAATTTCCTCGACGACACGGAACAGGAAATTGATCGGTGCCAGCTTGATGCCAAACGGGACGGCGAACACTTCGTGCATGAAGTGGCCAAAGCCTTTGACCTTCAGACCCATGGCGATCGAAATGACGAACACGGTCAGAGACATTGCGAAGGTCAGGTTGGGGTCGGTGGTCGGGACGAACTTGAACGGCAAGTGATGATTGCCGGTGGCGGCTTGCAGGGCGACCGGCAGGAAATCGACCGGAATCAAGTCCATGGCGTTCATGACGAACACCCAAACGAAGATGGTGATGGCGAGCGGGGTAACCAGGGCGCTACGGCCGTGGAAGGTGTCGCGCACTTGCTGGTCGACGAGGCCGACGACCATTTCGACGAAGTTCTGGCCGCCGGACGGGATGCCGGCGGTGGCCTTGCTGGCCAGCATGGCCATCAGGCCGAAGACCACCAGACCCAGAATGCCGGAAACCAGCAGGGTGTCGAGGTGGAAAGTCCAGAAACCTTGGCACACACCATCGACCTTGGCGCTGTCTGCACAGACAGCGAGGTTGGTGAGGTGGTGTTGAATGTAACCTGCGGTACCGCCTTCAGCGCTCATGATTTCTCCAGACCTAGCGTTGCTTCAAGAGTGCCATCCAGAAGATGACCAATGTTGATGCGTAACCAAGGAAGAGCGGAAATACAGCCACTTCCTTGAACTTCAAAAACACAAGGGCGAAACCAGCAAGTGTGAGCAGAAACTTGAACCCCTCACCCGCCGCTTGCGCCCGGTAAGCTTTTACCGGGTCAATTCCGGCGTTCATCCGCATGGCCCTCAGCACGTAGCCGAGATTTGCGATGACCCCGATTGATCCCCCGATCACGACCGATAGCGCTGCATTGACACTGAAAATCACCCAGGCAAGAAGTGCCAGAACGATTGCCAATGCCGCCTGGCGACTGAGAATCCAGCTTACCTGCGGATGCAAGGCGTGCTCCGATCAAAAACCGTTCAAGTGTAAACAAGTCTTATAAAAGAGTCAATTTCTGCAGCGCACAAATTAAGGGTTTTCCCGCGCAGACAATGGGTTATGACATGTGTAATCGATTACGATTTGAATCGGCTGATCAATCCGTCGAGTTGTTCCAGGCTGCCGAACTCGATAGTGACCTTGCCGGCGCCCTTTTTGTTGGTGCGAATCTGGACGTTGGCGCCCAGGCCGTCGGCGAGCTCTTCCTCCAGGCGGAGAAGGTCGCGATCGACCGGCTTGTCGGCGGTTTTCTTCGGCGCGTTGGCGATCTGCTGGACGAGGTGTTCGGCTTCGCGGACGGAAAGTCCTTTCTGGACGATGCGCTGGGCGACGGCGACCTGCTGGGCGCCGGTGAGCGGCAGCAGGGCGCGGGCGTGGCCCATGTCGAGCTGGCCGGCCATCAGCATTTCCTGGACGGCGGTGGTCAGCTGCAGCAGGCGGAGCAGGTTGGAGGCGGCCGGGCGTGAGCGGCCGACGGCGTCGGCCGCTTGCTGGTGGGTCAGGCCGAATTCGTCGATCAGGCGCTGCAGGCCCTGAGCTTCTTCGAGCGGGTTGAGGTTTTCGCGCTGGATGTTCTCGATCAGCGCCATTTCCAATGCTTGCTCGTCGGGGATGCTGCGCACCAGCACCGGCACTTCGCTCAGGCCGGCCAGTTGCGAGGCGCGCCAGCGGCGTTCGCCGGCGACGATTTCGTAACGCTCGGCGCCCGGCGTGCTGTCAACGGCACGCACCAGGATCGGCTGCATGACGCCCTGGGCCTTGATCGAGGCGGCCAGTTCGGCCAGCGATTCCTGGTCCATATGGGTACGCGGCTGGTACTTGCCGGGTTTCAGGCGTTCGACCGGCAGGTTGCGCAGTTCGTCTTCGGCCTTGGCATCGCTGCCGGAAAGCAGCGCGTCGAGGCCGCGGCCGAGTCCTTTCATCTTGATCATGCTGCGGTCCTTTCGAGGATTTCCT
>JAHRYW010000001.1:79565-80374 GCA_020621865.1 Betaproteobacteria bacterium | reverse complement strand
TCGATGACGCCGGTGTACATCGGCGAACGGTCCAGCCCGCTGCGGATGATGTCGTGGGTGCGCTCGTTGGTTTCGGTGATCCAGCACGGCAGCTGCTTCGGGTGCTGGGCGGCGCTGCCGAGGAAGGAGAAGACCGGCAGCGGATCGTCCGAGTGCTGCTCCTCCATCACCGAGAAGTCGATGGTCTTGCCATCCAGGCGCGGCGGCGTGCCGGTCTTCAGGCGGCCCTGCGGCAGCTTCAGTTCTTTCAGCCGGGCGGCCAGCGAGACTGAGGGTGGATCGCCCATCCGGCCGCCGGTGTAGTTTTCCAGACCGACGTGGATCTTGCCGTTGAGGAAGGTGCCGGCGGTCAGCACGACGGCGTCGGCCAGGAAGCGAATGCCGAGTTGGGTGACGGCGCCGCCGACCTTGTCGCCGTCGATGATCAGGTCGTCGCAGGCCTGGGCGAAGATGGTCAGATTGGGCTGGTTTTCCAGCCGGGAACGGATCGCCTGCTTATACAGCACGCGGTCGGCCTGGGCGCGGGTGGCGCGCACGGCCGGGCCTTTCGAGGCGTTCAGGATGCGGAACTGGATGCCGGACTCGTCGGTGGCGGCCGCCATCGCGCCGCCCAGCGCATCGACCTCGCGGACCAGATGGCCCTTGCCGATGCCGCCGATCGACGGATTGCAACTCATCGCGCCCAGCGTGTCGAGATTGTGGGTCAGCAGCAGTGTGTTTGCCCCCGCCCGTGCTGCGGCAAGCGCGGCCTCGGTGCCGGCGTGACCGCCGCCGACGACGATGACATCGAAACGGGTGGGATAGAGCAT
>JAHRYW010000001.1:73813-79132 GCA_020621865.1 Betaproteobacteria bacterium | reverse complement strand
AGGACATCCATGACCTGCCAGCTTTCCTCGATCATCATCGTTTCGGTGATTTCGAGCAGGAATCTCTGCGGATCGAGATCCCAGGTAGCCAGCGCCTGGCCGATCATGTCCGGCAACTCGATGTCGAGCAGGTCGTTGGCCGACAGGTTCAGCGACAGGGCGATGTCGATGTCGTGGTCGACCAGTTGCTTCTGGATCTGGGAGGCCTGGTGCAGCAGCCAGCGGTTGAAGGTCTGGCGCAGGCCGAGGCGGTCGATGGCTTCGAGAATGCGCGGTGGCGCTACCCATTCGCCATTGCCGCGCTGCCAGCGCAGCAGGGCCTCGGCACCGATGCAGCGGCCGCTGGTGATGTCCATTTGCGGTTGCAGATGGAGGGCCAAACCGTCATTGTCCTTGAGCGCCTGGCGCAATTCGGCGAGTAGTCCGTGTTCGTTTTCGCCTTCCGATTCCATTGCCGGCTGGTAGGTCCGGAGGTCGGGGTTGCCCTGTTCGGCAAACTGGCGGGCGATCCGCGCCGACTGGATCAGAAACAGTGCGTCGTTGCCGTTGTCCGGCCAGAGCGCCGAGCCGAGCGCCAGGCGGGGAATGTAGCTGATGGTCGTGCCGCTGATCGCCATCAGTTTGTCGCGCAGGCGGATCATGGCCAGCATCGGTGCGGCGCTGCTGACCAGGTTGGGCTGGATGATCAGCCACTCGCGCTGGCTGGCGGTGTAGACGCGGTCCTGCGGTCGCAGGCTGGCCTGGATTTCCTGGCTGACCCGCAGGCGCAGCTTGTGCACCGCATCGCTCGACTGGCGCAGATACAAGGGGTCGGGAACGATCGCCAGGGCGATGATGCCGAGCCCGAGTTGCGGATCGTTGGCCCGGATCATTTTCGGCAAGTCGGCCAGTGCGCTGGCGAAAAGCGGCAGCCCGGTCGTCTGGTCGATCCGGTCGCACTGGCGGGTGACGAAAGCTTCGGTCGCCATCTCAGGCCAGATAAAACTCGCCGGGATCGATCCCGTAGGCGTTGGCCGGCAGGGCGCGCAGGATGCGGTAGGCTTCGCCGGTCGGCGTGGTTGGCTCCATCATCAGGTCGAGGGTGATCGGATTGCGCTCGATGCTCTTGTCCGGGCCGAGCAGAATCATCAGCCGCGGCTTCAGGCGGCGTACCTGGTTTTGCTGGATGACGACGCCCACTTCGCCAGTGTTGAGTTCGACCAGGCTGCCGACCGGATACAGGCCGATGCACTGGATGAACTGGTCCACGACCGGCTCGCGAAACTTGGTGCCGCGCATGCCGATCAGCGATTCAAGCGCTTTCTGCGAAGAAATGGCGTTGCCGTAGGCGCGATCGCGGGTCATCGCGCAATAGGTATCGACCAGGCCGGCCAGCTCGCCGTGAAAGGAAATGCGCTCGCCCTTCAGGCGGCGCGGATAGCCGCTGCCGTCGGCCCGCTCGTGGTGGCTGGCGACGATCTCGAGGACGTGGTTGGGGAAGGTTGCCTGGCCGAGCAGCATTTCAAGCGAACTGGCGACATGCGACTGCACCAGCTGGTATTCCTCGTCGGTCAGATTGTCTGGCTTGTCGAGGATCTCGGACGGAATGTCGATCTTGCCGATGTCCTGCATCAGGCCGGCGATGCCGACTTCCTCGATGACCTGCGAGGAGAGCCCCAGGAAGCGGGCGAACACCATCAGGTGCACCGACACGTCGAGCGCATGGTCGTAGGAGTACTGGTTGGTCGAGCGCAGGCGGGCCAGCCAGATCATCGCCTCCGGGTTGCGTTCGACGCTGCGGGCCATTTCGGCGACCTGTTTGCCGATCTCGTTGAGCGACACGGTTTCGGTGTTGGCGATGGCTTCGCGAATCGATTTCAGGGTCCGTTTGACGTCATCGACGATCGGCGCCGAATAAAGCAGCTCGGCTTCCAGCGGGCTTTGCTGGTTGGCCGGGTTGAGTTCGGGCGAGAACGGATAGCGCCGGAGGACCGGTTCGATACGCAACTGGCGGCAGATGGCGGCAAAATCGTTGGGCCGGACATCGGCCAGTTGCCGAAAACCTGCCGGACTGCCGGGGCGGCGCGGCAACTCCCGGCCTTGATGGCGCGGCGCGTAGGCATCACCCAGTGAGCGGCTGCGGTCGACGGTGACCTGTTGGCAGTATTGCTGCAGGGTGGCGATCTCGGCCTCGTTCTCGATCAGCAGCCCCTGCATCAGAAACGGGGTTTCGATCCACGGCCGATCAAGATCGCTGACGAACATGCCGACCTGGAGATCGATAGTGGGAACGGTGATTTTGTGCGTCATTCAGTGGGCAGTCGATGCCAAATAGTGGAAACATAGCACGGCAGGCTGCCCAGGACATGTGAAATGCATGACTTGTCGGCGGCCCCGCCCGGCCAGCAAAGAGTCGCTCAATCCTTGCCCTGGCCTGCGAAGTGCAGTAACTTGGCGGCGATGAGTACGAGCCAAGCCAAGGGCGTCAGCGCGCTCGACAACGAGGAAATGCTGCTGGTTCTGCAGCAGGCGCTGACCAAGAAAAGAGTCCTGATCGTCGACCGCCATGCGCCGGCGCGCGATGCCCTGCGCCTGATGCTCGGCGCCCTGAACGTGACGATGGTGCATGGCGCCGGCAATTCGGCCGAGGTGATCCGCCAGGTCAAGAGCAACCGATTCGACATCATCCTGTCCGATTTCGTGCTCGACGACGGCCGCGACGGCCAGCAACTGCTCGAGGAACTGCGCCACGCCCACCTGATTCCGCTGTCCACGGTGTACATGATCATCACCAGCGAGCGCGGCTACACCAATGTCGTGGCGCTGGCCGAGCTGGCGCCGGACGATTACCTGATCAAGCCGTTTACCGCCGAGCAGTTGCAGGCCCGGCTGGTCAGGGCGATCTACAAGAAACATGTGCTTGGCCGCATCTACGAGCAGATCGAGCGCGGTGCCCTGCAGGAGGCGATCGTTGCCTGCGACCGGGTCATCCAGCAGCAGCCGGCCTACATGTACGACGCCCTACGTTTCAAGGGCGAGTTCCTGCACCAGTTGGGCCGGACGCGGGAAGCGGAAGAAGTCTTCCGCCGCGTGCTCGAAGGCCGAGTCGTACCCTGGGCCAAGATGGGCCTGGCCATGGCCCTGCGCGACCGGGGTGCGCTCGACGAAGCCGAGCACCTGGCCGAACAGGTCACGCAGGACGCCCCGGAATTCCTGTCGGCCTACGATTTTCTTGCTTCCGTGCACGAAGCCCAGGGGCGCATGCAGGAAGCGCAGCAAGCGCTGCAGCGCGGCGCCGACGCGTCGCCGCACAATACCGTCCGGCAACGCCTGGTCGGTGACGTCGCGGCCCGCAACAAGGACTTGCTGGCCGCCGAGAAGGCCTATGGCAAGGTCATCGAGCGCAGTCGCGGCTCCAGCCTGCGCACCGCCGACGATTTCGCCAACCTGTCGCGGGTGCTGGTCGAGCGTGGCGACGTCGCCGCCTCGCGCAAGATCGCCGCCGAGATGAAGCGCGAACTGCGCGGCGACAAGCAGGCCGAACTGGCCGCACTGGTCACCGAAAGCCTCTGCCTGCATGCCGAAGGTGCCGGTGAAAAAGCCAAGGCGCTGGTCGACCAGGCTTTGGCCCTGCAGCAGACCATCGCCGCCGAGGCCGCTGAAAAAGGCCGCCATGCCTCGCAGCGCCTGGCCGTCGATCTGGCCCATGCCTGTTTCGCGACGGGCAAGGAGGAGGCCGCCGACCGGATCATGCGTCAGGTGGCGGCCGAAAACAATGAAGACACCCATCTGATCGACCACATCACCAATGTCTTCGCCAAGACCGGCCAGCCCGACGCCGGCAAGGCCCTGCTCGACCAGGTCGGCAAGGAAATCGTCGAACTCAACAACAAGGGCGTCATGGCGGCGCGCAGCGGCGATCTCGAAGGCGCCGTCCGGCTGCTGATCCAGGCCGCCGAGCAGGTACCCAACCTGCAGTTCCTGGTCAATGCCGCCAAGGCGATCTTCACGCTGCTCGACAAAAAGGGCTGGGACAACGAACTGGCCGGCCGTGCCCTGGATTACCTGCAGCGCGCCCAGCGCAAGGACCGCAAGAGCGCCAAGGTGGCTTCGGCGCGCGAACTCTACGTCACCGTCGCCAAGAAATACGGCATCAAGTCCGACCACGGCTGAGCCACCGCGGCGGCAACATTTTGCAACGATTTTCCGGGTGCGCGACTGCACCCATTCGCGCGATCATGCGTTGATTGCCTGACGGCCCGTCACCTGTCGCGGGCGCGATTTCATTCTTCGGGAGCACGATGATGCTGCAATCCCTCCGCCAGATATTCCTTGCCGCCCTGCTGCTCGCCGCCCTGCCGGTCGTGGCGCAGGAAGACCCGCCGGCCCGCGTCGGCCGCCTCGCATTTCTTGAAAATGAGGTCTTTTTTCGGGCTGACCGTAGCATTCAGGCCGAACCGGCCACGTTGAACTGGCCGGTCAGCAACGGCGCCATCCTGGAGACCGGGCGGCGCGGCCGGGCCGAAGTGTGGATCGGCTCCACCGCTTACCGGCTCGGCGACGACAGCCAGGTCGAGTTTACGGTGGTCGACGATGCCCGTGTCGATGTTCGCGTCGAAGATGGCAGCCTGGCGGTCAGCATTCTCGACCGCGACCAGGTCGACGACGTCGTCGTCGCCACGCCGGAGGGACAACTTCGCTTCCTGACCCCGGGCCGCTACCGCATCGATGTTCGTGGCGATCACAGCGAACTGACCGTCCAGGCTGGCCGCGCCGTCTTCGTCAGCGGCCAGCGCGAAGTGCCGCTGGCTGCCGGCCAGCAGCTCAGTCGCTGGAGCGACGGCCGCGAACGCCTCGACGGCGACTGGAACCAGGACGCCTTCGACCGCTGGGTCGCCGCCCGCGAGAACGCCACGCTGGCCACCAACGCCCGCCGTCACGTCTCGCCGCACATGACCGGCTATCAGGATCTCGACGCCTACGGCGACTGGCAGGCAGCGCCCGACTACGGCACCGTCTGGTATCCGCGCGGCGTTGCCGACGACTGGGCACCCTACCGCTACGGCCGCTGGGCCTGGGTCGCGCCCTGGGGCTGGACCTGGATCGACCAGGCGCCCTGGGGCTTCGCGCCCTTCCACTACGGCCGCTGGGTGATCATCCACGGCCGCTGGGCCTGGGTTCCCGGCCGCCTCGAACCACGCCCGGTCTATGCCCCGGCACTGGTGTCCTGGGTTGGCAACCCCGGTTGGAGCGTCGGTTTCAGCTTTGGCGCCGCGCCGGCTGTTGGCTGGTTCCCGCTCGCCCCGCGCGAAGTCTATGTGCCCTGGCATCGCCACAGCC
>JAHRYW010000001.1:60656-73803 GCA_020621865.1 Betaproteobacteria bacterium | reverse complement strand
GGCTGGTTCCCGCTCGCCCCGCGCGAAGTCTATGTGCCCTGGCATCGCCACAGCCCACGCTACGTCGAGCGGGTCAATATCACCCACGTGCACAACGTCACCGTCATCCGGCAGGCGATCCGCGACCACGATCGTGGCGACCGGCGCGAGCATTTTGCCTACCGTGATTCGCCGCGTGCACTGACCGTCGTTCCCGCCCAGGCCCTGCGCGAAGGACGCCCGATCTCGCGCGACCAGATCCATCGCGCCGACCGCCGCGAACTCGACCGTGCGCCGGCCTCGCGCCAAGCCCCCGCGGCCAACTGGATCGCCCCGCCGGTCCGGGCCGTCCGGTCGCCCGACGGCGAGCGCAACGGATTCGTCGGCCGTGAAGGCCGGCGCGATGAGCGCCAGCGCCAGGACGCGGCCAGCCCGCGGTCGCGCGACCCCGGCCGCGACGACATGCGCCGCGAACCGCCGCCGGTACGTGAAACGGCACCGCGCAGCAGCGGCGGACGGGATGTCCCCGAGCGTCGCCGGGGCGACGAGCCGCGTCCGCCAACCCCGGACGAAACCCTACCCAGCCGCCGTACCCAGGCGCCGGCCGAGGTCGAGCGCCGGACGCAGCCCGATGAGCGCCGGCCCCAGCCGGACGCTCGCCGCGATATCTTCGGCCGGACCCCGGAAGTGCCGCCGGAAGCGGCGCCTGTGCGCCAGCCGGCAGCCCCGGTGCCGCGTCCGGACGCGCGCGGCGAGCGCGACGTACCTGCCCGCGGCCTGCCCGACGAACGGGCCGGACGCCGTGAAATGCCGCCTGCCGGCCAGCGCGAATTCCAGCCGGGAACGCCTCGTGAAAATCGACGCGACAACCCGACCGAGCTGCAGCGTGACATGCCGCGCGAGGTGCCACGGGAAATGCCGCGGCCGGAACGCAATATCCAGCGCGAAGCGCCCACCGGCCAGCCGTTCGAGGCGCCGCGCCGGTCCGAATCGGTAAGGCCCACGCCCGAATTCCGCGCCCTGGTGCCACAGCCGCAACGCGAAATGCCGGCGCAACGTGTCGAGCCGCCCCGCCAGTCGGCCCCCGAGATGCGTGCTCCGCAACCTCAGCGGGAGATGCATCAGCAACGCGCCGAGCCGCCGCGCCAGCAAGGCGGCGGCCAGGGCGAACCGCGCCGCCGCCAGGACGATGACCGCGGGCGCTGATACCCAGCGCCCGGTCGCGGCAGGCTGATGGAAGGGGCGGCGCCGGCAGCCCCTGCGGTCGGCGTGCTAAAGTCCGGCTTTTGCGCCTTGCAGGGTCTGCCATGTTTTCTGGAATCGTCGCGGCGGTCGG
Organism: Betaproteobacteria bacterium; assembly: GCA_020621865.1. Lineage (GTDB taxonomy): Bacteria > Pseudomonadota > Gammaproteobacteria > Burkholderiales > Rhodocyclaceae > Azonexus. The sequence goes on along the minus strand of JAHRYW010000001.1, from coordinate 72,488 downwards.
CCGCATCACCCAACTCACCCCCCGCGAAGCCGGGTTTCGCCTGCATGTCGACGCCGGTCGGCTGAACATCGACGACGTCGCACTCGGCGACTCGATCGCCCACAACGGCGTCTGCCTGACCGTGGTCGCCAAGGAAGGCGGCAGTTTCTGCGTCGATGTCTCGCCGGAAACCCTGTCCTGCACGGTCGGCCTGGCCGAACCCGGGCCGGTCAACCTGGAAAAGGCGCTGCGGCTGTCCGACGTGATCGGTGGCCACCTGGTCTCTGGCCATGTCGACGGCGTCGGCGAAGTGCTGCGCTTCGACCCGGTCGGCGACAACCGCCTGCTCGAAATCCGTGCCCCGAAAGACATCGCCAGATACATCGCGCGCAAGGGTTCGATCGTGGTCGATGGCGCCAGCCTGACCACCAATGCCGTCAACGGCACCGACTTCACGATCAACCTGATTCCGCATACGCTGGAAAACACCACGCTCAACCGCCTGCATCCGGGCGCCAGGGTCAACCTCGAAGTCGACCTGATCGCCCGTTACTGCGAACGCCTGCTCAACGCCGATTCGGCGGCGTAAAACCGGCAATGCTACGGTCGCCGGCAAATTTCGGCCAAAAACGAAATTGGCGGCGCCCTTGAAAAACCCCCTGTCCGCCCCCATAATCCAAAGCATGGTTGTAATTCCGGCAATCTGGAGGCGTTCTGGACAGGGGTTCGATTCCCCTCACCTCCACCCAAGGGCATTTGGCTGAGTGCTTTTGGTTGGGGGTGTACTGGTCTCGACAGGGCGGGCAAAGGTGCGCAGGCAACTCGTCAGGCGATCGACGTTAATGAAGCAAATCCATAATTGCCAATGATGAGCAATTCGCTATTGCCGCCTAAAAACGGTTAGCCGGGGCTGCTAGAGCCTTGTTACCAAAGATAGCCGGCGGGGACTTCGGTCCCCGTCGTCAATTCCGGCGCCGGAACCGAATGCTATCCCCCAAGGGGACTGATGAAGCCCCTGCACAGCAAGACGGCCAGCAGAGCTGGCTCGTCGCTGTGGATTCCTTCGGGGCGCGGTTACCCCCAAAAAACGACCAAAACTGAAATTCAGTTGTCCAGCCGGAAGACGATGGGCACGATGACCGAGGCTTCGATCGTCTCGTCGCCGCGTTTGGCCGGCACGAAGCGCCAGCGCGCCACGGCTTGTTTCGCCGCCTCGTCGAGGCGCTCGAAGCCGCTGCCTTTTTCCAGTTCGACCGCTGCGGCCTGTCCTTCCGCCGTAACCCGCACCCGCAGCAATACCTTGCCCTCCTCGCCCAGACGGCGCGACATCGGGGGATATTTCGGTTCCGGATTGTTCAGATAGGCCGCGTTGTAGCGCGCCGGGACGAGCGGTGCCGGGGCGGCGGCCACGGGGGCGGCAGCAACTGGCGGACGTGGCGCCGGCTCGGGAGCGACGGCGACCGGCGCGGCGACCACCGGGGTGTCGGCAACGGCCGGTTGCTGTTCCGGCGTCATGGCCAGTACCGGGCGGGGCCGGTTGGGCGTTGGTTTGGCTTGTGGCGGGGGCGGAGGGGGCGGCGGCAGGGCGACGGGCTGCGGTTCCGGCGGCGGCTTCAGGGCCTCGATCAATTTGACGGTCAGCGGCGGCGGCGGGAGTTCGATTTCCTTGGCGTGCGGCCAGGCGAGGACCGCGATGTGGACGGCTACAGCGAACAGGAAATAGCCACCGCTCCGGCGCCATTCGGGCAGCTCGGGGGGGCGGTGGAAGAAAAACGCGGCAGACATCCTGCCTATTTTACGTGTTCGCCGGCCCAGCGTTCGAGTTGCTCGACGGGCACGGCACCCGAGCGCCCTTCGCGGCGGTGCTGGCGGTCGTAGAAATAGGTGCGCGGCAGTTCGCCGTACCAGCGGCGGTCGATTTCGTAGCGCAGCCGTTCTGGCTGGGCGTCGGCGAACACCCATTGCGCCTGCCCGGCCAGGCCGTAGGTCTGGGCCAGGTGCTGCAACTCTGGCGTTTCGGCCGGGGTGTCGGTGGCGACGATGACCAGCTTGAGTTTGGGATACTGGCGGACCAGTTCGCCCAGCGCCTTCAGTTCAGTCGGGCAGTGCGTGCAGGTGGCCGACCAGAAGGTCAGGATGAAGGGCTGGCCGCGTTGTTCACCTTCGATGGCCTTCAGCGAGCCGGCGACGTAGGGGCGGATCTCCGCCTGGGCGAGGCCGGCGAACAGCAGCGTGGTGAGCAAAACAGTGAGCAGGAGAAAGCGTTTCATGGCCTGATTTTAACTGTGCGCAGGCCGTCGGCCGTGGTGTTCCAGACCAGCCACAGGCCCTGGTGGCCGGTGACCAGCAGTGGGTCGTCGGCGGCGCTGGCGGTGCGCGCCAAAGTGCTCGGGGTCGACCAGCGACTGCCGTTGTCGCGCGAATGCATGCTGCGGATCAGGTTGTGCCGGCCGTCGTATTCGCGCCAGACCAGCGTGACGTGGCGGCCGCTGACGGCAACCTGCGGGTGGCCGGCCTGGGCGTCGAGATTGCCGAAGGGCAGCGGCGGCGTCATCGTCTCGCCGATGACGCGCCGGTAGTGCAGGCCGGGGCTGCGTTCGGCGCCGGTGAACCAGGCCAGGTGCCGGGCGCCGTCGCGGCCGATGGCCAGTGCGCCGCCGTGGTGCGGGCAGGCGTCGATTTCCCAGCCGTCTTCTGAAGCGCGGCGCAGCGGCTCGGCGAGCCGGGCCAGCGCGAAATCGCGGGTGTTCTTGCCGAAAATCTGCCGCCACAGGGCGACCGGCGTGCCGTCGGTGTCGGCGGCGATGGCGATCCGGCAGCATTCGCAGGAGTGGTCGGCCAGCTTGCGGTTGGGCTCAAAGCTGCGCCCGCCGTCGGTGGAGCGCGCGGTGTAGATGGCGGCGCCGGTGTAGTCGGAGTTGCCGGCGCCGTCGCGTTTGTCGATCCAGGCCAGGGTGACGCCGCTGGCGTCGGCCAGCATGGCGTTGAAGCGGTGGGTGATCGGCCGGCTGTCGTCGTTGACCGTGATTGGCTCGGCGAAGGTCTTGCCGCCGTCCTCGGAGACGGCGAAGCGGATGTGGCCGGCGAAAGGTTGCGGCAGGGCCTGCGTCCAGCTGACGTAGATTCGCTGGCCGACGGCGGCGATCTGCGGCCGGGCTTCGCCGTCGGCGGAGATCAGTTCCGGCTCGCGATTGACGGCGACCGCTTCGGCGAAGCTGCGCCCGGCATCGACGGACGAGCTGACGAACAGCTGCTGGCCGACGACGCGGGCCAGCCACAGCCGGCCGCGGTCATCGAAAGTGGCGGCGACGGCCAGGCGCGGGGCGGTCTGCTGCTTTTCCAGCCAGACCTTGGCGTAATCGACCTTGGGTGCGGCGGCGCCCGGGTGGGCGTGGTCGCCGTGTGCCCCCGCACCGCCGGCCATCAGCAGCGCGGCGGCGAGCGCCAGCAGGCGGCTTACCATTTGGCCTGGATGCCGGCGCTGAAGGTGCGCGGCAGGCCGGGAGCGAAGGTGTCGAAGCCGGAAGTGACGCCGGTGCTTTCGGCGTAGCGCTTGTCGGCGACGTTGTGGATATTGGCGAACAGGCTGATATCCCGGGCGAGCGGGTAGATGCCGCGCAGATTGAACAGGTCGTGGCCGTCGTACTTCGAGGTGTTGGTCTGGTTCGACCACCAGCTGCCGAAGTGCAGCCATTCGAGCTGGGCCATGCCGGTCTGGGCGTTGCCGAAGCTCAGGCGGGTGTTGGCGATGCGGCGCGGGGCGAGTTCCATTTCGTTGCCACTGTAATCGACGGAGCCGCTGATCCGCCAGTCCTCGTAGGTGTGCTTGGCGTAGGAGAAGGCGGTGTCGAGGCGCCACAGTTCGGCCAGTTGCGCACCGGCGCCGATCTCGATGCCGCGGTGCAGGGTTTTGCCGGCGTTGGTCGGCGTGCTCAGGTTGGTGACCGGGTCGCGGTAGCTCAGGATGTCGTCCTTCTTGGTCATGTAATAGGCCGCGATGTCGTAGTTGATCGCCGCGTTGAGCTTGCCGCGCAGGCCGATTTCGACACTGTCCACCTTGATTGGCTTGAGGTTGCGCGAGGCTTCGGCGGCAGCCGTGGCCGCCCCGGCGCTGCCAGCCGCGGCCGGCCGGAACAGCTGGCCTTCGGAGGGGGCGCGGAAGGCGTGGTTGTAGGCGGCGAAGACGTTCAGCGCTTCGCTGAACATATAGGTGGCGCCGAGTTTCGGGCTGAGGTGGCCGAAATCGACGTCGGTGTCGCCGACCTGGCCGTAGTAGCTGCCGCTGGCCAGGACAGGCGCCGTGCCGAAGCGGTTGTCGAACTTGTAGCTGACCCGGTCGTAGCGCAGGCCGGCGGTGATGCGCAGCTTGTCCACCGGCGAGATTTCGCCATGCACGTAGGGCGAGATGCCCTGGTAGGTGACGTCGTAGTCATAGACGCGGGCACCCAGCGTGTAGCTGGTGTAGACACGGGTATAGCCGCTGCCGGTCGAGGTCGGGTTGATGCGGTTCTCCAGGCGGCTGCCCGGGCTGAGGTCGAGGTCGACGCCGACGATGATCCGCGTGCGCAGCGGTGCGAAGTCGTGGCGATACTTGATCTGGGCGCCGAAGGACTGGTTCTCGGTGGTGTAGATGGTCGGGTCGTAGGACAGCGACCAGTTGGCCAGCAGGTCCATCGTGTCGTTGCGGTAGTAGGGCGTGATGCTGAGCAGCGCGTTGTCCCATTCGCGTTCGTAGGCGCTGGACAGGCGGAAGGCCTGGACGCGGCGCAGCGAGATCGGCGTGTAGTTGGTCTTCGGGTTGTTCAGGTAGTCGGCGCGCGAGATGGCCGAGCTGCCGGCGGTTTCCTGATCGATGTTGGAGAAGGTGGCGACCGTCTTCAGCGTCGCGTCGTCGCCGATCGCACTGTCCCAGCGCAGGGTGCCGCTCTGCCGGTCGTAGGCCGTCTTGTCGCGCCAGCCGTCGGTATGGCTGAGATTGAGGTCGGCGCGGAAGGCGTGGTTGCCGAAGGCGCTGCCGCCGGTGACCATGGCCCGCGTCCAGCCGTAGCTGCCGGCTTCCAGCGAGCCTTCGACTTCCGGTCCGGTCGGCGGCTTGCGGGTCAGCACATTGACCACGCCGCCGATGGCGTCGGAGCCGTAGAGCGCGCTGCCCGGACCCTTGCTGATCTCGATGCCGCCGGCCATCGGCAGGTTCACCTCGTACAGCGCGTTGTGGTTGAAGAAGCCGGTCGACCGGGTCGGCACGCCGTCTTCGAGATAGAGATAGACCGGGTTGGTGGTCAGCGGCTGGCGGATCGCCGTCTGGTGGCCTTCGCCGCCGGTGACATTGACCCAGACGCCGGCCACCTGGCCCATGATTTCGCTGGGATGGGTCGGCTTGACCTCGCGCAGCGTCTTTTCCTTGATCACGCCGATGGTGGCCGGGGTTTCGTTGACCAGTTGCCCCTCGCGGGTGGCGGTGACGGTGACTTCGCCCAGTGCGGTTGTTTCGGCGTGGGCGGTAGCAGCGGCCAGGGTGGAAAGGACAGCCAGCGCCAGCGGCGCGAGTGCAAATTGCTTCATCATCGAACCCTAATTGATTTGCGTCAAAAAACGCTTATTAAACATGAGCTTATGGTTCGAATCATACGGATGCGGCGCGACTGGCGGAATGTGGCAAATTGTCGCACCGTCGCCGCCAAGGCCCGGCGGAGCGGGGTTCAGCAGTCGGCCAGCGTAAAACTGCGCGTCGCATGCACGCCGGCGATACGGATCGGGCTGAGGATGTGGCGGCGTTCGAGTTGCTTGATGATGCGCGAGATGGTTTCAAAGCGCAGGTCGGTGATGTCGGCGATGTCCTGGCGGGTGGGCAGGATGACCTGGCCGGCACCATCGGCAAACAGGCGGATCAGTCCGAGGACGCGGTCCATGGCCTGGCCGCCGCGTAGTGCCACCAGATCGGCGGCGCGGCGCTGGGCGCTGGCCAGCGAGACGAGCAGCGAGTCGCGGTCGGCGACGCCTTCCGGCCAGGGACTCAGGCGGCATTCGGTCAGGGCGGTGGCGCTGAAGGTGTAGGCGCCGAAGAGCAGGGTTTCACAGCCGAGGATGTCGCCGGCGATGGCCAGGCTGGCGAAGGCTGCCTGGCCATCGGCTGCTGTGGTGTCGAGGCGGATGACGCCGCGCTGCAGGCGCCAGGGCGTGCCGGCCGTGCCACCGGTGTGGATTTTGGCGCCGCTGGCAAATTCCTGGGCGCTACGGGACGCTTCCGGCGAAATGCTATCCACCAAGAGGAGTCCCTTCGGGGCAAATGCTACGGTCAATGGCAAAAAACGGACAAATTTGAAATTTCTCCCGACGGCAAGGCCCCGGACGCTGCCGGGGCCTTGGTGGGTTAGAACTTCACATTGACGCCAGCGTAGAACGAGCGGCCCATGCCCGGTACGGCGATGCCCCAGGGGATGCTGTTGATGCCCATGGTCGTACCCTGGCCGGTGTAGGTGCCGCCGGTCGGCAGGTAGTAGAACTTGTCGAACAGGTTCTCGACGCCGAAATCGATGCGCACGTTGCGCCAGGAGTAGCTGCCGCGCAGGTGGGTCAGGCTGTAGCCGGCGGTCTGGATTTCGTTGCGCACCGCCGAGATGTCGTCCTTGCCGGCGACACCGATCACTTCGACGGCGTTGTTCCAGCCGCCGGTCTTGTGAGTGAGCGCCAGCTTGGCGTTGAGCGGCATGATGTTGTAGAGATTGCCGCCGGTGTCGCGGTTTTCGCCCCGTGTGACGTTGAGTAGCCCGTTCAGGCCGAATTCGCCGACTGCGGTCTTGGCCAGCGGCAGGCGGCCGGAGAGGTCGAGGCCGTAGAGGCGGGCCGACTGGTTGGCGTATTGCAGGCGGACGAAGGTGGTGGTCGACGGATTGGGCGTCGCCGTCGGGCAGCCGCCCATGCCGCCGGCGGCGCAGCGGGCGGCGTCGATGTAGTCGTCGACGTAGGTGAAGTAAGGCGTCGCCTTCAGCTCCCAGGAGCGATCCGCAGCGTGGAAGTCGAAGGTGGCGGAGACGGTGTAGGCCTTTTCCGGCTTCAGGTTCAGGTTGCCGACATAGCCGTTACCGTCGCCGACAAAGTTGTTCATCACCGCCATCATGCTCGCCGTCGACCAGGTGTAGCGCTCGTACAGGTTAGGTGAGCGCACCTTGCGGGCGAGGCCGAATTCGATCTCCTTGGTGGCGTCGACGGTGTAGCGGGCCAGCGCGGTCAGGTCGACGTTGTGGTCGGTCCTGCTGCGCTCGGCATTGTTGAAGGCGACGGCGTCGACCTTCTGGTTCATCATGTCCATGCCGGTGACCGTGGTCGGGGCGGTGGCGGTGTTGTAGCCATGCACCATGCCGGCATTGGCGTCGACCAGTTCATAGCGGGCGCCAAGCTGCGTTGTCCATTGGGGCGAGAAGCGCTTTTCCCATTCGGCAAAAACGCCGAAGCGATCGCGCCGGCCGTTGTTGATGTTCTGGAACGCATTGGGCGCCATGCCGCCGGTGCCGGACGGCGGCCACCAGTCGTTCAGCGTGTAGTGCTGGTAAAGGGCGCCGAGGCGCAGCAGGTCGTTGCTGCCCAGATCGATGTCGGCCTTCAGCGTCAGGCCGGTCGTTTCGCTGGTCGAGTACATCGGCATGCCATTGACCGCGGTGCCGTAGGTGAGCTGCTTGTCGGCGCCGAAGTTCATGTAGTGGTCGACATCCTCGTAATAGGCCCGGGCTTCCAGCTGGCCCCAGTCGAACTGGCCGAGGTAGCGCAGGTTCACGCGCTTCTGCTCGTTGCCCAGCATGTCCATGCGCTGGTTGGGGTAGAGCTGCTTGGGCACGTCCTGGTAGCCGAACTTGGCTTCGATCAGGTGGTTGCCGCCACGCAGGGCGAGGCCCAGCGTGTGGGTCTGCGATTCGTAGGCCGAGGAGCCGACCTCGTCGCGCGGCAGGTTTTGGCCGGGGCGGCCGGTAGCGGTGAAGTTCTTGAAGTTGCCGGCCGCCGTGTAGTTGTCGGCCTGGGTCTTGGCGCCGGTGTAGCTGATGCTGAATTGCTCGGTGGCCAGCGTGGCGCCAATGTTGCCGCCGAGCGCGTTGTTGTTGCTGCGGGCAAAGGCGCCGATCTCGCCCTTGCTGAGCAGACCCTGGCCGGGGGCGGCGAACTGTGGCGCCGCCGTTTCGGCGACGATCGTGCCGCCGATGCTGTCGCCGCCGACGCTGACCGGCGAAATGCCGGCATAGACCTTGATCTTGCTGACCGCGTTGGGGTCGAGGTAGGAGAGCGGCGGGTTCATGTGGTTGGGGCAGGTGGCGATGAAATCCATGCCATCGACGGTGATCCGCAAACGATCATCGGCCAGGCCGTGGATGGCCGGCAGGCTGGACACACCGCCGGCACCGTACAGGCTGACGCCCGGCACGTCCTGCAACAGCGCTGCGGTGTCGCGGGTGACGGCGTGCTTGGCGGCGATCTCGGCCGCGCCGACCTGGCGCGGCTTGGTCGCCTCCGGCAGGCGGTCGGCGCTGACCACGACTTCGTTCAGCGTGCTTTGCGCCCAGGCGGACGGTGCGGAAAAGGCGACAGCCAGCGCGGCCGCCAGCGGACGTATGCGGTACCCCATGAAACTCTCCCTGATTTATTGGTATTTAAGCGGGGGCTTATTGTCCGGGAGTCGGGGGCGGGCGGGAATGTGGCAAATTGTCGCGCGACAATTTGTCCAATTCCAAAAGGCGATGGGACGCAATAGGCTTGCGCGGCTTCTGCGCTGTTCGGCTTCTGCCAAGGAAATGCCCAGGCGCTGAACTTTTTTTGGAGTGCGCCCATGTTCAGATTATTTACCTTTCTTTCCCTGATCCTGTCCCTGATTGCGGTTCCGGCCCTGGCGGCGGAGGCCGATGTGGCGCTGCGTCAGGCTGCCATGCTGCACAGGGGGGGCGATACGCCGCAGGCTGTGACCATTTGGAAGGACTGGGCGGCGAAAGGAAATATCGACGCGGCCTACAACCTGGCGGTGATCCACCAGTTTGGCGACGGCGTGCTGCTGGATTATGTGCTTGCCATGCGCTGGTATCGGCAGGCGGCCGAGCTGGGCGACAAAGTCTCGCAGTTCCAGATCGGGTTGATGTATCAGACCGGGCAGGGGGTGGCGATCGATGAGGCCGAGGCGCATCGCTGGTTCACGATGCACCGCAAACACCATCTGCACCACGAGCACGACCCGAAGATGGTGGCCTGGCGCCAGCAGGCGCTGGCCTTGATCGAGGAGCGCGACCGTCGCGAACAGTTGGCCGCCTCGCGGGGCGCATCGGCCCAGGTGGTGGCCGAGCTTAGGCGCCGGGCCGGGATGATGCCGGAGCGGCCAACCGAAACGGCCGCCCTCGACACGCTGACTCGTATTCGCTGATTATTGGGATTTTCGGCAAAAAATCGGGCTGACCGTAGCATTTGGTCGGCCCGGCTTTGGCTCAGGCGTTCAGTTTTTCCAGCGCTTCGAGTAGCTTGGCCGGTTCGTCCAGGCGGAGGATTTTGCGGACGTTTGGCGCAAGTTCGCCGACGTTGGCTTTCAGGATGCGGTTCTTGACCTTGAGGATCTGCGAAGGGTGCATCGAGAAGGTGCGCAGGCCCATGCCGAGCAGCAGGCGGGTCAGTTTGGCGTCGCCGGCCATTTCGCCGCAGACCGAAACGGGGATGCCGACCTTTTCGGCGCTGGCCAGCGTGTGGGCGATCAGCATCAGCACGGCCGGGTGCAGCGGGTCGTAGAGGGCGGCGACCTGCTCGTCGGAGCGGTCGATGGCCAGCGTGTACTGGATCAGGTCGTTGGTGCCGATCGACAGGAAATCGAGGCGGCGCAGGAACAGGCCGATGGCCAGCGCGGCGGCCGGGATCTCGATCATGCCGCCGACTTCGATGTTCTCGTCGAACACCACCTTTTCGCCGCGCAGGCTGCATTTGGCCTGCTCAAGCGCGGCCAGCGTCTGGTCGATCTCGTGGGCGTGGGCCAGCATCGGGATCAGCAGCTTGATCGGGCCGTACTTGGAGGCGCGCAAAATGGCCCGCAACTGTGTCTGGAACATCCGCGGCTCGGCCAGCGACAGGCGGATGGCGCGGCGGCCGAGCGCCGGGTTGGTCTGCACGCGGTCGGCGGCGCTGGCTTCCGGGTTGAGATCCTTGTCGGCGCCGAGGTCGAAGGTGCGGATGGTCACCGGCCGGCCGGCCATGCCCTTGACCACCTTCTTGTAGGCCTCGTACTGCTCACGCTCGTCCGGCATGTCGCCGCGGTCGAGGAACAGGAATTCGGTGCGGAACAGGCCGATGCCTTCGGCGCCGCAGTCGAGCGCCATCGGTACGTCGCCGGGCAGTTCGATGTTGGCGTAGAGCTGGATCGGGACACCGTCGATGGTTTCCGATTTGGCCGTCTTCAGGCGCTTGAGCTTGCTGCGCTCCAGCTCGATCTGTTCCTTGCGCAGCTGGTATTCGTCGAGGATGCGCTGGTCAGGATTGACGATGATGACGCCGCGCAGGCCGTCGACGATCAGCTGTTCGCCGTCGCGGATCAGCGCCCGGGCGTTCTCCAGGCCGAGTACGGCGGGAATCGCCATCGAGCGGGCGAGAATGGCCGTGTGCGAGGTGGCGCCGCCGACGTCGGTAATGAAGGCGGCGAAGCGGTGTTCCTTGAAGGCGATGGTGTCGGCCGGCGACAGGTCGTGGGCAACGACGATCAGCGCCTCTTCCTTCGAGCCCTTGGCCGCTTTCAGCTGGGCGCGGCGCGGCCGGCCGAGCAGTTCCTTGACGACCCGCTCGACGACCTGGACGACGTCGAACTTGCGCTCGCGCAGGTAGGTGTCGTCGAACTGTTCGAACTGGTCGACCAGGTGCTCCATCTGCTGGACCAGCGCCCATTCGGCGTTGCAGCGGCGCTCGCGGATGATCTCGCGCGGCTTCTCGGCCAGTTCCGGGTCCTCCAGGAACATCGTGTGGATGTCGATGAAGGCATTGAGCTCGGCCGGCGCGTGTTCGGTGTTCTCCTTGATCTGCAGGAGCTCGTCCTTGACCGTCTTGATCGCCGCGTCGAAACGCTCGATCTCCTTGTCCACCATGCGCGGCGCCAGCGTCAGGTGCGACACTTCCAGTGTCGCATGCGACATCAGCATCGCCCGCCCGATGGCAATGCCGCCGGAGACGCCCAGACCGTGCAGGGTGAAGCTCATGATGGGCCTATTCGCCTTCGCCGAAATAATCGGCGATCAAGGCCAGCAGGGCAGTCATCGCCTCGGCTTCGTCTTCGCCAGCGGTTTCGATGGTCACCTTTGACCCCTTGCCGGCGGCCAGCATCATCACGCCCATGATGCTCTTGGCGTTGATGCGGCGCGTGCCCTTACTCATCCACACCTCGCACTTGAACTTGCCGGCGAGTTGGGTCAGCTTGGCAGAAGCCCGGGCGTGCAGCCCGAGCTTGTTGATGATTTCGGTTTCCTGGGTCAGCATGTTCGTTCAGTGTTCCCGCATGTTGAAGACGCCATCGCGACCACCGTCGCGGGCGCGCATGAGTAGGGTTTCCATGTCCCGGTCGCGATAGGTCAGGGCGCGCAGCAGCATGGGCAGATTAACCCCGGTCAGGCCTTCGACGCGACCGGGTTCTATGAGTTTCAGGGCCAGGTTGGCCGGCGATGCGCCGAAAATGTCGGTCAGCATCAGCACCCCTTGGCCGCTATCGACCAGCTTCAGCATCTCGTGGGCCAGCGGCAAGTGGTCCAGCGGGTCGTCCTGCGGCGACATGCCCAGCTGGTTCAGTTGTGGCGGACGCTTGTTCAGCACATGGCAGGCATTCTGGATGAGTGCCTCGCCGAAGCTGCCATGCGTGAT
>JAHRYW010000001.1:0-60646 GCA_020621865.1 Betaproteobacteria bacterium | reverse complement strand
TCAGCACATGGCAGGCATTCTGGATGAGTGCCTCGCCGAAGCTGCCATGCGTGATGAGGAGGATGCCGATCATGCTCCGGATTCTAACAGGCTGTTGCAAAACTACTGCGGTGGCCATTGGCTGCGTTGCGCGGTGCTCGCTCCCTCGCCTATCTATCCGATATGTCTCGGTTGCTGCGCGCCGGGCGCCTTGCCACTAGCCATCCTCGCGACGTTTTTCAACAGCCTGCAAGCCCGAAGCTTTTGCCCCGCGGCTGACGATCAATATCCCGGCGACAACCAAGGCGGCGCCAATCATCTGCGCCACCGAAATATGTTCGTTGAGCAGCCACCAGCCGAAGACTATGGTCAGCATCGGCCCGACCATGCCGTAGAGCGAGGCCGGCCCGGCGCCGACCCGGCGGATGGCGGCCGATTGGGCAAACACCGGCACGATGGTGGCGAACACCGCCATCGCCAGCCCCCAGCCATAGACCGGCAGCGGCTGGACGAAAGCCGAGATCGGATGCGAGGCCAAAAAATGCCCCAGTGTCACCGCCGAGGAGACCAGCATGGCCAGCGCCGAAAAGCGCATGGCGCCCAGCCGCGCAATCATCGGGGCGCTGCCGGACAGATAGAGCGCGTACGACACGCTGGAGCCGAAGACCAGCGCCCCGCCGATCCACACGTTGCGCGCTTCGCCCAGGCCGAGGTCATGGATGAACGCGAAGCCGATGCCGGCGTAGCACAGCGCTACGGCGACGAGCTGCCGGCGGGTGAAGGCCTTGCCCTGGAACAGCACGCCGATCAGCAGGGTCAGCGTCGGGTAGGTGAACAGGATCAGCCGCTCCAGGCCGGCCGAAATGTATTCCAGCCCCCAGAAGTCGAGAATGCTGGCGCCGTAATAGCCGAGGCAGCCGAGCGCGACCAGTCGGCCCCAGTCGCCGCGCGTCAGGCTCGCGCCGGCCTTCTGCCCGGCCAGCCCGACCCACAGGAAGACCGGCAGCGAGAAGCCCATGCGCAGGGCGAGCAAGGTGATCGCATCGACGCCATAGGGATAGGCCAGCTTGACGAAGATCGCCTTCAGCGAAAAGCCGAGCGCCGCCAGCAAGGCCAGCCCTGCGCCATAAGCATTCGATTTTTCCAAAGCCATTCCCAGGTTGTTTTTGCCTGGAGCTATTAAAAGCGCCATTGCTGGCCGGGACAATTGGTAATATCGCAAGCAAGCATTCGCTCTGGACGAAACCATGCGCTACGATCTCCCCGACCTGCGGCTGGTTGCCGCCATCGCCGATTCCGGCAGCTTGACCCGTGCCGCCGAAGCGGTGCATCTCGCTCCCTCGTCGGCCAGCCACCGGCTGACCCAGCTGGAAGCGGCGCTCGGCGTGCCGCTCTTTGCCCGCCATGCCCGTGGCCTGACTACGACGGCGGCCGGCGAAGCTCTGCTCCGCCATGCCCGGCAGGTCTTCGCCCAGCTCGAACAGATGCACGCCGACCTCGCTCCCTACGCCAGCGGCCTGAGCAGCCAGGTCACCGTCTTCGCCAACACCAACGCGATCAACTGCTTTCTGCCCGAAGACCTCGGCATCTTCCTGCGCGATCACCCGCGGGTGCGGATCAGCCTGGAGGAACAGCCCAGCCCGGCGATCATCCAGGCCGTGGCGGCCGGCCAGGTCGAGATCGGCGTCGTCGCCGCCGAAGGCGGCACGGCCGGGCTGCAAACCCTGCCCTACCGGCGCGACCGGCTGGTCCTGATCGTCCCCGCCGGGCATCCGCTGGCCGGGCAGCCGGCCGTTGCCTTCGCCGACGTCCTCGGCGAGCCCTTCGTCTGCCTGCACGCCGGCAGCGCCATCCACACCTTCATGATGAACCACGCCGCCCGCCTCGGCAGCCGGCTCGACGTCCGCATCCAGGTGCGCAGCTTCAATGCCGTCTGCCGGATGGTCGCCGCCGGCGTCGGCATCGGCATGGTGCCGCGCTCGGCGGCGGCGGAAGGGGTGACGACGGTCGAAATCACCGACGACTGGGCGCCGCGCGATTTGCAGCTATGCTTCCGGGCCAGGGAGAGCCTGAGCCCGGCGGCGCTGGCCTTGGTCGCTTGCCTGGCGGGGCATCAGCCAGGCTAAGCGTCCGTCACCGGCAAACTGGCCAGGGCGACCGAGGCCAGGACGGCCTCAGTCGTCACTTGATGTAGCGGAAATAGGCGATCAGCTGTTGCAGGTGATCCGCCACCTTTTGCATTTCGTGGCTTTGTTCGACGGCGCCACTGACCGCGTGCGACACGGCATCGACACCGCCGGCGATTGCCTCGATCTGCCGCGCAATCTCGTCGCCCGCCGCCGACTGTTCGATGGTGCCGCCGGCAATGTGATTCGAGAGATCGGCGACCTCGGCGTTTTGCTGCGCCACTGTCTCCAGGCCATTGCGGGCCGTGCTGAGCGCGTTGTTGGCGCCCTGCACCTGTTCTCCGGCGGTTTCCATCGTCTCGACGGCGATCTGGGTGACGCGCTGAATGTTCTGGATGCTGGAGGAGATTTCCGTCGTTTGCTGGCTGGATTTTTCGGCGAGCTTGCGGACTTCGTCGGCGACGACCGCGAACCCCCGTCCCGATTCGCCGGCGCGGGCGGCTTCGATCGCCGCGTTGAGCGCCAGCAGGTTGGTCTGGTCGGCAATTTCCTTGATCACCTGGCTGACCTGGTTGATCGCCATGATCGACTGGAACAGTTCGGCCATGGCCTGGCTGGCCGAGGTGACCGTGCTGACGACATTCGACGAGGCGTGCTGGCTTTCTCCCATCGAGCTGCCGGCGGTGGTCAGCAGCGTCTGCGTGTTTTTCATGGCGTCGGAAGCGCGCGTCGCGTTGCCGGCGATCTCATGCACCGAAGCGACCAGTTGCTCCACGGATGCCGCGATGCTGGCCGCTGCGCCGGATTGGATGAGGGTGACCTCCTTGGTGCGCCGCATTTCCTGGGTCAGGTAGGTGGCGCTGCGTCCGACCGCGGTGGCGGATTCGGCGATTTCGGCCAGCATGGCCTTGAAGTGGGTCTGCATCGTGACCAGGCCATCGTTCAGTTTCCCCAGTTCGTCGATCCGGTGCAGCGGGATGGCGTCGGTCAGGTCGCCCTGGGCAATATGGTCGAGCCGGCTGACGATGCGCTCGATGACGGTCATCATGAACTCCTGCGTGAAGAGCAGGAGGAGTGCCGCGGCGATGGTCGTTCCGGCGAGAATCGAACTTGCCCAGGTGCCGGCCACACCGGAGAGACCCACGGTGTCGGCGCCGAACGATAGGGCGCCGGCCAGAATCTGCGCGACCACGATGGTGCCCAACAGGAGGCGCTGCTTGGTGCGAAGCGCGGTGCGCTGCCAGAAGCCGGGTTTCGGCAGTTCGGCCTTGGTGGCGTTCAACTGGCGGTACAGGGCTTCGGCCTCGCTGACCTGGGCGCGGCTGGGTTCCGTGCGTACCGACATGTAGCCGATGGTCCGGTCATCCTTGCGCAAGGGCACGACCAGGGCTTCCACCCAGTAGAAGTCCCCGTTTTTGCAGCGGTTCTTGACGATACCGCGCCAGGGGCGCCCTTCCTTGACGGTATCCCAGAGGTTCTGGAAGGCGGCGGCCGGCATGTCCGGGTGACGAACCAGATTGTGGTTCTTGCCGATCAATTCATCCTGCGAGAAGCCGCTCAGGTCGACAAATGTGTCGTTCGCGTAGGTAATGCTTCCCTTGAGGTCGGTTCGCGAAACGACATAGCGCCCTTTCGGAAAGGGCACCTCATTCTGGGTAACCGGTAAATTGACCTTCAAAGCTTTGTCTCCCTTGATTTTTTGTAGGTATTTCTATGTGCGAGGCAAAAAATTGCGCGATTCTAATGCGGCGTTATGCGGGCTTTCTTTGCCATTTGCAAAAAAAATGCAAATTGCCTTGATCTGTTTTGCTTATCCGGGGAGCGGAAATGGCCCATCGCCGTCCGACGTTCCCGCTCGCCCGCCAAATGCTACGGTCGCCGGCAAAAAAGGCCCGAAATTAAAAAATCGCCCGTGATTGACGCGCTGCACAAATTTCCCTGACAATGGCCGCATGACTTTCGCCTGTTCCCTGTTCGCCCTGATTGCCCCGCGCCGCGTCCTGCGTGCGTGGCGCGTTGCCGTTGGTCCGGGGTCCGGGGTGGAATAGTCGAATCAGTAACCGATTTCAGCCAAGGCCGCGGACTACAAACCCGCGGCCTTTTTGTTTTTTGTCCCTTGTCGAAAGGAAATGCCATGAACGTTGTCGCCCTTGCCATCCGTCGTCCGGCCTGCCTGCTGTTTGCCGCCTTGCATCCACCCTCGTCGCAACCCTGTTGATCCGGAGAATCCCATGTCTGTTCAGGCCGCTTATCTTGGCATCATCCTGATCTGGTCCACCACGCCGCTGGCCATCCAGTGGAGTACCCAGGGCACCGGTTTTGCGCTGGCCGTGTTCGCCCGCATGGCGATCGGCGTCGTGGTCGCCGGGCTGCTGGTGCTGGTCTGGCGCATCCGCTTTCCGCTGCATGCGCGGGCGCGCCGCGCCTATCTGGTCGGCGGCCTCGGGCTGTTCGCGGCGATGGCGCTGACTTACTGGGGAGCGCGCTATGTGCATTCCGGGCTGATTTCGGTGTTGTTCGGCTTGTCGCCGCTGATGGCGGCGGTGCTGGGTGCGATCTTTCTTGGCGAGCGCGGCCTGACGCCGCTCAAGGTGGCCGGCATGCTGCTCGGCGCCGGCGGACTGGCGACCATTTTCATCCATGGCGGCAGCCTGGCCAGCGAGC
The DNA here is from genome assembly GCA_020621865.1 of Betaproteobacteria bacterium. GTDB lineage: Bacteria > Pseudomonadota > Gammaproteobacteria > Burkholderiales > Rhodocyclaceae > Azonexus. Next base: position 55,877 of record JAHRYW010000001.1, on the reverse strand, counting down.
ATGCGCTGGCCGGCCTGGCGGCCCTGCTGGTGGCGGTCTTTGTTTATTCGGGTTGCCTGGTCTGGTTGAAGCGCATCGGCGACGACAGCCCGCCGCTGGCGACGACGGTGGGTACGCTGAGCGTGTCGCTGCCCTTGTTCGGGCTGCTCTGGTGGCTGACCGACGGCCGCTTGCCGGCCATGGTGCCGCCGCGTTCCGGTGCGGCCATCGTCTATCTGGGCGTGTTCGGGTCGGTGATCGGCTTCGCGCTGTATTACTACGTGATCAAGCACCTGGAGACGTCGAAGGTGGCGCTGATTACGCTGATCACGCCGGTCATCGCGCTGCTGCTCGGCCACTGGTTGAATGGCGAGGAGATCGGCTTGCGGCTGTGGCTGGGCACCGGGTTGATTCTGCTCGGCCTGAGCGTACACCAGTGGGAAATGCTGGCCGGCCTGCGCCGCCCGGGGTTGTGGGCGGCGGATTGAACGGCAGATGAAAGCAGTCGGGGGCGGCGCCCCCGACCTGGCCGCTTACAGCGGACGCTTGACGGTCAGCGCGCCGCGGATCTGGCCCTTGCTGTAGCCGGTGGCCTGGTCGTGCGGGTAGTTCTCGGCCAGCCTGGCCTTGAGGTCGGCGTCCAGCGCCTCGGCCGGGCCGTGGCATTTGACGCAGACTTCGCCGACCGGCAGCGCCTTCATGTAGCGAAAGACCGGCTTGCCGTCGATGCTGACGATCTCGGCCTTCTCGATGCTGTCGATCTTCTCGCCGTTGGCGGCGCGGATGTTGAAGTCGGCCAGCTGGCGGACTTCCCAAAGATCCGGCGTGCCGCGTTCGGCATTGCGCGTCCTGAGGCTGACGCGGCGGATGTCCCAGCCGGTCTCCTGGCGCTTTTCCTTGATCAGCGCCGGCGCCTGCTCCTTGCAGACGGGGATCGCCCCGGCCACGCCCTTGTCGGCAACTGCCTCCTGCATCGCAGCGACGACCTTGGGGACGACCGGCAGCACGGTCTTCTTGGTTTCAGCGGTCAAGGCGCCGACATCGTGGGCCAGGGCAGGCAGCGCGGCGATCAGCAGGGCGGCGGGGAGTAGGGCTTTCATGGCGGACTCCAAGGTAAATTAGAAAACACTTATTTTACGCTTGGCGGCTGCCGAGAGGTACAGTTTTTCCGAATGCCACGGTCAGCGGCAAAAATCGGCCAAAAATGAAATCGGCACTCAGCCCGCAGGCGGCCGGCGGGCGTAGCTGACGGTGAGGATCTCCCACTGGTGGCCGTCGGGTTCGTTCCAGTAGATCATGTTGCCGCCGTAGTCGGTGTTGATCTGTCGGTCCATCGGCCCGTGCACGCGGCTCCGGTAGGGGATGCCGGCGGCTTCGAGGCGGCCGAGGATGGCGTCGAAATCGGCCGGGCTGACGCGGAAGCAGTAGTGATAGACCGGGAAGGGGTCGGCCGTCTCGAAGAAATCGAGCGTCAGCCCGTCATTGACATAGACCGGCGCGAACGGGCCGAGCCCGCTCTCCGCCCACGGCACGCCAAGCAGTTCGCCGAGCAGCCTGGCCGACGCCACCTTGTGGTGCGACGGGACGATGCTGTGGTCGAGCTCGATGGCCATGTCTCACTCGCTCACTTCGGCCTCGACCAGCTTGGCCAGCAGGATCAGCGATTCCTGCCAGCCGAGATAGCACATCTCGGTCGGGATCGCCTCCGGGATGCCTTCCTGGACGACGCTCAGTTCGGTGCCGCCGAGCACCGGACGCAGGGTAACCGTGGTCTGCATCTCGCCCGGCAGATTGGGGTCGTCGAACTGGTCGGTATAGCGCAGGCGTTCGTTGGGCAGCAGTTCGAGATATTCGCCGCCGAAGGCGTGGCTCTGGCCGGTCGTGAAGTTGGTGAACGACATCCGGTAGCTGCCGCCGACCCGCGCATCGAGGTGATGGACCTTGCCGGTGAAGCCGTTGGGCGGCAGCCACTTGGCCATCGCGTCGGGGTCGAGAAAGGCGCGATAGAGGCGTTCCGGCGTCGTGCGCAGGACGCGATGCAGGCGGACGGTGTGGCTGGCCATGGGGGTTCTCCGTGGTTTGGGGGCGTCGCCGCCGCGGCGTGCGCCTCTGCAGAAGAAAGACCGCGGCGCCCGGCGCCAGTTCCATTGCCACCCGGTTTTGAACCCAATGGAATATTTGCGCTCCAATTCGGGAGCGGCTCCGGTCGCTTGCCCCGGCGCCTGGCGCCGGCCCGGCCCTGTTTGGAGGAGCGCGTCATGACCACGGAAAGCAGCCCCCTTTTCTCGCCGCTCGACATCGGATCGCTGACCCTGCCCGGCCGCCTGTTCAAGACGGCCACAGCCGAAACCCGGGCCACGGCGGACGGTTTCGCCACCCAGGCGGTGATCGACTTCTACACCCTGATCGCCCGCGGCGAAACGCCGCTGATCATCACCGGCAACATCTACGTCAGCCGCGACGGCAAGTCGGCCCCGGCCCAGCTTGGCGCCGACCATGACGACAAGATTCCCGGCCTGGCGGCGGTCGTCGCCGCCGTGCACGCCCACGGCGGCAAATTCTTCGCCCAGCTCAATCACTGCGGCCGCCAGGTCATCCCGCGCTTTGCCCAGTCGCCGGTCGCCTACTCGGCTTCTGCCGTCAAGGACCTGCTGACCGGCACCCGGCCGCAGGCCCTGAGCATCCCGGACATCCAGCGCCTGGTCGGCTGCTATGCCGACGCTGCCGAACGCTGCGCGCGCGCCGGCTTCGACGGCGTGCAACTGCACTCGGCCAACGGCTACCTGTTGAGCCAGTTCCTGACCCCCTACACCAACCGCCGCCGCGACGACTACGGCGGCAGCATGGCCAACCGTACCCGCTTCCACCGTGAAATCCTGGCCGCCATCCGCGCCCGCCTCGGCCCCGATTTCCCGGTCATCATCAAGATGAACGGCTCGGACTGGCTGCCCCTGCGCGACGGCCTGAACACCGGCGAACTGGTCGACGCCGCCACCCACTTCGAGCGCGCCGGCTTCGACGCCGTCGAAATCTCGGTTGGCCACTACGAATCCGGCTTCCCGATGGTCCGCGGCACCTTCGGCCGCTGCCTGCGCCACATGGTCGACGGCAGCATGAACTACCTGCCGGAGCCGCGCCGCACCCTGCTCCGGGTCTTCCGGCCGCTCGTCGCGCTGGCCTCCAACCTGCTCTGGCCGGGCCGCCAGGGCTACAACCTCGACTACACCCCACAGTTCAAGGACAAGCTGAAAATCCCGGTCATCTGCGTTGGCGGCTTTCGCAGCCGCGACGCGATGGAAGCCGCCATCGCCGCAGGCAAGTGCGACGCCGTCTCGGCCGGCCGCGCCTTCATCGCCGATCCCTTCTTCTACCGCCACATCCGCGACCGGCAACCCGGCCCGCGCTGCGTCGACTGCAACGGCTGCGTCGGCCACCTCGGCGCCCAGCCGGCCGAGTGCTATCACCCAGCGGTCAAGGCCGACAAGGATGCGATGCTGGCGCGGGAGGGGACGCTGGAAGCACGGTGATGGCAAATGCTACGGTCGGTGGCACAAAACGGCCAAAATCGAAATTCCAGTCATCTCGCATCGCCGGCCAAAGATTGCTATGCTGAATGCGAGGAGGGGGGTGCCATGAAAGGTATTTTCATCAGCTATCGCCGACAGGACAGCCAGAGCGCTGCCGGCCGGCTCGCCGACCATCTCCGCGAACACCTGCCCGCCGTGCCGATTTTCCGCGACGTCGAGACCATCGAACCGGGTGTCGACTTCATCGAAGCCATCGGCCGCGCCCTGCACTCCTGTGGCGTCCTGCTCGCCATCATCGGGCCGCGCTGGGCGACCATGACAGACGGCGCCGGCCGGCGCCGTCTGGACGACGCCAACGACTACGCCCGCCTGGAGATATCGACCGCCCTGCGACGCAGCGACGTGCTGGTCATCCCGGTACTGGTCGAAGGGGCGACGATGCCGGCTGCCGACGACCTGCCCGACGACCTCAAACCCCTGGCCCGCCGCAATGCCTTCGAACTGACCGACAAACGCTGGGAGTTCGACGTCACCTCGCTGGTCGATGCCCTCAACAAGGCTCTCGGCATCGTCCCGTCGCCCAAACCGGCGCCCGGCCCGGTGCCGCCAAGCCCGATGCCAGCCGCGAGCGGAGGCTGGAAAAAATGGGCCTGGGGCATTGGCGCAGTGTTCGTCCTGGCGACCATCTTCAGCAACGAGGAAAACCTGCCGCCGGACGTAGCGCCGCCAGTGTCCCCCGGACCCCAGTACATCGCCCCGCAGCCCCCCGCCGCCGCCCAGCTCCCGATAACTGGCGGCTGGCGGGACGCCGAAGGCGGCAAATACCGCATCATCGAACAGGGCGGCCAGATCGTCTTCCAGGGCACCAGCATCCACGGCGCCGTCGCCGGCGCCGGCCTGGTCCAGGGCAACCAGTTCAGCTTTTCATACACCGTCAACGGCGCCCCCTACCAGGCCGTCCTGCTGCTCAGCCCCGACGGCATGTTTCTGAGCGGCCAGTACCGCAGCCCGGTCACCGGCGAAAACGGCATGGTTGCGCTGCAGCGGATTCAATAAGGATCGAGGCACGCTCAGACTGAATGCTACGGTCGAGCGGAAAAAATGCCCAAAAATGAAAATGGCGCAGAAGGCATTTTCTGCGCCATGGTGGCGGAGTGGATGCCGGCTTTAGTTAGACCCAGATGATCAGCGGGAGGGTCTTCAGTCGCCGGTTCAACTCAAATCAGCGGCGCCCACCCAAAATAGACCCCAGCACCCCGCGCAAAATCTGCTTTCCAATCTCCCGGCCCACTGTCCCGGCCACCCCGCGCGCTGCGCTTTTGGCGGCGCTCTCCAGCACGCCTTCGCGCTTGCCGCCGCGCGGGCCGGTGCTGCCCATCAGGATGTTGCCGAGGCCACCGAGCAGGCCGCCGCCGGATTCGGCTTGGGGGGCGGGTTCGGGCTGGCGGGATTGGGGGGCGCTTTCGTAGCGCGGCTGCTGCTGGTTGGCGGTGTTGCCCCAGTCGCTGTCGTTGAGATTGCCGCCGGCCGGGGGGGCGGGGATGGCGCCGGGGGCAGCTGGCGCCGTGGCGGGTTTGCCGCGCAGCAGTTCATAGGCCGATTCGCGGTCGATGGTTGTGCCGTAGGCGGCGAGCATCGGGCTGGCTTGCATGATGGCCTGGCGTTCTTCCGGCGTCAGCGGGCCAAGGCGGGAGGCGGGCGGGAAGATGAAGCCGCGCTCGACGACGTTGGGCCGGCCCTTTTCGTCGAGGAAGGAGACCAGCGCTTCGCCGACGCCGAGTTCGGTGATCACCGTCGCGGCGTCGAACTTGGGGTTGGCGCGCATCGTTTCGGCGGCTGCCTGGACGGCCTTCTGGTCGCGCGGGGTGAAGGCGCGCAGGGCATGCTGGACACGATTGCCGAGCTGGCCGAGGATTTTTTCCGGGACGTCGAGCGGGTTCTGCGTGACGAAATAGACGCCGACACCCTTGGAGCGGATCAGGCGGACGACCTGTTCGACCTTGTCGGTCAGCGCCTGCGGGGCGTCGCTGAACAGCAGGTGGGCTTCGTCGAAGAAGAAGACGAGCTTCGGCTTGTCGAGGTCGCCAGCTTCCGGCAACTGCTCGAACAGTTCGGACAGCATCCAGAGCAGGAAGGTCGAGTACAGCGCCGGGGCGTGGATCAGTTTTTCGCCGGCAAAGATGTTGATGACGCCGCGACCGTTGGCGTCGACCTGCATCAGGTCGTTGATGTTCAGCATCGGCTCGCCGAAGAAGAGGTCGCCGCCCTGCTCTTCGAGCGTCAAGAGGCCGCGCTGGATGGCGCCGATTGAGGCGGCGGCGACGTTGCCGTATTCGGTGGTGAAATTCTTGGCGTTGTCGCCGACGTGCTGGACCATGGCGCGCAGGTCCTTGAGGTCGAGCAGCAGCAGGCCCTGGTCGTCGGCGATCTTGAAGACCAGTTGCAGCACGCCGGCCTGGGTGTCGTTGAGGTTGAGGAGCCGTCCAAGCAGCAGCGGACCCATGTCGGAGACAGTGGCACGGACCGGCACGCCGCCCTGGCCGAAGACATCCCAGAAGGCGACGCTGTTGGCGTAGGGGGCGAAGCCTTCGAGGCCGAGTTCGGCGATGCGCTTCAGGAGTTTTTCCGAAGGCGTGCCGGCGGCGCCCATGCCGGAGAGGTCGCCCTTGACGTCGGCCATGAAGACGGGAACGCCGGCGAACGAGAGGCGTTCGGCCATCGACTGCAGGGTGACCGTCTTGCCGGTGCCGGTGGCGCCAGTGATCAGGCCGTGCCGGTTGGCCATCTGCGGCAGTAGGGCCGGGTAGCCGTCTTCGGATTTGGCGAGGTAAAGGGGATCGGACATGGCGCAAGGCTCCAGCGGGAAAGTATCCCGTCATTCTAGCAACGGCGGCCGGGCGCTTTGTGAAATAGCGTAGGGCGAGAGGCGTCACGCCGGCCTGACGAGAAGCCGCAGGGCGGGTAAAATCACGCCTTCTTCGTTATTTGCATTCAGGGAAAACAGCATGGCGGGTCATTCCAAATGGGCCAATATCCAGCACCGTAAGGGTCGCCAGGACGAGAAGCGCGGCGCCGCCTTCTCCAAGATTGCCAAGGAAATCACCGTTGCCGCCAAGATGGGCGGCGGCGACATCAGTTTCAACCCGCGCCTGCGCGTCGCGGTCGACAAGGCCAAGGGCGTCAATATGCCCAAGGACAAGATCGACACGGCGATCAAGAAGGGCACCGGTGAACTGGAAGGTGTCGATTACGTCGAGATCCGCTACGAAGGCTACGGCATCGGCGGCGCGGCGATCATGGTCGACTGCCTGACCGACAACAAGACCCGCACGGTGGCCGAAGTCCGCCACGCTTTTTCCAAGTTCGGCGGCAACATGGGCACCGACGGCTGCGTGGCGTTCCAGTTCAAGCACTGCGGCCAGATGATCTTCGCCCCGGGTACCGACGAAGCGGCACTGATGGACGCCGCAATCGAGGCCGGCGCCGAGGACGTGGCGACCAACGAAGACGGTTCGATCGAGGTGCTGACCGCCGCCAACGACTACATGGCCGTCAAGGACGCGCTGGAAGCCGCCGGCTTCAAGCCGGAATTCGGCGAAGTGACGATGAAGCCGGAAGGCGAGAACGTCTTCGCCGGCGAGGATGGCGTCAAGATGCAGAAGCTGCTCGACGCGCTGGAAAACCTCGACGACGTGCAGGAAATCTACACCACGGCTGTCATCGAAGACTGATGCATCGCGGCTGCGGGCACTACGTCCGCAGCCATCCATTTGTTGTCGCCGCCCAAGGAATGTCCGTGAACCTTCGTCCGCTTATCCCCGCCCTGCTCGCCGGCCTGGTCAGTTTTTCTGCGGCGGCGGCGCAATACACCTGCCCCGACCTGGGTGCGTCCGCCCAGGTCAATGCCTGCCCGACCGAGGAAGAGCTGAAGCACACCTACACGGCCTTCTGCAGCGACAACGCCAAGGTCTATGCCAAGGAAACCGACTCTTGCCTGCGCTACAGCGATTACCGGCAGATGAAGAACCTCGCGCTGTGGGAGTCGAAGGACGGTGTCTTCGACGGCTACGTCTCCTGCGACGTGGCGCCGGCCAAGGTCAAGGCGCTGAAGGCGACGGGCATGAAGATCGAGCGCCAGGGCAGGCTGACCAAGCTGGTTTGCAGCTACCCGAACGGGATCAATTTCACCTACCGGACCAAGGGCGCCTGCGCCCTCGTGGACGACAAGGCCTGCGCCGCCAATGCGGCGGCCTGCCAGGCCACTTGCGACTGACGCCGAACACCTCCTGGCCGTGACCCTGCCGGTCATCATCGACATCGAGGCCTCGGGCTTCGGGCGCGGCAGCTATCCGATCGAAATCGGCTACTACCGGCCGGACGGCCAATCGTTTTGCACCCTGATCAAACCGGAAGCGGGTTGGACGCACTGGGACGACGCCGCCGAGCAGGTGCACGGCATTGCCCGCCCCTTGCTGGACAGCCATGGCAAACCGGCCGTCGAGGTCTGTCTGGCGCTGAACCGCGCCTTGCGCGGCCAGCGCATCTATTGCGATGCCTGGGCTTACGACTACGTCTGGTTGAGTGTGCTCTACGAAACGGTCGAACTGGTGCCGACATTCGAACTCAAAGATTTGCGCGACCTGTTGAGCGAGTGCGAAAAATCGCTGTGGCACGCCACCCGTGCTGCCGTCGAAATCCGCCTCGCCCTGCGTCGCCACCGGGCCAGCGGCGATGCCCGCACCTTGTTCGAAACCCTGCTTGAAGCGCGTCGCCAATGCGCTGGCCAGTTGCTGGACTGAATGCCCATGGAACGCGTCTATCCCTTGCTGTTCGTCTTCCTGTGGAGCACCGGCTTTGTCGGTGCCAAGTACGGCCTGCCCTACGCCGAGCCGCTCTCTTTCCTGCTCACCCGCTACGGCCTGGTCATTGCGTTGATGACGGCGATCGCCCTGGCCACCGGCGCGCCCTGGCCGAAGCGCCGGCGCGATTGGCTGCACATTGGCGTTACCGGCGTGCTGGTTCATGCCATCTATCTCGGCGGCGTCTTCGTCGCCATCAAGCACGGTCTGTCGGCCGGGATCACGGCGCTGGTCGTCGGCATGCAGCCTTTGTTGACCGGGCTTCTTTCAGGGTCGATGCTTGGCGAGAAAGTGAGTGCTCGCCAATGGGGCGGCTTGGGGCTAGGTTTCGTCGGCATTGCGCTGGTCGTCTCCGGCAAGCTTGGCGATGGCGCGCTCGGGCCGATGCTGATCCCGGCGCTGGTCGCCCTGCTCGGCATCACGGCCGGCACGCTGTACCAGAAACGTTTCTGCCCGAAGTTCGACCTGCGTAGCGGCTCGGTGATCCAGTTCGTTCCGTCGGCGGTGCTGACGGCCGTCGCCGTCGCCATCTTCGAAGACTACCGGATAGCCTGGAACGGCCACTTCCTGTTTGCCCTTGGTTGGCTGGTGCTGGTCCTGTCGATCGGCGCCATCAGCCTGCTCAACCTGCTGATCCGCAGCGGCAGCGCGGTCAATGTTGCCAGCCTGTTCTACCTGACGCCGCCGACCACGGCGCTGATCGCGTTTTTTGTTTTTGGCGAAAATTTGACCCTGACCGTAGCATTCGGCATGGCAGTCGCCGTCAGCGGCGTCTATCTGGTCGGGCGACCGAAATGACCGCGCCAAGAATATTGGGCATCGACCCGGGCCTGCGGGTAACCGGCTTTGGCGTCATCGAGAAGCACGGCAACCAACTGCTCTACGTCGCCAGCGGCTGTATCAAGTCGAACGACAAGCAGTCGCTGCCGGAGCGGATCAAGACGCTGTTTGCCGGGATCAGCGAAGTGATCGCCACGTACCAACCCGATCAGGCTGCGGTGGAAAAGGTCTTCGTCAACGTCAATCCGCAATCGACGCTGCTGCTCGGCCAGGCGCGCGGTGCGGCGCTCAGTGCGCTGGTCCATGCCGGGCTGCCGGTGGCCGAGTACACGGCCCTGCAGGTCAAGCAGGCGGTGGTTGGCCATGGCAAGGCGGCCAAGGAGCAGGTGCAGGACATGGTGGTCCGGCTGCTGAACCTGTCCGGCTCGCCGACCGCCGACGCTGCCGATGCGCTGGCCTGCGCCATTTGCCACGCGCACGGCGGGCAGGGTCTGGGGGCTTTGGCGACGGCCGGCTATCGCGTTAAAGGTGGGCGGCTGATAGGATGAGAACCTGTGTGAAAATACAGTACTTTTTCCAAAGAAAGATCACCCGCAAATGATCGGAAGACTGACCGGCATCCTGGCCGAAAAGAACCCGCCGCAGATCGTGCTTGATGTGAACGGAGTCGGCTACGAGCTCGACGTACCGATGAGCACCTTCTACAACCTGCCGGCGGCTGGCGAGAAGACCAAGCTGCTGACCCATTTCGCGGTGCGCGAGGACGGGCATTTCCTCTATGGCTTCCTGACCGAGGCCGAGCGCTTTGCCTTCCGCCAGTTGCTGAAGGTATCGGGCATCGGCGCGCGCACTGCGCTATCGGTACTCTCCGGCCTGTCGGTCGGCGATCTGGCTGCCGCCGTGGCGCAGCAGGAACTCGGCCGGCTGATCAAGATTCCCGGCATCGGCAAGAAAACCGCCGAGCGCCTGCTGCTCGAACTGAAGGGCAAGCTGGCCGACGCCACTGGCGTTTCCCTGAGCGCTGCGGTCGCCGACGCCAAGTCGGACATTGCCAACGCCCTGCTCGCCCTCGGCTACAACGAGAAGGAGGCGACGGCAGCCATGAAGCAACTGCCGGCCGATATCGGCACCTCCGACGGCATCCGCCAGGCCCTCAAGCTGCTGTCCAAGGTGTGATCCACTGGCGATGATCGAAGACAACGACCCCAAGCGGCTGGCGCAAATTGCGCTGGTGGTGCTGCTGATCGTCGGCTGCATCACCGTGCTGCTGCCCTTCATCGGCGCCGTGCTGTTCGCCTTCGTCGTCTGGATCAGCACCTGGCGCTTCTACGCCGAAAAGCTGCTGCCCCGCCTGGGCGGGCGCGATACCCTGGGCGCTACGCTGATGACGCTGGCCCTGGTCCTGGTCATGTTGCTGCCGACGGTATTCCTGGCTGGCTCGCTGGCCAACGGCGCCGACAAGCTGATCGACTTCGTCAAACCCTATGTCGAGCAGGGCATGCCGGCCGATCCGCCGGGCTGGCTGGCCGCCCTGCCTTTTGTCGGCGGCGAAATCGACGCCACCTGGCACCGCGTCGCAGGTGACCGCGAGGAATTGAACGCGCTGGTCAAGCAACTGATCGCCCCGGCCCGCCAGTTCGCGCTGGCGCTCGGCGGCATCGCCGCCAACGGCCTGCTGCAGATGGCGCTGGTCCTGTTCGTCACCTTCTTTCTGTACCGCGACGGCGCGGCGATCAGCCAGGCGCTCTACGTTGGCGCCCGCAAGCTCGGCGGCGAACTCGGCGAGAACATGCTGGAAAAGGCGCGCGGCACCGTGGTCGGCGTCATGCTCGGTATCGTCGGCACCGCCGCGGCGCAAGGCACGGTGGCGATGATCGGTTTTTTGATCGCTGGCGTGCCGGCCGCCATCCTGCTCGGCTTCGTCACCTTCTTCCTGTCGATGATCCCGGTCGGCCCGCCGCTGATCTGGGGCGGCGCCGCCGCTTGGCTGTACAGCGAAGGCCAGACCGGCTGGGCGATCTTCATGGCGCTCTACGGCCTCTTGGTGATCAGCAGCATCGACAACTTCGTCAAACCCATCCTGATCGCCCGTGGCGCCGGGCTGTCCATCCTGCTGATCGCGCTCGGCGTGCTCGGTGGCGTGCTCGTCTTCGGCTTCATCGGCATCTTCCTCGGGCCGGTGCTGCTGGCGCTGGGCGAGATGCTGCTGCGCCGCTGGCTGCGTGAGGAACGAACATGATTGAAACCGACAAGCTCAGTCCGACCATCAATCCTACGGTCGATCGGATAATTGCCCCAAATTCAAAATCGGCCCAAGAAGAAGCGCTCGAACGGGCGCTCCGCCCCAAGCGGCTGGCCGACTACACCGGCCAGGTCAAGATCCGCGAGCAGCTGGAAATCTTCATCCAGGCCGCCCGTAATCGCAGTGAATCGCTCGACCACGTGCTGCTCTTCGGCCCGCCGGGGCTGGGCAAGACGACGCTGGCCCACATCGTCGCCGCCGAAATGGGCGTCAATCTGCGTCAGACCTCCGGCCCGGTGCTCGAACGCGCCGGCGATCTGGCCGCCATCCTGACCAATCTCGAACCGCACGACGTGCTGTTCATCGACGAAATCCACCGCCTCAGCCCGGTGGTCGAGGAAATCCTCTACCCGGCGCTGGAGGACTTCCAGATCGACATCATGATTGGCGAAGGCCCGGCCGCCCGCTCGGTCAAACTCGATCTGCCGCCCTTCACGCTGGTCGGCGCGACGACCCGGGCCGGCATGCTGACCAACCCGCTACGCGACCGCTTCGGCATCGTCGCCCGGCTGGAGTTCTACAACGCCGACGAGCTGAAAAGCATTGTCAGCCGCTCGGCCTCCCTGCTCAACGCGCCGATCGATCCGGAAGGCGCGCTGGAAATCGCCAAACGCTCGCGCGGTACGCCGCGCATCGCCAACCGCCTGCTGCGTCGGGTGCGCGACTACGCCGAGGTCAAGGCGGACGGCAACATTACCCGCGCCGTCGCCGACAAGGCGCTGCACATGCTTGACGTCGACCCGGCCGGCCTCGACCTGATGGACCGCAAGCTGCTCTCGGCGGTGATCGACAAGTTCGGTGGCGGCCCGGTCGGCGTCGACAACCTCGCCGCCGCCATCGGCGAGGCGCGCGACACCATCGAGGATGTGCTCGAACCCTATCTGATCCAGCAGGGCTACCTGCAACGCACGCTGCGCGGCCGCGTCGCCACCCCGGCCATCTACCGCCACCTCGGGCTGGCCGAGCCGAACAGTGCGGTGGTTCGCGATCTGCTGGCGGACGAGTAAATTCAACAATATCTCTCGCGGAAACAGATCGTTACAAAACAATGTTGCGGCGCAAGGTAAAATGCCGCGATGAAATTCGAGCCGAATCCGAACGCCTTCACCATCCCGGTCCGTGTCTATTACGAAGACACCGATGCCGGCGGCGTCGTCTACTACGCCAATTACCTCAAGTTCTTCGAGCGCTGCCGCACCGAATGGATGCGTTTTGCCGGTCACGACCAGTCGGCGCTGGCCGCCGAAGCCGGCATCGGTTTCGTGGCGCGCAAGGCGAGCTGCGAGTACCTGAAGCCGGCGCGGCTCGATGACGAACTATCGGTCGGCCTCGAAGTCGAGAAACTGACCCGTGTCCGCGTCATCTTCCGTCAACACGTCCGCCGCGGTGCCGACGAACTGGTCACCGGCACCGTCGAGATCGCCTGCGTCAACATGGCGACGATGACCCCGGCCCCCATCCCCGATTTTCTGTATGCCAAGCTGGAATCGCTGAAATGAACGTCACCCAGGATTTGTCCATTCTCCACCTGATTCTTGAAGCCAGTGCTGTCGTCCAGGCCGTCATGGCTCTGCTCGCCGGCGTCTCCTTCATGTCCTGGTACTACATTTTCATGAAGTGGTTCACGGTCAAGCTGGCCCGCCAGAAGACCGAGAATTTCGAGCGCGATTTCTGGTCCGGCGGCGACCTGAACAACCTGTTCAACAGCGCGGTCAACGACCGTCACCACGCCGGATCGATGGAGCGCATCTTCGAGGCCGGCTTCCGCGAATTCACCAAGCTCAAGGGCCAGAAGAACCTCGACCCGAAAGACATCGTCGACGGCTCGCGCCGCGCCATGCGCGCCACCTACCAGCGCGAGATGGATGCCCTCGAATCCCACCTCGCCTTCCTCGCCTCGGTCGGCTCGGTTTCCCCGTATATCGGCCTGTTCGGCACCGTCTGGGGCATCATGCACGCCTTCCGCGGCCTGTCCAACGTCGGTCAGGCAACCCTCGCCTCGGTCGCCCCGGGTATCGCCGAAGCGCTGGTCGCCACTGCTATCGGCCTGTTCGCGGCGATCCCCGCCGTGCTCGCTTACAACCGCTTCTCGCACGACATCGACCGCCTGGCCACCCGCTACGAGTCGTTCATGGAAGAGTTCTCCAACATCATCCAGCGCCAGATGAGATAAGGCCATGCGCCAGCGCCGCCTGAAAAACGAAATCAACGTCGTCCCCTACATCGACGTCATGCTGGTCCTGCTCGTCATCTTCATGGTCGCGACGCCGATGATGACGACCGGTTCGGTCGACCTGCCGTCCTCAGGCACGGCGCCGCAGAAGCCGGACAAATACGTCAAGGTCCAGATCAAGGACGACGGCAGCCTGTCGCTGTTCAACATCAAGGGCGACGAGACCAAGCTGAAGGGCATCAAGGAACTGAAGGCCGAACTGGCGGCCCTGAAGGCCAACGACGACAAGACGCCGATCCTGATCGCCGGTGCCAAGGAAACCCAGTACAAGAACGTCATCGAAGTGCTGGACGAAGCGAAGCGTGCCGGCTTCCAGAAAGTCGGCCTGGAAACCGCCAGCGCCAGCAAATAAGTCGACATGATCCTCGATCGTCCCGAAGAGCCTGGCAAGAAATATGCGCTGACCTTCACCATTCTGGTGCACGTCGGCCTGGTGGCTGCGCTCTTTCTCGGCGTGCAGTGGAAGCGCAGCCAGCCGGAGGTCATGGAAGTCGAGTTGTGGGCCAGCCGTCCGATGCCGGCGCAGGTCGTACCGCCGCCTCCGCCGCCGCCCGAAGTGAAGCCGGAGCCCAAGCCGCTGCCCAAGGTCGAGCCGAAACCCGAGCCGCTGCCGCCCAAGAAGCCGGATATCGCGGTCAAGGAAGAAAAGAAGAAGCCGGAACCGAAAAAGCCCGAACCCAAGCCCGAGCCGCCAAAGCCAGAACCGAAGAAGCCGGAGCCCAAGCCTCAGCCACAACCGAAATTCGATTTCAGCAAGGAACTGGCCCGCGAAACATCGGATTTGAAGCCGCGCCCGAATACGCAGCAACTGGCCAATGCCGCAGCGGCCGAAGCCGAGCAGCGGGCGGCGTCGAACAAGAAGGGGCTGGCCGATTACGCTAGCAAGATCCGCATGAAGGTGCGCGGCAACATGATGCCGGTGCCGGGGATTCAGGGTAATCCGGAGGCGGTGTTCGACGTCACCCAGTTGCCGACCGGCGAAGTGCTTGACGTCAAACTGAAGCGTAGCAGCGGCAACCCGGCGCTCGATGGCGCCATCGAGCGGGCCATCCGCAAATCCTCGCCGCTGCCCAAGCCGGACGACCCGTCCTTGTTCCAGCGCACGCTGGAAATCAAATATAAGCCGTTTGAAGAGTAAAATCGCGCGAATCTTTATGAAAATGAACGCTATGTCCCGAATTTCCCGCCGTATTTTCCTGGCTTTCGCGTTGTTGACCGCCGGCTTGGCCCAGGCCCAGCTGTCGATCGAGATCACCGGCGCCGGCGCCAGCCGGATTCCGGTGACCATCGTCGATTTTCCCGGCGATCCGGCGGCTTCCCGCGTGATCACCGGCACCGTGCGTGCCGATCTCGAGCGCAGCGGCCTGTTCAAGCTGATCGACAACGCCGGTCTGGCCTTTGACGAAAATGCCGCGGTCAATCACGCCGACTGGAAGAGCCGTGGTGCCGATGCGCTGGCCGCCGGCAGCATCGGCCGCGCCGCCGATGGCCGCATGGAAGCCCGCTTCCGCCTCTACGACACGCAAAAGGGCGTGTCGCTGGGCGGTGCCGCCTACGTGACCAGCAACGTCCAGTTGCGCGCCGCCGGCCACCGCATCGCCGATTTCATCTACGAGAAGCTGACCGGCGAAAAGGGCGTCTTCTCGACGCGCATCGCCTACGTCGTCAAGGCGCGCGGCCAGTACCTGCTGCAGATTGCCGATTCCGACGGCCAGAATGCGGCGACCGCGCTGACCTCGGTCGAGCCGATCATCTCCCCGGTCTGGTCGCCGGACGGCGGGCGCCTGGCCTATGTCTCCTTCGAGAAAAAGAAGCCGGTCATCTACGTCCATACGCTGGCTTCCGGCCAGCGCCACATCGTCGCCAATTTCAAGGGCTCGAATTCGGCGCCGGCCTGGTCGCCGGACGGCCGCAAGCTGGCCGTCGTGCTGTCCAAGGATGGCCACTCGCAGATCTACTCGGTCAATGCCGATGGCAGCGGCCTGCAGCGCATCACCCAGTCCTCCGGCATCGACACCGAGCCGCGCTATGCCCCGGATGGTGGGTCGATCTATTTCACCTCCGATCGCGGCGGCAGTCCGCAGGTCTACCAGGTCGGCGCCAGCGGTGGCGACGCCAAACGCGTCACCTTCGAGGGCAACTACAACGTCTCGCCGCGTCCGTCGCCGGACGGCAAGAGCCTTGCTTTCATCAGCCGCCGCGAAGGCCGCTTCCAGCTCGCCGTGATGGATCTGGCCAGTCGCCAGGTACAGATCGTCAGCGATTCGAACAAGGACGAATCTCCCAGTTTCGCCCCTAACAGCCGCATGATCCTGATCGCCACTGAAGTCGGCGGCCGCGGCGTACTATCGGCTGTCTCCAGCGATGGCAGGATCAAACAACGCCTCTCGGTTGCCGCCGGCGATGTCCGCGAACCGGCCTGGGGCCCTTACTATCAATAATCCATCCCGGAGTCTTTTGTGAAAAAACTGCTTATTCCCGCCCTGCTGTCCGCCCTGATCGTCGGCTGTTCCACCACCCCGCTGCCGGAAGACAATGCCGGCGCCCCGGTCGAGTCGCGCAGCGGTTCGGGTACCGGTGTTGCCTCGGTGACCGCCGACGGTGTCGACGCCAACGGCCTGCCGCGCGAACTGACCGATCCGAAGAGCAAGCTGTCGCAGCGCAGCATCTACTTCGACCTCGACAAGTACGACGTCAAGGACGAGTACAAGGATCTGGTCGCCGCCCACGCCAAGTACCTGGTCGCCAACAAGGGCTTCAAGGTGCTGCTCCAGGGCAACACCGACGAGCGCGGCAGCCGCGAATACAACCTGTCGCTCGGCCAGAAGCGTGCCGAAGCCGTCAAGCGTTCGCTGACCCTGCTCGGCGTCAAGGAAGACCAGGTTGAATCGGTCAGCCTGGGCGAAGAGAAGCCGAAGAATGCCGGCCACGACGAAGCTGCCTGGGCAGAAAACCGTCGCGCCGACATCCTCTACCGTGCTGCCGACGGTCGCGGCGAGTTCTAAATCATGCGCCCGGTTCGAATCGCCCTCCTGATCGCCGCGCTGGGTGCCGTCCAGGCCCACGCCGGCGTCTTCGATGATGACGTGGCGCGGCAACAGATTGCCGACCTGAAAGCCAAGACAGAAGCGCGATTCGACCAGCAGGCCAAGGCCCAGCTGAATCTGGCCGACCAGATTCAGCGCCAGGGCGAAGAGATGGCCCGCCTGCGCGGCCAGATCGAAACGCTGACCTACGAGCTGGAAACGGCCAAGAAGCGCCAGCAGGACTTCTACCTCGACCTCGACACCCGCCTGCGCAAGTTCGAGACTACCGCGCCGGCAAATGCTACGGTCGAAGGCGAAAATGGGCCGAATTCAAAATCGGCCGGCGATCCGGGCAAGGAAACCCAGGATTACGAAGCCGCGCTGAACCAGTTCAAGGCCGGCAAGTACAAGGACGCCGCCGCCGGTTTCGGCGCTTTCGTCCAGAAGCACCCGGACAGCTCGCTGGCGCCCAACGCCCAGTACTGGCTGGGCAACGCCTGGTACGCCCAGCGCGACTGCAAGCGCGCCATCGAGGCGCAGAGCGTGGTCACCACCAAGTACGCCGACAGCACCAAGGCACCCGATGCCTGGCTGGCCATTTCGACCTGCCAGCAGGAGATGGGCAACCCGACCGGCGCCAAGCGTTCGCTGGAAACGGTGCTCACCAAGTATCCCGGTACCCCGGCGGCCGATACCGCCCGCGAGCGGCTGAAGAAGAAATAATTGGCTTTACGTCTCACTGAAGTTTTCTACTCCCTGCAGGGCGAAGCGTCGCGCATCGGCCTGCCGACCGTCTTCGTCCGCCTGACCGGTTGCCCGCTGCGCTGTTCCTGGTGCGACACGACTTACAGCTTTACCGGCGGCGAGGCGGCAACGATCGAATCGGTGCTGGCCGAAGTGGCCAAGTATCCGGCCCGCCAGGTCTGCGTGACCGGCGGCGAGCCCCTGGCCCAGAAAGACTGTCTGCCGCTGCTGACGGCGCTTTGCGACGCCGGTTACGACGTCTCGCTGGAAACCTCCGGGGCGCTGGATATTTCCGGCGTCGATCCGCGGGTTTCTCGGATCATGGATCTCAAGGCGCCGGATTCCGGCGAAGCCGCGAAGAATCGCTGGGAAAACCTGGCGTCGCTGAACGCGCGCGATGAAATCAAGATCGTCATTGCCTCGCGCGGCGATTACGAATGGGCGCGCGATGCCTTGCGCGAACACCAGCTCGACCGCCACTGCCCGGTGCTGTTCTCGCCGGCCCAGGGGTTGATCGAGGCCCGCTCGCTGGCCGAATGGATTCTTGAAGACGGCCTGAATGTCCGCTTCCAGCTGCAAATGCACAAGTTGCTTTGGGGTAACATGCAGGGAAAATAAGGACGGAGGCAAAGATGACCGACAATCGCCGCAAGTTTTCCCGCATCCCGTTCCAGAGCAAGGCCACACTCTTTCTGCCCGACGGCGAATGTGTCGTCGATGTGCTCGACCTGTCGCTGAAGGGCGCGCTGATCCATCCACATTCGACGATGTTCGTCACGGTCGGCACCAACTGTACGCTGAAGATCCGCCTCGACAACGTCGGCACGACCATCCGCATGGAAGCCACCGTCGTCCATCACCTGGCTAATTACTACGGCCTGCTTTGCCGTGACATCGACCTGGAAAGTGTGACCCACCTGCGCCGCCTGGTCGAGCTCAACCTCGGCGACGAGGCGCTCGCCGAGCGGGAATTCGCCTTGCTCAGCCAAGGCTGAAATTTTCGCGCAGGAACAAGCAGATAGCCTCTCAGGGCGGCTGGATTTTGGGGTATATTCGCGCCCCATGATGAAGAAAGCCGTCGTTCTCCTTTCCGGTGGACTCGATTCCGCCACCTGCCTGGCCATCGCCCGCAGCCAGGGTTTCGAATCCTATTGCCTGTCGTTCAACTACGGCCAGCGGCATTGCGCCGAACTGGCCGCGGCCGATCGCGTGGTCAAGGCGCTTGGCGCCGCCGAGCATCGCGTGCTCGATTTCGGCCTGGCCCAGTTTGGCGGCTCGGCGCTGACCGATACCGCCATCGCCGTGCCGACCGAGGGCGTCCAGCCGGGCATTCCGGTTACCTACGTGCCGGCCCGCAACACCATCATGCTGTCGCTGGCCCTGGCCTGGGCCGAGGTGCTTGGCAGCCGCGACATCTTCGTCGGAGTCAATGCCGTCGATTACTCCGGCTATCCCGATTGCCGGCCGGAATACATCGCCGCTTTCGAGACGATGGCCAACCTGGCGACCAAGGCCGGCGTCGAGGGCCACAAGCTGTCCATCCATGCGCCGCTGATCGCCCTCTCTAAGGCCGAGATCATCCGGACCGGCGCGGCGCTCGGCGTCGATTACGGCCTGACCGTTTCCTGCTACCAGGCCGATCAGCTCGGCCGTGCCTGCGGGGTCTGCGATTCCTGCCGCCTGCGCGCCGAGGGCTTTGCTGCCGCCGGCCTGCCCGATCCCACCATCTACCGCGCCTGAGCATGGAAACTGCCGTCGCGCCCAGCACCGTTCTCTGGCTCGCTTTTGCCGTTGCCTTCGTGTTCGGTGCGATCGGCCAGAAAACCCATTTCTGCACCATGGGGGCGGTGTCGGACATCGTCAACATGGGCGAGTGGAGCCGGATGCGGATGTGGCTGCTGGCCATCGGTGTCGCCATTCTCGGCGCCGGTGCGCTGCACGCCAGTGGGCAGATCGATCTCGGCAAGTCGATTTACCGGACGCCCAATTTCACCTGGCTGTCCTACCTCGTCGGCGGGGTGACCTTCGGCGTCGGCATGGTGCTGGCATCCGGCTGCGGTTCCAAGACCCTGATCCGCATCGGCGGCGGCAACCTGAAATCGCTGGTCGTCTTCGTGGTCCTCGGTCTGGTCGCCTACATGACCATCCGCGGTGTGTTCGGCGTCTTTCGCGTCAATGTGCTGGAAAAGGCCGCCATCACGCTGCCCGGCGGGCAGGATATCCCGGCCCTGCTGGCTGCCGCCGGCATGGACCCTAAGATGGCCCTGCTCCTCCCGGTTTTTGCCATTGGTGGAGGGCTGACCGTAGCATCCTTGGCCAAACGCGATTTCTGGACCCTGGACAACCTGCTCGGCGGCGTCGGTATCGGTCTGACCGTTGTCGCTGCCTGGTATGTCAGCGGCCATCTCGGCTATGTGGCCGAACACCCGGAGACTTTGGAAGAGGCTTTCCTGACGACCAATAGCGGGCGGATGGAATCGCTCTCCTTCGTCGCACCGCAGGCCTACACGTTGGAACTGCTGATGCTGTGGTCGGATACCAGTCGGACGATGACTTTCGGCATCGCCACGGCGCTCGGCGTGATTGCCGGTTCGTTTGCCTGGTCGCTGCTGACCCGCAATTTTCGCTGGGAAGGTTTCGCCAGCATCGAGGATACCGCCAGCCACCTGCTCGGCGCGGCGCTGATGGGTTTCGGCGGCGTCGTCGCCATGGGGTGCACGATCGGCCAGGGGATCAGCGGTTTCTCGACCCTGGCGCTGGGCTCCATCATCACCTTCCTGGCCATTGTCGCCGGGGCCGCCGCCATGCTGAAGTTCCAGTACTGGCGGCTGATGCGCGAGGCTTAAGCCTCTTCGCTTTCCTTCAGCTTTTCGATGACCAGCGGGAAGGCGCCGGAGCCGATCAGGGCGACGGCGGAAACGATGAAGGCCAGCCCGGCCATCGGGTCTTCCAGTACCGGGTGCAACAGGTTGCCGAAGCCGGCCAGGCTGAGGGCGCCGGGTATGGCGCAGAGCACGCCGAGGGCGGTCAGGGAGATAAAAGAGATCGGATAGCGGCGCATCCCGCCAGTTTAGTGGATTGCCCGTTTTGCCGCGAACCATTGGCGCCTTTTGCGTTCTGACCGTTGGCTGCGCCGGCACGCCGTTTGCTGCGTGACCGGAGAGCGCCGATTCCTTGCCGCAAAACCGACACCCATGAACGCCCCCGACTCCCTGCCGCCCGAACTCCCCGTTTTCGACAACAGCTTTGCCGCCCTGCCGGCGGCTTTCTACACCCGGCTCGACCCGCTGCCCCTACCCGACCCCTACGTGGTCGGCGTTAGCGACGAGGTTGCCGGGTTGCTCGGCCTGCCGCCGGAACTGCTAGCCAGCCCGCAGTTCGCCGAAATCTTTGCCGGCAACTGCCTGCTGCCCGGCAGCGCGCCGCTGGCCGCCGTTTATTCCGGCCACCAGTTCGGCGTCTGGGCCGGCCAGTTGGGCGACGGCCGGGCGCATCTGCTCGGCGGCCTGCGCAACGAACTGGGCCACTGGGAAATCCAGCTCAAGGGCGCGGGACGGACGCCTTATTCACGTGGTGCCGATGGCCGCGCCGTGCTGCGTTCGTCGATCCGCGAATTTCTCTGTTCCGAGGCAATGGCCGGCCTCGGCGTGCCGACGACGCGGGCTTTATGCGTGATCGGTGCCGACCACCCGGTGCGCCGCGAGGAAATCGAGACGGCAGCAGTGGTGACGCGGGTGGCGCCGGGCTTCGTCCGCTTCGGCTCGTTCGAGCACTGGGCATCGCGCGACAAGGGCGCCGAGTTGAAGCAACTGGCCGACTATGTGATCGACACCTTCCGTCCCGAGTGTCGGGACGCGGTAAATCCCTACGACGCGCTGCTGCGCGACGTGGCGCAGCGGACCGGCGAACTGATCGCGTACTGGATGGCGGTCGGCTTCATGCATGGCGTGATGAACACCGACAACATGTCCATCCTCGGCCTGACGCTCGATTACGGCCCGTTCGGCTTCATGGAGGCCTTCGATGCCGGCCACATCTGCAACCATTCCGACTCGCACGGGCGCTACAGCTACCGCAACCAGCCGGCGGTCGCACAGTGGAACCTCTATTGCCTGGCCGACGCCTTCCAGCCCTTGCTGAAGGACCCGATGATCGCCCGGGCGGCGGTTGACGAAACCTATGGCCCGGCCTTCGAATCCACCTTCGAGCGCTTGTTCCGCACCAAGCTCGGCCTGCGCGAAGGACTGCCGGAAGACGTCGATTTCATCGGCGAGACCTTCGGTTTCCTGCAGCAGCACCGGCCCGACTTCACGACCTTCTTCCGCCTGCTGTCCGGGCTGAATGCTACGGTCAGCCCGGAAAATCGGCCAAAATCGGAAAACGCTTTCCGCGACCTGTTCATCGACCGCTCGGCCTGCGACCAGTGGCTCGACGGCTGGCGCGCCCGGCTCGCCCAAACCCCCTGGGAGGACGGCGAACGGCAGGCGGCGATGCGCTCGGCCAACCCGAAGTACGTGTTGCGCAACTGGCTGGCTGAAGTGGCCATCCGCAAGGCGAAGGACAAGGACTTCTCGGAAGTGCAGCGTCTGCTGACCTGCCTGCGCCGCCCCTACGACGAGCAGCCGGAGTTCGAAGCTTACGCCGCCCTGCCGCCCGACTGGGCGAACGGGCTGGAAGTCAGCTGTTCCAGCTGACTGCGCTGGCGCAACCAGTCCAGCATGACGACGAACAGGCGGTCCGGATCGACCGGCTTGGCAATGAAATCGTTCATGCCGGCGTCGAGGCACTGGACGCGGTCATCGGCGAAGGCGTTGGCAGTCATCGCGATGATCGGCACCTCGGCATAGCCGTCGAGCTCGCGGATCGCCTGGGTGGCGCCGATGCCGTCGAGTACCGGCATCTGCATGTCCATCAGGATCAGGTCGTAGCGATACCGGAGTGCCATTTCCAGCGCCTCGGCCCCATCCGGCGCAATATCGACCGTCAGCCCCAGCGTTTCGCGCAATAGTTCGAGCGAGACTTCCTGGTTGACCCAGTCGTCTTCGGCGACCAGGACACGGATCGCCGAATACTCGGTGCGCAGGATGCGCTCGGCGTCGGCACCCGATTGCCGGATATCCGGCTGCCGTTCGGCCAGCGGCTCGGCCCGCTTCAACTGGATGACGAAGGAAAAGACACTGCCGCTACCCGGTGTCGACACCACCTTGATCTCGCCACCCATCAGGCGCACCAGGCGCTGGCAGATCGGCAGGCCAAGGCCGGTGCCGCCGAATTTGCGGGTCGTCGAGCCGTCGGCCTGCTCGAAGGGATTGAAAATCCGGCTGATCGCCTCCGGCGCGATGCCGATGCCAGTATCCCAGACCGACAGCTCGATCTTGGCCGATTCGGCGTCCTGGTCGGCAAGACGGGCGACGACGCGGACCTCGCCGCGCGCGGTAAACTTGATCGCATTGCCGGCCAGATTGATCAGCACCTGCTGCAGGCGTAACGGATCGCCGAGCAGCCGAAGGCCCTTGAGTTGCGGGTCGGTATCGACGAAAAAATGCAGGCGGGCCGATTCGGCGCGCGGCGCCAGCAGGTCGGCCACGTCGTTGGCCAGCGCTGGCAGAGAGAAGGCGGTCTGCTCCAGCGTCATCCGTTCGGCGTCGATCTTGGAAAGATCAAGGATGTCGTTGAGCAGTTGCAGCAGATGGTTGGCCGCCCGGTCGATCTTGGCCAGCTTGTCGATCTGCGCTGGGTCCCCGTTGTTGCGCTTGAGCATGTAGGTCATGCCGATGATCGCGTTCATCGGCGTGCGCAACTCGTGGCTCATGTTCGACAGGAAGGTGCTCTTGGCGCGGCTGGCCGCCTCGGCGGCCTCCTTGGCGACCGACAGCGCCTGCGTCCGCTGCTGCACCGTATCCTCCAGATGGTCGCGCTGGTCGGCCAGTTGCCGGTCACGCTCGGCGATTTCGGTCAGCATCGAATTGAAGGACTTGCCGAGGTGGCCGATCTCGTCGTCGGAGAAAATCCGGGCATGGCGCGAATAATCCTTCGACTCGGCGATGTATTGCGCCGTTTCGGTCAGCGAGCCGAGGGCGGCCAGGATCGAGGCCAGCATGCGGCGCCCGATGGCAAAGGCGATGATGAACGACAGGGTCAAGGCCAGCAGCGACAGCGCCAGGTTCCAGATGATCGCCCGCCAGACTTCGGCCAGGCTGGCAGTAATTGAGACCGAACCGAGGATGCCATCGGCCGAGCGTACGGGAACGGCAACCGTCACGGTGGACCAGTCGGCATAGACCGCGCGTTCGCGGTGCGGCCGGTCGCCCAGCGCAACCTGGGCGGGTATTTCCCGGTTGGCGGCATCGAGGCCGTAGCGAAAATCCGAATCGATACCGAGCAGGCGAACCGTCAGTACATCCTGGTGTTCGCCGAAGGCGCTGAGCAGTTGTTTGGCGCCGCGAATATCCTTGAACTCGATCACGGCCGATGCATTGAAGGCAACCACGTCGGCCATGGCAAACAGCTCGGCCGTCTTAGCCTGCCGGCGCTGGTCGATTTCGCGGACTGAAAAGGTCAGAAAGGACAGCAGCAGGCCGATGCCGAGCGAAGCCGCGATGGCCAGGGCAATCTTCTGACGGATGGTGTAGCCGGCCCTCAACGTTCTCCTCCAATGACCCGCCGGGTTTCAGGCCGGCTGGAGCCAGCACATTTTTCTTGATGGACAATTGTACCCGGCAGCAATGCGAAGGCGGCTGCATCAATGAAAAAAGCCGGCACGGGCGTTGGCCCGTGCCGGCTTTGGCGGGAGTGTCGAGATTTACTGGACTTGCTGGATGCCAGCCAGAACCCAGCCGCGGCTGTTGTCAGTCGGCTTGGTCATGTGCCAGATCTCGTCGAACGGCGCCGGTGCAGCACCCCGTTCTTCGCTGATCAGACCGGTGAAGCGGACGCTGACGACGTAGCGGGCGGCTTCCTCGGTGACGTCGATCACTTCGGCGTTCAACTGGGCGACATCGGTTTCCTGCTTGGCGTTGCCACGCTCGGCCATGCCCATCTTGATTTCGCCAAACATCTCCGGCGAGGTGAATTCGCGGATGTCGTCGAGGTTGCCGGCATCGTTGGCGGCTTGCAGACGGATGAAATTGACCTTGGCGTTGCGGACAAAGCCTTCGACGTCGAAGCCGGCCGGGATGTTGCCGGTGC
Source organism: Betaproteobacteria bacterium (assembly GCA_020621865.1). GTDB lineage: Bacteria > Pseudomonadota > Gammaproteobacteria > Burkholderiales > Rhodocyclaceae > Azonexus. The sequence continues at coordinate 31,239 of JAHRYW010000001.1, read as the reverse complement.
CATTGGTCACGGCGGCTACCGGGGCGGCGCTGCCGCCAGCCGGAACGAATTCCGGCTCACGCGGAGCATTGGCGCCGTAAGCCGCACCGGCCCCGGCATATTGCATGCCGCCCTGCGCGGCTGCTGCCTTCTTGCGCATGAAGTAGCCGATCACGCCGATGACGACCATGGCCAGCAGGGCCATCATCATGAAATTGGCCAGGCCTTCGCCGAAACCGAAGTGCGAAGCCAGGGCAGCCAGGCCGAGACCGGCAGCCAGGCCGGCCAGCGGACCCATCCACGAACGCTTGGGTTGGGCTTGCGGCGCGGCGGCCGGGGCAGCCGGCTGCTGTTGGGCCGGGGCGGCGTTGGTCGTCTTGCTCGGGGCGACCGACTGGCGCTGCATGCCGGACGAACTGCCGCCGCCCAGGCGCTTGGCTTCGGCATCGCCGATGCTGAGAGTGAAGCCCAGCACAAGTGCTGCGGCCATCAATGCGAAATTCTTCATGCTTGTCTCCATGGGGGAAAGTTACAGCGGGTAGTGTACCTGCTTCCGGCCGCAGAAAAACTACATCTTCCCTGTGTGAATGTTCGTAAAAACCGAATGTTTTCCTTGCCTTGAACCGCCTGGCCACCGCCGGGCATCAGGTTTTAGCGGCGGGGCTGGCTGAAGCCTTGCCGGCGATCCCAATCGACGTAAAACAGTCGGGTTTGGGGGTTGCTGAAGGCGAACAGCCGCTTACCGCCGGCCGCGACGACGCTTTCGCCGGCCGAGAAATCGAGTTCCGGTTCGTGCCCGGTGCGGTTGGCGACGATCAACGGCAGGCTGGTTTCGGCGCTGCGCTGTTCCCACAGGTCGCCCGGTCCCATGCCGTCGACCGGTGGCCAGTTGGTCGGAGCGAGCAGGATCGCTGCACCCTGGGCACGGTAAGCGGCAGCCGGTTCAGGTTTGTAGGTATCGGCGCAGATCAGGACGCCGACCGGGATGCCATCGACGACGAAGGGGGCGCCGCCGGTACCGGGTGTGGACCAGCTTTCGGCGCCGCCATGCACGCGCTGCTTGCGGTAGGCGCCGAGGATCGTCCCGCTTCGGTCGATCACCGCGACGCTGTTGAACAGTTGGCCGCTGCTCGCGTCGCGCTCGGCGAAGCCGATAAAGAGCGCTACCCGGTTGTCGCGGGCGATGGCGGCCAGGCTGCTGATCCAGGCATCGGGGAAAGGCGCGATCCAGGCGGTACCGATCCGGCTGGCGAAGTTGTAGCCGGTCTCTGCCAGTTCGGGGGTGATCACCCAGTCGGCGCCCTGGCCGACCGCTTCCTGAATGGCGGCCTCGATCCGGGCGCGGTTGCCGGCGATGTCGCCGGGCACCGCGTCGAGGTGGAGCAGGGCGAGGCGCAGTGCCTCCGGTGCCTTGGCCGGTGCGGCGACGGCGGCCGGGAAACGCCGGGCGCCGGGCAGGAAGAAGCCGTTCTGCTTGCCGAGCGCTTCGACGACCGCCTGGTAGCTGGCCTTGCCGATCAGTTCGCCGATCCGGCTGTGGCCGCCGGTATAGCTGGCGGTCGGGCCCTCGGTGCCGGACACCGCGATGATGCTGTCGGTGCCGGTGCCCGTTGCCTGCGCCGCCGGGGTGTAGGTGCTGGCGACCTTGAGGTCTTCGAGGGCCGCTGTCTTTCCCTCGGTGACGGTGATCATGGCGCGGGCCAGCGCTGCGTCGGTCAGCCGGATGTTGGTCAGCAGCACGATGTTGATCGTACCGGCCGGGGCTTCGTCTTCGATGTAGGTGCCGGCATCGACGCCGGTACGGATGGCGTTGGACTTGGCGCCGGCAGTGGCCAGCACAGTGACGGTCAGCGGGCCGTGGCGGCGGGTGACGACGGCCAGGTTGTCGAGGTCGGCGGCGGTCGCCATGCTGGCGAGCGCCGAGGTGGCCAGTTGTAGCCTGCCAGCCGTTTCAACGCGTACATGCTCGGCATAGGCCTTGCCGCCGCGGCCGTCGCGGCCCATGAACTCGCTGCCGAGCTTGTGCCAGAGTTGCGGGTGGCCGGCATGGTTCATCGCGGCGCGGGCGTCGAGCAGGCCGTCCGAGGTGGACAGGGTGCGCCGTGCTTCGGGAAAGCGGACGACCAGCAGCTTTTCCCAGTAGCCGTCGCGCTCGCCGCGCAGGATTTGCGCGGTGGCCCGGATTTCGGTGGGAAGATCGATCTCGGCCGCCCTGGCGGCGGCCGACAGCAGGAGCAGGCCAGCCAGGGCCAGGCGGCAAATGATGCTCATCGTCGGCGCTTCAGAATTCGAGGCCGGGCATGGCCTGGATGCCGCTCTGGAAGGCGTGCTTTTCCATGGCGATGTCGCTGACCGTGTCGGCGGCGTCGCGCAGCGCCTGCGGTGCGGCGCGGCCGGTGATGATGACGTGCTGCATGCTCGGGCGGGCCAGCAGGCGGGCGATCACGGTGTCGAGGTCGAGCCAGCCGTACTTGAAGGCGTAGGTCATTTCGTCGAGTACGACGAGGCAGATTTCCGGGTCGGCGAGATGGCCGCAGGCGACTTCCCAGGCGGCCTGGGCGGCGCGGGCGTCGCGCTCCTTGTCCTGGGTTTCCCAGGTGTAGCCCTCGCCGCCGACATGCCAGGTGACGCCGGGCTGGCGGCGGAAGAAGGCTTCCTCGCCGGTATCCGAGCGGCCCTTGACGAACTGGACGACGCCGACCTTCAGGCCATGGCCGAGCGCCCGGGCGACGACGCCGAAGGCAGCGCTCGACTTGCCCTTGCCGTTGCCGGTGTTGACGAGCAGGACGCCGCGTTGCTCCTGTGCCGCGGCGATCTTGTCGTCGATGACCGCCTTCTTTTTCTGCATGCGTTGTTCGTGGGTAATCATTTTTACTCCGGGATGAAGCAGCGCTGGCCGCCGTCGTCGATCTGGCGCAGCGCGTAGCCGTAAAGTTCGGATAGTGTTTTTGCCGTCAAAATGCCATCGACCGTAGCATTCTCGGTGCGGCCGTCGCCGAAGACGAGCAGGGCGCGGTCGCAGAAGCGGTGGGCCAGCGCCGGGTCGTGCAGGACCATGATGACGCCGGCACCGCAGTCGCGCGCCGCGCCGGCGAACAGTTCCAGTACTGCCATCTGGTGATTGAGGTCGAGATGGGCCAGTGGCTCGTCGAGCAGGTAGAGCGGCGCTGCCTGGGTGAGCAGCGTGGCGATTGCCAGGCGCTGGCGCTCGCCGCCGGACAGCGTGTGGACCGGCCGGCTTTCCATCGGCGCCAGCCCGACGGCCTGCAGCGCGCTGCGCGCCAGTTCGGCATCGCGCTTGGTTTCCCAGGCCCAGCGCCCGAGGTGCGGATGGCGGCCGGTGAGCGCCGTTTCGAGGACCGTCGAGCCGAAGGGATCGGACTGGAACTGACCCAGCCAGGCCCGGTTCAGAGCCGCCTGGCGCGGCGGCATGGTCCCGGCGTCTTGACCGGCGAACGAGACCGTGCCTGCCGTCGGCGGGCGCAGGCCGGCCAGCGTCGACAGCAGCGTCGATTTGCCGGCGCCGTTGCGGCCGAGGATGGCGACGCATTCGCCGGGGGCGATGCTGAGGTCGAGGTGGTCGACGATGGTCTGGCCGCCGATGTCGACGCGCAGCTGGCGGGCTTCGAGCAGGCTCATCGCGGCTGTCTCGACAGCAGGAACAGGAAGACCGGGACGCCGATCAGCGCCGTCAGCACGCCGACCGGTAATTGCTGCGGCGCGATCAGCGTGCGCGCCAGGGTGTCGGCCAGGACGAGCAGCGAACCGCCGGCCAGCACCGTCGCCGGCAGCAGCACGCGCTGGTCGTTGCCGGTGGCCAGGCGAACCAGGTGCGGCACGATCAGGCCGACGAAGCCGATCGAGCCGGCCGTCGTCACCGAAGCGGCGGTGGCCAGCGAGGCGAGCAGGTAAATGGCGTAGCGCAGCCGGCCGACCGAAACGCCGAGCGCCTGGGCCTGCAACAGACCGCGCGCCAGCAGGTTCAGCTCGCGGGCGAAGGGCATGGCGCAGAGCAGGGCGACCGCCAGCGTCAACAGGGCGGGCCACCATTGCCCGCTCTGGCCGAGGTCGCCCATCAGCCAGAAGAGCATGCCGCGCAGCTTGTGCTCGTCGGCGATGGTCAGCATCAGCGCGACCAATGCGCCGCAGCCGGCGGCGACGATGACCCCGGTCAGCAGCAGGCGGGTCTGCGTCCAGCTGCCGTCGCCGTGGGCCAGTCCGAACACCAGCAGCATCGCCGCGAAGGCGCCGGCAAAGGCGAGACTATCGATACCGAATACCGAGAGCCCGAGCAACATGCCGAACATCGCCCCGACCCCGGCGCCGCCGGAAATGCCCAGCACGTAGGGGTCCGCCAGTGGGTTGCGGAGCAGCACCTGCATCAGCGCCCCGGCCAGGGCGAGCAGCCCGCCACAGGCAAAACCGGCCAAGGCCCGCGGCAGGCGCAGTTGCAGCACGATATCGCCGCTCCCGCCGGCCTGGCCGAGCAGGGCAGCCAGCACTTCGCCGGGCGGCACCTTCAAACTGCCCGCCATCAGCGCCAGCCCGATACTGAGCAGGGCCAGCAGGCTCAGGCCGAGCAGGATCAGGAAGGCGCGACGGCGGGTGGGCATGGCTCAGTGCTTAGAAGTCATAACGAAGATCGGCAAAGAAGGCGCGTCCGTCAGCCGGGTAGTAGCTGCCGTAGTAACCGGTGGGCGAGTATTTCTTGTCCGTCAGATTGACGATCCGGGCACGTGCCGTCCAGGCGGCTTGACGCCAGCTGACGGCAAAATCGGCCGTCGTGTAGGCCGCCAGTTTCTCGAAGGCATTGTTACCGGTGTCGCCCCCCGCGTAGCGTTCGCCGACATGGGTGGCGAACAGCGAGAGATTCCAGGCCTGGGTCGGCTTGAAGGTCAGGCCGGCAGTCGCCTTGATCGTCGGCACCAGCGGAATCCTGTTGCCGCTATTGGCACCCTCGCGGAATTCGGCTTTCTGCAGATTGAGGCCGCCACTGATTTGCCAAAGTGGGCTGATTTCGTAGCTGGCTGCCATGTCGATACCCTGGTGGCGGGTCTTGGCCAGGTTCTCGTTTTCGAAAGTTGCACCATTCCAGGCGATTTCGTCGGTCATGTTCAGATTGTAGGCGGTGACCTTGAACGAGTAGGCTGAACCAGACCACTGGCCGCCGACATCGACAAATGTGCCGCGTTCCGGGCGTACCGGCTTGCTGGCAAAACCGACAAAGGTGGTCAGTTCGTCCAGGTTGGCAAAACGGAAGGTCGTGCCAGTGCGGGTGAACAGGCGGAAACCGGGGGCTACTTTGTAGCTCAAACCGATTTCGCCGATGGTCTTGCTGTGGTCGTTATTGACGCTCAGGCCATTGGTGTCCGAGGCCGATTGTTCGATTTGCTGGTGACGGGCACCGGTAGTCAAGGTCAGGTCGCTGGTCAGATGCGTCTGGTTCTGGAGATAGACGGCCTGGCTGGTTTGATCGATCTTTACCGTCTTGGCGATTGGCCCGTTCCTGCTGAAAGAGTTGTCTGAGGTCAATTCGCCATCGTAGTAATCGAAACCGATGGTGGTCTTGCTGACCAGGCCACCCAGGCCATGATTCCATTGCAGGCGGGGAGTGAACGACAGGGTCTCGGTCTTGCGCTGGCTGAAAGAGAACCAACTGGAAATCCACGAGGTGTTATCGACCTCGGTATAGCCCAGTTCTGCGGCAAAAGTCAGGTTGTCGGCAAGTCGCCAAGTGACGCCGGGTCGCACATAGGCAGTACGCCGCTCGGCAAAGCTGTCGGTCGTTTCGGCCTGGCGCGGATTGCTGTCGTATTGGGCTTTGGTCAGCGAACCGGGCAGGCCAACGTCCAGCGACGACCAGCCAATATCGACGAAGGCTTCGCCACGGTCGAAACGAACACCAAGCCGGCCAGCCAGATTATTGCGCTCTTGCTCGTTATTCTTGCGCCAGCCGTCGGTGGCCTGATGGTTGACCGCGAGGGCAAGGTTGAAGTCACCCAGTTGCTTGGCCACGCTGGCCGAAAGCAGTTGGCCATTGTTGCTGCCGAGACCGGCCTGAATGCTGGCGCCATCGCGCTGCTTGCCGGTGATGATATTGATGACGCCGCCGACCGCATTGTCGCCATAGAGGATGGCGGCGCTGCCGCTGACGATTTCGATGCGGTCTACGCTGTCGAGCGGCACCAGTCCCCAATCGACGTTTGAGCTGTCGAGAGGATTCAGGCGCTGGCCGTTGAGCAGGACCAGCGTACGTTGACCGGCGCCTTCACCAAAGCCGCGCATGTCGATCGCGGTGTCGGCACCGATGGTGCCGTAGAGCGATGTAACTTGCAGACCCGCGGTATAGCGGAGTGCGTCGGGCACTGTCTGGGCGCCGGAGTCGCGGATTTCGTCTCGCGTGATCGTCGTGACGTTTGCGGCCGTGGTCAGTGAAGGTTCGCTGAAACGGGTGGCGGTGACGACGACTGGATCGAGCAGCGCCAGTTGCTGGGCCTGGGCCGGAATGGCGAAGAGGGCGGGCAGGATTGCCGCCAAAGGCTTGATGCGTGGATACATGTTTTCCCTTTCCCGGCAGGCGTCCCCGCATGCCGGAACAGCATTGACAAGGAAATGCCGGGGAAAGGCTGGTTGCGACAACCGGCACCACACCCCCGTGGCACTTCCGCTTCTTGTCTCAGGCCGGTATCCGGGCTTGCAAGTCTTGACGTATCGCCTTCCCAGGATCGCTCCCAGTGGCCTTGTGATACGCCCGCACTTGCTTACCGTTGCGGGGGCAGCAGCGGAATGGTCTGTTTTTTCAGACGCACCGCTTTCCCGTTTAACTGCGCTTGGAGAATCCGTACGCAGCACCTGACACGGCGCGCATTCTACCCTTGTCCTTGTTGCAGTGCATCAGGGAAGCACCGCTGGCGCGTATAAACCACTTTGAGAATAAAGGCTTAGTCCTTGACCATGCGGCGTTTTTGCCTCTATAGTGCGGCCCATGAATGCCGAACTCGAAACCCTCGAAGCCAAGATTGAACAAGTCGTCGCCCTGGTGCACCAGTTGCGTGCCGAGAACGAGGTTTTGCGCAACCAGATGGTTGCGGCCGAGGCCGAGCGGTTGCATCTGCGCCAGACCATGACCGCCGCCCGCGAGCGCCTGGAAGGCCTGATGGACAAGATTCCCGAGGATGCCTGAGATGAGTGGCGAGCCGAATTTTCTCGACGTCAAGATCATGGGTCGCGAGTATCGCGTGGCCTGCTCGCCGGATGAGCGCGAGGCGCTGCTTTCGGCGGTCGATCTGGTCGACAACAAGATGCGCGACATTGCCCAGCGCACCAAGAACACCATCGCCGAGCGCGTTGCCGTGATGGCCGCGCTGAACATTGCCCACGAGCACCTTTCTGCGGGCTCGGGCGAGCCGCAAAAAGAGTTTGCGGAAGCGGTTGATAGTTCCGAAACGAAGCGTAGAATCGGTGACATGGGAGCGCGGCTGGATGCCGTGCTGGCACCCCAGCAGCAACTGGGTATTTGATCCGGAAGTTGCGGGATGCAGCCCGCCAAGTGTTCCCTGCGGTGTTTGTTAAGGCCATACATTCCTTGAACCAATGCTGATTGGCATCGGTTGCGGACCATTGAAACCGTTGTTGTGCGCACTCCTCGCGAGCGTGCCTGAAACGGGAGGAAAGCAGCCACTCTGAACCCCGGTTCAGGATGCCGGCCTGACGGCACTCGCGGGGACCAAATCAAAACGGGTGGCAGATTCTCTGCCGCCCGTTTCCATTTTCAGGGTGGAAAAATGCAGTACTGGCTGATGAAGTCCGAACCCGACGAGGTGTCGATCGACGATCTGGCCGCGGAGCAGACCGTGCCTTGGTTCGGCGTCCGCAACTACCAGGCGCGCAATTTCATGCGCGATGCGATGCAGATCGGCGATCTCGCTTTCTTCTACCATTCGGGTTGTGCCGAGCCGGGGATAGCCGGGATTTGCGAGGTCTGTTCCGAGCCGTATCCGGATGAAACGCAGTTTGCTACGGTCAGCCCCTATTTCGATCCAAAATCGAAAATCGACAGCCCGCGCTGGCTTTTGCGTGATGTCCGTTTCGTACAGAAGACGCCTTATATTCCGCTGGCCGAACTGCGCAAGCATCCAGAACTCGCCGACATGCGCCTCCTGGCCCGTGGCAACCGGCTGTCGATCACCCCTGTGACGCCTGAAGAATGGGCCTTCATCTCCAGGGAACTGATGGGCCTGCAATGACGATCTGGTGGCTCACCTATCCCCTGCTGGGGATCTTCGGCGGTTTTGTCGCCGGTTTGTTCGGCGTTGGTGGCGGTCTGACGCTGGTGCCCTTCATGTACATGCTGTTCGTTGCCCAGGGTTTTCCGGCCGAACATGTCATGCATCTGGCGCTCGGTACCTCGATGGCGACCATCGTGTTCACGTCGATTTCCAGCATGCGCGCCCATCACGCGCACGGCGCCGTCCGTTGGGACATCGTCAGGACCATGGCGCCCGGGCTGGTGCTCGGCACCTTCGGCGGATCCCTGGTCGCTGGCCAGGTGCCGACCGGGCCGATGACCGCCATCTTCGTCGTCATTGTTTACTATGCGTCGGCGCAGATGATGCTCGACTTCAAGCCGCACGCCCATCGCCAGATGCCCGGCGGCACTGGACGCTTCATCGCCGGCAGCGTGATCGGCGTGATCTCCAGCCTGGTTGCCGCTGGCGGCGGCTTCCTGTCGGTGCCTTTCATGCTGTTCTGCAATGTCGCGATCCACAACGCGGTCGGCACCTCGTCGGCGCTCGGCTTTCCGATCGCCGTTGCCGGCGCCATCGGTTACATCGTCGCTGGCTGGCACGATGTCGGCTTGCCGGCGTACACCGTCGGCTATGTCTACCTGCCGGCCTTCGTCGGCATCGTCGCGATGAGCATCCTGATGGCCCCGCTCGGTGCCCGGCTCGCCCACAAGCTGCCGGTCAAGAAGCTGAAGCGTGCTTTCGGCGGCTTCCTGGCGCTGTTGGCCACCAAGATGCTGGTCAGCCTGATCGGCTGATTTCCCTCAACTGCCGGCGTTGAAGTCGCGCAAGGTGGCGACGAGGTCGGCGAAGCGCTCGCCCTGGACGGTGACGTGGGCGCGCAGCAGCGCCGAGGCGAGGTCGCTGTCGCCTTTCAGAATGGCGTCGACGATAGCCTGATGCTCGTTGAACGAGGTCGCCATCCGGTTGCGGACCCGCAGTTGCAGGCGCCGATAGGGGCGCAGCCGGCGGTGCAGGGCGCTGGCCTGGTCGACCAGGAAGGCGTTGTGGCTGGCCTGGTAGATGCGCTGGTGGAAAACCTCATTCAATTGGTAATAGACGTCCGGCGTGTTGGCATCGCGTGCCGCTTCGCAGGCGCGGTGTGCATCCTGCAGCGCCGCCTGCTCGCTCGGCGTGATCCGGCGGGCGGCCAGCCGGCCGCACATCGCTTCCAGTTCGGCCATCACCTCGAACATTTCGCAGACCCGGTCGGCGCCGATTTCCGGCACCGTCGCACCGCGTCGCGGCCGGATTTCGATCAAGCCGACCGAGGCCAGCTGGATCAACGCCTCGCGCACCGGGGTACGCGATACGCCGAAGGTGTCGGCCAGTTCCTGTTCATCGAGCCGGGTACCGGGCGGATAGACGCCGGTGACGATACGTTCCTCGATCAGTTCGCCGAGACGCTCCGACTGGCGGGTGGCGGCGGGAATTTCGGCAGGGCTGTTCATGATCGGTGCTCCGGCGGGTGACGACAATTTAATTATACGAAACTAGTTGACTAGTATTCAAGCGATGTCTATCTTGTATACACAACGGTGATTTTTGAACACAAAACAACAGAGCAGCATTCCTGATCCGGGGATAAGCCAGCCAGTGAGGTTTCACCGTCAATGCATGATTAACCCTGGAGGAGACATCCATGATCAGCAAGACCAAGCGCCACCTAACTCTGGCCATCGCCGCCGCCGCTTTTGCCTGTGCCCTGCCTGCCCATGCGCAAGCGCAACGCGTTATCAAGATTTCCCATCAGTTCCCGGCGGCAACCACCGAGGATGGCGATTTCCGCGACCGCCTGGTTCGCCGCTTCGCCGCCGAGGTCGAAAAGCAGTCCAAGGGCAGCCTCAAATTCGAGATCTACCCGGGCAGTTCGCTGATGAAGACCAACAGCCAGATCGGCGCCCTGCGCAAGAGCGCGCTGGACATGAGCCTGGTGCCGCTGGCCTATGGTGGCGGTGAAATCCCGCAGGTGAACATCACGCTGATGCCGACCCTGGTCAGCAGCTATGAACAGGGCATGCGCTGGAAAACAGCACCGATCGGCAAGGAACTTGACCGCATCCTGGCTGACAAGAACATCAAGATCGTGACCTGGGTCTGGCAGGCCGGTGGCATTGCCTCGACCAAGAAGACCGTGGTCGCGCCGGACGATGCCAAGGGCCTGAAATTCCGCGGCGGCAGCAAGGAAATGGACCAGATGCTGAAGGGTGCCGGCGCTGCGGTGACTGGCATGCCGTCCTCGGAAATCTATAGTGCGATGCAGTCTGGCGTGCTGGATGCAGCGCTGACTTCCAGCACTTCGCTGATCAGCTTCCGCCTGCAGGAATTCAGCAAGTACGTCACCACGGCGCGCAACAAGAGCTTCTGGTTCATGTTCGAGCCGCTGCTGATTTCCAAGGGGCTGTACGACTCGCTGACCCCGGAACAGCAGAAGATCATCAGCGATGTTGGTGCCAGTCTGGAGAAGTTTGGCGTCGATGAGGCCAAGAAGGACGATCAGCGCATGGCCGAAGTGTTCGCCAAGGCCGGGGCCAAGGTCGCCGACATGGATGAGAAGGCTTTCCTGGCCTGGCGCGGCGTGGCCGAGCAGACCGCGTTCAAGGATTTTGCCGAGAACATCAAGGGTGGCCGCGAGCTGCTCGATATGGCGCTGTCGGTCAAGTAATCCACCGGCCGGGCATGGCCCGGCCCTTCCCCTATTAAAGGTGAATCATGAGCCCCGGATATTTCATCAGCCGAGCGGTCAAGGCCTTTGGCATCGCGACCGGTTACCTGTCGGCCTTTCTGATCGTTATCGCCACCTGCGTCCTCGTTTTTGAAGTCGCGGTCCGTTATTTCTTTGCCTGGCCGACTGACTGGGAAATCGAGTTTTGCGTCTATTTGCTGATCGCCTCGAGCTTCCTGGCCGCCGCCCATACCCAGCTCAATCGCGGCCACGTGACCATCGAAATCCTCGATGAAATCACGCCGCCGAGCTGGACGCAGTGGCGCATGGCGTTTTCCGACCTGCTGTCCTTTCTGTTCTGCGCCTTTGTTGCCTGGAACTGCTGGCACCTGTTTCACGAAGCCTGGGACGAAGGCCGGATGAGCGATACCTCGTGGGCGCCGAAAATGTGGCCGGTTTTCGCCACCATGGCGGTCGGCATGACCTCGCTGGCCCTGCAGATTTTTGTCCAGTTCATCGAAGACTCGTTGCCGGAAGCGATGCGCTCGCACCAGCCGCCACCGCAGCACAACGCGGCCATCCAGGTGGCCATCGAACGCATCCAGCACGATGACGAAGGAGAGCGCAAATGAGCGTCGGAACCCTGGGCCTGCTCTATGCGGCCGCAACTTTCATCTTTCTGTTCTCGGGGATGCCGATTGCCTTTGCCGTCGGTTCGGTCGCCCTGATTTTCATGTACTTTTTCATGCCGGTGGCGCAGCTGTCGATCATCGCGGAAACCATCTTTTCCGAGTTGAACAGTTTCACGCTGCTGACCATTCCGCTCTTCATCATGATGGGTGCTGCCATCGGCAAGTCACGCGCTGGCGCTGATCTCTACAACTCGTTGAACCGCTGGCTGTACAAGGTGCCGGGCGGTCTCGGCCTGGCCAATACGCTGGCCTGCTCGGTGTTCGCCGCGATGTGCGGTTCCTCGCCGGCAACCTGCTCGGCGATCGGCTCATCGGGGATCCCGGAAATGCGCAAACGCGGCTATTCCGAGCGTCTGGCCACCGGCCTGATCGCTGCCGGCGGCACGCTGGGCATCCTGATTCCGCCGTCGCTGACGCTGATTCTTTATGGTCTGGCCACCGAGCAGTCGATCGGCAAGCTGTTCATGGCCGGTGTTGGTCCCGGCTTGCTGCTGACGGCGATGTTCTCGATCTGGGTGGTCTATAAATCCTGGGCCGAGAAGAACGAAAAAATTGCCTCAAACCGCTCGACCGGCATGGCCATGCCGGTGGAAGAGTCGTTCAGCTGGAAACAGCGCCTCGAAACACTGCCCCGCCTGGCGCCCTTCATCGGTCTGATTGTCATCGTCATGGTCGCCCTCTACGGCGGCTGGGCTACGCCCTCCGAAGTGGCCGGTATCGGCGCTTTCGGCGCGCTGCTCATGGTCATGGCCATCTACGGCTGCTGGCGCTGGAGCGATCTCAAGGTCATCCTCTCCGGCACCGCCCGCGAGTCGTCGATGATCATGCTGATCATTGCGATGTCCTTCCTCTACACCTACGTGATGAGCTACCTGCACATCACCCAGTCGGCCGCCGCCTGGATGATCTCGCTGGAACTGAGCAAGTGGGCCTTCTTCTTCTGGGTCAATATCCTGCTCATCGTGCTCGGCTTCTTCCTGCCGCCGGTCGCCATCATCCTGATGGTCACGCCGATCATCCTGCCCGCCCTGAACGCCTTGGGTATCGACCTGATCTGGTTTGGCGTGATCATGACCATCCTGATGGAAATGGGCCTGATCCACCCGCCGGTCGGTCTCAACCTGTTCGTGATCAGCGGCATCGCCCCCGACATCAAGCTCAAGGAAATCATGTGGGGCACCGTGCCCTTCCTGCTGCTGATGGTGCTCGGCATCGTGCTGCTCTGCGTCTTCCCGGAAATCGCCACCTGGCTGCCGTCGCAGTACAGCGGTTCCTGAGCCGGCGGACAGACGATCATGAACGCACCTCTCCACCGCGAATGGGACACCCTGCGCCAAAGCCGTAACCGCCGCCTCGAACGGGCGGCGGCCCTCGGATTTGGCAAGGAAATTCCGGCCGACCGTAGCATCGACCTGCTCGAAGCAGTCATCCAGCCGGGCGACCGTGTCTGCCTCGAAGGCAACAACCAGAAGCAGGCCGATTTCCTCGCCGAGTCGCTGGCCGACTGCGATCCGGCGCGTCTCCATCACCTCAGTATGGTCCAGTCAGTCTTGGCACTACCCAGCCATGTGGACCTTTTCGAGCGCGGCCTGGCAAACCGCCTCGACTTTTCTTTCAGCGGCCCGCAGGGCGCCCGGCTGGCCAAGCTGGTCCAGGAACAGCGCATCGAGATCGGCGCCATCCACACCTATCTTGAACTGTTCGGCCGCTACTTCCTCGACCTGACGCCCAACGTCGCGCTGATCGCGGCGCAGGCGGCGGATGCCGAGGGCAACCTCTACCTCGGCCCGAATACCGAGGACACGCCGGCCATCGTCGAAGCCACCGCCTTCAAGGGCGGTATCGTGATCGCCCAGGTCAACGAGCGCCTCGACAAGCTGCCGCGCGTCGACGTGCCGGCCGACTGGATCGATTTCACCGTCAAGGCGCCGCGCCCGAACTACATCGAGCCGCTATTCACCCGTGACCCGGCGCAGATCACCGAGGTCCAGGTGCTGATGGCGATGATGGCGATCAAGGGCATCTACGCCGAGTACGGCGTCACCCGGCTGAACCACGGCATCGGCTTCGACACGGCGGCGATCGAGCTGCTGCTGCCGACCTACGCCGCCGATCTCGGCCTGAAGGGCAAGATCTGCACGCACTGGGCGCTCAACCCGCACCCGACGCTGATCCCGGCCATCGAATCCGGCTTCGTCCAGTCAGTGCATAGTTTCGGCTCGGAAGTCGGCATGGAAGCCTATGTCGCCGCCCGCTCCGACGTCTTCTTCACCGGTGCCGACGGCAGCATGCGCTCCAACCGGGCGTTTTCGCAGACGGCCGGGCTCTACGCCTGCGACATGTTCATCGGCTCGACGCTGCAGATGGACCTGGCCGGCAACAGTTCGACCGCAACGCTGGGCCGGATCACCGGCTTCGGCGGCGCGCCGAACATGGGCTCCGACCCGCACGGCCGGCGCCACGCCAGCCCGGCCTGGCTGAAAGCCGGGCGCGAGGCGGCCGGGCCGAACGCGATCCGCGGCCGCAAGCTGGTCGTCCAGATGGTCGAGACCTTCCGCGAGCACATGGCGCCGGTCTTCGTCGAGGAACTCGACGCCTGGAAGCTGCAGAAAACGATGGGCGCCGAATTGCCGCCGATCATGATCTACGGCGACGACGTCAGCCACATCGTGACCGAGGAAGGTATCGCCAACCTGCTGCTCTGCCGCACCCCGGAGGAGCGCGAACAGGCGATCCGCGGCGTCGCCGGCTTCACGCCGGTCGGCATGGCGCGCGACAAGCGTGCCGTCGAGAACCTGCGCGACCGCGGCATCGTCCGCCGCCCCGAAGACCTCGGCATCGACCCGCGGCAGGCCAGCCGCGACCTGTTGGCCGCCCGTTCCGTCAAGGATCTGGTGCGCTGGTCGGGCGGCCTCTATGCCCCGCCTTCCCGCTTCCGCAACTGGTGACCGCCATGGAAACTCTCGAATTCCGCTTTCCTTCCCATCCCGCCGGCACCGCCGCCGATCCCGCGCTGTGCGGCGTCGTCGGCTCCGGCAACCTCGAAATCCTGATCCGCGCCGGCGACGACCCGGCCGCCTGCCAGCTCAGCATCAAGACCTCGGCGCGCGGCTTCGGCGACACCTGGCGCGCCGTGCTCGGCGACTTCGCCGCAGCCCATGCCGCCGGCGGCACGACGGTCGCCATCAACGACATGGGGGCGACGCCGGCCGTCGTCACGCTGCGCCTGGCCCAGGCGCTGGCCGAATACCGCGGCGGTGCGCAATGAACGCCCTGCTCGCCCGTAAAAGCTGGTTCGAAGCCACGGCTCGCGCCCGGATCGCCGGCCTGCTCGACGCCGGCAGTTTCAGCGAATGGCTGCCGCCGGCCGCTTCGCAGCCCAGCCCGCATCTGGCCCAGCTCGACCTGCCCGGCGCATTCGACGACGGCGTGGTCGTTGGCTACGGTCAGCTCGAAAAAAGGCCGATTTTTGTCATCGCCCAGGAAGGCCAGTTCATGGGCGGCGCCGTCGGCGAAATCCACGGCGCCAAGATCGTCGGCGCGCTGCGCCGCGCGGCCGTTGAGAAACCGGCCGCCGTGCTGTTCCTGATCGATTCCGGCGGCGTCCGCCTGCATGAGGCCAATGCCGGACTGATCGCTATTTCCGAAATCATGCGTGCCGTGCTCGACGCCCGTGCTGCCGGCGTCCCGGTCATCGCGCTGGTCGGTGGCAGTTGCGGGGCCTTTGGCGGCATGGGTATCGTCGCCAAGCTCTGCTCGGCCATCCTGATTTCCGAGGAAGGCCGCCTCGCGCTGTCCGGCCCGGAAGTCATCGAGACGGTGATGGGCGTCGAGGAATTCGACGCCAAGGACCGGGCGCTGGTCTGGCGCGTCACCGGCGGCAAGCACCGCTACCTGATGGGCGACTGCGCGGCGCTGGTCGACGACGATCTCGCCGCCTTTCGCGCCAGTGCCGCCGATTTTCTTGCCGGCTGGCAGGAACCGGCACCGACCCCGGCACTGCTGCGCGCCGCCCAACAGACCCTGGAAAACCGCCTTGCCGCCTACGGCGAATTGCGCGACGGCCTCGACGTCTGGGCCGCGCTCGGCGTTGCCGACCCGGCCGCCGTGCCGCTGCTCGACCGCGACGAACTGGTCGCCCTGAAGGAAGGATTGCCGACATGAGCCTCAACGACATACTCGCCGCGCTGTTCCCGGCCGGCCATGCGGTTGCCGTCGACCGCCAGGTGCTGACCGGCACGGCCGAAACCGCCAGCGGCACTGTCGCCGTTCTCGGCACCACAGATGCCGCGGCAATCGACCACCGGATGGCGCTGGCCCTGGCGTCTTTCGTCCTCGACACTGTCGACCGGCATCCCGGCCGACCGCTGGTCTTCCTGGTCGATACCAGCGGCCAGGCCCTGTCGCGCGGCCAGGAACTGCTCTGCCTCAACGGTTCGCTGGCGCATCTGGCGCGCTGCGTCGATCTCTCCCGTCGCCAGGGCCATCCGTCCGTCGCGCTGGTTACCGCCAACGCGGTCAGCGGCGGCTTCCTGTCTTTCGGGCTGATGGCCGACCAGGCCTACGCACTGGCCGACGCCCAGGTCCGGGTCATGGACCTGCGGGCCATGGCGCGGGTGACCAAGATCGCCCACGAGCGCCTGGTCGAACTGGCCGGCACCTCGCCGATCTTCGCGCCGGGCGCCGACAGCTATGTCCGCATGGGTGCCATCGCGGCCATCTGGCCGGCGCCTTCGGCCGAGCGGCTGGCGGGTGCGCTGGCCGATGCTGCCACGGCCTGTGCCGCCGGCGACCAACGCCAGGCCGATGGACTGGCACGCGGTGGTCGTCAGCTGGCCGCCGGCATCGCCGCCGCGGTCCGGAATTCGCCGGCCAGGGCCTGAGGCGATGCGTCGCCACGATCTGGTCTATCTGCAGCCCGATGCGGCGTTCGCCACGCCCTGTGCGGCCAGCGGCGACCCCCACTGGCGGGCGGCTGGCGACTGGATCGCGGCTGGCCGGCCACTGGTCGCCGCCCGCCAGCCGGCGGGTGGCGAACGGTTGCTGCTCGGCTTGAGCCTGCCCCTGGCCTGGCAGCGCAAAAGATTGTCCATCGAAGTGGCGCGCGGCGCCGTGGCCGAGATTCGCCCGCCGCTGGCGCTCGGCCGCTGCCTGTCGGAATTGCCGGCCGGGCAAGCGGATGTTTTACGACGGCTGGAGGCCGGTACCATCGCCTGCGGTGTCCGCCTCGGCGTTTTCGGTTCGCTGGCCTGGCAGGTCCTGAGCGGCGAAAGCTACCGCCATGCCGAGTCCGACATCGACCTGATCTGCGACGTCGCGACGCCGGCGCAACTGGCTGCCCTGCTCGGCTTGCTGCAACAGGCGGCCGCCGATTTGTCCTGCCGGCTTGATGGTGAAATCCGCTTTCCCGACGGCCTGGCGGTGGCCTGGCAGGAGCTTGCGGCCAGGTACCGTGAGCCGGCCGCGCTGGTGCTCGTCAAGGGCGAACAGGAAGTCGGGCTGCGTCCGTTACAGGAACTGCTGGCCACGCTGGAAGAGGCGTGCTGCCATGCTTGAGCGCGTCGTCAAGGCCACTCGCCGCCTGCTTCCTGCCGCCCCGCAGGTCGAACAGCCGGCCGCCCGGATCGGCCGCCTGGCCATCCGCAGCCTGTACCGCGAAGCGGCGTTGTCACCCAAGCCCGGCCTGGTCAGCCCGAGCAGTCAGGGCAGCCATCGCGACATGGATTTCAGCACCTTCCTGCGCAGCCTGCAGGCCTTGCGCCCGTATTTTCCGGCCATCGCGGCCTGCGGCCTGCGTCGTCCCCGCTTCCTCGCCCTGCGCCTGCTCGGCATTGAAGCCGAGGCGGCGATGCTGGCGGCGACCGGCGGCGTCAACACCCATCGCGGGGCAGTTTTCAATCTCGGTCTGCTTTGCGCGGCCGCCGGTCGCCTGCTCGCCGACGGCGAAGTCCCGGGGGCGGCCGGGACTTGTGCTATGGTCAAAAGCGCCTGGGGCGAAGAAATCATCGCCGGCCTGGCAGTGGCCTCGGACACCGACGTGCTCAGCCATGGCCTGGTCGTCGCCCGCCGCTATGGCAGCGGTGGCGCACGCCAGGAGGCGGCAGCCGGCTTTCCGGCTGCGCTCGACGTCGGCCTGCCGGCCTATCGCCACGCGCTGGCCGCCACCAGCGACGGCGAACTGGCCGCCGTGCAGGCCCTGTTCGCGCTGATCTCAGAACTCGAAGACACCAATCTGCTGTGGCGTGGCGGCCGTCCGGGCCTGGCCCACGGGCGGCAGGCGGCGGCCGGCTTTCTGGCGGCTGGCGGCGTGATGGCGGCTGACTGGCGCGAGCACGCCGCCGCCATCGATCGCGATTTCGTCGCCCAAAACCTCAGCCCGGGCGGCAGTGCCGACCTGCTCGGCGTGACCTTGTTCCTGGCCGAACTGGACGGCCTCGCCTGAGCATGCGCCTCGCCCTTCTCTTCAGCGGCCAGGGTGGCCAAACCCCGGCCCACTGGCAACAGGTGCAGGCCGGTCTGGCCGGTGATCTGGGCGAAGCACTGGCGCGGGCTTTGCCAAGCGTAGCTGACCAAAATGCTACGGTAAGCCCGGAAAAACTGGCTAAAAACGAAATCGCCCAGCCGTTGATTTTCGCTCAGCAGATGTTGCTCTGGGGCCAATTGCAAAGCCGTCTGCCACGGCCGGTCTGCGCGGCCGGCTATTCGCTCGGCGAAATGGCGGCGTGCAGCGCGGCCGGGGCCTTCTCCGCCGCAGAGGGCGTCGCCCTCTGCGCCCAGCGCGCCGCGGCGATGGATGGTGCGGCGCCCGGCGAACATGGCATGTTGGCGGTGCTTGGGCTGGACGAGGCGCTCGTTGCAGAACTGGCCGAGGCGTTCGGGCTGGCGGTGGCGATCCGCAATGCGCCGCGTCATCTGGTCGTTGCCGGGCCGCGCGCCGGCATTGCGGCGGCGGCCGCCCGATTCGAGGCAGCCGGGGCGAGCCGGCTGGTCCACCTGGCCGTGCGCACGCCCTCGCATACGCCCTTGCTGACCAAGGCGGCGGCCGATTTCGGGCGGCGGCTGGACGCGCTGCCCGAGCGCCGGCTGGCCTTTCCGGTGCTCAGCGCCATCGACGCCGCGCCGGCGCGGATGGCTCGCCCGGCCCTTGATGCGCTGGCCCGCCAGATCTGCACGCCACTCGACTGGGCCGCCTGTCTGCAGGCGGTGCGCGAGATGCAGCCCGACGTGGTGCTCGAAATCGGTCCCGGCAATGCGTTGGCCAAGCTGTTCGGCGAGCTGGCGCCGGAGATTCCGGTGCGGGCCTGCGACGATTTCCGGAGCGTCGAGGGCATCGTGCGCTGGCTTGAGGCGGGCGGCTGATAAAATTCAGCAGTTGCTAATGTTGCTGTCTTTCCTCACGCCGTGATTCCCTTCGATGCCATTCCGGCTTACCTGCTGACCGGCGCCGTGGCCGGTTTTTTTGCCGGCCTGCTCGGCGTCGGCGGCGGTGTCATCGTCGTCCCGGTGCTCAGCATGATCTTCGCCGGTCGGGGTTTTCCGGCCAACGAGGTGCTGCATCTGGCGCTCGGTACCTCCATGGCGGCCATCATGTTCACCTCGCTGTCCAGCCTGCGCGCCCATCACGCGCATCGGGCCGTCATCTGGCCGGTGATGCGCGACCTGACCCCGGGCATTCTGGCCGGCACGCTGCTCGGCGCCATGCTGGCCGCCCGCATTTCGTCGCGCTCGTTGTCGATTTTCTTTGTCGGCTTCATGCTGTTCGTCGCCGTGCAGATGGTGGCCAACCTGCGTCCAAAGCCGAGCCGCAACCTGCCGGGGCGCGGCGGCCTGGCGGTCGCCGGCGGCGTCATCGGTGCTGTGGCCAGCCTGGCGGCGATGGGCGGCGGCGCGCTGACCGTGCCTTACCTCGTTTGGTGCAACGTCCGGCCGCATCAGGCGATTGGCACCTCGGCGGCAGTCGGCCTGCCGATCGCCGTTGGCGGCACCCTCGGCTATGTCTGGAACGGCTGGGGGCATCCCGGACTGCCGGCCGGCAGCCTGGGTTTTGTCTACCTGCCGGCGCTCGCCGTGATCCTGGTTGCCAGCGTGCTGGTCGCCCCGCTCGGCGCCCGTCTCGCCCATCGTCTGCCGGTCGCCGTGCTGAAGCGGATCTTTGCCGGGTTGCTGCTGCTTCTTTCGGCCAAAATGATCTGGGGGCTGCTGTAAGCGGCCACGGAAAGAATTTCAATTTTGGCCAAAAAATCGGGCCGACCGTAGCATTCGGCCCGGCCGGCGCTCAGCGCGCCTTGAACACCGGCTTGCGCTTGGCCAGGAAGGCGGCCAGTCCCTCGCGGTAATCCTCGGTTTCCAGGAAGGCGAAGGAGGCGGCTTTTTCCTCGTCGCTCAGCGGCCGGCCGTCGAGCAGGCGGCGGATCCACTGCTTGTGCCAGCCGGCGACCAGCGGGGCGCCGGAACAGATGCGGCGGGCCGTGGCATAGGCTTCGTCGGCAACCTGGGGATCGCCGACGACGCGGGTCAGCAGGCCTTTTTCGTAGGCCTCGCGCGCGCTCAGGATGCGCCCTTCGAGCAGGATTTCCTTGATCACCGCCGGGCCGGCCAGACGCAGAAGGCCTTCCATTTCGCCCGGATACATCGAGAACCCCAGCTTGTTGATCGGCGCGCCGAATTTGGCGCTTTCCCCGGCAATGCGCAGGTCGCAGACGCCGGCGATCTCCAGCCCGCCGCCGATGCAGGCGCCACGGATCAGCGCCACGGTCGGGTGCGGGCAATCGGCGATGGCGTTCAGCGCGGCCGCCACCTGGCCGTGGTAGTGCAGGGCCTGCGCCAGCGTTGCACGGGCGGTGACGAATTCCTCCAGGTCGCCGCCGGCGGCAAAGGCTTCGTCGCCGGCACCGCGGATGACGACGCAGCGAATGCCATGGTCGGCACTGATATTCGCCATGTTTTCAGCCAGTTGCTGCCACATGGCGAGGTCGATCGCGTTCAGTTTGTCCGGATTATTGAGCGTCAGGGTGGCGATTTCACCTTGAACCAGAAGATCGATCGTAGCCATCAGTGCATCCTGCAAAATGCCAAAAGGGAAATTATAGCGTCGCGCCGTCAGGCTTCCGGGGCGGGGCTGGCGCGAGATAGCCGGCCAGGCCGTGGACAAAAGATCGTCGCCCGGAGAAACGACACTTATAGTAAATTTCAGAAGAACCGTTGAGGAGTTAAGGGTGAAAAGAGCAATACAGCCGACCAGCGTCGAGCGGACGATGCGGGAAAACGACTTCATCGTTTCCAAGACCAATGCCAAGGGCATCATCACCTACGGCAACCCGATCTTCATCGAGTTCTCGGGTTATTCCGAAGAAGAGCTGCTCGGCTCGCAGCACAACATCATCCGTCACCCGGACATGCCGCGCGCCGCCTTCAAGCTGGCCTGGGAGACCATCCAGGCGGGCAACGAGTTCTTCGCCTACGTCAAGAACATGTCCAAGGACGGCGGCTTCTACTGGGTCTTCACCCATATCACGCCGGACTACGACCGCGCCGGGCAGATCGTCGGCTATACCTCGGTGCGCCGCTATCCGCGGCCGGAGGCGGTGCGCAAGATCGAGCCGGTCTATCGCGCCATGCTCGATGCCGAACGGGCGGCCGGGGCGCGGGGCGCCATCGAGGCGGGGACCAAGGTCCTGGTCGATATCATGCAACAGTCAGGGGTAGGTTATGAAGAACTCGTCTTCTCGCTCTAAGGCGAACTGGCTGCTGGTGCCGCTGCTGCTGGCGGCGGCCGGGCTGGCTTTCGTCACGCCGTGGGCGACGCTGGGCTGTCTGCTGCTGGCGCTGATCATCCTGTTCTGGCCGGCGACGGCAGCCCGGGCCGAAATGAGCAAGCTGGACGAGCTCCTGCGCCAGGTCGGACAAGGCGAACTGGTGGCCCGCCTGCCCCAGGCCATGGCCGACCCGACGCTGGAGTCGATCCGGGTCAACATGAATTCGGTACTCGATCAGACGGAAACCACTTTCCGGGAAATCCTCGGCGCCATGCAGGCCTCGTCGGGTAGCCGGAACTGGCGCCGGCTGCAGATTTCGGGCTTGCACGGCACCTTCCGCACCGTTCTCGAACAGATGCAGTCGCTGCTCGACAAGCTTGAGGTCGCGCAGGAATCGGTGGCACGCGAGGCGCTGCTGTCGCGCATCTTCCTGCGTTCGGAGCGCGGTTTGTCGATGGCCATCGAGCATGTCGACAAGGCCTTGCTCGAGGTCGGTGAGCGTTCGGACGAGGCGCAGAAACTGGCGGGCGACTTTGGCCAATCGGCCAGCGCCATGTCGAATGCGGCGCAGCGCATGTCGCAGGCCCTGGGCGGGGCGCAGGCCGCTGCCGAGAGCGGTGTCAATGCGCTGGCTGACCTGAACGCCAAAGCCGGGACCATCCACCAGCTGACCGGCCGCATCGACGACGTGGCCAAGCAGACCAATCTGCTGGCGCTCAACGCCGCCATCGAGGCGGCCCGGGCCGGCGAAGCCGGCCGTGGCTTTGCCGTGGTGGCCGACGAAGTGCGCAAGCTGGCCGATCAGGCCCAGCACTCGGCCGAGGAAATTGCCGCCGCCATTTCGGCGATCAGCGCTTCGATGGCGTCGGCAACGGTCGAAATCGGCGACCTGCAACAGGCTGTTTCGGAGGCCCGGGTGACGGCCGGGGAGTTCAGTAGCGAGCTGGCCAATTCGGCCACCTCGGCACTGCATGTGCACGATTTGTCGACGGCCATCGGTGCCGGCGCAACCTCGATGGAGTCGTCGATGCGCCTGGTGGCTACGGCTCAGCGGGCCCGGGCCGATGCCACCGCGATCCTGCATGGCGAGGCGGTCAGTGTCGGCAGCCTGACCGACATGGAGCAGGAAGCCGCAAAAATTGTCCAGTCACGCAAGTGGGTCAAGGGCAGTTCCGACCGCGAAGCGCTGGTCGCCATCTACGACAAGCTGTTTGCCAACATCGAAGAACGAATGAGCTAGCCGGCTGGCGCTCAGGCGGCCTTGGGCGGTGCCGCGTCCATCTTGGCCAGCGCTTCCCGTCCGGAGAGCAGATGGTCGTGCATCAGTTTTTCGGCATTGACGGCATTGCCGGCCGCCAGCGCCGCCATGATCAGGCGATGCTCGTCCAGCGACTGTTGCAGGCGGCCTTCCAGTGACAGCGAATGGAGGCGGGAAAGCTTCAGGACCTTGCGCAGGTCCTGGATGACCGACAACAGCCAGCGATTGCCGGAGAGTTCCTGAATCTTCTTGTGGAATTCCTGGTTGGCCTCGAAAAAGGCATCGATCCGCCCGTCGCGGGCGGCGCCTTCAAGGCGCTCGTGGATTTCCTTCAGCGTCGCGATATCGGCCGGGGTGGCGCGATTGACCGCTTCGGCGGCACACCGGCCTTCCAGCATGGCCATCAGCGGGAAGATGTCGTCCAGGTCCTGGCGGGAAATTTCGGTCACGTAGCAGCCGCGGCGCGGCTTCAGTTCGACCAGGCCTTCCGAGGCCAAGACTTTCAAGGCTTCGCGCAAGGGCGTACGGGAAATGCCGTATTGTTCGGCGAGCTTCTGCTCGTCGATCCAGGTGCCCGGCGTCAGTTCGTGGGCGAAGATACGCTGGCGGAGTCGTTCGGCGACTTCCTGGTAGAGCGCGGTAGGTGCAATATGAGTCATGGTCTGGTATGTGGATCTGGAGCGGGTCGATGCATTGCCGACTTGCTTCCATAATTATGGATACAGTATTATGCGGGACTCAGTATGTCAAGCTAGGCTCGAAAGCGTAGAATTTTGAATTCTGCATCATCGGCCTGAAAAAATCGAATCGGCGAGGGATGTGACATGTCAGAAAAATTCTTTGATTCCAATAACCTGGAAGTGTGGGAAAAGGCTGCGGCCAAGCAAGCACCAGGCGGTGACATCAACAATCTGGTGTGGAATACCCCGGAAGGCCTGCAGGTCAAGGCGCTGTATACAAAGAAGGACGTCGAGGGCCTGGAATTCGCCGACACCCTGCCCGGTGTTGCCCCCTTCCTGCGTGGTCCGCAACCGACGATGTACGCCGTCAAGCCTTGGACCATCCGTCAGTACGCCGGGTTCTCCACGGCCGAGGCTTCCAACGCTTTCTACCGCAAGGCGCTGGCCGCCGGTGGTCAGGGCGTCTCGGTGGCCTTCGACCTGGCCACCCACCGCGGCTACGATTCGGACAATCCCCGCGTCGTCGGCGACGTCGGCAAGGCCGGCGTGGCGATCGACTCGGTCGAGGACATGAAGATCCTGTTCGACGGCATTCCGCTCGACAAGATTTCCGTCTCGATGACGATGAACGGCGCCGTGCTGCCGATCCTCGCCGGCTACATCGTCGCCGCCGAGGAACAGGGCGTGTCGCAGGCGCAACTGTCGGGCACGATCCAGAACGACATCCTCAAAGAATTCATGGTGCGGAACACCTATATCTATCCGCCCAAGCCGTCGATGAAGATCATCGCCGACATTTTCGGCTACACGGCGCAGCACATGCCGAAGTTCAACTCGATCTCGATTTCCGGTTATCACATCCAGGAAGCCGGGGCCAACCAGGCGATCGAACTGGCCTTCACGCTGGCCGACGGCATGGAATACGTGCGTACCGGCGTCGCCTCGGGCATGGATGTCGACGCCTTCGCTGGCCGCCTGTCCTTCTTCTGGGCGGTGGGCATGAATTTCTACCTGGAAATCGCCAAGATGCGCGCCGGCCGCCTGCTGTGGGACCGCATCATGACCGGTTTCAACGCCAAGAGCGCCAAGTCCAAGATGCTGCGCACGCACAGCCAGACCTCGGGCTGGTCGCTGACCGAGCAGGACCCGTACAACAACGTCGTGCGCACCACCATCGAGGCGATGGCCGCGGTGTTCGGCGGCACCCAGTCGCTGCACACCAACGCGCTGGACGAAGCGATTGCGCTGCCGACCGAGTTCTCGTCGCGCATCGCCCGCAACACCCAGCTGATCATCCAGGAAGAAACCCACATCACCAACGTCGTCGATCCGTGGGCCGGCTCCTACATGATGGAAAAGCTGACCCAGGACATGGCCGACAAGGCCTGGGGCATCATCCAGGAAATCGAGGCGATGGGCGGCATGACCAAGGCCGTCGAATCCGGCTGGGCCAAGATGCAGGTCGAGACCTGCGCGGCCGACAAGCAGGCACGCATCGACTCGGGCAAGGACGTCATCGTCGGCGTCAACAAGTACAAGCTGGCCAAGGAAGACCCGATCGACATCCTCGACATCGACAACCATGCCGTGCGCGACGCGCAGATCGCCCGCCTGAAGAGCATCCGCGCAACGCGTGACACGGTGGCCGTCACTGCCGCTCTGGACGCGCTGACCAAGGCCGCCGAAACCGGCGAGGGCAATCTGCTCGACCTGACCGTCAAGGCGATCCGCCTGCGCGCCACGGTCGGCGAAGTGTCGGACGCGCTGGAAAAGATCTTCGGCCGCTTCCGCGCCAACAACCAGACCATTTCTGGTGTCTACGGAGGTGTCGTGGCTGGACAGGAAAGCTGGGAAACCATCAAGGCCGACGTCGCCAAGTTCGCCGAGGAAGAAGGCCGCCGGCCGCGCATCATGATCGCCAAACTTGGTCAGGACGGCCACGACCGCGGCGCCAAGGTGGTCGCCACGGCCTATGCCGACCTTGGCTTCGATATCGACATGGGGCCGCTGTTCCAGACGCCGGAAGAAGCCGCCCGCCAGGCCATCGAAAACGACGTCCATGCCATCGGCTGCTCGTCGCTGGCTGCTGGTCACAAGACCCTGGTGCCGCAGATCATCCAGTCGCTGAAGGCGCAGGGCGCCGACGACATCATCGTCTTCGCCGGTGGTGTGATTCCGGCGCAGGATTACGATGCCCTCTACGCTGCTGGTGCCAAGGCCATCTTCGGCCCGGGTACCCGCATCGAGGATTCGGCCAAGCGCGTGCTGGAAGAAATCCGCAAGGCGCGCGGCTAGGCGGATGAAGCTGGACGACGCGCCGATGCGTGCCAACCTCCTGTCCGACGCCGACCGCCAACTGGTCGACGGCGTGCTGGCCGGCCAGCGCCGGTCGCTGGCCAAGGCGATCACGCTGATCGAGTCGACCCGTGCCGACCACCAGCAGCGCGCCCAGCAGGTGCTGACCGCGCTGCTGCCGCAGACCGGTAACGCAATCCGGATCGGCATCTCGGGCGTCCCCGGCGCCGGCAAATCGACCTTCATCGAGGCGCTCGGCGTCTGGCTGATCGGGCAGGGCAAGCGGCTGGCGGTATTGGCCATCGATCCGTCGTCGTCGGTGACCGGCGGTTCCATCCTCGGCGATAAGACGCGGATGGAAACGCTGGCCCAGCGCGAGGAAGCCTTCATCCGGCCCAGTCCGTCGGCCGGTTCGCTGGGCGGCGTGGCCGAGAAGACGCGCGAGGCGATGCTGCTCTGCGAAGCGGCCGGCTACGACGTGATCATCATCGAGACCGTCGGTGTCGGCCAGTCGGAAACGACGGTGGCCGGCATGGTCGACATGTTCTGCCTGCTGCAACTGCCGAATGCCGGCGATGACCTCCAGGCGATAAAGAAGGGCATCGTCGAGATCGCCGACCTGGTGGTCATCAACAAGGCCGACATCGACAAGCAGGCGACCGCGGTGGTCCGTGCCCAGTGGAAGAACGCGCTGCACATGCTGCGCCCGGCTTCCAAGCACTGGTCACCGCCGGTCATCGCGCTGTCGGCATTGCACAAGCAGGGCATCACCGATTTCTGGGCCGAAGTGGAGAAGTACCAGGCGGCGCTGAAGCCGACCGGCGAGTTCGCCGCCAAGCGCCAGCACCAGTCGCTGGCCTGGATGTGGCAATTGATCGAGTCCGGTTTGCACCAGCATTTCCGCCAGCATCCGCGCGTCCAGGAAAACCTGCCGGGGCTGACCCGCGCCGTCGAGGCGGGCCAGACGACGCCGGCCGCCGCCGCCTATGCGTTGCTTGACGCTTTGAAACACTGATTTTTTGAATTACCCGATTTTTGAGGGAGTTTTTTATGCACGACATCATTCGCCAGCTGGAAAAGAAGCGTGAAATGGCCCGCCTGGGCGGTGGCCAGAAGCGTATCGATAGCCAGCACAAGAAGGGCAAGCTGACCGCCCGCGAACGCATCGAGCTGCTGCTCGACCCCAATTCCTTCGAGGAATGGGACATGTTCAAGGAACACCGCTGCGTCGATTTCGGCATGGACCAGGCCGAAAAGACCCCGGGTGACGGCGTCGTGATCGGCTACGGCACGATCAACGGCCGGCTGGTTTTCGTCTTCTCTCAGGATTTCACGGTGTTCGGCGGTTCGCTGTCGGAAACCCACGCCGAGAAGATCTGCAAGGTCATGGACCAGGCAATGAAGGTCGGTGCGCCGGTGATCGGCCTCAACGACTCGGGCGGCGCCCGCATCCAGGAAGGCGTCGCTTCCCTGGGTGGCTACGCCGATGTCTTCCAGCGCAACGTGATGGCCTCCGGCGTCGTGCCGCAGATCTCGATGATCATGGGCCCCTGCGCCGGCGGTGCGGTGTATAGCCCGTCGATGACCGACTTCATCTTCATGGTCAAGGACAGCTCCTACATGTTCGTGACCGGCCCGGAAGTGGTCAAGACGGTGACCCACGAGGATGTTACCGCCGAGGAACTGGGCGGTGCGGTGACCCACACCAGCAAGTCCGGCGTCGCCGACCTGGCTTTCGAGAACGATGTCGAGGCGCTGTCGATGCTGCGCCGCTTCATGAACTTCCTGCCGGCCAACAACCGCGAGAAGCCGCCGGTCACGCCGACCAACGACCCGGCCGAGCGCATGGATTATTCGCTCGATACACTGGTGCCGGATAATGCCAACAAGCCGTATGACATGAAGGAACTGATCGTCAAGATTTCCGACGACAGCGATTTCTTCGAGATCCAGCCGGATTACGCCAAGAACATCATCGTCGGCTTCTCGCGCATCGACGGCCATCCGGTCGGCATCGTCGCCAACCAGCCGCTGGTGCTGGCCGGCTGCCTGGACATCAAGTCCTCGATCAAGGCTGCCCGCTTCGTCCGCTTCTGCGACGCATTCAACATTCCGGTCGTCACCTTCGTCGACGTGCCGGGTTTCATGCCGGGTACTGCGCAGGAATACGGCGGCATCATCAAGCACGGCGCCAAGCTGCTCTACGCCTACGCCGAATGCACCGTGCCGAAGGTGACCGTGATCACCCGCAAGGCCTACGGCGGCGCCTACGACGTGATGTCGTCCAAGCACCTGCGCGGCGACGTCAATCTGGCCTGGCCGTCGGCTGAAATCGCCGTCATGGGTCCGAAGGGCGCAGTCGAGATCATCTTCCGCGAGGAAAAGAACGATCCGGCCAAGCTGGCCGAGCGCGAAGCCGAGTACAAGGCCAAGTTCGCCAACCCGTTCGTGGCCGGCGCGCGTGGCTTCATCGACGACGTGATCATGCCGCACGCCACCCGCAAGCGCATCGCCCGCTCGCTGGCCATGCTGCGCGACAAGAAGCTCGATAACCCGTGGCGCAAGCACGGCAACATTCCGCTGTAAGCGACGGGGAGGAATAGGAAAAATGTTCAAGAAGATTCTGATTGCCAACCGCGGCGAAATTGCCTGCCGCGTCATCAAGACCGCCCGCAAGATGGGTATCAAGACGGTTGCCGTCTATTCCGAGGCCGACAAGGACGCGCTGCACGTCGACCTGGCCGACGAAGCCGTCTGCATCGGCCCGGCCGCCTCGAAAGAGTCCTACCTGGTCATGGACAAGATCATCGCCGCCTGCAAGCAGACCGGCGCCGAGGCGGTCCACCCGGGTTACGGCTTCCTGTCCGAAAACGCCACCTTCTCGCGTCGTCTGGAAGAGGAAGGCATCAAGTTCATCGGTCCGAAGCATTACTCGGTCGCCAAGATGGGCGACAAGATCGAGTCCAAGAAGCTGGCCATCGAAGCCAAGGTCAATACCATTCCTGGCTACAACGACGCCATTGCCGGCCCGGACGAGGCGGTCAAGATCGCCCAGGGCATCGGCTACCCGGTGATGATCAAGGCTTCCGCCGGCGGCGGTGGCAAGGGTCTGCGCGTTGCCTACAACGATGCCGAGGCACACGAAGGCTTCTCGTCCTGCGTCAATGAAGCCCGCAACTCCTTCGGTGACGACCGCGTCTTCATCGAAAAGTACGTGCTGGAACCACGCCACATCGAAATCCAGGTGCTCGGCGACTCGCACGGCAACTACGTGTACCTGAACGAGCGCGACTGCTCGATCCAGCGCCGCCACCAGAAGGTCATCGAAGAGGCGCCGAGCCCCTTCGTCGATCCCGAGATGCGCAAGGCGATGGGCGAACAGGCCGTGGCCCTGGCCCGCGCGGTCAATTACGAGTCGGCCGGTACGGTCGAATTCGTGGTCAGCGGCGCGACCAAGGAGTTCTACTTCCTGGAAATGAACACCCGCCTGCAGGTCGAACACCCGGTGACCGAACTGATCACCGGCCTCGATCTGGTCGAGCAGATGATCCGTGTCGCCTATGGCGAAAAGCTGCCGCTGACCCAGGCTGAGGTCGGCATCAATGGCTGGGCGATGGAGTGC
Organism: Betaproteobacteria bacterium; assembly: GCA_020621865.1. Classification (GTDB taxonomy): domain Bacteria; phylum Pseudomonadota; class Gammaproteobacteria; order Burkholderiales; family Rhodocyclaceae; genus Azonexus. The sequence goes on along the minus strand of JAHRYW010000001.1, from coordinate 2,008 downwards.
CGGATCAACGCCGAAGACCCGTTCCGCGGCTTCCTGCCGTCCACCGGTCGCCTGGTCAAATTCCAGCCACCGAAGGAAATCCCTGGTCAGGTGCGGGTCGATACCGGCGTCTATGACGGCGGCGAAATCTCGATGTTCTACGATTCGATGATCGCCAAGCTGATCGTCCATGGCGCCACCCGCGAGCAGGCCATCGCCCGTATGCGCGATGCGCTGAACGGCTTCGTGATCCGCGGCATCTCCTCGAACATCCCGTTCCAGGCCGCGCTGATGCAGCATCCGGTCTTCCATTCCGGCATCTTCGACACCGGCTTCATCCCCAAGCACTACCCGACCGGCTTCGACGCCTCGATGGTGCCGCATGACGACCCGGCCCTGCTGGTTTCCGTTGCGGCCTACGTTTACCGCGCCTACACCGACCGTGGCGCTTCCGTCTCCGGCCAGTTGCAAGGCCACGAGCGCATCGTTGGCGACAACTGGTGCGTGGTGCGCCTGAATTCGGAAGGCAACGAAAGGCACGACGTCGTGGCGCGGCTGATTCCCGGCGGCTACCATGTCGAGTACAAGGGCGAGAGTTACGAGATCCTGTCCGACTGGAAGCTCGGCGAGTCGCTGTTCAACGGCACCTGCAACGGTCAGGAGTTCACGTTGCAGGTCGAGCGTCACCGCACCAAGTACTCGCTGTTCCACTGGGGCACGCGGGCCGACTTCATGGTCATGAGCGCGCGCGCTGCCGAACTGCTGGCGCTGATGCCGGAAAAGATGGCGCCCGACCTGTCCAAGTTCCTGCTTTCCCCGATGCCCGGCCTGCTCCGCGAAGTGGCGGTCAAGGTCGGCCAGGAAGTGAAGGCCGGTGAGAAGCTGGCAGTCATCGAGGCGATGAAGATGGAAAACATCCTCAAGGCCGACCAGGACTGCAAGGTCAAGAAGATTTCCGCCGCCGCCGGCGAAAGCCTGACGGTCGATCAGATCATCATCGAGTTCGAGTGAGAATTTCGATTTTGGCCAAAATATCGGCCTGACCGTAGCATTAAAGGCCCGCCGCAAGGCGGGCCTTTTTGTTAGCGCTTGACCGCGTAGCGAACGAAATCGACGCCGCGTTCCTGCACCTCATAGGGCGCCACGCGGTCGAGCGATCCGCCGGCCAGCGCCAGATGGCTGAACAGACGGACGCCGGCGGTAGCCGGGACGATCATCGACAACTGGTCGCCGTCCTTGAGCAGGAAGACCGGTATCGCCGGCTGGGCTTCCTGGCCCTTCGGTTTCTCCAGCTGACAGACCTCGATGGCTTCGTCATACCAGGCAAGGTCGGCGCACAGGGCGCCGTCGGCGGTGGTCTGCAGGCCGAGCAAGACGCCCAGGCGGGGCACGCCCTGGTCGCTCGAGGCGATCAGGCAGGGCGACAGGCGGCGGGCACCTTCGCGGTCGGCCGGGCGCAGGGCCCGGCCATCGACTAGCGTCCAGTTTTCCCCGGGTACGTTCAGTTTCTTGACGGCCGTCGGCATCGTCGACACCCGGTCGAAGCCGAACATGGCGACGCGCTGGTGGGACAGCGTCGCGCTGCCTACATCCATGGCGTCGCCGCGATTGAGGATTTCGCCGGTAAAAACGGCGTAGGCGTTCTCGGCGCCGAAGGTGAGTTCGATTTCGCCGATTTCAGTCGATTTTTTCCCGACATAGGTATCGAGGCGGCTGTCGATGTCGCGCAGCAGCCGGATGCAGGCGGACGACGACAGTTCGCGGCCGAGCTTCAGGGATTCTGGCGATTCGCCGGCCTGCAGGGCGCCGATGCGTTGTTCGATCTTGCGTACCACCTTGCGCACTTCCAGCCAGCGCGGCACGTCGGCCGGCAGGGTCGTGCCGAACAGCGGGGCGAGGTCGACCGAATGGGCTTTCGGGTCATCGCTTGGGGCGGGCAGGAAAACGGCCAGTTCGCGCCAGCGGCTGATCGCCCGGTTGGCGACGGCGAGTTGGGCGGCGGACAGGCGGTAGGGGTCGATCAGGCGGA
>JAHRYW010000013.1 GCA_020621865.1 Betaproteobacteria bacterium | reverse complement strand
CAGCACGACCGGCTCGCCGCGCGAGCAGTCGACGATGGTCGATTCGATGCCGACCGTGCACGGCCCGCCGTCGAGGACCAGCGGGACGGCGTCACCCAGTTCTTCACGGACGTGCTCGGCCGTGGTCGGGCTGATCCGCCCGAAGCGGTTGGCCGATGGCGCGGCGATACCGGCGTGTTCGCCAGCCGCCGCGGCGAAGCGACGCAGCAGTTCAAGGGCCACTGGATGCCCCGGCACGCGCAGGCCGACGGTGTCCTGGCCGCCGGTCACGGCGTCGGGAACCCAGGCCTGTTTTTTCAGGATCAGCGTCAGCGGGCCGGGCCAGAAGGTTTCCATCAGCTCCCAGGCGACCGGGGGAACCTGCTCGGCCCAGTGGTCGACCGCGTCGTGGCCGGCCAGGTGGACGATCAGCGGGTGATCGGCCGGGCGGCCCTTGGCGGCGAAGATCTTGGCTACCGCCGCCGGGTTGGCGGCATCCGCCCCCAGGCCATAGACCGTCTCGGTCGGGATGGCGACCAGTTCGCCGGCGCGCAGCAGTTCGACGGCGCGGGCGTAGTCATTCTCCGATGGGGTCATGCGTCCTTGATGCCGATGGCGGCGCGGGCGGCCAGTGCGGTTTTCTGCACTGCGTCGGCGTTGTCGCCGATCACCGTGAAGTGGCCCATCTTGCGACCCGGGCGGGCGTGGTGCTTGCCGTAGAGGTGCAGCTTCAGGTTGGGGATGGCGTACAGGCTGGCCCAGTCCGGCTCGCGGTAGGTGTCGCCGTCGTACCAGAGATCGCCGAGCAGATTGACCATGACCGAAGCGGAGTGAGCGCGTGCTTCGCCCAGCGGCAGCCCACACAGGGCGCGGACCTGCTGCTCGAACTGGTTGGTGACGCAGGCGTCGATGGTGTAGTGGCCGCTGTTGTGCGGGCGCGGCGCCATTTCGTTGACGATCAACTGGCCGCGGCTGATGAAGAATTCGACACCCATGGTGCCGATGTAGCCGAGCTTTTCGGCGATCCGGGCGGCGACGTCCTCGGCGTCGCTGCGCACGCAGCCGGTGGTCCGCGCCGGGACGATGGAGACATCGAGGATGCCCCTGGTGTGCTGGTTCTCGCCGGTCGGGAAGCATTGCACCCGGCCGTGCTGGTCGCGGGCAAGGACGACCGAGACTTCGTAATCGAGGGTCAGGCGCTGTTCGAGCACGCAGTGCTCACCTTTGAAGTGGCCGAAGGCGAGCAGCGCTTCTTCGAGGTTATGCACCGTCGCCTGGCCCTTGCCGTCGTAGCCGAAGCGGGCGACCTTGAGGATGGCCGGGAACAGCGAGGCATCGGCCTGGCGCAGATCGTCCTCGCAGCGGATGGCGGCGAAGGGGCCGTGCGGCAGGCCGTTGTCGCGCAGGAAGGATTTTTCGGCGATGCGGTTCTGGCAGACGGCGACCGCCGCGGCCGACGGACGCACCGGGACGAACTTGGCCAGATAGTCCAGCGTGTCGGCCGGGACGTTCTCGAATTCGGTGGTGATCGCCGCGCAACCGGCGGCGAACTCGTCGAGCGCCGCGTAATCGTCGTAGGCGACGCAGAAATGCCGCTCGGCGATCTGGCCGGCCGGGGAGTTCTTGTCCGGATCGAGCACCCAGACCTGATAGCCCATTTCGTGGGCGGCAGAAACGAAGAAGCGGCCGAGCTGGCCGCCACCGAGCATGCCCAGCGTGGCGGGCGGGAGAATCATCGTGGTGCTCAAGACAGGAACCTCATCGGCACTTCAATTTTGGGCAAAATTTCGGGCTTACCGTAGCATTCAGACTTCAGGCAGCTTCATGGCCAGCACCTTGTCGGTCTGGGCCTGGCGGAAGGCCTGCAACTTGGCGCCGAGCGCCGGATTGTCGTTGGCCAGCATGGCGACGGCGAACAGCGCGGCATTGGCGGCGCCGGCCTCGCCGATGGCGAAGGTGGCAACCGGGATGCCCTTGGGCATCTGCACGATGCTATGCAAAGAATCGACGCCGGACAGCGCCTTGGACTGGACCGGCACGCCGAGCACCGGCACCGTGGTCTTGGCAGCCAGCATGCCCGGCAGGTGGGCAGCGCCGCCGGCTCCGGCGATGATCGCCTTGATGCCGCGCTCGCCGGCCATGGCGGCGTAGTCGAACAGCAGGTCGGGGGTGCGGTGGGCGGAGACGACACGTGCCTCAAAGGGCACACCGAATTCCTTGAGGATCACGGCGGCGGCCTGCATGGTCGGCCAGTCGGAATCGGAGCCCATGACGACGCCGACGACGGGTTGATGCACTGCGTTCATAGTCCGGCCTTTCGCTCGGCGGCTTCGATGGTGTTGGCGAGCAGCATGGTGATGGTCATCGGACCGACGCCGCCCGGCACCGGGGTGATCTGGCCGGCGGTTTCCTTGCAGCCTTCGAAATCGACGTCGCCGCACAGCTTGCCGTCAGGCAGGCGGTTGATGCCGACGTCGATGACGACGGCGCCCGGCTTGACCATGTCGGCGGTGACGAACTTCGGCTTGCCGATCGCGGCGACCAGGATGTCGGCACGGCGGGTATGGAACTTCAGGTCGCGGGTGCGCGAATTGCAGACGGTGACGGTCGCCCCGGCGTTGATCAGCAGCAGCGCCATCGGCTTGCCGACGATGTTGGAACGACCGATGACGACAGCCTCCTGGCCATTCAGATCGACGCCGCCCTTTTCGAACATCTTCATCACACCGTACGGCGTGCAGGGGATGAAGCGCGGGTTGCCCTGGGCCAGCGCGCCGACGTTCTCGGCATGGAAGCCGTCGACGTCCTTCTCGGCGGCGATCGCTTCGAGCACCTTTTCCTCGTCGAAATGCTTGGGCAGCGGCAATTGCACCAGGATGCCGTGGATGTTCGGATCGGCGTTCAGCTCGGCGATCTTGTTGAGCACGGTTTCCTGATCGACCGTTGCCTCGTAGGTGATCTTCTCGGAGTGCATGCCGATGGCCAGGCAGCCATTGACCTTGTTGCGGACATACACCTCGGAGGCCGGGTCGGCCCCGACCAGAATGACCACCAGGCCGGGCCGGTGGCCCTTGGCGGCCAGCGCTTCCACGCGGGCCTTGAAGCTTTGGCGCAGCTCTTCAGCCAGCGCCTTGCCGTCGATAATTTGTGCCGTCATCGTCGCATCCAACAAAAAAAGAAAGGGGAAAGGCGGGCGCCTTTCCCTTTGAATTGAATGGATTTTACCAGATTCAGCCGGCGTCGCCGCCGGTAGACGGTCGACTCGGTGCAAAACGGGCCAATTCGGCGACCAGATCGGCCACCCGAATCGGCTTGGCGACATAGCCATCCATGCCCGAATCGAGGCAGCGCTGGCGATCGCCGTCCATCGCGTTGGCGGTCATCGCCACGATCGGGATGCGGCCGCCGGCCACCGCCTCCTCGCTGCGAATCTGGCGGGTCGCTTCGAGGCCGTCCATCTCGGGCATCATCATGTCCATCAGGATCTCGTCGTAGCCGCCCTCGCGCCACAGTTTCAGCGCTTCCAGACCATTGTTGGCGACGCTGACGCGGCAGCCGCGCTGCTCGAGGAGACGCACGGCCAGCTTCTGATTGACCAGATTATCCTCGGCCAGCAGGATGCTCAGACCACGCGGCAAGTCGACGTTTTTCGCCACTTGCACAACCGGCGCCGGCTGCCCCTCGGCAATCTGCGCCCGGGCCGTAAAGCTGAATTCGGAGCCCTTGCCCGGCTCGCTGGTCACCCAGATCTCGCCGCCCCACATCTCGACCAGCCGCCGACAGATCGCCAGACCCAGCCCGGTGCCGCCAAAACGCCGGGTAATGCTGCCGTCGGCCTGCGAGAAGGAATCGAAGATGCCGGCCCATTTTTCCTTCGGGATGCCGATGCCCGTATCGCGCACCCGGAAGACCAGGTCGCAAGTGCTACCCGGCCCACCCGGTCGCCGCTCGACACAGACGGTCACCGCCCCCCGCTCGGTAAACTTGATGGCGTTGCCGAGCAGATTGAGCAGCACCTGGCGCAAACGAACCGGATCAAGCACGACATGGCGAGGCAGGTCATCGCCCATCTCCAGGCGCAAGGCCAGGGATTTCTCGGCCGCCCGTCCTTCGACGATACGGCAGGCTGCCTCCATCACCGAGCGCAACTCGCAGGTGATTGGCTGCAGGGTCATGTGACCGGCCTCGATCTTCGAGAAATCGAGGATCTCGTTGATCACCTCGAGCAGGTGCAGCGAGGAATGCTTGACCGTGCCCATGTATTCGCGCTGCTCGGCGCTCAGCGCGGTACCCAGCGCCAGTTCGGTCATGCCGAGGATGCCGTTCAGCGGGGTGCGGATTTCGTGGCTCATGTTGGCCAGGAATTCACCCTTGATCGCATTGGCGCTTTCGGCCGCGGCCTTGGCCGCCCCAAGATCGGCCACCAGATTTTCGATACGATCGGCCATCTGGTTGAAGGCATGCGCCGTGGCGACTATTTCGGCGGCTCCTTCGGGCTTGGCCCGGCCGGAAATCGCCCCCTGCCCGAACTGCTCAACCACCTTGGCCAGGCGGACCAGCGGCCGCAGGTTCTGGCGCAAAGCCATGGCCAGCAGGGGCAGAAAAATGGCCAGCGACAGCAGGCCGCCCAGGAAAGCCAGGCGCGCGATATGCCACAGGTCGTCGAGCACCGCTTCGGCCGAAGGCTGGATATACAGCTTGCCGTAGCGCACGCCGCCGACCGCAACTTCCATCACATGCGGTTCGAATTCGCCGACCACCGCGGCCAGCAAACGCGAGGCGCGCGACGCCGGCGCGCTTTCCCGCACGTCGAGCACGATCGCCCCGCTGTCCGGATGGAGCAGGATCAGGTGTTCGATCGAACGGTGCTCGACGACGCGCAACAGGGTCTGCCGGGCGGTTTCCAGGTCGCCGACGACCAGCGTCTGTTCAAGGATGGGCAACAGCGCCGCGCCAACCGAGCGCGCCGAATCGTCGGCCACCCGATGCGCCCGCTCAGCCTGCGCCCACATCTGGACGAAGACGCCGGCCACGGTCAGCACCACCAACCCGGCGACGACCAGAATCAGTATCCGCCGGACCAGCCCGGAGGTATTTTCACTCATCGTCGGACACTCAGTTCGGGACAGCCTTGTAGGTCCGGCGGACGATCTCGTAGTCCTTCTCGGTCGCCGGGAAGAAGCCGGGGAACTGATTGGCTTCAAGAATGGGCGAGGCCTTCGGGTCCTTGCGCATGGCCAGCAAGGCCTCGCGAATGCGCTCGACCTGCTCGGCCGGCAAGCGCGGATGAACCAGAACCGCCAGGTCCGGATACGGCGCCGAGGTATAGATTTCGCGGTAGCGCAGCCCGTTGCGCGCTGCGTACTGGCTGAGGAAACGGGAATTGACGCCGACCGCCTCGACCTGGCCGGCCGCTAGTTGGGCCAGCGCCCCCTCCTGGTTGCCGGCCAGCACTTCCTTCTCGGTCACGCCGGCCTTGCGCAGCGCCGCCTTGGGTATGGCATAGGCGACGAAGGCGTTTTGCGACGGATAGGCGACGCGCTGTCCGTCGAGGTCTTTCAGCCGGCGCACCGGGCTCGTCTCAAGCACGGCCAGCACGCCAAAGATCGGGGCATCGCCCCAACGCGCCAGCACTTTATAAACGCCGTCGAATTCCTGCCGGAAATTGTGGTTGGTGAACACCAGGTCGAATTCGCCGCGCGCCATCATCGCGTTGGTCGCCTGGACGTTCTGGCCCATGCGCAGTTGGAACTTGTAACCGGTCGCACCGCTGAGATAGTTGAACACCGGATTCCAGCGCTCGGCGGTCAACTGCGGACTTTGCTGGTTGAGCACGCCAAAGACCAGCGGCACCTCCTCGGCCACCGCTCCGGTCAGCGCCCCCCAGCACAAGGTCGCGGCCCATAGCCATCTTGTTGTTTTCATGTTTGTCTCCTTTTATGGGGAGCGATTCTATCGCGTGTTCAGGCGCTCGGCGCACCACCTCCGCCAAGTCCCGGCGGGGCCAATTGCCAGCCGTTGATGAACATCAAATCACCGTCCGGCGCCGCAGCGCGACAATGTTCTTTCGCCATCGCGCCGCCGACCATGATCGCCAACCCCACCATCGACCAGCTTCCCGCCAGCCCGCCCGACACCCGCCGCGTTCCCGGCAACAAGGGGATCTGGGCCGGGATCACCTGCGAGTTCGTCGAGTTCGCGGTGCTCTTTGCGGTCTATTTCATCGCCCGCGCGCACTTCCCCGACGCCTTCCACGCCGGCGCCCACCGCCTTTCGATCGCCGCCGGCACGGCGATCACGCTGCTGATGATCACCAGCAGCTACTTCATCGCCTGCTCGGTCAACGCCATCCGCCAGGACCGCCAGCGGGCCGCCGTGATCTGGCTGGTCGGCGGGCTGGTCATCGCCCTCGGCTACCCGCTGACCAAGGCGCTGGAAATCAGCTGGAACCTGGCCCAGGGCATCAACGGGGAATCGGGCATTTTCTTCACCGTCTATTACTACCTGACCTTCACCCACCTGGTGCATGCCACCTGGGGCATCCTCGGCATCCTCTGGGTGCTTGCCCGCCTGGTCTTCGGCGGCTACTCGTCGCACGACTACGCCGGACTGGAAGCGCTGGCCTGTTATTGGCACGCCACCGACATCATCTGGCTGGCCATCTTCCCGATGTTCTACGTGCTGGCCTGATCATGAATTCCAAAAATGACCAATTTTTCGGCCTGACCGTAGCATGGCTGGCCCTGGTCGCCCTGACCCTGGCCGGACTCGGCCTCAACACCTGGTTCCGTGACGCGCCCTGGCTGCCCTTGCTGGTTGCCGCGATCATCTGGGCCAAGGGCTCCCTGGTCGCCCGCAGCTTCATCGAGGCGCATGTCGCCCATCCCTTCATCGCCCGGGTGCTCAAGGTCTTCGTCGCCCTCGCCCCGCTGGCCCTGATCGCCACCGCCTTCTACGGCAGCACGCTGGCCCGCTGGGCCACGCTCTAAAAAACTCCCCCGTTTTTTTACCCTCAAACCCCCGGTACGCGTTTACCCGTATTGCACGATACGAATTTTGTTTTTACAATGCGGAACACGAACTAGGGAAAGTACGGGCTCGCGAACCGACCCGTTACCAGCTACAGTTGTTTTACTCACCAGGTAAAACAGAACGAAAACCAACGTAGGAGACAAACCATGGCCGACCAGCCGAACGCCCTGCCTGACCCCGCCGATGTAGACCCCCAGGAAACAAAAGAATGGATGGACGCCCTCGAAGGCGTCATCAACCTGGAAGGTCCCACCCGCGCCCACTACCTGATCGAGAAAGTCATCGGTCAGGCCCGCCTGCAGGGGGTCGACATCCCCTACTCGGCCAATACCGAATACATCAACACCATTCCGGTCGATCAGCAGCCCAAGTACCCGGGCAATGCCGACATGGAAATCAAGATTCACTCCTATATCCGCTGGAACGCGATGGCCATGGTCGTCCGCGCCAACAAGGACACCAACGTCGGCGGCCACATCGCCTCCTTCGCCTCAGCCGCCGCTCTTTACGACGTCGGCTTTTCGCATTTCTGGAAGAGCGCCGACCATGAAACCGGCGGCGACCTGATCTTCTTCCAGGGACATTCGGTGCCCGGCGTCTATTCGCGCGCCTTCATGCTCGGCCGCCTGTCCGAGGAACAGATGGACAACTTCCGCCAGGAAACCGGCGGCAAGGGCATTTCCTCCTACCCGCACCCGTGGCTGATGCCGGACTTCTGGCAGTTCCCGACCGTTTCCATGGGCCTCGGCCCGATCCAGGCGATCTACCAGGCCCGCTTCATGAAATACCTGGCTTCGCGTGGCCTGATCGACGCCGCCAAGGCAGAAAAGCGCAAGGTCTGGGCCTTCCTCGGCGACGGCGAAACCGACGAGGTCGAATCGCTCGGCGCCATCGGCATGGCCGGCCGCGAGAAGCTGGACAACCTGATTTTCGTGATCAACTGCAACCTGCAGCGCCTGGACGGCCCGGTACGCGGCAACGGCAAGATCATCCAGGAACTGGAAGGCGAATTCCGCGGCGCCGGCTGGAACGTCGTCAAGCTGATCTGGGGCACCCACTGGGACGCCCTGTTCGCCCGCGACAAGAAGGGCATCCTGAAGAAACGCATGATGGATTGCGTCGATGGCGAGTACCAGACCTTCAAGGCCAAGAACGGTGCCTACGTCCGCGAGCATTTCTTCAACACGCCGGAACTGAAGGAACTGGTTGCCGACTGGACCGACGACGAAATCTGGCAACTGAACCGCGGTGGCCATGATCTGTTCAAGATCTTCGCCGCCTACGACCGCGCCATCAAGCACAAGGGCGCCCCGACCCTGATCCTGGCCAAGACCATCAAGGGCTTCGGCATGGGCCAGGCTGGCGAGGCGATGAACATCTCACACCAGCAGAAGAAGATGGACAAGGAGCAGATCGGCCGCTTCCGCGACCGCTTCAGCCTGCCGGTCGCCGATGACCAGCTGGAAGAGCTGCCCTACCTGAAGTTCGCCGAAGACTCGCCGGAGTACCAATACCTGCGCCAGCGCCGGATGGACCTCGGCGGCTTCCTGCCGACCCGTCGCCGCAAGGCCGACCCGCTGGCCATTCCATCCCTCGACACCTACGCCGCACTGCTCAAAGCGTCCGGCGAAGGCCGCGAACTGTCGACGACGATGGCCATCGTCCGCATCATGAACATGCTGTTGAAGGACAAGGCCGTCGGCAAGCACGTCGTGCCCATCGTGCCGGACGAATCGCGCACCTTCGGCATGGAAGGCATGTTCCGCTCGGTCGGCATCTGGAGTCAGGAAGGCCAGAACTACGTGCCGGAAGACCACGACCAGCTGATGTTCTACAAGGAATCGAAGACCGGCCAGGTGCTGCAGGAAGGCATCAACGAAGCCGGTGCGATGAGCGACTGGATCGCCGCCGCCACCTCGTATTCCGTGCATAACGTCCAGACCATTCCGTTCTACATCTGCTACTCGATGTTCGGCATGCAACGCGTGCTCGACCTGGTCTGGGCTGCTGGCGACCAGCGTGCCCGCGGCTTCCTGATCGGCGGCACCGCCGGCCGCACGACGCTGAACGGCGAAGGCCTGCAGCACGAGGACGGCCACAGCCTGATCCTGGCCAACCTGGTGCCCAACTGCATCTCCTACGACCCGACCTTCCAGTACGAAGTCGCCGTCATCACCCAGGACGGCATGCGCCGGATGTTCGCCGAACAGGAAGACGTGTTCTATTACCTGACGGTGATGAACGAGAACTACGAGCACCCGGAAATGCCGGTCGGCACCGAAGCCGACATCATCAAGGGCATGTATTCCTTCAAGAAGGGCGCCGAAGCGAAGGGCCCGCGCGTCCAACTGCTCGGTTCCGGCACCATCTTCCGCGAAGTGATCGCCGCCGCCGACCTGCTCAGGAACGACTGGGGCGTCGAGGCCGACCTCTGGGGTTGCCCGAGCTTCAACGAGCTGGCCCGCAACGGCCAGGACGTCGCCCGCTGGAACCTGCTGCATCCGCTGGAAGCGCCGAAGCTGTCGCACGTCGAGCAGAAGCTGGCCGACGCCAAGGGCCCGGTCGTTGCTGCCACCGACTACATCAAGCTGTTCGCCGAGCAGATCCGCCCCTTCGTCAAGGCGCCGTACGTGACGCTGGGCACCGACGGTTTCGGCCGTTCCGACACCCGCGAGAAGCTGCGCCATCATTTCGAGGTCGACCGTCACTGGGTCACGCTGGCTGCCCTGAAGGCGCTGGCCGATGCCGGCGAGATCGAACGCGAGAAGGTCGCCGCCGCCCTGGTCAAGTACAGCCTTGACCCGAACAAGCCGAACCCGCTGACGGTATAAGGGGAGAGACAACATGAGCCAAATCATCGAAGTCAAAGTCCCCGATATCGGCGATTTTTCCGACGTGCCGGTCATCGATCTGTTCGTCAAGGTCGGCGACAGCATCAAGGTCGACGACGCCATCGCCACCCTCGAATCCGACAAGGCGACCATGGACGTCCCGAGCACGGTATCCGGCGTGGTCAAGGAAGTGCTGATCCAGCTCGGTTCCCGCGTCAGCGAAGGTGCCGTGCTGATCAAGGTTGAAGCTGGCGGCGCTGCTGCCGCACCGGCGCCGGCCACCCAGGCCGCTGCCCCGGCGCCCGCCGCAGCACCGGCACCGGTTGCCGCCCCCGCCGCTGCCGGCGGCGGCGTGGTTGAAGTCAAGGTGCCGGACATCGGCGACTTCTCCGACGTCCCGGTCATCGACCTGTTCGTCAAGGTCGGCGACAGCATCAAGGTCGACGATGCGATCGCCACCCTCGAATCCGACAAGGCGACCATGGACGTCCCGTCCACGGTTGCCGGCACGGTCAAGGAAGTGCTGGTCCAGCTCGGTTCCAAGGTCAGCGAAGGCGCTGTGCTGATCAAGGTCGAGACCGGCGCTTCGGCACCGGCCGCTGCCCCGGCGCCGGCTGCTGCCGCATCTGCCCCCGCTGCCGCACCGGTTGCCGCGCCTGCGGCGGCTCCGGCAGCAGCTTCTGCACCGGCTGCACTGGCCCCGGCCCTGCCGGTCGGCGGCAAGGTCCATGCCTCGCCGTCGGTCCGCGCCTATGCCCGCGAACTCGGCATCGACCTGTCCAAGGTCGCCGCCACCGGCCCGAAGGGTCGCATCGTCAAGGACGACCTGACCAAGTACGTCAAGGGCGTGATGAGTGGCTCGATTTCCGGCCCGGTCGCCACGGCTGGCGGCGGTGTCACCGGTGGTGGCGTGCTCGATCTGCTGCCCTGGCCGAAGGTCGATTTCGCCAAGTTCGGCGAAGTCGAGGTCAAGCCGCTGTCGCGCATCAAGAAGATTTCCGGCCAGAACCTGTCGCGCAACTGGGTGATGATCCCGGCCGTGACCTATCACGAAGATGCCGACATCACCGATATCGAAGCCTTCCGCGTACTGCTCAACAAGGAAAACGAAAAGGGTGGCGGCGCCAAGCTGACCATGCTGGCTTTCCTGATGAAGGCTTGCGTCAAGGGCCTGCAGAAATTCCCGGAATTCAACGCCTCGCTCGACGGCGACAATCTGGTGCTGAAGAAATACTTCAACATCGGCTTTGCGGCCGACACCCCGAACGGCTTGGTCGTGCCGGTGGTCAAGAATGTCGACAAGAAGTCGGTCTTCGAACTGGCGCAGGAATCCGGTGAGCTGGCCAAGCAGGCCCGTGACGGCAAGCTGAAGCCGGCCGACATGTCCGGCGCCTGCTTCACGATTTCCAGCCTGGGCGGTATCGGCGGCACTTACTTCGCACCGATCGTCAATGCGCCGGAAGTTGCCATCCTCGGCGTCAACAAGTCGGCCATGAAGCCGGTCTGGGACGGTAAAGCTTTCGTGCCGCGCCTGATCCTGCCGCTGTCGCTGACTGCCGACCACCGCGTCATCGACGGTGCGCTGGCGACCCGCTTCAACGTCTATATCGCCCAGCTGCTGGCCGACTTCCGTCGCGTCGCGCTGTAAGGGGAGCCCACCATGAGCAATCTGGTTGAAGTCAAAGTCCCCGATATCGGCGATTTTTCCGACGTGCCGGTCATCGACCTGTTCGTCAAGGTTGGCGACAGCATCAAGATCGATGACGCCATCGCCACGCTGGAATCGGACAAGGCGACCATGGATGTGCCGAGCACCGTTGCCGGCACGGTCAAGGAAGTACTGATCCAACTCGGTTCCCGCGTCAGCGAGGGCGCCGTGCTGATCAAGGTTGAAGCCGGAGCAGCCAATGCTACGGTCAGCCCGGAAAAAGAGGCAAAAACCGAATCCGCTCCGGCGGCACCGGTGGCTGCTCCGGTCGCCGCCAGCCACGGCGGCGGCGCCGACATCGAGTGCGACATGCTCGTCCTCGGCGCCGGCCCCGGCGGCTATTCGGCCGCCTTCCGTTCGGCCGACCTCGGCATGAAGACGGTCATCGTCGAGCGTTATGCGACGCTCGGCGGCGTCTGCCTGAACGTCGGCTGCATTCCGTCCAAGGCGCTGCTGCACGTCGCCGCGGTCATGGAAGAAGCCCAGCACGCATCCGATCTCGGCGTCACTTTTGCAGCGCCGCAAGTCGATATCGACAAGCTGCGCGCCCACAAGGACAAGGTCGTCGGCAAGCTGACCGGCGGCCTGGCCGGCATGGCCAAGGGCCGCAAGGTCGAGGTCGTGCGCGGCTACGGCTCCTTCCTCGATCCGCATCACATCGAGGTCGAGGTCACCGACGGCAGCGCCCAGGACAAGACCGGCGCCAAGAAGGTCATCAAGTTCCAGAAGTGCATCATCGCCGCTGGCTCGGCCGCCGTGCATCTGCCCTTCATCCCGAAGGACCCGCGCATCGTCGATTCGACCGGAGCGCTGGAACTGCGCTTCGTTCCCGAGAAGATGCTGGTCATCGGCGGAGGCATCATCGGCCTGGAAATGGCCACCGTCTATTCGACCCTCGGCGCCCGCGTCGATGTCGTCGAAATGATGGACGGCCTGATGCAGGGCCCCGACCGCGATGCCGTCAAGGTCTGGGAAAAGCAGAACCTGCACCGCTTCGACAAGGTCATGCTGAAGACCAAGACGGTCGCCGTCGAGGCCAAGGATGATGGCCTTTACGTCAAGTTCGAGGGCGAAGGCGCGCCGAGCGAGCCGGTCAAGTACGACATGATCCTGCAGGCCGCCGGCCGCGCGCCGAACGGCAAGAAGATCGGCGCCGAGAAGGCGGGCGTTGCGGTGACCGACCGCGGTTTCATCAACGTTGATGCCCAGATGCGGACCAACGTGCCGCACATCTTCGCCATCGGCGATCTGGTCGGCAACCCGATGCTGGCCCACAAGGCGGTGCATGAGGCCCACGTCGCGGCGGAAGTCGCAGCCGGCCACAAGGCCGCCTTCGATGCCCAGGTGATCCCCGGCGTCGCCTACACCCATCCGGAAGTGGCATGGGTCGGCTACACCGAGGAGCAGGCCAAGCAGGAAGGCCGCAAGATCGAAGCCTCGAAATTCCCGTGGGCCGCTTCCGGCCGCGCCATCGCCAACGGCGCCGAGTACGGTTTCACCAAGCTGATCTTCGATGCCGAAACGCATCGGGTGATCGGCGGCGCCATCGTCGGCCCCAACGCCGGCGACATGATCGGCGAGGTCTGCCTGGCCATCGAGATGGGCTGCGACGCGGTCGATATCGGCAAGACCATCCACCCGCACCCGACGCTCGGCGAAACGGTCGGCATGGCGGCCGAAGTGGCCCACGGCACCTGCACCGACGTGCCGCCGCCGCGCAAGAAATAAGTCTTCTCTGCGACACGCGCCCGCCCCCTGGGCGCTTTCGCTTCATGGCGACGGAACCCCCTTCCGTCGCCATTTTTTTGCCGCCACGAACCATTCGCAACCGTATGGAAGATGGCCGGGCGCGCTACAATGGCGGCCTTGTCATACCGTTGGAGCCGCGATGACCCGACACCCTCCGCACCAGCAATTGCCCCGCCGCTCGGCAGCCGAACAGACCCGCGTAGACGAAGCGATCCGCGACATGTTCGAAGAGCGCATGTGCTTCCACAAACTGCTTGGCTTCGAGGTCAGCTCGCTAGCCCCGGACGGCCCGTCGCTCAGCTTCTCGATGCGCGACGAACTGATCGGCCATTACCAGCACGGCCGCCTGCACGGCGGCGTGATCTCGGCCGCGCTCGACAGCGTCGCCGGCCTGGCCGTCACGGTCGGCATCGCCGAGAAATTCCACGACGAGACGGCGGAGCAGATCGTGCACCGCTTCAACCGCGTCGGCACCATCGACCTGCGCACCGACTACCTGCACCAGGGCATGGGCCAGCGCTTCACGGCCACCGGCCGCATCATCCGGATGGGCGGGCGCATCGCCTCGATCCAGATGACCCTGGTCAACGACGAAGGCCTGCTGGTCGCCACCGGCTGCGCCTCCTACGTGATCAGCTAGGCAAATGCTACGGTAAGCCCGAAAAAACGGCCAAAATCGAAATTTTGGCCGTAGCGCCAATCCCTAGAGAATCGGCACCCCCTGGTGCTCACCGCGCTCGTAAACCACGTTGGCGCGGCCGACGATCAGCGGGTCCAGATTGCCGATGCGCGCCGTGTCCTTGTTGTTGTACGGCAGCTTGTGCAGGATGTAGCGCATTGCATTCAGCCGCGCCCGCTTCTTGCAGTTCGACTTGATCACCGTCCACGGCGCGTCGGCGGTGTCGGTGTGGAAGAACATCGCCTCCTTGGCCTTGGTGTAGTCGTCCCACTTATCGAGCGAAGCCATGTCGATCGGCGACAGCTTCCATTGCTTCAACGGATGCACCTTGCGCTCGCGGAAACGGCGGCGCTGCTCGTCGCGGCTGACCGAGAACCAAAACTTGATCAGGTGCGTGCCGTTGCGCGTCAGCATGCGTTCGAACTCCGGCGCCTGGCGGACGAACTCGGCGTACTCCTGGCTTGAACAAAACCCCATGACCCGCTCGACCCCGGCCCGGTTGTACCAGGAACGGTCGAACAGCACGATCTCGCCATTGGTCGGCAGATGCTGCACGTAACGCTGGAAGTACCACTGTCCGCGCTCGAAATCGGTCGGCTTCTCAAGAGCGACGACGCGCGCCCCCCGTGGATTCAGGTGCTCCATGAAACGCTTGATGGTGCCGCCCTTGCCCGCCGCATCGCGGCCTTCGAACAGGATCACCACCTTCTGCCCGGTCTCCTTGACCCAGGCCTGCAGCTTCAACAACTCGACCTGCAAGCGGTATTTCTGCCGCTCATAATTGCGGCGCTGCATCAGGTTGCGGTACGGGTAGCCGCCTTCGCGCCAATCCGGCAGCAACTCGTCGTCCGGATTCGGTGCCAACTGGTCGGCCACCATGCGTTGCTGCTTGAGCAACCCCTTGAGCATGGCCACCGACTCCTCGGCCGGCGAATTGGCCAGCACGTCGCGCAGGGCAGCCATTTTGGACTCCTGCGCCGCATCGGCCGCCGCATGCACGGAAAAGCCCTCGATCCCGGCCGGCGTCTGCACCGGCGCCACATCGCCGCTGGCGACCGGGCGCTGGCGGGTACGCGGCTTGGCCGGCGTTCCCGTTGCAATCGTTTTCTTTTTTGCTGTAACCATCTCGCCCCCTGTTTGCTGATGCCAAAGAGCTTATTTCACGCCTAAGCGCGGGGCTTGTCCAGCCCAGGTTAATCCAGCAATTCGACCGGAATCATGGCGCGCAGGACGGTCTGCGTTTCGCCGCGGCGCACACGGTTGCTCAACCACCACAGCGCACCTTTCTTGATGCTCCATTCGGTTTCATGACCGGCCAGCAGCAGCGAGGCCAACCTGCCGAGCGAAGGCTGATGCCCGACGATCAGCACCGACCCCGGTGCCGACGGCCAACCGGACGCGGCAATCAATTCCGACACACAAGCCTCCGGCCCGATCTTGCGATGCGTCTCGAACGGCAGCTTCAGCGCCTCGGCGGTCTGTTGGGTGCGCACCGCCGGGCTGACGATGATCCGCAAGTCCTTGGGCTGGTGCGCCCGTATCCACGCCCCCATCGCCCGCGCCTGCTTCTCGCCGCGCTCGGTCAGGCGCCGCTTCAGATCATCCTCGCCATCCTCGGCCTCGGCATGGCGCCACAGCAGCAGATCCATGATTTGTCTCTTTATTTTTGGAAAGCGGCATTATCGATGGAGCATGTTACGACAGCATTGCAGGCAAGCTCGCCAGCAACTATTGTTCTTCGTCGGCCTCCCCGGCCACCGCCTTGACGCCCGCCGCCGCCACATCGACGGTTGTCTCGACCACGGTCGCCCCGACCTTGACGGTCGTCGCCACCACCGTCACCGCGGCATCGGCCACGGCGACCACCGAGCAAGCGCTGCAGGCAAAGACCGGCAACAGACAAAGCAGGCGGAAAGCCATCAATCGCATCTGTTTCATAATCGGATATTGATCGATTCAAATCCCAAAAGCAAAGAGCCTAGCTTTGCGGGGTGGGTTCTTGCGGAGATCCAAGAGCAGACTCGAACCACCGACACGCGGATTTTCAAAGCGCCTGTCGGTCGCCCGTGAGCGATGCCGATCACGGAAGCTTCAGTGATTTCTTCGGATAAATATCGAAACGGCTGGATTTGCCTTCCAGGACATAGCCCACCGATGGGCCGAAAATGCAGGGCGCCTTTCTCGGACGTTTGACCACGACCCGATGGGTCGCCAAAGCCAGCGCCGCTTCGAGGAGCGCGGGGGCATCGAGATCGTCACCGACCAAGGGGCGGAGCATGCTCATTTCCTTCTTGACCAGCGAACTCTTCTCGCGATGCGGAAACATCGGGTCGACATAGATCACCTGGGGAGGGTTGCCCTCCCAGGCACTCATCAACTCGATGGCATTGCCCGGACGCAAATGCATCCGCTCAATGATCGGCCCAACCTCCGGATCAAGGCGAGCGCGCTGAAGACCATCGGCCAGCAAGGCAGCGATGACGGGATGTCGCTCAATCAGCGTAACGGTGCAGCCCAGTTGCGCCAGCACAAAGGCATCGCGGCCCAGCCCGGCCGTGGCATCAAGGATTTCGGGGCGAATGCCGGGCTGAATGCCCAGCGCCTTGGCGATCATCTGACCATTGCCGCCCCCCTGCAAGCGCCGATGCGCCGACGCACCGCGAACAAAATCCACCGACAGCGGACCTGGGGCATGCGGACCCAGCTCAAGCAATTGCAAACCCTCCGCGCCGAGCTGCAAGACAAACCCGGCGGTGCTGTCAGCCGGCAGATCAAGGACAGCGGACAAGGCCCGGGCTGCACTGACATACTCCGGCCCCATGGGCTGCACGCCCCCTCCGGTCGGTGTATGACGGTCCACTTCGCGATCCATCAGGACTCGCCAGAAATCCCCACCTTCGCGGGGGAAGACAATGAATCCTCGGCCTCGGACGAAAGCGTCAATGAACTGCCGGACTCCTGCCCGCTCTCTTTGGCGGCCAGCTTCTGGCGTCGCTTTTCTTCCTGCTTGCTCTTCTTTGCGAGATCTCTTTGACGCTTCTCGAACTGATAATTGGGTTTAGCCAAGTGGCCTCCTGTAAATGCCACAAGGGCATGGTGAACCACTTCGACCCGGCCGGGGATGGAAAAATCCACGCCGGCAATCGAGCGGCAGGCGAATTTTCTGCCCGACAAGTAAAAACGGCAACCACTTAGGGTTGCCGTTTTTACTAGGAATTCTTTGGTGGCCAAGGGCGGAATCGAACCACCGACACGCGGATTTTCAATCCGCTGCTCTACCAACTGAGCTACTTGGCCAAAAGGAGGGCGCATTATAGCGGGGGGATTGGCGCTCCGCAACTGTTGGTCGCATTTTCAGGCAATCGATTGCGCCGGCTGCCAGGCTCAGGTGCCAATCGGCGGGGTCTGCCGATAGAGTTCAGAAAAATCGTCGGGGTCCGGCGGCGGTGGCAGGGGCTGGTGCCAGGCGGCAAAGGCGACGCGGGCAACAGCGCCCTTGCCGCTGGGATTGGGCCGCAGACTGGCGCGTGATTCGTGCTGCATGGCGATTTCCTGGACGATGGCGAGGCCGAGCCCGCTGCCTTCAGTGGTTGCGTCGTCGACCCGGTAAAAGCGCTCGAAGACCAGTTCGGCCTGCTCCTCGCTGATGCCGATACCGTTGTCTTCAACCTCCAGTAGCACCGTCGCCGGGGTGGCCAGCACACGGCAGGTGACGTGGCCGCCATTGGGGGTGTAGCGCAGGGCATTGTCGATCAGGTTTTTGGCCAGTTCGCGGAGCAGGAAGGGGTTGCCAAGGATCATCGCCGGGCCGTCGGACTCGTAACCGAGGTCGATGTCCTTCTCGATCGCGGTCATCACCCAGTCTTCGACGACCTCGCGAAGCAGTTGGGCGAGATCAAGTGGCTCGTGCTTTTGCTGGGCGTGCTCGCCGCCCTCGGTGCGGGCGAGCGTCAGCAGCTGGTTGACCAGGCGCCCGGCCCGGTCGACGCCAGTGGCGATCTGGCGCAGGGCGTGGCGCAGCGCAGCCGGGTCGGTTTCGCGGTAGGCAAGCTGGGCCTGAGTTTTCAGCCCGGTCAGCGGGGTGCGCATCTGGTGGGCGGCGTCGGCGACGAAGCGCTGCTGGGCTTCGACATTGCGCTTCATGCGTTCGAGCATTTCGTTGAAGGCCTCGACCAGCGGTTCCAGCTCTTCCGGCACGCGCCGGGTGGCGATCGGCGAGAGGTCGGCCGGTTCCCGTGCCTCGATGGTCTGGCGCAGGCGGGTCAAGGGGCGCAGACCGCGCGACAGACCGAACCAGACGAGCATAACGGCGAGCGGGATGATGATGAACTGGGGCAGGATCACGCTGGCCACGATCTTGTTGACCAGTTGGCTGCGCTTTTCGGTGGTTTCGCCGACCTCGATCAGCACCCACTGAGATTTCTGCATCTTGGGCTCGGCCAGATAGGTGTAGGCCAGACGCAGGTCCTGGCCACGGTAGTCGGCATCACGCAGGTAGATTTCACCGGGAATCGTCGATTCACCGGGCGACAGGTCGGCCGTTGGCAGGTCCTTGTCGCCGGCCAGCAACTTGCCGTCGACGGTCATCACGTGAAAATAGACGCTGTCGGTTTCATCAGCCCGCAGTAACGCCCGGGCCGAAGCGGGCAGCGAGAGCAGCGGCTTGCCATTGACCAGCTTGATCTGCCGGGCGATCGCCGAGACATGTTCGCGCAAGGCCTGGTCGTAGGGAAAATTGGCGACGTTGTTGGCGAAGTAATGGGTAAAGGCGATGCTCAACGGCCAGACGAAAAGCAGGGGCGCCAGCATCCAGTCGAGAATCTCGCCAAACAGCGAGCGCTCGGTTTCGGACGTCGGCGGCAGGGGCTTACTCGCCTTGGGGTCGCTCAAGGCAATAACCCAGGCCGCGAACGGTGGCGATCCTGACGCCACCCGGCTCGATCTTCTTGCGCAGCCGATGGACGTAGACCTCGATGGCGTTGTGGCTGACTTCCTCGCCCCAGCCGCACAGATGGTCGACCAGTTGGTCCTTGCTAACCAGACGGCCCATGCGGCTGAGCAGGACTTCGAGCAGGCCGACTTCGCGGGCCGAGAGTTCGAGTTGCTGGCCATTGACCTGGGCCACTCGGCCGACCTGATCGTAGCTCAGCGCGCCGCAAACGATGGTTGGCGCGGTGCCGGCGGAGCGGCGGGTCAGCGCCCGGACGCGGGCTTCGAGTTCGGGCAGCTCGAAAGGCTTGACCATGTAGTCGTCGGCGCCAAGATCGAGCCCCTTGACGCGATCGCCGGTGCCGTCGAGTGCGGTCAGGATCAGCACCGGCAGCTGCGAGTTGCGCGCCCGCAGGCGTTTTAGCACCTCCAGGCCGGACAGTTTGGGTAGACCGAGATCGAGGATCAGCAGATCGTAGGCAGCGGTGAGCAGCGCCGTATCGGCCTCCAGTCCGTTCGGTGCCCAATCGACAGCGTAGCCCCCATGACGAAGGGAGCGGGAAAGACCATCGGCGATGATGGTGTCGTCTTCAGCGATAAGGATGCGCATTTATCCGGTCTGCCTGTCAGGCGTAAGATTTTTGTAAGCCTGTCGCATTATTCTGTGCGGGCTGTTCTCCTTTTATGGTCTTCGGAGTCGCGGTTCCAGCGCGACTCAGGGGGTGGTCCGATCCTGCACTGGGCTACCCCCTACCGTTTTTTTCCCGCCAAACGCACACAGTCTATCAAATAATCCGGCCTGCGATTTCCGCAGCGCATCAGCACGCCCGCATTTTTTCAACCTTGAAACATCAGATTGACGCGCCTGATGGCGCGTTTAGGCGGAATGGCCGACGCGAAGCGACGATATGGTCCCTGCGCAGCAGGGAGCGGTATCCCCTTGCGGACGCGGCAGGCTCTCGTGCCTGCGAGGAGGGGCGACAAAGCCGGACGCCCGAGCAGACGTGCCAGCCGCCGCGTAGCACTGTCACCCAACGGGGGAATTGTCTCAAAGACACAAAGGCCCGTGCGCATGCGGCTATCCATTGACGGGTAAGCGGTCAACTGCGGGGTCGCGGTTCAATGCTACGGTCAGGCCGAAAAAATGGCCAAAATTCAAAAACAAAAAAAGCCCGGGTTACCCCGGGCTTTTTGCTGACGAAGTGTCGTCTGATTAGTGGCCGCTGGCGCCGGAAGCACCCAGACCGGTTTCCGAACGCAGCTGCTGCGACGGATACAGGGCACGTTCCTTCTTGGCCTGGGCAGAGTTGTCCAGAATGGAAACCAGCCAGATCGTGAAGAAGGCAGCAGACATCGAGAAGATGGCGGCAGAGTTGTACGGGAACCAGGCAGAACCCTTCGGGTTACCCATCACCGCTTCCCACACCGAGGCGGAGCCAATGGTCAGCACGGCAGCCAGGATCAGGCCGACGAAGCCACCGGTAACAGCGCCCTTGGTGGTGCAGTTCTTCCACAGCACGGACATGAAGAGGACCGGGAAGTTGGAGGAACAAGCGATGGTGAAGGCCAGCATGACCATGTAAGCGACGTTCTGCTTTTCGAACGCAATGCCGAGGAAGATGGCCAGCGCGCCGAGGCAGATGGTGGCGATCTTGGAAACGCGCAGCTCCTGCTCGGACGAGCAGCCCTTGTTGAACACGGAAGCGTACAGGTCATGCGACACGGCAGAGGCACCGGACAGGGTCAGACCAGCCACAACAGCCAGGATGGTAGCGAAGGCCACGGCCGAGATGAAGCCGAGGAACAGGTCACCGCCAACTGCCTTGGACAGATGCACAGCAGCCATGTTGCCACCGCCCTTCAAGCCCTTGGCGATTTCGCCGCCGACGTAGAAGTCGCCCGGATTCTGGATCAGGTTGGTGATGGCGCCGAAGCCGATGATGAAGGTCAGGATGTAGAAGTAACCGATCCAGGTGGTTGCCCAGGCAACGGACTTGCGGGCTTCCTTGGCATTCGGCACGGTGAAGAAGCGCATCAGGATGTGCGGCAGGCCGGCGGTACCGAACATCAGGGCCATACCGACCGAGATGGCGGAGATCGGATCCTTGATCAGTGCGCCCGGACCCATGATGGCATCCTTCTTGGAGTGAACTTCAACAGCCTTGGTGAACAGGGCTTCCGGCGAGAAGCCGAATTGCAGCAGCACAGCCACGGCCATGAAGGTGGCACCGCCGAGCAGCATGCAGGCCTTGATGATCTGCACCCAGGTCGTTGCGGTCATACCGCCGAACAGCACGTACATCAGCATCACGATACCGACCAGGATTTCGGCATACATGTATTCCAGACCGAACAACACCTTGATCAGCTGACCGGCACCGACCATCTGCGCAATCATGTAGAAGGCGACGATGACCAGCGAAGCGGAAGCGGCGAAGACGCGGACCGGGGTCTGGGAGAAACGGTAGGAAGCGACGTCGGCAAAGGTGAACTTGCCGAGGTTACGCAGGCGTTCAGCCATCAGGAAGGTGATGACCGGCCAACCGACCAGCCAGCCGATCGAGAAGATCAGGCCGTCGAAACCGTTAGCGAACACCAGACCGGAAATACCCAGGAAAGACGCGGCGGACATGTAGTCGCCAGCGATCGCCAGGCCGTTCTGGAAGCCGGTGATACCACCACCGCCGGTGTAGAAGTCGGCAGCGGACTTGGTCTTGGCAGCAGCCAGCTTGGTGATGTACAGCGTAAAGCCAACGAAGGCGGCGAACATCACGATGGCCGTCCAGTTGGTGGCCTGCTGTTGCGTGTTGCCGAGATCGGCACCGGCGGCCATGGCGCCACCGGCAACAGCCAGCGCGGCAACGGCGGAAAGAATGTGCTTGAGAGTCATATTATTTCTGCGCCTCCTTGATGATGTTCTCATTGGTCGTGTCGAACTCGGTGTTGGCGCGGCGAACGTAGATCCAAGTCAGCAGGATGGTGAAGACGATGACGCCGACGCCCATCGGCACACCGACGCTGGTGGTCATACCGGCGCCCAACTTGGCGGCCAGAAACTCTTTGTCGTAAGCGACCAGCAGAATGAAGCCGTAGTAAGCGGCCGCGCTGATGATCGACATGATGATGCCATACCGACTGCGCATGGCGATGAACTCATGGAATTTCGGATTGGATGTAACCCGATCAAGTACGTCTTGCATTGATTTGCTCCTCAGATTCTGGTTATAGAGGTAGTGCTGCGGAGCGTAATTTAGGCGCGGCGTCTTACAGCTAACTTACAGCGCGTAACGAATTTCATGAACTTGAATCAATATATTGAAATACAAGGATTTTCGTTCACCAAATAAAAAGCCCCGCACAAGGCGGGGCTTCTTCGAGCAACGGGGCTCAGACGGACATTACATGCCCATGCCGCCCATACCACCCATGCCGCCCATTCCACCCATGTCAGGCATGCCGGCAGCCGGCTTGTCTTCAGCCAGTTCGGCCACCATGCACTCGGTGGTCAGCATCAGACCGGCCACGGAGGCGGCATTCTGCAGCGCGGTGCGGGTCACCTTGGTCGGGTCGAGCACGCCCATTTCGACCATGTCGCCGTACTCGCCGGTGGAGGCGTTGTAACCGTAGTTACCCTTGCCACGCTGGACCTTGTCGACGACCACTGACGGCTCGTCACCGGCGTTGGCGACGATTTCGCGCAGCGGCTGCTCCATGGCGCGCAGGACGATCTTGATACCGGCGTCCTGGTCGTGATTGTCACCCTTCAGCTTGCCAACGGCAGCGCGGGCGCGGATCAGGGCAACGCCGCCGCCGGCGACAATACCCTCTTCCACAGCAGCGCGGGTAGCGTGCAGGGCGTCTTCAACGCGGGCCTTCTTTTCCTTCATTTCGACTTCGGTGGCGGCGCCAACCTTGATGACGGCAACGCCGCCAGCCAGCTTGGCAACACGCTCCTGCAGCTTTTCCTTGTCGTAATCGGAAGTGGCTTCATCGATCTGGACGCGGATCTGCTTGACGCGGGCTTCGATGGCTGCAGCTTCGCCGGCGCCGTCGATGATGGTGGTGTTTTCCTTGGCAACTTCGATGCGCTTGGCCTGGCCCAGATCCTTCAGGACAGCCTTTTCCAGCGACAGACCGGTTTCTTCGGAAATCACGGTGCCACCGGTCAGGATGGCGATGTCTTCCAGCATGGCCTTGCGACGGTCGCCAAAGCCCGGGGCCTTGACGGCAACGGTCTTCAGGATGCCACGGATGTTATTGACGACCAGGGTAGCCAGCGCTTCGCCATCGACATCTTCGGCGATGATCAGCAGCGGGCGGCCAGCCTTGGCGACTTGTTCCAGAACCGGCAGCAGGTCGCGGATGTTGGAGATCTTCTTGTCGAAGAGCAGGACGTACGGGTTTTCCATCAGCGCTTGCTGCTTGTCGCCGTTGTTGATGAAGTACGGGGACAGGTAGCCGCGGTCGAACTGCATGCCTTCGACAACGTCGAGCTCGTTGGCCAGGGACTTGCCGTCTTCAACGGTGATGACGCCTTCCTTGCCGACCTTTTCCATGGCATTGGCGATGATTTCGCCGATGTCGGAATCGGAGTTGGCGGAGATCGAGCCAACCTGGGCGATTTCCTTGGTGGTGGTGCACGGCTTGGAGAAAGCCTTCAGCTCGGCGATGGTGGCGACGACGGCCTTGTCGATGCCGCGCTTGAGGTCCATCGGGTTCATGCCGGCGGCAACGTACTTCATGCCTTCGCGGACGATGGACTGGGCGAGCACGGTGGCGGTCGTGGTGCCGTCACCGGCGATGTCGGAGGTCTTGGAAGCAACTTCCTTGACCATCTGGGCGCCCATGTTGGCGAACTTGTCCTTCAGTTCGATTTCCTTGGCAACGGAAACGCCGTCCTTGGTCACGGTCGGGCCGCCGAACGAGCGCTCGAGCACGACATTGCGGCCCTTGGGGCCGAGGGTAACCTTGACCGCGTCGGCCAGGATATTGATGCCTTCGACCATGCGGGCGCGGGCGGAATCACCGAATTTGACTTCTTTGGCTGCCATTTGATAGCTCCTGAATACTGTTGAGGGTTACAAGGCTTGGCGCTTAAGCGACCAGAACGCCCATGATGTCTTCTTCACGCATGACCAGGACTTCCTGGCCATCGACCTTGACGGCCTGGCCGGCGTACTTGCCGAACAGAACGCGGTCACCCACCTTGACGTCCAGGGTAATCTGCTTGCCGTTGTCGTCGCGCTTGCCCGGGCCGACAGCCAGAACTTCGCCCTGATCCGGCTTTTCGCCGGCGGAATCGGGGAGGACGATGCCGGAAGCGGTGGTGCGCTCGGCTTCAACACGCTTGACGATCACACGGTCGTGCAAAGGACGGATATTCATAAACTGACTCCTGATGATGAGTTGCTACAAACTGGAAATTGGCCGGATGCGCATCGGCGCAGTGCCGGGACCGGATACGAAGGGTTGTTAGCACTCGCCCCCGGTGAGTGCTAATAATAGGGGTGGGTAGAACGGATTTCAAGGGCTCGTCGGGAAAATATTGCAAACCCTCGCCAGCCGAGGCACCCGCCGACGGGCTATGACAAATGCCCGAAAAGCGCCTAATGACAAGGAGATACAGCGAAAAGCCTTTTCACCAAGCGGGTCAATTCCCGCTAGTATTCAGCGCGCTGTAATTGCTTTCGGCCATTCTTACCGGCCGGGTATTTCCATAAAGATAACCGCCCCCCAACCTCTGCCGCCATGAAAAACAATCAGCCTGTCAGCCAAAGAGAAATTCCCTTTCCATCGGGTTGTTACCTGGTCTCGCGTACCGACCTGAAAGGTGTCATCACCCAGGCCAACGACGCCTTCGTCAATATCAGCGGCTTCACGCGGGCCGAACTGATCGGCAGCAGCCACAACATCGTGCGCCATCCCGACATGCCGGAAGCGGCCTTCGCCGACCTCTGGACGACCGTCAAGTCGGGCCTGCCCTGGCGCGGGCTCGTCAAGAATCGCTGCAAGAACGGCGATTTCTACTGGGTCGAGGCCTTCGTCGTTCCGCTCAAGCAGAACGGGCAGATCACCGGCTACATGTCGGTGCGCACGCCGGCACCGAGCGACAAGCGGGCCGCCGCCGAGGCGGCCTACCGGGCGGCCGGCCAGAAAGGCAGCCTGCCGACGACCGGCAAACGCACCCTTTCCCTGCGCGCCCGCCTGTGGGCTGGCTGCGCCTTCGTACTTGCGCTGATCGCGGCGGTCGGCCTGATCGGCCTGCATGGCATGAGCGAGAGCAATGAGCGCCTGGAGCGCCTGTACAAGGAAATGCTGACGCCCTCGAACCTCGCCAGCAAGATCATGTTCCTGCTCGCCGACAATCGCTCGCAGGTCATGCTGGCGCTGCAGCACGACCCAGCCAATCCGAGCGCCCGGCTGCACGAGCACCCGCTCGAACTGCACATCGACAACACGCTGAAGAACCGGGAGGAAATCAACCGCCTGCTCGATCAGCTCAAGGCGGTTGGGTTGGGCGAATCGGCCCGGGCGCAGCTTGAACAGTTCGGCAAGACCCGCGAGCGTTTCTCGCAGGAAGGCATCAACGTCGCCCGCGGCCTGCTGGCCGAAGGCAAGTTCCAGCAGGCCAACGAAGTGCTGCTGAAGAACATCAACCCGCTCTACGCCGACATGAAGCGTGACGGCGACGCCCTGATCGCCGAACTCGCCCAGGCCGCCGAAAAGGATTTCGCCGCTGCCGAAGGCGCTTACCGGTCGGCCCGCAATATCACCGCCGGCACGGCGCTGCTTGGCGTGCTCGGCAGCCTGGTCGGCAGCCTGCTGCTGATCGCTTCGATCCTCGGGCCGCTGAAGAAAGTGGTGGCCCATTTCGGACGGATTGGCGAAGGCAAGCTGACCGACGAGATCGATATCGACGGCCGCGATGAATGCGGCTTGCTGATGTGCAACCTGGCAACCATGCAGGGGACGCTGAAGGCCATGCTGGACGACATCGCCAGCGCATCGAAGGCGATCGACACCCGTTGCCGCCTGCTCGAATCGCAGATGGCCCAGGTTGCCACGCAATCCGAGCAGCAGCAGGCCAGCGCCGAAGGTGTTGCGGCGGCGACCGAGGAATTCAGCCAGTCGGTCCAGGAGGTGGCAGCCAATGCGCAGGAGACGGCAACGGCCGCCCGCGCCTCGCAGGACCAGGTCAGCCAGAGCAACGCCAACATCAGCCAGAGCATGGCTGCGACGACCCGGGTGGTCGAAGCGGTGCATGCTTCGAACACGACCATCGACCAGTTGAACCAGTCGATCAACAAGATTGGCGACATCACCCGCGTCATTGCCGACATCGCCAGCCAGACCAACCTGCTGGCCCTCAACGCGGCCATCGAGGCTGCCCGTGCCGGCGAGCAGGGACGCGGCTTCGCGGTGGTCGCCGACGAGGTCCGCAAGCTGGCCGAAAGAACGACGACCTCGACAGCTGACATCAATACCACCGTCACCGAGATCCAGAGCGTCACCGCCCAGGCCGTGGCCAGCATGGACATTGCCGCCCAGGAAGTCGAAACCGGCATCGGCAAGCTGCGCCAGAGCGTCGCCGGACTGGAGGGCATCACCCAGTCGTCGAGCCAGGTCTCGCAGATGGCCGGGCAGATTTCCGATGCCGCCCGCCAGCAGGGCGTGGCCAGCGAGGAAGTCGCCGTCAGCATGCAGCAGATCACCGACCTGATCGAACGCAACAGCAGTTCGGCGCACTCGGCCAAGAAGGCCGCCGACGAGTTGCTGGAGACCGCCCACCAGCTCGATACGCTGATCGCCGGCTTCGAACTGCATCGGCGCTGAGCGAAGCAGCGCACTAAAATGGGAGGCTTCGACCTCCCATTTTTATTTGTGCCGATGCCCGCCAAGCTCCTTGCCGCTCTCGCCTTTGCCCTCGCCTGCCTGTCGGTCCGGGCCGACGGCCTGCCGCCAACTGTCCTGAAGGCACTGAAGGCCGCGCAGATTCCCGCCGCCAGCGTCGCCATCGTCGTCCAGCCGGTCGATGCGCCCGCGCCGCTGGTCGCCCACAACGCAACGCAGGCGATGAACCCGGCCTCGGTGATGAAGCTGGTCACCACCTATGCCGCGCTCGACCTGTTGGGCCCCGCCTACACCTGGAAAACCACGGCGTGGACCGAGAATGCTACGGTCAATGGCATTTTGCCGGGCAATTTGTATTTGCGCGGCAGCGGCGACCCGCGCTTCGCCATCGAACACCTGTGGTCGCTGCTGCGCCACTTGCGCGTGCGCGGCATTCAGCAGATCGGCGGCGACATCGTGCTCGACCGCACAGTGTTCAACGTCCCGGCCTTCGACCCCGGCGCCTTCGACGACAAGCCGATGCGCCCCTACAACGTCGGCCCGGACGGCCTGCTGCTCAATTTCCGCGCCCTGCGCTTCACGCTGCTGCCGGACAACGGCAAACCGCGCCTGCTGATGGAAACGCCGAGCGAGGGCCTGCGCGTCGACAACCAGTTGCGGGCCGGCAACGGCGAGTGCGGCAGCAACTGGAAGGACGCGATCAATATCCGCCTGATTCCGGAAAACGACGGCAACAGGCTCGAATTCACCGGCACTTACCCGGCGCTGTGCGGCGAGAAGACGCTGAACCTGTCGCCGCTGCCAGCCGATGCCCAGGCCGGCGGCCTGATCCGCGCGCTTTGGAAGGAACTCGGCGGCAGTCTGGCCGGGCAGGTGCGCGACGGCAGCGTGCCGGTCGGCGCCAGCCTGCTCGCCCGCCACGAATCGGCGCCGCTAGCCGATGCGGTGCGCGACATCAACAAATTCAGCAACAATGTGATGGCCCGCCAGGTCTTCCTGACCATCGGCAACGACTCCGCCCCGGCCACCGCCGAGCGCGCCCGGCAGCGGGTCACCGACTGGCTGGCCGCACGCAATCTGCGCTTCAACGAACTGGTGCTCGACAACGGCTCGGGACTGTCGCGCAGCGAGCGGATCAGCGCCGACAGCCTCAACCACCTGCTGCTCGACGCCTGGAAGAACCCGGTGATGCCGGAGTTCGTCTCCAGCATGCCGATCGTCGGCATCGACGGGACGATGAAGAAGCGCCTGAACGGCTCGGAGGCGACCGGCCGCGCCCACATCAAGACCGGCACGCTGGATGGCGTCAAGACCGCCGCGGGCTACGCGCTCGACGCCCTAGGGCGGCGCTACACGGTGATTTTCCTGATCAACCACCCGCGCGCCCAGGCCGGCAGCGCAGCCATCGATGCCCTGCTCGTCTGGGTCGCCCAGCGCCGCATCGGCGAGAAGGCGCCGGTGCTCGAAAATGAGTGAGCGCTCGCCCTTCCCGGCCGATTTCCTCGATGCGGCCGGCCTCAACCGCCAGCATGTCTTCGAGCTAAGCGCCCTGCCCGACGAGCTGCGCGCCACGCTCGGCGACACGGCCGGCTTCGACCAGCTGATCATGATCGGTCACGGCGGCCGGCGGCTGTGGGAATGCGTGCAGGCCAGCGGCATTGGTGGCGAGCATCCGATCGACGATTATTGCCAGCAGACCGTTGGCCGCTGGTTTGCCGATTGCCTGCCTGGCGTCCGCTTTCGCATCGTCTATCCGGGCGAAACCCCGGTCGGCCTGCAGGCGCTCGGCAAGCTGGCCGGCTGGCACCATGCCTCGCCGTTCATGGTCGGCATCGACGGCGAATGGGGCAGCTGGTTTGCCTATCGCGCGGTCGTGCTGGCAAATTCCCGATTTTGGCCATTTTTTGCCGCTCACCGTAGCAATCCCTGTTTGACCTGCCCGGATCAGCCCTGCATCACCGCCTGCCCGGCCGAGGCCATGGCCGACGGCCAGTTTTCGCTGCCGCGTTGCGCCGGCCATCGCCTGCAAGCGGGGTCGGACTGCGCCTACGGCTGCCAGGCCCGCCAGGCCTGCCCGGTGGGCACCGAGCACCGCTACGATGAAGCGCAGATCAGGCACAGCTACAGCCGATCGCTGGCCATGCTGCAAAAATACCTCGCCAGCAAACCAGCTTCGGACACTCAGTAAGGCCCGGTCAATCGACGACCGCTTCGCGGCAGCGCCCCACGGCCAGCCAGTGCAGCAGCTTGTCGAACAGCAGGTCCGGGCCGACCGGCTTGGCCAGGAAATCGTCCATGCCGGACGCCAGACAGGCACGTTTGTCCTCGGCAAAGGCGTTGGCGGTCATCGCGATGATCGGAATGTTCTGCCCGCCGGGCAACTGGCGTATCCGGCGCGTCGCCTCCAAACCATCCATGACCGGCATCTGCATGTCCATCAGGATCAGGTCGTAGGCCCGGTCACGCACGCAATTGACCGCCTCCTCGCCGTTCTCGGCGACCTTGACGGAGAGCAGTTCGGATTCGAGCAGTTCGAGCACCACCTCGCGGTTGATCCAGTTGTCCTCAACGAGCAGGATGCTACGACCGGCGAATTGCTGGCGCAGGAGATCGACGTCCGCCGCCGGCGGCCGGAGGGCCGGCGTTGCCTCGACCACGGCGCCCTCGCCGCGGGCCAGGCAGACGGTAAACCAGAAGCTGCTGCCAACGCCCGGTCGACTGTCGCAGCCCGCATCGCCGCCCATCAGCTGCGCCAGGCGACGGGTGATGACCAGCCCCAGGCCGGTGCCGCCGAAGTTGCGCGTCGCCGAGTTGTCGGCCTGCTCGAAGGGCGCGAACAGGCGCTCGATGACCGCCGGCGCCAGCCCCGGACCGCTATCGACGACTTCGAAGCGGAGCATTTCACCAGACTCGCTGGCACCTTCGTGCAGGCAGCGCAGGGTGATGGTGCCGGCCTCGGTGAACTTGACCGCGTTGGCGACGTAGTTGAGCAGCGCCTGGCGCAGGCGGGTCGGGTCGCCGAGCAGCCCGGACGGGATCGCCGCACACTGGATGTCCAGGTGCAGGCCCTTGCGCCGGGCGTCGTCCGAAACCAGGTCGCTGACCGCCGTGCAGATTGCCGCCGGGTCGACCGCCACCGATTCGATCTTCAGCCGATCCGCCTCGATCTGCGACAGGCTCAGCACATCGTGGATGATGTCGAGCAGATGCCTCACCGCTGACTGGATCTTGTCCAGCCGTTCCCGCTGCACGGCGCTGACCCCTTCGCGACCAACGAGGTGGGTCATCCCGGTCACCGCGTTGAGCGGCGTCCGCAGTTCATGGCTCATGTTGGCCAGGAAGGCGCTCTTTGCGCGGTTGGCCGCCTCGGCCGCCTCCTTGGCCGCGGAGAGCTCACGGGTCCGTTCGCGCACCAGGTCTTCCAGATTTTCACGGTAGCTGGCCAGTTCGCGTTCGACCTGCTTGCGCTCGGTCACGTCGCGGGCGGAACCGACGGTACCGATCAGGACGCCACGCTCGTTGATGAACGGCGCCTTGTGCACATCGAGGCAAAGGTAGTTGCCGCGGACATTGCCCGACTCTTCGAAGGTCGACGGCATGCCGCGGGCCAGCGTCGCCTCGTCGGTATCCCGGCACTGTTCGCCGAAGGTATGCCAGTGCGGGTTGTCGGCATGACTGTCGCGCTCGCGCTGGGCAAAAAACATATCGTTCCGGCCGACCGGCTCTGCCGTGTCCCTGGCCAGTAGCAGTTGCTCGGCCATCGCCTTGTTGGTGAACAGGTAGCGGCCGTCCAGATCCTTGGCCCAGATCATGTCCGGCACGTTGTCGCACATCATGCGCAGCAGGTTGGACAGTTCGCGGGCGCTCATTTCGCTCTCCGCCATTGCCGTCTCGATTCGCTGACGCTCGCGCATCTCGTCGGTCAGGCGCATGTTGACCTCGATGGCCTGCGTCGCCCAGCGTGAATTGCGCAGACCCTTGCTCAGGATCAGCAGTGTCACCGTCACCCCGGCCGCCGTCAGCCACATGAAGAACGGCTCCCCGCCAATGGCGTAAAGATAGAGGTAGCGCAGGAACAACGGCAGCATGATGCCGATGCCGACCGACAGGAAGAACCAGGGTGCCACGGCAAAGGCGAGCGTTGCCACCGTCGTCAGCGCCATGCCCAGGAACAAACCCATGGCGTGGGCAAAGCTGCCGGCATCGGCCGGCACCAGCAAGGCGCCGGCACCGCAGCCGACGGCGGCGAGAACGCCGAACCCGCCGCGCACGCGCAGGCAATGATCGGCGTTCTCCGGGGTCAGGCCGCTGCGCCTAACCTGCCATTCGTAGGCCACGATCAGCAACGACAGCAGCACGACGACCCCGACCCAGGCCGAGCGAATCGCGGCCGGCACCCCGGCGTGTTCGAGGATCAGCGAGAAAATCACCGCCCCGGCGCCGACGCCGACCAGATTGCCCTTGGCTTGCCCGAAGAAAGTTTCGGCACGGACCAGGCGAACGCGCTGCCCGAAAGGCAGTTGCCGGGCGGCGTCGCCGAAGCCGGCCAGGGACTGGAAATCGACAGCCATCGTGCTAACCGTCGACCGGCTGCCCGCCGCCCAGCGCCAGCCAGCCGCGGACGACGCGGTAGCCGACCCACAGGCCGAGGATGGGGATCATGATCCAGGCGGCAACGGGGATGCCGATGATGGTCAGCATGACCAGCCCGGCGATGAACAGCCAGAGCAGCGTGAACCAGAAGGTGCGGATCTGCCAGCGGAAATGGCTTTCCAGCCAGGTGCCGGCAACCTCGCTGCGTTTCAGGTAATTGAGAAAGACGGCGATCAGCGACGGCAGGCCGAAGACGAAGCCGCCGGCAACCGTGGCCACCGCCGAGGTGACGCCGACGAAGACGGCGCAGGCATGCAGCGCGTAGATGACATGGGTCAGCTGGACCAGCGAGGGGCGAACGCCCTGCAGGTCGGGTGACGGAACGGGGTCGTTCATGCGGCTTCCTCCGGGAGAAGTTTCTGCATCAGCAGCGCGTGGCCGGCCGCCGGGTCGAGCACATAAGGGGCAAAGCCGGCCTGTTGGTAGGAGGCCATCGCCCGCGTGTTGTTGGACAGCACTTCGAGCGTCAGCTTGCAGCAGCCGAGCTGGCGGGCGCGTTCTTCAGCCCAGGCGAGCAAGGCCTGGCCGATGCCCCGGCCGCGCAGGCTGGCGTGCACAACGATGTCGTGGACGTTGAGCAGCGGCCGCGCGGCGAAGGTAGAGAAACCGGCAAAGCAGTCGATCAAACCAACCGCCCGGCCGTCGAGCCAGGCCAGCGCACCGTGAAAACCGGGCACCTCGCGCATGGCGGCGACCAGGTTGAGCTTGGCGTAATCGGACAGGCCGTCGCCGCCGCCCATCGGATCGCTGGCGTAGTGTTCGAGCAGATCGAGCCAGATCGCCGCCTGTTCGGGATCGTCGAGATCGACCTGCCGAACGGCGAGGTCCTCCGGCCGCTGGCTCACAGCCCCAATTCCTGCCACAGGCTATCGACGCGCTTCTTCACGCCGTCGTCCATGACGATCGGCCGCCCCCACTCCCGATTCGTTTCACCCGGCCACTTGTTGGTCGCGTCCAGCCCCATCTTGGAACCGAGACCGGCCACCGGGCTGGCGAAATCGAGGTAGTCGATCGGCGTGTTGTCGACCAGCGTCGTGTCGCGCGTCGCGTCCATGCGCGTCGTCATCGCCCAGACCACTTCCTTCCAGTCGCGGATATCGATGTCGTCGTCGACGACGATGATCGTCTTGGTGTACATGAACTGGCGCAGGAAGGACCAGATGCCGAACATGATGCGCTTGGCGTGGCCGGGGTACTGTTTCTTGATCGAGACGATGGCCATCCGGTACGAGCAGCCTTCCGGCGGCAGGTAGAAATCGACGATTTCCGGGTACTGCTTCTGGAGCAGCGGCACGAAGACTTCATTGAGCGCGACGCCCAATACCGCCGGCTCGTCGGGCGGCTTGCCGGTGTAGGTGCTGTGGTAGATCGGGTCGCGGCGCATGGTGATGCGCTCGATGGTGAACACCGGGAATTCGGCCTGCTCGTTGTAGTAGCCGGTGTGGTCGCCGTACGGCCCTTCGAGCGCCATCTCGCCGGGATGAATGACGCCTTCGAGCACGATTTCAGCCGACGCGGGCACTTGCAACCCCGAGCCCAGGCATTGCGTCAGTTCAGTCTTGCCGCCACGCAGC
Source organism: Betaproteobacteria bacterium (assembly GCA_020621865.1). GTDB lineage: Bacteria > Pseudomonadota > Gammaproteobacteria > Burkholderiales > Rhodocyclaceae > Azonexus. The sequence continues at coordinate 48,567 of JAHRYW010000013.1, read as the reverse complement.
AAACCGGCGAACTGGTACTCGGACAGCGAATCGGGCACCGGCGTCACGGCGCCGAGGATGGTCGCCGGATCGCAGCCGAGCACGACGGCCACCGGAAACGGCTGGCCGGGATTGGCCAGCTGGTGATCGCGGAAATCCAGCGCCCCGCCACGATGCGCCAGCCAGCGCATGATCACCTTGTTCGGCCCCAACACCTGCTGGCGGTAGATGCCGAGATTCTGCCGGTTCTTGTGCGGCCCCTTGGTGACGACCAGGCCCCAGGTGATCAGCGGCGCGATGTCGCCCGGCCAGCAATGCTGGATCGGCAGGCGGCCCAGATCGACGTCCTTGCCCTCCCAGACCACTTCCTGACAGGGCGCGTTGGACACCTTCTTGGGTGCCATGTTGAGCACCTGCTTGAGGATCGGCAGCTTGTCCCAGGCGTCCTTCAGGCCCTTGGGCGGCTCCGGCTCCTTCAGGTAGGCGAGCAGCTTGCCGACTTCGCGCAGCGCCTGCACCGATTCCTCGCCCATGCCCAGCGCCACCCGCTTCGGCGTGCCGAACAGGTTGGCCAGTACCGGGATGCTGTGCCGGGTCTGGCCACTGCGCGGCTTCTCGAACAGGATCGCCGGCCCCTCGGCGCGCAACACGCGGTCGCAGATTTCTGTCATTTCGAGGTGCGTATCCACCTCGACGCCGACGCGCTTCAACTCGCCGGTTTTTTCCAGTTGCGACATGAAGTCGCGCAGGTCGTGATATTTCATCGGATTCGGTAGGAAAAATGGCAGGCGACACAGCCCGAGGTCAGGTTGGGCAACAGGGCCAGCGCCTTGTCGCGGTCGCCGGTCTTGGCGACGGCGGCGAACTCGCTGACCGCCTGGTGTCCGTCCATGCCCAGGCCGTGCATGGCCGGCGGCATGTGCGGACCGGGCCGGGCATCCATCGGCTTGCTACGGTGCTTGCCCATGGCCGAGCGGCCGAGCTTGCTTTCGGCCACCTCGCCAGCCTCGCTGACCTTGCCGGCGGCCATCAGCGACAGGATTTCATTGAGCGCCACGAGGTTGTCGCGCATTTCCTCGCGCAGTGCTTCCTGTGCTGGCGGCGGCAAGGTCGCCAGTTGGCGCGCGTCTTCGCCGAATGCTACGGTCGGCAGCAAAAAAAGGGCAAAAACCAGATTTCTCATCCGAGGCTCCTTCCGGACACCAGATAATCGACGACGATGCCGGCGAAGATGACCGCGCCGACCCAGTTGTTGTGCAGGAAAGCCTTGAAGCAGGCCATCCGTTCGCGGCCGCGAATCCAGGTGTAATGCACGCCCATGACGCCGGCGGCGACCAGCAGGCAGGCGTAAAAGGCGAGGCCCAGGCCGCGCCCGTAGCCTATCCCGCCGATGATCGCCAGCGTCGCCGCGTAGCAGAGCATCACCGCCGCCACGTCGCAGCGGCCGAAGGTGATCGCCGAGGTCTTGATGCCGATCTTCAGGTCGTCGTTGCGGTCGACCATCGCGTATTCGGTGTCGTAGGCGACCGCCCAGAAGATGTTGGCGAGCAGCAGCCACCAGGCCTCGGCCGGCACGTTGCCCTGCTGCGCGGCATAGGCCATCGGGATGCCGAAGCCGAAGGCGATGCCGAGATAAGCCTGCGGAATGGCCAGGAAGCGCTTGGTGAACGGGTAGCTGGCGGCGAGGAACAAGGCCGGCACCGACAGCGCGATGACCAGCGGCTTGCCGAGCAGCAACACCAGCACGAAAGCAGTCAGCGACAGGCCGGCAAACAGTGCCAGCGCTTCCCGGGTCGTCACCTTGCCGGCGGTCAGCGGGCGCTCTTTGGTGCGTTCGACGTGCTTGTCGAAATCGCGGTCGGCGTAGTCGTTGATCACGCAGCCGGCCGAGCGCATCAGCACGGTGCCGAGCACGAAGACCCAGACCACGACCCAATCCGGCCGCCCCGCCGAGGACAGCCACAAGGCCCACAGCGTCGGCCAGAGCAGCAGCAGGATGCCGATCGGCTTGTCCAAGCGCATCAGCTTTTCGTAGAGATCGAGTTTTTCCTTGAGGGCAGGCCAGTTCATCCGGCGATTTTACCCTGCCCGCCTGCCCGCCATCGAACCCGCCGGGCGCAATTTGGTCACACCCTTTACCTGCTGTTACATTCGAAGGTCAGCCGTCAGGCGCTTGTGACGTTAATTGGTCACAGACCCAACAAGGACACTCATCATGATCAAACGTTTTCTCATTGCCCTAGCCATGGCCGCCGCCACCTTCGGCAGCACCGCCCAGGCCACCGACGTCGGCGTCTCGGTCAGCATCGGCCAGCCCGGCTTCTACGGCCGCCTCGACATCGGCGGTTTCCCGGCGCCGGTCCTGCTCTACCCCGAGCCGGTCATGATCCAGGCCGTTCCGTACGGCCGCCCGCCGCTCTACCTGCGTGTCCCGCCCGGCCATGCCAAGCACTGGCACAAGTACTGCCACCGCTACCAGGCCTGCGGCGAACGCGTCTATTTCGTCCGCGACGAGTGGTATCAACGGGAATATGCGCCGGCTTACCGGGAACGCCACTACGGCCATCGCCACTATGACCGCCGCGATTTCCACAACGACCGTCGCCACGAAGTCCGCCACGAGCGCCGCGAAGAATGGCGCGACGACCGGCGCGACGACCGCCATGATCGCCGTCAAGAGCGACGGGATGACCGCCGCGATGATCGACGCGACGACCGGCATGACCGGCACGACGACGACCGTGGCCACGGTCGCGGCCGCGATCACTAAGCAGTTCCGGGCGGCTGGCCGTTTAGGCCGCGCCGCCTGATCCCGGTCCGGCCGGGACCTGCAAAAACTCAGTGGGCGGCGGCCTGCCTGGCCTGCTGCCAGCCGACCACCGCTTGCCCCGAATAGGCCAGGATCGCCTGGTAGCGCTCCCCCGGCAGCGCGTGACGCAGTGAAGCGAACAACTGCTGTGTGCCTTCCTCGGCCAGCGCCGAAGCCGGCGCCGAACCGGACAACAGACCGATCTGGATATTGGCCAGCGCATCGGCCAGCAGACGCCAGCCCAGCGTCGGCATCTGCTCGTTGAGCGCCAGCATCAGGCTGCCCAGCGGCTGGACGATGCCGGCCACCTGCTCCGCCGTCTCGCAGGCCGCCATGGCGTGCCACAGCGCCAGATGGATGGCGCGGCGCAAATCAACCTTGAAGTCGATGGCGTCGGCCTCGACCGCCGCGATCTGCTCGAAATATTTCTGGAACAGCGCCTCGTCGCGCGCCTCCAGCCGGGTGCGCAAGCCGCCGATCAGCGCGGTCAGCGGGTGGATCGCCTCCAGCTTGAAGGCCTGGGTGTAGGCCAGCCCCCACTGGTCGAGGCCGCTGATCAGCAAGGCCAGGCGCAGCGCCCGTGCCTCGTCGCTGCCGCCGGCCCGGCACCAGTTGGCGCAATGCGCCGCCACCTCACCGAGCACCCCGACATACGGCGCCGCATCGGGCGTCGCCGCCTGGCGGAACACACCGGCAAACACATCCTGCGCCATCCGGGCGGCCAGGCGCTGGGTGTCGGCGTTGGCCAGCGAGGCGAGTTGATCGGCGGGAAGCGGGGCAGCAGTCGTCATGGCGGAGCGGAATGAGGAAAAGGCGCCATTTTAACGGTGGGCTGCCGGACTGAAGCGGAATGCTACGGTCGGCGGCAAAAAACGGCCGAAATCGAAAATCAAATCTGCCGATCCGGGCCAGCCCCGGCGGCCAACGGGAAGGCCTATCGCCCCCCCCGCCGCAGCCAGTACTCAAACAGCGCTTCAGCCCTTGGCCGTCACCCAACCCGGATGCCGGAAATATTTTCCATAGGATTTCAGCGCGGCACGCACCCGAACGGCACCATCGTGGCGCGGGCTGGCCGTCTTGCCGTCCATGATCTCGGCGCCGGCGAGCAGTTCCGCAATGACCAGGTGGAGCATGGCGTCGGCCTGGGCATCCAGCTTGCAGTGGTCGACCATATAGGCCACCCGCTCATGCACCGTCGCAGCCAGCGCCTGGTATTCGCCATCGCCGAACTGTTGACGGTGAATTGCCGGCAAGGCCTTGGCCATCGCCTGATTGATCTCGCCCATGGCTCGCCGCAATGGCTCGTCGGTCGGCCAGGGCTTGCCATCGTTGAGCCGCAGGGTGGCGACTGCGCCGCCGTGGTCATGACTGTGATGGGCGTCGGCCGCGCTGGCGACATGGGTGTGTGCCGACAGCGCCATGGTCAGCGCGAACAGCAAGGCCGGGAACTTGTTCAACATCGGGACTCCTTGAGCACGGGGAAATTTCCGACTAATTTAGTCGGCCAATATTAAGCCGCCCTTAAGGCCGGCCGATCAACTTATCGGCCCTCACGGACAATCGCCGCGCAGGCCGGCAACCACCGACTGCAGATAGGCCGGCGAGGCCTGTTCGGCCGCCACCGGCGCTCCGGCCCGCAGCGCGATGTCGGAAAACACCCCGCGCCGGAACGGCGTTTTCATCGCCGCACCGTCGATGCGCGAGAAAAAACTGCCCCACAGCCCGGACAGCGCCAGCGGCACGACCGGCACCGGGTTGCTGGCCAGGATACGGCTGATGCCACTGCGAAAAGGCTGCAATTCGCCGTCCTGGGTGATCCGGCCTTCCGGAAAAATGCCAACCAGGTCACCGGCCGCCAGCGCCCTGGCGACTTCGGCGAAGGCCGCTTCCAGCATCGCCGCGTCCTCCTTGGCCGAGGCGATGGGGATCGCGCCGCAGTGGCGGAAAATGAAGCCGAGCAGCGGCGTCTTGAAGATGCGGTGATCCATCACGAAGCGGATCGGCCGCGGCGAGGCGCCCATGATGACCACGGCGTCGACAAAGCTGACGTGGTTGGCGACCAGCACGGCGGCGCCTTCGGCCGGGATGTGCTCCAGCCCCTCGGTGCGCAGCCGATAAACCGCCTTGACCAGCAGCCAGGCGATGAAGCGGAGCAGAAATTCTGGCACCAGGCCGTAGATGTAGACGGCCACTACGGCGTTGAGCAGCGCGGCCAGGCCGAACAGCGCCGGCATGCTCAGCCCGGCGCCGAGCAGGCTGGCCGCCCCCAGCGCGCCGACGACCATGAACAGCGCGTTGAGGATGTTGTTGGCGGCGATGATCCGCGCCCGGTGTTCCGGCGAACTGCGCAGTTGGACCAGCGCATAGAGCGGCACGATGAAGAAGCCGCCGAAGACCCCGAGCAGCATCAGATCGGCCAGCACGCGCCAGACGGACGGGAGGCTGAGCAGTGCCAGCAGTTCGTGTGGCGTCGTGCCAGCCAGCCCGACCGGCGAGGCGAAGTAGAGGTCGAGCCCGAACAGCGTCAGGCCGATCGAGCCGAAAGGCACCAGGCCGATTTCGACATGCTTGCCGGAAATCCGCTCGCAGAGCATCGAGCCGACGCCGATGCCGACCGTGAAGGTAGCGAGCAGCAGCGTCACCGCCGACTCGCCGCCGCCAAGCACGAACTTGGCGTAGGCCGGGAACTGGGCGAGGAACAGCGCGCCGTACAGCCAGAACCAGGAGATGCCGAGGATGGACAGGAAAACGGTGCGGTTCTGCCGGGCGAAGGCGATGTTGCGCCAGGTTTCGCTGAACGGATTGAGATTGACCTGCAGTTCCGGCACCGGCGCCGGGGCGGCCGGGATGCCGCGGCTGGTCAGGTAGCCGGCTGCCGCGACGACGAAGCCGCCAACCGCGATCCAGGCCGGATGCTCGACCGAGCCGGCCAGCAGGCCGCCGGCCAGCGTGCCGATCAGGATGGCGACGAAGGTGCCGGCCTCGATCAGCGCATTGCCGCCGACCAGCTCGTCCTCGTGCAGGTGCTGCGGCATGATCGCGTACTTGACCGGCCCGAACAGCGTCGAATGGCAGCCAAGCAGAAACAGCGCGCCCATCAGCACCGGCAGGCTATGGAGGAAAAATCCGACGGCAGCGACGCCCATGATCAGCATCTCCAGCACCTTGACCAGGCGGGCGAGCATCGCTTTGTCGTACTTGTCGGCCAGCTGCCCGGCAGTGGCCGAGAACAGGAAGAAGGGCAGGATGAAGATGCCGGCCGCCAGGTTGGCCAGCAGCCCGGCTGCCAGGGTCGTCCATTGCGCCGCCTGGAAAGTCAGCAACACGACCAGCGCGTTCTTGAACAGGTTGTCGTTGAAGGCGCCGAGGAACTGGGTGGCGAAGAAGGGCGCGAAGCGCTTCTGTTTCAGGAGTCCGAATTGACCGCTCATGCGTGGCTCGCAGCAAAAAGTCGGCGGGTCTGGAAAACCGCCGGGGAGAAGGAATGGCCCTGCCAGCACAGCAGGCGCTTCAGGGCAAAATCGAAGAGCAGCGGATTGTGCTGGCGCAGGAGGTCGAGATCAGCCACCGCCGCCTTGGGCAGCAACCCGGCGCGGGCCAGCGCGGCCGGCGAAGTCAGCGGCACGATGCCGGGCAGCGGGTAGTCGGAACCGTGCAGCAAGCGCGGGTGCAGGTCGCTGCGCTCGAGCAGCGTGCGGATGATGGCCGGCGACCGGTTCCGCTGGGTGATCGCCGAAATATCACCATGCAGCAGTTCCCGGGCGCGCGGCTCGGCCAGCAGCTTGAGGAACAGGTCAAAGCTGGGGCGGATCTTGCCGTCGTCATCGAGGTCCTTGCCCAGCGACGCGCAGTGGGCGACCACCACCTTGACCCCGGCGTCGAGCGCCCGGCGCAGGCGCAGCGGGCTGCCGTAGGCTTGGGTGTCGCTGCCCTTGACGGCCTTTTCCTCGCCGCAATGGACGATCAGCGGCGTCCCGGTTTCGGCCAGCACGCGGTAGAAGGGATCGCACTGGGCGGCGGCCGGGTCCATGCCCATCGCCGCCGGCAGCCATTTGACGGCGCGCGCGCCGTTGGCGATGGCCGCTTTCAGGTCGTCGGCCGCGCCCGGTCGATAGGGGTGCAGCGAGGCCACCCACTCGAAGCGGGTCGGGAAATCCCTGGCCAGCTTGGCCGCCCAGGCATTCGGCACGTAGAAGGCGGAATGCTCGGGATGGGCATCGCCCTTCCCGTCGTGAAAGCGCTCGAAGGCGAAGAGCATGACCTTGAAGCCGGCCGGCATCGCGTCGCACAGGTTGAGCAGGCGAGCGACGTAGGCCTGGTCGACCTTGCCCGGCGCCTCATGGGCACAGCCGGCGTTCATGTAGAACAGGCGCTGGGCGTAGTGCAGCGGATGCAGCCAGCTCGACAATTGCGGCCCGACCTCGATGCCGCTGCCGCCATCGCCCAGTCCGGCCAGATGGACGTGGCAGTCCCAGACTTCGGCCGGGTCGATGCCGGCCCAGGCCTGCTTGAGCCACGGGCTGTCGATCAGGGCGACCGGAATGGCGGCGCGGCAGGGGTTAACCAGCAACGGCCCGGCCGCACTCCAGCCGGCGGCGGACAGCGCCGCACCACCGGCCAGCAGGCCGAGCAGGCGGCGACGATTCGGGTTGAAGGCGGCGCTCATCGCCTCGGCTCCCGGCAGCCGCCCGCAGAAATTTCAATTTTGACCAAAATTTCGGCCTGACCGTAGCATTTGGCTTTCAACGTGCTCATACCGCCTCGGCCAGGCGCTTCAGCGTCACGTAATCGACCTTGCCGGTGCCGAGCAGCGGCAGGGATTCGACGCGGTGGATCTTGCGCGGCACGGCCAGTTCCGGCACGCCGATTTCGCGCGCTTTGGCGGCCAGCAGTTCGCGGCTCAGCTCGCCGTCGGTGGTGAACAGCACCAGCGCCTCGCCCTTGGCCGGATCGGGCTGGCTTGAGGCGGCATGCACCAAGGCAGGCGAGGTGGCGGTGGCCAGCTTCTCGACCACTTCCAGGCTGACCATTTCGCCGGCGATCTTGGCGAAGCGCTTGACCCGGCCGACGATCTTCACAAATCCGTCTTCATCCAGTTCGACCACGTCGCCGGTCTCGTACCAGCCCTCGCCCGCGTCGGAAACCGGCGCCTGCAACACGCCGGGCCGGTCGGCCTTGAGGTAGCCGGCCATCACGTTGGGGCCGCGCACGTGCAGGATGCCGCCCCGGTCGATGCCCGGCACCGGCAGCAGCTTGTGTTCGATGCCGGGCAGCAGGTTGCCGACGGTGCCGGTCTTGTAGGCCATCGGCGTGTTGACGGCGAGCACCGGCGCCGTCTCGGTGGCGCCGTAACCTTCGAAAATACGCAGGCCGAATTTCTCGAACCACAGGCTGCGCACCGCTTCCGACAGCTTCTCGGCACCGGCGACGACGTAGCGCAGGCGGTAGAAGTCGTAGGGATTGGCGAACTTGGCGTAGTTGGCCAGGAAGGTCGAGGTGCCGAACAGGATGGTGCAGCCGCGGTCGTAGGCCAGCTCCGGGATCACCCGGTAATGCAGCGGCGACGGGTAGAGGAACAGGCTGGCGCCGGACAGCACCGGCAGCAGCGCGCCGGCGGTCAGGCCGAAGGAATGGAAGATGGGCAGCGCGTTCAGTACCTTGTCGTAGACCGAGAAGTCGATCACCGAGCGGATCTGCGCGACGTTGGCGAGGATCGCCCGGTGCGGCAGCACGACGCCCTTCGGCTTGCCCTCCGAACCTGAGGTGAACAGCACCACCGCCGCGTCCTCCGGCGAGGCCGGCAGCTCGAAGGCGCGCGGGAAGTGGATGGCGTAGGCGATCAGCCACAGCTTGTCGGCCACGCCGATGCGCTCGCGGACGTCCTCCAGATAGACAAGTTGAACACCACTCAGGCCGCCGAGCTTGTCGGCCAGCTTGGCCTGCTCGACGAAGGCGCGCGAGGTGACGACGGTTTTGACCTCGGCGGCATCAATCGCCGCCTGCATGGCCTCAACGCCGGCGGTGTAGTTGAGCATGGCCGGTACGCGGCGGCGCGCCGTCAGGCCGAAGATCAGGCCGATGGTCGGCACCAGGTTGGGCAGCAGCAAGCCAACCTTTTCGCCCGGCTGCGTCAGACGCTCGATCTGGCGGCCGAGGATCATTGCCATTTTGAGCAGCTCGTTGTACGAATACTCGACCTGCTTGACGTCCTCCAGCAGGCGGCGGCGCCGGCCGTAGATGTCTGCGGCGTCACACAGCGCGGCGTACAGCGTCTGCTGCGGGCGGGAGGCGAAGATCATTTCCTGCATCAGCTTGCGCATCGCCTCGCCGGACTTGCGGCGGCGCAACTTGGCAGTCGCCCCCTCGGGCATCGGGAAATGGCGCTCGGCCAGGATGGACAGGCGGATTTTCGGCAGCAACGCCCGCGGATGGCGGCCGGACAGGCGCGAGAAATAGCTGCGCGAGGCGCCGTCCAGGCGCACCGGCACCACCGTCGCGCCGGTCTTGGCGGCGACGAAGGCCGGGCCGTCGTAGACCTTCATCAGCGACCCGGTCAGCGTGATCCGCCCTTCCGGGAAGATGACCACCGGGCGGCCCGACTCGATCAGCCGGATCACCTTCTTCATGGCCATCGGACTGGTCGGATCGACCGCCAGGTAATCGACCTGCGAGAGCAGCATGCGGAAAAAAAAGTTGTTGGCAATGCCGGTATGCACGACGAAGACCGGGTCGATGGGCAGGAACAAGCCGAGCAGCAGGCCGTCGAGGAAGGACTCGTGATTGGCAACGACCAACAGGCGCGGGTGTTTGAAATCGGCCTGGCGCGCCATCACCTCGACGCGAAACAACAGCCGGGCCAGGCCGCGCAGCAGCGGCCGCAACAGGGAACGCAACATCAGCAGTTTTCCTTCAGGTAATCGAGGACGTTGGCAAAGGTGCTTTCCAGCACCGGCCGGTCGATCCAGAACCAGACCTCCTTGCCGATCTTCTCGGAAGCCAGGGCGCCGGACTCATGGAGAATCTTCAGGTGATGCGAAACGGTCGACCGGGCCAGCGTCGACACCTGGGCAATCTGCCCGACATTGAGCCGCTCGCCCGGCTCAAACAGCAGCAGGATGCGTTGCCGGTGCTCGTCGCCGAGGGCCACAAAAATCTTCGACATCGCCTGCCATTCGGCGGGGATCGTTTGGGTGTAATCGGTTTTCATATCGAAAATCTTAGATACATCGATATATCACTGTCAAGCACTTTCCCGCAGCGGCGCCTCTCGTCCGCAGCTTAAGTTGAGACTTTCGCAGCTTAGGTCGAGATAGCAAACATAGGTGCCACAATGGTTTCCAAGGGCTCTCAACTGCTGAGGGCCGCAGAATCACGCAAATCAGGAAACTTCAGTTTTGCGAACTCGTTTGGGAAGGCCCGCTTTTCGAACCGACTAGAGCCCAATCAAGAATGGCACTCAATCAGGCAGAATCTCGGCCTTTGCGGACATACAACAGTGCCGCATGAGCGCCCGGTATCTGCCGGTCAGCAGTCCCTGAGGGCAGCTTGGTGACGAAGATCTGCTTTCCTCTGCCGTGTAGGACGGCACCCGGCCCTAAACGGACCTTGAGCTTTTCGCTGGCATCGGTCGGCTCTGCCGTCCAATGAGCGGGCACTATTACCAGCATGTAGATGTGACACAGGCCGAAATACAGCCCTATCCTCGACAGTTGGTTATTTCTCCGTTGCTCCAAACAAAGCTTGTAATAATGTGATCTGCTATGGGATTTTCAGACCAGCTGGAACCAAGGAGGTCAGCATCATGAGCACCGACAAATTGAGGAAGTTATTTATACAAGGCCAAACTAATCCTTTGGCATGAAATACAATAACCTTCCCCTACAACAGAATCTCAATCTCCGTGCCATCAGGCTCAAACACTGCCATTTTTTTATCCCAGAGATAGCGCATGACACTTACAGTAGCCAGTTTATTTCTTGCTGTAGTCAACACCACAGCATTAAACGAATGCTGTATCTCGTTTCTTCCATAGGAAGTAGGTGTCCCCGCACATACCACATAGACATCCCTGAAGGCCCTATAAACACTTGAGACATGAGTATGGCCAGAGAATATTATTTTTATACTCTCTTTGCTAGCGGCATCTAATAAGACGTCATCATTAATCAAGGCAAGTTCAGGGCCAACGTTCACTGTGTCATGTTTAAACTGAGGAGGAAAATGGGTTGCCCAAACAATACAAGCATTTTGGTCAGTTTCACGACAAGTACGCGTTTCAGCAACTAGCGCATCGACAATATTCTTATAGGCCTTTCCTTGACCCATATAACTGACTAGAGAGTCAGTTGCATCAATTTTCTGAATCAATGAAAAGTCAGCACAAAGAATAATTAGAGCCTCATTCTCGCTCCGAACATCTGCTCTGCGAATGCGCGGATTCACCGGCTGCATCACATTTCCGCGGCCCAAATCCCAGTGCGTGCCAAATACGTTTTCAAAAACAGCCGAGCCAGGATCGTTTGCTGCACCTTGGTAGCGGTCATGATTACCTGGCATGAGAATCAAAGTACCAGCCAAATCACCAAGACAAGTGACAGTAGACGATCCGCCAAATTGGTGAGGTACATATTTATGGGATGCGGAACCTGCAATCCAATTTTTTGCGCTATCCAGATCGGGTTGCATTCCCGTTGTAGCAAGATCGCCCGTAATGAGGATAGCATGAATATCATTCTTGATATCCTCTATTGCTGATGCAAGCAGGACAGCCTTCTGTGGGCAGAAGGTATTCGGCAAAAAAGGATTTTTAAAGCCAAGCACACCTTCTGCTATACGGCGTTCTAAATACGGATTAGCCCTCTCCGGTTCGACAGCAAAGTGCAGATCAGACAGGTGCAGGAGATTAAACGTTGGCAACCCTATGCTCTCCCAACCCTTATCCAACCCTCTGTTTTCTATTGACCTTGCCAAAAATTGTGGCTGCTTTTCTTTCCAATCTCTCGACAACTAGCTCTTTGTCATGAATCACCAATCGCGCATGAGCGGTCCGAAATGTGCCTGATGCCGCAACCGGTTTGATGTCTCGCAGCAGATATTCAAGAAACGGCACCATGAATTCAGCTGTCAAATTAAAAGGCGACAACAAGGCATTCTCAACCCATGGCAAGAACTTTGAGCCGGACTCAAGTGTTAGGAAAAAAAACTTTCCACGAGCCCCCTTTAGACTAACCCTGCCGATAGTTTCAATGAGTGCACGAACTTGCTCCTCAATAAAATTATCCACATCATCTTGCAGTTCAACATTGGAATTAGCAGCGTAAGACAGAAGGTTCTCAGCCTCAGAAAAATCCGTCGAGCTCAAATCCTTTCGTAACATGTCCAGAACCCGTAACCGCTCGTCAACGAGTCGCTTGCGGGATAAAACAACTTGCTCCACTAACTCTTTAGATGGACGAAATTCATTTATCGGCTGTTGTCGAGCTTCTACCGACTTAACTGTGAAAAGTTTGAGTTCATTGAATTTATCCGATGACAACCGGAATACAACATCCGCCTCTCTCGGAGAGCCTCCCACCCTGGGACCGCCCACAATCAAGTTCCTTAAGCCTCTGAAGCAAGTGGAAAAAGGAGAGGCTGTGAAGCCGACAAAGGAGCCAAATTGATTTGCCAGTTCGTACCAATGCTTTTCAAGCAATGGACTGCCGTCATGAATTTCTTCAACTATCTGATAAGTGCGAAAGGCAGTAGGTCCGTATTTCTCAGGATTTTCCGTAAAGAATCGCCCCTTAACCAGCCCCGCCTCTAACAGAGTGATCTCATACTCATTACGAATCTTGGAAACCGCTCCACCTACTGCGCACTCAATAGTTCGCCCACGAGATTCTGGGATCTCGCAAAAGTCCACATCCCTTGCCAGTGCACTCATTTTGGATCAATAACGTGAGACGTAAGTGACGACATTACGTGTTCGAGACCCTCCGCTTTATCGAGAGCCCGATCGATGACTTTTCGTAAGTCCCTCAAATCCTTGGTACTCATACTTACGAAGAATTCACTATTTTCACTCCGCCCACGGTATGAGATGCGCAGAGAATGAATAATAAACGCCGCAGAGATATCGGGAGAAGATATATCGTCGCCGAATACAGGTCGAACATCCGTTATAACTCTGGCATTTGAAAAGCCTCGTTCTTCGTCAAAAAGCAGGGTTGCTGCTTTTGCACTTACGCGCAACGGTGCCGTACCCAAGAATTCTAATAGGGCTGCTTCTAGATTTCCCTTATTATCCTGTATATCCTTTTCTGGCTGTGCTTCAATAATAGCTGCCAGCAGTTCTTCGACAAATTGTGCCTGATCTAGCCCTGCATTTCCGTGAAGATAATGAAGGCTAGGGCGTGTTCACAGTAACCAGATATAGGCACAGGCGAGATGCAGGAAGGCGTTGAAGCGATTGGCAAGTTTGTCGTATCGGGTTGCGATACGCCGGAACTGCTTGAGGCGATTGAAGAATCGCTCGACGAGGTTTCGTGCCTTGTAGCGGTGCCAGTCGACTTTGCGTTGGGCGTTGCGATTGCTTCGAGGTGGGATGATCGCCTCGGCACCGGAGGCCTCAATGATGTCGACCAAGGCATCGCTGTCGTAGCCTTTGTCGGCGATGACAGCGCCGGTCGGGATTGCCTCAACCAAGGCAGCCCCTTGCGTGACATCGGCCACTTGGCCGGCCGTCAGGATCAGACGAACCGGATTGCCCAGAGCATCGACACAAGCATGAACCTTGGTGGTCAGTCCGCCCCGCGAGCGACCGATCGCTTGATCGCTACCGTTTTTTTGGGTGCGCCGGCCGCATGCTGGTGGGCACGGACAATCGTGGCATCAATGAATAGCTCTTCCAAGTCTGCATCGCCCTGGAGAGCCTCGGCGACGCGATGCCAAACGCCGTACTCTTCCCAGCGCGCAAACCGGACATATACCGAGTGCCAGTTACCCAACTCTTTGGGTAAATCTCGCCAGGGAGATCCGGTGCGAGCAAGGTACAGAACGGCCTCGACAAAGCGTCGGTTATCGACAGCCCGCCCACCTTTATCCGTCGGCTTACCCGGTAACAACTCAGCAATTCGAAACCATTGGGTATCGCTCAACATTCGCCGATCCATGTTCAACATCCAAATTCCAGGATGTAAACACAAATCAGCTACTGTGAACAGGCCCTAATAATAGCCCTAGCCAAATTTTCCGAATTTGACTTGTCGATACCGCTGGCACTAATCGCGGCACTTACCCCTTCCTCGAAGTCAAATCCATATGGAATTTTATCTAGATTAGCAATCAGATCTTTCCGCTGATCGGTGGGCAATGCTGCCACAGTATATAACCGGGTCGCGAAGTCTTTACTAAGCTTTAACATACGTGTTGGCCATTAGAGTGTCGAGGCTTACGCAGAATTTCCATGCGTCTTGATTCAATTCCGTCACAGGGTATACAAGAGCAAGAGGCGCCCAAAACCTAGCTGCCGAATACCACACAAACCAAGTTCCGTCAACATGGAAAAACCATGACTTTTGGATCATGGCCGCTAGATAAGTCCTTGTCAAGAAGAGAAAACACTAAAGAGCCCGATCTCGGACCCAGTAGTAGGGCTTTTTTCGGTTTCGGTTGTGACATGCTTGAGTCTATCTGGTTCAGACTTACCTAGACTGTCTTCATGAGACGGCTTTGTTAACGGTATGGGCGCCCCCCCCTGAGCCGGGGTAGGTGATTGCTGTCCCTGCAGGCAAAAAGGCTAATAAATGGCCATCTCATCACTTAAGACTATGAGTCGCTTCAGACTTCATAGACAGAGTGCGGCCGCTCTTAACCACATAGCGGACTTAAGGCGCTATGCTTATTTGAGGCTGCTTTGGCCGAAATCCCGCCATCCGGCCTAAAGGCGAACCACCATACCATCCTCAAAACGAGGAGCCACCTCCAACACTCTTGAGCGAAGTTTGGCGAATCGGAATGATTTATCGAGTGCCTTTCCTACAATAAGCCCAAACAAACTCCCGACCGAAAATGAGGCTGCAATCACGGTCAGATTACCTTCCGACCCAAACCAAACCCAGGCAATCCAGGCACCAGTAAGCAAGGCAACACCGGCAATAAGTGCAGATGCCCAAGCCTCTTGCAACGGTTGCTCACGCACAGCCACACGTCCATCTGTGGTTTCCTCAAAGATCCCGATACGCCGCATGCGTTCAATTTCCTTTGGCGCGAACCCCTTCGTATCGCTCAGCCAGCGAATAACCGCTTCAACACGATTATCACTACTCACGGGCTTACCAAGATAAGCTGTCTCAGCACTTGGTCCATGAGCTTTTTCAGACGCTTCACCCGGCCGAAACTCGAACAGCTTCTCTCGCAGAATCCCGAGCGCCTCATCTTCGCTAGCATGAGAGCCGTTTTCAAACGCTTCCCTGATCCGACTTAAAGCTCGCATCACATGCTCATCAGAGCGATCGTACGTTTTATTCCTATCCATTGCCCTCGACCCTCTTTGGGAAAAACGCTGCCAAGTTGCTCTCGACATCAAGCCCTTTGCTTGCAGCCTGGATGCAATGCGAGCGCATCACCTCGAATAAGACATAACGACCATCGGAACTCAAATAGCCTCCGCATTGCTCCGCAACGTAGGCTTCGAGGAGGTCGAAGATCTTCTTCTCAATCCGTCGGATTGCCTCTGGCCCAAGCGCGGACTCCGGCGGCCTCTTCCCGAAAATCACGTAGGAAAGACTGACGCCCATCGCTCCGATGGCCGTCAAGTACGACGTTCTTGGCTCACGAGCTTCTTTTTCGTACTGGAGTTGGGCAAGACGCTTTACGCCAGCGCGCTCGGCGAACTCATCTTGGTTTAGCGCCAAGCGCTTTCGCTCTTCCTTGAGACGCTCACCAAACCCAGGCAGAAATGTTTCGTTTTGTGTAGGCATGTCAGGGATTATAGAAAATATGTTGCACAGTTTCCACACAGGGTGTTAGCGTGTACTCGTTTGAATACAATCGATCCTATGAGTACGCGCCCCCCCCACCCGCAGCCCTGAAGAATGCCGCTCTTTGATAGAAGGCACCGGCATATCCATTGCGGAATGGGCTCGCGAAAACCGCTTCTCGTGCGGTCTCGTCTATCAAGTCCTTGAAGGGAAGCGGCGCTGCTTGCGTGGCCAAAGCCACAAGATTGCCGTCGCACTTGGCCTGAAAGCTGGACAACTGACCGACGTTCAAACGCTGAGTCAGATTCTGGCCGGGCTCAATCGAGAGGAGGAAACCATGTAACAAAAAAATACCGGACTCACCTTTCGGTTCATCCGGCTCTGCCCGTTAGCCACGGAAAAAATTAAATCAGACACGTGAAGTATCTCCAAGGCGATCGGCAAAGTCAAGGATTTTTGTCGCCAAAAAATTACATCCAATGAATAAAATATTCGTTTGGATGCTTACGATTTCATCTTGGAGAAATCATGAAGAAGCGCCGCGCTAAAAAGCTAGGGGGCCCCAACGCCCCTAGCCGCCAGTTAATTGAAGTCTCGCCACACCGCACCACGGGTGGCCTGCAGGTTGAAGAGCTAACCCCCTACCCGGCAGAATACGAGTCTCCTCACGAAAAACTCGCGATTCCACGTCTTCTGCTCTGCAGGGACATCAAACGGGTTTATTCCCAACAAGCACGAAGCTATTTCGACCAAGACGGTGTTGAACGCCAATACACCGCCGACTTCCTGGTTGAACACGGCAATATCGAAACACTAATCGAAATCAAGCCGCTCGAATTTCTTTTCCATCCGGAACACCTCCCAACCTACCTCGCGATCGCCAAGCATTTTCGGAAAACAGCGCAAGCATTTGCGTTCATTGTTGATGAGCAACTGTTCTCTGAGCCCCAAAGAACCAATACCAATCTATTGATGCGTTATCTGACCTCACCTTTGCCCAGTGAGGCCTTGGCTCGGGTGGCAGAAGCATTTCAACGCGAGCAGACGATGGCGGTTACTGAACTCTGCGATGCAGCATCTTGTTCGTTGGCCGAAGTCTACACACTGATTGCCCAACGCCGGCTTTGCTTCGACTGGAGCTACAAGTTCACCAAATCAAGTTTGGTCAGCCTCCCCGATCAACCATTTAAAGGATTGTTCCTTGGCGACATTTTTCGTTCGACCCGGCATGGTGATCTTCTGGCAGCGTTGGCTTTGGGTCGTGGAACGCCAGATCAATATCGACTGGAAGTTACGACGGCTTGGCGACAGACTCGTCCACCTCTTACCCCATGGAATTTTGTTGGAGGATTTTCAAAGGCGGCGCCTCTTCGTGATCTCGGAGAGGCGGAGCTCCGCCCTAGAAAATCTTGGGAGCGCCGAGATCGCGCACCTGGTGCGGCAACTAAGCCAAACAACGCCTAGTCCGGAGGAATCGACATGGGATCATTTTTCCTCCAAAAAGGGCTTGTTATCTCCTACCTGGGCCAGATTTTCGAATACGACAGCCGCTCCACCGAAGAGCTTTACTTCGAGAATCCGAAAACTAGCCAAAAAAAAACGCTGACGGAATCGGAGTTTTGGTCAGCACAAGCGTCTCTGCAACTGAAAATTATCGACGCGTTCTCATCACCGGAAGCTCTTGCAATCAAGCCAGACAGCTCTGACGCACTCCAGAACTTCCAAGACCTCAATCTCATCCCGAACAAATATCGTTGACCTTCTGCAGCACGAAACCCGTTACGACGAGTTCATCGTTTTTTCGGCTGACGCTGATTTCACCCCGGTGCTGCGCAAGCTACGGCGCTGGGACCGGCGCACGACCGTGCTCGCCATCGGCTTTCCTTCGGCGGCGTATCGCGCCTCGGCCGACTTGCTGATCGACCAGGATGACTTCGTGCGCCAGGCGCTCAATTTCGACGACGCCCCGCCCCCAGTACCAGCCGAAACCATCCCGCCAGCCGGCCCTTCCGCCACCGAGTGCGGCGCACAGGCACTGCAACTGATCCAGCAGGCGGTCAAAGAAGCAACGGCTCCGGTATCGCTGGCCAGGATTGCTTCCTTGCTGTTGAACCGAATCGAAGGTCTGGACGCTTCTTCCTGGGCCGGGTTTGGCAGCTTCCGCGCCCTCATCGAAGCGCTGAAACTTGGCTCGCTGGTCGTCAGTTGGGATTCCGGCGGAACCATTCACGATCCACAACGGCACGCACTCCCCTCGCCCCAGAACATGGCCAGCGGCAATGGCAAAACAATCAATCCGGCAAACACGGTCGCCGCTGCGATCCGGGCGGAAGTGGCCAAAGCAGGCCAACCCGTTCCCTGCGGACGTCTGGCGACGGTGCTGATCGGCCTCGACCCGACCCTTGCTGCTGACTGGGCGGGAAAAGGCACCTTCCGCAGGTTTGTCGAATCGCTGGATATAAAACCCGTCGAATTCAACTGGAACGAATCCGGCGGTATTGCCTACGACCCTGCTAAACCCGTAGCCAAACTCACCCAGCAGCCTCCGCCTGCCGCCGAATGGTCGGACAAGAACTTGTACAAGATCGCAAAGCAGATTCACGAACTGACGGACGTTCCACTGCTGACACCGGAAAAATATCGGAACTTGATCGCATCGATTGCCAAGGATGTCGCCGAAGTACCGTTTCATCTGATGGAGACGGGAAAGCGCGTCCGCGACCGTTGCCGTGAGACAGGTTTGCCGGTGAGCCGTGCCGACGTCAATCATGTCCTGCGCGGCCTGAGCATGCGCGGCCACGTATTCGACGAAGGTCCGAACGACGCAGCCACATTGGCCCAGAAACTCGCGAACAATGTTCGCTCGCTGTGTCTACGTGAGCAATTCGTACTGGACGAACAAGCTGACAAAGCAATCCGGGACTGGATCGGCTGTAAATAGCGGGGAAAAGTCTCAAGATAAGTTGCGGAAAAACGTAAAAGTCTCGACTTAACGTGCGAAACCGTGAGGGAATTGATTTGCGAGACTTTTCAAAACACGCCGAAATACGCGGGTTTCCTATCTCAACTTAAGCTGCGGACGAGAGCGCCGATCGCCCGGGCGCTCACCTTGGAAACCACCGCCCAGACTGGCTTTCCGTTGACCGATGCAGCAAAACGCAGTCGCTCAGGGGCTCAGCAAAAGGGAGAAATGGCGGTCACAAATCGTCACATTTTCCCTATTCAACTTGGCCTTTCACTTCGGTAGGATGGCACGACCGCTGACAAAAAAGGAGGCTGTTCCCGATGAAGGTTACGAATTCAATCAAGCGTGGTGCCAACTATCTTTGCGTCAAATTTGGCGATGTCGTGACGGCAATAGAACAGGTTGCCGTCGTCAAGGGACTCCCGATGTGGGAAGTCGAGCGCCAGATGGGCTCCGGCGTTCGAAAGCGCCTGATCGTCTCGGCCCGCTCGCTGATGCCGCTTGAACCTTCGATTGCCTGAGATTGCCTTGGACGGCAGCAAAAGGGCCACGCTCAGTGGCCCTTTTTCATTGCATACGGCTCAAACTACTTGTACCAGGGCAGGGTTCGGCGCAAGGAGATGATCTGGCCGGCCTCGGCCACCGAATAACCGGGCACGTTGGCGACCGACTCCCGGAAATCCGGCGCCTGCAATGCCTCGATCAGCGTCTGGACCGGCGGCGACTCAAGTTCGTGCTTGCGGCAAACAATGAAATATTGCTCCCACAGCATCGGCACGAAACCAAGCCCGAACTGCTCGGCCGCGGCCCGCAAGCCGAATCCGCAATTGGCCGCCCCCGCCGCGATGCAGGCCGCCACGGCAAGATGCGTTGGCTCCTCGGTCCGGTAACCGGTGATTTCCTGCGGCTCGATACGGTGAAAACTGAGCAGCTCGTCGAGCAATATGCGCGTCCCCGAGCCTGACTGGCGATTGACGAAGCGGATTTCCGGCCGCACCAGATCGTAAACATCGTACAGGTCGAGCGGATTGCCCGTCGGAACGATCAATCCTTGTTCGCGCACCGCCATGCTGATCAGCTTGTGGTCACCTAGGCGCAGTTGCCGCCCCAGCTGCGCATGCAGACCGGAGCCGCGCTGGCAAAGATGCGGCAGGTCGACCGGAAAATGGATGCCGGCCAGGGTGCACTCCCCTGAATTGAGTTGCTCCAGCGCATCGACACTGCCGACATAATCGGCGTCGAGCAGCAGGTTGCCTTGGCGCATCAACTGCTCGCGCAAGGCACCGAACAGCAGGTCGTGGCTGGCGGCGATGCGCAGCGGCATCAGGGTCGGCCGCGTGGCCAGCAGCAACTCGTTGTCGAGCTTATTGGCCATACCCTCGGCCACCGGCGCCATCCGGGCGAGCACGCGGCGCTCCGACCAGAGCAGGCGCTCGCCGAAATCCGACAGACGGGCCGAAGCACCCTGGCCGGAAGCCAGCAGTTTCTGCCCCAACTCCTCTTCCTGCTTCTTGAGGTAACCCCAGACGTAACGGTACGAAAGACCGAGGCGCTCAGCGGCGCGGGTGATCGAGCCTTCTTCACGAATCGCGGCAAGGATGCCGAACAGCGGATTGGCAAAGGGCATCTGCTCGCCGAACAAGGGCAAGGAGCGCGAACTACCGTCGAATTGATAGGAGAAGCTGACAGGCATGGCAACAAGCTTAAAAGTAAATCAACAATAAACAAGACAACGCGGGGCGGCAAAAAATCCGCCTCATTTTTGCCCTGGCATGAGCAGGTACGTCGATTGCAATTAATACGCCAGATGTTCAGACGAACATTCCCTACCCTCAACCAAGGAGACACTATGACTATTTACGCAGCTCCCGGTACCGCCGGCGCCAAGATCGACTACAAGGCCCAGTACGACAATTTCATCGGCGGCAAGTGGGTCGCCCCGGTCAATGGCCAGTATTTTGACGTATTGACCCCGATCAGCGGCAAAAATTACACCAAGGCCGCGCGTTCCACCGCAGAAGACGTCGAACTGGCACTGGATGCCGCTCACGCCGCTGCCGATGCCTGGGGCAAGACCGCCCCGGCCGCCCGCGCCAACATCCTGCTGCAGATCGCCGACCGCATCGATGCCAACCTCGAGCGCCTGGCCTACGCTGAAACCGTCGACAACGGCAAGCCGATCCGCGAAACCCTGGCTGCTGACGTTCCGCTGTCCGCCGACCACTTCCGCTACTTCGCTGGCTGCCTGCGCGCCCAGGAAGGCGCCCTGTCCGACATCGACGAAAACACCGTCGCCTACCACTTCCACGAGCCGCTCGGCGTCGTTGGCCAGATCATCCCCTGGAACTTCCCGCTGCTGATGGCCGCCTGGAAGCTGGCTCCCGCCATCGGCGCCGGTAACTGCGTCGTTCTGAAGCCGGCCGAATCGACCCCGATCTCCATCCTGATCCTGGCCGAACTGATCGCCGACCTGCTGCCCCCGGGCGTCCTGAACATCGTCAACGGCTTTGGCCGCGAAGCCGGCATGCCGCTGGCCAGCAGCAAGCGCATCGCCAAGATCGCCTTCACCGGCTCCACCGCTACCGGCCGCGTCATCGGTCAGGCCGCTGCCAACAACCTGATCCCGGCCACGCTGGAACTGGGCGGCAAGTCGCCGAACGTCTTCTTCGCCGACGTGATGGACAAGGATGACGGCTTCCTCGACAAGGCCATCGAAGGCATGGTGCTGTTCGCCTTCAACCAGGGCGAAGTCTGTACCTGCCCGTCGCGTGCCCTGATCCAGGAATCGATCTACGACAAGTTCATCGAGCGCGTCCTGCAGCGCGTTGCCGCCATCAAGCAAGGCAACCCGCTCGACACCGACACCATGATTGGTGCCCAGTGCTCGCAGGACCAGATCAACAAGATCACCTCCTACCTCGAACTCGGCAAGCAGGAAGGCGCCCAGTGCCTGATCGGCGGCAACCGCGCCAACCTCGGCGGTGACCTGGCCGGCGGCTACTACATCCAGCCGACCCTGTTCAAGGGCAACAACAAGATGCGCATCTTCCAGGAAGAAATCTTCGGGCCGGTTCTGGCCGTGACGACCTTCAAGGACGAAGCCGAAGCCCTGGCCATCGCCAACGACACCATCTACGGCCTCGGCGCCGGCGTGTGGAGCCGTAACGGCAATGTCGCCTACCGCATGGGTCGCGCCATCAAGGCCGGCCGCGTCTGGACCAACTGCTACCACGCCTACCCGGCGCACGCAGCCTTCGGCGGCTACAAGGAATCCGGTATCGGCCGCGAAACCCACAAGATGATGCTCGACCACTACCAGCAAACCAAGAACCTGCTGGTCAGCTACAGCGAGCAGAAGCTGGGCTTCTTCTAAGCGACGGCGAACCAACGCAATGCCCGGCCAGAAATTGGGCATCCACAAAGGGGGCGGGCAACCGCCCCTTTTTTTATCTGGAGAAAAGAAAAATGGTTGAACGCGTCATTGCCACCCCGGCAGCCCTTGAACTGATCGAAACGCTGAAGTCCAAGTTCGGGCCGAAGCTGTTCTTTTTCCAATCCGGTGGTTGCTGCGATAACAGCGCGGCCAACTGCTACCTCCCCGGCGACCTGACGGTCGGCAGCCAGGATATTTACCTGGGCACCATCGGCGGCGCCCCGTTTTACATCAGCAAGTCGCAATTCGAGTTCTGGCAGCACACCCAGGTCATTGTCGATGTGGTCGACTGCGACGGCGGCGGCACCTTCTCACTGGAGGGCGGCAGCGGCAAAGCTTTCCTGAGCCGTTCCCGCCTGTTTACCGACGAGGAATGGGCTGAGCTGGAAAAGACCCCACCACTGACAGGGGACGTCCAACAATTGAGCAGTGGTCAGTAATGAAACAATCTTGGCGCAGGGTTTGAAGCAACGACCTATGCACCTGCCTGCATAAGCAAGACCCATCGATGAAGCCGGCAAAAACGCCGGCTTCATCGATATTGTGATCAGCGCTTGGCGTTGGGGAAGAACAACTGCTCGCCGCCGATCTTGTAGTCGGCGATGGCCTTCTGGCCCGGCGCCGAAACCAGCCAGTCGATGAAGCGCTGGCCGTCTTCCTTCTTGACGTGCGGATGCTTGGCCGGATTAACCAGGATCACGCCGTACTGGTTGAACAGGCGGCTATCGCCTTCGACCAGGATGGTCAGGTCGCCGCGGTTCTTGAACGACAACCAGGTGCCGCGGTCGGCCAGGATGTAGGCGCCGACCGACGAGGCCATGTTCAACGATGGCCCCATGCCGGAACCGGTATCGCGGTACCAGGCACCCTTGGTCTTGTCGAGATCGACGCCGGCCAGCTTCCAGTAGCGCAGTTCGGCGGCGTGCGTGCCGCTACGGTCGCCGCGCGAGACGAAGGCCGGGCGGGCGGCAGCATCGACGGCGGCGATGCTGCGCAGGGCTTCGAGAATATCCTTGCCGGCGACCTTGGCCGGGTCGCTCTTCGGACCGACCAGCACGAAGTCGTTGTACATCACTTCGCGGCGCTCCACACCGGCCCCTTCGGCGACGAATTTCTCCTCGGCTGACTTGTCGTGGACGAATGCCACGTCGGCATCGCCGCGCCGTGCGGTATCCAGCGCCTGGCCGGTGCCCAGGGCGACGACGCGCACCTTGACCCCGCTGTCCTTCTCGAAGATCGGCAGGATATGACCGAACAAACCCGACTGCTCCGTGGAGGTCGTCGAGGCGACAATGATGACGTGATCCTCCGCCGCGACCGCGTTGCCGAGCAGGCAGGCCAGCGTTGTGCAAAGCACCGCGGCGATTTTTTTGAAGTGCATGATTTTCCTTTCGTCTGATTGGTATCGCCAACCCGCCCTGGCTCGTTGGAGCAACGGCGGATGACAGCGCCCGACCAATGCCGGAGCAGGGGTCTCGGGAAATAGTAGCGGCGGCGATGGCCAAGGACAAGGCCGGCCGAAGCCGGAGCGAACCTGAGCGCCGCCAGACGGTCTGACGCAGAAGGCTGCCGAGATCGGCATGGATATCGGTTGCGGTCATTTTGGCATTCGCCTAAACTGCCAAAATCAATATAAATAAAATGACTGTACCCCCCGCCCGGTTTCGGTCCATGCCAACCGGCAGACCTGGTTCAGGAGATCGAGATGTCCGATTCAAAGGCCAGCGCCCGCAAACGCCCGCCAACTGCCGACCGGCCAGACGGCCGAGGGCAGTCACCACTCGTGTCGCAGGAGGCGGCATGAACGAAGACACGCTGCGCTTTCTGCCAGTGTCGCTGCATATCGGGATCGAGGAAATCGATGCCCAGCACGCCGAGCTGTTCGGACATCTGGTCCGCCTCAAGCGCCTGTGCCTGAACATCAACCGCCTGCCGGCCAACGAGGCGGATGCGCTGATTGCCCGCTTGCGCAAGCATTTCGCCACCGAAGCGCACTACGCCGCCGAGGCGGGGCTCGATTTCGCGGCGCACACCATCCGTCACCAGACGATGCTGGAACAGGTCAGCAAGGCCCTGAAGGGGGCTTCGGCGGCCAATGCCGATGTCTTCGGCGTGCTGCGCTATGTCGAATACTGGTTCGAACGACATATCGCCCACGAGGATCAGGAGCTGGCCGACAAGCTGGCGCTGAGACCGACCAGCCATTCGTTTACCGAGGCCCCGCCCGCCACCAGCTGATGCTCAGGATCGACACCGGCAAGGTGTCATGGGCGCGCTAGAATCGGCCCATCCTGATCCGGCAAACCGCCGCCAGACCTCCGACACCGACAGATCCGCATGCGCCACGCCCGATCCGAAACCCTCGCCCTGCCCGGCGTCCGCCTGCACATCCGGCGCTGGGGCGACCCGCAGGCGCCGACGCTGTTCCTGCTGCACGGCTGGATGGATGTCTCGGCCTCCTTCCAGTTCGTCGTCGATCAACTGCAGCGCGACTGGAACATCGTCGCCCCCGACTGGCGCGGCTTCGGCCAATCGGAATGGCTGAACCGGCCGTATTTTTTCGCCGAACACCTCGGCGACATGGAGGCCATCCTCGACCGCTACGCCCCCGACCAGCCGGCCCGCCTGGTCGGCCACAGCATGGGCGGCATCCTGAGTTGCCTGTATGCCGGACTGCGCCCGGAACGGGTAGCGCGCCTGATTTCGCTGGAGGGTTTCGGCATCGCGCCGACGACGCCGGAAATGGCACCGGAGCGTTACCGGCAATGGCTAGGAACGCTGCAAAAGCCGCCGCGCATGCACGTCTATGCCGACCGCGATGCCTTCGCCCGCCGCCTGATGCAGAACGACCGTTTCCTGACCGCCGAGCGGGCGGCCTTCCTGGCGAAACACCTGGCGCGCATCGGCGACGGCGAAACCCGCGGTGGCGAGCGTCGCCACGGCATCATCTGGAACGGCGACCCGTGGCACAAGGCGACCTCGCCCTACCTTTTCAGACTGGAAGAATCGAAAGCGATCTGGCGCCAGGTCGCCTGCCCAGTGCTTTGGGTGGCCGGCCGGCAGTCCTGGGTGGTGCGCGACTACGCCACCCGCCCCGGCGACTGGGAGGCGCGCCGGGCCTGCTTCGCCAACGTGGACGAAACCTGGATCGAGGATGCCGACCACATGCTGCACCACGACCAGCCCGAGGCCGTGGCGCAAATTATCGAGCGTTTCTTCCGCTGAGCGCTGGCCGGCAAGGCGGCAAAATTTCGATTTTGGCCTTTTTTTGCCGCCGACCGTAGCATTCCGGCCCGGGGCCGGAAATCCTATTCGCCGCGCGCTCGGCGGACGGTGATCGACTCGCCGCCGACACCCCAGTTGTCGGTATCGACCTCGTCGATGACGACCACCGTGGTTTTCGGATTCTTGCCCAGCACATCGACCAGCAACTGCGTCGCGCCCTGGATCAGGCGGGCCTTCTGCTCGGCGGTCGCGCCCTCGCGGGTGATCTTGATATTGACGTAAGGCATGGCGGCTCCCGGTTTAACGATTGACGTCGACGACGACGCGGCCGCGCACCTGGCCGTCCATCAACTGCGCCGCGGTCGGGACGGCCTCGGCCAGCGAAACCTCGTGGCTGATCAGGCCGAGCTTGGCAACATCGAGGTCGGCCGCCAGGCGCTGCCAGGCGACCAGCCGTTCCGGGCGCGGACACATCACGCTGTCAATGCCGACCAGCGTCACGCCGCGCAAGATGAAAGGCGCCACGGTCGCCGGCAAATCCATGCCGCCGGCCAGCCCGCAAGCGGTAACGACGCCACGGTATTTCATCGACGCACAGACGTTGGCCAGCGTATGGCTGCCGACGACATCGACCGCCCCGGCCCAGCGTTCACGGGCCAACGGCTTGCCCGGTGCGGCGAACTGGCTGCGGTCGATGATCTCGGCGGCGCCAAGCTGCTTCAGGTAATCCGCTTCGGCCGGCCGCCCGCTGACCGCGACCACCGTATAACCGAGCTTGGCCAGCACGGCGATGGCCACGCTGCCCACACCGCCGGCCGCGCCGGTGACGACGATCTCGCCATCGGCCGGCTTGACGCCGTGTTTTTCCAGCGCCAGCACGCAGAGCATCGCCGTGTAGCCGGCGGTGCCGATGGCCACCGCCTGCTGCGGCGTGAAGGCTGCCGGCAGCGGCACCAGCCAGTCGCCCTTCAGCCGCGCCTTCTGGGCCAGCCCGCCCCAATGCGTCTCACCGACGCCCCAGCCGTTGAGCAGCACGCGGTCGCCAGCCTGGTAGTCGGGGTTGTCGCTGGCCTCGACGACGCCGGCGATATCGATCCCCGGCACCATCGGAAACTTGCGGACAACCGGCCCCTTGCCGGTGATCGCCAGGCCGTCCTTGTAGTTCAGCGACGAGTGCGAGACGCGCACCGTGACGTCGCCCTCCGGCAGCTGACTGTCGTCGATGTCCTGCACCGAGGCGCGGTAACCGGCCTCGTCCTTCTCGATCAGAATTCCCTTGAACATGTCATCTCCTTGTTTAACGCTGCAGGCAGGGCCTGAGCTGAGCTTCCGCATCCTGTTTTTCCACCAGCTTCAGTATAACGAGCAGCAGCGTGCCGAGCACCATGACGCCGGCCGCCAGATACAGCCCCACCGCATAGCCGCCGAAACGGGGGGCCAGCCAGCCGACCACGGCCGGTCCGACGATCTGCGCGACGCCGTAGGAAAGCGTCATCTTGCCCATCATCTTGGCCGGGCGAGTCGGGTAATAGCGCCCCGCCATGGTCAGGACCAGGCTGACCATGCCGATGAAAGTGCCGCCGAATAGCAGCGAACCGAGGATGGCCGCGCTCAACCCGCCCCCCGCCATTGGCAGCAGGATGCCGACGATCTGCAGCACGGCGGCCAGGATCAGCGCATTCAATTCACCCGTCCGCCGGGCGATCAGGTCCCAGTTGATGCAGGCCGGCGCCGCCGCGATGCCGATCGCCATGAAGACCAGCGTGCCCTGCCCGGCCAGTCCGGGCAGATGATCGACAATCGCGACGATGAAGGTGGCGCTGACCACGAAGCCAAAACCGGCGCAGAAATAGGCGGCCATGAACAGGCTGAGAAACAGGGTGCTCGGCGGATTGTCGTGCATGGCTGCGCCGCTGCGCGTCAGCTGGCTGTTGTCGGGCGCCGGCAGCCAGGCAAGCGCCGGCACGATCAGCACGCAGCCGATGGCCGTCAGGGCGAACCACTGTTCGCGCCAGCCCAGGCTGCCGTTCATCAGCCAGACCGCCCCGGCACAGCCGGCGATACCGAGGCCAATCCCGGAAAAATGGATGCCCAGCTCCGGCCGGTGATTGTGGCGGATCAGCCAGTTGAGGATCAGCCCGCTGCCAAGCAGGATGCCCGCTGCGCTACTGAGGCCGGCGATGAAGCGCGAGACGATCCAGACCAACGGATCACTGGTCAGCCCCATCATCGCGGTGCTGACAATGGCGGCGACCATGCCGATCCGGTACAGCCGATCCTTCAACACCAAGTCACTGATCAGCGAGGCAATCAAGGCGCCGCTCAGGTAGCCGGCGTAATTCAATGCCGCCAGCCAGCCGGCTTGCGCCACGCCCAGCCCGGCCTGCTGTTGCATGACCGGCAGCAGGGGCGTGTAGGCGAAGCGGGCCACGCCCATCGCCAGGATCAGGCTGAATATCCCGGCGCCCAGCACCTTGAGGCGTTCTGTCCTTGCGTTCATGGGAAATCTCCGTGGCTATTGATAAGCGTACGATAAACAGCGTAGAGTATCTGCACAAATGATTTATTTAGAATCAATGTTTCTATTTTAGAGATACATCTATGGAACTGATCGCCCTCCGGACCTTTCAGGCAGTCGTTGAAGAAGGCGGCATCCTCGCCGCGTCGCGCAAACTGAACACCGTGCAGTCCAATGTCACCGGCCGCATCCGCAAGCTGGAGGAAGAACTCGGCGCCGAATTGTTTTTCCGCAAGGGACGCGGCTTGGAACTGGCGCCCTCGGGCAAGGTGCTGCTCGACTACGCGCGGCGCATGTTGATGCTGGAGCGGCAGACCAGCGCCGCCGTACGGCTGGTCGGCGAAAGCGCCGGAGAACTGCGCATCGGCACCATGGAAACCTTTGCCGCGCTGCACCTGCCCGGCGCCTTGAAGGCGGTCCGCACCCGCCACCCGAATATCGAATTACGTGTATCGACCGGCACCACCAGCTCGCTGACCGAGAAGGTGCTCGATCACAAACTCGACTGCGCCTTCGTCGCTGGCCCGGTGGTTCACCCCGACCTGCGCTTCGACGAACTGGTGGTCGAAGAACTCGTACAGGTCCACGCTGCGAACACCGATCCGGTCCTGCTGCCGCTGATACTCTTCCGCGAGGGTTGCGCCTACCGCACCCGCGCCATCGCCTGGCAGCGCAAGCAGGGGCATGCCGTCGCCGACGCCATGGAATTCGGCACGCTGGAAGGGATTCTCGGCTGCATCGCCGTCGGCCTGGGCTGGAGCCTGATGCCGCGCCGGGTCGTCGAGCAATCGCCGCACGCGCCCGATCTGGCCATTGAAAGCGTTCCGCCGGAGATCGCCCGGGTACCGACGGGCATGATTTCCCTGCGCGACGGTCCGCCGATGGTGGCCCTGAAAACGCTCAGCGACGCCATTGCCGCCGCCGCGCCGGAGCAGCGCGCCGCCTGATCCGGGCTCAGGACTTCAGTAACTCCTCGCGCGACCCTAGCCAGCGCTGCAAATGGCGCTCGGCCAGGGCCGGGTGTTCGGTCAGCATCCCCTCGGCCACCTCGCGCGCCATCTCGACCAGGTCGGCATCCATTTCCAGATCGGCGTAGCGCAGCAGCGGCACACCGCTCTGCCGGCTGCCGACAAATTCGCCGGGGCCGCGTATCTGCAAATCCTGGCGGGCGATCTCGAAGCCGTCGGTGTGCTCGAAAATGATCTTCAGCCGCTGGCGTGCGATGTCGCCCAGCTGCCCGGCGTAGATCAGCACGCAGCTTGATTCGTACTGGCCGCGACCGACCCGGCCGCGCAACTGGTGCAGTTGCGACAGGCCGAAACGCTCGGCGTGCTCGATGACCATCAGGCTGGCATTGGGCACGTCGACGCCGACCTCGATCACCGTCGTCGCCACCAGCACGTCGATCTCGCCGGCCGCAAAGGCGGCCATCACCGCCTGTTTTTCGTCGGCTTTCAGGCGGCCATGCACCAATCCTACGG
The DNA here is from genome assembly GCA_020621865.1 of Betaproteobacteria bacterium. GTDB lineage: Bacteria > Pseudomonadota > Gammaproteobacteria > Burkholderiales > Rhodocyclaceae > Azonexus. The sequence continues at coordinate 19,195 of JAHRYW010000013.1, read as the reverse complement.
TCAGGCCGAAAAATTGCCCCAAAAGGAAATCGTAGGTTTCCTGCGCCGTCTGCAACTGCAGCGCCTCGGATTCCTCGATCAGCGGACAGACCCAGTAGGCCTGCCGGCCTTCCTCGACCGCTTTCCGGACGAAGCCGACCACGTCGTCGCGCCGGCTGTCGGCAACCAGCCGGGTCTTGATCGGCGTCCGCCCCGGCGGCAGTTCGTCGAGCACGGTGACGTCGAGATCGGCGTAATAGCTCATGGCCAGCGTGCGCGGGATCGGCGTCGCCGACATCATCAACTGGTGCGGATTGTCGCCCTTCTTACGCAGGGCCAGGCGCTGGGCGACACCGAAGCGGTGCTGCTCGTCGACGATGGCCAGGCCGAGCCGGGCGAAATCGACGCCTTCCTGGATCAGCGCGTGGGTGCCGACAATCAGTTGCGCGCCGGCTGCCGTCGCCGCCAGTTGCTCACGCTTGGCCTTGGTCTTCAGGCTGCCGGACAACCAGGCGACACGCACGCCGAGCGGTTCCAGCCAGTCGCGCAATTTCAGGTAATGCTGCTCGGCCAGGATTTCAGTCGGCGCCATGAAAGCTGCCTGCCAGCCGGCCGAAATCGCCTGGCAGGCAGCCAGCGCGGCGACGATGGTCTTGCCGGCGCCGACGTCGCCCTGCAGCAGACGCTGCATCGGGTAAGGCTGGGCCAGGTCGTGGCCGATCTCGGCCATCGCCCGCGCCTGCGCGCCGGTCAGGCCGAAGGGCAGGCTGTCGAGCAGGCGGGCGCCAAGATCGTCGCGGGCGACCAGCACCGGCGCCCCCTGCTCGCGGCGCGCCAGGTAGGCGCGGCGCAGCGACAGTTGCTGGGCCAGCAACTCGTCGAACTTGACCCGCCGCCAGGCCGGGTGATTGCGTGCGTGCAGCGTATCGAGATCGGTGCCGGGCGGCGGCGTGTGCAAGAAGCGCAGGCTGCGCGCCTGCCCAGGGAGCTTCAGACGCTGGCGCAAGTCATCCGGCAGCGTCTCGGACAGGTCGCCGACCGCCAGCGCCTTGCCAATCAGCTTCTGCAGCGCCGAATTGGCCACCCCGGCGGTGGTCGGGTAGATCGGCGTCAATTGGGTCGGCAACGGTTCGTCGTCGCCGATCTTGCGGAAACGCGGGTGCACCATCTCGGCGCCGAAGAAACCGCCGCGCACTTCGCCAAAGGCACGGATGCGCGAACCCTCGCTCAACGCCGCCTGCTGGCTGGGGTAGAAACTGAAGAAGCGCAGCGTGATCTCGCCGCTGTCGTCACCAGCGCGGACGACCAGTTGCCGGCGCGGCCGGAACTGCAGTTCGCTACTGTGCACGACCACCTCGACCTGCACCGGCTCGCCACCGAAGGCGCGAGCAACCGGCGTGATCCGCGTTTCGTCCTCGTAGCGTAGCGGCAGATGGACCAGCAAATCGGCCTCGCGATGGAGGCCGATCTTGGCAAGCTTCTTCAGCAGCGCGTCGGAAGCGCGAATCGGGGCCGAGGCCCCGCTGTCGCCCATCAGGCGTTAGTTACCCAGGCACATCACCGCATCGGCCTCGACCAGCGCGCCGCGCGGCAGTTCCTTGACGCCCACCGCGGCACGGGCCGGGAAGGGCTGGCTGAAATACTGGGCCATGGTTTCATTGACCTTGGCGAAGTTCGCCAGATCGGTCAGGAAGACATTGAGCTTGACCACATCGGCCAGCGAACCGCCGGCCGCTTCGGCGACGGCCTTCAGATTGTCGAAAACGCGAACGATTTGCGCGTCGATTCCGTCTACCATCTGCATGGAAGCCGGATCGAGCCCGATCTGCCCGGACATGTAAACGGTGTCGCCAACGCGCACGGCCTGCGAGTAGGTGCCGATGGCAGCCGGGGCGTTCGGGGTGGCGATGATGGTCTTGGCCATGTGTAAGCTTCCTCTATCCAAATTGCAAAGCCCTATTTTACCCATGAACCCACGCATCGAATCCCTGGAAAAAATGCTCGACGGCCCGCGCGACGGCGCCCTGCTCCGCTTCTCGCTGGGCAACGAATACCTGAAGGCCGGCGATCCGGCCAAGGCGGCCCATTGCTTCCAGGCCGCCGTCGACCGCGACCCGAACTACTCCGCCGCCTGGAAGGTGCTCGGCAAGGCCCTGGCCGAAGCCGGCGACCACCCCGGCGCGCTGGCGGCCTACGAACGCGGCATCACCGTGGCCGAAGCCAAGGGCGACATTCAGGCAGCCAAGGAAATGACCGTCTTTGCCAAGCGGATTCGCCGGGCGCTCGACGAATTGAGCGCCGATCCGCAAGCCTAAAGATTTGTTACAAAGCAGTCCGGCTGCACCGTATGCCGGGCCGGGTGCCGCCGCGTTATTTGCTTACGCAATCCTCGGAGCACCCCGCCATGACCCTCAAGCAAACCGCACTTCGCCTCGGCCTCGCCGCTGCCCTGCTGGGCAGCCTGGGCGCCTGCACCGTGGTTCCGGCTTATCCGTCGGCGGGCTATTACCAGGCGCCGCCGCCGGCTTATGTCGAGCCCTACCCGGTTTACGGCTATCCGGGCGCCAGCATTTATTTCGAATCAGGCCATCGTCACTATGGCGGCCGCGGTGGTCGCTACTACCGCGACCACCGATATCACGACCATTGGCGGCGCTGATCGGTCAGTTTAATTCTTGCCCTTGGGCGGCACGAGAATGGTCTCGACGCCCAGTTCCCTGAGTTTGGCCTGGGCCGCCTCGGCTTCCTGCTTGGTGCGGAACGGGCCAACCTGAACGCGGGTTTCCAGCGTCGATGGCACGCCACTCAAGGTCAGCCGGGCGTGCAACTCCTCGGCCCGCTGGACACTCGAAAATACGCCCGCCTGCAGCAGGAACCCCGAGAACAGACGCGTTACGCCGGATGGCGTGGCGGTTGGCGCCGGCTTATGCTCAACGACGTGGGCCGGTGCTCTGGCCGGCGCCGGCTCGCTCGGGGGAGCGGCCCGCGGCGCCGGGGGAACGATATTCGATGGTGCCGTCGTCGCTTCGGGAACGACCGGGGCCGGCGATGCGGGTTGGGCCGGTGCCGGGAGCGGCTTGGCAACGACTGCGGCTGGGCGTTTTTCCGGAGCGACTTCCGGCGTTGCTGCGGTCTGCGGCTTGGCCTCGACCTGCGGCGGAGGCGGCGGCTCTACAGGGGGCTCGGCCTTTTCCGGGGCCGGCGGTTCGGGCAGGTTCTCGGCCGGCTTGACCGGCTGCGACATTTCCTTCTTCGGCGCTACCGGAACGCGTTCGGCGAAGACCCGCTCCTCAGGCTCCTCGGGCGGGTTGGCAAGATGGTCGAAGAAAGCCAGCACGCCGAGCAGCAAGGCGACCAGCAGGCCGGCCACGGCCAGGCGTCCGACCAGCTTGCCGCGCAGGTCGCCCGCGCCTTCGTCGTTGTCGGAAACTTCCGGTTGTTCTGCCATGTTGCCCCTCAATGATCCTGACTCTTGGCCAGCGCAACGACCAGTTCTGCCTCGGCCCGGGCGATGCCGCAGCGTTCGGCGATGGCCGCCGGATCGTAACCGGAAACCGCCATCTGCATCGCGTCGCCATAGATCGGCGAAACCGTCTGACTGGCTCGCAGGTGGGCCAGTTCGTGCTGCATATCGCCACGCAACGCCGCCAGCTCGCCACGGATGGCGTCGACCTCGTCGCGCAGCTGGCTGACTTCCTGCTCCAGGGCACTCCGCAGCAGGTTTTCGCCGAGCTGGGGAGCAGCCATCCGGGCAGCCCCTTGTTCGCTGCCCGAGGCCATCGCAGGCTCAGCCTCCGGCTCGGCAGCAGGAATCGGCTCGCGCTCGGCCAAAACGGGCGCAATCTGCACCGGCGCCTCGGCAGGACGGCGACGCAAGTGAAGCATGCGGAGCAGGACGAAGAGCATGTAGAGGGCGACCAGCACGATCAGGCCGATCACCCCTTCGCGCAGGCCCAGCGTCATCCCCCCCAGTTCAAGCGCCGGCACGATCCCCCCGGATACGGTTGATTAGAAGCCCACCGAGTACTGCAAGCCGACGATATGGGCGCTGGCGTCGTACTTGCCGTTCAGCGGCGCCTGGGTGATGCTGGGGTCCTTGACGTAGAGATACGAGTAACCCAGATCAAACTTGCCATGGCGGCCGGCGTTCCATTGGCCGCCGAGCGACAGCCACAGGCGGTCGTTATCCGGCACGCGAGGAGAGCGCGACTCATTGCGTACCGGCGTGCGGTCGTAGGCGATGCCGAACTTCAGCTTGGCAGCGTCATTAAGCTTGTAGGCCGCGCCCCAAGCGATGCGCCAGGAGTCGTCGTAATTGAAGACTTCGCTACCCGGCAAAAGGACATTGTCAGCGCGACGGTAGACGTCGAAGCGCTGCAGGGTGCTCCAGCGGGTGAATGAGAGGTCGCCCATCGCTTCCCAGCGGTCAGAGACCTGTTGCCAGACCGACAGGGTGAAGGTATCCGGCAACTCGACATCGGCGCGGATAGGCAAGGCGCCGTTAATGGTGCCTTCCAGGCGGTGCTTGATCGCCGAGCGGTAGGCAATGCCGACCCGCATGGCCGGCGACAGCGTGAACAGGGCGCCAGCGTTCCAGCCCCAGGAGGCATCGTCGCCCTTGAGGGTGACCAGGGCGCCGGGGTTGCGGGTCAACTCACCGTCGATGGTCTGGTAATTGATGCCGAAACCGAGCGAGACCTTGTCGTTGACGCGGTAGGCCACCGAGGGGTTGAAGTTGATGGTCTTGATTTCCGACTTGATGGCCAGCGCCTGACCGTCCCAGGTGCTGTCGTATTCGGTAGCCAGCCCGAAGGGTGCCGAAACACCAAAACCAAGGTACAGGTCCTTGGTCATTTGCCAGGACATGTAGCCGTTGGGCACGGCAGCCCAGCCGCCGGCATCGCCACCCGACTCGACGCCGGCATTGTTGCGGTACTGGTAGCTCGGCCCGACGCCGGTGACCCCGGCGGAAAGCTGGAAGCCGTTCAGTTGCGTCATGCCGGCCGGGTTGAAGAAGACCGTGCTGGCGTTGTCGGCGACGGCGGCTGAGCCGGCGTAGGCGGTGCCGAGGCCACTGGCGTTCTGCTCCAGAAGCTGGAAGGCGGCAGCCGAGGCGGCGCCGGAGAAAGCGACCAGCAGCAGGGCCGGTACGATACGCAGGGTCATTGTTTTCATGAAAAGGCGGCCTCGTGGGCGGTGAATTGTATTAACTGTCGGATTCTAGACCAATTCCCGTCACTTTTCGGATGGAATGTTACGCTTTGCTGTGGCGGTGTTGCTTGCCACGCAACGTCCGGCAGCAGATGGCCATTCCACGGGAATGCTACGGTCGAGGGCAAAAAAGGGCAAAAACCGAAATCGGCCCGGATTCGCCCGCAAGGCGGGGACTTTTCATATACTGGCGGGATTGCCTTCCACCGGACGATTCACCCCATGCGCCGCGCTTCCGCCCTGCCCAAACCTCCCGCCGGACAGGCGCTGGCCGAAACCCACGTCTGGCTGACACTGCGTACGCTGTTCCCGTATTTGTGGCGTTATCGCCTGCGCGTCGTGGCGGCCATCGGCTGCCTGGTCGCCGCCAAGGTGGCCAATGTCGGCGTGCCGATGATCTTCAAGGAGATGATCGACGGCCTGTCCGCCAGCCAGCAGGTGCTCGCCCTGCCGATGCTGTTGCTCGCGCTCTACGGCCTGCTGCGCTTTTCGACCTCGCTGTTCACCGAGTTGCGCGAGATCCTGTTCGCCCGCGTTACCCAGCGCGCCGTCCGCCAGGTGTCGCTGGAGGTCTTCCGCCACCTGCATGCGCTGTCCCTGCGCTTTCACCTCGAACGCCAGACCGGCGGCGTGTCGCGCGACATCGAGCGGGGCAGCCGCTCGATCTCCAGCCTGATTTCCTACACCCTGTACTCGATCCTGCCGACGCTGGTCGAAATCGGGCTGGTCCTCGGCATCCTGTTCGTCAAGTACGACGCCGGCTACGTGATCATCACGCTGATCTCGCTGGTCAGCTACGTGGTGTTCACGATCAAGGTCAGCAACTGGCGCATCGACATCCGCCGCGCCGTCAATGAAAACGATTCGGCGGCCAATACCAAGGCCATCGACAGCCTGCTCAACTACGAGACGGTCAAGTATTTCAACAACGAGGCCTGGGAGGCCCGCCGTTACGACGAACAGTTGCTGAAGTGGGAAGACGCCGCGACGCGCAGCCAGACCACGCTGGCCTTCCTCAACCTCGGCCAGGCGGCGATCATCGCCCTCGGCGTCACCGCCATGATGTGGCGCGCGGCAAGCGGCGTCGTCGCCGGCGAGATGACCATCGGCGACCTGGTGCTGGTCAATGCCTTCCTGATCCAGCTCTACATCCCGCTCAACTTCCTCGGCATCGTCTACCGCGAAATCCGCCAGGCGCTGACCGACATCGAGCGGATGTTCAACCTGCTCCAGGAAAACCGCGAGATCGCCGACTCGCCGGATGCCCGCGACCTGCCGAGCGGCCAGCTGCAAGTCAATTTCGACGGCGTCGATTTCGCCTACGAGCCCGACCGGCAGATCCTGAAGAACCTCAATTTTTCCATTGCACCCGGCAAGACGGTCGCCGTCGTCGGACATTCCGGGGCGGGGAAATCAACATTGTCGCGGCTGCTTTACCGTTTCTACGACGTCACCGGCGGCGCCGTCCGGATCAACGGCCACGACCTGCGCAGCCTGAAGCAGGCGAGCCTGCGGGCCGCCATCGGCATCGTGCCGCAGGACACCGTGCTGTTCAACGACAGCATTTTCTACAACATCAACTACGGCCGCCCGGAGGCCAGCCGCGAGGAGGTCTTCGCCGCTGCCCGCGCCGCCCAGTTGCACGACTTCATCGAATCGCTGCCGCAAAAATACGAAACCCGGGTCGGCGAACGCGGCCTGAAGCTGTCCGGCGGCGAAAAGCAGCGCGTCGCGATTGCCCGCGCCCTGCTCAAGAACCCGCCCATCCTGATTTTCGACGAGGCGACGTCGGCCCTCGACTCGGCCACCGAACGCGCCATCCAGACGCAACTGGAACAGGTCGCCGTCGGCCACACCACGCTGGTCATCGCCCATCGGCTGTCGACGGTGATGAACGCTGACGAAATCCTGGTCATGAGCGACGGCCACATCGTCGAACGCGGCAACCACGCCGCGCTGCTCGCCGCCAATGGCGTTTATGCCCGGATGTGGACGCTGCAGCAGCAGGAAGCCATCGACCACGAAAGGACGGCGCTTGAGTCCTAGCGAAGCGACCTACCCGACCAAGCGCCCGGCGGTCTCAATGCCGCGTAGCCGCGGCGGCTGGATCCTGCCATTCGCCGTTTTTCTCGGCCTGGTCTGCGTCACGCTGGCCGGCTGGCATTGGCAATCGCGCCTGCAGTTGCAGGCCGATGAGAGCGCCAACGTTCAGGAAGCCGCGGCCATTACCGCCGAAATCCGGGAGCGCCTGCGTCTGCATACCCAGTTCCTGCGCTCGGTGCACGCCTTCGCCAGCACGCAGCCGGTGCTCGACCGGCAGTCGTGGCAACGCTTTGCCGGTCTGATCGACACCCGCGGCAGCCTGGCCGGCCTATTTGCCTTTGCCTACGCGCCGGCCGTGCGCGACCGCGAAAGAAGGATTTTTGAAAATTGGGCAAAAAAACAGGGCGACCGTAGCATTCTCGACATCTCCCTGCCGGACAACGCCGGATTGATCACGCCAGTCGTTTTCATCGCCCCGGACTCGCCCCTCAACCGCAGCGCCATCGGCTACGACCTGCAATCTGAAAGCCAGCGCCGGGACGGTATCCGGCGCACTATCCTGAGCCGCGACGTGGCGATGTCCGGTCCGATCGTCCTGCTCTTCGACCGGGAAGCCCAGCGCCTGGGCTTTCAGCTGGTGCAGGCGGTTTTCAGCGAGAACCAGCCGGTGGAGCGGCCGGAGCAACGGCAACGCGCCTTTTCCGGCGTCGTCCTGGCCGCCTATCGCTATGACGAGTTCATCGGTGCTGTCAGCCACGCCTCGACCAGCCAACTCGTCTTGCACGTCTCCGACGAGGACCCGAATTCGGAGACCCTGGAGGTCGCCCCGCCCCGTCAGGTCTACAACTCCGACCCCGCTTTCCAGCCAAGCCCCGGCCAACCTGCCATCCATCACGAGATCGACCTCGGCGGACGCAACTGGATACTCGAGTTCTACCCCCGGGACAAGGCTTCGCCAGCCCTCGACACCCCGGACCTGATGCTGGCTGGCGGACTCGCCGGCAGCACGCTGTTCGCCCTGCTGCTGTTCAACCTGAGCACCTCGCGCGAGCGCGCCGTGCGCTATGCCCGCAAACTGACCGACGAACTGCGCCAGCATCGCGACCACCTGCAGGAGATGGTCAACGAGCGCACCGCCAGCCTCGACACCGCCCTGACGCAGGCGCGCGCGGCGAATCAGGCCAAATCCGATTTCCTGGCCAACATGTCGCATGAGCTACGCACGCCGATGCACGCCATCATCGGCTTCGTCGAGCTCGGCAGCAAACGTGCCCAAGCTGCCGGCGACCCGAAAATCGCCCAGTACTTCCAGCGCATCGACGAAAGCGGTCAGCGCCTTCTCGGCCTGATCGACGAACTGCTCGATCTTTCCAAAATGGACGCCGGGCACATGCAACTGCAATTCGCCGAATTCGATGTCCGCTCACTGATTACGCAGACTGCCGGCCAACTGGACTCGCTGCTGACCGCCCGCAGGCTGACCCTGGACATCGACTGCCAAACCGACCAGTTGACCATCACGGCCGATCCGGGGCGAATGACTCAGGTCTTCTGCAACCTGCTCTCCAACGCCATCAAATTCTCGCCAGAGGAAGCCAGCATCCGCATCGAACTCGCCGCCGCCGAACTGCCGCGTGGCCGCCGCGCCCAGGATGCCGGCACGCAAGCTGCGCTGGCCATCCGGATCATCGATCAAGGCATCGGCATTCCGGAAAGTGAACTCGAATGCATTTTCGACAAATTCGTACAAAGCAGCGCGACCAACACCGGCGCCGGTGGCACCGGGCTCGGGCTGGCGATTTGCCGGGCGATTGTTACCCAGCACCGTGGTACGATTGTTGCCCATAACAATCATCCGGGGAACGGCGCCAGCTTCGTCGTTACCCTGCCAATGAATTGCCGGATGGGAACAACGAGACAAAATGACTGACACCCGCGTCCTGCTGGTCGACGACGAACCGCTCAACCTGGAAATCCTGGTCGATTATTTCGAAGGCGAGGCGCCATTCTCGGTCGAGACTGCTGACAACGGCGAAGCCGCCTGGCAGTTGCTGAAGCAATCCGGGCGCGACTTCAAACTGATCCTGCTCGACCGCATGATGCCCGGGCTGGACGGCATCGGCCTGCTCAAGCGAATCAAGAGCGACCCGGCGCTCGCCGCCATCCCGGTCATCATGCAAACGGCGGCCAACTCCCCGGAACAGATCCGCGAAGGCCTCGAAGCCGGCGCCTATTACTACCTGACCAAGCCCTACCGTCGCGACAATCTGCTGGCCATCGTCCATGCCGCCCTCAGCGATGCCGAGGCCCGTCACACCCTGAGTCGCCAACTGCACCAGCACGTCAACTCGCTGCAGTTCCTCGACCAGGCCGAATTTTCAATACGCACCATTTACGAAGCCGGCCAGCTCGCATCGTTCGTCGCCCAGGCCTGCCCAAACCCCGACCAGGCCGTGATCGGCATTTCCGAGTTGCTGGTCAATGGTGTCGAACATGGCAACCTAGGTCTCTCGTACAGCGAAAAGACCCGCCTCAAGCAAGAGGATTGCTGGCAGGCCGAAGTCGACCGCCGCGCCGATCTTCCCGAAAATCGCGACAAGCGCGTTCGATTGAGTTATCAGCGCGGCAACGGCAAAATCACCTTGCGCGTCAGCGACCAGGGCAACGGCTTCAATTGGCAGGATTTCCTCGAAATGGATCCGGAGCGGGCCTTCGATCCGAACGGCAGGGGGATCGCCCTGGCTCGCCTACTGAGCTTCTCCGGCATCACCTACGAAGGCTGCGGCAATGTCGCCGTCGCCACGATCGACCATCGCAGCGACCAGTAAGCGCTGAACGACCATGACACCCCAAAACAACAAGATGAAGGTACTGGCGGTCGACGACAACCGCACCAACCTGCACATCCTTCAGGTCTTCCTGAAAAAGCTCGGCCACCAAGTAATCCTCGCCGAAAACGGCGAAGAGGCCGTGCACAAATTCATTACCGAATCCCCAGACCTCGTCCTGCTCGACATCATGATGCCGGTCATGGACGGATTCGAGGCGGCACGGCAGATCAAGGCGCTGTGCCACGACCAGTGGAAGCCGATCATCTTCCTGTCGGCACTCAATCGCGACGAAAACCTGGTCGAGGGCCTTGAGGCAGGCGCCGACGACTACCTGACCAAACCGATCAACTTCGTCGTCCTCGAAGCCAAGCTGCGCTCGATGCAGCGCTCGCTGGCCATGCAGCAGGAATCGATCAACTCCCTGCGCCGCGTCCAGGCCATTTCTGACAACGTCCTCGACGCTATCGTCACCAGCGACGAACACGGCAATATCGTCTCGGTCAATCAATCCACCGAACGAATTTTCGGCTGGACAGCCAGCGAACTGGTCGGCCAGAACGTCTCCGTCCTGATTCCCCCGGGCCAACGCGAAAGCCACGCCCACTCCGTCGAAAACTACGCTCCCGAGGCGCCCGCACGAGTCCTGGGCGCAGAACGCGAACTCGAGGCATTGCACAAGGACGGCCACCGCTTTCCGGCAACCATCGCCGTCAGCCAGGTCGTCCTCGACGATCAGCGGATGATCATCGGGGTCATCCGCGACATCTCCGAACGCCGGCGAACCGAGCAAACACTGCGCGAGAATGCGCGCCAACTGCAGGAATACTACGACCAGACCCAGGCTGAACAACAACTGGCGCTGCGTTTGATGGAAAAGCAATTGCATCGTGCCGAACTGCAGGATGCCCGACTGCGCTACAAAGTCATTCCAGCCGAGCATTTCAGCGGCGATATCGTCGCCGCTACGCGCTCCCCCGAGGGCCGTTTCTACGCACTTCTGGCCGACGCAACGGGCCATGGCTTGACGGCAGCCATCAGCGTCCTGCCGGTACTCGCCCTGTTCTACCGGATGACCAAACTTAACCGGACAGTGCGCGAGATCGTTCTCGAACTCAATCAGCAACTCAAGGAATCGATGCCGGTCGGCCGCTTCGTCGCAGTCACCCTGGCCTGTCTCGACGAAGTAAAAAAAGAAGGACAGATCTGGGTTGGCGGCACGCCGGAAGCCTTCCTTCTCGACCGATGGGGACGGGTGTCACGGAGTTTTCCATCCGAAAATTTGCCCTTGGGAATTGTTGGCAACCAGGAACTGACCGCCCAACCTTCCTGTTTCACTTGGTCCAGCGAAGACCAGTTGATGCTGTGTTCCGACGGCTTGCTCGAGGCCAGCGACAAATTAGGCGAGCAGTTCGGCGTAGCCAGGCTGATCGCGGCTGCCGCAAATACATCGCCCGGCGAGCGCTTTAGCAAAATCGAGGCGGCCCTGTCCTCCCATCTTCAGGACAACCTCGCCAGCGACGATATTTCCCTGATGCTGATCGACTGCGCCTGAACTTCCAAGGCGATATTACAAAAAGCAAAAGGCCGGAAATCTCCGGCCTTTTGCTTTATTACTTTGCTGTTGAAACGGCTTATTCAGCAGTTTCCTCAACTTCCACAGCCTCGGTCGGCTCCGGACGATCCAGCAGTTCGACGAAAGCCATCGGTGCGTTGTCGCCGACGCGGAAGCCACACTTCAGGATGCGAAGGTAGCCGCCCGGACGGGTTGCATAGCGCGGGCCGATTTCGGCGAACAGCTTGACCACGATTTCGCGGTCGCGCAGACGGTCAAAAGCCAGACGCTTGTTAGCCAGCGTCGGGTTCTTGCCGAGGGTGATCATCGGTTCGACAACACGGCGCAGTTCCTTGGCCTTCGGCAACGTGGTCTTGATAGCCTCGTGCTTGAGCAGGGAAACGGTCATGTTGCGCAGCATCGCCAGGCGATGGCTGCTGGTGCGGTTCAGTTTGCGAAGTCCATTGCGGTGACGCATGGTTAATCCTTTCTATATTCTGCAGGCGTCCCATGACTGCCCGGGTTGAAAAAGGCTTACGCCTTTTCCAGACCGGCGGGCGGCCAGTTCTCCAGTTTCATGCCGAGCGTCAGGCCGCGGGCGGCCAGCACTTCCTTGATCTCATTCAGCGACTTGCGACCCAGGTTCGGGGTCTTGAGAAGTTCGTTCTCGGTACGCTGGATCAGATCGCCGATGTAGTAGATGTTCTCGGCCTTAAGGCAGTTGGCGGAACGAACCGTCAATTCGAGATCATCGACCGGACGCAAGAGAACCGGATCAACTTGGGCGGGCTTGGAAGCCTCGGCCACCGGGGCCGTGCCTTCCAGATCGGCGAACACGGAGAGCTGTTCCATCAGCACGCGGGCAGCGTAGCGAATGGCCTCTTCCGGCTCGACGACACCGTTGGTTTCGATATCGACAATCAGCTTGTCCAGATCGGTACGCTGTTCGACGCGAGCGCTTTCGACCGCATAAGCAACGCGACGGATCGGGCTGAACGAAGCGTCCAGAACCAGCTTGCCAATGGTCTTGGCGTCACCGAGGTTCCGAACGTTACCCGGTACATAGCCGCGACCCTTCTCGACCTTGATTTCCATGGCGAGCTTGCCACCAGGGGAAAGGTGAGCGATCACGTGCTCCGGATTGATGATCTCGACGTCATGCGGCAACTCGATATCGCCAGCACGGACGGCGCCTTCGCCTTCCTTTACCAGCTTCAGGTTTACCACATCACGGTTGTGCAGTTTGAAAACGATACCCTTCAGATTGAGAAGGATATCGACAACATCTTCCTGCACACCATCAACGGTGGAGTACTCGTGGAGTACGCCATCAATGCCAACTTCAGTCGGAGCATAGCCGACCATCGAAGACAACAGGATGCGACGCAGCGCATTGCCAAGAGTATGGCCATAGCCGCGTTCAAACGGCTCCATGACCACCTTGGCTTGCACGGGCGACACGCTCTGCACGTCGATGATGCGGGGTTTGAGAAGTCCACTGCTTTGCATGGGCTAGATCCTCTGCTCAGTGCTTACTTCGAGTAAAGTTCGATGACGAGACCTTCGTTCAGGGTCGCCGGCAGTTCGGAACGTTGCGGCATGGCCTTGAACGTGCCCTTGCCTTCCTTGACGTCCACCGAGATCCACTCCGGGAAGCCGCGGGACTCGGCAGCCTCGAGGGCAGCCTTGCAACGCAGGGAAGCACGTGCGCGATCGGTCAGCTGGACAACATCACCCGGCTTGACGATAAACGAAGGAATATTGACGCGCTTGCCGTTGACCAGGACGCCGTTGTGACGGACAACCTGGCGGGACTCGGAGCGGGAAGCACCAAAGCCCATGCGGTAGGCGACGGAGTCCAGGCGAGCCTCAAGCAGTTGCAGCAGGTTTTCACCGGTCTGGCCCTTGCGACGGTCAGCTTCGGCAAAGGTCTTGCGGAACTGGCCTTCGAGGACGCCATAGACGCGGCGAATCTTCTGCTTGGCACGCAGGTGGACGCCGTAGTCAGAGAGACGGGCGCCGGATTTTTGACCGTGCTGGCCGGGAGCGTAGGAACGACGCTCAATGGCGCACTTGTCGGTGAAGCACTTTTCGCCCTTCAGGAACAGCTTTTCGCCTTCGCGGCGGCACTGACGGCATTTCGGATCGAGATTACGAGCCACTTGTCTTTCTCCTTAGATGCGGCGCTTCTTGGGCGGACGGCAGCCGTTATGCGGCACCGGCGTCACGTCGGAAATCGCGGTGATCTTGATGCCCAGGGCATTTAGCGCACGGACAGAAGATTCACGACCGGGGCCAGGGCCCTTGATGCGAACTTCGAGGTTCTTGACACCGCATTCCTGAGCAGCCTTGCCAGCAGCTTCAGCGGCCACCTGAGCAGCGAACGGGGTGGACTTGCGCGAACCGCGGAAGCCTGCACCGCCGGAGGTCGCCCAAGACAGCGCGTTACCCATACGGTCGGTGATGGTGATGATGGTGTTGTTGAACGAAGCGTGAATATGGGCAACGCCCTCAGCAACGTTCTTCTTGACCTTTTTGCGAACTTTGGTAGCAGTCTTTGCCATGTTCTGTCCCTATTACTTCTTGCCAGCGATGGCCTTGCGCGGGCCCTTGCGGGTACGTGCATTGGTACGGGTGCGCTGACCGCGGCAAGGCAGACCCTTGCGATGGCGCAGGCCACGGTAGCAACCGAGGTCCATCAGGCGCTTGATGTTCATGGTGACTTCACGGCGCAAGTCACCTTCAACGGTGAACTTGCCCACTTCGTCACGCAGACGATCCATGTCCGCGTCGGACAGGTCTTTCATTTTTACGTTACGACCAACGCCGGCTGCGTCACAGATCTTCTGTGCGCGGGTACGGCCGATGCCGAAAATCGCCGTCAGGGCGATTTCTGCATGCTGATGGTTCGGAATGTTTACCCCTGCAATACGGGCCATTGAATCACTCCAATATTTCGAAAATTAGCGAATGCCGGACACGACAGGGGATTAACCCTGGCGCTGCTTGTGACGCGGATCCTTGCAAATGATGCGCACGACACCTTTGCGGCGGATAACTTTGCAGTTGCGGCAGATGCGCTTCACTGAAGGTTGGACTTTCATGTTTCACTCCTCGTCTGCGAGAGCTTGGAAGCAGCCGTGTTTCCTTGCCCTGCGGTTTATTGCGTAGAGAACTTTTTACTTGGCCCGGAAAACAATCCGTGCCTTGCTTAAATCATATGGGGTTAGTTGTACGGTCACTTTGTCACCAGGAAGAATGCGGATGTAGTGCATACGCATCTTTCCGGAAATGAAGCCGTGCACGATATGCCCATTTTCCAGTTTGACCTTGAAGGTCGCATTCGGGAGGTTTTCGACAACCTCCCCTTGCATCTCGATGTAATCTTCTTTTGCCATGTCTGACTACTACTTGATCATCGGTGCGCCCTTGAAGTTTGCTTTCTTCAACAGGCTTTCATATTGGTGCGACATCACGTAGGCCTGGACCTGGGACATGAAATCCATGGTGACGACGACGATAATCAACAGCGATGTTCCCCCGAAGTAGAACGGCACGTTCCATTTCAGGATCAAAAATTCGGGAAGCAGGCAAACAACCGTGATGTACGCCGCACCGATCAGTGTCAGGCGCATCAGGATCTTGTCAATATACCGTGCAGTCTGTTCGCCCGGACGGATACCTGGCACAAAGGCACCACTCTTCTTAAGATTGTCCGCGGTCTCCTTGGAATTGAACACAAGGGCCGTGTAGAAGAAGCAGAAGAATACGATCGCGCTAGCGTACAGCATCACGTAAATCGGTTGCCCCGGCGACAACGTAGAAGCCACATCCTTAAGCCAGCGCATCGATTCGCTGGCGCCAAACCAGCCGGCTACCGTGGCCGGGAACAGAATGATAGAGGACGCGAAAATCGGGGGGATAACGCCCGACATGTTCAACTTGAGCGGCAGATGCGAACTCTGTCCGCCGTAAATCTTGTTACCAACCTGACGCTTGGCGTAATTAACCAGAATCTTTCGCTGCCCACGCTCGACGAAGACAACGAAGGCAGTGACCAATACAACGAGGATGCAGATGACCAAGGCGGTCAGCGGGTGCATGGCACCGGTCCGAACCAGCTCAAGCAAACCACCGATTGCGTTGGGCAGGCCAGCCGCAATACCGGCAAAAATGATGATCGAAATGCCATTACCCAGACCGCGCTCGGTAATTTGCTCACCCAGCCACATCAGGAACATCGTGCCGGTAAGCAGAGTGGAAACCGTCGTCAATCGGAACATGAAGCCAGGGTCGTTAACCAACCCAGCTTGGGCCTCGAGTGCGACGGCAATACCCAACCCTTGGAATAAGGCGAGCACGACCGTACCGTAGCGGGTGTACTGAGTGATCTTACGGCGCCCCGCTTCACCCTCTTTTTTGAGAGCTTCGAGCTGGGGACTGGCAACACTCATCAGCTGCATGATGATCGATGCCGAGATGTACGGCATGATTCCCAATGCAAAAATCGTGAATCGCGACAGGGCGCCACCCGAGAACATGTTGAACATGCCAAGGATGCCGCCTTGCTGCGAATTAAAAAGATCAGCCAGAACGTTGGGATCAATCCCAGGCACCGGTATGTGCGCACCGATACGGTACACAACCAGCGCGCCAAGCAGGAACCAAAGCCGGCGCTTGAGATCGCCGAACTTGCCACCCTTGCCAACGGTATTGGGATTTGCTGCCAACGTTCTTACCTTTCCTTGTCTTACTCGGCGATCGAGCCGCCAGCCGCTTCGATAGCAGCCTTGGCACCCTTGGTGGCACCGACTCCCTTAAGGACAACCTTGCGGGTGATCGCGCCAGAAAGAATAACCTTGGCGGAGAGCGCGTCGCCCGGAACGATACCTGCAGCCTGAAGAGCCAGCAGATCGATCTCTTCAACCGGCAGGCGATCCAGGTCGGTCAGGCGAACTTCGTAGTTGCGCGCACGAGTCAGTGAATTGAATCCACGCTTAGGCAGGCGGCGTTGCAGCGGCATTTGACCGCCCTCGAAGCCAACCTTGTGAAAGCCGCCGGAGCGGGATTTCTGGCCCTTGTGACCGCGACCACAGGTCTTGCCCAGACCAGATCCAATGCCACGGCCGACACGCTTGGCCGCCTTTTTGGAGCCTTCACCCGGCTTGATGGTGTTCAGACGCATGGCTTAACCCTCAACCTTAACGAGATACTGAACCTTCTGAATCATGCCGCGGACAGCCGGCGTATCCAGCAGCTCGGCAGAGCTGTTCAGCTTGCGCAGGCCCAGGCCGCGAACAGTAGCGCGGTGATCCTGCTTGGTGCCGATGATGCTCTTGACGAGCGTCACTTTGATTTTCTTGTCAGCCATGACTTACCCCAGGATCTGATCAACCGAGAGACCACGCTTGGCGGCGATCTCGGCCGGCGTATTCACCTTCGACAGACCGTCGATAGTGGCACGCACGATGTTGTAGGGATTGGTCGAGCCGTGAGCCTTGGCCACCACATTGGTTACACCAACGACTTCGAAGACGGCGCGCATGGCGCCGCCGGCAATGATGCCCGTGCCGTCCGGAGCCGGCTGGATCATCACGGTGGTAGCACCGTGGCGCCCCGTGACGGTGTGATGCACCGTGCCGTTCTTCAGGCTGACCTTGGCCATCTTGCGACGAGCCTCTTCCATTGCCTTTTGGGCTGCAACCGGCACTTCGCGGGACTTGCCCTTGCCCATGCCGATACCGCCATCGCCGTCACCAACCACGGTCAATGCAGCGAAACCGAGGATGCGACCACCCTTCACCACCTTGGTGACGCGGTTGACCGCAACCATCTTTTCGCGCATGCCGTCGTCGCGCTCTTCAGCCTGTTGCGGCTTTTTGTTTCTTTCAGGTTTAGCCATTTTCTAACCTTGTCCTTTCGCGTCGATCAGAACTTCAGGCCGGCTTCACGCGCGGCTTCCGCCAGCGCCTGAACACGACCGTGGTACTGAAGACCGGAGCGATCAAAAGCCACCTGCTCGATGCCGGCGGCCTTGGCGCGCTCGGCGATCAATTTGCCAACAGTGGTGGCAGCAGCCTTATTACCGCCGTTCGGGAGTTCGGAGCGAACGCCCGTTTCCAGCGTGGAAGCCGAAGCCAGAACCTTGCCGCCACAAGGCGAAATGATCTGGGCGTAAATGTGGCAGTTTGTGCGATTGACGCACAGGCGCACAGCTTTGAGCTCGGCGATTTTGGCCCGGGTTTTACGGGCACGGCGCAGTCGCGCTTCTTTTCTGTTAAACATATGCCACCCTTACTTCTTCTTGGTTTCCTTGATAACCACCACTTCATCGGCATAACGAACGCCCTTGCCCTTATAAGGCTCCGGCTTGCGATATGCACGAATCTCGGCGGCAACCTGACCGACTTGCTGCTTGTCCGAACCCTTAATGAGGATTTCAGTCTGGGTCGGGCACTCAACCTTCACACCTGCGGGCATCTTGTGCGCCACCGGATGAGAAAAGCCGAGCGACAGATTCAGGGTGTCACCCTGAGCCTGCGCACGATAGCCAACGCCTACCAGTTGCAGCTTACGCTCGAAGCCCTTGGAGACGCCGGTCACCATGTTGCTAAGGTTGGCACGCATGGTGCCCCACATGGCACCTGCATTCGCAGCACCAGCAACCTTGGAGACGACGACGTTCTGACCTTCAACGACGACACTGACTGCCGGATGCGCAGCCGCCTTCAAGGAACCGAGAGGCCCCTTGACGACGATCTGCTCACCAACGGTGACTTCGACACCGGCGGGCAGCACAACGGGATTCTTACCAATACGAGACATGTTTGTTTCGCTCCTTACGCCACGATGCAGAGGACTTCGCCGCCAACCTTGCTGGCGCGAGCCTTGCGATCGGTCATCACGCCCTTCGGGGTCGAGACGATGGCCACACCAAGGCCATTCATGACGCGAGGAATGTCTTCGCAGCCCTTGTAGATACGCAAACCAGGCTTGGAAACACGTTCGATGCGCTCAATGACCGGACGACCGGCGTAGTATTTGAGTGCGATGTCGAGAGTCGCCTTACCGTCAGCCTGACGAACGGCGAAATCTTCAACGTAACCTTCATCCTTGAGCACGCCGGCGATGGCCACCTTGACCTTGGAAGAAGGCATGGAGACAGACGCCTTTTCGGCGAGCTGGGCGTTGCGGATGCGAGTCAGCATGTCCGCGATGGGATCGCTCATAGCCATTTCTGAATCTCCTGATTACCAGCTGGCCTTAACAACACCCGGAATCTCGCCATTGAAGGCCAGCTCACGGATCTTGTTACGACACAGACCGAATTTACGGAAAACACCACGCGGACGACCGGTCAGCTGGCAACGATTGCGCAGACGGGACGGGCTGGAATTGCGCGGCAGGGCCTGGATCTTCAGACGGGCTTCGTAACGCTCCTCGTCAGACAGGCTCACGTTATTGATGATCGCCTCCAGGGCCGCACGCTTCTTGGCGTACTGAGCCACAAGCTTGCGGCGCTTCTCTTCACGGTTGATCAGAGCAAGTTTTGCCATGATTGCCTCAATTCTTGAACGGG
>JAHRYW010000012.1:67276-92066 GCA_020621865.1 Betaproteobacteria bacterium | reverse complement strand
CCGGCTGCGGCAAGACGACGCTGCTGCGCATCATCGCCGGCATGGAAACGGCCGATCAGGGCGAGATTCTCTTCTCCGGCGCCGAAGCGACCCACCTGCACGCCCGCGAGCGCAATGTCGGTTTCGTCTTCCAGCATTACGCACTGTTCCGCCACATGACGGTGTTCGAGAACGTCGCCTTCGGCCTGCGCGTCAAACCGCGCAAGGAACGTCCGTCCGAGGCCGAGATCAAGCGCCGGGTCATGGAACTGCTCGGTCTCGTCCAGCTCGACTGGCTGGCCGAGCGCTACCCGTCGCAACTGTCCGGCGGTCAGCGCCAGCGCATCGCACTGGCCCGCGCCCTGGCCGTCGAACCGAAAGTGTTGCTGCTCGACGAACCCTTCGGCGCCCTCGACACCAAGGTGCGCAAGGAACTGCGCCGCTGGCTGCGCCGCCTGCACGACGACATGCACATCTCCAGCGTCTTCGTCACCCACGACCAGGAAGAGGCGCTCGAAGTCGCCGACCGCGTTGTCGTCATGAACCACGGCAAGATCGAGCAGATCGGCTCGCCCGACGAGGTCTATTCCAGCCCGGCCTCGCCCTTCGTTTACCAGTTCCTCGGCAACGTTAACGTCTTCCACAGCCGGCAGCAGGGCTGCTATGCCGAAGTCGAGCGCAACGAAGTCGGCCAGAAGGCGACCGCCTTCGTCCGTCCGCACGACATCGACATCAGCCATCAGCCGAGCGAAGAAGGTCTGCAGGCGACGGTCCAGCACGTCCATCCGATCGGGCCGGTCGTCCGCATCGAACTGTTGCACGGCAGCGAAATCGTCGAAGTCGAGCTGTCGCGCGAACGGCACGAGACGCTGCAACTGGCGGCCGGCCAGGCCGTCTGGTTCCGGCCGCGGCAGATGAAAGTCTTCGGCGGGGAGCAAACCTCAGGCACGGTCCCGGAAAAGCAGGCATTTTTGTTCTGATCCCGGTCAGAAATGGGAGATCGGGGCGGATGCTATAATCGGCCCCCGTTTCGACCGTCCTCGCCCAATCCGGTGATCTTTACCCTCGGCATCAATCATCATTCCGCCCCGCTCGCCATTCGCGAACGGGTGGCTTTTGGCGCCGACAAGTTGCCGCATGCGCTGGCCGACCTGACCGGCGACCGGCCGGTCCGCGAGGCGGCGATCCTGTCCACCTGCAACCGCACCGAGATCTACTGCGCGGCCGAATCGCCGGAAGTCGTCATCGACTGGCTGGCCCACTATCATCAGGTCGGCCGCGACGAACTGGCCCCCTACATCTACACGCACGACCAGCCGGAAGCCATTCGCCATGCCTTCCGGGTGGCCAGCGGTCTCGACTCGATGGTCATCGGCGAGCCGCAGATCCTCGGCCAGATGAAGGACGCGGTTCGTGCCGCCGAAGAAAACGGCACTCTCGGCACCCAGTTGCACAAGCTCTTCCAGCGCGCCTTTTCGGTCGCCAAGGAAGTACGCAGCACGACGGCGATCGGCGCCAATATCGTCTCGATGGCGGCGGCCGGCGTTCATCTCGCCGAACGCATCTTCGAGTCGATCGCCGGCCAGCGCATCCTGTTTATCGGTGCCGGCGAAATGATCGAACTGTGCGCCGCCCACTTCTGCGCCGGCCATCCAAAGCAGGTCACCATCGCCAATCGCACGCTGGAACGCGGCCGGGCGCTGGCCGAGCGCTACAACGGCACGGCCATCCGCCTCGACGAACTGGGCGAGCACCTGGCGGCCCACGACATCGTCGTCTCCTGCACCGCCAGCCCGCTGCCGATCATCGGTCTGGGCATGGTCGAGCGGGCGATCAAGGCGCGCCGCCATCGGCCGATGTTCATGGTCGACCTGGCCGTGCCGCGCGATATCGAGGAGGAAGTCGGCGATCTCGACGACGTCTTCCTGTACACCGTCGACGATCTGGCCCAGGTCGTCGAAAGCGGCCTCGAATCCCGGCAGGCCGCCGTGGTCGAGGCAGAAACCATCATCGGCAACCGGGTGCAGGATTTCCTGTCCTGGCTGGCCTCACGCGACACCGTGCCGGTCATCCGCTCGTTGCGCGATGCGGCCGAACGCATGCGCCGGCATGAGATGGAACACGCGATGAAACTGCTGGCCAAGGGCGAGACGCCGGAAAAAGTGCTCGAACACCTGTCGCTGCGTCTGACCAACAAGTTCCTGCATGCCCCGACGCAGACGCTGAACGCGGCCGCCGGCGGCGAGCGCGCCGAGTTGCAGGGCGCCGCGGCCCGCCTGTTTCACCTGCATACGCCGGAATAAGGCTGCGCTTGCTGGTGGTCTGCGAAGCAGACCTCTAACGCCGCTTGCCGCTGGCCACGATCCGGTTGCGCCCGTCGCGCTTGGCCTGAAGCAGTGCTTCGTCGGCCGCTTCGATCAGCGAACTGCCGGTCAGTTGGACCGGAATCGCCGCAACCCCGCAGCTGAAGCTGGCCCGTAGGGCGCCCCGGGCATGGGCGTGCGGCAATTCGGCAAAATCCTCGCGGATGCGGTCGAGCAGGATGATCGCCTGGCCGATTTCGACGCCGCTCAGAGCGACGATGAATTCCTCGCCGCCGTAGCGGCCAATCAGGTCGGTGTTGCGCAGGCGCCCCCGCAGCAGCCAGGCCAGGCTGCGGATGACCTGGTCGCCGACCGGGTGCCCATAGTTGTCGTTGATCAGCTTGAAACGGTCGATGTCGATCATCGCCACGGCCAGGTGGCCGGCCGGC
Source organism: Betaproteobacteria bacterium (assembly GCA_020621865.1). Classification (GTDB taxonomy): domain Bacteria; phylum Pseudomonadota; class Gammaproteobacteria; order Burkholderiales; family Rhodocyclaceae; genus Azonexus. The sequence goes on along the minus strand of JAHRYW010000012.1, from coordinate 89,335 downwards.
AGGGCGCGGCGCAGCATCTGTTCGAGCTGTTCCTTGGAGGCGGAGTGATTTAGCAGTCCGGTCAGGCTGTCGTGCCGACCGGAGCGCAGCATGTCGCGGTAGCGTTCGATCTTGGTCTTGACCACCGAGGCGAGGATGATCGGATTGGCCGGCTTGGTCAGGAACTGGTCGCCGCCTAGGCGCAGGGCTTCGACCTGCTGCGCGATGTCGGTTTCGCCGGACAGGTAGATGACCGGCAGCGACTGGTATTCGGGAACCTGGCGCAGCGCCCGGGTGACCTCGACGCCGTTGCAGAAGGGCATGTGCATGTCCATCAGGATGGCGTGCGGACGGTATTCGGCAGCGGCCTGGAGCAGGGCCAGCGGCGTGTTGATCGCCCGGCTGTCGATGCCGTGCAGGTCGAGCGCGCGCTGGATGTGGGCGACGGCGGTGCGCGAATCCTCGACGATCAGCACGCGATGCGTCTCCTGTTCACGGCTTTCGACCAAATCGAGGATGCGCGACAGGATGTCGCTGAGCTTGATCTCGGCGGGCACGCAGACATTGGCCCCGGCTCTTTGCAGGCCGACGATGGCCTCGAGGGAAGAAGGAACCGACAGGCAGTAAACGTAGCTGGTCACGAACAGTGTCTTCAGCCGTTCAATCGCGGCCACGGTTGACGGCGGATAGCTGCTGTTTTCCTGGTCAGGGATGATGATCAGCGCGAGCGGTTCGTCGGCCAGCTCCGGCGTGTCGTCCCAGGCGGCGGTATGGGGCTTGAAGCCGTAAAAGGCCAGTTGTTCGACCAGCGCGGCCGCCCATGGATGGGCCGGGCGGGAAATGATCAGGATATTGCGCTGGCGGACCCAGCGTTCGCGTTCCTCTTCCTCGCTGTCGCTCAGGCGCTTGGCGATCACCGCCGGCGTTTCGTGCTGGCGCAGCACGCGCAGGATGGTGTTGAGCTGCTGGCTGATCCCCTCGGCCTGGGCTTCGGGCACCGGGTGAGTGGTGCTGTCGTTGAACAGGGCCAGGGCGCGGTTCTCCAACTCCTCGCAAGCACTGGCCAGACCGGGCAGGTTCTGCTGGCTCAGGCGTTCGGTCAGGCCGTTCAGCGACAGGGTGAATTCAATGAACTGATTGAAATCACCACTGTTGCAGTAGCTCTGCCAGCGCAACTCGAGCGTTTCGGCCAAGGCGATCAGGGAGTGGGAGACAGTTTTCATAAGATCCGTATTTTTGGAGGATCGATTATCCGGCGATGCTGCCTCGCTGGCAATCGCCTTCCATCGCCGATGAGCGGCGTTCTCGGGTACCATTACGCCCCCTTGACCCATTTTTCCGGCTGTTTATCCCAAATGAAATCGAGCATTCGCCAAAAACTGGAGTTGCTGGTCGATCGTCTCGATGAAATCGACCGCATGTTGTCGGCCCCCGATGCTGCCGACAACATGGAGCAGTTCCGCAGGCTGTCGCGCGAGCGCGCCGAGGTCGAGCCGGTGGCCATCCAGTTCAACGCCTTCCGCCAGGCAGAGAACGATCTGGCTGAAGCCGAGGCGATGCGCGACGACCCGGAAATGCGCGACTTCGCCGAAGAGGAAATCGCCGTCGCCAAGGCCCGCCTGCCCGAACTCGAGGTCGAGTTGCAGAAGCTCTTGCTGCCCAAGGACCCCAATGACGAAAAGAGTGTCCTGCTCGAAATCCGCGCCGGTACCGGCGGCGACGAGTCGGCGCTGTTCGCCGGCGACCTGTTCCGGATGTATTCGCGCTACGCCGAGCGCCAGCGCTGGCAGGTCGAGGTGCTGTCAGCCAGCGAATCCGAGCTCGGCGGCTACCGTGAAATCATCTGTCGGCTGGCCGGCAACGGCGCCTATTCGCGCCTCAAGTTCGAGTCGGGCGGCCATCGCGTCCAGCGCGTGCCGGAAACCGAAACCCAGGGGCGCATCCATACTTCGGCGTGTACCGTCGCCGTGATGCCGGAAGCCGACGAGGTCGAGGACGTCAACCTCAATCCGGCCGACCTGCGCATCGATACGTTCCGTGCCTCCGGCGCCGGCGGTCAGCATATCAACAAGACCGACTCGGCCGTGCGTATCACCCACCTGCCGACCGGTATCGTTGCCGAATGCCAGGACGGCCGTTCGCAGCACGCCAACAAGGCCTCGGCCATGCGCGTGCTGGCCGCCCGCATCAAGGATGTTCAGGTGCGCGCCCAGCAGAGTGCCATTGCCAGCACCCGCAAGAGCCTGATCGGCTCCGGCGACCGCTCCGAGCGCATCCGCACCTACAACTTCCCGCAGGGGCGGATTACCGACCACCGGATCAACCTGACGCTGTACAAGATCGCCGCGATCATGGATGGCGATATGGACGAACTGCTCGGCGCGCTGGCTGCCGAACACCAGGCCGATCAGTTGGCTGAACTGGCCGAGCAGCAATGACACTCGGCGAGGCGATGGCTTTTGCGCGGGCGAAGATCGACCGCCTCGACGCCCGCCTGCTGCTTGAACACGCCACCGGCTGCACCCACGCTGACCTGCTGGCTCGGCCGGAAACGCCGGTCATCGGCCCGGCTTACGAGCAGTTCGCCGAATGGGTCGCCCGCCGCGCCGCCGGCGAGCCGCTGGCCTACTTGGTCGGCGAGGCCGAATTCCGCGGCCGGGTCTTCCAGGTCTCGCCGGACGTGCTGATCCCGCGTCCGGAAACCGAAGTGCTGATCGACCTGGCGCTGGAGAAACTGCGCGGCCTGGCGGCACCGAAGCTCGTCGATCTCGGCACCGGCTCCGGCATCGTCGCCATCTCGCTAGCCCTGGAATGTCCGGCGGCGACCGTTGCCACGGTCGACCTGTCGGCCGAGGCCATTGCCGTCGCCCGCAACAACGCCGGCCGGCTCGGTGCCAAGGTCGATTTTTACCAGGGCGACTGGTTCGCGCCGCTGGCCGGCCAGCGTTTCGACCTGATCGTCTCTAATCCGCCCTATGTCGCCGCCGGCGACCCGCATCTGGCCCTGGACGGCCTGCCGCACGAACCGCCAATGGCGCTGACCGACGGCGCCGACGGCCTTGAATGCATCCGCCGCATCGTCGCCGCTGCACCGGCCCACCTGAATTCCGGCGGCTGGCTGCTGGTCGAGCATGGCTACGACCAGGGCGAGGCGAGCCGGAACTTATTGACCGCCGCCGGGTTCAAATCGGCATCCACTTTCCCCGACCTGGCCGGCATTGACCGTGTTTCAGGCGCCCATCTGTAAATCTGGAGACATCATGTCCGACGTTCAGCAACGCATCCACGCCACCGTGACCGGCAACCCGGTCGTTCTCTTCATGAAGGGCGATGCCCGCTTCCCGCAGTGCGGTTTCTCGGCGACCGCCGTGCAGATCCTCAAGGTCTGCGGTGTCGAGGATTTCGTCACTGTCAACGTACTGGCCGACGAGGAAATCCGCCAGGGCATCAAGGATTACGCCAACTGGCCGACTATCCCGCAGCTCTTCATCAAGGGCGAGTTCATCGGCGGTTGCGACATCATGAAGGAGATGTACCAGACCGGCGAACTGCAGCAGTTGCTGGAAGGCATTGCTGCCTGAGATCGTCGCTGCCCCAATGAAAAAGCCCGCCGATCGGCGGGCTTTTTGTTGGGCCTGAGGCCCGGTTAGCGATTCATCTCAACCGTGCGGGCGTCGATGTAGGACTTGATCGCCCAAACCGCCTCCTCGGTAAAGACGCTGCGGTAACCCGGCATGGTGTAGCGGCCTTCGCCGGTTTTCTTGCCGTTGAGCGTGATGTCCCGGAAATATTCGTCGGTGTCCTTCAGGCAGGATTCCTGCTGGTCCTTGGCTTTCATGCCAAAGCAATCCTTGGCGACGGCCAGAAGATCGGGGGCGACGCCACCGGAAATCGCGTTCAGGCCATGGCAGCCGGCGCAATTGTGCAGGTAGCCGTCGCTCCCGATGGCAATGGCTTTCGTGTTGCCGCGATACGGGTTGACGTAGCCGGACCCCGGGGCGACCGGCTGCAGGCCGGTGGTATCGAGCGGATGCGGCGTGACGTCACCATGGGCCAGCGCCTTGAGCGAAAACAGTACGATAAATAGTCCGCAGCCCAGCGTCTGCCAACGTGTTCCGGGTTTCATGGTGTTCTCCTGTGAGGTGATTGGTCCCGGTCGGGGCCGTATTGTTGAGGGCTTGATATTACTTCGACGCGCAATCAGTGGAACTGAATTTCCACGCGCTGGCGACAGGCAGGGCCTTCGCACGATTTCTGACTGCCTTTGCCGCCAAAGATGATCCGGCGAATCCTGGCCTTTTCGACGCCGAATTCCTGAAGTTGAGCGGACACTGCAGCAAGACGGCCTTCCATGATGGCCAGCATGTAGTTCCGGCTGCCGAAGCTTTCCGAATAGCCAATCAAGGTGACCGTGCGTTTCGGGTTTTGTTTCAGGAACTGGGCGTGCCTTTGCAGTTTTCGCAGACTGTTTGGGGATAGCTTTGCGTCGCCAACCAGAAAATAAATGCTTTTCTCGACAAGATCCTCCTCGGCTTGCACGAGCCTGGCCGGGGTGGGCGTTTCGTGAATCGTCGTTCCGCTGGCGACGGGCGGGGGATCAACGGGTTTGGCCGGGCTTGGCGTTTCCCTGGCCTGTTCGGTCCTGACGACAGGATTGCGGGTGCCTTCCTTGGTGGCGGGCGTGGCTGAACAGGCGGTCAGGGAGGCGAACACAAGGAAAGGCAGGCTGCTGCCGGCGTATTTCCTTGTGTTTCGTGCCAGCCATGTCGATACCCTGGCTATGCTTGGATGCAATTGAGCGCTAGGTCCGGAAGTCTTTATTCACCCGGGTAGGCGATATCTGCCCGGCGGTTCTTTGCCCAGGCACTTTCGTTGTGGCCTTGGGCGACCGGCTTTTCGCTGCCGAAGCTGACGGTTTCGATCTGATCTTCGCGCACGCCGTAGGCAACCAGGCCTTGCTTGGTCGAATCGGCGCGTCGCTGGCCGAGGGCGAGGTTGTATTCGGCGCTGCCGCGCTCGTCGGCGTTGCCGCGGATCATGATTTTGACGGCGGGCCGCTTGGCCAGGAATTTGCCATGGGTTTCGACGACCGAGGCGTAGTCCTGCTTGATCACGTTGCTGTCCAGATCAAAGTAGATGCTGCGCTTGGACAGGGGGTTGGCCGGGTCGCGCAGCGCCGCGAGGTCGGCGGCGGTCAGCCCGCTGGGGGCTTCGGCGACCGGGCGGGTGGCATCTACCGACGCGACAGGCTTTGCGCCGGCCGGTTCGACATTGCCGCCAGTCGTGGAGCAGGCAGCCAGCAGGCATACGGTCGAAGCAATAAGGGTTTGGGTGAGCGTTTTTTTCATGGCGATGTCGATTGATGGTTGGCTGGAGTTGCCGAAAGGGCAGGGCTTATGGATCCGCGCTGCCAGTCGCGCTCCGGGGGCGTATCGAACGGGATGCGCAGGCATGGATCGCTCATTGCTTAGCATGTCATGTGCCAGTTGTGTTTGTTTTTAATTCCTTGTTTATAAACGAAATTTTTTGCATTTCCGGGAATTGGTGCTTGTCGATGTTGCCATGTGCAACGTGTGCTGCCGAAGTTTTGAATGGCACTTCTTATTTGTCTGAATTCAATGGGAAAAAATGTGCGCGATATGTTGCGGTTTGCAACACTTGGCGTTACAAAAGCGAAACGATGAAAGCTTTCCGATCACTGCATTCGAAAATCCTGCTCGGCTACTCGGCGGTCAGCGTGTTGTTTGTCATTCTGGTGATCAGCGCCCTGATCCAGTTTCGCTTGCTCAAGGATGAACTGGCCCGGGAGGAACAGGTCACGACCTTCTTCGATGAATTGCGCGATGCGCGGCGCCTTGAGAAGAATTTTCTGCTCTACCAGAAAATGAGCGACATCGAGGCGGCTGTCGTCCAGGGCGAAGCAGCGCTGCAGGCATTCGAGCGGGTCAGGGGGCTGCCTGTTGCGCTTAGCGAAGATGAGCTGAATTCGGTCGGCCTGTATATCGAACGCCTGCTCGGTCTGAAGGCTGGTGCCGAGAATGACGCGGTCACCCAACTCCTGATCGATGAGGCGTTCCGGACGGGAGGCAAAGCCCTCAGACTGGGTGAGCGCCTGAATCAGGAGGCACAGGAAAAGGTTTCGGCTGCTTTGCAGCGCCACGATACCTATCTGGTCCGGACGATCTGGGCCAGCCTGGCCCTGGGTTTGATCGCCGGCTTGCTGGTGACGCGCAGCGTGGTCCGCCCGCTGCGGGAGATCGAGACGAGCCTGCGCCGGGTGGCGCGGGGCGAGGTCGGGCGCGTCGACGGGAAAGATTCGGGCGACGAGGTCGAGTCCCTGGCGCGATCGATCAACGACACCCTGCAGGAGCTTGAGACGCGGCAGGCCGGCGTTGCCCGCTCGTCGCGGCTGGTGGCGCTGGGCACCATGCTTTCCGGCGTGGCCCATGAGTTGAACAATCCGCTGTCCAATATCTCGTCCTCCTGCCAGATCCTGCAGGAGGAATGGGGTGAGTTGCCGGATCAGCAGGCACACCTGCTGCTGGGGCAGATCGATGATCAGGTGATGCGCTCGCAGCGGATCGTTTCCTCGCTGCTCAACTTCGCCGGCGCTTCGGCGCTCAATATCGCATCCGAAAATGTCGTGCGCCTGGTCGATGAGTCGCTGGTCTTGCTGCGTAATGAGCTGTCTTCGGGGATCAATGTCGTGGTCGACATCGACCCGCAGCTTGTCATCCACGTCGATCGCCTGCGTTTCCAGCAGGTCCTGATCAACGTCATCAAGAATGCGCTGGATGCGCTGGCCGGCCAGGGCAAGCTGACGATCCGGGGATGGCGCGAGGAGTTTCCGGAAGGGCTGGGGACCACGCTGGAAGTCGAGGACAGCGGCCAGGGAATTCCCAGTGACGTGCTGCCCAGGATATTCGATCCGTTTTTCACGACCAAGCAGGTCGGGCGGGGGACGGGGCTTGGCTTGTTCGTCACGCACGAGATCGTCAGCCTGCATGGCGGCATCATCTCGGCCGAATCGGCGAGTTCGGGCGGAACCCGTCTCTGGATGCATATTCCCGATATCGGGCAGGCCAAGGGGGGCAAGAGTGAGGAGCAAGGATGAGTGATCCCAGAATCCTGGTTGTCGACGACGAGGAAATCGCCCGCCAGAACCTTTTGCACGTCCTCGGCCGGGAGGGCTATGTGGTCGATTGCGCGGCGACGGCCGAAGAGGCGCTCGGCGCGCTGGAAAAGGCCGAGTATCAACTGGTGCTGACCGATCTGCGCATGCCGGGCATGGATGGTCTGAGTCTGTTGCGGCAGATCAAGGAGCGCCAGCAGGCGACCGAGGTGATCGTCATCACCGCGCACGCCAGTACGGAATCGGCCGTCGAGGCGATGCGCGCGGGGGCCTTCTTCTATATCGAGAAGCCCTTTCGGCTGGCCGATGTGCGCAAGATCGTCCAGGAGGCGTTTGAGAAGAGTGCGCTGAAGATCGAGAACCGGGCGCTCAAGCGGGCGCTTTCGAACTCTGCCGGCTCGCATCGGATCATCGCCAACTCCCTGGCCATGGACGATGTGCTGTCCACGGTGGCGCGCGTCGCGCCGACCGAGTGCTCGGTACTGATTCACGGCGAAACCGGCACCGGCAAGGAGCTTGTCGCCCGCCAGGTGCACGCCCTAAGCCTGCGGGCGGCCAAGCCCTTCGTGGCGGTGAACTGCGGCGTTTTGTCCGACGAGTTGCTGGCCAACGAATTGTTCGGTCACGAGCGTGGCGCATTTACCGGCGCGGCGGCGACCAAGACCGGGCTGATCGAGGCGGCCGAAGGCGGGACGCTGTTTCTCGACGAGGTGACCGAGATGTCGCCGCTGATCCAGGTCAAGCTGCTGCGCTTCCTGCAGGAGCGGGAGTATTTGCGGGTGGGTGGCGTCCAGCCGCGCAAGGCCGACATCCGGATCGTCGCCGCAACCAACCGCGAACCGGAACTGGAAGTGGCCGCCGGGCGCCTGCGTCAGGACTTGTTTTTCCGGCTTAACGTCGTCGGTATCCGCATGCCGCCGCTGCGGGAACACAAGGAAGACCTGCCCATCCTGATCAGCCATTTCATGGATCGTTTTGCCGCCCGGATGGGTAAGGCCGCGCCCCGGCTCAGTCCTGAGGTGCTCGACTGCCTGCTGGCCCATGATTTTCCGGGCAATATCCGCGAACTGGAGAACGTCATCGAGCGCGCCATGGCCTTGTCCAGCGGAGCGCTGATCGAAGTTGGCGCCTTGCCGGCCAATCTGCGGGCGGGAGGCAATCGGGCCGCTCCGGGCGCTGCGGCGGAACCGTTGCAGACGCTAGCCCAGCTGGAAAAGGAACACATCATGAAGGTCCTGTCGCGCTGCGACGGAAATCGGGCGCAGGCTGCCAAGACTCTCGGGATAGACCGGGTTTCCCTGTGGCGGAAATTGCGCGGCTACAGCAATTTCAAGGGCGCGGCGGAGGATGCTTCATCGGCGGCTCCGGCACCGTGAGGCGGCCGCCCCGGGAATTTCGATTTTGGCCAAAATTTCCGGCCGACCGTAGCATTTGGCTTGCCTCAGGCCTCGCCCACCTGAAACTCGACGGTGCTGCCGTCGATGACGATTTCCTTGACCGCGCAGTGGGCGATGCTGTCCAGCACGGCGGTTTTTTGCTCGTCGGTGAACTGCGCCGGGAAGCGGACCTCGGTCTTGAAGCGGCTGAGCGTCAGCGGGCCGCCGGGGCCGGCAAAGGGCTTGCAGCCGATCTCGATACCGGCGGCGGGAATGCCCAGTTCCTTGCAGGCCTTCTTGGCATAGACCGCGGCGCAGCCGGCCAGCGAGGCGTAGAAGGCCTCGAGCGGATTCATCAGCGTGCCATTCACGGCGTAGCTGGCTTCGTGCTTGCTGCTGCTGACCTTGATCAGCGGGCTGTTGTCGACAACGGTGGAATACATGCTGTGGGTCCCGTGGATTAAATATAAACGTTTGCTAATATTGTAATCCGCTAATTTGTTTGGCGCAAAAAAACCGCCGGGGTAAGCCGGCGGTTTTTGGGGAGACTGCGCCCGATCAGGCGAGGCGCTGGCGGGCGCGGGCGACCGCTGCCTTGACCTGTGCCGGCGCCGTGCCGCCGATATGATTGCGGCTGGCCAGCGAGCCTTCGACGGTCAGTACCGCGAAGACATCCGCTTCGACCTGCGGGCAGAAGGCCTTCAGTTCGTCCAGCGTCAGTTGTGGCAGGTCGACGCCCTTGGCTTCGGCCGCCTTGACGGCGTGGCCGACGGCTTCGTGCGCGTCGCGGAAAGGCAGGCCTTTCTTGACCAGATAGTCAGCCAGGTCGGTGGCCGTGGCGAAGCCCTGGGTCAGCGCGGCCTTCATGTTGTCGGCACGCACGGTGATGCCGCCGGCCATGTCGGCGAAGATGCGCAGGGTGTCGGTGACGGTGTCCACGGCGTCGAACAGCGGCTCCTTGTCTTCCTGATTGTCCTTGTTGTAGGCCAGCGGCTGCGACTTCATCAGGGTCAGCAGGCTCATCAGCTGGCCATAGACGCGGCCGGTCTTGCCGCGCGCCAGTTCCGGTACGTCCGGATTCTTCTTCTGCGGCATGATCGACGAGCCGGTGCAGAAGCGGTCGGCGATCTGGATGAAGCCGACGCGCGGGCTCATCCACATGACCAGTTCTTCCGACAGGCGGCTGATGTGCATCATCAACAGCGAGCAGGCGGCGGTGAATTCGATGGCGAAGTCGCGATCCGACACGGCATCCAGCGAGTTCTCGCAGACGCCTTCGAAACCGAGCTGTTCGGCGACGAATTCGCGGTCGATCGGGTAAGTCGTGCCGGCCAGCGCGGCGGCGCCGAGCGGCAGGCGGGCAACGCGCTTGCGGCAGTCGACGAAGCGCTCGGCATCGCGGCCGAACATCTCGAAGTAGGCCAGCATGTGGTGGCCGAAGGTGACCGGCTGGGCGACCTGCAGGTGCGTGAAGCCGGGCATGGCGGTCGCCGCTTCCTTTTCAGCCAGGTCGACCAGCGCCGACCGGAAGGCCTTGAGCAGGACCAGGATGTCGTCGATGCTGTCGCGCAGGTAGAGGCGGATGTCGGTCGCCACCTGGTCGTTGCGCGAGCGGCCGGTGTGCAGGCGCTTGCCGGCGTCGCCGACCAGCGCGGTCAGGCGTTTCTCGATGTTCAGGTGCACGTCTTCAAGGTCGAGCGACCATTCGAACTTGCCGGACTCGATTTCTTCCGTGACGATGGCCATGCCGCGTTCGATGTCGGCCAGGTCGGCGGCGGCGATGATGCCCTGCTTGGCCAGCATCCGGGCGTGGGCCAGCGAGCCGCGAATGTCCTGGCGCCACATGCGCTGGTCGAAATCGACCGAGGCGGTATAACGTTTGACGAGATCGGACACCGGTTCGGAGAAACGGCCGGCCCAAGTGTATTGATTGGCGTTGGAAGTCATGACTATGGTCTAGAATGGGGCAGATTGACGACGAATTCGGAGCGAACCCGCACAAAGATGGCAAGTATACGGCACTTTCCTGCAACCCACCCCTTGCCTGACTGGCGCAATTTCGGGGTCATGCTGCGCGTGCTGCTTGGCATCAACGGGCTGGCCATGCTCGCCGCCCTCGTCCAGGCGCCGGATGTCGGCCACTGGGCCGAGCGCTACCTGGAACTGGCCGCGGTCGTCGAGCCCTTGCTGCTGATCGGCCTCGGTTTCCTCTCGTTGTTCCGCGACAGCCTTTGGAAAATGCCTCTGCGCCTGGCCCAGACCTGCGTGCTGGCCCTGGCTGGCGGTCTGGCGGCGGCGCTGTTCCTGTACGCGCGCTCGCTGGCGCTGGCCGATGGCGGCGCCGTGCTGCGCGCCGTCCTGCTGGCCATTGCCGCGGCCGGCCTGCTGCTCGCCTATTTCGAATTGCGTTCGCGGGCCTTTTCGCCGGCCCAGGCCGAGGCCCGGCTGGCCGCCCTGAACGCGCGCATCCGGCCGCATTTCCTGTTCAATTCGCTGAATGCCGTGCTGTCCTTGATCCGCGCCCGGCCGCAACAAGCCGAGGCGGCGCTCGAATCCCTGTCCGACCTCTTTCGCGCCGCCATGCGCGACCCCTGCGAACTGGTCAGCCTGGCCGACGAGATTGCCCTGGCCAGGCAGTATCTGGAACTCGAAACCCTGCGTCTGGGCGAGCGTCTGGCCATCGACTGGCAGATCGGGGCGGTCGCCATGGACCTGCCGATCCCGCCCTTGATGCTGCAGCCCTTGCTGGAAAACGCCGTTTACCACGGCATCGAGCCGTCGCCGGAAGGCGGGACGGTGCGCATCGTCATCGGCCGGCGCGACGACGAGTTGCACATCGCCATCGCCAACCCGGTCGCCGCCCAGGTCCAGCACGCCGCCGGCAACCAGATGGCGCTGGCCAATATCCGCGAACGGCTGGCCTTGTATTACGATCTCGAAGCCCGCCTGGAAACCGAGGTCGGCGACCATCGTTACGAGGTTCGCATCATCCTGCCATGTCAACGCCGCACGCCGCTCCGCTGAAAATCCTGATCGTCGACGACGAGCCGCTGGCGCGCGATCGCCTGCGCACGTTGCTGGCCGACATCGCGCTGCAGTTGCCGAGCGAAGTCGTCGGCGAGGCGGCGAACGGCCTGGCGGCGCTGGAAGTGCTGCGCGAGCAGGTTGTCGATGTCGTGCTGGCCGACATCCGGATGCCCGGCATGGACGGCATCGAACTGGCCACCCACCTCGGCCGGCTGGAGAAGCCGCCGGCCGTCATCTTCACCACGGCCTACGACAACTACGCGGTGCAGGCCTTCGACCTCAATGCCGTCGATTACCTGTTGAAGCCGGTGCGCACCCAGCGCCTGCTTGCCGCGCTGCAGAAAGTGCCGGGGCCGCGCCCGGATGCCGCCATGCTCGCCGGTATCGGCCAGGAAGTGCGTGGGAGCGGGCGAACGCACCTTTCCTGCCACGAACGCGGCCGGTTGCTGCTCGTGCCGATCGGCGAGATTCTTTATTTCAAGGCCGATCTCAAATACGTGACGGCGCGCACCGTCGAGCGCGAGTATCTGCTCGATGAGGCGCTGACCCATCTCGAAAGCGAGTTCGCCGACCGTTTCATCCGCCTGCACCGCGCCGTGCTGGTTGCCAAATCGGCGCTGGCCGGTTTCGAAAAGACAGCCGGTGACGATGCCGAGGCCTACGGCTGGGCACTGCTGCGCGGCGTGCCAGAAAAGCTGCCGGTCAGCCGCCGGCAGTGGGCGCCGGCCAAGGCGGTCAGGAATCTGGCTTAGAATGCTTCGATAAAACCAAGCATTGCCCATTTCCATTGAAGGAGGATTGTTGTCCATGAAGTTGACCGGAATGTCCCAGAAAATCATTTGCGCCGCCTTGCTGGCGCTTGGCGTGTCGTCGGCAGCCCAGGCTCAGTCGGCCGGACTGGCCTATATCTCGAACCAGAACAACGGCGTTGGCGTCCTCGACCTGGCGACGCTCGAACTGGTTGGTTCGTTCGAAGTCGGCGCCAAGGGGCCGCGCGGTATCGGCGTGACCGCCGACGGCAAGTATCTGGTCACCGCCAACAAGGACGACGCCAATATTTCCATTATCGATCTGGCGACGCGCCAGGTCGTCAAGCACGTCAAGATCGGCAAGAACCCGGAGTTCGTGCGCATCCTAGGCGATCGGGCCTTTGTCACCTACGAACCGAGTTCGAAGGGCGGCCCCCCGCCCAAGCCCGGTGCACCTGTCGTCGAAGAAGATGATGACGATGACAAGATCCCGGCCCGCATCGCCATCGTCGATATCAAGAAGGGCAAGCTGATCAAGGAAATCACCAGCGGCCCGGAAACCGAGGGCATTGAGTTCACGCCCGACGGCAAGCGGATGATCGTCACCAACGAGGCCGACAACACGATTACCATGCACGACATCCGCAGCGGCAAGCTGCTGAAGACCGTGCCGACCAGCAAATATGGCGACCGGCCGCGGGGCATCAAGGTGTCGCCGGACGGCAAGCGCTATGTGTCTACGCTGGAGTTCGGCCACAAGCTGCTCGTCCTCGACGCCAAGCTCAATCCGCTGAAGGCGGTGGAGACCGGCAATACGCCTTACGGCGTGGCCTTCGACCGCAGCGGCCAGCGCATTTTCGTCGCTGCCTCGCGCGAGAACACGTTGCAGGTGTTCGATGCCCAGTCGCTTGAAAAGATCAAGGACATCCCGAGCGGCGAGCGCTGCTGGCATTTCACCTTTACGCCGGACGACCGCCAGATCCTGCTGACCTGTGGCCGCTCCAACGAGGTGGTGGTGATCGACGCCGAGAAGCTGGAAGTGACCAAGCGCATCGCCAACAAGGGCCTGCCCTGGGGCATCGTGACCTATCCGAAGGCCTACGGCAGCCTCGATCAACCGTAAATTTAAGCCGCTGCCGAGCGGGCGTGCAGGTCGGCCAGGGCGTTGCCACGGCAGCGCCCGTGGCCCGGTATCCAGCAGACGTCGACCATGAGCAGCAGGGCGTCGATGTCGAGGCCGGGAAAGCGCTCGATCAGCGCGCCATCCTGGGCGCTGCCCTGCGCCTTGGCCCGGCCCAGCCGGGTCACGGCATCCAGGTTGTCGGAAAACAGTGCGGCCGGCTGGCCGGGAAAATGTCGGCCGACCTCTTCCAGCGCGAAAAGCGCGGCCTGCAGTTCGAGTTCATTGCTGCCGATGACCGGCACGCTGCGCGTGGCGACCTGCGCCTCGCTATCGGCATCGGCGAAGAGGACGGCGGCCAAACCGCCGTGGCGCAACTGGCTGGCGTCGCTGAAGATCAGCCGGCAGCCGGCATGATGCTCGGCCAGCCTGGGCGGCAAGGGGCCGACCGAGAGGTGGATGAGGGGAGCGGCTTTCTTTTTCCGTCGTTTGACCATGGCCGCAGCCTAATCCCGAATCGCCGCCCTGAAAAGGCGAAAGCCTCGCACCGGGGGGAGTACGAGGCTTTCAGGACGGCCCGGAGGGGGGGGGAGGTGGGGCCGTCATGGCTGATGTCTGATCAGCGCATGTGTCCAAGATAAGGCCGACCCCTCGCTTCTTCAAGTAACCGTTTGCAACAATGCGTATCGCCGTGTGCGAGGTGCGCCGCTTTAATCCTTCCGTCATTTTGCTCGGGCAGACTGGGCTTCCTGATGCTTGAGGAGAAAAATATGAGCGAACGTTGCGGCCATTGCCAGGCTTCGGTCATCGCGGTCCAGAGCGGATCGCGCCATCTGGCGCTGATGCGCTTTGCCCAGTTGCAGCGGCAGGGGCATCTGCCGAGCATGTGCGAGTCGGCCAACGGGCTATTCACCGTCTGTTACGACGCGGCGAACCGCAGCCTGGCGGAGCGCCCCGGCCTGGCGGTCGGGACGCTTTCCGCCGCTTAGCCGAGGGCGCGGGTCACCACTTCGAGCACGTCGCGCGACAGGCCGGCGTGGTCGCGGATGCGTTCGAGGGCGGCGCGGGCATGGCGCTGGCGCTCGCCGTCGAACTTCTTCCAGCGGTCGAAACTGCGCGCCAGACGCGAGGCGACTTGCGGGTTGCGGTCGTGCAGTTGCAGCACGCAATCGGCGACGAAGGCATAGCCGCCGGCGCTGTGGAAGCGGACGAGGTTGCCGCCGAAGGCGCGCAGCAGCGCATAGACCTTGTTCGGGTTGGCGATGTCGAAGGCCGGGTGCTTGGTCAGCGCCTTCACGGTGGCCAGCGTGTCCGGCCGGCGGCTGGTCGATTGGGCGGCCAGCCACTTGTCGACGACCAGCGCCTCGTGTTGCCAGCGCTGGTAGAAATCGGCCAGCGCCTGTTCGCGTTGCGGGCAGTCGGCGGCATTGACGTTGGCCAGGGCCGACAGGGCGGCGAATTGGTCGGTCATGTTGTCGGCGCCGGAGAACTGGTCGAAGGCCAATTGGCGCGTCGCCTCGGTATCGAGTTCAAGCAGGTAGGCAAGGCAGACGTTGCGCAACGCCCGGCGGCCGGCTTCGGCGCTGCTCGGCGTGTAGGCGCCGGTGGGGGCGAGGGCGGCGTAGAGCGCGGTGAATTCGCTCGCCAGCTGTTCGGCCAGGTGGTGGCGCAGGCCGTTGCGGGCGGCGTGCAGGGCGTCGGGGTCGACCTCCGCCAGCGCTTCGGCCAGCGTCGATTCGCCGGGCAGGGTCAGGGCTTCGGCGACGAAGGCGGCACCGCGCGTGGCGTGGGTTTGCAATAGCCGGCGGGCGGCATCGACGAAGCTGGCCGGCCAGACCGGCGTTTTGCCCGCGACGATGGCGGCGGTGGCGTCGAGGATCAGCGTCGAGGCCAGGCGCTGGCCCGCTTCCCAGGCGTTGAACGGGTCGGTTTCGAAGGCCAACATGTGGGTCAGTTGGTCCGGCGTGTAGGCGTAGTCGAGGATGACCGGTGCCGAGAAGTCGCGCAGCAGCGAGGGGACAGGTTCAGCTTCGATGTTCTCGAAATGGAATTGCTGGGTGGGTTCGGTCAACAGAAGGGTTTGCTCGCTGCCGGCGATGATCGCACCGGCTACGTCGAACAGCGCGACGCGGATCGGGATCAGGTAGGGCTGGGCGTCGGTAGCGCGGCTATTCGACTGCTTGACGGTCAGCGTGTAGCTTTTCGATTTTGGCTCAAAAATGCCTTCGACCGTAGCATTCGGCGTCCCCGGTTGGTTGTACCAGCGCATGAACTGGGTGAAGTCGAAGCCGGAGGCGGCCGCCATCGCGGCGACGAAATCCTCGCAGGTCACGGCCTGGCCGTCATGGCGGCGGAAGTATTCGTCCATGCCGGCACGGAAGGCGTCGCGGCCGATCAGTGTCTGGATCATCCGGATCACTTCGGCGCCCTTGTCGTAGACGGTGGCGGTGTAGAAGTTGTTGATCTCGACGAAGCTGGACGGGCGCACCGGGTGGGCCATCGGGCCGGCGTCCTCGGGGAACTGGCTGGCGCGCAGGCCGCGTACTTCGCGGATGCGGGCGACGCTCGGGTCGTGCAGGTCGTAGCCGAATTCCTGGTCGCGGAAGACGGTCAGGCCTTCCTTCAGCGACAGCTGGAACCAGTCGCGGCAGGTGACGCGGTTGCCGGTCCAGTTGTGGAAATATTCGTGGGCGACGACGCGGTCGATGTTCTCGAAATCGCCGTCGGTGGCGACGTCACTGCGGGCCAGCACGTACTTGGTGTTGAAGATGTTGAGGCCCTTGTTTTCCATCGCGCCCATGTTGAAGTCGCCGACAGCGACGATCATGTAATGGTCGAGGTCGCATTCCAGGCCGAAGCGCTGCTCATCCCATTTCATCGACTTCTTCAGCGCTTCCATGGCGTGCGGGCACTGGTCGAGCTTGCCCGGTTCGACGTAGATGGCCAGCTGCACGCTGCGGCCCGAAGCGGTGGTGAAGCTGTCGCGCAGCACGTCGAGCTTGCCGGCGACGAGGGCGAACAGGTAGGCCGGTTTCTTGAACGGGTCGGCCCACTTGGCCCAATGGCGGCCGTCGGCTTCGTCGCCGCTGGCGACCGGGTTGCCGTTGGCGAGCAGCACCGGATAGGCGGCCTTGTCGGCATGCAGCGTCACCGTGTAGATCGCCATGACGTCTGGGCGGTCGAGGAACCAGGTGATGCGGCGGAAACCCTGCGCCTCGCATTGCGTGAAATAGCCGTCTTTGGAACGGTAGAAGCCGGACAGCCGGGTGTTGTTGTCGGGCTGGATGCGGACCACGGTCTGCAGCGTGAAGGCGTCCGGCAGGTCGGTGATGGTCAGCGTATTGGCCGTTTCCGAAAATGGCACTTTTTTGCCATCGACCGTAGCATTCAGCGTTTCCAGCTCCTCGCCGTCGAGGACCAGCGGCTGGACGGGGACGGCGGGGTTGCGGCGCATGGCCAGCGTGGCGGTGACGACGGTGCCGGCGGCGGTGATGTTGAAGTCGAGATCGACGCTATCGACCAGGAAGGCCGGTGGCGTGTAGTCCTTCAGATAGACGGTGGTGGGGGTATCGGTTTTCATTGGGGGCGTGACGTATGGGGTTGAACCGTACGATGATACGTCAAAGCCCGCCGGCCGCCTTGGTTGAACTTCGCGCGGCGGGCGCTTTCTCAAGCAGGCCAGCGCTTGCCGTTCAACGATAAGGATTTCCACCGTGCCGCGTCCCACCATTTTCCGCTTCCTGCCCCTGCTTGTCGCCTGTCTCGCCCTGCCGGCCCAGGCCGAATTGCTCGACGAGGCCGAAATGGCCGAAGTCGTCCGCAAGCCCAGCATTGGCCTGTACAAGGGTTACGCCGAATTCAAGATGGCGCATTACGCCGAAGCCAAGCAGATCTGGACGGCGCTGGCCGAGCGCGGTGTTGGCGAAGCCTGGTTCAACCTCGGGATACTGGCCGAGGATGGTCTGGGCGAACCCAAGGATGCGGCCGAAGCCCGGCGGCGCTACGAAAAAGGGGCCGAAGCGGGCAGTCGAAACTCGGCACTCCAGCTTGCCGTGCTGTTGCAGGGCAATCGCCTCGGCCCGTCTGATCCGGTGGCTGTCCGCCACTGGCTGAAGCGTGCCGCCGATTTGGGCGACGAGGGGGCAACCAAACAGCTGGCCGAACTTGACGGCAAGGGCGCTGCCACGCCGGCTGACAGTCGGCTGGCCGAAGCCCGCCGACTGGAAGTCGACGGTAAATTGCCGGAAGCCATCGCCGCCTACCGGAGCATCGCCGAGGCCGGCGACGCACGCGGCCTGACCCGCCAGGCCTGGCTGCATGAAGCCGGGCGCGGCGTGCCGCGCAATCTGGACGAGGCAGCCCGGCTGTTCCGCCAGGCGGCCGAGGCCGGCGAGGCAGAAGGCCAGTACGCCCTGTCGGTCATGCTCGATACCGGCGCCGGGCAGGCGAAGAATTCCGAAGAAGCGCTGCGCTGGCTGCGCGCCTCGGCGGCCAGCGGCTACCAGCCGGCGGTCGAGGCCCTGAAGGCGCGCTGAAAGCCGGTGTCGGCAAAAGCGCGGATGCATCAAAGGCGGCCCGGACGGCCATGCTAGAATCGCCCCTCCCCAACGCCCTGCCGAAGCCCGATCATGTCCCGTCCTTCCAAGATCATCATCGCCTCCCGTGAATCCCGTCTGGCCATGTGGCAGGCGGTCCATGTCCAGGGCCGACTGGCCAGCCTCAACCCGGGCGCCGAGGTGGTCATCCTCGGCATGACCACCAAGGGCGACCAGATCCTCGACCGGCCGCTCGCCGAAATCGGCGGCAAGGGCCTGTTCATCAAGGAACTCGAAGTGGCGATGCAGGAAGGCCGCGCCCACCTCGCCGTCCATTCGATGAAGGACGTGCCGATGGTGATGCCGGAAGGCTTCGTGCTGGCCGCCATCTCAGCCCGCGAAAATCCGCGCGACGCCTTCGTCTCGAACAAATACAACGGCCTCGACGAGCTGCCGGCCGGCGCCGTCGTCGGCACCTCCAGCCTGCGCCGCGAATCCATTCTGCGCGCCAAATACCCGCAGCTGGTCATCAAGAGCCTGCGCGGCAACCTCGATACCCGCCTGAAGAAGCTCGACGCCGGCGAATACGACGCGATCATCCTGGCCGCCGCCGGCCTGATTCGCCTCGGCCTGGAAAGCCGGATCAAGTCGGTGCTGACCGCCGAACAGTCGCTGCCGGCCCCCGGCCAGGGCGCGCTGGGCATCGAGCTGGTCGACGGCGATGCGGCGATGGCCGAGGTCGTCGCTCCGCTCAACGATCCGGAAACCGCCCACTGCGTCAAGGCCGAACGCGCCTTCTCGCGGGCCCTGGGTGGCAGCTGCCAAGTGCCGCTCGGCGGCTACGCGGTGATCGACAATGGCCAGCTCTGGCTGCGCGGTTTTGTCGCCACCGTCGATGGCAAGGAAATGGTCAGCGCCGAACTGCGCGGTAATCCAGCCGACGACGAAGCGCTCGGTCGCCAGCTGGCGGAAACGCTGCGCGCCCAGGGCGCCGACGCCATCCTTGCCAAGCTGGCCTGCCACGCCTGAGCGTTTGCTCTGGCCAGTCCCAATAGCCACAGGTTCCCGGCGCGAATGAATACTGTCGGCCCGATCGCCGGCCGTACCATCGTCGTCACCCGGCCGCAGGCGCAGGCCGCGCCGCTGGCCGAGGCGATTGCCGCTGCTGGCGGCACGCCGCTGATTTTTCCGCTGCTCGAAATCTCGCCGGCCGCCGATCCCCAGCCGCTGGCCGAGGCGGCGGAACGCCTGGCCGATTACGCGCTGGCCGTCTTCATCAGCCCCAACGCCGTCGATTACGCGCTACCCGTGCTCGTGGCCCATGGTCCGTGGCCGTCAACGCTGACGCCGGCGGCCGTCGGCCAGGGGACGGTCAAGGCGCTGGCCGTCCACGGCATCACCGGCTGCGTGGCGCCGACCGAACGTTTCGATTCCGAAGCCCTCCTTGATCTGCCGGCGCTGGCCGCCGAACGGGTTGCCGGCCGGCGCGTCGCCATCTTCCGCGGCGACGGCGGGCGCGAACTGCTGGCCGATACCCTGCGCCAACGCGGGGCGACGGTCGATTGCATCCCCTGCTACCAGCGCTCCGGTCCGTCCGACGGCGTGGCGCCACTGCTCGCCGCCTGGCGCGCCGGCCGGCTCGACGCATTCACCGTCTCCAGCAGCGAGGGCTTGCGCCATCTGGTCGACCTGCTCGATGCCGATGGCCGCGCCCGGCTGCAGAACACCCCGGTGTTCGTTCCCCATGCCCGTATTGCGGAAAACGCCCGGGCATTGGGTTTAAGCAACATTATCCTCACCGACGCAGCGGACGCCGGCATACTCGCCGGCTTACGTGCTTATAATTGGCCGGCATGATGCCCGATAACGAAAACTCCCCCCCGACCAATCCAGATGCCGACCCGCAACCGGGCGCCCGGCCTTCTCGGCAAGCGCCATGGATCGCCATAGCCATTGCCGCACTGGCCTTGGCCGGCTGGCAGTGGTTCGAAACCCGCCAGAAGCTGATCGACACGCAGCAGGAGGTCAGCCGCAAGCTGGCCGAATTCGATACCGGCAACAAGGAAGAACGCGGCGCCCGCAAGCAGACCAGCGAGCAGATCGAAGCGCTGCAAGCCAGGCTTGGCGCGCTTGACGGCAAACTGGCCGAGTTCCAGGGGCAGTCCGCCACCCTGCAGACGCTGTACCAGGACATCGCCCGCAGCCGCGAGGAAGTGACCCTGCTCGAAGTCGAACAGGCGATCACGCTGGCCGGCCAGCAACTGCAACTGGCCGGCAACGTGCCGGTCGCCGTGCTGGCGCTACAGACGGCCGATGCCCGTCTGGCCCGCCTCGACCGTCCGGCCTACCTGCCCCTGCGCAAGGCGCTGGCCAAGGATCTCGGCCGCCTGACGGCGCTGCCATTTGTCGATATGCCCGGCATCAGCCTGCGTCTCGAACAGATTGTCGTCGGCGTCGACAAGTTGCCGCTCAAATCCTACGGTCGGCCGGCAGAAAAGGCCGAAAATAAAAAAACTGCCGATGCCTCTCCCTGGTGGCAGCGGACCGGCGACGAAATCTGGCAGGAGTTGAAGGGCCTGGTCCGTATCCAGCGCTTCGACCGCGACGACTCGGCGCTGCTGGCGCCCGGGCAAGGCTACTTCCTCCAGGAGAATCTCAAGCTGCGCCTGCTCAATGCGCGCCTGGCGCTGTTCGCCCGCGATCAATGGACTTTCCGCAACGAGTTGAAGGTCGCCCAGGACATGCTGGCCCGCCATTTCGACGCCAATGACAAGGCCGTGCTGGCGGCTAAAGCAACCCTGCGCCAGATGACGGCGACCGAGATCAACGTCGAGTTGCCCAACCTCAACGACAGCCAGTCCGCCCTGCGCACAATTAGGCCGGCCAAGGAAAAGCGGTGAAGGGCCTGTTCTGGATTCTTGCCCTGTTCGGGGCGGCGGTTGCCGTTGCGCTCGGCGCCCGCCTGAATGACGGCTACGTGCTGCTCGTCTTCCCGCCGTGGCGGGCCGAGGTGTCGCTCAACCTGTTCGTGCTCGCGCTGGTCGCCTTGTTCGCCGTCTTTTACGTGGTGCTGCGCGTGCTGTCGGCGACCTTCGGCATGCCGAAGCGGGTCCGCGACTACCGCGCCCGGCAACAGCGCGACAAGGCAGGCATGGTCTTCCAGGATGCCGTCCGTCTGCTCTTCGAGGGGCGTTTCGGACAGGCCATGAAGAAGGCCGGCGAAGCCCATGCCGCCGGTACGGCGCGCGGCCTGTCGGCGCTGGTCGCGGCCCGTGCCGCCCAGCGCATGCGCGAACCGGAAAAACAACAATTCTGGCTGGAACACGCCCGGACCGACGACCCGCAGACCGAGGCGGCAACCTTGATGCTCGATGCCGAAATGGCCAACGAGGAGCGCCGTTTCGACGATGCGCTGGCCGCCCTTGGCCACCTGCAGGGCAAGCAGGGGCGCCATATCGCTGCGCTGCGCCTGGAGTTGCGGGCCCGCCAGGGTAGCGGCGACTGGGACGGGGTGCTCAAGCTGGTGCGCCAGCTGGCCAAGCGCGACGCGCTGCAGCCGGAAGTGGTCCGCGAAATCCGGACCCAGGCCCATCTGGCCAATATCGCCCGCAGTGCTGCCGACCAGGGCCGGCTGACGGCCTACCTGCGTGGTATTCCCGCCGAGGAACGCGGGCGGCGCGTGGTGCTGGCCGCGGCCCGGGCCTTGGTCGCCCTCAATGCCGGCAGCGAGGCGCAGAAGCTGATCGAGGCGGCGATTGACGCGGCTGGCGACGACGCCTGGCAACCCGATCTGGTGGCACTCTACGGCCGGCTGGCCGGCGGCGAGCAGACGGCGCGCATCGCCAAGGCCGAGGCCTGGTTGCGCCGGCATCCGGACGACGCCCGCTTGTTGAAAGCCCTGGGCCGCATGTGCCAGCGCCAGCGCCTGTGGGGCAAGGCGCAAAGTTACCTGGAGGCGTCGCTGTCGGTGGCGGCAACGCAGGCCGCGCATCTGGAACTGGCGCATCTGTTCGACCAGCTGGGGCGCGCCGAGGAAGCCAACAAGCACTACCGGGCTAGCGCGCAGTTCGAGACGCGCTAGGCTTAGCTCAAAAAATACAAGAGGGGAGACAAAATGCTGAATATCGACATGCGCAAGATC
>JAHRYW010000012.1:63062-67266 GCA_020621865.1 Betaproteobacteria bacterium | reverse complement strand
GCTCAAAAAATACAAGAGGGGAGACAAAATGCTGAATATCGACATGCGCAAGATCTACAACTTCTATCCGGTCGAACCGGTGCCTGATCCTGCCGCCTTGCCGACCGGCGGCGACCTGTACTATGAGTGCATGGATTGCCTGGTCATCGTCAATTCCGTCCCGCACATCAAGGCAGCCTGCGCCTGCGGCAACCTCGAAGGCGGTGGCGGCAAGATGAACGTCAAGAACCCGGCGCGCGTCCGGGTTGTGCGGGGCAAGCTGAAGTAGCCCCTGCTTCCTGGTTGTTGGAAAGAACAGAGGGCGCCTAGGGCGCCCTCGTCTATTCCGGCAACTGTTGGCTGGTTTCTAGCAGCTGCTGGCCAGCCAGTCCTGTGGCTGGAGGAAGACTTCGTACAGTTCGGCTTCCGGCGTCCCGGCTTCCGGCGCCCAGTCGTAGCGCCATTTGACGATGGGGGGCAGCGACATCAGGATCGATTCGGTGCGGCCGCCCGATTGCAGGCCGAACAGCGTCCCGCGGTCCCAGACCAGGTTGAATTCGACGTAACGGCCGCGACGATAGGCCTGGAAGTCGCGTTCGCGTTCGCCGTAAGGCGTCTCGCGGCGTTTGGCCAGCACCGGCAGGTAGGCTTGGGTGAAGGCATTGCCGACCGCCTGGGTCAGCGCGAAGCAGCGCTCGAAACCGCCTTCGTTCAGGTCGTCGAAGAAGACGCCGCCGACGCCGCGCGGTTCGTTGCGGTGTTTCAGGAAGAAATACTCGTCGCACCAGTGCTTGTATTTCGGATAGACCTCCTCGCCGAACGGCGCCAGGGCATCCCTACAGGTCTGGTGGAAATGCGCGACATCCTCGCGCTGTCCGTAGTAAGGCGTCATGTCCATGCCGCCGCCGAACCACCAGACATCCTCTTCGCCTTCCTTGCGGGCAACGAAGCAGCGCACGTTCATGTGCGCGGTCGGGCAGTAGGGGTTGCGCGGATGCAGGACCAGCGACACGCCCATCGCTTCCCACGAACGTCCAGCCAGTTGCGGACGGACGGCGGTGGCCGAGGCGGGCAGCGATTTGCCGGTGACGTGTGAGAAATTGACGCCGCCGCGCTCGAAGAAATTGCCTTCCTCGATCAGGCGCGAGGTGCCGCCGCCGCCTTCCGGGCGCACCCAGCTGTCGGTCCGGAAGGGCTGGCCGTCGAAGGCCTCCAGTTCGCCGACGATGCGGCTTTGCAGGGAAGTGAAATAGTCTTTCAGGGTGGAGGTGTCTATGGACATTTTGCTTATTGGGGTAAGGGCGGGGAGGAATTGCCGTCATGGGCAACGTAGCGGTTGCGTCCTTCGGCTTTGGCTTGGTACATGGCGTTGTCGGCCTGGCTGACCAGGCGCTGGACGGTCATGCCTTCGGCTTCGAGGCCGGTGCAGGTGGCAATGCCGATCGAGACGCCGATCCGGATGGCTAGGTCGTCGATGCGGATTGGCTCGGCCAGCGCGTGGATACACTGCTGGGCAACGCGCTCGGCGGCTTCGAGCGGCTGCTCGGTATCGTTGAGCAGGATCAGGAACTCGTCGCCGCCCAGGCGGGCAACGGTGTCGACGTCGCGGACAGTAGAGTGCAGGCGGCAGGCGATCTCGCCGAGGATCAGGTCGCCGACCTGATGGCCGTGGGCATCATTGACCGGCTTGAAGCCATCGATGTCGAGGAAGAGCAGGGCCAATCCCAGGCCGTTGCGCTGGATGCGGCGTAATTCGTTTTCCACTCGCTGGTCGATCATGCGCCGATTGGGCAGGCCGGTCAGCGTGTCCTGGTGAGCCATTTGCGCCAGCCGCTGCTCCTGTTCCAGCAGGCGGCTCTGCAAGCGGTTGAAGCTGTGGGCGACATCGGCCACTTCGTCGGCCGTGTGGGTCTCGACCGGGCGCATCGGGCGCGAGCCGTCGGCCATGTCGTGGAGTTGGCCGGCCAGGTCGGCCATCGGTTGCAGCAAGCGATTGAGAATGGCGAGCAGTACAACGATGCTTGGCAGCGAGAGCAGGGCGGTAATCAGCAAGGCGTTGCGCAGGGTGTTCGAGACCGGTTCGAAAGCATCGACTGTGGGCTGGCGGGCGATCAGCAGCCAGTTTGACCGTGGAACCTCGGCAATGGCGACCAGCTCTTCCTTATGCGCGGCATTGTGGACAATCTTGATGCCGCGCTGGCCATTCAGGGCGGCATCGATGGCCGGGTCGTGACCGGCGGTCGGCAGTGGCGTGACCGCCGTCCTGATCTCGGAGCTGAGGGCGTAGAGCGCGTGTTGCGGGGCGATCAGGTCGTAACTGCCGTTCTTGCCAGGGCTGGCGCCGATGATCAGGTCGAGAAAGCCTGGTGTGGTGAGCGGGGTGACGCCGGCCAGAACGCCGAGCAGCTTTTGCTGGCGGTCGAATACCGGGATGGCGACGACCAGTGCCGGCTCCCCGGTTGCCCGCGTGATCAGCGGTTTGCTGATGTAGGGCTGACGGCTTGTCGTGGCGCCGATGAACCAGTCGCGGTCGGTAAAGGATTTCGGACGGCTCTGCAGGCGAGGGGCTTCACCGAGGGTCGGGCCGCCATCCGGGGGAATGACCATCAGACCGGTCGGAAACAGGGTGTGGATGGCCTTGCGGTCTTCCAGCCAGGTCTGCATGGCTGCCGGATCCCTGAACAGGGCTGGCGGCATGTTCAGGGCGACGCGTTTCAGGCTTTCCAGACGCAGCGAGATCTTGGCGTCGATGTCGCGGGCGATGTAGCCGGTTGCCGTCAGTTGCTGCTTGGACAGCATGTCCTGCATGTCGCCGTGCAGGATGCGGGTGACGAAAAAGGAAATGAGGGCGATGCCTGCGACGAACATCAGGCTGGCTACGGCAGCAATGCGTATTTTCAGACTGCTGCCGTAGCGTGGCCACATGGGCGGGACTACTCGGGGTTAGCGGGTAACCGCACGGTGACCGATGTCCTTGCGGAATTGCATGCCGTCAAAACCGATCTGGACGGCCGCCTCGTAGGCGCGCTTCTGGGCCAACCTGACGTTCTCGCCGAGCGCCGTGACGCAAAGCACGCGGCCGCCGCTGGTTACCACCTTGCCGTCGGCCTGAGCTGTGCCAGCGTGGAAAACGTGGGCGTCCTCGCCGAAACTGTTGCCGTCCGGCAGCCCCTGGATGACGTCGCCCTTGCGCGGGGTCTCCGGGTAGTTGGCTGCTGCGAGAACGACACCGAGCGCAACGCGACGGTCCCATTCGGCCTCGACCTGATCCAGCGTGCCGTCGATACCGTGTTCAAGGAGTTTCACGAAATCGGATTTCAGGCGCATCAGGATCGGCTGGGTTTCCGGGTCGCCCATCCGGCAGTTGAATTCCAGCGTCTTGACCGAACCGTCCTTGGCGATCATCAGGCCGGCATAGAGGAAGCCGGTGAAAGGGATGCCGTCGGCAGCCATGCCGCGTACCGTCGGCAGGATGATTTCGCGCATCGCCTTGGCGTGTACTTCCGGCGTGACGCACGGCGCCGGCGAGTAGGCGCCCATGCCGCCGGTGTTCGGACCCTGGTCGCCGTCGAAAATGCGCTTGTGATCCTGGCTGGAGGCCAGGGCCAGCACGTTCTTGCCGTCGACCATGACGATGAAACTGGCTTCCTCGCCGTCGAGGAAATCCTCGATCACGACGCGCGCCCCGGCATCGCCCAGCTTGTTGCCGGACAGCATGTCGTCGATGGCGGCGTGGGCTTCTTCAAGATTCATGGCGACGACGACGCCCTTGCCGGCGGCCAGTCCGTCAGCCTTGATGACGATCGGTGCGCCCTGTTTGTCGATGTAGGCATGAGCCGCGGCGGCATCGGAGAAGGTCTCGAAACCGGCGGTCGGAATGTTGTGACGGGCCATGAAGCGCTTGGCGAAATCCTTGGAGGATTCGAGCTGCGCGGCTTCCTTGGTCGGGCCAAAAATCTTCAGCCCACGGGCGCGGAAGATGTTGACCACCCCGGCGGCCAGCGGGGCCTCCGGGCCGACCAGCGTCAGGTGAATCTTGTTCTGCTCGGCGAAATCAGCCAGGGCTTCCGGATCGGTGATGTTCAGGTTTTCCAGCTCGTGCTCGCGCGCCGTGCCGGCGTTGCCGGGGGCGACATAAACCTTCTGCATGCCGGGCGTCTGCGCCAGGCGCCAGGCCATGGCGTGCTCGCGGCCGCCGGAACCGATTACCAGTAGTTTCATGGCT
>JAHRYW010000012.1:53128-62837 GCA_020621865.1 Betaproteobacteria bacterium | reverse complement strand
TTGGTGGCCTTGATGCTGGCGATCTTGGTCGAATCGACGCGGCTCATCTGGCCGGCGCCGACACCCAGGGTCATGCCGCCGCCGCAGAAGACGATGGCGTTGGATTTGACGAACTTGGCGACGCGCTCGGCGAACAGCAGGTCTTCGATCTGCTGGGCGGTCGGTTGCACCTTGGTGACCACCTTCAGGCCGGAAGCCTGGGCGGTGAAGTCGTCCGCGGTTTGCACCAGCAGGCCGCCACCAACGCGCTTCAGTTCCAGCTTGTTGAGGTCACGACCGAGCGGCACGACCAGCACGCGCAGGTTCTGCTTGGCGGCCAGTGCGGCCTTGGCTTCGGCGGTGAAGGACGGGGCGATCAGCACTTCGACGAAGTGCTTGCGCTCGTTCATGGCGTTGACCACGTCGATGCCGACTTCGCCGTTGAAGGCGATGATGCCGCCGAAAGCGGAGGTCGAGTCGGTCTTGAAGGCCTTTTCGTAGGCGGCCAGCAAGGTGCCGTCGATGGCAACGCCGCACGGGTTGGCGTGCTTGATGATGACGCAGGCCGGCGTGTCGAAGGCTTTGACGCATTCCCAGGCGGCATCGGAGTCGGCGATGTTGTTGTAGGACAGTTCCTTGCCCTGCAGCTGGGTGTAGGCGGCGATGCTGCCTGCCAGCGGCGTGGTGTCGCGGTAGAAGGCGGCCGACTGGTGGGAGTTCTCGCCGTAGCGCAGGATCTCGGTGCGGTCGAACGCCAGTTGCAGCTTGGCCGGGAAGATGGCCGGGGTCGGCGCGGCTTCGGCCGGCTTGGCTTCGGCGCCGTCATCGAGGCCGGTCAGCCAGTTGGCGATCATGCTGTCGTAGCGGGCGGTATGGGTAAAGGCCTTCTTGGCCAGGCCGAAGCGGGTGGCCAGTTGCAGCGCGCCGCCGTTGGCTTTCATTTCATCGAGCAGCGGCTGGTAATCGGCCGGGTCGGTGACGATGGCGACGCCGGCGTAGTTCTTGGCCGAGGAGCGGACCATGGCCGGACCGCCGATGTCGATGTTCTCGATGGCGTCTTCCAGCGTCACGCCGGCCTTGGCGATGGTCGCGGCGAACGGGTAGAGGTTCACGCAGACCAGGTCGATCATCGGGATGCCGTGCTGTTCGATGGTGGCCATGTGCTCGGCTAGGTCGCGACGGGCCAGGATGCCGCCATGCACCTTTGGGTGCAGGGTCTTGACGCGACCATCGAGCATTTCCGGGAAACCGGTGTAGTCGCCGATTTCGGTGACGGCCAGGCCGGCGTCACGCAGCATCTTGGCGGTGCCGCCGGTGGACAGGAGCTTGACGCCTTGGGCGGCGAGGCTCTGGGCGAATTCGAGAACACCCGTCTTGTCGGAGACGGAAATCAGCGCTTGCTTGATGGTCATGGTGGTGATTTACAGAAGTTGATGTTCGGTGAGTTTCTTGCGCAGGGTGTTGCGGTTGATGCCGAGCATCTCCGCCGCCAGCGTCTGGTTGGCGCCCGCCTTGGCGAGCACCACTTCGAGCATCGGCTTTTCGACGCTGCGCAGAACCATGTCATAGATCGCGGCCGGCTTTTCGCCATCCAGGTCGCGGAAATACTGCTCCAGTGCGTTCACGACGCACTTCCCCAAGTCATGTTGGCTCATGCTGCCAACGCCTCCTCGTTGTCGTATTTTAGGTGTGCATGCTCTGCCGCCAGGCGGCAGAAAAAGTCGTTCACTGCCTGCATCTGTTGTTCGATGCTGGGCAGGACGTTCATTTCCTTGCGGAAGGCCGCCGAGCCGACCAATCCCTTGGTGTACCAGGAGATGTGCTTGCGGGCGACCTTGAACCCCGTTTCCGGGCCGTAGAAAGCGTAGAGGTCTTCGAGATGGGCCAGCAGGATGCTGTGGATCTCCTTGACCTCGGCCGGCGGCAGGTGCTCGCCGGTCTTCAGATAGTGTTCGATTTCGCGGAACAGCCAGGGGCGGCCCTGGGCGGCGCGGCCGATCATGATGCCGTCGGCGCCGGTGACGTCGAGCACGTGCTTGGCCTTTTCCGGCGTCGTGATGTCGCCGTTGGCGATGACCGGGATCCTGATCAGCGTCTTGACCAGCGCGATGGTGTCGTACTCGGCCTCGCCGGTGTATTGCTGGCAGCGGGTGCGGCCGTGGATGGCGACGGCGCGCACGCCGGCATTTTCGGCGATGCGGGCGATGGTCGGCGCGTTCTTGTTGGCGATGTTCCAGCCGGTGCGGAATTTCAGCGTGACCGGGGTGTCCGGGATGGCGCCGACGACGGCGTCGAGGATCTGTCCGACCAGCTTTTCGTCCTGCATCAGAGCCGAGCCGGCCATCACGTTGCAGACCTTCTTGGCCGGGCAGCCCATGTTGATGTCGATGATCTGGGCGCCGTTGTCGACGTTGTGGCGGGCGGCTTCGGCCATCATCTTCGGATCGGCGCCGGCGATCTGCACCGAGATCGGGGCGACTTCGCCGGTATGGTTGGCGCGGCGCAGCGTCTTGGCGCTGCCGTAGAGCAGCGAGTTGGAGGTGACCATTTCGGACACCGCCAGGCCGGCGCCCAGCTTCTTGCACAACTGGCGGAACGGACGATCGGTGACCCCGGCCATGGGCGCGACGAACAGATTGTTGCGAAGCTGAAAACCGGCAAATTCCATGGGCGTACGGGGGCACTGGGCAAAACGGGGAAGCCGTGAATTTTACCCGAATCGCCGCTTAAAAAATAGTCAAATCGTGAAGCTTAGGGTTAACAGCAGGGCGAAGGCGAGTTGCAGGCCGGCGCTGGCGGCCAGGATGCCGTTGAAGACCGGGCCGGGGGCCTCGCGGTTGAAATGGCGGACCAGTTGGATGGCCAGCGGCAGCGACAACAGAGGCAAGGAGGCCGGCCAGCCGAGCGGCGCCAGGAAGAGCAGCAGGGCGTAGGGGGCGAGCATTTCGCCGGTATAGAGGCGCCGGATGGCCGGGCGGCCAAGGCGGACGGCCAGTGTGTTCTTGCCGTTTCTGGCATCACCGTCGAGGTCGCGATAGTTGTTGACGGTAATCACTGCCGCGGCGTGGATGCCGACCAGGGTGCCGGCGATCAGCGCGGCGGGGGCGAGACTCAGGGTCTGCAGGTAGTAGCTGCCGCCGACGGCGACCAGGCCGAAAAAAACGAACACGAACAATTCGCCGAGCGGCCCGTAGGCGATCGGTTTCGGTCCGCCGGTGTAGGCCCAGCCGGCGGCCAGCGAGGCGAAGCCGATGGCGACGATGATCCAGCCGCCGTGGCTGGCCAGGTAGATGCCGCACAGAAAGGCCAGGGCGAAACTGAGCCAGGCACCGGCCTTGACCATACCCGGGCTCAGCCAGCCTTCGGCGGTGGCGCGTTTGGGGCCGAGGCGTTCCGGCGTGTCGGTGCCGCGCAGGAAGTCGCCGACATCGTTGAACAGGTTGGTGCCGATCTGGATGAATGCGGCGCCGAGCGCGGCGGCAAGCAGTGGCAGCCAGAGCAGGGTGCCGGTGTCGTGCCAGGCGACGGCGGTGCCGACCAGGACGGGTGACAGCGAGACCGACAGCGTCTTCGGGCGGCAGGCGAGAAACCAGGCGCGCAGGCGTCCGGGAGCCATCGGTCGGGTAGCGCCAGCCGGCTTAGAGTTGCGGTCCGTGCAGGCGTACCTGCTCGCCGTCGGGGCGATAGATCAGCAGATGGTCGATGATGCCGCCCTGCACCGACTTGACCATGACTTCCAGCGCCTTGGTGACTTCGGCGTCGCTCGGTTCGCGGTCGCCCTGGCCGCTCAGGCAGCCGACGAAGACGAAATCCCAGTCCTGGCCCATCTGGCGTGATTCCTTGGCCAGATCGGCGAAGCTTTCGAGCTCGGTCGGCTTTTTGTCGACGTACATGATTGGCGTCATGACGCCACCCTGACCTTTTTCAAAGCGCTGTTTTTCTTCCGGGCTGGCATCTTCCGGCAATTCGGTGCGGGCGAAGACGAACAGCATCTGTTGCGGCTCGGGCTGCATGCGGGCGGCCTGGAGCAGGCTCTGGAATCCTGAAATGATCATTGGGCGGGACTTTCCGTGGTGAGAGTGGGGCGCATTGTGGCACAGGTGGGGCATCGGCTCAGGGCCAAGCGCGGGCGCCCCAGATCATCCGCTTGGCGACGAAGTGACGGACCGGTGGGAAAACGTCGAGGGCGAACAGGCCGAGGCCGCGGGCCAGTTTGAGTGGGCCGATATCGTTGGAAAAGGCTTTGACGATCTGGTCGGTGAAGAAGGCGCTGCCCCGGCGGTCGAGCCGGCGGCTGGCGGCGTAGTCGGCCAGAATGCTACGGTCAGCGCCATTTTTCAGCAAAATTTCGGAAAGTTGCCAGGCGTCGCGGATGCCGAGGTTGAAGCCCTGGCCGGAGACCGGGTGCAGGGTTTGGGCGCTGTTGCCGATCCACACTTCGTTGCCTTTGACCAGCGTGTCGCGCAGGCGCAGGGCGAGCGGGAAACGGCTGCGCGGGCCGGACTTGGCAAAGCGCAGACGCTGGCCGAACTGCTGTTGCAGGGCGGCGATGAAGGCGTCGTCATCGAGTGCCATCACCGCGTCTGCCTTGGCTGGCGGCAGCGTGAACACGATGGAGTATTCGTCGCCGAGCGGCAGCAGGGCCAGCGGGCCGTCGGGCGTGAAGCGTTCCCAGGCGCGTTTGCCGTGCCCCGGCGTCGGGCTGACTTCGCAGATCACGGCGTGCTGGTGGTAGTCGCTGACCGCGACGGCGGGATCGTCCCCCGGCGTGCCTTCGGCGTGCACCAGCAGTCGGGTGCGGATGGTTCGCAACTGGCCGGCATGGCGCAGCGCGACGGTGACATGCTCGTCGCCCGGCATGATGTCGAGGATCTCGGCTTCGGCGAGTACGGCGTCGGGTGCCAGGTTGGCGGCCAGCGCACCAGCCAGGTCGCGGTAGCGGACGACGTAGCCGAGGGCGGGCAGATGGTAGTCGGCACGGTCGATCACGGTGCGGCCGAAGCCGTCCTTCTGCGAGACGTGGATGGTTTCGATCGGCGTTGCGGCGCGGGTCGGCCAGCTGTTGATCTGTTCAAGCAGCTGGCGGGCGCCGTGCGACAGGGCCAGGGCGCGCGGGTCGTTTTGCTGGGCGGTGAGGGGGCGACGGTCGAGGAGCAGCGATTTCTGCCCGCCGGCGGACAGTGCCAGGTGCAGTGTCATCCCGACCGGGCCGGCGCCGATGATCAGGATGTCGACGTTTTCAACGGCCGGCTCAGTCATGGCGCATGACTTCCTCGATCTCGGCGATCGTCTTCGGGGCCGTGGTGTAGACATCGCAGCCGGTTGCGGTGACCCGCACGTCGTCCTCGATGCGGATGCCGATGCCGGCCAGCGCCGGCGGGATGTCGTCGGCCGGGCGGAAGTAGAGGCCGGGTTCGACGGTCAGCGTCATGCCCGGCTGCAGCGTCGTCCAGGCATCGCCGACCTTGTATTCGCCGGCGTCGTGCACGTCGAGGCCGAGCCAGTGGCCGGTGCGGTGCATGTAGAAGCGCTTGTAGTCGCCTTTTTCAATCAAATTGTCGAGGTCGCCATCGAGCAGCTTGAAGTCGATCAGGCCCTGGGTCAGCACGCGGACCGCCGCATCGTGGCCTTCCATGAAATGGCGGCCGGGGGCGGTGGCGGCGATGGCGGCGGCCTGGGCGGCGAGGACGATTTCGTAGACGTCCTTCTGCGCCGCGTTGAAGCGGCCATTGACCGGGAAGGTGCGGGTGATATCGGCGGCGTAGCCTTCGACCTCGCAGCCGGCGTCGATCAGGACCAGGGTGTGGTCGTTGAGCAGCTTGTTGTTCTCAACGTAGTGCAGCACGCAGGCGTTGGCGCCGCCGGCGACGATGGGCGTGTAGGCGTGGGCGTCGGCGCCGCGTTTGCGGAATTCGTAGGTCAGCTCGGCTTCCAGTTCGTATTCGGCCAGGCCGGGGCGGCAGGCGCGCATGGCGCGGGCGTGGCCGGCGCTGGCGATGTCGGCC
Organism: Betaproteobacteria bacterium; assembly: GCA_020621865.1. Taxonomy (GTDB): domain Bacteria; phylum Pseudomonadota; class Gammaproteobacteria; order Burkholderiales; family Rhodocyclaceae; genus Azonexus. The sequence continues at coordinate 56,853 of JAHRYW010000012.1, read as the reverse complement.
GAGCGTTGCTGGATGTCGGCCTCGGCGGCATCCTTGATCAGGCGCATGGTGTCGAGTTCGACGCGCAGGTCGTGGATGGCGCGCGGCGCCCGCTTGCCGGCCCGGGTCTGGGCGCGGACTTCGTTCAGGGCCTTGGCGATCCGCCCATCCCATTCGGCGTCGTGGCCGATGGCGTGCCACAGCGTTTCGCGGTCGACCAGCAATTCGGCCAGTTTCTTGTCGAGTTGTTCGATCGGGTAGGCGGCGTCGAACCCGAAGGCGGCTTTGGCGGCTTTCGGCCCGTAGCGGTAGCCGTCCCAGATTTCGCGCTCTTCGTGCTTTTCGCGGCAGAAGAGGATGGATTTTGGCTTCGGGCCGCCGACCAGCACGACCACCGCTTCCGGTTCCGGGAAGCCGGTCAGGTACCAGAAGTAGCTGTCGAAGCGGTAGAGATGGTGCGCATCGCGGTTGCGGATGACTTCCGGCGCCGTCGGCACGATGGCGACGCCGTCGCCGATGGTTTTCAGCAGGCGCTTGCGGCGGGCGATAAAGTGGGCGTGGGTCATGCGGCTCTCAATTCCTGATCCAGTTCGGCGAGGCGTTGTGGTGTTCCCACGTCGACCCAGCGGCCGGCGTAGCGTTCCCCGGTCAGCGTACCGGCCGCGATGGCGGCGTCGAGCAGCGGGCGCAGTTTCATGACCGTGCCGGGCTGGACGCCGGCGAAGAAGGTCGGCGAAAAAACGCCGATGCCGGCGTAGGTGAGCGTTTGCTCACCGTTGGCGTAGATGACGCGCTGGCCGTCCAGGCTGAAATCGCCGCCGGTGTGGTGCGCCGGGTTGTCGACCATGACCAGATGGGCAAATGCTACGGTCGATGGCAAAAAACGGCCAAAATCGAAATCGCAATAAACATCGCCATTGACCACCAGGAAGGGCTGCTCGCCGAGCAGGGGCAGGGCGGTGGCGATGCCGCCGGCGGTTTCCAGGGCGCCCGGCGGTTCGGGCGAGTAGGCGATGCGCAGGCCCCACTTCGAGCCGTCGCCGAGCGCCGCTTCGATCTGTCCGCCGAGGTGGGCGTGGTTGATGACGATGTCGCGGAAGCCGGCTGCGGCCAGTCGTTCCAGGTGCCAGACGATCAGCGGCTTGCCGCCGGCCACCAGCAGCGGCTTGGGCGTGTGTTCAGTTAGCGGCCGCATGCGTTCGCCGCGGCCGGCGGCGAGGATCATGGCTTTCATCGGCTTACTTGTGGCGGTAGCCGATCTGCTCAGTGTTGCCTTCCAGCCGGTCGAGCAGGTTTTGCAGCGGTTTCAGCTGGACGTAGCGGGCGGCGGTCTTGCGGGCGTAGTTGATGAAGCGCGGCAGGTCTTCGCTGTATTTGTCCTTGCCGTCGCGGTATTTCAAGCGACAGAAGATACCGAGCACCTTGAGGTGGCGCTGCAGGCCCATCAGTTCGTAGTCGCGCCAGAAGGCGCCGAAGTCCTCGCGTACCGGCAGGCCGGCGGCGCGGGCTTTTTCCCAGTAGCGAACGACCCAGTCGATTTCCTGCTCTTCGTCCCAGGAGATGAAGGCGTCGCGGAACAGCGAGACGACGTCGTAGGTGATTGGCCCCATCACGGCATCCTGGAAATCGATGATGCCTGGGGTCAGGCGGGCTTCGCTCTCGACGACCATCAGGTTGCGCGGCATGAAGTCGCGGTGTACGAAGACCTTGGGCTGAGCCAGCGCCGAGTTGATCAGGAACTTGAAGGTCCGGTCGAGCATGGTCTTCTCGTCGTCGCTCAGTTCGACGCCGAGGTGACGGCCGACGAACCATTCCGGGAAGAGGTCGAGCTCGCGGCGGAGCAGCGTGGCGTCGTAGGGCGGCAGCGTGGCGGCCGTGGTCGATAGCTGCCATTTGACCAGCACGTCGAGGACCGGGCGGATCAGCAGGTCGGCCATCGACAGGTCGGCGTTCAGGGCGTCGAGATAGCCGATGCGGCCGAGATCGGTGAGGACCAGGAAGCCGTCGTCGAGATCCTTGTCGAGGACGCGCGGGGCGGCCAGGTCGGCCTTGGCCAACAGGCCGGCGACATGGATGAAGGGCTTGCAGTCTTCCTTCTCGGGCGGCGCATCCATCAGGATGCGCGTCGTGCCGTCCGGCCAGGTCAGCCGGAAATAGCGGCGAAAACTGGCATCGGCCGAGGCCGGGGTGATGCGGACGGATTGATCGGGAAAACGACTGGCGACCCAGTCGTTAACAAGTTGATCGCGCGGCGTGGCTTCCATAAGCGGGCAGGGTTCTGTTCGTTGTAAAATGCTGCGATTTTAACACTCGGGCATCGGCCGTTCCGGTCCCGGACCTACTCTGATCGCCTCGATGCCCGGTTTTGCCCGCCGCCCGCTTGCCGTTATTGTCTGTTGCCTGTTCGCCGGCGTGCAGACGGCGCACGCGGTTGTCGACATCGGTCGGGCGGCCGCCGCTACCGACACTTCCGTCCATGTCGCCGCGGAGAATGCGGCCAACGGCCTCGGTCTCGGCGAGGTGCCGCTGAACCTGCGTCAGGAACGCAAATTCAATGTCCTGGGCAAGGCCAAGCAGAAGGTCGCCGGCCCGGTCGTCGGCCTGGAAAATCCGGTCGCCCTGAAAAAGGACGACAGTTACCCGCTGTTCATCGTTGCCAGCCGGATCGAGGGGCAGAACGAGGAGGTGGTCGAGGCCGAGGGTGGGGTCGAGTTGCGTCGCGCCGGCTCGTTGCTGTTCGCCGATAAGGCGACTTATCGCCTCCTGGAAGACGAGGTCGAGGCGACCGGCAATGTGCGATTCCTGCAGGATGGCGCCGAAGTTTCCGGGCCGCATCTGCGCATGAAGCTGGCCGAGCAGATCGGGGCCATGGAAAACGCGACCTATCGCATCGTCCGCGAAGCGCCGAGCAAGTTCTATGATCCGAAGAGATTGGTCACCCGGGTGGCGAGCACCAATCTGAACACCTCGGGCGTGCCGATGATGCTGACGGTGGCTGACAGCTACGGCCTGCCGACCCAGGCGCCGCCGCGCCAGATCGAAGTTAGCGGCCAGGCCGAGCGCATCGATTTCGAAGGGGAAAATCACTACACCCTGGCCGACAGCTCGTATTCGACCTGCAAGCCCGAGCAGACCGACTGGTATCTGAAAACTTCGGAAACCCGGCTCGATTTCGATCGCAAGGAAGGAGAGGCGAAGAATGCCACGCTGTGGTTCGGCGGCGCCCCGATCTTCTATTCGCCGACCATCTCGTTCCCGCTCAGCGGGCAGCCGCGCTCAGGTCTGTTGCATCCCAATTATTCGACCTCGACGCGTAGCGGCCTGGACTTCACTTTGCCCTACTACTGGAGCATCGCGCCGAACTATGACCTGACGCTGTTCCCTCGCTACATGTCCAAGCGCGGCTTCCAGCTCGGCGCCGAGGCGCGCTACCTGGAACACAACTTTGAGGGCAACATCCGTCTCGAATACCTGCCCAACGACGAGATGAAAGACCGGCAGCGCTATGCCTACCGGATCGAACACCAGCACGACCTGGGCAGCGACGTGTCAGCCCAGATCGACTGGAACGGCGTTTCCGACGATTTTTACTGGCAGGACATGTCGTCCCGCCTGTTGCGGACCTCGCAGGCCCAGCTGCGTCGGCAGGTACAGCTGACCTATGCGCCATCGCCGTGGCTGCAAGGGAGCGTCCAGGTCTTGCGCCACCAGACGCTGCAGCTCGATCCGAGCATCAAGCGGCCGTA
>JAHRYW010000012.1:47203-53118 GCA_020621865.1 Betaproteobacteria bacterium | reverse complement strand
TCCAGGTCTTGCGCCACCAGACGCTGCAGCTCGATCCGAGCATCAAGCGGCCGTATTTCATCGAACCGCAACTGAGCATCGTCGGCTACAAGCCGGATGTGCTGAAAATGGATTTCAGCATGATCGGCCAGTACTCGCGCTTTACCCATGCCGATCTCGGCAAGGATCAGGGCGACCGCTTCGTTTTCTATCCGCAGCTGTCCTTGCCCATCGTCAATCCGGCCTTCCAGATCACCCCCAAGCTGGGCTTGCACATCAGCCAGTATTCACTGGACCGGGCGGTGGCGGGACAGCCGGATACGATCAGCCGGACCTTGCCGATCTTCACGCTGGATTCGACGATGGTCTTCGAGCGCGACGTCGAGTGGTTTGGCAAAGGGCATATCCAGACCCTGGAGCCGCGTCTCTACTACGTCAATATTCCCTACCGGGACCAGAGCAATATCCCGCTGTTCGACACGGCGCTGGCTGATTTCAATTTCGCCCAGATCTTTTCCGAGAACCGCTATAGCGGCTACGATCGGATTAACGACGCCAACCAGCTAACGCTGGCCCTGACCACCCGGCTGCTCAGTAGCGAAAGCGGGGCGGAGCAGTTCAAGGCGATGATCGGGCAGCGCTATTACTTCAAGCCGCAGCGCGTGGCGATCACCGGCGAGACGACTCGCCAGGACGATTTTTCCAATCTGGTTGCCGCGGTCAACGGGCTGGTCGCCCCCAAGACCTATATGGACATGGCTTGGGAATACAACTACAGCGAACGGACCAGCGACCGTTTCTCGGCCGGCGTCCGCTTCCAGCCCGATCTGGGCAAGGTGCTGTCGGCCAGCTATCGCCATACGCGCGATCCGCTGAAGACGACTTCCACCGTCGACCAGATCGACATCGCCGGCCAGTGGCCGATTTCCGCCCAGTGGTACGGTATCGGCCGCTACAACTACTCGCTGCGCGATAGCCGGGTGCTTGAAACGATCGCCGGGGTGGAGTACAACGCGGGTTGCTGGGCGGTTCGCGTCGTCGGCCAGCGCCTGGCAGCCATCTCCGGCTCGCCCAACGACACGCTGTTCTTCCAGCTTGAGCTCAACGATTTCGGCAGTATCGGTACCAACCCGATCAGCCTGTTGCGACGCAGCATCCCCGGCTACGGCAAAATTAACGAACTGCCTACCGACGGCAACCTGCTCACCTCCCAATGACCACCATGACCCAATTCATTCGCACGCTGATCGTTCTCCTCTGCACGCTTGCCGGCTTGGCCGCACAGCCGGCATACGCGGCCCCGCAGGAGCCTGTCGAGGCCGATCGCATCGTGGCCGTGGTCGGCGACGATGTGATCACCTATTACGAGTTGCGCACCAAGCTCGCGGCGGCCCTGCGCCAGTTGCAGAAGCAGGGCACGGCCCTGCCGCCGCAGGATGTCCTGGAAGGCCAGATGCTTGAGCGCCTGATCATGGACCGGGCACAGTTGCAGTACGCCCGCGAGAGCGGCATGCGGATCGACGATGCCCAGCTCGACCAGGCGATCGGCCGGATCGCCGCCAACAACAAGCTGACGCCGCAGCAGTTCCGCGAGGCGCTGGAAAAGGACGGCATCGCCTATCCGCAGTTCCGCGAGGATATCCGCAACGAAATGACCACCATGCGTCTACGTGAGCGCGAGGTCGACAACAAGCTGGTCATTTCCGACGGCGAGATCGACAACTATCTGGCCAACCAGGCAGCCAATGGCGGTGGCGAGGAATACCAGCTGGCCCACATCCTGTTGCGGGCGCCGGAATCGGCCAGTCCGGAACAGTTGCAGAAGCTGCGCCAGCGTGCCGAGCAGGCCCTCAAGCAGGCGCGCGCCGGCCAAAACTTCGCCGAACTGACCGCTGCCTTCTCCGATGCGCCCGACGCCCTGCAGGGCGGCGATCTCGGCTGGCGCAGACTGGAGCGCCTGCCCAGCCTATACGCCGAGGTGGCGGCCGAACTGCAGCCGGGGGGCGTCAGCGAACTGTTGCGCTCGTCGGCCGGCTTCCATATCGTCAAGTTGCTCAACAAGCGCGGCGGCAGTGAGCAGGCATCGATCCAGCAGACCCGCGCCCGTCACATCCTGGTTCGCATCAACGAAGTCGTTTCCGAAGCCGAAGCCCGTCGCAAGCTGGAAAGCGTGCGCGAACGCATCGTCAACGGCGTCGATTTCGCCGAGCAGGCGCGGCTTTATTCGCAGGATGGTTCGGCCGCCAAGGGCGGTGATCTCGGCTGGTTGAACCCGGGCGATACCGTGCCCGATTTCGAGCGGGCGATGAATGCCCTGAAGGTCAACGAAGTCAGCACGGTCGTCCAGTCGCCGTTCGGCATGCACCTAATCGAAGTGTTGGAGCGCCGCGAGCGCGACGTCTCGGCGGAGCGCCAGCGCGCCGTCGCCCGCCAGGCGCTGCGCGAGCGCAAACTCGACGAGGCCTACCAGGACTGGCTGCGCCAACTGCGCGACCGGACCTACGTCGAAAACCGCCTGGTCGAAAAATGACCCGCCCCTTGATTGCCGTCACCAGCGGCGAACCGGCCGGTATCGGCCCGGAACTCTGTCTGCGTTTGGCTGGCTACCAGGGCGAGGCACGGCCGGTCATTCTTGGCGACCGCCAATTGCTTGAAGCACGGGCGACAGCGCTCGGTCTCGACGTCGGTTTTTTTGATTTTTGCCCAAAAAATGCCGGCGACCGCGCCCCGCAGGAAGTCCCCTTGGGGGATAGCATTTCACTCGATGGGAGCCCCAGACTCGATGTTCTGCACATCCCGCTCGCTACACCATCCCGGGCCGGCCAGCTCGATCCCGCCAACGGCCCTTACGTGCTCGCCCTGCTCGACCGCGCGCTGGCCGGCTGCCAGTCCGGCGAATTCGCCGCGATGGCCACGGCGCCGGTGCACAAGGGCGTCATCAACGAAGCAGGTGTGCCCTTCACCGGGCATACCGAATACCTGGCCGAAAAGACCGGCACGCCGCTGGTCGTCATGATGCTGGCCGGCGACACCGAGCGCGGCCCGCTGCGCGTCGCACTGGCCACCACCCACCTGCCGCTGAAAGACGTGCCGGCGGCGATCACCGCCGAGGTGCTGGAACAGACGCTACGCATCCTGCACGCCGACCTGCGCGGCAAATACGGCATCGCCCGGCCGCGCATCCTGGTCGCCGGCCTCAACCCCCATGCCGGCGAAGGCGGCTATCTCGGCCGCGAGGAAATCGAAGTGATCACCCCTGTGTTGGAAAGGCTGCGTGGCGAGGGCATGCTGCTCTCCGGCCCGCATCCGGCCGACACCATGTTCACTCCGCCGATCCTCGCCCAGGGTGACGCCGTGCTGGCCATGTACCACGACCAGGGGCTGACCGCGCTCAAATACGCCACTTTCGGCAAGGGCATCAACGTCACGCTCGGCCTGCCGATCATCCGCACCTCGGTTGATCACGGCACCGCGCTCGAACTGGCCGGTACCGGCAAGGCCGACCCCGGCAGCCTGTTCGAGGCGGTAGTTGAGGCGGCGCGCATGGCGCAAAGGAAACAAGCATGAAAGGCCACGTCGCCCGCAAACGCTTCGGCCAGAACTTCCTGGTCGATCACGGCATCATTGGCGCAATCGTTTCGGCGATCGATCCCAAACGCGACGAAACCGTCGTCGAAATCGGCCCCGGCCTGGGGGCGATCACCGAGCCGTTGCTGCAACGCGTCGATCACCTGCACGTCGTCGAAATCGACCGCGACCTGATCGCCCGCCTCAGGAAGCAGCACGCACCCGAGCGCATGACGATCCACGAAGGCGATGCGCTGGCCTTCGACTTCGCCAGCATCGGCAAGGATCTGCGCCTGGTCGGCAACCTGCCCTACAACATCTCGACGCCGCTGCTTTTCCATCTGGCCGCCTACGTCGACATCGTCCGCGACATGCATTTCATGCTGCAGAAGGAAGTTGTCGAGCGCATGGTCGCCGAGCCGGGCGACGCCGATTTCGGCCGCCTGTCGGTGATGCTGCAATACCGGTTCTGGCTCGAATGGCTGATCGACGTGCCGCCGGAAAGCTTCGACCCGCCGCCCAAGGTCGATTCCGCCGTGGTCCGCCTGATTCCCAAGCCGGTTGCCGAGCTCAATGCGAAGAATCCGGAAAAACTGGCCGCCGTCGTCCAGCAAGCCTTCTCCCAGCGCCGCAAGATGCTGCGCAACACGCTCAAGGGGGTGCTCGACGACGCCGGTTTCGCCACTCTCGGCATCGTCCCGACGCTACGCGCCGAGGATGTGCCGGTCGAGGACTACGTGCGCATCGCCAATTATCTGAGCTGATCGCGGCTGGTGCCGGTCAACGAAAAAACCCGCCGCGGCGGGTTTTTTTACGGGCGTGAAGCCGGCTTACTTCTTGGCCGGGCAGGTGTTCATGCCGAACAGCGTGTAGGCCGGGCACCAGCCCATCAAGCCGGTGGCCAGGGGGACGATGCCGATATAGCCCCAGACCGGCAGAGCGCCGGCCGCGGTGGCGCCGATCAGGCCGGCACCGGCGACGATACGCAGGATTTTGTCGATTCCGCCAACATTAGCAGCCATGGTGTTTTCTCCGTCAGGTTGTTTGGACAACGCCAATGTAATCCTGCCGGATTTTGGCGTATGTAACCTGGGTCACACAGCGGCGAGTTTGTGCAAACCGTCCCGGTCGGTGATGGTCAGCTGTTCGCGGCCAAGGCTGACCAGGCCCTGCGCGGCAAAGCTCTTGAGCAGGCGGCTGACGATTTCGCGGACGCTGCCTAGTTCATCGGCCAGTTGCTGGTGGGTGACGTTCAGCGTGCTCGTCTCGCGGGCGAGCAGCAGCTTGGCCAGGCGCTGGTCGAGGCGGGCAAAGGCGACTTCCTCGACCAGTTGCATCAGTTCGCCGATGCGCTCGGCGAACAGGTGGAAGACGAAATCGCGGAAGGGCGGGTGGTCGACCATCAGCGCGGCGAATTCCCGGACCGGCAGGGCGAGCAGGGTGAGCGGCGTTTCCGCAATGCCGCGTGCGTTGTAGTCGCTGTGGCCGAGCAGGCAGCTCGAACTGATGATGCAGGAGCCGCCAGGGACGACGCGATAGAGCATCAGTTCGCGGCCGTTGGCGGCCAGCTTGATGACCTTGATGCTGCCGTCGAGCAGCAGCGGGAAGCCCTGGCAAGGCTGGTGTTCGGCAAAGACCTGGGTGCCGGCCGGCAGGTGCATGACGGCCTGTGGCGCGGTCAGCGCCGCCAGTCGTTCGGCCGGCAGGCCGGCCAGGGCCGGGTACAGTTTTGCCAGTTTTTCCGGGCTTACCCTAGGGCCAGCCGTTGTTTCTGTGGTCGTAGCATTCATCGGCTTAATCGACCGTCGCCCACACTGGGGCGTGATCGGACGGCCGTTCCAGTTTGCGTGGCGCGCGGTCGATGCCGGCGGCGCTGCATTTCTCGGCCAGCGGCGCCGATAGCAGCACGTGGTCGATGCGCAGGCCGAGGTTCTTCTGGAAGCCGAGCATCCGGTAATCCCACCACGAGAAGATCTTTTCCGGCTGCTCGAACAGCCGGAAACTGTCGCTAAGGCCGAGGCCGATGAAGCGCTGGAAGGCGGCGCGTTCGGGTTCCGAGCAGAGGATGCCGCCGGCCCAGGCGGCCGGATCATGCACGTCGCGGTCGTCTGGGGCGATGTTGTAGTCGCCGCACAGCGCCAGCTTCGGATATTTGGCCATCTCTTCGCCTAGCCAGACGGCCAGCGCGTCGAGCCAGCGCAGCTTGTAGTCGTATTTGTCGCTGCCCACAGCCTGGCCGTTCGGCATGTAGGCGCAGACGATGCGGGTATCGCCGACCGTGCCGCTGATCAGGCGCTTCTGCTCGTCGGGGAAATGCGGGTTGCCGCAGACGACGTCATGAATCGGCTGGCGGGCGAGCAGGGCGACGC
>JAHRYW010000012.1:42467-47193 GCA_020621865.1 Betaproteobacteria bacterium | reverse complement strand
TGCGGGTTGCCGCAGACGACGTCATGAATCGGCTGGCGGGCGAGCAGGGCGACGCCGTTGTAGGTTTTCTGGCCCGAGAAGGCAACCTGATACCCGGCCGCCTCGATCTCGGCGCGCGGAAAATTGTGGTCTTCGAGCTTCAGTTCCTGCAGGCATAGCGCATCCGGCTGCGCCGAGGCGAGCCAGTCGAGCAGGTGCGGCAGGCGCACCTTCAGCGAATTGACGTTCCAGCTGGCGATCTTCACTTGCTCAGGCCGCCCGAGGGTTTGGCACCGAACGGGGCGGTCTTCGGGTAGCCGGCTAGGTCGAGCAGGTTGTCGTAGGCGCCTGTCTCGAAACCGCGGAAACGCTGGTTGCCGACTTTGATGGTCGGCACGAAAGCATCGCCGGCCACTTGCTTCAGCTCCTCGATCTCGGCGGCCGACTGGACCATTTTTTCGGTGAAGGGCACGCCGCGGCCATTCAGCAGGTCGCGCGCCTGCTTGCATTCGGCAGCGCACTCGGCCGAGGTGTACAGCGTGACCGGGAAGGCTTCCATCGCCTTCCTGGTGGCGAACGGGGTGTTGTCGCCGGCTTCGGCCTTGCCGCCTGTCTTGACGACGCCCTTGGCCTTGCCCGGGGGCGGCGTGTCGGAAATGACGGTCTTGCCGGCCGAATCGGACCAGCGGTAGGTCTCGGCCAGCGCCGAGGTGCCGGCCAGCGCCAGGCACAGCATCAGCAGGTAACGCATGTTTTTCTCCCCTTGAACAGCTTAGGCGGCAATCATACCGCTATGACGGAGCAGTGCATCGACGCTCGGTTCGCGGCCGCGGAAGGCCTTGAACGATTCGATGGCCGGGCGCGAGCCGCCGACCGACAGGATTTCGTCAAGGAAGCGCTGGCCGACCGTCGCATCGAACGGGTCGCCGGCCTCCTCGAAGGCCGCGTAGGCATCGGCCGACAGCACTTCCGCCCACTTGTAGCTGAAGTAGCCGGCGCCGTAGCCGCCGCCGAAAATGTGCGAGAAGCTGTTCGGGAAGCGGTGCCATTCGGGCGGGAGCAGCACGGCAACTTCACGGCGTACCTCGTTGAGCAGATCCATCACCGTCTTGCCGCCGGCCGGGTCGAAGTCCGAATGGAGCAGCATGTCGAACAGCGAGAACTCGATCTGGCGCACGGCCATCATGCCGCTCTGGAAATTCCGGGCGGCCAGCATCTTGTCGAACAGTTCGCGCGGCAGCGGGGCGCCGGTGTCGACGTGCGCCGACATGCCCTCGACCACTTTCCACTCCCAGCAGTAGTTCTCCATGAACTGCGAAGGTAGTTCGACGGCATCCCATTCGACGCCGTGGATGCCGGAAACGCCCAGCTCCTCGCCGCGCGTCAGCAGGTGGTGCAGGCCGTGGCCGGTTTCGTGGAACAGCGTGGTCACTTCGTCGTGCGTGAAGGTGGCTGGCTTGCCACCGACCGGACGGGCGAAGTTGCAGTTCAGGTAGGCGATCGGCTTCTGGATGCCATTGACCACCCGGCGCCGTGAGCGGGCCTCGTCCATCCAGGCGCCGCCGCGCTTGGTTTCGCGGGCGTAGAGGTCGAGGTAGAACTGGCCGACCAGTTCGCCGGCCGGGGATTCGAGGCGGAAGAACTTGACGTCCTCGTGCCAGACCGGCGCCGTGTCCGGCTTGACCTTGACGTTGAACAGGTTCTCGATGACCTGGAACAGCCCGCCGAGCACCTTGGGCTCGGTAAAATACTGTTTCACTTCCTGTTCGGAGAAGGCGTAGCGCTTTTGCAGCAGCTTTTCCGAGGCGTAGGCGGCGTCCCAGGGCTGGAAGTCGGCGATACCCAGCTCATCCCTGGCGAAGGCGCGCAGTTCGGCGACGTCCTTTTCGGCGAAGGGCTTGGCCTTGGCCGCCAGTTCGCGCAGGAAGGCGAGCACCTGGGCCGGCGTTTCGGCCATTTTGGGGACCAGCGAGACTTCGGCGAAGTTGTTGAAACCGAGCATCTGCGAGTCTTCGCGGCGCAGTTCCAGCATGCGCTGGATGACCGGGGTGTTGTCCCATTCCGGCTTGCTGCTGCTGTCGGCGAATTCGGCGGCGCGGGTGGCGTAGGCGCGGTACATCCGGGCGCGCAGCTCGCGGTTTTCGGCGTATTGCATGACCGGGCCGTAGGACGGCGCGTGCAAGGTGAATTTCCAGCCTGCGACGCCAGCTTTCTCCGCAGCGGTCTTGGCGGCTTCCAGCGCATCGTCGGGCAGGCCGGCGAGCAGGGCTTCGTCGGTGACGATTTCGGCGAAGGCGTTGGTCGCATCGAGCAGGTTCTCGGCAAACTTGGCCGACAGTTGCGACAGTTCTTCCATGATCGCCTGGAAGCGCGGCTTCTGGTCTTCCGGCAGTTCGGCGCCGGAGAGGCGGAAATCGCGCACCTCGTTATCGACGATTTTCTTCTGCTCGCGGCTCAGGCCGGCGTATTCGGCGCTGCCGCGCAGGGCCTTGTATTTCTCGAACAGCTTCAGGTTCTGGCCGAGTTCGGCGTAGAAGCGCGAGACCTCGGGCAGCATCTCGTTGTAGGCGTCGCGCCAGGCCGGCACGTCATTGACCGAATGCAGGTGGCCGACGATACCCCAGGCGCGGCCGAAAGGTTCCAGGCCGTCGGACAGGGCGCCGGCGAAATCCACCCAGGTCGCCGGCGTGGTGTCGGCGGTCAGGCGCTCGATCAGGGCGCGGCCGTCGGCGAGCAGCGTTTCGATGGCCGGTTTGACGTGTTCCGGCTGGATCAGGTCGAAGCGGGGCAGGTCGGAGAAGTCGAGCAGGGGATTGGTGGCGGTCATGGTTGTCGGGGGCAATAAAAAAGGGCGGTCTGCGCCGCCCGTGGTTAGGCGTTCAACAGCTTATTCTACTAGTTCGCGATAGGCATGCCACGAAGCGTGGCCGAGAATCGGCATGATCACCACCAGCCCGAACAGCAGGGTGGCGAAGCCGAGCAGGGTCAGGGCGACGAGCAGGGCAGCCCACAGCAGCAGCGGGCCGGTGTTCAGCGCGAAGCTGCGCAGGCTGGTCATGATCGCTGTGGCGACGTCGGCATCGCGGTCGAGCATCAGCGGCACCGAGATGACGGCCACGGCATAGACCAGCAGCGCCAGTGCGCCGCCGAGGACGAACCAGGTAGCGGTAAAGGCCAGATGCTGGCCATCGAACAGGATTTCATTGAGGTAGGCGCTGGCAATCGGACCGGAGTCGGCGCCGATCAGGGCGAAGGCAACCGCCGAGAAGCGCTCCCACATCAACGCGACCAGGGCCAGGATCAGCCCGAAGAAAGCCAGCGACTGGCCGTTGCGGGCAAAGCACTTCAGCGAGTCGATGAACAGGATCTTCTCGCCGGCCTCGGTCTTGCGGCTTAGTTCGTACAACCCGGCGGCGAGCAGCGGCGCAACCAGAAAGAAGCCGGAGATCGAGACGGTCAGCAGATGCGGCGTTTCGAGCAGAGCGAGGATGATCAGATCACCACCCAGCGCGAACAGCAGGCCGTAGGCCAGTGACGGCAGGGGATTGGCCTTGAGGTCGTGCCAGCCGGCCTTGAGCCAGGTCAGCGGTCGATCCATGCCGATCTGGCGAATACCCGGCAGGGCAAAACCGGATGACGAGAAATGGTCGATGCTGTGTTTCATGGCAGCCTCCGCGGTCGTGATCACGGTCGTTTGACCGGGGGACAGGGGCGGGGTTCAGTTGGGCGTGGCCTCCGCCAACGATCGTCGGCCACGTTCTGTCCCGGCCATGGTTATGATGTTCACTTTCGGACTAAAGCGAGCATCAAGCATGCGCCTACAGATCGCCTCGGACCTCCACCTTGAGCACCTGGCGTGGAAATTCCCCGCTTTCCGCGGCGTGGAGCCTGGCGATGCGGATGTTCTTGTGCTGGCGGGTGATGTGGCAAAGGGCAGCCGCGCGCTTGATCTGTTCGGCGACTGGCCGTGCCCCGTTGTCTATGTGCCCGGCAACCATGAATTCTATGGTAGCGAGATGGCGGCCGTGCTGGCCGAGCTGCAGCAACGGGCGGATGCTTTTCCGAACGTCAAGATACTCGCGCCGGGCACTTGGGAACATGGCGGCGTCCGCTTCATTGGTTGCACGCTGTGGACCGATTACGCCGTTTTCGGTGCCGAGCGGGTTGCCGCCGCCATGACGATATGTGCGGAACGGATCGTGGACCACCATTACATCGAAAGCGCCGGAGGCAGGCTGTTTTTGCCGGCCGATGCGCTGGCCCTGCACGGCATCCAGCGGAAATGGTTACGCGAGCGCCTGGCAGAGCCCTTTGCCGGCAAGACAGTGGTCATTACCCATCATGGCCCGCACCGCAACAGCATCGCACCGCTTTACGCCAACGACCTGACTAGCGCCGCCTTTGTCTCCGATCTGGCGGACTGTCTGGGCAGCGCCGACTTGCATGTTCATGGCCATGTCCACGAATCATTCGATTACGTGGTTTGCGGAACACGAATTGTGGCGAACCCGATGGGTTACTGCCGGGGGATCAAGGCCGCATCGACACCCGCTGACCTGCGCCGGGAGAATGCTGGATTCGACAGCCGTCTGCTGGTGGATATCTAGTAAAGCAAAACGCCCGCATCGTGCGGGCGTTTTGTTGGCAGCGGCAGTTGCTTACAGCGTCTGGCCGGTCAGCTTCTCGTAGGCCTCGATGTACTTGGCGCTGGTCCGGGCGATGACGTCGGCCGGCAGCTTGGGGCCGG
>JAHRYW010000012.1:0-41353 GCA_020621865.1 Betaproteobacteria bacterium | reverse complement strand
ACAGTCCTCGCCCTTTTTCCGCCAACGCCTGCGTTGCTCGGCGCCTCCCAAGGGGCCCGGAAAAACATCCGTGGCCAGGCTGGGAAATTTCAAATTTTGGCCTTTTTTAGGCCCGACCGTAGCATTCCAATTCTCTAGCTGCTGTCCGAGTCCGGACGCCTTTCGGGTCCCCCTGAGAGGCGCTGAGCAACGCAGGCGGGCCGGGGGCTTTCGGCGAGGACTGTTTGAGGGGCGAAGCCCCGAGTTCCGCAGCCGCCCGGCACACCGAGTAGCGCAAGGGACCGGCGAAGCCGGCGCCGACCCGGGGGTCGCCTTCTTTTTGCTTACTTTTTCTTGGCGAAGCAAGAAAAAGTGAGACGCGCCTCAAGCGCGGAAAACACAGCTTCAGAAAAGCCCCAAGCCTCAGATGTAAAAACGGCGGTTGCCAGGCCTGCACGCCCGCCAACCGCCGCTTTTTGAACCGTGCTACCCCGTCAGGCCGCTCTTTTCGGACCGTAAACATTGCCCCAGGTGCTCTGCCAGCATTTGTAGGCGTTCTGCGCCGCCATCAAGGAAAGCAGGGACATGCGGGTCTGGTGGCGCCACATCCAGGATAGTTGCGGGGCGGGGGTCAGGCTGTAGGCCGGGGCGTTGCCGACTTCGTCCTCGACGATGGCGAGGAAGCGTTCGACGGCCAGGCCCCAGTAGTTCGAGCCTTCGGCCTTGCCGGTCAGGTATTCGGCTTCGCTGACGGCACGGCGCCACAGCTTGAGGGCCAGTTCGTCGCTGATCCCGGCCTTGCGGGCGATCCACGGGAGGATCTTCGGTGCGTTCATGTTGTTCATGCTGCTCTCCTTCATGGCGGGGTATCCGCTCAGGGTAAGACTGCCTTGTGGGCAAAAGGTTTTGTGCACTGCAATATTTTTAATTGAAGTATACGTGTGCGCCAGTTGCTCGTCTGTGAAAAAATGCATGTTTTTGTCGCCTGCGTTGCGCAAATGCAACGATTTGGTCAGACCAATTTACCTGGCTGGCCTTTGGAGCATATTCTTCCCTCATGTCCGATCTCCTTGCCAATCTTAATTCCCCGCAACTTCAGGCGGTTACGTTGCCAGCGGTGCATGCGCTGATTCTCGCCGGGGCGGGTAGTGGTAAGACCCGTGTGCTGACGACGCGCATCGCCTGGCTGATCTCGACCGGCCAGGTCGGGCCGCACGGCGTGCTGGCGGTTACTTTCACCAACAAGGCGGCCAAGGAGATGACGGCGCGCCTGTCGTCGCTGGTGCCGATCAACGTGCGCGGCATGTGGATCGGGACTTTTCACGGCCTGTGCAACCGCCTGCTGCGCGCCCATTATCGCGAGGCCGGGCTGCCGCAGACCTTCCAGATCCTTGATTCGGCGGATCAATTGGCCATGGTCAAGCGCCTGCTGAAGAATCTGAACATCGACGACGAGAAGTATCCGCCGCGCGAGTTGTGCCATTTCATCAACGCCCACAAGGAGCAGGGCGTGCGGGCGGCGCAGGCCGAGGCCTACGACAATTACACGCAAAAGCGCGTCGAGATCTACGCCGAATACGAGACCCAGTGCAATCGCGAAGGCGTTTGTGACTTCGCCGAACTGCTGTTGCGTTGCTATGAATTGCTGCAGCGCAACGAACCTTTGCGGGCGCATTACCAGCAGCGCTTCCGCCACATCCTGGTCGACGAGTTCCAGGACACCAACGTGCTGCAGTACGCCTGGCTGAAATTGCTGGCCGGCGGCGGGGCGAACATGTTCGCGGTGGGCGACGACGACCAGTCGATTTACCGCTTCCGCGGCGCAGAGGTCGGCAACATGCGCGAATTCGAGCGCGACTACGCCGGCCCCAACGTCATCCGCCTGGAACAGAACTACCGTTCGCACGGCAACATCCTGGCCGCCGCCAACGCGATCATCAAGAACAACCGCGAGCGCTTGGGCAAGAACCTGTGGACCGATGCCGGCGATGGCGAGCCGATCCGTGCCTTCGAGGCTTATTCCGACCTCGACGAGGCGCGCTTCGTGGTCGACGAGATCCGCGAATTGGTCCGCGACGGCGTGTCGCCGACGCAGGTGGCGCTGCTCTACCGCTCCAACGCCCAGTCGCGGGTGCTCGAACACGAGCTGTTCACCAAGGGCGTGCCGTACAAGGTCTATGGCGGATTGCGCTTCTTCGAGCGGCAGGAAATCAAGCACGCGCTGGCCTACCTGCGCCTGCTCGGCAACCCGGACGACGACACTGCCTTCCTGCGCGTCGTCAATTTTCCGACCCGCGGCATCGGTGCCCGCTCGCTGGAGAACCTGCAAGCCACCGCCCATCAGTGCAACAGCAGCCTGTACAACGCCGCCGCTTCGCTGACCGGCAAGGCCGGCCAGACGGTCGGTGCCTTCATCCGGCTGGTCGAAGCCTTGCGCAGCGAGACGGCCAATCTGCCGCTGCCCGAGATCATCGAGCATGTCATTGAAAAATCCGGGCTGGCCCAGCACTACCGGGTCGAGAAGGAAGGCCAGGAGCGGCTGGAGAACCTCGACGAACTGATCAATGCCGCCGCCACCTTCATCGACGACGAGGGCGCCATCGGCGAAGGCGGCGCGCTGGCTTCCTTCCTCGCCCATGCCTCGCTGGAGGCCGGCGAGCATCAGGCCGGCGAGGGCCAGGAGGCGGTCCAACTGATGTCGGTGCATGCCGCCAAGGGCCTGGAGTTCGACGTCGTCTTCATCACTGGCCTGGAGCAGGGCTTGTTCCCGCACGAGAATTCGGTCAATGAGGGCAAGGACGGTGTTGAGGAAGAGCGCCGCCTGATGTACGTCGCGGTGACCCGCGCCCGCCAGCGCCTCTATGTCTCCTGCGCGCAGACCCGGATGCTGCACGGCCAGACGCGCTACTGCGTGCCGTCGAGCTTCCTCGACGAGATTCCCGAACACCTGATGCGCAAGCTGAACAAGAAGGCCGAGTCGGCGGTGCCGGCTTTCGGTTCCTTCGGCGGTGGCTATGCCGAGCCGGTGGCAGCCGGCGGGCTGCGCATCGGCCAGTCGGTCGAGCATGCCAAGTTCGGCCTCGGCGTCATCGTTTCCACCGAGGGGCGCGGCGCCGATGCGCGGGTCCAGGTCAATTTTGGTGCCGTCGGCATGAAGTGGCTGGCGCTGGAATATGCCAAACTGATGCCGGTCTGAAGAATGCTGCGGTCGCCCCGAAAAAACGGCCAAATTTGAAATTTTGGCCGTGGCTCCGGGGGCGTTTATAACCTGTTGCACGGCGATTGATCGTCACCATGTCCCTGGCCTGGCTGTTCAAAACCCTGCTCGGCACCCTGCTGCTGCCGCCCGCCAACGGCCTGGCGCTGCTTGGCGTGGCCGGCTTGTTTCGCCGGCGGCGCTGGGCTTTCGGCCTGGCCGTGCTGGCCACCGCGCTGCTCGTCCTGCAGTCGCTGCCGCTGGTTGCTGACAGCCTGTTGCGTTCGCTGGAAAGCCGGGCCGGCCCGGTGCTGGAAGACCCGGCCGGGGCGCAGGCGGTCGTTGTGCTGGGCAGTGGCCTGTTGCTGGAGGCCGCCGAGTACGGCGGCGATACCGCCAACGAGCGGACCCTGGTCCGCACCCGCTACGGCGCCGCCGTCGCCCGCCGCTTCGCGCTGCCGGTGCTGGTCAGCGGTGGCCGGCCGATCAACGCCACGCGCAGCGAGGCCGAAGCGATGGCCGGCATACTGGCCAACGAATTCGGCGTGCCGGTGCGCTGGCAGGAAAATCGTTCGCAGGACACCGCCGACAATGCGGCGATGTCGGCTGAAATCCTCAAGGCGGTCGGCATCCGGCGCATCGTGCTGGTCACCCAGGCCTTCCACATGCCGCGCGCGGCAGCGCTGTTTCGGGCGGCCGGGCTGGAAGTCATCCCCGCGCCGACCTATTTCATGGGCGGCGACGGCGGGGCGCCGATCTGGCTCGATTTTCTGCCGCGGGCCAGCGCGCTGCAGCGTTCTTATTACGCCCTGCATGAGTGGCTGGGCCTGGCCTGGCTGCGTTTGGTCGTGAAAACCGGAGATTTGCGTTAAGTCAAGACGCTAGACCTTCCGGCTTGCTAGCATTAGTACGTTAACCTTAATTCTTATAGGGGAATTGCTGTGGGAATCACTGTCAGTGCCAAGCTGAAATATCTGCTGAAAATCCTCGCCCTGGTGGCGTCAACCTCGGTCCTGTCGTCGGCTTACGCCGAGGAGCCGAAGCAGTCGGCAGTCGCCGGCAGCGAAGCGGTGGCCAAGGATGCGCAACGTGCCCAGGAACTGCTGGCCAAGGCCGTCACGGCTTACCGCCAGCAGGGCGACAAGGCCTTTGCCGCCTTCAATGCGCCCGGCGAATTCGTCGATGGCGAACTCTATGTCTGGGTGCTCAGCACCGACGGCGTCATGCTGGCCAGCGGCGGTTCCTCGTCGGCGCTGATCGGTCGCAACGTGACCAACATGCGCGATGCTTCCGGCGCGCCCTTCTTTGCCGAAATGCTCGAAAAGGCCAAGACCGCCAAGGCTGGCGTCGTCGAATACCGTTGGCTGAACCGTCAGCACAACAAGCCTGAACGCAAGGTCACGCATTTCCAGAAGATCGGCGAGCGCCTGCTGGCTGTCGGCTACTACATCCCGCGCGCGACGCCGGAGCAGGCCATGGCCATGCTCGACCGGGCCGTGGCGGCAGTGAAGGCCGACCCAACCAAAGCGGTGGCCGATTTCAATAGCCTCAACGGCGGCTTCATCGAAGACGACCTCTACGTCTTCGCGGTCGACCTCGAGGAGGGCAAGTTCCGCGCCCATGGCGTTTCGCCGCGCCTGGTCGGCACCAACAGCTACAAGCTGACCGACCGCAACGGTACGCCCATCGTCCGCCTGATGGTCGATGCCCTGCGCAACACTGATCGCGGCGAACTCGAATACGCCTGGCGCAATCCGGTGACCCGCCAGGTTGAGAACAAGCACACAATGTTCCGCAAGGTCGGCGACATGCTGGTCGGCGTCGGCTATTACGTGCGCTAAGCTGGACCATGCGGCGCCGATCGGCGCCACGGCAGTACCCGGAATCGCCCCTGAAAAGGGGCGATTTTCATGGAGCGTGCTAGATCGCGGAACGGCGCGGTGATAACCTCTTTTCTTCACCCCCAGAACAAAATCAAAGAGGAGATTGCCATGACCCAAGCCATTCGCATCCACCAGACCGGCGGCCCGGAAGTGCTGCGCTGGGAGACGGTCGATCTGCCGGCGCCGGCCCTCGGCGAGGCAACCGTCCGCCACCATGCGGTCGGCCTCAATTACATCGACACCTATCACCGCAGCGGCCTCTACCCGCTGCCGCTGCCCTCGGGCATCGGTCTGGAAGGGGCGGGCGTCGTCGAGGCGGTCGGGGCGGGCGTCACCGAGGTCAAGGTCGGCGACCGCGTCGCCTATGCCGGCGGCCCGGTCGGCGCCTATGCCGAGGTCCGCAACATCCCGGCCCATCGCCTGCTCGTGCTGCCGGAGGCCATCGCCTTTGAAACCGGTGCCGCGATGATGCTGCAGGGGCTGACCGCCGCCTACCTGCTGCGCAAGACCTACCGTGTGCAGCCGGGCGATGCCGTGCTGATCCACGCCGCCGCCGGCGGGGTCGGGCTGATCGCCAGCCAGTGGGCGAACGCGCTGGGCGCCACCGTGATCGGCACCGTTGGCTCCCCGGCCAAGGCCGAGCTGGCCAAGGCGCACGGCTGCCACCACGTGATCAACTACAGCACCGAGAACTTCACCGCCCGCGTCCGTGAAATCACCGGCGGCGAAGGCGTCGCCGTCGTCTATGACGGCGTCGGCAAGGACACCTTCATGGGCTCGCTCGACTGCCTGCGCCCGATGGGCATGATGGTCACCTACGGCAACGCCTCCGGCCCGGTGCCGCCGCTCGATCTGCTGCTGCTGTCGCAGAAGGGCTCGCTGTTCGTCACCCGGCCGACGCTGATGAACTACACCGCCAGGCGCGAGGATCTCGTCGCCCTGGGCGCCGAGCTGTTCGACGTCGTCGGCAGCGGCCAGGTGAAGATCGAGGTCAATCAGCGCTACGCGCTGAGCGATGCCACCCAGGCGCATCGCGACCTCGAAGCGCGCAAGACCACCGGCTCCACCATCTTCCTGCCATGATGGCCAAGATCAAGGCTGGTCTCCTGTCGCTGCGCGACCTGTTCGCCACTGCCTGGTGGATCGTGCTGGTCGCCGGCATCGGCTTCGCCGTCGCCTACCAGTTCGTCGAACCGGCGCCGCCGAAGAAGATCGTCATCACCACTGGCGGCGAGAGCGGCGCCTACTACCAGTTCGCCAAGCGCTACGCGACCATCCTGGCCAGGAACGGCATCACGCTGGAAGTGCAGGCCTCGGCCGGCTCGCTGCAGAACATCGAACGCCTGAAGGCCGACGAGGCGCAGGTTGCCTTCGTCCAGGGCGGCGTCGTGCCGCCCAAGGAAGACCCGGACGCCGAGGACGATTCCGGCCTGCTGTCGCTGGGTAGCCTGTTCTACGAACCGGTCTGGGTGTTCTATCGCAGCGACAAGGATTTGACCCGGCTGACCGAGCTGCGCGGCAAGCGTATCGCCATCGGCCAGGAAGGTTCGGGGGTGCGCCAGTTGGCGCAGCAACTGCTGGAGGCCAATGAAATTCCGCTCGACGGCAAGCTGGTGCCGGTGGCTGGCCTGAACGCCGCCGAGGAGCTGCAGCAGGGCCGGATCGACGCCGCCTTCATCATCGCCGCCGAGAGTGCGCCAGTCGTCCAGGTGCTGATCCGTTCGCCCGGCATCAAGCTGATGAGTTTCGCCCAGGAGCGCGCCTACCAGCGCCGTTTTCCGTTTTTGACCAAGCTGACCTTCCCGCGCGGCGTCGCCGACCTGGTCCGCGACTTTCCCCCGGACGACATCAAGGTGCTGGCGCCGACCGCCAACCTGATCGTCCGCGATGATCTCCACCCGGCGCTGCAGACCCTGCTGCTCCAGGCGGCCAGCGAGGTGCATGGCAAGTCCGGCTTCTTCCAGGATGCCGGCGAATTCCCGTCGTACAAGGACCAGATGCTGCCGCTGTCGCCCGAGGCGGAGCGCTATTTCAAGTCCGGGGCCTCCTTCCTGCAACGCTACCTGCCGTTCTGGCTGGCTGTGCTGGTCGACCGGCTGATCGTCATGCTGGTCCCGGTTTTCGTGCTGCTCATCCCCTTGCTCAAGGTGGCCCCTGCGATCTACAACTGGCGGGTGCGCTCCAAGGTTTTCCGCTGCTACGGCGAGCTGAAGTTCCTCGAGGACGACCTCAAGAACCATTTCGACGCCGCCAAGCTGGACGACTACCGCGACCGCCTCGACGCCCTCGACGAGGAGGCCAGCCAGCTCCACGTGCCGCTCGGCTTCACCGACCTGACCTACACGCTGCGCGAACACGTCAACCTGGTGCGCGGCATCCTGGCCAAGCGCGAGGCGCAGCACGCATGAAGGCCTTTCTCGTTGCCAATCCGAAGGGCGGCTCCGGCAAGAGCACGCTGGCCACCAACCTGGCCGGCTACTTCGCCAACCAGGGCGGCGACGTGATGCTCGGCGATATCGACCGTCAGCAATCGTCGCGCGAATGGCTGGCCATCCGGCCCTTCGAACTGCCGACCATCGAGACCTGGGAAATCGGCCCGGACAAGATTGCCCGGCCGCCCAAGGGCACCTCGCACGTCGTTCTCGACACCCCGGCCGGCCTGCACGGCAAGATGCTCGACAAGGTGCTCAAGCTGTCGTCGCGGGTCATCGTGCCGGTCCAGCCGTCGATGTTCGACATGCTGGCGACCCGCCATTTCCTCGAAGCACTGCTCGCCGAAAAAGCCGTGCGCAAGGGCAAGGCCGACGTCGCGGTGATCGGCATGCGGGTCGACGCGCGGACCCGCGCTGCCGGTGAGCTGGAAAAATTCTTCGCCACCTTTGATCTGCCGGTGCTCGCCTACCTGCGCGACACCCAGGTCTACGTCCAGGCGACGGCGGCCGGGATGTCCCTTTTCGACCTGCCGCCGTCGCGCGCCGAGCGTGATGTCGAGCAATGGCAGGCGATCATCGACTGGGCTGAAGGCGGCTGATTTGCTGCGTCCGGCGACCGTAAATGCTACGGTCAGCCGGAAAAAACGGCCAAAATCGTAAAAAATCGCGCGGCGTGTTTCCCGGCCGGGAATCGGGTATCTTCCGGTTTCCACAAAAAAATAACGGGAAATTCCATGGAAACAGCAGAGAAGAATTCGGGGGCGGCCGCCGGTCGCGACCCGTTCAACGTCGAAGGGCCGGATGCCGATTTGCATCAGGTCGTCATCGTCGGCGGCGGTGCCGGCGGCCTTGAACTGGCCACCAAGCTGGGCGACAAGCTCGGCAAGAAACGCAAGGCGGCGATCACCCTGATCGAAAAGGCGCAGAGCCATTTCTGGAAGCCGCACCTGCATGAGATCGCGGCCGGCAGCATGGACCTCGGCACCTATGAACTCAACCACCTCGCCCAATCCTACTGGCACGGCTACCGCTACCGCTACGGCGAAGTGATCGCCATCGACCGCGAAAAGCAGACCGTCACCACCGCGCCCTACATTGACGAGCACGGCGAGGAAGTCATCGCCCCGCGCGTCTTCCGCTACGACACGCTGATCATCAGCATCGGCAGCCTGACCAACGATTTCGGCACGCCCGGCGTCAAGGAACACGCCATCGCGCTGGAAACCCCGCAGCAGGCCGCCCGCTTCCACCGCCGCATGGTCAACGCCTGCATCCGCGCCCATGCCCAGCACCAGCCCCGACAGCCGGGACAGCTGACCGTCGCCATCATCGGCGCCGGCGCCACCGGCGTCGAACTCGCCGCCGAACTGCACAAGACGACCCGGACGCTGGTTTCCTACGGGCTGGACCGCATCGATCCGAGCGAGGATATCCGCATCGTCCTGATCGAAGCCGCGCCGCGCGTCCTGCCGGCCATCCCTGAGCGCGTTTCAGGTGCCGCCATGGGCCTGCTCGCCAAGATCGGCGTCGAGGTGCGCACCGGCGCCGCCGTCGCCGAAGTGACGGCAGAAGGCCTGCGCTTCGCCAGCGGCGAATTCATGCCGGCCGAACTGGTCGTCTGGGCGGCCGGCGTCAAGGCGCCGGAAATGCTCAAGGATTTCGGCGGTCTGGAGTCCAACCGGATCAACCAGCTGGTCGTTCATCCGACGCTGCAGACGACGCGCGACGAGAACATCTTTGCGCTCGGCGACTGCGCCGCCTGCGCCTGGATCGGCAAGGAAGGCGTCAACGTGCCGCCGCGCGCCCAGGCCGCCCACCAACAGGCCTCGCACATGTACAAGCAGGTCGTTGCCCGGCTCGACGGCCAGCCGCTCAAGCCGTGGAAATACCGCGACTTCGGCTCGCTGGTCTCGCTCGGCAAGTACTCTACGGTGGGCAACCTGATGGGCGGTCTGGTCGGCGGCAACATGTGGGTCGAAGGCACCTTCGCCCGCCTGATGTACGTCTCGCTCTACAAGCTGCACGAACTGGCGCTGCACGGCTTCGTCAAGGTCACCCTTGACACGCTGGCCCGGCTGATCACCCGGCGTACCGAGCCGCACGTCAAGCTGCACTAGCCCGTGGCCCGCGCCAGCAACGGCGCGCGGTTGGTCTCAGGCGGGGAGCAGCATGGGTCGGGACAGGAAGAATCCCTGGAACAGTTGGAAGCCCAGGGCGCGACATTCCTCGAAGCGCTCGCGGGTTTCCACCTTCTCGGCCAGCAGCTTGCCGGCATAGGGCTTCAGTTGGCCGACCAGGGCGGCCAGCCGGACTTCGTCGAGCAAGGGTAGGTCGATCTTGATGACGTCGGCCATTTCGAACAGCGGGGCGTAGCTGTCGCTGTAGAACGAGACATCGTCGAGCGCCAGGCGGAAGCCACGCCGCTTGAGCTGGCGGCAGCGCTCGATGATGTCGTCGTTGATCGCCACCGTTTCGAGCAGCTCCAGCACCATGCGATCGCCCGGCAGGCGGTCGATCTGCTTGCTGAACAGCATTTCGGCGTCGAGATTGATGAAGCCATCGGCTTTGCCGAGCACCGTCGCGAGGCCGATCCGTTTGAAACTGCGGCGGATGACTTCGGCCGTCGCGGCTGCATCATCGGTCACCCGGGCCTCGCCGACGGCGCCGGAGCGGTAGAGCAGTTCATAAGCCACCAGATTCTGCCTGCGGTCGAAAATAGGCTGGCGACCAAGGTATACGTTGTTCTTGCTTGCCTTCATGGCCTCGTTCTCCTGTCGATTTCGCCAGGCTTGCACGGACCGTCCAAGTCTGGACGACACTGCCGGAATGCGGCGGCATCTTGAAGAGAATAACGATCCACCCGGTCAAAGGATGTCAGGATCAATGTAAGCATTCGTAACATCCGCCCCCGGTCGGCCGCAGGGTTTCTTGGCTAGCAGCGGTCGCTCATGTCGTTTCCCCGCTTGCTCTGTCCCTGGCCAGCCACTTCAGCAAGGTGCCGTAAAGACTGTCGGGATCAACCGGCTTGGCGACAAAATCGTTCATGCCGGCAGCTAGGCAGCGCTCCACATCTTCGCTGAAGGCGTTTGCCGTCATCGCTACGATGGGCATCGTCCTGCCGGCGTCGAGCAGTCGGATTGCCCGGGTTGCCGTCACCCCGTCCATTTTGGGCATCTGCATGTCCATCAGGGCCAGGGCATAGGTGCCCGGCGCGACGCTACGCATCGTCGTGACGGCTTCTTCGCCATCGGCGGCCACGTCGCAAACCAGGCCGGCGTCTTCCAGGATGGCCTTGGCAACCATCTGATTTATTTCGTTATCTTCAACCAGCAGTATCCGGGCTCCGGAGAATCTTTCGCGTAGTTGCGCAACGGCCCCGGTCTCCGGGAGGGTGGCGGCATCAACAGCTTCGTGTGCGGATTTCTTCAGGCGTACCGTAAACCAGAAGGTGCTGCCTTCTCCCGGCACGCTCTCGACGCCGGCGTCCCCGCCCATCAATTGAGCCAGCCGACGGGTTATCGCCAGGCCCAGGCCGGTTCCGCCAAAACTGCGCACGGTCGAGGCATCGGCCTGCTCGAAGGGGGAGAACAATCGCTGCATGGCCTCCCGGGAAATGCCGATGCCGGTATCAACCACCTCGAAACGTATCAGGATCGAATTGTCGTCCTCTTGTTCCTTGAGCGTTCGGACGGTCACCGACCCCGTCTTGGTGAATTTGACCGCATTGCCGACCAGGTTCAGCAGCCCCTGGGTCAGGCGGGTCAGATCGCCCAGCAGTCGCGGCGGCAGGAAATCTTCTTCGGTTTTTAGTTGAATGCCTTTGGCCTTGGCCGCTTCCGCGACCATGGAGCAGACATCGACCGGCAATACCCGGATATCCAGAGGCTCCTCCGCCAGTTGGAGCTTGCCTGCCTCGATTTTCGAGAAATCGAGGATATCGTTGATGATGCCGAGCAGATGTTTTCCGGCGGCTTCGATTTTCTCCAGCTTGTCGGCCGTATCCGGCGCCTGCTGCCTTCTGCGCAGGATTCCCGAAAGGCCGATGATGGCATTCATGGGGGTGCGGATTTCGTGGCTCATGTTGGCCAGGAAATTTCCCTTGGCGATATTGGCCGCTTCGGCCGCTCGCTTGGCGGCAGACAGGGCCAGCGTTCGCTCTTCGACTCTCGCTTCGAGATGATTCCGATTTCGCTCCAACTCCGCTTCCGCTTCCTTGAGCTTGGTGATATCAACCGCCACCCCTGTCCAGACCGTCTCCCCAGTCGAGCGCTGCATCGGTGCCGAACGGACGTGCAACCAGACTTGCCTGCTGTCCAGGCAATTGAAGAGCAGCACGCCGGAGTATTCGCTTTGCTCCCGCACGCAGCGCCTTTCGTCTTCCAGGTATTGCGCGTAGGACTCGGGTGCCATCAGCGAAAACAGCGGCTGCGCATCCGCCAGCAGTTCAGCGGGACTGAGGCCGAGCATTTTCTCGACCCCCGCCGTGATGTAGCTGAAGGCCTGCTTGCCATTGCGTATTTCGAATTGATAAACGAAGCCGTCCGGCAGGTTGTCGCCGATGGCGCGTAACTGCGCCTCGCTCTCCCGGAGGCGCGATTCGCCGACCGAGTATTCGTATTCAATGCGCTGGGAATTCATGCTGAGCAGCGTCAGGGTCATCAACTGCACGGTCAGTATCTGTGCCATGGCGTAGAAGCTGCCGAAGCCTTTCAGGGCTTCAAATGCCGTGCTGACATTCGGGTCGCTGAGTTGATGCGCAATGCGGACAAAGGACAGAATGCCGAAAATCAGCAGCCAGAGCGCCAGCATGACATCGCTGGAGCCATAGTAGGGCGGACGGTAGCGCCAGGTGAGCGCGGCAGTCGTCAGACTCAGCATGCCGGCCAAGGCGCAGTAGATGACGATGCGAGCATCGAGGTGGGCCGGGTCCAGGCTGTAGTAGCCGAAGACGATCAGGAAAGCGAGGGCAAACAGCCCGTCCCAGCGGTAACTGATCTGAAGCCCGCGGAAAATGAGCATGCCGCGGAGCAGGAACAGGAGTCCGCCGAGCAGCAGGGCGTTGCGCAACACCCGGACGATCCAGACTGCAGGCAAAGCTCCGGGGACGAGCATCGCAGCCCCCAGGGCGAGACAGGCCACACCGGCGGTCCAGAAACCAAAGCCTGGATAGGTTTTCCGGGTGCGCAGCACCACGAACATGATGAGTGCCGCTGCTGATGCCAGCATCGCGTTGGTACTCAACAGCGTGGCCGTATCCATGTCTTATCCCTGTATTACATTCGGGTAGCGACCCGACGTACCCATCTTAATCCCAAACCCCGTGCAGTGGCCGGCAATCCTCGCCTGAGCAGGCGAGTCACGAATTCGTCGCCGCTGCCGCCAGCCAGGCTGCATAACCGCCCTGCAGCGGTCGGGCCGACAAATAGCCGGCCTTGAGCAGACGATGCGCCGCCTGGATGGCGCCGGCGTCTTCCGGGCAGGCGCAGAGCGTGACGATGGGGCTGTGCTTCGGCCAGGCACCGACGGCGTCGAACAGGCGGTCGTGTTCGGCGATGGTGGCGCCGACGATCGGCCCGCTTTCGGCGACCAGGCTGTACCCGCGCAGGTCGAGCAGCAGCGGGGGCGTTGCCGAGGCGAGGGCGGCCAGCAGTTCGCCCGGGGTGATGTGTGGCAGGGCCGACAGCTGCCGGAAGCGGTATTTCTGCCACAGTTTCCAGCCCAGCCAGACGGCGATGGCACCGCCGGCAATGACCAGGGCGCTGCCGGTGTGCCGGTCGAGCAGGGCGATGGCGCTCTGCACCTCGTCGCGCAGCACCCAGCCGGCAGCGAGGGCGAGGCCGGCCCACAGGGCGGCGCCGGCCGCTGCGGCAAGCGTGAATCCACCCAGTCCCATGCGCAGGGCGCCGGCAATCGGCGGCGCGACGGTGGAAAAGCCGGGAACGAACTTGGCGACGACCAGCGATCCCAATCCCCAGCGGACGAAACGGGCTTCGGTCTGGCTGACGCAGGAGCCGGGATTGATCGACAGCCGGCAGAGGCCGGCCAGCACCCGGTAGCCGAAGGCTCGACCGGCCAGGTACCACAGGCAGTCGGCGATCACCGAGGCGATGATCGCAGCAGCCAGCAACTGGCCGAGCTGGCCGGCGGAGAGGGCCAGGCTGCCGGCCAGCAGCAGGGTGGGGACGGCCGGCACCGGCAGGCCGGCCTGCTGGGCCAGGACGTTGAGGAATACCACCCAGGCCGCGTCGCGCTGGAGTGCCTGGGTGATCTGGGTAAGGTCCATCGGCTGGTCTTCTGTGGTGTTTTTCGGGGTCAGGGGGTGACCGGTTACGACTCTGCCTGGGCGAGTTGGTTCGCGGCTTTGGCAGCCGGGGCAAGAAAAAAGCCCCGGCTGCGGGCAGCGCGGGGCTTGGTCGCGGGGCGAGCCGGGCTTAGTGGGTTTGCAGCGTGACGCCGTATTTCTTGAAGATGGCGGCCACCGTGCCGTCCTGCTGCAGTTCGGCCAGGGCGCCGGACAGGGCGGTGGCGAGATCGGCCGATTCAGCCTTGACGGCCATGCCGACCGGCCAGCCCTTGGGGTTCAGTTCGCCGAGCTTGGCTTCGTCGATGACGTAGCGGGTGTCGCCGGCCAGGACGCCTTCCAGTTCGCCGCGCGGCGCCATGATGGCGACGATGTTGTCCTCGCGCAGGGCCTGGGCGGCCTCGGCGATGGAGCGGTAATGGACGACGTTTTCCTTCAGGCGGCCGCGCAGTACGCTGAGCAGGAAGGAGTCGGCCAGCGATTCGCCTTCGACGCCGATCTTCTCGCGGGTGAATACTTCCAGGGCGACTGCCGCCGAGCCGGCCGGGGCCGGGACGCGCGAGGCGACGCGGGCCATGCCCATCACCTCGTAGTGGTAGGGGGCGAAGATGCGGACTTTTTCGTTGCCCTTGGCGAGGATCGGGTCCACCGGCACGCGCATCATCACGTTGGCCGGGTCGCCGCGCAGGTAGTGGCCTTTCCAGACCATGTTGCGCAGGTCGTCGGCCATTTCCTCGCCGGCCTTGAAGCCGATGATTTCGGCCTTCAGTCCCAGCTTGGCGGCGAGCGCCTTGGCGAGGTCGACGTCGAGGCCCTTTTCGTTGTTGGAGTAGGGTGGGAATTCGTTGTAAACAGCGAAGCTCAGGCGGCCGCGCTGGCGGATGGTGTCCATTTCCTCGTCGGCATGTGCCGGAACGAGGCTGGTCAGCAGCAAGGCTGCGAGCGCCAGCAAAGAGCGGCGGCGGGAAAGCAGGTTCATCGGGTGTCTCCGTAGCTATTGGATGGGTTTTGTCTTGTGGTACGGATTCTAGACGCCGTTTGGCGTATCTGAATAGCGGCCGGCGAGCCAGGGAAAATATTGCACCTACGTCGGGCAAATTGCCTGACGCAGGTGCTTGCCCGGTTTACTTGCCGACTTCGATCACGATCTTGCCGAAATGGGCGCCGCTTTCCAGGTGCTTGAGGGCGGCCGGGGCCTCGGCAAAGGAGAAGACGCGATCGACGACCGGCTGGATGCCGTGGTGGTCGATGGCCGCCAGCATGCGGCCGAACATCGCGCGGTTGCCGACGAAGATGCCGTCGATGCTGGCCATCGTCGGGATCAGCATGACCGGGTTGGCCTGGCCGGCCAGGCCGGTCAGCACGCCGATGTAGGCGATCCGGCCGCTGGTCCGGACGCAGGCCAGCGAGCGTTCCAGCGTGCCGGGGCCGCCGACTTCGACGATGACGTCGGCGCCCAGGCCGTTGGTCAGGCGGCGGACTTCCTCCTGCCATTCCGGATGGGTCTTGTAGTTGATGCCGTGGTCGGCGCCCATTTGCTTGGCGCGGGCCAGCTTGGCGTCGTCGCTGGAGGTGATGATCACCGTCGCGCCGGCCGCCTTGGCGAATTGCAGCGCGAAGATCGAGACGCCACCGGTGCCGAGCAGCAGCACGGTCTGGCCGGGTTTCAGGTCGCCGGCTTCGAACAGCGCGTTCCAGGCGGTCAGCGCGGCGCAGGGCAGGGTGGCGGCGGCCTGGTAGCCGACGCTGTCGGGCAGCTTGATCAGGCCGGATTCGTCGCTGATAAAGCGTTCGCACAGCGCGCCGTCGGACTCGGCACCGCGGGCGCCGGCGATATGGCAGTTATCGGCCCGGCCGGCTTGCCAGTGCGGGAAGAACAGCGTGGCGACACGGTCGCCGACCTTCAGGTGGCTGACCTTGCTGCCGACGGCGACGACTTCGCCGGCACCGTCCGAGCAGGGCACGCGGCCGTCGGGGATGGGCGAAAAATAGGTGTTGCGGACGGCGAGCAGGTCGCGGTAATTCAGCGAAACGGCCTTGATGGCGACGGCGACTTCGGTATCGCCGAGCGGCGCCGGGTCGAAGCTGGTCAGTTGCAGCGGCGCGTCGGGCGTGCTCGGGCGAAGTTCGTAGCGTTGCATGGGGGTAGTCTCCAGGGATTATCGGTGGTTATGGATTTGCCATTCTCGCCTACTCTGCCGGGCGGCGGGAAGGGCGGGGATTCACAATCCTACGGTCAGCGCCTTTTTTTGCTCATTTTTCAAAAGCGCATCGAGAAACCATTGCAGGGCCAGGCCGACATGGCGCGTGCGCCAGGCGATATGCAGGGGCAGCACCGGCCGGGGCGCCTCGACGGGCATTTCGACCAGGCGGCCAGCGGCGAGTTCCGGCTCGGCCAGCCAGCGCGGCAAATGGCCGACCCCCAGGCCGGCCACCTGGGCGCCGGCCTTGGCGCGCAGGTCGGGTACGCGCAGGATGTCCTGGCCTTCGAGCAGGCCGATACTGCGGGCGTCGAGTTCCTGCGAGGTGTCGGCGACGACGATGGCGCGATGGCGCTGCAGTTCGCGGCTCGGGATCTGGCCCTCCCAGGCGGCCAGCGGATGCTGCGGCGCGATGGCGAAGACGAAATCGCTGTGCGTGCACAACAGCCGGCTGGCGATGCCGTTGCGCGCCGGCATGTCGCCGGGAGCGCCGATGACCAGGTCGGCCCGGTCGGTAGCCAGCGCATCCCAGGTGCCGCCGAGCACTTCGCCGCTCAGGCGGATCTGCGTGCCGTGGCCGGCGGCATAGAACTCGCCGAGCAGCGGGAACAGGCGTTCGACCGGAATCACCGCGTCAATGGCGATGCGCAGTTCGGCCTCCCAGCCGTTGGCGATGCGCTGCACCCGGCGTTCCAGTTCGTCGGCGGCGCGCAGCAGGTGGCGGCCGTCGTCGAGCAGCGTGCGGCCGGCTTCGTTGAGCGTCGCCCGGCGCCCGGCGCGGACGAACAGCGTCGCGCCGAGATCGCATTCCAGCTTGGCGATGGCGTGCGACAGGGCGGACGGCACCCGGTGCAGGGCGCCAGCGGCGGCGGTGAAGCTGCCGTGGCGGTCGATGGCATCGAGTATCTGCAGCAATTCGAGCGAGATTTTCATGTGAAAAATATTAAACGAATTGGCGAAAATTGTTCGCTGTTATTGATTGAACGCCTTGATTAACATGCAGCCAAAGCAGTATCAATAATTCACAAGGAGACTGCAATGATCCTGGTTCGCCCTTCCGATGAACGCGGTTTTGCCGACCATGGCTGGCTGGTCGCCCGCCACAGCTTCTCGTTTGCCGACTACTACGACCCGGCCGAAATGGGCTGGGGCGTGCTGCGCGTGATCAACGAAGACCGCATCGCAGCCGGCACCGGCTTCGGCCGGCACGGCCATCGCGACATGGAGATCGTCACCTACATCCTGTCCGGCGCGCTGGAGCACAAGGACAGCCTCGGTCACGGCGGCATCATCGGCCGCGGCGAGGTGCAGCGGATGAGCGCCGGCACGGGCATCCTGCACAGCGAGGCCAATCCGCTGGCCGACCAGGAAACGCACCTGCTGCAGATCTGGATCGAGCCGGCGCAGCATGGCACGTCGGCCAGCTACGAGCAGCAGGCGCTGCCCGAGGACGAGATGCGCGGCCGCTGGCGGCTGGTCGCCTCGCCCGACGGCGCCGAGGGCAGCACGACCATCGGCCAGGACGCCCGGCTGTGGGCCAGCATCCTGGCCCCCGGCGAAGGCCTGGTCTATCGCCTGGCGCCGGGCCGCCTGGCCTATGTGCAGATGGTCTACGGCCGCCTCGAAATAAACGGCAAAACCCTGGCCGCCGGCGACGGCGCCAAGATTGCCGACGAAACCGAACTGCAGTTCGTGGCCGGCGAAGAGGCGGAGTTCCTGCTCTTCGACCTGCCGCCGGCAGCCTGAATCACTTACATCACCACCAAGGAATCGATCATGAACAAAACCGTTGTTGTTTACCATTCCGGCTACGGCCATACCCATCGCGTTGCCGAGCATGTCGCCGAAGGCGCTGGCGGCGAGGCGCTGGCCATCGACGCCGAAGGCAACCTGCCGGAAGGCGGCTGGGAAAAGCTGGCCGCCGCCGACGCCATCATCTTCGGCACGCCGACCTACATGGGCGGCCCGAGCTGGCAGTTCAAGAAATTCGCCGATGCCTCGTCCAAGGCCTGGTTCACCCGCGCCTGGCAGGACAAGGTGTTCGGCGGCTTCACCAACAGCGCCAGCCCGGTCGGTGACAAGGGCGCCACCCTGATCCAGTTGCAGACCCTGGCCTCGCAGCACGGCGGTCTGTGGGTCAGCCTCGGCCTGGCGCCGGCCAACACCAAGGCGGCGACACACGCCGACGTCAACCATCTCGGCGGCTCGGTCGGCCTGCTCGTCCGTTCGCCGTCCGATGCCGGCGTCGACGAAATTCCGCCGGGCGATCTCGACACCGCCAAGCGCTACGGCCAGCGCGTCGCCGAAGTCGCTGCCCGGCTGCGTTCCTGAGGCTTCACATCGGCCGGGGCGCTGCTATAGTGCGATCATTCCCCGTTGTGGAGCGATCGCATGGCACTGACCACCTCCCTGGCCGATCTTTCGGTCCTGCTCGTCGAGCCTTCGCAGATGCAGGCCCACCTGGTCGAGCGCATGCTGACCCACCAGGGCGTGCGCTCGGTCAAGGTCGTGGACAGCGGCGCCGCGGCGCTGGCTAACCTGAGCGAAAGCTACCAGGGGCTGGTGGTGATCAGCAGCCTCTACCTGCCCGACATGGCGGGCACCGACCTTGTGGTCGCCATGCGCGAGGACGAGGCCCTCGAATCCATTCCCTTCATCCTGGTGTCCAGCGAAACGCGCCCGCAGGTGCTCGAACCGGTCCGCCAGTCCGGCGCCTGCAGCATCGTCGCCAAACCCTTCACCGAACAGCAGTTGTCGCGCGCCCTGTATGCCGCGGCCGATTACCTGAATCCGCAGGCCGATATCGATGCGGCGGAAATCGAGAATCTACGCATCCTGCTCGTCGACGACAGCCTGGCCTCGCGCCGCCATCTGCGCCGCATGCTGACCGATCTCGGCGTCGACAAGATCACCGAGGCGGTTGACGGCAAGGAGGCCGTGGAGCTGCTCCAGTCGACCACGGTCGACCTGGTCATCACCGACTACAACATGCCGGAAATGGACGGCCGCGAACTGACCGAATACATCCGCACCCAGAGCTGGCAGTGCGACGTGCCGGTGCTGATGGTGACCAGCGAGCAGAACATGGGGCGCCTCGCTGCCGTTGAGCGGGCCGGCGTTTCCGCCATCTGCGACAAGCCTTTCGAGGCCGGAACCATCCGTCGCCTGATTACCGATTCCTTGACGCGATAAGTCGGGTTGCCCACGGGCGGCTGACGACGATCAGCGCGAGCAGCACCAGCAGCGGATCGAACAGCGCATCCCACAGGTTGGCGAACAGGTCGCCGGCGTAGGCGGCCAGGTCGAGCGTCAGAATCAGCAGCCAGACATCCTGGCGTTTCCACCATAAAGCGATGCCGATCGGCGCCAGCAGGGCCAGCGGCGCCCACGGCTGGTAGCCCAGGGCGTAGGGGTCGAAACTACCCAGGCCGAGCGCCGTCGCGTAGAAGGGCAGGGCGAAGGCGAGCAGGCCGCGCGCCGGTAGTTCGCCCAGCGGCGTCGGCCGGCCAGCCAGCTGGAGCGTGGCGAGCAGCAGCAGGGTCAGCGAAGGGGTACCGAAAAAGCCGTGCATGGCCGGCGCGATGCCGACCGCCATGGCCAGCGCCGTGGCCGCCAGCGCGGCCCGCGCCCGCATCTCGCCGAGCGGCAGCAGGGCAACCAGAGCGCCGAAAATCAGGCCATGGGCGAGCAGGCCGTAGGCCGCCGTGGCGTTCATGGTTGGCCTCCATCCAGCCAGGCTTCGCTGAAGCTGGCGTGACGGATGCCTTGCCGGCGCCAGCCGTAGGCCAGGTGGATGCGGCCGTCGCGGCCGAGCAGCAGGGCCGGGTCGGTGAATTCGGCGCCGCCGTCGGTGGCCGCTTCGACGGTGCGGCTGGTTTGCCAGTGCCGGCCGTCGTCGGCCGACAGCCAGAGCTGCAGCGACTGGCGGCCATCGGCGCCGTGGCCGGCCAAGAGCAGGCGGCCACTTCTCAGGCGCAGCGCGGCGAAGTGCAACTCGGGATGGGGCATTGGTAGCGCGTCGCGGCGCAGCCAGTGGCTGCCCCCGTCGTCGGTGCCGACGACCTGGATGCTGTCGGTACCGCGCAACAGGGCGAGGGCGCGTTGCGCGTCGAGGGTTAGGATCGCTGGCTGCCAGGCCGGGGCGGCCGGCAGGCGGGTCTTGTCGATGATTCGGCCGGTCGGCGACAGGTGCAGGATTTCACCCTGCCGGCCGAGCAGGTTAAGGCTGGCCGGCAGCAGCAGGCCGCCGTCGGCCAGCGGCACGGGCGGCGCGGCGAGTTCGCTGCCCTGGTTGGCGAGCGGCGATGTCGGCAGGCGGGTCGGCTTGGCCCAGCTCTTGCCGCCATCGGTGGACAAACTGTGATTGATCGAGCTGCCTGCCGCACGGCTGACGTACCACAGGTGCAGCCAGCTGCCTTCGGCGTGGAGGATCGGCCGGCCGAGTTCGCCGACGTGGGCGAAGCTGCCGGCGGCCGTGCTTGGCCGGCTGGCGATGACTTGCGGTTCGCGCCAGCCGTCGCGGCCGAGCAGGCTGAAGCGGATGACCGGTTCGTCGTCGCGGCGGCTCAACCAGGCCGCCGCCAGCCGGCCGTCGGGCAGTTGGATCAGGGTCGGATGGCTGGGGGCGGCTTCGTCACGGGCCAGCATGGCGGCGGAGAATTCGGGCGGCAGGGACGACGGGGCGGCCGCCGGTGGCGTGAAGGCGGTCGGCGCCGCTGCCGGGATGCGCCAGCCAGCGGCCGCCAGCGCCAGGGCGAACAGGAGGAGCAGAAGGGGGCGGGCGACAGGCGGCATGGACGGCGATTTTAACCTTGAACAGCGGCGCCGGACGGCGCTCGCCAGGGATTGGCGAAGGCGCCGAAGTTTATTGCGAGAGCTGCGTTTTGTGCTCCCCAGGGCGAATAAATTGGGTAATAATCACGCGTACCTGGGAGGGTGAAAAATAATGCGAATAAAATATTTCGTGTTTGGCGCCTCGGCGCTTGTCGCGGTACTTTTCTTCGGTGCTACCTATTGGTCGCTCGACCGCATTTTCGACAATATCGTCCGCGCCAATGCGGCGCGTACGTCGGAGGCGACAACCCGAATCACCTTCGCCTCGATGTACCAGTTGATGAGCCAGGGCTGGCGGCGCAGCCAGGCCGATGCCTTCCTGCATGCGATGGCCGAGGCGGGTCGGGATACCGGGCTGAGCGTGCAGATCTATCGCAGCCAGGTGGTGGTCGATCTGTACGATGAAATCGAGCAACCGCCGCTCGATGCCGATCTCAGGAATGTTTTTGCCAGCGGCAAGCCGCTGCGCCGCGATACCGCCGAGTATGCCCGCCATATCTATCCGCTGGTTGCCGAGGCCAAGTGCCAGCGCTGCCATCGCAATGCCGAGGTCGGTGCCGTACTCGGCGCCGTCGAGGTGCGCCAGGAATACGCCAGCCTGCTGGCCGACGCCCGGCGTGACCTGTACCTGGCGTTTGCCCTGCTCGTGCCGCTCGTCGCGTTGCTGGCCGGCGCCGCCGTGTGGTGGGTCGGGCGGCGGATTGAAGGTTCGCTGGCCGGGCTGCAGGCCGATTTCGACCAGGTCGAGGCGATCGGCGACCTGCGCAAGATTGCCATCGCCGAGCACGATCTCGGCTTCGTCGAACTGAACCGGGTGTTTGCCGCGCTCGGTCGCCTGCTCGACAAGCTGCGCGCGATCGCCATCGACAAGGATGTGCTGACCTTCGAGATCGGCCTGCTCGAAAAATTCGTCATCACTTCCGACGTCGTCCGCGATTGGCGCGACTATATCGGGCGCCTGCTCTGCGACATCAATGGCGTGCTGCCGGCGCCGACGCTGTTTTCCATTTTCAAGATCGACGACGAGTTGTTCGATCTGGAAATCTTCTGGCGCGGGCCGGTCAGCGAGCGCACCCGGGCGATGATGGAACAGCATATCCGCAGGGAGTTGGCCAATCTGCCGGCCTTCGGCGATGTCGGGGAGTGCAACATCCATCACCACGTCTCCAATGCGCAGACGGCGACCATCGACCTGACGGAGGCCGAGGTGGCGCTGCGCGTCAAATCCTTCTTCGTCGACAAGCCGAAGATCGGCGGCATCGTCGGCATTGGTGTCCATGCCGGCGTGCTGGAGGACGAAACGCGCTACCTGGTCATGGAGAGCGTGTTGTCCACGCTGCTCAACCTGGTCGGCTCGGTCAAGGCGATCTACAAATACACCCGCGACCTGGAGTATTACGCCACCCGCGACCCGCTGACCGACCTGTTCAACCAGCGTGTCTTCTGGGAGCTGAGCTCCTACGAGATCGGCCGGGCCCAGCGCCACGGCTACAGCTTCGGCCTGCTGCTGATCGACCTCGACAACTTCAAGCTGATCAACGACAACTATGGCCACATCGTCGGCGACAACTACCTGCAGCGCTTTGCCCGCCAGGTGCAGGGCGCCTTGCGTGACGGCGACATCCTCGCCCGCTACGGCGGCGACGAGTTCGTGGTCATCCTGCCGGAGGCCGAGATCGACGCCGTCGTCATGGTCGCCGAGCGGATCCGCCAGGCGGTCGATTCGCTGGAACTGATCACCGCCCAGGAAGCCCGCGTCCGCGGCACGGCGTCGATCGGGCTGGCGGTCTTCCCGGACCACGCCGACAACGCCAAGGACCTGCTGCTCTTTGCCGACAACATGATGTATCGCGCCAAGGTGGCCGGCAAGGCGCAGGTCGCCGTGCCGACCGAGGACGATGTCGTGTCGATCTTCCGCGACATCACCGAGCGCAGCGTCATGGTGCTCGACGCCATCGAGGCACGGCGCGTCGTGCCCTTCTTCCAGCCCATCCTCGACATCGCCTCGCGCAAGATCGTCGCCTACGAAGTGCTGTCGCGGATCGAGGTCGGCGGCGAGATCATTCGGGCCGACCAGTTCGTCGAGATCGCCGAGAAGATCGGGGTCATCCACCGCCTCGACATGCTGGTCATCGAGCAGGCGCTGAGCATCCTCGCCACGCAGGGCCATACCGGGGAGGTCTTCGTCAACCTGTCGCCGCGGGCGCTGGTCTTCAACGAATTCGCCCGCGACCTGCGGCGCATCGTCAGCCGCAGCGGCATCCCGCCCGAGAACATCGTCTTCGAAATCACCGAGCGCGATACCGTCAAGAATCTCTCCCTGCTCGAACGCTTCCTGAACGACCTGAAGAGCGACGGCTTCAAGCTGGCGATCGACGATTTCGGTTCCGGCTTCTCGTCCTTCCATTACCTGCGCCGCTTCCCGATCGACTACCTGAAGATCGAGGGCGACTTCATCGCCAACATGCTGAACAGCGAGAAGGACCGCACCTTCGTCACCAGCATCCGCTCGCTGGCCCGGGACATGGGTATCACCGTGGTCGCCGAATACGTCGAATCGGCCGAGGTGCTCAACGAACTGATCGGCCTCGAAGTGCAGCGCGCCCAGGGCTACTACGTCGGCCGGCCGGGGCGCGACCTGCTGCCGGTCGACTGGTCGCCAGCCGCCTGATCAAATCCGGCCGGTCCGTGGCAAATGCTATCCCCCAAGGGGACTTCCTGCGGGGCGCGGTCGGCCGGAAAAATGGCCAAAATTGAAATCGTCCGGGGCGCTGCGTCCCGGGCGATCTCTGATGGGGAAGGGGCGGCCGGGGTAAAATGTCGCCCATGACTTCCCCGCGCTACGTCCACCTCCGCCTCCATTCCGAATACTCCGTGACCGACGGCATCGTCCGCATCGGCGACGCCGTCAAGCGCGCCGCCGGCGATGGCATGCCGGCGATGGCGCTGACCGATCTCGGCAACCTGTTCGGGCTGGTCAAGTTCTATACCGGGGCGCGCGGCAAGGGCGTCAAGCCGGTGGCCGGGGCCGACGTCTGGATCGCCAACCCGGACACGCCGGAAGATGCGCATCGTCTGCTGCTGCTCGTCCGTAACCGGACCGGCTACCAGCAGTTGTGCGAACTGCTGACCAGGGCCTACCTGGTCGAAGGCCGGCGCGATCGCGCCGAGATCCGCCGCGAGTGGTTTTCCGAAATCGGCTGCGACGGCCTGATCGCGCTGTCCGGCGCCCATCTCGGCGACGTTGGCGAGGCGCTGCTGAACGGCAATTTCGACCTGGCCACCGAGCGCGCCCTGGCCTGGGAGGCGATCTTCCCCGGCGCCTTCTATCTCGAAGTGCAGCGCTACGGCCAGCCGCAGCAGGAGGCAGTCGTCCAGCAGACCGCCGACCTGGCCGGCGAGACGGGCATTCCGCTGGTTGCCACGCACCCGATCCAGTTCCTCAACCGCGACGACTTTCAGGCCCACGAGGCGCGTGTCTGCATCGCCGAAGGCTACGTGCTGGGCGACCACCGCCGGCCGAAAATCTATACCGAAGAGCAGTATTTCAAGACCCAGGCCGAGATGCTCGAGCTGTTCGCCGACCTGCCGGAAGCGCTGGCCAACACGCTGGAAATCGCCCGCCGCTGCAATATCGAGATGACGCTGGGCAAGAACTTCCTGCCCGACTTCCCGATCCCGCCGGGCATGACCATCGACGACTACCTGGTCGAGGAAGCCAAGAAGGGCCTGGAAGTCCGTCTCGCCGAACTCTATCCCGACCCCGAAGAACGCCTGAAACGCC
The DNA here is from genome assembly GCA_020621865.1 of Betaproteobacteria bacterium. Classification (GTDB taxonomy): domain Bacteria; phylum Pseudomonadota; class Gammaproteobacteria; order Burkholderiales; family Rhodocyclaceae; genus Azonexus. The sequence goes on along the minus strand of JAHRYW010000012.1, from coordinate 16,744 downwards.
GGCCGGAATACGACGACCGCCTGGTCTTCGAGTGCAAGACCATCCTGCAGATGGGCTTCCCCGGCTACTTCCTGATCGTGGCCGACTTCATCAACTGGGCCAAGAACAACGGCGTGCCGGTCGGGCCGGGCCGGGGTTCCGGTGCCGGTTCGCTGGTTGCCTACAGCCTGCGCATCACCGACCTCGACCCGCTGGCCTACGCCCTGCTGTTCGAGCGCTTCCTGAACCCGGAACGGGTGTCGATGCCCGACTTCGACATCGACTTCTGCCAGGACAACCGCTGGCGCGTCATCGAGTACGTCCGCGAGCATTACGGCGCACAGGCGGTCAGCCAGATCGCCACCTTCGGCACCATGTCGTCGAAGGCGGTGATCCGCGACGTCGGCCGGGTGTTCGGCATGCCCTACTCGATGTGCGACCGCATCTCCAAGCTGATCCCCATTGTCCAGAACAAGCCGGTATCGCTGGCCGAAGCGCTGGAGCAGGAGCCGCAGCTCAAGGAAATGATGCAGGGCGACGGCGACGGCGAAACCATCCGCGAGCTGTTCGACCTGGCCGGCCGTCTGGAGGATTTGACCCGCAACGTCGGCATGCACGCCGGCGGCGTGCTGATCGCGCCGGGCAAGATTACCGACTTCTGTCCGATCTACCAGGCGACCGGCAGCGATGCCTCACCGGTCTCGCAGTTTGACAAGGACGACGTCGAGAAGGCCGGTTTGGTCAAGTTCGACTTCCTTGGCCTGCGCAACCTGACGATTATCGAACTGGCGCTCAAGTACATCGAGCGGATGACCGGCGAGAAGCTCGACCTGATGTCGCTCGGCTTCGACGATCCGGGGGCCTACCAGATCCTGAAGGACGCCAATACGACGGCGATCTTCCAGGTTGAATCGGAGGGCATGAAGAAGCTGCTGAAGAAGCTGGCGCCCGACCGCTTCGAAGACATCATCGCTGTGCTCGCGCTCTACCGACCCGGCCCGCTCGGTTCCGGGATGGTGGACGACTTCATCCTGCGTAAAAAAGGCCAGCAGGCCATCGACTATTTCCACCCCGACCTGACTGCCTGCTTGTCGCCGACCTACGGCGTCATCGTGTACCAGGAACAGGTGATGCAGATCTCGCAGATCATCGGCGGCTACACGCTCGGTGGCGCCGACATGCTGCGCCGGGCGATGGGCAAGAAGAAGCCCGAGGAAATGGCCAAGCACCGCGAGACCATCGCTGCCGGCGCCAAGGAACGAGGCTACGACCCGGCGCTGGCCGAGCAGCTGTTCGACCTGATGACCAAGTTCGCCGAGTACGGTTTCAACAAGTCGCACACTGCCGCCTACGCTGTCGTCACCTATCACACCGCCTGGCTCAAGCGTTACCACTGCGCGGCCTTCATGGCGGCGACCATGTCTTCGGACATGGACAACACCGACTCGGTCAAGATCTTCTACGAGGACACCATCGCCAACAAGGTCAAGGTCCTTGGCCCCGATGTGAATGCCTCGAACTACCGCTTCGAACCGGTGGACCGCAACACCATCCGCTACGGCCTGGGGGCGGTCAAGGGGACCGGCGAGCAGGCGGTCAACGTGATCCTCAAGGCGCGCGAAGCCGACGGCCCGTTCAAAGGCCTGTTCGACTTCTGCCAGCGCTGCGACAAGCGCATGGTCAATCGGCGGACCATCGAAGCGCTGATCAAGGCCGGCGCCTTCGACAGCCTCGATGGCGACCGCTGCAAGCTGCTGGCCACCGTCGGCGTGGCGATGGATTTTGCCGAACAGGCTGAGCGCAACGCGATGCAGACCAGCCTGTTCGACATCGCCGAAGTGGCCGACGAACACGCGCCGGAATACGTCACGGTCCGTCCGTGGGACGAGAAGACCAAGCTGATGGAGGAAAAGACGGCGCTCGGCTTCTTCTTCTCCGGCCACCCGTACAACACCTGCAAGAAAGAGCTGTCGCGCTTCGTCCGCCGCTCATTGAACCGGCTTGAACCGGCCAAGGAAATGACCACGCTGGCCGGCCTGGTGGTCGGCGTGCGCACCCAGATGACCCGGCGCGGCAAGATGCTCTTCGTCCAGCTCGACGACGGCACGGCGATGGTCGAGGTCTCGGTCTTCAACGAACTGTTTGAAGCCGAGCGGGCCAAGATCGTCACCGACGAAGTGCTGGTCGTCGAAGGCAAGGTCAGCTACGACGACTTCTCGGGCGGTAACCGGGTCGTCGCCGACAAGCTGATGACCATGGGCGAGGCGAGAGCCAGATTCGCCCGCCACCTGCTGCTGAAGATAAACGGCAATTCCGACGCCCAGAAGCTGCGCGCCTTGCTGACGCCCTTCGCGCCCGGTCCGGCGGCGGTCCGCATCCGCTACCGCAACGCGATCGCCGAATGCGAACTGGTCCTTGGCGATGCCATGCGCGTCCGTCTCGACGATGCCCTGCTTGAAGCCTTGGGTAACTGGCTGCAGCCGGAAAACGTCGAGATCGTCTACCACAGCTGAGCGGCCAAAGAAAAAGGGCGCCCTCGGGCGCCCTGATTTTGGCCGATTTTTCGGCTTTACCGTAGCATTTGCAGCCCGGTCACTTCAGCAGATCGGTGTTGAAGCCGACGCGGACGGCACCCCAGTGGCGGCCGTTGATGACGATGGGCATCGACAGGTCGTTGAGGATTTCGCCGGTATCGCGGACATAGGTCTGGAACAGCGACTGCTTTTCGTTCTTGGCCAGCTTGATGCCGACTGGATCGTTGAAGATGCGCTTGTGCCGGCTCTTGGCCAGGTCGACGGCGGGGTCACCGGTCGGTGCGTTGGAGAACTGGCTGTTGTGGGCCGGCGCGTAGCCGTTGTTGTCGACCGACAGCGAATAGGTCAGCCCCGGGAAGTCGCGCAGCAGGTCGTCGTAGATGCGGGTCAGTTCGGCATCGCACTGATTGTCGTAGCTCGTCGTGTAGCGCTTCGGGTTAGAGCCGGGGATTTCCTTGTACGACTGGTCGAAGACGTTGACGCCGCGTTCGGCCATCTTCTGCAGCACGTTGCCCACGGCATCGCGGAAACCGGCGACCTTGTCGTGCAGGGTGTCGAACATGCTGTTGCCGGTGCGGAAATCAGCCAGCGTGCATTGCAGGTCCTCGGTCGATTCGCGCAGGGTCTTGGCCGAGTCGAGGCACTGCTTCATGCGTCCGGAAATATCGCGCGAGTGGTCGCGGATTTCTTCGACCTCGTGGTGGATGGCCTGGTTGCTTTCGCGCAGCTGGTAGATCGCCACCGAGATGGTCGACAGCTGGTCGGTCGTCCGCTTGAAGTCGCCGACCATGGTCGTCAGGTCGGCGGCCGAGGTTTCGATGTACTCGTTGGCGCGGGTCACCTCGCCGACGATGGTCTTGGTCTTCTCGGATGTATCGGCGACCAGGTTGATCATCGACTGGGTGTTCTGGCCGATGACCTGGGTCGCCGTCTTGACCTTTTCAGCCAGCTTGCGCACTTCGTCGGCGACGACGGCAAAGCCGCGTCCGGCTTCGCCGGCGCGGGCGGCCTCGATGGCGGCGTTCAGGGCCAGCAGGTTGGTCTGGTCGGAAATGTCGTTGATCAGCGAGACGATCTGGTTGATCTTCATCGAGCTGGTGTGCAGTTCACCGACCGTCGAGGAAAAGTGTTCGATGTGCTCGTTGGTCGAGCGCATGGTCGAGGCGACGGTCTCCATCTGCTCCAGTGAGCGCTGGGCGAGATCGAGGTTGTTGTGGGTCGAGGCCTGGATGGCGTCGGAATTCATCGCCACTTCACCGACTGCCTGGTTGACCCGGTTGCTGGAATCGAAGACGTTGGCGGCCAGCACTTCCTGGCGACGCACGGCGTCGTCGGTCTGCTGGACCAGGTGGTTCATCCGCGCCGCGTTGGCGGCGATGCTGATGCTGCGCTCGCGCGAATGCGAAATCAGGGTGCGGACCCGGCCGAAGAAGCGATTGATGTTGCCGGAAATTCGACCGGGAGCATCGCTGCCGGGAGCGCCGACCGAGTGCGACAGATCGGCCGACCCGTCGGCGATCGCCGAAATGTCACGGTCGATCTTTTCGTACGCCGAGCTGTTTCCGAAAAATCCCATCTTTGTCTCCTGATCTGTTTCTTATATGTGTGGCCCGCCGGGATAGGGTCGGGCCTGGTCAAACTTGTCTGCTGCGCCCCAGCTTTGTGGCTTCAGGCGGTGATGCGCTGGCGGGCAGCCAGCCGGCCGAGCAGGAAGCCCTTGATCTCGTGGAAGGGGATGGGCTTGCCGAACAAGGTGATGTCCGACGGCAGGCCGCGCTTGAGCACTTCCTCGCGGTCGATGGCGCTGACCACGATGATGTCCATCCGGGCGAGATCCGGATTGGCGCGCAGGCGGCGGATCATCTCGAAGCCGTCCATGCCCGGCATCATCAGGTCGGCGATCAGGATGTCGGGGACGCGCTGACCGACCTGGAGCAGGCCGTCGAAGCCGTTGGCGACGACGCGCAGCTTGAGCGGCAGGTTCCAGCTGTCGAAGGTCATCTGGTAGAGCATTTGCAGTGTCTGGTCGTCTTCGGCGATCAGGATGTCGAGCTGGCCGCCGGACTCCTGGGCGCTGGGCGTCAGGTTGCGGCGCCGGGCGAGCAGGGTTTCGACCGAGGCCACCGGAATGCGGCGGTGGCCGCCAGCGGTTTTCCAGGCTTCGAGAACTCCGTTTTCCACCATGTTCTGCACGGTGCCGAGGGAAACGCCCAGTCGCAGGGCCGCTTGCCGGGTGCTCAGATATTCGGTGTCCGCCATGTTTTGTCTTCTCAGGTGAAATTACAAATTCAGCAAATTCTATCCTGTAATCCCGCTACATCACAATATAAAAAACCCGACTGTTTTCCAGTCGGGTTTCTGCGTCTTGCCGGCGCCTCGGGAGGCGCTTGCTTACAGCTTCTTGGCGTTCTTGGCCAGGTAGGCGGCAACGCCTTCGGTCGAGGCGACCATGCCGGGCTTGCCCTTGTTCCAGCCGGCCGGGCAGACTTCGCCGTGTTCCTCGAAGAATTGCAGGGCGTCGACCATGCGCAGCATTTCGTCGATATTGCGGCCCAGCGGCAGCATGTTGACAACCTGGTGCATGACCACGCCGTTCTTGTCGATCAGGAAGGAGCCGCGCAGGGCGACGCCGGCGGCTTCGAGTTCGACGTCGTAGGCGCGGCAGATTTCATGCTTGACGTCGGCGACCAGCGGGTAGCCGACCTGGCCGATGCCGCCTTCCTTGACCGGGGTGTTCTTCCAGGCCAGGTGGGTGAACTGGGAGTCGATCGAGACGCCGATGACTTCGACACCGCGTTGCTGGAATTCGCACAGGCGATGGTCGAAGGCGATCAGTTCGGACGGGCAGACGAAGGTGAAGTCGAGCGGGTAGAAGAAGAGAACGACCGGCTTGCCCTTGAATTGGGACAGCTTCAGTTCCTTGATTTCGTTGTCGCCATAAACGGCGGTGGCGGTGAAATCGGGGGCTTGCTTGCCAACGAGAACGGCCATGGGGAACTCCTTATCGTGATTTGTTTCAAGGTTGGGGGGAAACGTCCAATTTAACCAAGCGGGCAGGGTGTGTCAAACCGCTTTGCGGTCCTGAAATATGGGCGCTCCGGCCTGTGTTGGTGGCGCCGGTCGCTGGCATAATTACGACATCAAAATAATCAAAGCCAAGCGGGCTGTCGGAGGGGCTGGAACGTGCTGAAGGTGCTGGTTTTTCTGCCGGTGGCGGGGGCTGCCGTGCTGGCCTTGCTGCCGGCACGCCGCGCCTTGCCGCTGTGGCAGGTGGCGATGACCTTCACCGTCGCCGCGCTGGCCTACGCCCTGTGGCTGGCCGGCCAGTTCGACCCGGCCGGGCCGGCCGTGCAGATGGCCGAGAGCCGGGCCTGGAATGTCCGCCTCGGCTCCTATTTTGCCCTCGGTGTCGATGGCGTTTCTCTGGCCATGGTGCTGTTGACGGCGCTGCTCTCGCTGATCGCCGTGCTGGTGTCGCGGCGCATGGAAGCGGGTGCGCGGCTCTATTTTCTGCTCGTGCTGCTGCTCGAATCGGCGATGTTCGGCGTATTCACGGCACGCGACTGGTCGCTGTTCTATGTTTTCTGGGAAGCGACGCTGCTGCCGCTGTTTTTCATGATCGACCGGCTGGGCGGGCCGAACCGGCAGCGGGCGGCGCTCAACTTCTTTCTGTATACGCTGGGCGGTTCGGTGTTCATGCTGGTCGCCCTGCTCTTTCTCTACGACGCGGCGCCCGGCCACAGCTTCGCCATGGCCGACATGGCCGAGGGCGGCCGCGGCCTGCCGTTGCAGACGCAACTGCTGATCTTCGCCGGTTTCTTCATCGGCTTCGGCGTCAAGATGCCGATCGTCCCGCTGCACGGCTGGCTGCCGCTGGCCCATGTCGAGGCGCCCAGCCCGGTGTCCATCCTGCTCTCCGGCGTGTTGCTGAAAATGGGCGCCTACGGCCTGATCCGCGCTGCCGAAACGCTTCCCGCCGCGTTGCTGGCGATGCAGGACTGGCTGGCCATTCTCGCCTTCGTCAGCCTGCTCTACGGCGGCATCCTGGCCTGGCGCCAGCAGGATTTGAAGGCGATGGTCGCCTATTCGTCGATTTCGCACATGGGCGTCGTGCTGCTCGGCATCGCCTCGCTCGACGTCACCGGCCTGACCGGGGCGGTGGTCCAGATGGTGGCGCACGGCCTGACCGCCGGCCTGCTCTTCCTGGTCGTCGGCCTGCTCTACCAGCGCACGCACAGCCGCGACCTGGCCGACTACACCTCGCTGCTCGGCCGGGCGCCGCGCTTCGCCTTCTTCATCGCTTTCGGCCTGCTGGCGGCGATCGGCCTGCCGGGCAGTGCCGGCTTCATTGCCGAACTGCATGTGCTGGTCGCCGCCTACCAGCGCTGGGGTGCCTGGGTGCTGCTGCTCGGGCTGGCCATGCTGGTCGGCGCTGCCTATGGCCTGCGCGTCGTCGGCCGCCTGTGCCAGCCCGGCGAACCGATGGACATCGCTGACATGACCCGTACCGAGACGGTGGCCGCCGGCCTGCTTGCCGCCTGCATTGTCGCCCTCGGCATCTGGCCGGCCCCCTTGCTCGCCCTGGTCGCCGACAGCGTCGGCCAGGTCGGCCGCTGGTTCGGAGGCTGACGTGAAGAGCGAGCTGCCGATCCGCGAACGCCTGGCCCACTGGATAGCCCATCTGGCGCACGTGCTGCCGGCGCAGGCGCCGATCCGCGATTTCGTCCATCACAACACCCTGCACGGCTTCCAGCATCTGCCCTTCGCCGAGGCGCTGACGGCGGCCGGCGCGTTGACCGGGGCGACGACCTGGTGGCCGGAAGCGAAATTCCGCGCCTGCCTGGCCAGCGGGCGGATCACCCGCGACGACCTGGCGGCGGCGCTCGACGAATTCGGTGTCGCCGACCTCGATGCGCCACTGGTCGGCGCGCTGACCCGGCGCGAGATCATGCTCGCCAGCCTGCTGGCAGGCATGGAAGCGCCGGCGGCCAGCCGGCTGGCCTGGCTGCGGCAGGAAGACGGCGCAGAACAAAATTTCGATTTTGGCCAATTTTTGCCGCCGACCGTAGCATTCGCCGCCCAGGGCGCCGACAAGTCCTGGCGCGAAGCGGTACTGGTCCGCTGGCAAGAACTTTGTGGCCGCGTCGGCAAGACCTGGACCTGGCGCGCCCTGCTCGAACACCTGAGCGGCGAGGACGTGCTCGAACGCGTGCGTGGCATCCTGCAGCGCCATCTCGCCGCCCACCTCGACCTCGGCGTCGCCGCCTGGCGCAACCCGGTCCGCGAGCGCGGCTTCTTCGCCGCCTGGCGGGCCAGCGCCGGTTTCGACCTGGCCTGGGAAATGGACGAGCTGCCCAATGTCCGCGACGAAGTCCTGCACCTGCCCGACAGCCCGCTCGACGTGCTGCTCGAAGAGTTGCCCCGGCTGCTGCCCGACGAAACCCTGTGGGGCGGCTACCTCGAACGCCTGAGCCTGGAACTGCCCGGCTGGTCCGGCATGGTGCTTTGGCGCGAGCAGCACCCCGGGCGCGGCGACGGCACGCCGGTCGCCATGCTCGATTACCTGGCCGTGCGCGTGCTGCTCGAACGCCTGCTGACCGACGACCTGCTGCGCCGCCTGGCCGGAGGGCCGCTGACGCTGGCCGACTTGCCCGCCCACTTCGCGGCTCGGCCCGAGGAATTTCTGGTCCGCGACGCCCTGCACCAGCCCGGCCTGCCCGAGGATTTGCAGGGGCGCGCCGCCCATCTGGTCGAGCTGGCCCGTCATGGCCATGTCGAGGTCGAGGCGTGGCATCATCTGGCCGAAGCACTGGTGCCGGCCTTGGCCGCCGCCCGCCACGACGGTGCCGCCTGGCAACTGGCCGGCCTGTGCCGCCAGCTCGGGCTGAGCGCCGACGACCTGGCCCGCCTGCGTGCCGACCAAATCGCCGCCCTGCACGCCACGGCGACCAGCCTGACAGCGCAGCAGCGCGGCCAGATCTGGCTGCTCGCCTACGAGCGCCACTACCGCGAGCAGCTGTTCGCCGCGCTGAGCGCCAACCATCCACGGCAGGCAGCGCTGGCCGCTCCATCGGCCCAGGTCGTGCTGTGCATGGACGACCGCGAGGAAGGCACCCGCCGCCACCTCGAAGAAATCGCGCCGGACATCGCCACCTACGGCGCCGCCGGTTTCTTCGGCCTGCCGATACTCTGGCAGGGCGTGGACGACGTGCTGCCGACGGCGCTCTGCCCGGTCGTCGTCAGCCCGACCCAATTGGTCCGCGAAGTGGCGGCCGAAGGCGACGAGGCAAAGCTGGCCGCCCATCTAGCCCGGCGCGAACGACGGCTGAACTGGCGCGAGCGCTTCTACCAGGCAACCCGCCGCCACGCCGTGGCCGGACCGGTGCTGACGGCGCTCGGCGCCGCGCCGGCCCTGGCCGGGCTGGCCGCCCTGACACTGGCCCCGGGCTGGGCCGGCGAAGCGGCCCGCCGCTGGCGCACCTGGAACGACGGCCGCGTGCCGACCCGACTGGCAATGACCGCCGAACAGGCCGTCGCCGCGACGCCGGAACAGCCGCAGGCCGGCCTGACCGACACCGAGCAGGTCGACCGCGTCGAGGCCTTCCTGCGCATGATCGGCCTGGCCGACGGCTTCGCGCCGCTGGCCCTGCTGCTCGGCCATGGCTCAGGCAGCCGCAACAACCCGCATCTCGCGGCCTACGATTGCGGCGCCTGCTCCGGCCGGCATGGCGGGCCGAACGCCCGGGCCTTCGCGGCGATGGCCAACCGGCCGGCGGTACGCGCCGGGCTGGCCGAGCGCGGGCTGGTCATCCCCGACGGCACCTGGTTCCTCGGCGCCGAGCACAACACCTGCGACGAGGGCGTCGAGTGGTACGACCTCGACCATGTGCCGGTGCGCTTCCAGCCGGCGCTCGATACGCTGCTCCGGCAAATGGGCGAAGCCTGCCGGGCGCACGCCGCCGAGCGCTGCCGTCGGCTGGCTTCGGCGCCGACCCGCCCGACCCCGTGGAAGGCGCGCCAGCACCTGTTCGGCCGGGGCTGTGACATTTCGCAGGCACGGCCGGAACTCGGCCACGCCACCAACGCTGCAGCCCTGATCGGCCGCCGTGCGATGAGCCGCGGGCTGTTCCTCGACCGCCGGGTGTTCCTGATTTCCTACGATCCGACGACCGACGCCGACGGCGCCATCGTCGAAGGCATCCTGCTCGCCGCCGGCCCGGTCGGCGCCGGCATCGCCCTCGAATACTATTTCTCGACCGTCGACAACGAGCGTTTCGGCTGCGGCTCGAAGATCACCCACAACATCACCGGCCTGTTCGGCGTCATGGAAGGTGCCGACTCCGACCTGCGCACCGGCCTGCCCTGGCAGATGGTCGAAATCCACGAGCCGATGCGTCTGCTGGTCGTCGTCGAGCAGACGCCGGAAATCCTCGGCGCCATCCTAGAACGCCAGCCGGCATTGCAGGAACTGGTCGCTAACGAGTGGATCGTTTTGGCGGCAAAAAACCCCTTGACCGTAGCATTGCACCTCTATTGCCCGCGCCGCGGCTGGTTACCATGGTCCGGCCCGGCCGTGCTGCCGCAGGTGGCGCGCTCGGCCGACTGGTTCGCCGGTGAAAGCGAGGCGCTGGCCCCGGCGCTGATCCTCGGAGGCGTCCGATGAACCCGCTGTTCGCGCACCTGCACGACTGGGTCTGGCTGGTGCCGGGCTTGCTGCTGTTCGTCGTCGTCATCACCGGCGCCCGCGTGCTGCTCGGCCGGGCGCAGGGCGACGCCGCCGAGCCGCTGACCGCCCGTCTGTCGTCGCTGGCTGCGTTCGGTGGCCTGCTGCTGCTCCTCTCCATCGACGCCATGGCCCTCAGCCAGGGCGCGCCGGGGCATCGCATCCTCGGCCACTGGTTCGGCTCGGGCAACTGGGCCGCCACGATCTCGTTCATGCTCGATCCGCTGTCGCTGACCTTGGCCACGCTGACCGCGCTGATCGGCTGGCTGGTCGTCCGCTTCTCGGCCAATTACCTGCACCGCGAGGCCGGCTTCCACCGCTTCTTCATCGGCCTGTCCTTCTTCCTGGCCGGCATCCAGCTTGTGCTGCTTGCCGGCAACGGGCTGCTCGCCTTCGTCGGCTGGGAAATGTGCGGCATGTCGTCCTTCCTGCTCATCGGCTACGCCTGGCATCGGCCGGTGGCGACCGGCAACGCGCTGTTCGCCTTCGTCACCAATCGCGGTGGCGACGCTGGCTTCCTGCTCGGCCTCGGGCTGGCTGCCGCCTGGCTCGGCGGCTTCGAATGGACGGCGCTGGCCAACGCGCCGAAACTGAGCGTGGGCAATGACCGGCTGCTGGTCATCGGCTTCGTCATCGCGGCGCTGGCCAAGTCGGCGCAATTGCCGTTCTCGGCTTGGCTCAGCCGGGCGCTGGAAGGGCCGACGCCGTCGTCGGCGATCTTCTACGGCGCGGTGATGGTGCATGCCGGCGTCTACCTGATGCTGCGTCTCGAACCGCTGCTCGTCCAGGTGCCGGACGTGATGCTCGGCCTGGTCGTCGTCGGTGCGCTGACGGCGATCTACGCCTGGCTGTGCGGCCTGGTCCAGACCGACGTCAAGTCGGCGCTGATCTTCGCCACGCTGTTCCAGGTCTCGCTGATGTTCGTCGCCATCGGGCTCGGCTGGACGACGCTGGCCTTGGTCCATCTCTGCCTGCATGCCGCCTGGCGGCTCTGGCAGTTCCTGGTCGCCCCGTCCTGGCTGGACCTCACCCGCCAGCGCCCGGCGCCGCCGCCGGCCTGGCTGCGCAACAACAGCCTGCTGTACACCGTCGCCGTGCAGCGCTTCTGGCTCGACAAGCTGGCGCAGACGCTGATGGTTGAGCCGACGGCCGGCTTTTCCCGCGACCTGCGCGGGTTGGAGGAGCATTTTATCGACCACGCCATCGGCCAGCCGGGGCAGGGCAAGGCGGTCCATCACGAGCGCCCGCTGGTTGTCGCCGACGGCCTGCCCGGGCGGCTGCTGGCCTCGGCTTCAGACACCCTGCAGCACATCGAGTACCGCCTGCTGCTGCGCGGCAAGGGCGGTTCAGCGGAAAAACTGATGCACCGGGCCGGCGCCTACCTGCGGACGCTGGAAAACCTGCTCGAACAGCCGCGCTACCTGATGATGGCCGTGATGGCGACTTTCGTGGTGATCCTGTGAGCGGCCTGACCGAAATCTTCTGGAACGAGCAGGCCGGCCTGCCGCTGCTCTTCTGGCTGCAGGCGCTGCCGCTGATCGGCGCCGCCGTGGTCTATACCCTGCAGGAGCGGGCCAGCGCGGTGCTGCTCGGCAAGGTCTTCGCGCTGGCCGAATTCGGATTGGCCATCGTCGTCGTCGGCCGGATCAACCCGCTCTCGCCAGCGCTGCAACTGGCCGAGCGCTTCGCACCGCTGGCCTACCACGTCGCGGTCGACGGCATCAGCCTGATCTTCGTGCTGTCGACGGCGCTGCTGACCTTCCTGATGACGCTGTATGGCATGAGTCGCGGCATGATCTCGCCGGGCCGGCTGTTCGCCGTGCTGCTGCTGGCCGAGGCCGGGCTGGTCGGTATGCTGGTCACGGTCAATGTGGCGTGGTTCGCCGCCTATTCGGCGCTGGAACTGTGGGCCGTCGTCTATCTGCTCCGCCGCTGGGCCTCGTCGCGTGCCGAGATCCAGGCGCTGGCCCGCTTCGTCCAGTACCAGGCCTTCGGCTGGGCGCTGTTTGCCGCCGGCTGTCTGGTGCTCGGCTGGGGCCACGCCGAGGCGAGCGGCGGGCGCTGGAGCTTCGACCTGTTCGACCTGGCCGGCACGCTGCCGGCCGGCAAGTTCCAGACCGCCGCCTTCTACCTGCTGTTCTACGGGCTGGCCGTGCGCACGCCGCTCTTCCCGCTGCACGGCTGGCTGCCCAACATGGCCCAGCACGGGCTGATCGCCGTCGCGCCGGCGCTGATGGTCGGCGTCAAGGTCGGCATCTACGGCATGCTGCGCTTCGTGCTACCGCTGACGCCGGGGGCGGTGCAGACCTGGCAGCCCTATGTCGTCGGCTTCGCCATGGCCGGGGTTTTCTTCACGGCGGCGCTCGCCTTCCAGCAAAGCAACCTGCGCCGGCTGCTCGCCTTCGCCGTGGTCAGTCACACCAGCCTGCTGGTCATCGGCCTGTTCAGCCTGCACGAATCGGGCATCCAGGGCGCCATGCTGCTGGCCGCCAACTTCGGGCTGGCGGTGACCGGCATGTGGTTCATCGTCGGCTTCGTCTTCCGCCGCACCGGGACGACCGAACTGCACGAGCTGTCCGGCCTGTTTGAGCGCATTCCCTTCCTTGCCATCGCCTTCCTGACCTTCGGCCTGGCCATCGTCGGCATGCCCGGCACGCCGGGCTTCGATGCCGCCCACCTGATCCTCGAGGCGGCCATCGACAAGTTCGGTGCGTTGCCGACGGTGGCCACCGCGCTCGGCAACGTGGCGGCCGCCGGCTTCCTGCTCTGGGCTTTCCAGAAGGCCTTCCTGTCGCAGGCGAAGGAGGGCGGCCACGACGTGGACCAGACGCTGCCGATGGAATACGTCGTCTGCGGCATCGCCTTGGCCGCCATGCTGGCCATTGGCTTCTTCACCGAACCCTGGCTGTTCCTGACCGAAACGGCCAGCCAGGCCGCCGTCGCGAGGTTCGCCCGATGACGCTGCCGCTGCTCTCGGCCCTGATCTTCCTGCCGCTGGCTGCCGCCTTACTGCTCTGGTTATTGCCGGCGCGGGCCGCCCGCCATGTCGCGGCGTTCGGCATGCTGCTCGTGCTGGCTCTTTCGACCATCGCGTTGCTTGCCTATGAGCCGCCGGGGGAACGCTTTCAGTTGCTTGAGCGGGTGGTGTGGATCGCCAGCCTGAACGTCCATTACCTGGTCGGCGTCGATGGCCTGTCGGTGCTCTTCCTGCCGGCCACGGCGCTGCTTTTCCTCGGCTCGCTGATTGCCGGCTGGAATGCGGTGCGCCAGGCGCCACGGCTGTATTACAGCTTGCTGCTGCTGCTCCAGATGGCGACGCTGGGCATCTTCTGCGCGCTGGATACGGCGCTGTTCTTCGTCTTTTGGGAGCTGACACTGGTTCCCATCTATTTCCTGCTCGGCCGCTGGGGAGCGACGGCCGGCGGCGGGGCGGCGGCGACGCGTTATTTCCTGATCATGCTGGCCGGCGGCATACCGCTGCTGCTGGCCATCGTCATCCTGGCCGCCGGCCAGCCGGTGCCGACCTTCGACCTGATGGTGCTGCTCGCCGCGCCGCTGCCGCGCTCGACGCAGACGGCGGTTTTCCTGCTCTGCCTGGTCGGTTTCGGCGTCAAGGTGCCGCTGGTGCCCTTGCATACCTGGCTGCCGCAGTTTTCGCTGGCCGCGCCCGGTTCGCTGACGGCGCTGCTGGTCGGCCTGAAACTCGGCGCTTTCGGGCTGGTCCGCTTCGCCGTGCCGCTGGCGCCACAGGCGGCACTCGACCTGCACTGGTTGCTGGCCGGGCTGGGGACGGTGGCCATCCTCTACGGTGCGGTCGGCATGCTGGCCCAGAGCAATCTGCGCGTCGCGCTGGCCTACGCCAGCATCTGCCACGTCGGGCTGGCCGTGCTCGGGCTGGCGTCATTTACGGCGCAGGGCGCGCAGGGGGCGATATCGCTGCTGCTCAGCTTCTCGGTGGCCACCGGCGGCGCTTTCGTGTTGCTGGAATTCCTGCGCCAGCGCACCGGCTCCACCGATATCCATGCCCTGGGTGGCGCCGCCAAAACGATGCCGATGCTGGCCACCGGCTTCCTGATCTGCGGCCTGGCCGGGGTCGGCATGCCGGGCACGAGCAGCTTTCCCGGCGAGTTCATGCTGATCATCGCGGCGCTGCACAGCCACACCGGGGCCGGCATGGCGGCGCTGTTCGGGCTGGCCATCGCCGCCGGCAGTTTTCTGGCGCTGTACCGGCAGGCCTTCTTCGGGCCGGTCGAGCGGGAGACCGTGGCCCAGGCCAGCGATCTGCGGCCGCGGGAATGGGCGGCAATGGTGGCGATCATCGTGATGATCGTCGGCATCGGCATCTATCCCGGGCCGTGGATCGAGGTCGTTCGCCCGGCTTCGGAAGCCTGGGCGAACGGTCTCGGCCGTTAGGAGAAGCCTAACTGCGGATCAGGTGGTCGAAGGCGCTGAGCGCTGCCGTACTGCCGGCGCCCATCGCGATGATGATCTGCTTGTAGGGCACGGTCGTGCAGTCGCCGGCGGCGAAAACGCCGGGGATTGAGGTCTGGCCCTTGGCGTCGATCTCGATTTCGCCGAATTTCGACAGCTCAACGGTGCCCTTCAGCCAGTCGGTGTTGGGCAACAGGCCGATCTGCACGAAGATGCCTTCGAGTTCGACGTGCTTGAGCTCGCCGCTCAGCCGGTCCTTGTAGCTCAGGCCGTTCACTTTCTGGCCGTCGCCGGTGACTTCGGTGGTCTGGGCCGACTTGATCACGGTGACATTCGGCAGGCTGTTCAGCTTGTTCTGCAGCACGGCGTCGGCGCGCAGGGTGTCGGCGAATTCGAGCAGCGTGACATGGGCGACGATGCCGGCCAGGTCGATGGCTGCCTCGACGCCGGAGTTGCCGCCGCCGATCACCGCGACGCGCTTGCCCTTGAACAGCGGGCCGTCGCAGTGCGGGCAGAAGCAGACGCCCTTGGCCTTGTACTCCTGCTCGCCGGGCACGTTCATCTCGCGCCAGCGGGCGCCGGTGGCAAGGATGACCGACTTGCTCTTCAGTGCGGCGCCGTTCTCAAGCTGCACTTCGATCAGGTCGCCGGGGATCAGTTTGGCAGCGCGTTGCAGGTTCATCACATCGACGTCGTAGTCCTTGACGTGCTGTTCCAGCGCAGCGACCAGCTTCGGCCCCTCGGTGTGACTGACCGAAATGAAGTTCTCGATGCCCAGCGTATCCATGACCTGGCCGCCAAAACGCTCGGTAACGATGCCGGTGCGAATGCCCTTGCGGGCGGCGTAGATGGCCGCTGCAGCGCCGGCTGGTCCGCCGCCGACGACCAGTACGTCGAAGGCGGCCTTCTGGCCGATGGCTTCGGCGGCACGGGCGGCGGCGCCGGTGTCGACCTTGGCGAGGATTTCCTCGATTAGCATGCGGCCGGCACCGAATTCGGCACCGTTCAGCCAGGTGGTCGGCACGGCCATGATCTGGCGGGCGTTGACCTCGTCCTGGAACAGCGCGCCGTCGATCATCGTGCTGGTCACGTTGGGGTTGAGCACGGCCATCAGGTTCAGGGCCTGCACGACGTCCGGGCAGTTGTGGCAGGACAGCGAGATGTAGGTCTCGAAGTTGAAGCTGCCGGGCAGGGCCTTGATCTGGTCGATGACGGATTGCTCGACCTTGGGCGGATGGCCGCCGGTCTGCAGCAGGGCGAGGACCAGCGAGGTGAATTCATGGCCCATCGGCAAGCCGGCGAAGTGGATGCGCGGTGCTTCGCCGGGCAGGCCGATAGCAAACGACGGGCGAAGCGGCGCGTTGCCGTCCTCGCGCAGGCTGACCCGCTCGGACAGGCTGACGATGTCGGTAAGCAGGTCGCGCATTTCGCGGCCCTTGGCGCTGTCGTCGAGCGAAGCGACGAGTTCGACCGGGCGCTGGAGTTTTTCGAGGTAGGCCTGCAACTGGGCCTTGATGTTGGCGTCGAGCATGTTTTTCTCTCCCTGTCTGGATCTCACTGGTTTTTTCCGGCCGCCTCGCAAATGCTACGGTCGGCCGGAAAAAAGCGCTGAAATCGAAATTTCGTTATGCCGCCCCCGGCGTCGGGAGCGGCTTTTTCTAAGATTCTCTGTTGGTGGTTGGGGCTTAGATCTTGCCGACCAGGTCCAGCGACGGCGCCAGGGTCTTTTCGCCTTCGTGCCACTTGGCCGGGCAGACTTCGTTCGGGTGGGCGGCGGTGTATTGGGCAGCCTTCAGCTTGCGCAGGGTTTCCGAGACGTCACGGGCGATTTCGTTGGAGTGGATTTCAACGGTCTTGATGATGCCCTCCGGGTTGATCACGAAGGTGCCGCGCAGGGCCAGGCCTTCTTCGTCGATGTGCACGTCGAAGGCGCGGGTCAGGGCGTGCGTCGGGTCGCCGACCAGCGGGAACTGGGCCTTGCCGACCGCCGGCGAGGTTTCGTGCCAGACCTTGTGCGAGAAATGGGTGTCGGTGGTGACGATGTACACCTCGGTGCCAGCCTTCTGGAACTCGGCGT